>NVWK01000011.1 GCA_002733605.1 Robiginitomaculum sp.
GCCTCCCAGCGGCGGGGTTTTTGTATTTAAAGGACAGCATGGATACCCAGTCTACATCCAATATGGCGACATCTAATATGGCGACATCCAATCTGGCCGAATTTGGCTTTCATGCCTTGCCGCCGCACCGGGAAAGATTGCGGCAAAAAGCGGATGTGTGCGGATATACAGTTTTGGCACAATGGCTTATTTCATGGTATCGCAAGCGGGCCTTCAAAGACCTGCCCGACCCATTTGATGTGACCATTATGCCCGGCGTCAGGGCCCGTCTCTGGCCGCGCAGCAATCGATGTGAAAAACGGGCTTTTGCCGGGGTTCATATCTGGGACAGGGCCGAGCATACAGCCCTGAGAACAGCCCTGCTGGCCAGCGAAAGCTCTCCTTTTGTATTCATAGATGCGGGCGCGAATGTCGGCCTATATAGCTTAATCTTGTCCGCAAAAGCGAGGGCGGCTAACAAAGCCATCCTCATTCTTGCGATCGAGCCGGACAGTACCAATCGCGGACGGTTAGAATTTAACATCAAAGCCTCTGGAGCTGATATCGAAGTCCTGCCCTTTGCCATTTCCGGTCAAGAGGGAGAAGGCGTCATGGTGGGCGGGGACACTAATCGGGGCGAAGTTCATCTCACGTCCAAACAAACACCGGATCAACAAACATCAGGCCAGAAAAAACCAACTGTGCCGGTCAGGACGCTTTACGGGATTTGCCACGAGAACGATCTTTCGCGCATTGACGCCATGAAAATGGATATAGAAGGCCATGACGAACCCGCTTTACGGGCGTTTTTCGCGTCTGCTCCCCAAAGCCTATGGCCAAAATTGATGGTTCTCGAAACCGGACGGGAAACGACGACGCCCCTGCTTGAGCTTTGCCAAGCCAACGGATACACACTTAATACGCGCACCGGAATCAATTCCGTGCTGAGCCGCACAGATTAGCGAACGGACCTCCCATGAGCACCAAACGTGATTATTATGAAATTCTCGGATGTGAAAAATCCGCTGATGCCAAAACCCTGAAATCGGCATACCGCAAATTGGCGATGCAATTCCACCCAGACCGCAATCCGGATAATCCCGAAGCCGAGAACCAATTTAAAGAACTTAACGAAGCCTATTCTATAGTATCGGACGCAGACAAACGGGCCGCCTATGACCGTATGGGCCATGCGGCCTTCGGCCAGGGCGGCGGCGGCGGCCAAGGTGGATTTCAGGATTTTGGCGACATATTCTCGCAAATTTTCGGCCAACAGGGCGGCGGCGGCGGGTTCTCCGACATGTTCGGCGGGGGGCGCGGACGCAATGTACGCGGGTCTGATCTGCGTTACGAAATGGAAATTTCTTTGGAAGAGGCCTACACGGGCAAAGACCTTGAGATTAAAATTCCTATTTCCGAAGAATGCCATGCGTGCGACGGTGTCGGCGCGGCCCCGGGCGCCAAGGTTGAAACCTGCGCCACCTGTGCAGGCGTGGGCAAAGTGCGCACCCAGCAAGGATTTTTTACTATGGAACGCCCCTGCCCCCATTGTGGTGGTCAGGGTGAATATGTATCCGACCCGTGCCGTACCTGTGACGGCACGGCGCAGGTACGTGTCGAAACCACGCTGGATGTCAATATTCCGGCGGGCGTCGAAGATGGTACCCGCATCCGCTTGTCCGGTCAGGGGGACGCGGCGCCGAAAGTAGCGGGTCACGAAGGCCAGCGCGGGGATTTGTATATTTTTGTCTCTGTCAAGCCACACGAATTGTTTGAACGCGACGGGGCCAATTTATTCTGTCTTGCGCCGATGGCCATGACCTGTGCGGCCCTTGGCGGGGAAATTGAAATCCCGACCATTGACGGTGGTCGTGCCAAGGTCAAAATCCCGGCCGGAAGCCAGACCGGACGCCGCATGCGTCTGCGCGGAAAAGGCATGAGCGTTTTGCGCTCGCATCAGCGCGGCGATATGTATGTGGAGCTGTCCGTTGAAACGCCAAGCGGTCTGAACGCCCGTCAAAAAGAACTGCTTGAGGAATTTCGCAAAGAGGGCGGTGATAAAAACTGTAGCCCTGCCGCGACCAGTTTTCTCGATAGAGCTAAAAATTTCTGGGAAGATATCACCGATTAAGCTGCGTATTTTTGATCTTGATATATGCAATTATTTGCATATTGTGTGTAGCTATCACAAATACAAGGTTGCCCCATGATACCAGATATCAACAGTTTCGGTAAAAACTATCTCCCGGATCATATGGGCATTGTGTTTGCGGACGCAGACGGGGACGCTATTTCCGCGCATATTGATATTAAATCCTATCACCTTGCCCCCAACGGGTATTTGCACGCGGGCACAGTTGTGACTTTGGCCGATAGTTGTGCGGGATATGGATGTGTGGTGAATTTACCCGAGGGTGCCAGCGGTTTTACGACGATTGAGCTAAAATCAAACCATTTGGGGACTGCGACCGAGGGCAGAATTCAGTGCAGTGCGACGCTTGTCCATGCAGGCCGCACAACCCAAGTTTGGGACAGTGTGGTTACCAATTCTAGCACGGGCAAAACCATCGCCCTGTTTAGATGCACCCAGATGATTTTATATCCGAAATAGGCGTTATTTTACGCGCTGGAATTCGCTCGCGCCCGTACGGATAGAACCCCAAATATCGTCTTTTTCTTTTGCGTCTTCAATGTCTTTGGTATTGTGCCAGAGGGTGCGGAGATAGGGTTTATTGTCTGCGCCCAGCGTCAATTGTCCGACCCATGCGGTCATGGACCTGAAGCCTTTGAAATTGACAGTGAAGACGATTTGATCACCGTCTACTTGCCCGTTGAGGGGGAAGGATTTGCTGTTTTCGGGTTCGCCAACATTGGTGTTATAGCGGCCACTCACCAAACCATCTTTGACAACAAACACCAGTTCCGAGCCCATATCGTTGCGCCATTTTCCGTTAAAATCAACCGATGAGACCTCGCCCGCATGTGCACACACGGCTATGAAAAAAGCCATCAAACTTAACAAAATTATTCGCATGCTAAACACCTGTAAATCCTAAGACTAAATAGACAATCACTGTGTCCATAATACTCCCCCTTGTTTTGGGAACATAGGGCGTTTGAAAGGTGGGGGCCAGTGAAATCCAATAAACAGCGCCCGTGTACACTTAGCTCTTGAAGCTGGCCCCAGTTATGCCTATTTTATTATGGAAAACTACGCCCTAACTCCCTTTACTGCCACGAGGCCGCTCATGATAAAAATTCAACCCTCCTATTCCTATGAGGAGCTTATTGAAAGTGGCGAGACCGGCCTGTTTGGCAAAGGCAATGCCATGTTGCCCGCGCCGCCCATGTTGATGTTTGACCGGATTACCCATATTTCGTCCGAAGGTGGTGAATACGGCAAGGGTCAAGTGGTGGCAGAGTTGGATGTGAACCCTGATTTGTGGTTTTTTGCCTGTCACTTTATTGGCGATCCGGTGATGCCGGGCTGTCTTGGACTTGACGCGCTTTGGCAATTGGTCGGGTTTTATCTGGGCTGGAGCGGGGCACCGGGACGCGGACGGGCGCTCGGAGTCGGGGAAGTGAAATTTACGGGACAGGTCACGCCGGACGTCAAAACCGTAAAATATACAATTGATTTAAGACGGGTCATTCGCCGCCGCCTCGTCCTCGGGATTGCCGACGGCACGATGGAAGCCGATGGGGTTGTGATTTACAAAACCAAAAGCTTGCGAGTGGGCGCGTTCATTCCTCAAGATGGAGAAGCATAATGCGTCGTGTTGTTGTTACAGGCATGGGGATAGTCTCATGTATCGGGAATACCCTTGATGAAGTTGCCGCCAGTTTGAAAGCTGGTAAATCCGGTATTCGTACCGATGATAAAATGGTCGAGATGGGATTTCGTTCGCAAATTTCCGGTCGGCCTGATCTGGATTTCAAAGACTTTATTCCCAAACGCACCTACCGGTTTATGGCCGATGCCTCCGGCTGGAGCGCTGTCGCCATGCAACAGGCCATTGAAGATGCGGGTCTTGAAGAAGACATGATCTCGAATGAGCGCACCGGTATTATTGCCGGTTCCGGGGGCCCGTCCTCCGTCGTGCTTGTCAATGCGGCCGACATTACCCGCGAAAAAGGCAGCCCCAAGCGCATTGGCCCGTTCGCAGTACCCAAGGCGATGTCGTCAACGGTTTCGGCGACCCTTGCCACGCACTTTAAAATCAAAGGTGTCAATTATTCCATCACCTCTGCCTGTACCACTTCATTGCACTGTATCGGGTCTGCCGTTGAGCAAATCCAGTGGGGCAAGCAAGACGTTATGTTCGCAGGCGGCGGCGAAGAGCTGGAATGGACTATGTCGTCCCTGTTTGACGCGATGGGGGCCATGTCGTCCAAATATAATGATACGCCACAAACGGCCAGTCGGGCTTTTGACGCGACGCGTGACGGGTTCGTGATTGCAGGCGGTGCCGGCATGTTGGTGTTGGAAGAATATGAACACGCCAAGGCGCGCGGCGCAAAAATCTACGCGGAAGTGACCGGATACGCCGCCACGTCCGATGGCTATGATATGGTGGCACCGAGCGGCGAAGGGGCGGAGCGCGCTATGCGTCTAGCCCTTAAAGAGGCTGGTCATGATGTGAGCTATATTAACCCGCACGCGACCGCCACCCCTGTGGGGGATGTGGCTGAATGTGGAGCGATCTTTAGAACTTTCGGCGAAAACGGCCCTCTGATTTCCGCCACCAAATCCATGACGGGCCATTCGCTCGGCGGGGCGGGCGTGCAAGAAGCGATCTATTCCCTGCTGATGATGCGCGACGGATTTGTGGCGCCGTCTATCAACATCACAGAGCTAGACCCGGAACTGCCCAAACTTAATATCGTACAGGAAGCGCGCGACGCCAATCTCACAGCCATCATGTCCAACTCCTTCGGGTTTGGCGGGACGAATGGCAGTGTGATCATGCGTAAAATTTAGTGGTTAAAATAGTGATTGTTGCTCTATATGGTCGGCCCGAAGCAAGCCGACTAAAAGCCATTGCCAATGTCGCCTACTATGGGTGCTAAACGCCATAGCCATGCCTTTCTTCGGATAATCAACATTGAAAGTTTGAGCCATAGACTGCAAAGCTAAATCGTCTGACTTCAGCGTTTTTCGTCTGACAAAAAACGTCGCTGACGTCTCCCAATCATCACACGTGCTATCATGTGATACGCCTAAATCATCCAGCCATTTAATATGAAAAGAATACGGACATTGGATTAGCGGCCTAGCATCAGCATGAAATAATGACCCCTGACTAACTACTCCTGCATGCTTTTTCGCTAATTTAGCAATATCCTCTGGCGTTTTGGGTTTCCAATAAAACTCCGACATTGTTGGCCTAATTAGTGTTAAAGAATCTTGTTCGGCTTCAGGCCTTTTGAAATTTTTGAATATCAAGTGTTCTAAGCATCTTGTACGCTCAGCTTGACTCGCCTTTCCAATAATTTCTATCGAATTATCTTGAACTTTTTGGCTTTCTTTTCGGGTATCGTTTTTGGGCTCTATAAAATCATATTTTATCCATGACCAACGTTGAAATTTTTGTTTGTCATCTAAAATACGAAATGAAATTGGGTATTGACGTCGCCATTTTCCATCCCGACCAATGCCAGCACAACACACCGTTTCAAAATGGCTACTACTAAGATGAGGATTAGCTTTAATTAATATCAGACATTCATCTTGTTTAGGCATTCATACCCTTTAGCTACGCAACTTTTTCATACTTTCTTACGCCTAAGTGTCGTGTCTTCAACTTTCTACGTGCATCAATGTCATCCGATATGTACTTTCTGTGACATGTACGATGATCACGTTCATAGCATAGTAAACAAGCGTTTTTTGATTCTACAATTTTCTCTATCACATCTATCGCCGCTTGCGCAACTTCAGATTTTAACACGCCCAGATAAATCTTTTCAAACTTCATAAAATTGCCACTACGTGCAGCTTCACGTCCCTCTTTGGGATCACCCAGTTCTTTTAAATGAAGATACTCTATTCCATTCTCAAGTAGAGCTTCGGATAATGCTGTTTTCGAGAAGCCTCGCTTTCTAGACTGAGCCCTATCTCGTACATCAATCAGGATGTCGACTTTGGCCATATTAAGCGTTGTCAAAAAATCTGCTAGATCTGCCCCCTCATACCCAATAGTGTTCAACATATTTATACCTCACTTCAATGTTTTTCAGCATTGTACTCTAAGCATACCATCTGGAAAGAATGGTTAACAACACGGAATTAAATCTTATAGTTTCTACCACCCAATATGGTTGACCCACCCCTCTCCACCGCGTACATCGCAAGCTACGGGACATAAACACTGGAGTTGAATATGTCATTCTCACAAGAAATTATGGAAAAGGCCAAAGCGTGGCCGTTTGAGCAAGCGCGCGCGATTGTTAAACGCTTGATGATCCTTGAAAAACGCGGCACGCCGCATCCGGCCAGTACGGGTGATGGGGCCGTGATCTTCCAGACAGGATATGGCCCGTCCGGCCTGCCGCATATTGGCACGTTCGGGGAAGTGGCGCGCACCAGCATGGTGCGCCAAGCCTTTAATGCGCTGACCAATAATCAATACAAAACCGAGCTGATTGCGTTCAGTGATGATATGGACGGGTTGCGCAAAATCCCGACCAATTTACCCAATCAGGAGATGATGGCGGAATATATCGGCAAACCGCTAACCGATGTGCCGGATCCATTTGGCACCCATGAGAGTTTTGCCGCCCACAATAATGCCAAATTGCGTGAGTTCCTCGACCGGTTCGGGTTTGAATATACATTTATTTCCTCGACTGAAAAATACCGCTCGGGGGCGTTTGACGAAACCTTGCTAGTTATGCTGGAACGGTTCGACAAGGTGATGGACATTATGTTGCCAACCTTGGGCGAAGAACGCCGGGCCAGCTACTCGCCCTTCCTGCCGATTTCTCCGACCACGGGCCGGGTTTTGCAAGTGCCGACTTTGGAGCGCAATGTGGAAAAAGGCACGATTGTGTTTGAAGATGAAGACGGCAGTAAAGTGGAAACTCTGGTCACGGGTGGACGGGTGAAAATCCAGTGGAAACCGGACTGGGCTTTGCGCTGGACGGCACTGGCTGTGGATTACGAAATGGCCGGTAAGGACTTGATCGACAGCACGAAAGTGTCGTCCAAAATCTGTCGCGCCCTTGGCGGTACGCCGCCGGAAGGGTTTAATTACGAGCTGTTTAATGACGAGACCGGACAGAAGATTTCCAAGTCCAAAGGCAACGGAATTTCGGTCGAAGAATGGCTCCGCTATGGTCTGCCCGAAAGCCTGTCCCTGTTTAATTATGTGAAACCGAAAACCGCCAAGCGGTTATTCTTTGATGTGATCCCCAAGGCTACGGATGAGTATTTTCAGCATTTGAGCGCCTATTTCACCCAAGACGAGGCTGCGCAGATCAATAATCCGGTTTGGTATATTCACAATGGTCGCCCGCCGCAGGATAACCCGCCGGTGAGCTTTGCCCTGTTGCTCAATCTGGTGTCTGCAGCCAATGCGTCTGACAAAGATATTTTGTGGGGGTTTATTGAAAACTATGCGGACGGGGCCAATCCGGCGGATAATCCGGTGTTGGATAATTTGTGTGAATATGCGGTGCGCTATTATCAGGATTTCGTCAAACCGAACAAAAACTACCGTGCGCCTACGGACGCGGAACGTGCGGCTATGCAGGATTTACGGGATCGGTTTTCGGCGCTTGACGCGGGTACAAAAGATGCGGGCGAGCTACAAACCCTCATCTTTAGCGTTGGCAAAGATCACGAATTTGAAAACTTGCGCGACTGGTTCAAGGCTCTGTACGAGGTTTTGCTCGGCCAATCCCAAGGCCCGCGCTTTGGCTCATTTGTGGCCATATTCGGGTTGGAGAAAACCATAGATTTGATCGATACGGCCTTATCAGGCGCACTGTTAGACTAGGTTTCCGTAATTCCAAAAATGTGTTACGAGGGCATATGTGGCGTAGTTTCATATTTTTGTTTTTATTGGGTCTGGGGTTTCTAGGGAGCCTGTCTGCGCACGCGGATCCGTTTCAAGAGGCTAGAACTGCGCTCTATGCGGGACAGTTCGATCAAGCCCATGAGCAAGCTAGAGCGTTGGGGACTGGTGCCGGACTGGTTTTGGCGAGCGAGGCTTTGAATGCCAAGCTGTTGTTAGGGCAGAGCGAACGTCCTGCCAAAACGGCCAAAACGGCCATGAAGCTCGCAAAACAAGCTCTTGAAATGGATGCGCAAAACGAGGCCGCACAAATGCAATACGCTGTTGCGTACGGGTTTTATGGTCGTCATGTTTCGGGGTTTAAGGCTTGGCGCAAAAAGCTGCCGGTGAAAATCAAAGACGAGATTGAAAAATCTATCGCCATGAATACGTCAGGGGCAGACGAAGCCCGTAATCTGGCCTTACGCGGCGCATGGCATCTAAGCGTTGTGATGCGGGCAGGGGTAAATCGGGCAAACTCATTTTACGGGGCCAATGAGGCCGAGGGGGTGCGGTCTTTCGAATTGGCGATGTGCATCAATCCCGATGACATTTTGATCGTGGCCAATTACACGCTTATGCGTTACGTCCTTGACCCGAAGGCACATCAACAATGGGCGCAAGACAATCTTAAACTGATTGTAGACGCCAAAGCCCATAATGCGGTTGAACGTCAGGTTCAAACCCGAATGCAGCAGATACTGGACAGTTTTGATCATCCGCAAGATGCGGATGATACAGAAAAACTTGCATGGAATTTTTTGAATTAGCCAATCAGCTCATTATTGGGAACTGATCACTGGGTAATCCAGACGATTCTGGCGATCCATTGTACATCTTTCAAATAGAGCGTCCGTCCGGTAGGCGCAGCATTTATCGAAAAGGTCTCGATACGCTCGACATTCATTTCGGCAAGTTCCACCGCCATCACTTCACCCGCACGGGTTTTAATGACGACGCGGTCTCCGCATTGGATTTCCTCGTTAGGTGCGACGACAATCCGGTCTCCGTGCCGCAAGACCGGCATCATGGTATCGCCTGAAATTTGCAACGCATAGACATGGTCATTACGAACCCCCGGTATGCGAATATCGCTCCAGCCCTCTCCGACCGGGAACCCGGCCCCATCAAAAAACCCGGCATCTCTAGCCTGTTCCAACAAAATCAACGGGACACGCGTGCCGAGTGTCAGACCGAGCCTGCGCGCATTTTTCTTGGCCACCAAGGTCGCAAAATCTTCGAAATCTACACCCAGCGTGTTCAACACTTTTGACAAGCTCTCCGTAGACGGCCAGCGTGGCTTGCCATCTGCCCCCTGACGTTTTGATTTATTAAATGTGGTCGGATCAAGCCCGGCCTGGCGAGCCATTGAAGACGGTGTCATGGAAAATTGTAGGGCAAGCCTATCCAGCGCCATCCAGATGTCATCATGATTTAACATAGGCATATATTCCTGTTATATCAGTAAAATAGGAATATATACCTATTAAACCCGCCTTGGTTGTAATTTTAATTATCTCGCTGTACACTAGCTTTATACCAATCGCAACTGCGCAATACCGAGCTAAAACCCTGTTTACCCGTCTGCATGTTTGGGCGATAAGGGGGCATGAACGATTCTTTGTTTAAAATATTCCGCTCGGCTGAATGGCAGGCATTTCAAAACACAGGTGTGTTCCGTGGAAGCCCGCATGATATACGCGATGGATTCATTCATATGTGTGCACGCCATCAACTTGCCAGCACACTTACTAAGCACTTTTCCGATGTAGAGAACATCGTTCTTGCCCGCTTTGATCCGGATCAACTGGATGGGCTTAAATGGGAAATTGCTCGTGGTGCGGAAAGTTTCCCCCACATCTATGGCCAACTTGTCACACGCGCATGTCAAAACCATCTGACGCTGCAACACGATCAAAATGGCGTGTTTGATATAGGCGCAGAATTTCTGGAAACTTTATGACAATCCTTCATCCGCTTGGCCTTGCGGCTCTTCAATCCCTGCCACCCGAAACGGCCCACCGCGCCGCCATTACAGCATTAAAATGGGGGCTTGGCCCGAAGCTTAAACTCGATTTCCCAAGCTTGCGTACCGAGCTTGCCGGATTGTCCCTGCCAAACCCTGTCGGGCTGGCGGCAGGGTTCGACAAGAACGCGGAAGTGCCCGATGCCATGCTGGCGGCCGGGTTCGGATTTGTGGAATGTGGCAGTGTCACGCCCCAGCCCCAAATCGGCAATCCCAAGCCCCGCCTGTTTCGCCTGCGTGAGGACAGAGGGGTGATTAACCGTATGGGCTTTAACAATCACGGGCTGGACGGGTTCGCGCGCAATTTGAAATCACGCGACCGCAAGACAGGGATTGTCGGGGCTAATCTGGGGGCCAATAAAGACAGTGCGGATAGAATTGCCGATTACACTCAGGGTCTAAGCCGGCTTTGGGGATGTGTTGATTATTTTACCATCAATATCTCTTCGCCGAATACACCCGGCCTACGCGATCTGCAATCCGGCGGTGCGCTGGATGATTTACTGGGACAGATTTCGGAAACCCGTGCGGCGTTGACCGGTGACCAGCCCTCCCCGCCTATATTTTTGAAAGTCGCGCCTGATCTGGACACGGCGCAAATTGAGCGCATTACCGAACAGGCCCGTACATACGGGATGAGCGGGATCATCGTTTCCAACACAACTATTTCGAGACCCGTAGATTTGAAAAGCACCAATAAAACCGAAACTGGCGGCCTGTCCGGCACACCACTGTTTAAACTATCGACCCGTATTCTGTCTGCGTTTTATGCGGCCAGTGAAGGCCGCATTCCGTTGATCGGGGTGGGGGGGATTGCGAGCGGCGGGGACGCCTATATTAAAATCCGTGCAGGGGCCAACGCCGTGCAATTGTATTCAGCGCTTATCTATGAAGGCCCGGCATTGGCCGCATGCATTTGCGCAGACCTTGCGGCGCGGCTACAAGCTGACGGGTTTAAAACCATTGACGAAGCCGTCGGCTCACTGGGCACGTAAATCCCGTTTGATATTGGCCCAGGCCGGCAACATGGTGAGCGCTCGCGCCACATAATAGACCAAAAATGCGGCCCACATGCCTGCCCCTGCGAAACGCGGTTCGAGCACCATATGAGCGCCCAGATATATCAATACGGCCACCAGTCCCGCATTGCGCATGGCACCCGTGCGAGTAATGCCGATAAAAATACCGTCCAACTGCCAAGCCCCTGCCCCGAGAAGTGGCACCAAGGCGCAATAGGGCAGATAGGTGCGTGCACTTTGGCGCACATCGAGCGCCGGCGTTAAAAGATCAATGACAAAGGGGCCGCCAAAATAAATGCCGAGCGCGCACAGGCTTGCGAAGAGGAAGGCGCTTTCACTGGTCAAGCGCACCGCTTTGTCAAACCGCGCCTCGTCCTTCGCTCCATAGGCGGCGCCGACATGGGCTTCGGCGACATTGGCGAAACTGTCCAGCACCAGTGCGCTCATGGTGATAAATTGCATCAGCACAGCAAATCCGGCCAAAAACAATGTGCCTTGTTCGGTGGCGGCGCGCGCGAAAAACAGAAACCCAAAATTCAAAGCCATGGTGCGAATAAAGATGTTGCCATTGGCGGTACCCAAGGCCCGCAACGCTTTTATATCGAGCAAGGATTTCAAGCGTATCGCGGCACGCTCAAATCCGCCGCGTCTGCGGATTTCCAGTCCGGCCAAGACAAGTCCGGCCAGCAAGCCGCCCCATTCTGCAATCGCAGAAGCAATTCCAGCCCCGAACACGCCCCATCCATATGAACTGACGAACAAAATCGAGAGGGGTGCATTGATCACATTGAGGACGATTTGCATATAAAGGGCCAGTTTTGGTCGTGCCAACCCGATAAACCAACCCATCAGGGCAAGCGAGGCCAAAGTGGCCGGCAAGCCCCAAAGCCTTGCTTTTAAATATGTATTCGCCCCTTGTGCGACGATGTCCTCGGCAGGGAATATCATCAGGAGCGCGCCAATAATCAAGCCTTGCGCGGCAAACATCATGAGACCGATACACAACCCCATCGGGACGGCCCGAAACAAATGCGCCTGCACAGCATGGTGATCTTGCGCCCCGTCCGCCTGTGCCGACAGGCCGCTTGTGCTCATGCGTAAAAACCCGAAACCCCAATAAAACAAGCCGAAGATAACCGTACCAAGACCGATGGCGGCCAAGGCGGTTGTGCCCGCATAATTGCCGATCACCCAGATATCCACAAGACTGACAAAGGGGGCTAAACCATTGGCCAGCATAATAGGGACAGCGCCGACCAGCACCGCTTTGCGGGTTAGCGAACCTCTTTGGCTCACTTTCCGGCTTTGGTTTTTACGGGCTCTTCTTTGGAAACATCTTCTTTGGCGGCGTGGGCAGTCAGGAAATTGCCGTGCAAGATGGTGATCGGGCTGGTCACACTGTCTTGCCATGCCTTGACCCGTACATTGGCCACCCGCGAGCCTTGGCGGGCAACAATGGCGCGCGCATATGTATCTTGGGGCTTGCCACGGCGTAGATAATCAATGTTGATACCGATTGGTTTGGGTAGCGTCCCGCCATTTAGTCCCAACTGGATAATGGCAGTCGTTTCCAAAAACGCGCCCACAGCCCCGCCGTGCAGAGCTTTCAGCATCGGATTGCCGATAATGTGTGGCGCATAGGGCAAGACCAGTGTCAGCTCGTCGCCCATCACCAGCGGATATATGCCCAGCTCTTCCGCATAAGGAAGCCGCGCCAACGCCGCCATGATGTGGTCTTTTGTGTTTATCTGGTCGCTCATTTTGCATCCCCGGATTTACGCGCCGCCGGCAGGTCTTGTACCGCCTTGGTGCGCTCTAGCGGGTTAAACGACATTTTTTTGCCGCTGGCCGTTGTCATAAAGCTGGCTTGGGACGTCGCCACAGGGTCGTCCGCATCCCCCTCATGGGCAACGGCACGCACAAAGGCGATATGGCGGGTGGATTTATAGGCATGGGCTTCGGCGATAATCGTTTTGCCCGGGGTGGCGGCCCGCATATAATCAATGCGCAAATCCAGTGTGGCCACGGGCAACATTTCGTCGAATGAAGAGACCGCCGCCAGACCGGAGGCCTGGTCAAGCAAAGCGGTCAATACGCCACCGTGCAAGACTTTGGTCTCGGCATTGCCAATCAGTTTTTTGTCATAAGGCAGGCTAAGCGTGGCGCGCGCAATATCAACGGCGACAAATTTAATGCCGAGGAATTTGGCGTGCGGGGTACCCTCGACAAACATCGGGGCCATATCCCATAACCGTTTTAATTTTTCTTCGTGCATAGCCCTCACCCTGATTTGGAACCTTGGCGATCCCTGATTCGTCAACATCTTAGGCTAAGTCACAGGATTTTCTAGCACTTATGAATGACATCTTGTTTCAAGACGTGCACATTCTCACAAACCCAACCCCATAAACCGCGAACAGGCTGATTGCGTTTGCATATATTTGTCTATGGGTTGGAACCCCAACCCAGTGTACAGTTTTACCGCATGCTCCATGACAGGCTCGGTAGACAGGACAAGGCGTTTATAGCCCAAATTGCGGGCATGGACGATCACGGCTTTGGTGAGCTTGATGCCCAAGGCATGGCCCCGGCCTTCCGGCTGGCAATACAGTTTCCCAAGCTCGCAATCCTCATCATTTATGTGCTTCAGACCACATGCGGCGTACGGCGTTTCCTCCAGCGTACCCAGAAACAGGGCCAAATAACCGTTTGGAAAATCTTCTAAATCCTGCTGTCCCTGTGCACAACCAACCGCATTGTCAAACTCCGTTTCAAGCACGGCGAGATAGAGGGCAAACAGCCGTTTAACCCCGGCGATCTCTGCCGGTGTGCAGGCCTGCTTTATTTCGGGCTTAACCATCCAGCTCGACACAATGCGGATACGGAATCGTAATGCCGTTTTTATCAAAAGCCTCTTTGATCGACTTGTTGAGATCAAACATCACATCCCAGTAATGTTCCGCCTTGCACCAGACCCGGCTTTGGATATCGACAGAGCTTTCCCCCAAGGAGACAACTTTGGCCCAAGGGGCTGCCGGCTTATCGAGCACGTCTGGATGTTTGGCTGCCGTCGCCTTCATAACTTTTATGGCCTTGTCGATATCATCATCATAATGGATACCGTAGACAACATCGACCCGGCGCACGCCCATGGAGGAATAGTTTTTGATGGTAGAGCCCCAGGCTTCTCCGTTGGCAATAATCACTTTGATATTATCAATGGTCGCCAGTTCGGTTGTGAAAATATTGATGTCATCCACAATGCCTTCTTGTCCGGCGACATCAACATAATCGCCGATCTTGTAGGGGCGGAACAGCATCAGCATCACGCCTGCCGCCACGTTGCTGAGCGTGCCTTGCAAGGCCAAACCAATGGCCAACGTCGCGGCGCCGAGCATGGCCACCAATGACGTGGTTTGCACGCCCAATTGCGTAACAAACGTGATCAGAACCAAGGCGGTAATCAGATAGCGCACAATAGAGGCGAAGAAATTTCCAAGTGTTTCGTCAACATTGGGAGCCTTTGTCACATAGCGCCCCACCAAACGCGCCGCCCATTTTGCAATCCTTAATCCGATCAAAAGCACCAGAAAGGCAAAAAAGACTTTGATGACCGCTGGCTGTAGATCGGTCCAGAGCTGTGTCAGATTATCAGGTGCGAAAAATCCTGTTACGGCGTCTACCGTCTCTCCGACGGCTTGGGTTGTTGGTTCCATGTTCTTCTCCTGAAAGTCTATATAGGTTTAGGTTTTGGCGTTCAATTTTGCCAGTTTTGTAATCCGCGCACGCGCTTTGGAATTTTTTATTTTTTGTCTGATCTTCACAACATGCGGATAAGGAATGCCGATACCGGCAGCGTCCAGCGCTTGTTTGACCGGCTGGGACAGATCGGTTTTCAGCGCCCGTAAATCGTCATAATCACACCATATACGTAGCTCGAGATCGACAGAGCTTCCGCCTAAATTTATGACTTTAATCCAAGGAGCCGGATCTTTATGCACACGGGAATCCGCAGACACTACGGCAAGAATTGCGGCAAATGCTTCATCAATATTTGCGTCATAGCTAATGCCAAATGCCATGGAGAGGCGGCGGTTTCCAAGAACAGAGTGATTGCGAATGGCACCGCCCCACGCTTTTGAATTTTGTACGATCAGTTCGACATTGCCTCTGGTTTTCATCCGGACCGCGGTGAGCTGTATATCTGTGACAACACCCGATGTACCTCCGATTTCCACTTCATCGCCGACACGGAACGGGCGGAACAACATGAGCATCACACCGGCAGATAAATCCGACAGGCTGTCTGCCAGAATGAACGCCATGGCAATCCCGAGACCCGCCACCATGCCGCCGAGCGATCCCATATTTATGCCCAGTATTGACAGTGTAATGATCAGGGTCGCGAACAGAATAAAATAACGCACCAGAGAGGCAAAAAACTGTGACACAGAGGCGTCTGATGCGGGTGCCTTATTCAGGCCCGTTTCAATCCCCTTTGCAATGCGTGCAGATAGTATTTTTCCCACGACAAAAACCATGAGGGCAAGTAGTATTTTCGGCCCTATGCTCAGGCCAATATTCATAGCGGTGTTCGTAAAACTACTCGTCAGCGTAGCGACATCCATAATGCTTCCCCCAATGAATACGGGCCCAGTGAATACAGGACATGCGGGCACGCTAGAGGGTTAGGGTCGGGAATTCCAGAAAATTTATCGAAAATAGCAGTAAGCGGTTTACGTACCGGCGGCCAAGTTCAAGCGATCAAGGAGGGCGGCGTTGACACGGCCGGTTTCGGGCAGGCCATTGGCACGCTCGAAACGTATCACGGCATTGCGAGTGCGCGGGCCCATGGCGCCATCCGGCGATCCAACATCATAGCCCAAAGACAACAGCACACCTTGCGCGTCTCTGACGGTCAGATTTGTAATATTATTTGTCGGTTTTTGTGCTTTGGGGCTCCACGGCAAGCCTGTGAAAACACCGTTGGCAATATCATTGACACGAAGCGGCGTGAAGGCCTTGACGCGGGCCTGAGCCTGGGTCAATTGGGCTTTGGATAAATCCTGCGCGATCGATGTGCTGCGCTGGGTCGCGACCTTGTCGCCTTGTGCCCCGGCAATGGCAAACCATATATAGGCTTCGACCGGGTCTTGGTTCACGCCGGACCCGCCCTGATAGAGAACGCCCAGATTAAATTGTGAGTCCAGTACACCGCGATCTGCGGCTTTTTTAAACCAGTCAACGGCCTGTGTAATGTCCGCGGCGCCAACAGCGCCGATCGCATGATAATGCCCAAGATCGTGCATGGCGATCCGGTTTCCACCCTCGGCGGAACGCTCCAGAAAATCCATGGCCGTCTTGGCGTTTGCGTCTACGCCGATACCGGCTTCATATAATTTACCAAGCCTATATTGCGCCGCCGCCTGCCCCTGATTGGCCGCCAAGCGAATCAGGCGTACGGCCTCCGCATTTCGGCCGGCTTCCAGATGGGAAAGACCGAGCTGGAACTGGGCAATGGGTTCGCCGTTTTTAGCGGCCGCTTCAAGGGTTAGCTTTTGCGCACTCGGGGCCCCGTCACGGCCCTGCCCCAAATCGGGGGCTTTCATTGTTTGGGAATAATCGCCCACTGCGTCAACTGTCTGTACGATTTGTGCCGTTTGCGCATTTTCAGACCGGTTCTGACCGACAGAGGCAAATCGCCCTGTGTGGGCCTGTGTGGTCACGCCCGGAGAATTATTGATAAATTTTGGTAAAATAGTTTTGGCGGCAAACAGACCAAGAACGGCGACGCCCGTCATCAGCGCTGCAATTTTAATTGGCGACCTTATCGTCTCTATACTGCGGGTTTGTTTCTGGGCAGAATTTTTCCGGCTGAAGAAGCCTTTCTTGCCCACATTTGCCTCTGCTCCGGGACGGGCCGCATACATGCTCTCGTCCATATTTGCATCGTATTGGTTTGCATCGTATTGGTTCGCATCATATTGGGCCGGGTCATATTGGGTTGGCTCATATTGGTTGGGCTGGCCGGACGCCGTAACATCGTGAGGAGGCGGCGAGATATTCGTCATAAATGGCGGTGGCGCTGTTTCAAACTCATTCACACCTTGTTGATCCATACCCCCGGGTTCGAACGCACCCGTTTGCGGATTAAACGGTGCATGAGATGGCTCTACGTCCTGCACGTCCGTATGTCTCTGGTTTTCCAGAGAGACCAGTTCCGGTGTGCCAAATTCAGTGCTCGTATTTTGGGGTGTGTAATTTTGAGGCGTAAATTCTTGTGGCTGCGCCGGTAATTCCTGATCCTGACCTTGATCCTGACCCTGATTCATGGGCGGAGCATACGGGTTTTGGGAAGGCGTCACCGGCGTTAATGTCGCGGGATCGCTTGGTGAAAACGCGTCTGTTCCCCCCCTGGATGCATAAGGAGGCGGGAATGCAGGCGGGGTTGGTGGTGGGGGCAATTGCGTCAGCTCTTCCGTTGAAGATATTCCAAAAGGAGACGCTGCAGGCGCGGTCGTAGTAGATGTCCGCGAGGTCGGGTCAAGGATTTCCAGTACTTCGATACGGGTCGCCAATGTGACAAGGCGCCGCTCTAATGACGGGATTGTACTGCGTTGATCATCTTCCAGCGCTTCGATACGTAAAGAGACAGCCGCTTTATGTTCCTCATATCCCTGTTGCAAGCTCAGGCCTTGCTCCCCCACTTCATGTTTGAGAGATTGTGTACGTTGTTGCAGATCTTCACTAATATTGACAATTTTAGCGCCAATGGTTTTCAACGCCTCGGCGCTTTGCTCTTCAACGGTATCAATCCGTGAACGGATGGTGGTATTTAAGTTTTCCTTAAGCGCCGTCTGGGTATTTTTTAGAGACAGCTGACCTTCTTTTAAGGAGATATGATCTTTCTTAAGGACGGCCTGATCCGCTTTAAGCACCGCATAGCTTTCTTCGCGGGCGCGCACCTCACGCTGCATGCGGTCATCAATTGCGCCGGCCAATTTGGCGATCTGGCCATTAATTGTGCTAATGACTTCTGTCTGTTTGCTTTCAGCGCAGGTGAGGCGCTTATTGGCTTTGGTCAAGGCAATGCTAAGGGTTTCCAACCGCGGGTCTGCCATCACGACTTGTAAATCATGGGCAACATCTGTGCGGGTCTTTTCGATCAAGCCTGTGAGATGGGTGGAAAGTTCGTCAATATATGTTGCCAAACGCGCCGTGTTGGCTTCTGCTTTTTGGCTGTTGTTTTGGGCACTGACTTGCTGCAATTTTTCAAAGGAGGCATTGAGGGCGATGACCGAAGCTCTGGTCAGAGAATTGGCGCGGGACAACCGGGTTTCAATCTCGACCATATGTGTGCGCAACTTTACGAGACTATCACGTTGTGCATTTGATACGGGTTTGGCAGGTACTTTTTTGGCAGATACGTTTTTGGGTGGCGTGTTTTTTGTAGGTACATTTTTCGCGGTGCCCACCGTGGCGGGTTTACTGATTTTACCAGACTGCTGTTTACGGCTTGCCATAAATGCCCGTTCCCTCACCCCTCATCGTATATCCACAACCTGAACCTATGCCTAAATATGTTCAGAGCCTTGCGCATGATGCAGCACACGCGCAAAGCAAATCAATTAGGTCTAAATAGGGTTAATTATAGTTAAGACGAAGTTAACGATGTGGGTAAAACCGTAAAGAAATCATGGTTTTTGCGGTTTTTATCAGTTTTTATCAGTTTTGTGGCTATTTTGTAAAAACTGGCGTTTAAAAAGTGTCAGGGCTCTAAAAAATATCCCGGTGCTGTCACCCGCAATTTTTCCTCAACACTGTCAATTCTCAGCTTCTTCATGCGCACCGCAGACAGGCTGGCGCGCAGAGCGTCATAAATATCCCAAGAGCGCTCCGTAGCCCCATTGGCCGCATATACCTGCGCCAACCCTTCATAGGTATGTGGGTCATACGGGTCTTTGGTAAGGGCCAGTTTCAACAGGTCTTCAGCCCTCAGCTCGCTTAATCCGGCCTTTTTCGCGGCCTCTGGCTTGATCTTGGCCCGCGCCATGGCCGCCGTACGAATGATGATGGCCGGGGTCTTGGGCGCTTCCAGATAGGGGGCGAACGCTTTCACGGCCTCTATTCTGCTCTGGGCGTATTTGGCTTTGCGGGTCGCTTTTATGTAATGGGACAAGATCGAGGCCGTATCTTCCACTCCTTCTTTCATCTCTGCGCGTTCCAAATCTTCCACATCGGCGCACGCGATTTGCGAAGACATATCCTCCACGCTTTGCTGGGCACATTGGCCCGTATAGGCAATGTATTGTTGTGCAAGCAGCCAGGCCGAAAGCGGGTTTCCAGCCTCGCGCTGGGTATAAAAATCCTCGGCAATCTGTGCAGGGTCAGCAGGCCCGCCGAGGGCACGCCCATGTGCGGCTTCATTGATAATGAACGCCAAAGGCACAGACGGTTTGCGCTGCGTAACGCCGAGCGCATCCAACGGTAATGGGAAGGGGCCCTTTCGGGTTTCGCGCGCGGTTAAGACCCATGTCTGTACCTCTCCTTGCAAGGCCTTTGGGCCATAGGACAGTATTTCAATGTGTTCGGCCGGTGCCTCAAATTCATACAATGCCTGTAACACGCGTGGATGCAGTGGCCATTCCTGATGGACAAAGGCGAGAAAACTGTTTTTAAACTGCCGGTTTTTAAACGGTTTTGGACTAAAACGGGCGCTAAAGATGGTTTCGTCATTTCTCACAATGTCCAGAGATGCCCTTTTGGCCTCAATGCCCAAAGACAGCTTTGTGCGGGTCGCAGCCCAACTCATGGCACTTTCAATCCAGAACGCCTCGAGCGTTTCTTCGTTGCCTTTTTCGTCTTTGCCTAAAACAATGTTTCGTTTTTGTCCATTTTGGGTGATCTGGCGCACAGCCGTTATATTGCGGTACACATGGGCGTATAAGGACACATTATCGAATTGCATTTTACCGGTTTTTGCACCGTCCAGCTCGGTTTGCGGGGTGATTGTCAGCAAACGGTTCAGCTTGAAATCATAAATTTTTATCGAGGTCTTCTGGGTTGAAGTTTCACGGTTCAGAACCACGTAATCCGTCCCTAAAATCAGTTCGGCCTTATATGTGATCGGTAAAAACATCCCGCGTCTTTTGCTCGTCACGTCATAGTTAAGGACCATATACGGCGCGTCGGCCTCGCCTCTGAGAGCTAAATATTCTTTAGCCGTGAGATAAAACGGGGCTATGCTTGGCCGAACCGGCTTTTTCTCCATCGCTGGCTTCGCTGCCAATATTTCCAACGCACTTTCAGGGCGCATGTCGGTTTCAATCGTCATTTCAGCCTGCTCAGCGGGCTGGCTTGCAGGCCTGTCTATGGGCGTTGTCCCTCTCAAATCGCGAAGGATTTGATCGCGGCGACTGTCTTGGGCCGAAGCTGTCGTGGAAAACAACACGGCATACACGGCAGCGTACACGAGGGCCGAAGCCATGAAAGAAAGAGTGGATATTTTCATGCAGGGTTTGTGGGCGCAGGCTTTCGTGCGGTCAAGGCAAGAATACATCATTTTTGGATTGACGTTGACGTTAACGTCAACTAAAAACTTTGCATGAGCTCGACAAAAGTCCAGAAATACGCTCGGGAACACGCCCCGAAACGCACAATGTCACATTCTGCAAATTTGCGCGACGAAAGCCCCGCTAAAGACGATTGGGGCATTGCAGAAATGGCGGCACATTTTGAAATCACCCCGCGCGCTATCCGGTTTTACGAAGACAAAGGTCTGATCGCGCCCAAGCGGGTGCGGGGATCGCGGGTGTTTTCACCCGCTGACCGGGAACGGTTTGACCAAATATTACGGGCCAAGCGCCTTGGTTTTACCCTCGAAGACATTCGTGAAGTTTTAGAAGTGACCGACGGTGTGGTGACAGAGCGCACGGAATTGTTACGCCGCAAAGAAAATTTCAAGCGTGTGGTCAAAAACCTGCGCCGTCGTCGTCGCGATATAGAAATTGTTGCCAAAGATTTGTTGGGCCTGTGCGCCGTGATTGAAGATTATGAGAAGAACGAACCGGAAGCTGGCGTATTCCAGTTTGCCGGTGCCTATGAAGCCATGTTTCGTAAATATTTAGATGAAGATTTTTTACCGCTTTAGCGGTAAATAAAGAGGAGAAGACCATGCCTACCTATACAGCCCCGACCCGCGATATGAAATTCCTGTTGCACGAAGTTCTAGAGCTTTCACGCTTTGAAACACTTGACAGTTTCAAGGAAGCAGACGCAGACATGATCGATGCGATTTTGGAAGAAAGCGCTAAATTTGCGCAAGACGTGCTGACCCCGCTTAACCGCGTTGGCGATGAACATGGCTGTGTGCGTAATGATGACGGCAGTGTCACCACCCCGCCGGGCTTCCATGAAGCGTTTGATCATATGCGCGAAAACGGCTGGATGGGCCTTGCGGTTGATCCACAATATGGCGGTCAGGGATTGCCGGGGATTTTGGGTCTGGCGTGCGGGGAAATGACCTCCAGTGCCAATATGGCTTTTGCCATGTATCCAGGTCTAACCGGCGGTGCGGCCAAAGCCATTTCAATTGGCGGTTCGGAAACCCAGAAAAATTTCTACCTGCCGAGAATGTACGCGGGTGAATGGACGGGCACGATGAATTTAACCGAGAGCCATTGCGGTACAGACCTTGGCCTGCTGAAAACCAAAGCCATTCCGCAAGCGGATGGCAGTTATAAAATCACAGGTCAGAAAATCTTTATCTCTGCCGGTGAACACGGCATGAGTGACAATATCATCCATCTGGTTTTGGCGCGCATCGAAGACGCGCCTGCGGGTGTGAAAGGGATATCCCTGTTTATTGTGCCCAAGTTCAAAGTCGACGAAAATGGCTCGACTAGTGAAACCAATGGGGTGAGCTGTGGCTCCATCGAAAAGAAAATGGGCATTCACGGCAATTCCACCTGCGTGATGAATTATGACGATTCGGTTGGCGAATTAATCGGCGACGAAAACAAAGGCCTGCGGGTGATGTTTGTCATGATGAACGAAGCGCGGTTGGGCGTGGGCATGCAAGGTCTGTGTCAGTCCGAAGTTGCCTATCAAAATGCGGTTATTTATGCCAATGACCGTTTGCAAGGTCGTTCATTGACTGGCCCTAAAAACGAGAATGGCCCTGCTGATCCGATTATCGTGCACCCGGATGTACGGCGCATGTTGATGGATATTCGCAGCTTTAATGAAGGCGGGCGGGCGTTTTTATACTGGCTTGCCTTGCAAGAAGATCTGGAAAAATATTCGCCGGACGAAAAAGTTCGCGAACGGGCCGATGATTTCCTCGGCCTGATGACGCCGGTGATTAAAGGCTATTTGACCGATATCGGCTTTGCCAATTGTGTCAATGCCCAGCAGGTTTATGGCGGTCACGGCTTTATCGAAGAATGGGGCATGTCCCAATTTGTGCGCGATGCGCGTATCGCCCAGATTTATGAAGGGGCGAACGGTATTCAGGCGCTTGATCTTGTTGGCCGTAAACTGGCCCGCAATGGCGGTCGTGCCTTGATGAATATCTCGGCTGAAATCGATGCTTTTGTGGCAGAGAACGAAGGCAATGAGGCGATGAAACCGTTCACGGACGGTCTGTCCAATGCCAAGGGTAAATTACAAATGGGCACAATGTGGCTGATGCAAAACGGCATGAGCAACCCCGATAATGCCGGTGCGGGCAGTGTCGATTACATGCATATGCTGGGCATTACCATGCTGAGCTATATGTGGGCGCGCATGGCGAAAGTGGCTTTGACCAAGATCGAAGCGGGTGATGATGATCCGTTCTATACGGACAAGCTTATTACGGGCAAATATTTCATGGCGCGTATTGTGCCAAATATTGATGCCCATCTGGCAAAACTACAAAGTGGTGCAGAGCCTGTCATGGCGCTGGCCGCAGATCGTTTCTAGGAGAATACGCATGAGCGCGCTTAATTTCAAAAACCCTGATTGGTATGACGAAGAAGACATCAATATTTTCCGCGATGCCGTGTTCGGGTTTTATGACCGCGAAATGGCTCCGCATTCGGAGGAATTCCGCAAGAACAAAATGGTCGGTCGGGAATATTGGAACAAGGCAGGGGCTATGGGTCTGCTCAATTGTGCGATCCCGGCGGAATACGGCGGCGGAGACGGGGATTACCGTCACGAAATGATCATTATGGAAGAACTGGAACGGGCCAATGTAGATGGTTTCGGACTGTCCCTACACAATGCGATTGTCGCCCCCTATATTTTGCATTACGGCACGGAAGAGCAAAAACAAAAATGGTTGCCACGCATGGCATCCGGCGAACTTGTTGGCGCGATTGCTATGAGCGAGCCCGGTACGGGTTCCGATCTACAGGCTGTGAAAACCACGGCCAAACAATCGGGCAATGGCTGGGTGATTAATGGCTCCAAAACATTCATTACCAATGGCGGCACGGCCAATCTGATTATAATCGTGGCCGATACGGGCGGTGAAGGGAAGCATTCAAAATCCCTGCTCGTGGTTGAAACCGATGATCTGGAAGGTTTCCGTCGGGGACGTATTCTCGATAAAGTCGGACTTGACGCGCAGGATACTGCCGAGCTGTTCTTTGACGAGATGCAGGTGCCGGCGGACGCTCTGCTCGGCCCTGAAACCGGACACGGGTTTATTCAACTGATGCAGGAATTACCGCAAGAGCGCCTTAATATTGCCATACAGGCCTGCGCGTGTATGGAAAAAGCGCTTAATCTGACAATTGAATATGTGAAAGAACGCAAAGCTTTCGGCAAACGCATTCTGGATTTCCAAAACACCCAGTTCGAGCTGGCCGAGATCAAAACCATTGTCATGGTGGCCAAGACCTTCACCTATGACTGCGCCGAGAAGCATTTGCGCGGTGAGTTGGATACGGTCACGGCATCTATGGCGAAATTGTTTGCGACAGATAAGCAGTGCGAGATCATTGACCGCTGTCTGCAATTGTTTGGCGGCTATGGGTTCATGAATGAATATCCGATTGCCCGCATGTGGCGCGACGCTCGCGTCCAACGCATTTACGGTGGCACCAACGAAATTATGAAACTGGTGATCTCGAGAAGCCTTTAGATACAGTCCGAAAATATAGGGCCAGAAAATATAGGCGGCACAAAACCGCCAAATGTACACAGAATAAAACGGAGACTAAAATGACAGATGCATTTATTTTTGACGCAGTGCGTAGTCCGCGTGGCAAAGGCAAGAAGAGCGGGAGCCTACACGAGATTACGGCGCTTTCGCTGGCCACTCAGCAATTGGAAGCTTTGCAGGAACGTAATGATCTGGATACGTCCAAGATCGATGATGTGATTTTGGGCTGTGTATCTCCGGTTATGGGTCAGGGTGCAGACATTGCCCGCTCTGCCGTAATCACTGCCAATTGGGATCATAAATGTGCCGGCGTCACCGTTAACCGGTTCTGTGCATCTGGTCTGGAAGCCGTTAACATGGCCGCGGCCAAAGTCATGTCCGGCATGGCCGACATGGTTGTCGGCGGCGGTGTGGAAAGCATGAGCCGTATTCCGATGGGTAGTGACGGCGGCGCACTGGGTGTTGATCCAGCCATTGCCTTTGATCATTACATTGTCCCCCAAGGTATATCAGCCGATCTGATCGCGACCAAATACGGGTTTTCGCGCGATGATTGCGATGCCTATGCGGTGGAAAGCCAGAAACGTACAGCCCGTTCATGGGATGAAGGCCGTTTCGCAAAGTCAATCATTCCGGTGAAAGACCAAATGGGTGTGCACATATTGTCCAAAGACGAACATATGCGCCCCGAAACCGACATGCAGAGCCTCGGCGCGTTAAACCCGGCCTTTACGGCGATGGGAACTATGATGCCCGGGTTCGATTTTGTGGCCATACAAAAATATCCTGAACTGGAGCATATCAACCATGTGCATCATGCGGGCAATAGCTCGGGGATTGTTGACGGGGCGTCTGCCGTGCTTGTGGCTTCACGCGAAGCCGGTCAAGATCAAGGCATGAAACCACGCGCAAAAATTCTGTCGTTTGCAGAGATCGGCGCAGAACCAACCATCATGCTGACTGGCCCTGAATTTGTGGCTGCAAAGGCGCTTAAGAAAGCCGGTATGAACGCTAATGATGTGGATTTGTACGAGCTGAACGAAGCGTTCGCCTCTGTCGTCTTGCGGTTTATGCAAGCCCATAATGTCAGCCATGATAAAATGAACGTCAATGGCGGCGCCATTGCTATGGGCCATCCGCTGGGGGCCACAGGTGCTATGATTATCGGCACGATGGTGGACGAGTTGGAACGCTCTGACAAAGAGACCGCCCTGATCACGCTCTGCGTCGGTGGCGGCATGGGATCCGCAATTATTATTGAACGCGCGTAAGCACATAGTAAGAAGAGATATAAAATGAAACATTTTAGCCTAGACATAGATAAAGACGGCATTGCTCTGGTAACTTTCGATAGCCCCGAGCGCTCCATGAATGTGCTGTCCAATGATGTGATCAACGAGATCAATGAGTGGGTCGCAAAAATTTCCGAAGACGACAGCATCAAAGGTGCGGTTGTGACGTCAGGTAAATCCGCATTTTGTGCCGGTGCCGATCTGGAAGAAATGGGCGGGCGGTTTACCAATCTTGCCAAGCTCATGAAGGTCGACGAACAGGCGGCAAAACGCGAATTGTTCGAAGTTGTGTTCCCGCTGAACGCCGCGTTCCGCGCGCTTGAAACCTGCGGTAAACCGGTTGCAGCGGCCGTCAACGGACTTGCCCTTGGCGGAGGGTTCGAGCTGGCGCTGGCCTGTCACGCACGGTTTGTCGCCGATGACAATCCAAAGCTTAAACTTGGTTTCCCCGAAGTGATGATCGGGCTTCTGCCCGGTGCGGGGGGCACGCAACGTGTGCCGCGGATGATCGGCTTGATGAATGCGGCACCTTTGTTGTTACAGGCCAAACAGATTAAAGCCAAGGAAGCGCTCAGCATGGGCTTGGTCAATGCGGTTGTGCCAATGGCCGAACTTATCGACGCGGCCAAAGCATGGGTGCTTGAAAATCCAAAGGCAAAACAGCCCTGGGATCAGGACCGGTTTAAATTCCCTGGCGGCGGCCCGTGGACACCACAGGGCTTCCCGATGTTTGCCGGTTCCAGCGCCATGGTGCGCAAAGAAAGCTTTGGCAATTATCCGGCCATGGGCAATATTTTACGCTGTGTCTATGAAGGGGCGCAATTGCCTATGGACGCGGCGCTTCGGGTTGAAACCCGTTATTTCTGCGATCTGTTATTGCGGCCTGAAAGCCATAACATGATCCGCTCTTTGTTCATGTCCAAACAGGCCATCGACAAAGGCGACGCACGTCCGAAAAGCCAAAAACCCGGCGAAGTTAACAAAGTCGGCATTATCGGCGCGGGCTTTATGGGCGCAGGCGTGGCCTATGTCTCGGCCATGGCCGGCATAGAGGTTGTGCTCATCGACCGCGATCAGGAAGCGGCCGACAAGGGCAAACAACTGACCATTGACGAGCAGGCCAAGCGGGTGAAACGCAAAAAAACCACGCAGGAAAAAGCCGATGCCATTGCGGCGCGGATTACGGCAACAACCGATTACGCCCTGTTGAAGGACGTAGATTTGGTTGTGGAAGCTGTGTTCGAGGATTCCGATCTGAAAGCCAAAATCACAAAAATGGTCGAAGAGGTCATTGGTGATACGGCCATATTCGGTTCCAATACCTCCAGTATTCCGATTACGGATTTGGCGAAAGCTTCGGCGCGTCCTGAGAACTTTATTGGTCTGCATTTCTTTTCACCCGTACACAAAATGGCGTTGCTGGAAATTATCAAGGGTGAGAAAACCTCTGAATATGCAATTTCACGGGCGCTCGACTTTGCTACTAAAATCCGTAAAACCCCGATTGTTGTCGAGGATACACGCGGATTTTATGCCAATCGTTGCGTCATGCGCTACATCAATGAGGGCATGAATATGCTGTCCGAAGGTGTGAAGCCGGCCCTGATTGAAAATGCGGCCAAGGGTGCAGGCATGCCTGTCGGGCCATTGTCCTTGCAAGACGAGGTGGCGATTGATCTGGGTTATAAAGTGTTGAAACAAACCAAGGCCGATCTGGGCAATAATTATGTGGCCGGTAGAATCGATCCAATTTTGATCGCCATGGTCGAGAAACACGAACGGCTTGGCCGCAAGAACGGTAAAGGGTTTTACGATTATAATGGTCGTGAAAAATCTCTGTGGCCGGAGCTTGGGCAATTTGCTGTTGAAGGCCTGCTGGAAACACAGCCATCCTTGCAAGAGGTGAAAGACCGGATCATGTATGCACAAGCCATTGAGGCGGCACGTACTATGGCCGAAGGCATTGTTCATGATCCGCGTGAAGCCGATCTTGGCTCTATCTTTGGCTGGGGCTTTGCGCCGTTCACGGGCGGGGCAATCAGCTTTATCGACACCATTGGTGCGAAACGGTTTGTGGCGCGTGCGGATGAACTTCGCGATGCCCACGGGGATCAGTTTGAAGTGCCGGAACTTCTGCGCGATATGGCGCAATCGGGCGAAACGTTTTACGGTAAGTTTAGGCCTAAAACGGATAAAGCCGCTTAGTGACATACCAGCTTCTAGCCGCCCCCCTGTCTTTGTATTCGGGGAAAGCACGCGGGTTTCTGCGCTGGAAAAATATTCCGTACCGCGAAGTTTTGTCTTCGCGGTCGGTCTATGAGAGCGAGATATTACCGCGTGTCGGCATGCCGATCATTCCGGTGATGATCACCCCCGATGACCAAACCGTACAAGATACGACGGACATTATCGACTATATAGAAGCCAATGAAGACGGGCCTTCCGTCTACCCAGCCGGGCCAAAACAAAAACTGGGCGCTCTGATCTTCGAGACTTTCGGGGATGAATGGTTGCTGATCGCGGCCATGCATTATCGCTGGCGCTATAATAAAGAATATGCGTGGGGGGAGTTCGGGAAAACCGCCTTTCCCGAACTGGCACCGGGCGAGCAATTTGAAGCCGGTAAAAAGGCGGCAGCCATGTTTATGGGTTTTCTGCCCATGCTTGGCATTACCGAGGATACGATGGGGGCCATTGAATCCAGTTACGAAAAATTCCTAAGCCTGTTTGATACCCATTTACAAACCCATGATTTCTTGTTTGGGTCCCGCCCGTCTGTCGGAGATTATGGCTTGCTAGGGCCGCTGTATGCGCATAATTACCGCGATCCGGCGTCTGGCGAGATTATGGAAAAATTGGCGCCCAATGTGGCGAGCTGGTGCCGACGCACCCATGCGCCGCAACATCCGCTTAGTGGGGATTTTCTGAAAGGCGACGAAATTCCGCAAACGCTTATACCGTTATTGGAAATGTTTGCGCGTGAACAATTGCCGATCTTGCTAGACACCGTTCAATATTTGCAAGACTGGGCCAAAGATAAAACGTCCGGCACAGACGTGCCGCGCGCACTTGGCGTACATGATTTTCAAATTGATGGTGTTGACGGCACCCGTGCCGTAATCCCTTATTCGTTGTGGATGCTACAACGCGTCACAGATCATCTAGACAGTTTGAGCGGTGACGATAAGGCGACCACCACCGCCCTGCTCGACAGCATTGGCGCGGGCGCTTTAACGAAGATCAATATACCCCGCCTTGCGCGCAAAAACTTTAAACTCATCCTCGCTTAAAGGAGCTCTTATGTCCGATCTTGTCAGCTATTCCCTCGAAGACGGTGTCGCCATTATTGCGATGGATGACGGCAAAGCCAATGTGATTTCGCCCGATATGATTAGCCAGTTAAACGCAGCCCTCGATCAGGCCGAGGCCGCGAAAGCCGTGGTGATCCTGACGGGTCGCGAGGGCATGTTTTCCGGCGGGTTTGATTTAAAAATTATGATGCAGGGGCCGGTGCAGGCTTTGGGGCTCACCTGTGATGGTTCCCGTCTTGCGATCCGCCTGCTCAGTTTTCCAACCCCTGTGATTGCCGCCCCGAGCGGGCACGCGATTGCGATGGGGGCGTTCTTGTTATTGTCATGTGATTACCGCATTGGCGTCGAAAATACCAAGACCGGATTGAACGAAACCCAGATCGGCATGACCATGCACCATTTCGGAATCGAGTTGGCCCGTGAACGGATTAGCAAACGCCATTTAACCCGCTCGCTGATCAATGCAGAAATTTTCGCACCCGAAGAGGCCGTGCACGCAGGGTTTCTGGATATGGTTGTGCCCGCAGAGGATTTGAAAGAGACGGCCATGTTCGCGGCCAAACAAATGAAGCAACTGAGCATGAATGCGTTCAAAGGTACCAAGCTTAAATCCCGCAAAGCGTTTCTGGAAAGACTTGCGGAAGCTTTGGCCGAGGACGAAAAAATGGCGGATAATTTGTAATGCCCGCCGCCAACACACCCGCACAAAACACTCTTGAAAAATGGCATAAGATCATCGCGTCCAAGAGCGTTGCGGCCCTACCCGACATCATTCATCCTGACGCCGTGTTCCGCTCGCCGATGGCCCACACTCCGTATCCGGGGCGGGATATATTGGTGTTCGCTCTGTCCAACGTCATCGAGATTTTCGAAGATTTTAAGTATCACCGCTCGTTTTTCAGTGAAGACGGAGACAGTGCGGTGCTGGAATTTTCTGCCCATATTGGTTCCAAACAGCTTAAAGGCGTGGACATTATTCGCTTTGATGCGGAGGGTCTTATCACCGAGTTCGAAGTGATGATCCGACCAGCCTCGGCCCTGATGGCCTTGGGTGAACAGATGGCCCCGCGCATGATGTCTTTGCTTAACAAGGCCTAGTGCATAGGGCGCGCCAGCTATGCGACCCACGCATAGGAGCTAATCATTATTTTCGCTTGCCTCGTATCTTTATAGGTCTATTGAGGTTTAATGAGTGAAGCAAATCCCACAGTTCAAAAACATGGCCCCAAGGCCTTGGGGTTAGCAGAGTTTTCTGCATTGATGGCTTTCCTGATTTCCATGGTCGCCATGTCCATCGATATCATGCTGCCGGTGATTGATGTGGTCGGTGCGGAATTGGGCGCATCCGGTAAAAATTCTTCCCAGATGATTATTCTGTTCTTGTTTGTTGGTCTGGCTTTCGGACAACTTATCTATGGGCCGGTCTCGGACACAACGGGACGTAAACCTGCAATTTTAACCGGGCTTGTTATCTTTTTCATCGGGACGGTTCTGGCCATCGTGGCCAAAGATTTTAATGCCATGCTGGCGGGTCGGTTTTTGCAAGGGCTGGGCGCCGCCGCACCCCGGATCGTTTCCATGGCGGTTGTTCGCGATCTGTATTCCGGGCGAGCAATGGCGCAGGTTACCTCGGTCATTATGGGGTTTTTCATTATTGTTCCCGCCCTCGCCCCTGCCATTGGACAAGGCATTTTGATGGTGGCCGAATGGCGCATGATTTTTTATGTCTTGCTGGGCCAAGCCGTATTATGTGCACTCTGGTTCGGATTGCGACAGCCGGAAACCTTACACCCCGAATATAGACGACCACTTTCGCTCCTAAATATTTTAAAAGGTGCATGGGAGGTTCTGACGATCCGGATCAGTTTCTGGTACACCATTGCGGCCGGTATTATTTTTGGGGCCTTTGTCGGCTATCTGATCAGTTCGCCGCAAATCTTTGAAGATTTGTTTGGGATTACGGACACATTCCCGTTTTATTTTGGTGCGCTGGCGATCTCGATCGGGGCCGCGTCTCTGTTTAATGTCCGGCTGGTTGTACGACTCGGCATGCGGCGTTTGTGTGTTACAGCACTGAGTTTTCAAGCCATAATCTCGCTTATCTTCTTTGGCATTGCCATGCTGAACGGGGGTATGTTATCCCTGCCCCTGTTTATGATCTGGGCCGCAAGCGCCTTCTTCCTGATGGGGTTTTTGTTTGGGAATTTCAATGCGATTGCGATGGAGCCGCTGGGCCATATCGCAGGCGTCGGCTCTGCCATGGTTGGCGGCATGTCTACATTTATCTCGCTCGGCATTGGCGGTATGATCGGGAATGCCTATAACGGTACCGTCATCCCGATCATTGGCGGTTTTGCCCTGCTCGGGGTTCTCGCCATACTTGTTATGAAATGGGCTGATCGGGAACGTTAGAAATTCGCGTCCACCGCTTTGCATAAAAACTCCATAACGGGCGCGGCGTCAGCATAGGCATGGGCCACATGGTCGACAAAATCGGCGCGCATGGCCTGTTTGGGCGTTGCTTTACGGATCATGAAAAAACTGCGTTTCTTTAAATCCGGTAGCAATGGATGGTCATCACTAAATCCGCGCGGGGGGCGCTTCAGCGGATCACCCTCCTCTAATGTTTCGTAGCGCGCTACGAAACCGTCACTTGTGAGAGCCGCTTGCCACTCTTTAGGTTTTTCATCTATACGGGCACGAATTTTTGCCAGCGAAGGGGTGGGTGGCTTCCACAAACCGCCGCCCATAAAGATATCGTTCGGATCAAGGTGTAAGTAAAATCCAGGCGCGTGGGCGTCCTTGCCCAGAACATGGCGGAACTGCAAACCCGCATGAGTTTTGTACGGGGTTTTGTCTTTCGAAAACCTTGTATCGCGATAAATGCGAAACATGGAGCCGCCCACTTTTTTCGGTACAGCCAAAAAATGCGGTGAAATATCTTGCAGATGCGGGCCGAGGGCTTCGATGAAACCAAGACAGGGCTCGGCCACACAGGTTTCATAACGGGGTTTGTTATCCGCAAACCAGTCCCGATTATTATTGGCTTTTAAATCCTCGAAGAAGACGAAAAAATCTTTTGGAAATCCTGTAAATGCCATGGTGGCCCCCTGTATACACCTGCGTATATCCTATATGCAGTGCCGTTACAAATTGTCGGCATTTACAGCTTTACAGAGGGCTGAATAGGGTGCAAAAAAATGCATATGGATACGCTATTTACCCGTAATGATAATCTGCACCGCACCTTAAAACCTGTGCCCGGCGGGCAGATGTCGGCGGTGCATTTCGGCGATATAGATACGCCTGTGAAACTGGTGTTTTTACATGCGACCGGGTTTCACGGGTTGGCCTATCGTAGCATTCTGGACGCTCTGGGCGTGCATGTTATTGCGCTTGATTTGCGTGGGCATGGGGGCACGGATTTGCCGACCAATATTGACAAGATCGCTTCGTTTCACACCTATGCAGAAGATGTAGGTGCGTATCTGGACGCCCATGTGCCGGAGCGGGTACTCCTGTCCGGGCATTCTTTGGGGGCGAGTTGCGCTATTTTAGCGGCAAGCAAAGCGCCAGATAAAATCTCGAAAGTTCTGGCCTTTGATCCGGTGGTTCTGCCGTTCCCGATCCGTATGATTATGGCCAGTAAATTCGGGCGAAGGCGCTTGCAAGAAACTTTTCCGCTGGCCCGCATGGCCGGACGCAGGCGCGATATATTTTCAAGCCTTGAAGCCGCGTATAAACGCTTTCATGGACGCGGCCCGTTCAAGCATTTCTCAAACGAGGCGTTGTGGGATTATGTTTGCGGCGGGTTTGTGGAGCAAGGCGGCGAAGAGACCGGTGTCCGGCTTACTTGTCGCCCGAAATGGGAGCAGTTTACCTATACCGCCCAAGGCCATAATCTTAAATCTGCCATTGGCACGCTTCCCGCAGACAGCCGCATACTCATCACGGATTTTGTCAAACCGGTGAGCTGGATTGCCCCGATGCAAAAGAAGTGTCCGCACATCAGTATTGAACCCCATATGGAATTGGAACATTTCTTCCCGTTGATAAATCCGGAAATTTCCATACCCGCCCTCTTAGACATGTTAAAAGATTAAGGCTTAAGTCCATCAACAATTCCGGGCCACAGGATATCAAGCGTCGCCTGATCGACCTTGACCAGTTTACGGGTTTTGAGATTAAACCGGCATCCCACTCCGACAAAACTGCTCCAGCATTTCCCCGTGACCGGATCGAGAATCCAGTGGCATAATTCACGCGTATGGGTAGTGACACTGCGCAGACCCGAACGGATCACGAAGCAGTCTCCGGCCCGTGGCCAACGCCGGTGACGGGCGCAGGCTTCGAGCAAGGCACCGCTGAGGCCGGAATCTCCCGTAAAATCCAGATCGGGCCACGCGGTTTTCAAATGCTGGGCACTGTTGGAAATACGTCCGATCATCGACGTAGCGGAAACGATGCCAAATGCATCACATTCGGACGGCTCGAACATGCCCTGCCCGATAATCGGTAGATCCAAAGCATCGGCTTGGGCGATTGTCGGATCAACAATGGGCTCGTCCAGATCAATATTGCGCGGAGCGGCAGCAGCTGGCATGTCTACAAGATAGGGTTTTGCGGCCATACGCACCCGTTGTGGCCACGGGAATACCGTCTGTGTGCGGCGCGAAACATGTTCCAACGTTTCGACGATTGTCGCAGAGAGTATTTCGCCCTCACCCGCACCCTCACCCGCACTCTGGGCCGTCCAACCACTAGCGCTACTGCCCGAAGGGCTGGTAATCATATGCACCAATACCATGGTGTTTTCGCCCAGCTCCAAAATGCCCGAACGGACAACCATGCCGTGACCGGGACGCACTTCCTTGTGATATTTAATATGCTGGCGGGTAGGAATAAGTGTGCTGAACCCATCCGCTTTATAGGCGTCTTTCAAATGTAGTTTTGTGCAAAAAATCGCGCGCGCTTCTGCAGTTTTGGCGAAGTAATAGCGCATGTTCATATGGCCAAGTTCGTCGGCTTCCCATGCCAGTGCTTCGCCGCGATATGTCTCGATAAGTTGGGTCATTTTATAGTGTTAAGCCGCACATTTCTTGCACACGCCGTAATGTTCGATCACAGAGCGGTTAATGCTAAACCCGTCGGGCACACATTCCACATGATCGTTGGCATGGCGTTCTTGCAAGCCTTCGCATTTTTCACAAATGAAAAACTCTGCCACATGCCGTCCCTGTGAATGGTCACAGGCAACATAGGCGTTTAACGCTTCGACCCGGTGAATGAGGCCGAGGCCTGCCAAAAACTCCAAAGCCCGGTATACGGTGGGGGGCTTGGGCGAGCCCAGTTCCGGTTTAAGCTGATCCAGCAAATCATAGGCTTTTACCGGCCCGTTATGATGGGCAATCAGGTGAAAAACATGTTCGCGCAAAGGCGTAAACCGGCGCTCTTTCTCGGCACAGATTTGGCGGGCCGCTTCAATCATTTGTTGGGGCGTGCAGGATTCATGATCATGTTTGCAATCGGGCATAGGATACTCCTTGCACGTTTATCATCGTGCGTTTTCTACATATTACATGGCTTTTTGCACGCGCAGAAGCCTTTATTTGCTTGTTTTTCTTTATTTTTAAAATGTTTTTACTGTATTTTGCCGCAAAAATACCCACCAGAGGGGTAAAGTTTTGATTTCGGCATTGAAGTCCCCCAAACATTGGGTTATTGACGCTTGATTTAATTTTATCCCGAGTTTTTCGGGATCGTGTAGATAGAGAGACACTATGGCCAAAACTCCAAAAACTGACACTGCAGAAGCAGCACCTGTCACCGGCACTGTAATGATGTATGAAGATCCAAAACCCTTGACCAAAGACGCCCATGGCAAATTCGGTGTCAAGCAAGTGAAAAAACCGTTCGCATTTATGCAAAACTCGCATTTCATGCCAATTACAGCCCCTGAATTTGGTTCTGCCTGTAACAGTTTCCCGATTATTTTTGCTGGCGAGGAAAAAACGCCGCTCGCCGTCATGGGTATTCGTGCCAACGAAAACCTGTTCGTCACAGATGGTCAGTACGACCCTTTGTATTATATGCCGTCCTTTGCCCGTCGCTATCCATTTGTGCTTGCGGGAGACAAGGAAAATGATCGCTTTGTTGTTTGTGTGGACGAAAAAGCAGAGTGCGTGACAGATAAAAACCCGGATAGAGCGTTTTTTGATGGTGATGAGGCTTCCAAGTTTACAACGGATGCTTTCGAGTTCTTGAAACAGTTCGAGCAAGACCGTCGGGCCACAGACGTTATGATCAACCGGTTTAAAGAACTGGATTTGTTCGAGCAAAAAGAAATGAATTTTCAAGGTAATAATGCGGATGGGTCTTTGGCCGAAAAACAAAAAATTGCCGATTATTTTGCGATTACTGATGAAAGATTGCGCGCGCTTGATACGAAAACAACCAAAGAGTTGATGGACAATGGCTTTTTAGTGGTTGCCTATGCGCATATGCTGTCCCTTAACAACTGGCAGCGTTTGGTCACTATGACCCTGACACGCTCCCAAGCGGAAGCTAAAGCATAATCTTTGCGTATATATTTTCTAAACCCCGTCCTTGTGGCGGGGTTTTTTTATGCCTGAATTTTACATCTGGGCATGTATCAAAACTCCGTGAAGTGGGGATGACAGGCTAGCATGTTAAACTGGCTACTGTATAAGGTTGGTATGAAAACCGGTTTGTCTTTTCTGATCCTCATGAGCGCATTATGGCTCGGCGCCTTTACAGGCCATGCGTCCGAAACTGCGCCGGTAAAGTCCGGGCGGATCACGGCCCAGCTTGTTACCAGTTATGACCGCGCAGCGCCCGGCGATGATATTCATATTGCCCTGTCCCTGCGTATGGACAAACATTGGCATACCTATTGGCGTAATGCAGGCGGGCCGGGGGAACCGGCCGAAATTATCTGGACATTGCCCGAAGTTCTCAGTGTCGGCGAAATCACATGGCCATTGCCAAAAATCGTCCATACCGGCCCGATCGTAAATTATGCATTCGAAGACCGGTTGCTGTTGCCCATGACGCTACACATCTCTGAAGATGCGGCGGTGGGCGATGTTTTAAACATACAAGCCGAGGCGGAATATCTGGTCTGCTATCAAGTATGCTTGCCGGAAGCCGCCACACTGTCCTTATCCCTCACAATTGGAGAACCACTTGAGGACGGGCGCTGGGCGGCCAATATCAAGCGTGCCCTTAAAAATGCGCCCAAACCCGAAGCCGGGTTTGAAGCGTCTGCACAGCTTGAAAACGGCAAGCTTATCATCGACATTCAATCGAATGATTTAAGAGATGGCCAGTTTAAAAACCCTTATTTTTACCCCTATGTTCAAGACACAATAGATGCGGACCTCCCGCAAGTCCCCAAACAGGGTACGCAGGGGTTACGTCTGTCCATGACCCCGGGCTGGAAACTGGAAGACGGTTTAAAAGACACGATTATGGGCGTCATTGCTTATGATAAAAATATTGATGGGCGCTGGCAACGGCGCGGGGTTGTTGTGGCGGCGTCTGTGACGACAGCTGTTAATATCGGGACGATCAGCGCGGCGACCACTACCATAAAAGGATCGTCCTTGGGGTTGATCGCGGCGGCTTTCAGTGCCTTTCTGGGCGGGATGATTTTAAACCTTATGCCGTGTGTGTTCCCGGTCTTGTCCTTGAAAATTCTCGGCTTCGCCAAGGCGGCACATGAGGACAAAGCTTTGATCCGCCGGCACGGGCTTATGTACACGGCGGGTGTGCTGGTCAGTTTTCTCAGCTTGGCCACAATACTATTGGTATTGAAAGCCAGTGGTGCCGCCATCGGATGGGGGTTTCAATTGCAAAACCCCGTCATGGTCAGCGCCCTCGCTTTGCTGTTTTTCGTCATTGCCCTCAACCTGTTCGGTTTTTTTGAGTTTGGCGGACGCTGGCAAAATACGGGCGGTGATTTGGCACGGAGTAAAGGCCTTAAGGGCGCATTTTTCACAGGGGTTTTGGCCGTTGTCGTCGCAACGCCCTGCACCGCGCCGTTTATGGCCGGCGCGCTTGGCTATGCTTTGGCCCAGCCTGCCCTGTCAGCTTTATTGGTATTTTTCGCGCTCGGGCTTGGGTTTGCCCTGCCGTTTCTGGCTCTGTCCTACATGCCTGCGCTGTTAAAACGCATGCCGAAACCGGGCGCGTGGATGGAAACGTTCAAACAGGCGCTTGCCTTCCCGATGTGCGTTGCCGCCATCTGGCTGTTATGGGTGTTGTCAGGGGTCGGGGATGAGAACGGTGTGGTACTGACCCTGCTGAGCGCCCTAGGCATAACGCTGGCCATATGGGGTTTACAGCATAAGTCTAGCGTCGCCAAAGGGCTTGGCGTGGTCGGGGCATTGCTGTGTATCTATTTTCTGTTCAGCCTTAAACCTGCAACAGCCAATCCGGCGGCGCAGACTCAGGAGGCGTGGTCGCCAGAGCGGGTGGCGCAATTGCGCGCCGAAGGGCATCCGGTATTTGTTGATTTTACGGCCCGTTGGTGTGTGACATGCAAGGTGAATGAGAGACTGGTTTTACACACGCAGGCCGGCAAAGCCTTGATGGCGCGAACAGATACAAAAATGCTAATCGCCGACTGGACCCGCAAAGATGACAGGATTGCAGATGAGCTGGCCCGACATGGGCGCTCGGGCGTACCGCTGTATCTCGTCTATAGTGCGGGGACGGACGCGAGCCCGCCACAAATTTTACCACAAACTTTGACTTTCAAAACATTGGAGAAAGCGCTAAAGACCGCACAGAAACAAGCAGATTGATTTGTGAGCGCATATGACCGATACGAAAACCCTCTGGGATGAACTGGACAATCTGGCAAAAATCCTGCCGCCTTTGAGCACACTGTTTAAAGCCGATCCCGAGCGCGCTACACATATGAGTTTTCGAGTCGGTCGCCTATATGCCGATTTTTCAAAACAGCGGATTAACCCCACAGTTCAAAATACATTGCTGAAACTGGCCGAAGCTTGCGAGCTGGAAGACTGGCGGGCGAAGTTTTTCTCTGGCGAGAAAATCAATACGACAGAAAACCGCGCCGTTTTACATCCTGCCCTTCGCGGCACGGGCGGCGATAAGGACGTGCAAAAACAGGTGTCCGACATGCGGGCGCGCACGCGGGTCTTCGCAGATAAAATCAGGAATGACGGGCATTATAAAACCATCGTGCATATCGGGATTGGCGGGTCGGATCTTGGCCCACGCCTTGTCGCAGATGCGTTGGCGGCGCAAACCAAACCTGCATTGGCACTCCGGTTTGCCGAAAACGTAGACGGGGCGTCGATCAATGACGCGCTGGACGGGCTTGATCCGAAAACCACGCTGGTGGTCAGCGTGTCCAAATCTTTCACCACCCAAGAGACCCGCATGAATACGCAGGCAGCGCGGGACTGGCTCGGCGAGCATGCGGGCACCAATATTATTACGGTGACGGCCAACCGCGCAGGCGCAGAAGATTTCGGGGTCAGTCCCGATCAAATCTTTGATTTCTGGGACTGGGTTGGCGGGCGCTACTCCCTATGGTCTGCGGTCAGCATTAGTTTGCAAATTGCCTACGGCCCCGATGTGTTTGACCAACTTCTGGCAGGGGCGGCAGAGATGGACGCGCATTTCAAAGACGCGCCACTGGAGAAAAACCTGCCGGTAATGCTGGCCATGACCGGTATTTGGAACTGCAATGTACTTGGCTATCCTTCACAGGCGGTGATTGCCTACGCACGACGTTTGCGCAAATTCTCTTCCTTCCTGCAGCAGTTGGAAATGGAATCCAACGGCAAAGGTGTCACACGTTCTGGCCAACCCGCTGGTGTGACCTGCCCTATTGTCTGGGGCGATGAAGGCACCAATAGCCAACATGCATTTTTCCAGCATCTACACCAAGGCACTCAAGGAGCGCCGATTGATTTTATTGCTGTGCTGAACAGTGCAGAGGGACGGCCCGATCATCATAGTGCCCTGCTGGCCAATTGCTTTGCCCAGAGCGAAGCTTTGATGGTCGGGAAATCCGAAGCCAAGGTTCGCGAAGAGCTAAACGCGAGCGGTATGGATGCAGAGGCGATTGATCTGATTGCGCCGCACAAAACCTTCCCCGGCAACCGGCCTTCGACCACTATTTTGCTAGACAGGCTGGATGCGCATGCGCTCGGTAATCTGATCGCGCTATATGAACATAAAGCCTTTGTGCAAAGTGTGATTTGGGACATTAATGCGTTTGATCAATGGGGTGTGGAGCTTGGTAAAGTTCTGGCCAGCCAGATTTTAAGCGAGCTTGAAACGGACGCGTCTCTGGATGCCCATGACAGTTCAACCGCGACCCTGATTAGACTTGCCCGTAGGGCTGCAAAATCCTAGAGATAGATTATGGCCAAGAAAAACAAACCCCAACGCCCGAAAGCCCGCCGTCCACGCGGGTTCGAGGATAAAAGCTCCGATATTCTACGCGCAGAAACCAAGCTGATTTCTGCGGCGTTTTCCGTCTATGACAAATACGGGTTTGAACCTTTGCAAACCCCTGCATTCGAATATGCAGATGTGTTAGGGAAATTCCTGCCCGATGAAGACCGACCCAATGTCGGTGTGTTCGCGCTGCGCGATGACGACGAACAATGGATGGCGCTCCGTTATGATCTGACCGCGCCTTTGGCACGCTATGTGGCCGAGAATTACGATACGCTTACTAAACCGTATCGGCGCTATCAGGCGGGCAGTGTGTTTCGCAATGAGAAACCCGGGCCGGGTCGTTTTCGTGAATTTATCCAGTGTGACGCCGACAGTGTCGGCGCACCGGGATCCGCCGCCGATGCAGAGATGATTATACTGGCCGCTGACGTTATGGAGGCAGCAGGGTTAAGCACGGGCGAATACGTAATCCGCGTGAATAACCGCAAGCTTCTGGACGGTATTTTAGAAGCCAGTGGTGTGCCCAACACGGACGAAGGGGCGGCACAGCGCTTGCAAATTTTACGGGCTATCGACAAGCTTGACCGGCTTGGCCCGGACGGGGTGGCAGCATTGCTGGGCGAGGGCCGTAAGGACGAGAGCGGCGATTACACGCAAGGCGCCAATTTGAGCACAGACGGTATTAAAGCCGTTTTAGGGTTTACGACGGCCAGTGCAAATGACCGGATGGAAACGCTGGCAACGCTTGAGAAACTGGTGGGCAGTTCCTCTCAGGGACAGGCGGGCGTGCTCGAGCTTAAACACATCAATGACATTCTGGATGCGTGCGGGTATGGGCCGGACAAGGTGATATTTGATACGTCGATTGTACGCGGGCTAGGCTATTATACCGGCCCCGTGTTCGAGGCGGAATTGCTGGCCGAGATTAAAGATAAAAAAGGACGCCCTGTGCGCATTGGCTCTGTCGGGGGCGGTGGGCGTTATGATGATCTGGTGTCGCGTTTTCGCGGACAGGCTGTGCCTGCGACCGGATTTTCGTTTGGCGTATCGCGGTTTGCCAGTGCCTTGTCGCGCATGGGCTTGATCGGGGCGGCAGATAAAGCGCCTGTGATTATTTGCGTGTTTGATAAATCGCTTATCACGGAATATTTCAAGATGGCGGCGGAGCTTCGATCTGCCGGTGTGCGCACCGAAGTGTTTATCGGAGCGGGCAATATGGCGAAACAGTTGAAATATGCCGACAGGCGTGGTGCTCAGCTGGCGATCCTGATGGGTAGTGATGAAATGGAACGCGGCGAGGTCACGATCAAGGATTTGGCGTTAGGGGCAGAAATGGCCAAAGCAATTACCGACAATAAAGAATGGCGTGAAACCCAGCCTGCGCAAAGTACGGCGAAACGTGAAGATTTGGTGACTGTGGTTAAAGGCATGTTGGCGGATTAAGCGTTTAAACCTGCAAACCCTTTTCTTTGACATCCGCCATATAGGTGCGCGAAACAGGCGCCCTGACACCTGATTTCAAGACGAGAGACAGGCGGCCATTTTCGCGCCGCGTATCCACTACGCCCGCAATCGATACCCACCATGAGCGGTGGGTTTGTACGCCTTGCACGGGAGAAAGCTCTGCGAGCGCATCTTTGAACCGCATTAGAATAAGTGCGCCTCCGTTACTCGTGTGCACACGCAAATAATGATCTTCGGCAGAGATCGCATATAGCTCTGCCGTGCGGTATTTTATCGGCAGGTTTTGCATGAATGTTTTTATCGGTGCGTCTACATCTTCAGAAACGCGCGCCTTTAAAATGAAGCCCGCCAAGGCTGTGATGGCCAATGACATGATAAAAATTTGCCCGAAAATCACCGGCCAAAAGGCGAACGGGATGGGTGCTTGTTTCAGATAAAAGCTTGCCAGTATAATCCCGAATATAAAGGGGGTGATAATCAGTGCTTTGAGAGCGCTTGCCACCAACCAGTGGGTTGTACGTAATCTCTGTTTGAAAATGTGTAAGCTTAGGCGGATGAGCACACTGCCCACGCCCATAAACCCGGCCCAATATAGCCAGCCTTTTAAAAAAGGGACGCCGTCATACAGGCCATAGGGCTTAATAATGGCTAGAAATGGCGCAACGACACCCAGTAACACAAGGTCTTGTCGTATTTCATTTCGTGTCATCATTGTTTTTTAAACCGTGTTCATTTTGTTGCGTTTCGCGAAAGAAATTTGTCATTTCGCGTATATCGCATGTTTTTTCATGTGCGGGCAAGTCACAACAGAGCCAACACCCCTCACACACTGGAACCTTCATGAAAAAAATTATCCTTATTATATTCGCTCTCGCCGTTCTGATTATCGGGGCCGCTATGTTTGCGATGGCGCAATTGTCTGCTGGCTCGGACGTTTTGGAAAGCGGCGAGATAAAGCTCGCGGTTTGGCAACCACAAGAGACGCACATTGGCGCTCACGGCCTGATCCTGATTTCCCACGGGACAGGCGGGAGTCTCTACGATCATCGCGGTACGGCGAAGGCTCTGACGAAAGCCGGGTTTATCGTGGTGTCGGTGCTGCACGCTGGCGATAACTATCAAGATCACAGCAAGCTCGGGACGCTGGAGTATTTCCCTGACAGACAAAAAGAACTTGGCGCAGCGTTAGATCTCATCCTTGGGTCTGCAGAATATGGAGACAAGATTGATCCTGACCGTATCGGGGCTTTGGGGTTTTCCATCGGAGGGCATACGGTTTTGAACTTGTTGGGGGCACGGTCAGACTTCAATCTTATTCGCAATCATTGCGCCGACCCTGCGCGCGATCCGCGCCATTGTGCCTATGGGGCAGAACAGGTGGCGGAAGTGCCGGATCAGGATTGGGGTGCGATTGCATTTGAAAAAGACGTACGCATAAAAGCTGCCGTGTTGATTAATCCGGTCGGCACAACATTCGGGGCGGGTGATCTGGATGCAATTACGATCCCCATATTGTTACGCGGTGCAGAACAGGATCAGATATTAACGGCGCCTTTCCACGCACACAACGTTCATACACGTCTACCCTCCGCGCATGATTATCAAACCGTCAAGGCCGCACACCATTTCTATTTTATTGAGCCCATGCCGTGGCCCTTACGGCTGGCTGGCATAGAAGCGGCACAAGATCCGAAAGGCTTTCACAGGACACGTGTATTGCGAGCTGTGGAAAAAGATGTGGTGGATTTTTATATCAAGCATTTACAATAAATATAATGCATGAAAAAACGCCACAAAAAGGACGGCAAGCTGTGAAGCTGCCGCCAGTTTGAAGGGGTCTGACATTACATCAGAGGCTGTTTCAGTAGCCCCGTATCACATGCAAACAATGACGGTTTTATAAAAAATATGTGAAACCACACAGAAAACTTCCGCTCCGCAGAAGCGTCCTCATTCTACCGGTTTATAATGGGTACTTTTTGTCATTTTTGGCAAAAAATACGGGTTTAAAGCTACCCGCCTATTGCAGCGTGGACATTCCTGGGGGAGGTACTATCCACGCTGAATAACATGATTGATCTAGTCTTCGTTATCGTCTTCAAGTTCAATCACGATACGGGTTGTGCGTTTACCGTCTTTCATGGTCACTGTTTTATCTACTTTTATATTCGAGCTATCGGTTTCAATTTGCTTGCCGTCTTTCATCACTCGAATTTCGCCGTCTTTTTCGACGAAAACCTGCACATTATCCTCCAAATGCATTATCCGAGGAAAGTTTCTCAGTCCTTCGAGGCCTTCTGTAGCGTCATCATCAAAGATCAAGACTTGTGTACCTTTTTTTCCTTCTATACCTTCCAAATGCATTGCCAAACGGGTGACCATTTTTTGGGTGTGGTCAAGGTCGGCAGATTTGAAATGCTCCCCATGTAGTTTATGATCTTTCATGTGCTTTTTAAGCACGATCGTATGGGTTGAATTGTCTTTGCCATTTTCAACCATACGCTTCATGTGGAGCTTCATGTCCTTACCATCAAGATTTTCCCATTCAAGAACCTTTCCATCCAGTTTTTTACCATTAATGATGACGATTCTTTCTCCGTCTTCTCCCTCGATCACTTGAACATCTGTCTCTATGCCCATATCAAACTCAGGGGTCCCCTCACGGGTCAAAGCACGCCCGTTTGTCAGCACGTATAATGTATGAGCTTCTTGCCCCAATTTGCTGTCTTGGTCCCCCGCCAACGCTTCAGCACTGGCCTGTTTGTAGGTTTGCGCACATCCGGATGTTGCAACAAGTGCCAAGACGGCCGCTGCTAGAAGTAGTTTTTGTAAAGTCATGAAATTCCCCTCATTATTTTTATAAGATAATCCGTTATGGCGTACCAAAGCTTACAACAACCCTACGCATTCATGACGTTTTGGTAATCAAACAGAAAGAAACCCGCCCAGATGATATCAACTGAACGGGCCGCAAGTTTAAGAATGATACTTAATAAGAAGGGAATAAGTAGGATGTGTTTATATCAGATGAGCTGAATGCATGCTGAACGAAATGCCTTGACCTTTTGGGGGCGGGGTGGCTCCATAGGCGCAGACCAATAACAGGATATATTATGCCGGAAACCCCTTCTGAAACGCACCTTGATATCCGTATCATCCCCGTTACGCCCTTTGCCCAGAACTGTAGCTTGCTCTGGGATACGAAAACCATGAAAGGCGTTTTGGTTGATCCGGGGGGCGAGGCCGAAAAAATCCTGCACGGGGTTGAAAAATACGGGGTGAGCATAGAGGCAGTTTGGCTTACCCACGGGCATCTGGATCACGCAGGCGGGGCGGAAGACATCAAGAAAGCACTCGGCGTGCCGATCATTGGCCCACACAAGGATGACCAGTTCTGGATGGACCAGATTAGCGAAGACTGGGCAAAATACGGGCAAGAGGGCATGGGGCGTAATTGTACGCCTGACCGCTACCTTGAAGACGGGGAAGAGCTGGAACTGGCAGGGGTGAAATTTGGTGTCGCCCACTGCCCCGGTCATACGCCGGGCCATGTGGTGATTTATAATAAAGATATGAAGATCGCCTTTGTCGGAGATGTTTTGTTCAAAGGCTCTGTTGGGCGCACAGATTTTCCCAAAAGCAACCCACAACAGCTCATCGACAGTATTACCAAAAAGCTCTGGCCTTTGGGCAATGATATGCGCTTCATTCCCGGTCATGGCCCGATGGGTACATTTGGCGAAGAACGCCAGAGCAATCCCTTTGTAGGGGATCATGTGGTCGGAGAAGGTAAAGGCCGTTCAAGCGGGATTATGTAATGGGCAAAGTATTCGAGAAACTGGACGACAAACTGATCGCATTTATCAAGGCGCAGAAACTGTTTTTCGTTGCCACGGCGCCGATGATGGCAGACGGGCATGTGAATATGTCGCCCAAGGGCTATGACAGTTTTGCCATTATTGACGCACATACGGTGGCTTATCTCGATCTTGGCGGGTCGGGGATCGAGACGTTGGCGCATTTGAAAGACAATGGCCGCATCACCATTATGTTTTGCGCATTTGAGGGCAAAGCCAATATTTTACGCCTGTATGGGCAAGGCAAGGCTGTCAGTTTTGGCGAAGAGGGATTTGAGGAGCTTTGCGCCTTGTTCCCGCCTGAACCGCGCGTGCGGTCCGTCATCAAGATCAACATTACCCGTATCGCCGATAGCTGTGGCTGGGGTGTTCCGTTTTATGAATTTAAAGGGGAACGTGACCAGTTGCGGCGCGCCCATATGGGCCGGGGCACACGCGAAGAATGGGAAACCCGCCGACTTGAACGCAACGTAGAAAGTATTGACGGGCTCGAAGGACTTGTGCCGCCCAAATAAAAACCCGCCTTATAACACCCTTGCATGGTCGAGGTGTGTATAGGCGGGCTTAAGTGTTGTTTTTTGTTTCGGGTTAGTACCCGGCTTTTGTCAATTCTGCTTCGAGTTCCGGCACAGCCGTAAACAGATCAGCCACCCAGCCATAATCGGCGATTTGGAAGATGGGAGCGTCTTCGTCTTTGTTAATGGCGACGATGATCTTTGAATCTTTCATACCGGCCAAATGCTGGATCGCACCGGAAATACCCACGGCGATATAAAGTTCAGGAGCCACCACTTTACCAGTTTGGCCAACTTGATAATCATTGGGCACAAAGCCTGCATCGACAGCCGCGCGTGAGGCACCGACAGCGGCCCCAAGTTGGTCTGCAACCTTCTCGATAATGGCGAAGTTCTCACCACTGCCCATGCCGCGGCCACCAGAGATAACAATCTTGGCCGCCGTCAATTCAGGACGATCAGATTTAGAAAGCTCTTCGCTCACAAATTTGGATTTAAGCGCACCGCTCGGGCCAGCAAGGGTCTCGACAGATGCGTTCCCGCCTTCTTCTGCAGCCGCAAATGCGGTCGGGCGGACAGTGACGACTTTTTTACCGTCGGACGACTTTACCGTAGCCATAGCATTACCCGCATAGATCGGACGCACGAATGTGTCCGCAGATTCTACGCCCGTAATCGAGCTGATCTGCATGACATCAAGCTTGGCAGCAATGCGCGGCATGAAGTTTTTACCAGTTGTGGTGTCCGGTGCCAGCACAGCGTCATAATTGTCCATCAAAGGCACGATTACTTCCTGCATAGCTTCCGCCAATTGACGTTTTAGGGAGGCATGGTCACAGGCGAGGACTTTGCGCACCCCTGCGATTTTTGCGGCTTGGTCTGCAACGCTTTTCGCGCCTTCACCCGCGACAAGAATGTCGACGTCCCCACCCATTGCAAGGGCGGCTGTGACGGTTTTATGCGTTGCGTCTTTGAGAGTTTTGTTATCATGTTCTGCTACAACTAGAATGGCCATTAGATCACTCCCTCATCTTTAAGTTTCGCAACAAGTTCGGCGGCGTCTGCGACTTTCACACCGGCTGTACGGCCCGCAGGCTCGGCCACTTTCACAGTGGTCAGGCGCGGGGTAATATCGACGTCGTAATCTTCAGGCGTTTTCGCCTCAATCGTCTTGCGCTTGGCTTTCATGATATTTGGCAGAGAGGCATAACGTGGCTCGTTCAAGCGTAAATCTGTCGTTACGATTGCAGGAAGTGAAACTTTCACAGTCTGAATACCGCCGTCAACTTCGCGGCCAACCGTCAGGCTGTCCCCGTCTTTGACCATAGTGTTGGCAAAGGTCGCTTGTGGCCAATCGAGCAGAGCGCCCAGCATTTGACCGGTCTGGTTGCTATCATCATCAATCGCCTGCTTGCCCAAAATAACCAGATCAGGGCTTTCGCCTTCAACAATGGCTTTCAGGATTTTGGCAACCGCCAGAGGTTCGACCTCGGCGTCGGTTTTGACATGGATACCGCGATCAATGCCCATGGCCAGAGCCGTACGGATGGTCTCTTGCGCTTTATCGGGGCCGATAGACACAACGATGGTCTCGGTCGCTTCGCCCGCTTCTTGCATGCGCACGGCCTGCTCGACCGAGATTTCATCAAACGGGTTCATGGACATTTTAACATTGGCCAGATCAACACCGGATTGGTCGGATTTGACTCTGACTTTAACATTGTAATCAAGCACGCGCTTGACCGGAACGAGGACTTTCATGAGAACTCCTAAATTACTGCTCGGGGTTAATATTCACTTAGTTTCATATGCTCTAAAAATGACGATGGGGCAAGTCCGGTTAGAACCGGAATTCTAATTATTTGCCTTATTTTTACCAATAGATTTATCGGCTGCCGCCAGGAACCCATTTGACATCGGTTTCCCCCTGAGCATTGCACCAACGGGCCGCGACAAACAGGAAATCGGAAAGCCGGTTTGCGTATTTCAAAGCCAACGGGTTGATCTGTTCCTCGCGGGCCATAGAGGTAATCTCGCGCTCGGCCCGTCGGGTAATGGCGCGCGCCAGATGCAAATAGGCGGCAGGGGCGCTGCCGCCGGGCAAGATGAAACTGTCCAAAGCGGATAAATCCGCATTTAACCCGTCCAGTTCCCGCTCCAGACGGTCGATCTGGCTCTGGACAATGCGCAGGGCCTTACTGTCATCCTCCAGTGTCGGCGTAGAGAGATCAGCCCCCAGATCAAACATGTCGTTTTGAATGCGTTCCAGCATGTGGTCGAGCGCGATATTGTCTACATGCAGACGGGCCACGCCCAGCGCCGAATTGGCTTCGTCGATTTCCCCGTAGGCACGAACTCGAAAACAATCTTTCCCCACACGTGACCCATCGGCCAATCCAGTTGTCCCGTCATCACCTGTGCGCGTGTATATTTTGTTCAGCTTGACCAAAACTATGTGCCGGTCTTTGATTTCAGATACATGGACAGGGCTAGAATGCCCACGGCCACGGCCTGGGCGACGACCCGAAGCCGCATCAATTTATTGGATTTAAGTTGGGAGGCTGTATCGGTTTTTCCGATGTGCAACACACCCATAACCAATGTCCCGAACACGGTCAGCAATGCCAGTCCCATGAGAATGTTTAATACCATAATCGTGTCCTCTTTTAGAGGTTCTTTATAGCGGGGTTTTGGGAGGTGTCCAGAATCTATCCTGATCTATCTTTACCTATTCGGGCGTTCTCTGCGCATCCGATTTAATCATGTCTGCCGCTTTTTCGGCGATCATGATGGTCGGGGCGTTGGTATTGCCCGAATTAAGCTGCGGCATGATGGAGGCATCAACGACACGCAGGCCCTTAAGCCCGTGCACTTTCAAATCCGTACCGACCACGGCCATTTTATCCGTGCCCATTTTGCAGGTGCCTACCGGATGATAGACCGTGTCCGCGCGGTTTCTGATCTCTTCACGCCAGTCTTCGTCCGTGACCATGCCTTGGGTATACAACCGTTCACCGCGAATACTGTCAAAGGCGGGGGATTCCAGCATCCGCTCCATCAGACGCACCCCTTTCAACATCACGTCCATATCCGCGTCGTCATTTAAAAACCCCGGATCGATCAACGGATCGTCAAACGGATCGGCACTGGCCAACCCGACATGGCCGCGTGATTTCGGGCGCAGGACACAAACATGACAGCTATAGCCATGGCCTTTGTGAACAATGCGGCCATGATCATCGACCAAGGTGACCAGAAAATGCATTTGTAAATCGGGTACCTTTATATCGGGATCCGAGCGGTAAAACCCGCCGACCTCGGCAATATTGGTGGTGAACATGCCGGTTTTCTTGGTGGCGTATTCAAACAAGCCTTTTATGACCTTCATCCAGCCAATAAAAGAACGCCCGATCGCGTCCGTATTATCGGTCTTGTAGGACATGATATAATCGAGATGATCATGCAGGTTTTTGCCCACGCCCGGCAATTCGTGCACACAGTCAATGCCGTGCGCAGCCAGTTCGTCTTTGGCCCCGATCCCTGACAGCAACAATATGTGCGGCGAGCCGAATGCGCCAGCGCTTAGCAAGATTTCGCGGTTGGCGGTAACTGTGTGTTCGGTCTTTTTGACTTTATATGTGACGCTTGTCGCCTTGTTGTTTTCAACATTGATCTTCAGCACATGGGCGTCGGTAATCACGCTTAAATTTCGGCGGGCCAAGTTCGGAGTCAGATAGGCTTTGGCGGCTGAGCATCTTTGACCACCCTTCTGGGTCACTTCATAGCGGCCCGTGCCTTCGAATTGTGCGCCGTTAAAATCGGATGTTTTTGGCAATTGCAATTGATCGGACGCTTCCAGAAAATGCTCGGCAATCGGATTTGGAGAGCGTAAGGCCATGACATTAAGCGGGCCACCCTGCCCGTGGAATGCGTCCGCGCCAGCCTCATGATGCTCGGATTTTTTGAAATAGGGCAAGACATCGTCCCAGCCCCAGCCCTTTGCGCCCATTTTCTCCCAATTATCATAGTCGGAACGATGGCCACGAATATAAATCATCGCATTGATCGAAGACGAGCCGCCAAGGGTTCGCCCGCGTGGCTGATAACCTCTGCGCCCGTTTAGCCCTTTTTGCGGCACGGTATTAAAGGCCCAATTGACTTTGTGCTTTTCACCCAGTTCCGCAAACCCAAGCGGCATATGGATAAGGGGGCTTGTGTCCTTCGGGCCTGCCTCCAGCAAACAGACGCTGACATCCGGGTCTTCGCTCAACCGCGCCGCCAAAGTACATCCAGCCGACCCACCCCCAATAATCACATAATCATAGCTATGCATAATACATTCCCGGTCGCGCTCACGCGCTCCTCGCCTCTTGTTACATTCCCATTTTCTTAAGCCCCGCGCAGGCGGAGGCTCTTTATACATTCCCGGTCGCGCTCACGCGCTCCTCGCCTCTTGTTTAAAAAAACTTCTTAAGCGTCTTCAGAAGCTTATCTGTTTTGATCGTATAGGGCGGGTAGAGCATTTTTGCGGAACTGAACTTGCTTTGATGGAAAACGGCGCGGGCGTGGGAAAAGGTCTGGAAACCGTATTCCCCGTGATAAGCGCCCATGCCGGATGAGCCTACACCACCAAAGGGCAGGTTTTCCTGCGCGACATGAGTCACAGTCTCGTTGATAGCCACACCGCCAGAGAGCGTGCCGTCCAGAACTTTTTCGCGGTTTTGGACATTGTTTCCAAACCAGTACAGGGCCAAAGGTCTGTCATCTTTGGCCACATGGGCAATGGCGGCTTCGGGGGTTTCGGCGCTTAAGATCGGGAGAAGCGGGCCGAAGATTTCCTCTTGCATCACCCGCATATCCGGTGTCGCGCCCAGAATGACCGACAGCGGGATTTTACGGCTGGCGGCAAGAGCGTTGTCAGAATCTGAACCTGCCTGCATGATATTTGCACCTTTGGTACGGGCGTCGTCCAGCAAATCCATCTGGCGCTGATACTGGCGGTCAGAAACAATGCTGGTGTAATCGGGATTGTCCGCGATGGTCGGATATAATTCTTCGGCAGAGCTAATCATTTTATCAGCGAAAACCTGAATGTCTTTTTGGGCCATTAGGATATAATCAGGGGCGACGCAGGTTTGACCGGCATTCATGGTTTTGCCAACCGATATCCGTTTTGCTGCCACGCCAAGATCGGCGCTTGGGTCGATAATCACGGGTGATTTCCCGCCCAGTTCCAATGTCACCGGCGTCAGGTTTTTGGCGGCCGCTTGGGCAACGATTTTCCCGACCATGGTCGAACCGGTAAAGAAGATGTGATGAAACGGTAATTCGGAGAACGCACTGGCAACCTTGACGCCGCCGAGCGCCACATAGACCGTCTCGTCATCATATAATTCTGCCAGCATGTCTTTGAGGAGGGCGGAGGTGTTGGGGGTGTGCTCGGATGGTTTAAGCATGACGCGATTACCGGCGGCGAGCGCTGCAACGAGCGGCACAATCGCCAGTTGGAACGGATAATTCCACGGGCTGATAATGCCAACCACGCCCAAAGGCTGGTAGCGAATTTCGCTGCGGGCCGGTTTGAAATGCATGGCGGTGGCGACTTTTTTGGGCTTCATCCATTTTTTCAAATGTTTAAGCGTGTGCTTCAAATCGCTTTTGGACATGAAGGTTTCTGCGATGACGGTTTCGTGCGAGGAACGACCACCCAATTCGCCAGAGGCAAAATCGCTCGAGATGGCGGCAACAATCCTGTCTTCCCAAACATCAATGGCCGCAAGCAATTTCTTCAAATTCGCCACACGCTGCGCATAGTCCGGCGCGCCGCCTTGAGTGTACGCCTTTAGCTGGGCTTCAAATTTTTTCGATAATTTTGACATAGTGTTTTCCTCATTCCCCATTCTATTTTTTTGGTATTTTTTTGTTGTTATTTTTCTTGTTCTACAGGCTTCTTATCACCGTTCAGCACGACACCCCAGATTTTTATTGTCGGCCAATCCTGTGCAGGTGTGGTGAGCGGGTTAGCATCAAGTACGGTAAAGTCGGCCAGCTTGCCCACTTCAATCGAGCCGATCTCGGATTCCAGCCCCATGGCCCATGCAGCGTCCAGTGTAATGGTGCGCAAGGCCTGCTCTGGCGTTAACCGCTCGGACGGGGTCGAGACACCGCCTTGGCGGGTCGAGCGCAATATGTGCACAGATGCCGCAATGAGAGGTGACGGCGGCGCGAGGGGGGCGTCCGAGTGTAATGTGGTCGGGAGACCGGCGCGGAAGCTCGACGCCAAAGGGGTCATATATTGTACCCGGTCGCCGATGGCGCGTTCATAATCTTCGCCCATATAATGGACATAATGACTGGCGGCAGAGATACCGATGCCGAGCTGTTTGGCTTTGGCGATATGTTCGGGGCGCATAAGCCCTGCGTGTTCAATGACCAAGCGGCGTCCGGTATCCAACTCAGACTTTACGGTTTCAAAAGCGTTCAGCGTATTGTCTTGGGCGGCGTCACCATTGGAATGGATACGGATATCCAGACCGGCCTGCCAATAAGGGCGCATGGTGTCTGCGAGCACATCCGGCCCCGTGACCCAAAGCCCGTGTTCGCCCTTTGACTGGCCACCCGTATAGCCGGGGTCTTGCAGGCGCATGGTTTGCGAATAAAAGGCGGCGTCCGTGAACAGCTTGATCTGCGGCAGGACCCGTGGCCAGCTCTCAGATGTGTCTGCGACCCGCGACTTAATCTCGTCAATCCGCGTATCGCCAAAGGCTTTGGCAAAAGCACGGTGTTCGGGCACCAGATAGACACGGGTGTGGAAATCATCCCCGTAAAACGCTTTGTAGTAATTGTCCTCGACCCTCAAACCGAACAGGCCATAGCCCAGTTCTGCAACACTTGTCACACCCGAGGCGGCCAACATGGTTTCAAACCCGTCAAAGCCGCGCTGGATATCTTGCGGGGCCAAGAACAAATGCCCGACATTAGTGAGGAACTTCAATACTGCGTCTTCGTACACACGCCCCGTCGGTTGACCGTCCGCGTCCAGAGGCACGCCTTCAAATTCATCGGCCCAGCTTGCATCTACATTTGCGTAGGCAAGGGCTTTCGTATTGAGATAAAAATCATGGCCGGAATAATGCCAGATAATCAGAGGGCGGTCTTGTGTAATCGCATCCAGATCATGGCGATCCAGTGTTCCGTGTACGAGATTATGGTAGCCATATATGACAAGGGGGGCCTCGCCCGGATGGTCTTGTTCAATCTGCGCGATACGTTCCAAGAATGCAGGGCGATCGGGCAAGCCTTTGACCACACCTTCTGGGGTTTGCACATCCCACGGCGGCGCAAATGGTTTGGCATACATCATGGCCCCCAAGATCATGTGCACATGCGGGTCGATCAAACCCGGCACCAATACTTTGTCGGCAAAACTCTCGTCCCAGTGTGAGTTCCAGTGCGCGTCTGCGAATTGCTGGTGCATGTCTTCGCGTGTGCCCACAGCCAGAATACGGCCTTCGCGCACGGCGACCGCCTCTGCTGTCGGCGCGTCAGAATTGAGGGTCAGAATAGTTTGTGCGCTAAAAATCGTTGTGGCCGGTTGTGCAGCTATGCCCGGGTTGATTTGCGAATCAGTACAGGCAACAAGACTTAACGCCCAAGCGACCCCTAAACATTTCAACCAATTGCGCATACTGCCTCCCGTGCGAAAAAGCCTAGCCTAGATTACCGGACGTCTCAAGTTCATATGAAACACTTTGCATATACTTTACGAGCGCCAAGCAATGAGATCGCTAACATAAGGCAAAAATGTCACGCAGGCTGATAAATGCGCGCCCGTATACCCGCCATACACCCACGCATGGGTTGCGGCTTTGATAAATCTCTTTTAGGTAGTGTTGTATAAAGCCAAATAACGGCATCATAAATTGAGGGGGAATACTCATGTTCAAAAACACAATCGCATTCAAACAGGCGATCACTGGCGCATCCGCGCTTACACTTCTTATGGCCGCGCCGGCATTGGCGCAAAATAGCGGCCCTGTTCTTGACGAAATTATTGTCACGGCCCAATTCCGCAAAGCCGGATTACATGATGTGCCGATCTCTATGTCTGCGGTTGATGCCAAAGTGATCGAGGAAAGCTCTATTGTCAAAATCGAGGATTTGACCACAATCGTACCGAACTTCACCTATACGCAAACCGGTATTTCCACCAATTTCTTTATTCGCGGTGTCGGGTCCGGCATCAATCAGGGGTTTGAACAATCCGTAGGCGTATATGTGGACGGTGTCCATCATCCACGCGGCCAGCAAGTGCGGGCCCCCTTCCTTGATCTGGAACGCATCGAAGTTCTACGCGGCCCACAATCTATTCTGTTTGGGAAAAACTCTGTTGCGGGGGCTATGAATATTACCACCGCAAGGCCTACAGAAGAATTCGAAGGCAGTGTGCTGGTTCAGCGCGAGTTTGAAGATGGGGAGAGCATTGTCGAAGCCATGCTGTCCGGCCCGATTTCCGATCGTGTGCGGGCGCGTATTGCCGGTCGTTACCGGGATTTTGATGGCTATATTGAAAACGCTACTCTCAACCGCGACGAACCGAACCGTGAAGAATTTACAGTGCGCGGCACGATGGAAGTTGATCTCAGCGAAGATTTGATGGCAACATTTAAAGTCGAGCTTAGTGATTTCGATAGCTTGGGTCGCAATATCGAGATTGAAAATGCGCAGGCTGTTGGCGGCTTGACCTATGGTCAGGTCTTGTTTGGATTGTTCGGGCAGGACGCCAGCGTCCTGAACGAAACCCGTGACGGCATTCGCTCTTCCAATGGCGATAGTTCCAACAACAAAACCCGCACCTATCAAATGACCCTTGACTGGCAAGTTGGGGATTTCAATGTGCAGGCCATTTCCGCCTATGAAACTTTGAAATATGATGAAGTGTGCGATTGCGACTTTACCGGTGGCAATGTGTTTACGGCTGATCTGCAAGAACAATATAAACAGTTCTCGCAAGAAATCCGCCTGACCTCTCCGGTCGGGGACACATTTGATTATATTCTGGGCGCTTATTTCCAAAGCTCTGAACATACCTATAAAGACCAGATCATTGTTGCGTCCAATTCCATTCTTATTCCTGCACTTGGGGCGCCGGGCGGATTGCTGTCCAACACCCAGGCCGCACGTCAGGCCAATGTGGACGCAACCGTCTTGTCAGCCTTTGCTCAGGTAAATTGGCATTTTCAGGACAATCTGACCCTGCAACTTGGTGGACGCATTACCAATGATAACCGTGATGGTGATCGGGTGATGGATGTTGTCGCCATTGGTGGCGGTGCGGTTCCGGCTGCACAGGCCGCCGCCGCAATCGTCTTTGCCAGCGGGTTTGGTATTAGTTCAACCAATTTAAATGCGCTTGGGCCGACGGGGTCGTTTTTCCTTGGCACTTTGGGTGCACCACAAGTTACCGGTGAGCGTAATGTCACCAAGTTTTCTCCAGACATTAAACTGGTCTGGGACGCAACTGACAATGCGATGTTTTACGCCAGTTGGGCGCGCGGGTTTAAATCCGGTGGATTTGACTTCCGTGCCAATAATAGAGGCACCTATGCTACAGCCGAAGATGCGTTTGAATTTGATGATGAACAAGCCACCAATTACGAGATTGGCGGCAAGTTTAAACTGGGCGCATCGGCAGAGTTGAACGCCACCGCCTTTTTCACCAAGTTTGACGATCTGCAAATTTCGATCTTTGACGGGGTGCTTGGCTTTAATGTCGGCAATGCGGCGACATCGGAAGTGAAAGGTCTCGAGCTTGATGGCCGCTGGGCGATCAGTGACCATGTGCGTCTGAACGGCGGTATGGCCTTGACGGACTTCGAATTTACCGATTTCAAAAATGGTCAGTGCTATTTCGGGCAAACACCCGATTTCGCCAATGGTCTGTGCGATTATACCGGGTTGTCCAATCAGTTGGTGTCCAAGTTTTCCGGCAATATCGGTATGGATTTCGATATGCAAATCGGGAAAGATTATGAAATTACCGGCATGGCCAATCTGTTCCACGCCAGCTCATATGACGCGGCCGCGACACATGATCCGAACGGTGTTCAGGATGGTTTCATCAAGATCAATGCGCGTCTCGGCTTTGGCCCACAAGACGGGCCATGGGAAATTGCGGTTCTGGCGAAAAACCTGACCAACGAAATTACCCGCACCTATACTGGCGATGCGCCTTTGGCGGGCAGTAGTTTTGGTCGTAAAACCAATTACAGTTTCTTCTCGCAAGGGCGGACAATCGCTGTGCAGGGTCGCCTCAAGTTTTAGGCTCAACCCCTTATATTACAAAATGGAAAGCCGGAGTTTCTCCGGCTTTTTTTGTGGGTGGTTTTATGGTAGATGCCGAGCATGAAAATACTGCCCCTTTTTATGTTTGTCACGCTTGCGGCCCAACTTGCGGCCTGTGAAAATCCTGCGCCGACAGCTGCGCCTATTGCAAAGATAGCGCCCTGCCAAATCGGCGAATATAGCAAGGCGGACATGAGCGCTTTGAAAGAGAACGGGTATGCAGAACTGACGTCCGCCCAAATCAATACACTTGCCGTTGATATGCTGGCCTGCCTGGGCAGTCCCGATCCTGAAATGCGTGACGGCATTGTCTTTGAAGAGATAAGCGCTTTGTTGCGTCAGGAAAGACTGGATACGGAGACGCAAATCCAGATGTTCACCCACTTACTGGACGTTTTGAACGGGCCGGAAGATGCGGACGGGTTTACAAAACCGTTTGCGGCTCTGAACATGTCGGAAATTGTGCGCGCAGATCGTGTACAAGCCTATCTTTCCCCGCAACAGCGCGAAGATGTGGTTCAGGCCACGATAAATTATTTAACCCATATTACCGACTACCGTGGATATGACGAGACGCGAGGCTGGCGGCACGGGATCGCACATACGGCGGATATTGTTCTTCAATTGAGCCTCAATCCGAATATTAATGAAGAACAACTCGCCGCCCTACGGGCCGCGATTGCAACACAAATTTCGCCGCCCAATGGGCATTCCTATATTTACGGCGAGTCTGAACGGCTTGCACGTCCTTTGTTTTACATGGCTGCTCGCGGGGCCTTTGATCAGGAAAACTGGGATGTGTGGCTTGCAAGTCTTGCCGGGCCTGCACCTTATGAAAAATGGGCAGAGGTCTATACATCAGAAGCCGGACTGGCCAAGCTGCACAATACCAAGGCGTTTTTCAACGTGCTCTATATCAGTGCACAAGAGACCAAAAACGAGAACATAAAAATGCTGTTTCCCGGTGCGCGGGCCGCGTTAATCTCTATGCCATAGCGTCTTAGGCTGCGCCCTTAAAGAGAGCGCTAGCCTGCTCTAACCCCTGAAGTAAATCGTCTAAAATATCCGCTGGAGTTTCCAGGCCGACCGAGAGACGGATCAAGCTGTCGCTGATACCATATTCTTGACGCTCCTCTGGGGTGTAGGCGCTGTGGGTCATGGAGGCGGGATGCTGGATCAAACTGTCAGGGTCGCCAAGACTTACTGCGCGTTTAATCAGGCCGAGCGCATTCATCAAGGCCCGCCCTGCTTCGATACCGCCGTGTAATTCAAAGGCGATCATGCCGCCAAAACCCGCCATCTGTTTTTTGGCGAGGGCGTGCTGGGGGAAACTTTTCAAGCCCGGATAGGAGACGGTTTTGACAGTAGGATGTGCGGCTAAAATTTTGGCGATTGTCATCGCAGAGCTACAATGGCGATCCATACGCAGTTCCAGCGTTTTAAGACCGCGCATAATTTGGTGCGCCGTCAAGGGCGACATAACCGCGCCGGTCATGTCCTTTAAGCCTTCGAGGCGGATTGCCGTGATCAATTCCAAAGACCCCGTGACAAGCCCTCCCATTAAATCCCCATGGCCGCCAAGATATTTAGTGGCCGAATGCACGACCAGATCAACGCCCATTTCGATCGGGCGGGTGAGATAAGGGGTGCAATAGGTGTTGTCGACAATGCTGAGCACATCGTGGTCTTTGGCAATGTCTGCAATGGCCGCAATATCAACCAGACGCATATTCGGGTTGGCAGGGGTTTCGAAATAAATGAAGCGGGTTTTGTCGGTGATTGCGGCGCGTACATTTTCAGGGTCGCTCATGTCTACATAAAGAGGCGTGACCCCGAATTTGGCGAGGCCTGAACGGATAAAGGCAAAGGTACAGCCGTATAGAGTTTCGTCGACAATAATCTCGTCGCCAGCGCTTAACAGGGTCCAGAAGCAGGATGTGATCGCGCCCATGCCGGACGCACAGGCCAAGGCGGCTTCTGCCCCTTCGAGGCTGGCGAACCGGCGTTCCAAAATATCCAGTGTCGGGTTGGAGATGCGGCTATAAAAATGGCCCTTCTCCTCGCCCTCAAACATGGCCGCGCCTTGCTCTGCACTGTCGAAGGTGAAGGTGGAACTCATATAGACGGGCGGCACCAGCGATCCGTGCACTTCGCGTTCTTCGCTGCCGGCATGAATGGCGCGGGTGGCGAACCCTTTTTTATCTCTATCATTTGAAGCGTACATTTCGGTCTCCTTGTGATAATATTAGTATATTTTTCCTGTAAGGAGATTGCGTATTCTGCTTATAAGCTAGCTTTAAGTGGCAGGTTATGCCAATATCAGAGCTATGGACGCAATTGATAAGAAGATTATTCGGGAACTGCAACGCGATGCGCGTCTGAGCAATCAGGATTTAAGTGCGCGTATCGGCCTGTCACCATCGCCGTGTCTGCGCAGGGTCAGGCGGTTGGAACGGGACGGAGTGTTGGTCGGATATACGGCGCTTGTCGATCAGGAAAAATACGGATTGCCGATCAATGTATTTGTCACCATCCGGCTCGAAACACCGGCGGCGGATACCGTCAATGCGTTCGAAGCCGCCATCCATAAAATTGACGAGGTGGTGGAGTGCTATCTGATGACCGGAAACCGTGATTATTTATTGCGGGTTCTGGCCAAAGATTTGAAATCCTATGAAGCGATTGTACGCAACAAATTATCCGCGATTGCCGGTGTGGTGAGCCTCGAATCAAGCTTTGCTTTCGGACAGGTGAAACACACCACCGTTTTGCCGTTAAGTTAAACCCTTGGGTCTAGACCCTAGTTGGCAATCTGTAGGCTGAGCTTGTCTTTCAAAATATGATCTGCGTGATTTTGAATAATCTCAAGCTCGGACGTAATCATTTCACATGTCAGCAAGGACGGGGTGAGGCCCATATCCTCTAGCGGGGTATGGGCAATATCATAGGGATGCTCGTCACAATCCTCGCTCGGGCAATCGCCCTGACAGATGGTCACGGAAATATCCATATGCCCCGCCGCCTCTTGCACGCGCTGGGCGATATCAATGACGGAGCACATTTCCGAATACTGGTTTTGTACGCTCATCCTGCCTTTTTTGGCCGGATTGTTGATCGCATATTCGATACAGTCGAGCGTATCGGTAATATGCTGATAACAACGTGTCTGGGCGCCCTGCCCATAGACGGTCAGCGGCACACCAGCAATCGCTTGCGCCATGAACCGGTTGACCACATTGCCAAATATACAGTCATAATAGAAATTGGGCAAAAGCCGCTCGTCTACGCTTGATTGGGCGCTGAGCAGTCCGTAAATTGTACCCTGCATGAGATTGCTACAGCGCAGCCCGTATTGACGGGCGTAAAACATCAAGAGCTGGGAGCTCATGGCTTTGCTGACATGATAAATGGTCGGGCCTTCGCGGGGGAACAGAAACTCGTGGCTGGCTTCGCCCTCCTGCGGATCAGACGGCACCGTTAACCAGCCATCGGGAACAGGGATATCGGGTGTACCGTATTCGCCGATAGAGCCGATTTTAATGAGATGGCAATCGGGCGCATGTTGCAAAACGCTCCAGATGATATTGAAGGTGACATTGATATTATTGTCGAGAATACTTTTGGCCTCGTCGCGCCCCTGCATGGAATAGGCGGCGGAGGGTTGCTCGGCGCAATGGACAATGGCGTCCGGCTTGAGGCGCTTGATCAGGCTGGAAGTGAAATTGACATTGGTGAGATCGCCAATTTCCACATGCATCTCCGGGCCACACTCTTGCGTAAAAATCTTTGCGCGGGTTGGTAAATCCGGGTTTTCAAACAGGGTGTTGGAGCCACACAGGGCGGTGATTTGGCGACGGTAATAATTGTCGACCACGACCACTTCATGGCCGGCACTCGCCAGATGCATTGCCGTTGGCCAGCCTACATATCCGTCCGCGCCCAATACCAAAATTCGCATAGCTCACTCCTTGTCCTTAATGTGTATCAGACGGTGTCTCGAAAGCATAAAGGTTTTGCTCGATTTTAGCCTCGAAATACGGGGATTCGCGTTTTACCATTTCAATGAAAGCCCGCACATAAGGCGGCAAATAACGCCCCTTCTTCCACGCGGTTGAAATACGAAAACGCGGCAAGCCGCCGATTGGGCGAATGACCAGATCTTTGTCTTGGGCCACGTCATAACTCATCGAGCCGATTAGGCCACAGCCAAGTCCCATGCGGATAAAGGTTTTCAGCACATCCGTATCCGTCGCCGCAATCGCAACATTGAGCGAAACACCTTGTTCACTAAAGGCGGCCTCCAACGCTTTGCGTTCCGTAATGCCGCTGACATAGGTGAGGATGGGGTGTTCGGCGATACGGGTCATATCGAGCGGGCCGGAGGCCAAAGCATGGTTTTGCGGGACGCAGACACAATGCTGCCATTCATAGCCCGGCTCGAACACCAAATCCGGTTCACAGGCGACGGCCTCTGTGCAGACCGCTACATCGACCTCGCCGCGTTTGACCAAATCGGTAATGTTGGCAGGCATGTCTTGGTGGATTTTAAATTCGACCTTGGGCCATTTGGCCTGAAAGCGCTCGATAATGGCGGGCAGGAAATAACGGGCCTGTGCGTGGGTGGTGGCGACGCTCAGCACTTCCTGAGCTTCCGCTTTCTGTTCGCGGGCCAGCCGGTTGATATTGTTCAGGGCCGTATCGATGGTTTCCACATCCCCCATGATGCGGGTGGCGAACGGGGTCAGCCCGTCAAATCGTTTGCCTTTGCGCTTAATCAAAGGCAGGCCGAGGGCGGATTCCAGTTCTTTCAGCTTACGACTGGCCGAAGGCTGGGATAATTTTAGCGCCTCGGCCGCCCGTGAAAGCACCATATCATGGCGCACAAGCAGGTGGAGGAGGCGAATATGGTCAATATCTATATTCATAATTGGTATATAACATGTGTTTTTATTTGTTTTCAAAATAATAATACCTATTTATGAACTTACCACGGCAAAACAAGTGCCCTTGCCTACCTAGGCCCTACCTAGGCCTACCTAGAAAGTTCAACATGACCGACACATTGACGATTTTAACCGAGACAGCCCAACGCTTCCCGGACATGAATTTAAGCGAACGGCTTGCTAAAATACGGGCCCTCGTGAGCGGGCGCATTGTGTTTACCAGTTCTCTGGGCGCGGAAGATCAAGCCATTACCCATGCGATTTTTTCGCAAAAGCTGGATATCGAAGTGGTAACCCTCGACACGGGCCGCTTGTTTGAAGAGAGCTATGATTTATGGGCCGAAACGGAAAAACGCTATGGACAAAAGATCAAATCCTATGCACCCGATACATCCGAGTTGGAAACCCTGATCGGTACACAGGGTGTGAACGGGTTTTTTGACAGTATAGAAAAGCGTAAACATTGCTGTTTTGTGCGCAAAGTTGTGCCGCTAGGCCGGGCGCTTGAAGGGGCAAGTTTGTGGATTACCGGCATTCGTGCCGACCAGAGCGCGGGCCGTGGGAATTTGGCGTTTTTTGACACGGACGCGGGCCATGATGTGTTGAAGGCCAATCCAATGCTTGACTGGTCTGTGGAGCAATTGGACGCCTATATTGAAACCAATGATATTCCGGTGAACACCCTGCACGCACGCGGCTTTCCGTCTATTGGTTGTCAGCCCTGCACCCGCGCCGTCAAGCCCGGTGAAGATGCGCGGGCTGGACGCTGGTGGTGGGAAAATGAAAACGGCAACGCCGCCCAAGAATGTGGTTTGCATGTGGGACCGGATGGCCGGTTGGTGCGCACCCGAAAACAGGATATATTTGCATGAGAACCCTTACCCATTTACAGGTTTTAGAATCCGAGAGCATGCACATCATGCGCGAAGTGATGGCGGAGGCTGAAAACCCGGTCATGCTGTATTCGGTCGGCAAAGACAGTGCCGTGATGCTGCATCTCGCGCGTAAGGCGTTTTCCCCGACTAAAATTCCCTTTCCGCTCTTGCATGTGGATACCACGTTCAAATTTCGCGAGATGATCGCGTTTCGCGAAAAAATGCGCAAAGACCTCGACTTGAACATCATTGTGCACACCAATCCTGACGGGGTTGAGCAAAACATGAACCCGTGGGATTTCGGATCGGACGTGTATACGGATGTGATGAAAACCCAAGGCTTGAAACAGGCTTTGGATATGCATGGTTTTGACGCGGCCTTTGGCGGGGCGCGGCGCGACGAAGAAAAATCACGGGCCAAGGAACGGGTGTTCTCTTTCCGTACCCGCTCGCACCAATGGGACCCTAAAAACCAGCGCCCCGAACTGTGGAGCCTATATAATGCACGCAAGCATCAAGGGGAAAGCATAAGGGTTTTCCCGCTGTCCAACTGGACCGAGTTTGATATCTGGCAATATATATATCAAGAAAATATCCCGATCGTGCCCCTGTATTTCGCGGCCGAGCGTCCGGTGGTGGAACGTAACGGGGTGCTAATTATGGTGGATGATGATCGTTTGCCGCTGCTACCCGGGGAAACGCCGATGATGAAACGGATACGCTTTCGCACGCTTGGTTGTTATCCGCTGACTGGCGCGCAAGAAAGCGACGCAGTGACCCTGCCGCAAATTATTCAAGAAACCATGATTGCCAAAGTGTCCGAGCGTCAGGGTCGGGTGATCGACCATGACCAGTCGGCCTCGATGGAAAAGAAAAAACGTGAAGGATATTTCTGATGGATATCGCAACTACACAAGCCAGTGTCGACAGCTACATTCAGACACAAGAAGACAAATCCCTGTTACGCTTTATCACGTGCGGCAGTGTTGATGACGGAAAATCAACCCTGATCGGGCGCTTGCTGTACGAGAGCAAATTATTGTTTGAAGACCAGATTGCAGCCCTGAAGGCGGATTCCATTCGCAGTGGCACCCAGGGGGATGATCTGGACTTTGCCTTGCTGGTAGACGGGTTGGCGTCTGAACGCGAACAGGGCATCACCATTGATGTGGCCTATAGGTTTTTCTCCACCAAGGCCCGTAAATTTATCGTGATCGATACGCCCGGACATGAACAATATACCCGCAATATGGCAACAGGGGCGTCTCAGGCTCAATTGGCCGTATTACTGGTGGATGCGCGTCTCGGGCTTTCGACCCAGACCAAACGCCATTCCTATATTGTCAACGCGCTCGGTGTGAAACGCATCGTCGTGGCGATCAACAAGATGGATTTGGTCAACTACTCCCAAGAGCGCTATGAAGAGATTATTGCGAGCTACCGTGAATTTGCCGATAAAATCGGGGTTGCGGACTTTACCGCCATTCCCGTATCGGCCCTTAAAGGCGACAATATTATCGAAAAATCCGCCGCCATGCCGTGGTATGAAGGCGACACGTTGATCGAACATTTAAACACCGTGCCGATTGGCGAAACCGCCAACGCCCAGCCATTTCGCATGCATGTGCAATGGGTCAACCGGCCGCATCTGGATTTCAGGGGCTTCTCGGGACGGGTGGCGTCGGGACAAGTGCATGTGGGGGATAAAATTACCGCCCTGCCTTCAGGCAAGCAAAGTCGGGTGGCCAAAATTTTCACTATGGACGGGGATCTCGACATGGCACTTCCGGGCGAGTCGGTAACGATTTGCCTGACAGACGAAATTGATGTCAGCCGTGGCGATCTGCTCTGTAGTTCTGCCAATGCGCCAACGTTGTCTGACCGGTTCGAAAGCCGTCTGCTCTGGATGAGTGAAGAGGCCTTGCGGCCAGGCCAGAGCTATCTCATGAAGATCGGTGCCCAAACCATCAATGCAACGATTTCGCCGCCTAAATACGCGATTGACGTCAATACACTGGCCCATATTTCGGCCAAAACCCTGAATTTGAACGAAATCGGGGTGAGTATCGTCAATATAGAGAAGCCGATCCCGTTCGAGCCTTATACGCTCAATAAAGAAATGGGGAGTTTCATCCTGATCAACCGGTTGACCAATGCGACGGTTGCAATGGGGTTGATTGAAAAAGATGCCCAGACCACTTCGATCGAACTGCGTACGGACGAGCTGTCTATTGACCGCGGTCTGCGCTCTGAGCAGAAAAACCAAAAACCTGTCACCTTGTGGTTTACGGGTCTGAAATGGTCGGGCAAAACCTTTATTGCCAATGCACTGGAACGACGGTTGTTTGCCAATGGCAATCATTCCTTCCTGTTGGACGCCGATACAATGTGGAAAGGTCTGTCGGAAGATCTGGATTATGTGGATGCCGACCGTACAGAAAACAGTCGCCGCGTGGCGCAAGTGTGTAAATTGATGAATGATGCAGGGTTGATTGTGCAAAGCTGCTTTACCTCTGCCTTTACGTCTGAACGACGGATATCGCGCCGGATTATCGGGGATGACAGCTTTATTGAAATCCACGTCAACACACCGCTGGAACTTTCCGAAGCCCATGATACGACCGGGTTTTACAAGAAAGCCCGTCGGGGTGAAATCCTCAATATTGCCGGTATCGACTTGCCTTATGAAGCGCCGGAAAACCCGGACATTGTTGTCGGCTCCCAGACCCATTCCTATGAGGAGGCGGCCCAGTTGATTTTCGATGAGTTGGTGAAACGCGGCTTGATTACAAAATTGGGCTAGGCTTTCATGCCGACACAGCGCACCGCGTCAATGGTTTTGGTGCGTGCGCTAAGCGGAATGGGGATGGTTGAAGCGACCATGGGGTCGCGGATATAAAAACCGTGATCGGTTTCCATCACCACCATCGCCCAATGGGTCTGGCGCGAGGGCAGATCAAATTTGACCAAAGGGTAATAGCCGGCCATTAGACATTCACGGACGATTTTATCGGTTTGACGGGTGTAAAACACGGCCCTCGCTTGGCCGCCCGTCACCCGCTCCAGCCCACTCCAGACCAGCAGGCCCGTGCTGGTAAACCCGCCATTGGCTTTTAAACGGGTGGTCAGGTCGCCCGGATCGGTTTGAAAGCCAAGATTGCGGAGTGCCATCGCCGCAACGGTCACGAGACAGCCATACCCCTCAAGGCTTTGCTCCGAGCCGCCTAATGTGTGTGCCGCCCAACGGGGGTCCGTTTGCAAGAAATGGGTGCTATCCGCCAGCGCCACTCGCGCTTGCGGCGAGATTCCTGGATATGTTGACAAAAATAAAGATGATGAGGCCGGAAGGTTTTTTGAATATTTCGAGGACGCCGACATGCTGGAACAGCCAGTAAAACCCAGTAAACCTAGCGCAAACAAGCCTGCGGAGAAAATTTTCATCTGTTAGCTCCAAAATTCGCCTGTGGCGCGTAAGGGGTTGGCCCAATATTTGCTTAGTGCTATAAGTGTTTTATATCGGGGCTCGTATAAATGTTGATAACTGGAACGTATATTTACCAAACTACCACTTTGTGGTTAAGAATTGCACTCTTTAGTGTAATTCTTATCTTTGCGAGTGGTTTAACGGTGTTTGCACAAACACCGAGCGCATCTTCCCTTGCGGGGGATGAGGGGCAAAGCCTGTTTGAGCGTGCAAAAGCCTATCATGACGGAGACGGAGTTGATGTTGATCTCGACAAAGCGCGGGCGTTGTATCAACGCGCGGCCGTACAAGGTGATATGGATGCGCGGGTCAATTTAGGCTATATGTATTTTATTGGCGAAGGCGTGTTACAAGATTTTGATGTGGCCCGCACATATTATCTACAAGCTGCCAATGCCGGTGATACCGGCGCACAAAAAACGCTTGGAGTAATTTACGAGCATGGGCTTGGCGTGGCTGTGGATATGAAAACGGCGCAACGCTGGTACGATAAAAGCGACGGCAGAACCCCTGCCCCACGACTCGCCTCACTGGAAACACGCCCTCAAACGGTTGTGAAAAAACGGATTGTCAAAGCCCCTGTGCCTGAAATTCTCCCCGAAAGGCTCGAAGCCCGCAAAGTGGTCAAAGCCAAAGACCCGGCTCGTGTTGCGGACACTCAAACACATACGCCCGCTAAAGATATGGCCCCTACAAACATGGTTGCGGCGTCCCAGGCACCCAAGGTACAAATGCTTGCCAGCCACGAGGCTGACCCCATCATCAATGTGGCCTCCCTCACGCCACCTCCGGAAACTTCCCTGAATTTTGCACAAAGCCCGGTTCAGGCCCTCATATCTTCAGGGCCATTAGGAGCTTTAGGGGCTGCCTCTTTGAATATGACCGTGCCAGATTTAGCAGTGACCAGCATCATGCCAACAGGTTTGGGGCCAATAGGTTTGGGGCCGTCGGGTTTATGGGAGGTTTCTTCATGGGTAAGCTCGGGGATTGGGGCTTTATTGCTCACCGTAGCGTTCGCGAGCACGATCTGGTTTATCAGCCAGATGCGCTATTTAAGACGCGCAGAACAACAATATGATTTTGCGACGGGGTTTTTCGAACGCCACCGCGAAAGCCTGCGGGGAAGTTATTTACGCACACCCGACAGCCAGCGCCTATGCCTATATCCGCAAGACCCGTGGTCTGTTTCTCTGTGCGCCCTGATGGTTCGTTTCGCGGCCCGTCGGCAAGACAATACGGAGATGAGCTGTAAAACCAGTGCGCAGATCATGCACGCTCTGGAAAACAGCCCGTATGAAGCCCGCATGAAAACCTTCGCCTTTGTCCCTTTGGTGCAAGAGCGGCTGTTTGCTGACATTCAACATCTCAGCAATGGCAAACTTCAACCCCCGAAACCGTTTCAGTTCAAGCACACGGCCTTTACGTCGACAAGCAAGCTGATCAAGGCCAGACGGATGAAGACACCGCCGATTGAGCGCGTGAAAACAAAGCTCAAACGTCCCCTATTGCAAGTCATTACATAGACCCAGTATTGCAGTGTATTGCGGCTTAAGTGGAGCGTTTCAAACGGCGCTCTATCGCATCCCACGCCAAAGCACTTGCATCCACACCACTAAAGCGCTTTAGCTCCTGGACACCTGTTGGCGAGGTCAAATTGATCTCGGTCATTTTGTCGCCAATCACATCAATGCCGACAAGAATTTGCCCACGGGCTTTCAACATCGGGCCAATGGCCGCACAAATTTCCAGATCGGTTTTCGTGAGCGTGACCGGCTCTGCCACCCCGCCCACATGCATGTTGGAACGGGTTTCCCCTTTTTGCGGCACCCGGTTAATCGCCCCGACAGGTTCGCCGTCAATGATAATGATCCGCTTGTCACCCTTGACGACATCTTTGAGGAAGGCTTGTGCAATAATCGGTTCGCGCGAGGCGCCGAAAAACATTTCCAAAAGGGATGTATAATTGCTGTCGCCAGCCTTGATCAAAAACACACCTGCGCCGCCATTGCCGTAAAGAGGTTTTAAAATAATGTCTTTATGTTTGGCACGAAACGCATCTATTGCCAGCTTGTCACGGGTGATCAGGGTTTCGGGAATGATGTTGGGGAATTCGAGAGGGACAATTTTTTCAGGGCAAGAACGCACCCATTTCGGATCGTTGGCGACAAAGGTTTTGCCTTCAAGCATTTCCAATATGTGGGTGGCGGTAATATAGCCCATATCAAATGGCGGGTCCTGACGCATCCAGACCACATCAATGTCCTCGGCCAAATCCAGAACCCTTGGCGTCTCAAAACGCACATGGTCTCCGTGCTCGCGGCGCACATGCATGGGACGGACACGGGCCTCGACCTTGCCGGCATTATAGCTTAGCTCGTCCGGCCCATAGCTATACAGCTGATAGCCGCGCGCTTGCGCCACCTCCGCCAAGGCAAAAGTTGTATCGGCGTCGATATCGACGCCCTCCATCGGGTCCATCTGGAATGCTATACGTAAAGTCATAAGATATATGTGGGTGAAACCGGCCGGTTTTGCAAGAGAGCGTCGCGCTATTCGTGCATTATTTTTACCCCCGAATTTTACCCTCAATGGGGCCAAAGACATAAACTTGCCCTACTCAGAATTTTCGCCTAAGCTCGCGCATTCACAGGAGCACCCTATGCCGAATATTCAAATTTCAAATCTGGAAGCCATTCCCGGTACGACCATTACCGAACATCTTGGTATGGTGCAGGGCAATACGGTACGGGCCAAGCATGTGGGTAGGGATATTATGGCGGGCCTTAAAAATATTGTGGGCGGAGAATTGCGGGGATATACGGAATTGTTGACGGATTCGCGCGAAGAATGCATGAGCCGCATGATTGCACAGGCACGGGATTTGGGGGCGAATGCCGTTCTCAATATCCGGTTTTCCACCTCATCGGTGAGCGCGGGCGCTTCCGAGCTGTTCGTTTACGGTACAGCCGTTGTGGTCGAATAATGCTGGGCTTTGGCGTATTCTTGGCTTTGTTGGCGATCGGGTATTATTTTGGTAAAAAGAACGAGACCAATCATTTTCGCTCGCTTGAGCGGCGTGAACAGGCTTTGGCACATATTACCACCAACACCCTTAAAACATTGCCGGCAGGGTATAATTCCAGTGCGTTTGTTACCGGAAATGTGGTGATTTCTATCGATTATTTCAAACGTCTCATGGCGTTTTTTCGGACGATCTTTGGCGGGCGAATTAATGCTTACGCCTCACTGATTGAACGGGCGCGCCGCGAAGCCATATTGCGGATGAAAGAGCAGGCCCATGCAAACAATGCCAGCATGGTCGCCAATGTCCGCATCGAGACCTCATCGGTATTCCAAAACGCGCAACAACAATTAGGCTCTCTTGAAGTCTACGCCTACGGCACCGCGCTGAAATAAATGCTTGCTGGTGCGGCGTCGAATTTGAAACTCCGATAATTTATTTGTCTGATACAATTCGTTTGCGGGTTATGGGTCGTTTGTGGGCTATCGGCACAATCTCGCCCGTCGCAGGATCAATCATATAAGGAACAATAGTTTTTTGTACGGAAGACTGTCGCACATAGGGGGACAGACCACCGGCACCTAATGATCCTAAACCTGCGTCTGGCACATAAGGAATGGGCGTGACGCCTTCGGGGATTTCCACACGTTCGCCGGTCAGGGGATCAAGATAATAAGGTTCGCCGCTTTCGATTGCGTCCGCATCCAATTCGAACGTGTGCTCTTCCTGGACAGAATATTGCGGTGTGGGCTGAGCATAGCGTTGTCTGGACGGCGGCATGGAAAGCGGCATATATGTGTCAATATTGCCATTTCCAAATGTGTTCGGCTCCCCGTTATATCCAGGCCCAATGGCCGTTTGAGCCGAGCGATCTCCCGTAATGCGTACATAGGACACAACTTCCTGAGCGCCGCGGGTTGTGCTAGCGATTTGGGCCGCCATGGCCAATTCGTGTTCTGTGCGGGCCACGCCCATCAAATATACAATTCCGTCATGCACTTCGATATTAAAATTACGAGCTTTTACAGAGCGAGCTGCAATCATGCGCGCCCGTACAGACTGGTTCAAAGCCCCGTCTTTCATGTTGCGGATACGACCCTGTTTTCCCATCAGCCGGATTTCATTGCCTACCTGTAAAACCTTGTCAGCAGACCAGGCAATCCGTTCGGCCTCGATGCGGTCTTCGGGGCGCGGTACATTTCCCGATAAGAGCACAATGCCCTGAGCCACTTCGACATCAACGCCGTTAAGCGCAAAATTTTCAGTGCGGTTCATGCGGGCGCGAATCGCGCGGCCTGCATTTACATCATTTATGGAGCCGACAAGACTACGCTCGTCACCCTTGGTAACACCCGCAGTGGCGACCGCACACCCGGATATCGTCATCACGCCCAGCGCACACAGACTGCTGAGGAGAGGGGCGGATATCATCATGGTTAATTTTCTCATAAGCCCAAATTACGACCATCCCCTTACTTAAACGTTACCAAATACATGGATATTTCATGAGAAAATTGACAAATTTGGCCGGTTCGAGGGTTTTGTGGGGATTTGCGAGGGTTTGACAGAGGGAATTTCCACGCTAGTCTAGGGTATGAGCGCAAAAATCATCTCCCTCAGGACATCAACTCACAAAAAAACCAAACGGGATGCCGTCACGGCCTTTCACCGCACCGAGCTTACCCATATTCTCAATATTTACGGGCAAATGGTCGCTCGGGGGCACTGGAAGGATTATGCCGTTGATATGCTCAGAGGAGAAGCGATCTTCTCCATATACCGCCGCACGGGCGAAATGCCGTTCTACCAGATCATTAAACGCCCTGCCCTACGCGATAAACAGGGCCAGTATAGTGTTGTGGCGCCGGGCGGGTTGATTGTGAAACGCGGGCATGATTTGAAAACCGTCTTGCGGGTTTTCGACAAACACCGGTTCAAAATTCATTGATATTTCCCTGTCGGTCGTTCCGACCTCCGCGCGCCCTGAGCGTAGCGAGGAAGTACCCTTGGGGTGCCTCTTGTGCATGAAAAAGCCCCGCTCGCAATTTCTTTGAACGGGGCAAGTTTGCGGTTGTAGCTTAGCAGATTAGCCAGCTGTGCCTTTATTTAAAAACAGGCGTTCAACCGTGGTCCGGCCAACGGCCATCAGGGCAGCAGCGCTTAGCACAGTGCTGTAGTTCTCGAAGATGGCTGAAAGATATTCGCCAACGACCGGAATAGGGCCCCAGGCAGAAGCCCCACCGGCGGCCAGAAAGACCGCAGCAATAATCAAACCCACACGGTGTTCCTGATCAACGAAAAAGCCGCTGACAAGACCGAGTAGAGCGAGCAACATGCCCGCTTGGGCAAAGCCGGTTACAAATGAAAAGACGGCAGCTGCGAGCAGACTGACAATCCAGATAATACGTGCAATAGACATAGTTTTCCCCTTAAATGTGATTTATTTATAGTTTTATATGCCGTTTCAAGGTCTTTGCCTCGTTCCCGGCTCCCAATTGTTAACATTTATTAATCTTTTATGCAAATTTTATGACATGCCCGTAAAATGCCCCGAAGGCATGCGGATGAAAACGGACAAAACTGTCAGGATTTAGGGCAGGGTTTGAGACGAAAAAACCCGCCCAGCGGAGGCTGAACGGGTCAAATTTTTGTCTGTAATGTTGGTCGTTTAATCGCGACCAAACAAATTCATCAGCATCATAAACATATTGATGAAGGATAAAAGCAAGCTTGCCGCCCCAAACACAGCATATTTTTCAGCCAGTTCAGGATTGCCGACAGTTGCGTGATATGTCCGTTTCAAAGCTTGGGTTTCCCATGCGGTCATGGCGGCGACGGCCAGAAGGCCGACAGCGTTCAGACCAAGAACAAACATAGAGCCTCCGCCCGCTTTAAAGAAGAAAGCATTGGCAAACATCAAAACGATAACGCCGATAAAGGCCATCGCTGCAAAGGTTGCAAGGCCAGACAGGTTTTTCTTGGAGGTATAGCCAAGCAAACTAACCCCGGCAAACATAGCCGAAGCCATAAAGAAAATCCGCACCGAAATCATCGGGTCCTTAAAAGCGGCAATCGTAGACAACCACACGCCCATAACAGCGGCAAAGACGAACAGGAAGGTACGGGCGCCACTCACACTCATCGTATGTAATTTACGACCGACAGTCCCAAAGCCCATAACAATCCCGATCGTCATCATCAATGCGATTGAAGGACGGGTCAGGGTGTAGGCCATCGCCGTGGGCGCACCATTTGCGTCCAGCAACAAAAATTTGCCAATCAGGAGCGCCACGATGCCCGACACAGCCATGGCAGCGATCATATATTTATAGGTGCCCAGCATAAAGCTACGCAAGCCAAGGTCCATCTCGCCTTGATGGGTGACAGAAGTGTTCATTTTGGGATCTCCTTAAAGATATCTCGAGAATCGTGCGCAATTTAGAAATTAGGACTTGCACCTTTAGCGCACACTTTACATATCTTTGTATATAGGGTTTTGTTAAAAAAATCCAAGACATTCTAATGCAAGAAGCATATCGGGGAACATTCATGCGTATTCGAAATTTAGGCCGAACAGACATCAAAGTCTCCAATATCTGTCTGGGCAGTATGACATGGGGTGAACAAAACACGCAAAGTGAAGGGCATGAACAGCTCGATTATGCGCTGGAACGCGGCATTAATTTTATCGATACGGCCGAGCTTTATGCCATCCCGCCCAAACCCGAAACCCAAGGCTCGACCGAGACCATTATCGGCACATGGCTGAACGCTCGTAACAACCGCGATAAAGTGGTCATTGCCACAAAAGTTGTGGGTCGCACGGACAAAGGCAACTGGTTTCGCGACGGGGGCATATCTGCGCGCCAGACCAAAGCCCAGATCGATTTCGCGGTTGAGCGCTCTCTCAAGAATTTGCAAACCGATTATATCGATCTGTACCAGTTGCACTGGCCGGACCGTGAACATGAAGGGTTCGGGTTCCATACATATATCGACCCTGATCTCAGCGACATGACCCCGCTTGAGGACATCCTTGAAGCCCTGTCGCGCCATGTGGACGCCGGGCGCATTCGCGCCATTGGCCTGTCCAATGAAAGCCCGTGGGGAACGATGAAGTTTCTAGCGCTGGCGGAAAAACATGGCTGGCCGCGCATGGCGTCAATCCAGAACGCCTATAATTTGATCAGTCGCCGGTTTGATTACGGGCTGGCAGAAATTGCCATGCGTGAAGATGTGAGCCTGCTGGCCTATTCGCCACTGGCACAAGGATATTTGACCGGTAAATACGAAAATGGCGCCCTGCCGGAAGGGGCGCGTAAAACCCTGTTCAAGCGCCTTGACCGCTATGAAAAACCGTGGGCGGCAGAGGCGGTGACCGACTGTCTGGCCTTGTCAAAAGAGCTTGGCATTACGCCGATACAATTGGCGCTGAAATTTACAGACAGTCGTCCATTCACCACCAGTACCATTATCGGGGCGACGACAATGGCGCAGTTGAAAGACGATATTGATGCGTTCGATCTGGACTGGACCGACGAAATTGACGCGGCTGTGCATGAGCTGCATGTGCGTCTGCGTTCGCCCTGCCCATAATTGGCGCTTGATTGTCACGCACGATAGAGGCACGGTTCAGGCATTATGACCGAAATGTTGACCCTGTTTGCGGCTATCAAACCACCACCGCATATTTTGCGCGCGGTGGCGGAGATGCAAAAAGGCATTGACGGGGTCAGGTGGGCACCGGTTGAAAATCTACATATTACGCTGGGATATTTCGGACTTGTCTCCGTAGAGTTTGCCGAAATCCTTGATCATGAACTGGCCAGTCGGGCGGGGGGCGGTTCCGGCGGCGGGTTTAAGCTCAGCCTGTCCAGTGTCGATGTGTTTGGCGGCTCACGTCCGCATACTTTGTGGATGGGGATGCAAGAAAACCCGACGCTTAAGGCTTTGCATCTGCATGTCCGCAAAGCGGCACGGCGGGCGCACATTGCAATGGAAGCCCGTAAATACACACCCCATCTCAGTCTGGCCTATATGCAGGACGGGGTCTCATTGGCGGATTTATCGCGGTTTGTACGCCGACATCTCAATACAAAGAGCAAGCCTTTTATTGTTGATCAATTCGCCCTGTATTCTTCCAACCCACAGAAATCCGGGCCAAATATCTATCATAAAGAAGCCAATTATCCGCTGCTCGGGCGTTAGGCCTTTTCTGTCAGCGCGACAATGAGGCCTTCACTGGCAATTTCGACCAAGTCCAAAACATGATCAAACCCACCTTCGCCGCCATAATACGGATCGGGGACTTCGCGCGCGTCTGTATGGGGGGCAAAATCGAGAAATAGGCTGAGTTTGTCATGATGGCGAGGCGGACAGGTTGCCCGTAAATCGGACAGGTTTTGTTGATCCATCGCCACAATAAAATCAAAGGTCTCGAAATCCGAAGTCTCGATTTTGCGAGATGTCTGGCCGTGAAAGCTATAGCCACGCCGCTTTCCCGCCTCCATGGCCCGACCATCCGGACGGTCTCCGGCGTGCCAGCCACCCGTGCCGGCACTGTCACACACCACATTTAATCCGGCTTGGGCGCTACGGGTTTTAAATACGGCCTCGGCCGTGGGCGAGCGGCAAATGTTGCCGAGACAAATAAACAATACCGCTTTGCGTTCATAACTCATTCTGGTCTCTTGCCTTTCACGCCCGATCTTTGCATAACGAAGATAATGGTATTGGGAGCGCTGTATGTCACGATCTTTATTCAAACCTTTTGTCGGGCTTTTCGCGGCCACCGCGTTGGGACTGGGTGGATGCGGGCCACAGGATGTGGCTATCAGCGGGCCCAATACGGTTGTGTCAGGCAAAGCTGCGATTGGCGGGCCGTTTTCCCTCATCGATCATACAGGCAAAGCTGTTAGCGAAGCCGATTTTATGGGGCGTCCGCAATTGATTTATTTCGGGTTTGCTTTTTGCCCCGATATTTGCCCGACGGCGCTCCAGCAAATGGGGGCGGCGCTCGAGATTGCAGCTGAAAAAGATGCGGATTTGAAAACCTATTACCAGACCTTGTTTATCACCATCGACGCAGAGCGGGATACGCCCGAGCAGATGGCGCTGTATGTGACGGCCAATGGCTTCCCTGAAAACCTTGTCGGATTGACCGGTTCAGAGGCGCAAATCGACGCCGTCAAAAAAGCGTTTGCCGTTATTGGCAATAAAGTTCCCGACCCGTCCAGTGCCATCGGATATACTTATGACCATTCCAGCCTGATCTACTTAATGGACAAGAACGGCGAATTTGTAGATGTTTTCACCCACGCCGATACGCCAACAAAGATTGCGCAAAAACTGATCGCGTATAAAAAAACAGGGCTCTAGGCCCCGTTTTCAAATCTTTTCGGCTTACGCGAACTATTCCTCGTGGGTAATTGTCAGGCCGAGCGAGGCCGCGTCGAAATCGCCGTTCATAGAGTTTTTGCCAATTTCGCCAATTGAAACAGGCGTCTCCGGTTTCATGTCAAACACCAATGTGCCGCTGTTTTCGAGCCACGCACCAAGCGCTGTGCTAAGCTCGGATGCAATTTTTTGCTGACCTTCGTCTTGCGCCATCATCGGCAAGAACGCCAAACCCATTTTGGCTTGGTTTTTCAAAGCCGCTGGCGTGCCGCCCTGTTGTTTGGCCGCCAGTTTGAACGCCCGCTCGACAATGGAATCGTCTCTGAGCGCAATGCGCATGCTTTTGATTTTAAAAGCCTCCATCATAGCCATCGCGTCCATGGGATTCATATTCGCATTGGCCGTCGAGGCGATCGCAGCCTCAAGATAGGCTTTGTAGCCAAGCATATCATAATCAAAACTAAGATTGAAACCGTCCTTCATCGCTATATAGCTGTCTTTGACAATCATGCTGTCGGCAGCCTCATCCAGCACAGAGTTTTGCTCCATGGTAAATTCAAGAGCGTCATAGCCAAGCGTGGCCATCGCCTCGTTGAACTTGATCATATCCTTGTCTGTTGTCTCTTTAGGGGGCGTAATTGTCAGCGGTGACATGGTTTGGCTCATGATCGTTTTGCCGCCCTTTTTCTTGGCTGTACCCGTAAGGCTATCCAAGTTTATAATCAAACCCTGAGCATTCATATTGAAGTTTGTAAGACTAAAGTTTTCAAAATCCGGATCATAAGGATTCATAGAGCCCACCAGTGCCTTGAGGCTTTTTTCGTCAAACCCTTCTCCGGCTTTGCCCTCTTCTACCATGGCCGCAACCATGTCTTTATATTTGTCGATATTCACCCCGACGACATTGATCGCGCCTAATTTCATTTTGATAGACTTGCCGTTATCGGTCATGTCCATATCCAGATTATCAAATGTGAATATGCCTTTGCCGTCAGCGGTTTTTGCCAATTTGACACCATCAAGTGTCAAAACACCGTCATCCCCCGAAACCTTAAGGCCACTAAACGAAATTGCAGAAAATGCGACATCCCCTTCCATGTCATCAAATGCATCTTCATCACCGCCCATCACCAGACCGATTGCGCCTGCTAATGCCGCGGTTGGTTCGGTCAAAGTAATGGTCTTAAAGCTAATAAGCGCATCATCATCTTTTGATTGGAAATTTTTCAAAACCAGTTGATCAAATGCAGGCTGGTCGCCTTCCATATGTACGCCGCGTAGCTCCAGACTGCCCGCGCCCGTCACACCATCATCTTCGTCCTTGCGCACGATATCCGTATATGTGTAATTGCCAGCACTGCCCGAACGCGCGGCCCAAACAAATTCGTTACTGCCGGAGACATCCAATCCCATAAGCTTTAACGCGCGCACCGCATCTGTTTCGCTCACTGTGCGGTCTTTTAAAACGATTTCTTCGCTTTTGGAAACGTCTGGTTTTTTGTTACAGCCCCCCAAAACGAGAGATGTGGACAGCACGGCACCAATGGCGAGCGTTGAAATTGAAGGTTTGAAATTAAGCATAGCGAAGATCCTGTCTGGTTGAATGGCCACACACAACAGGAAAACTGTGCTCAGTTCAAGGCAAAATACACTTTATTTGCAGTCCTGAAATGGGTAGCGTGGCCCGCGCAGGGACGGCATGTATAAAACCATGCCTAAAGATGCCCAAAGACTATAAAGGAATGACGTGGCCAGTTTTTTGTCCAAATTCAATCTTACCCCCACGCGGCAAAGCCTTGCCAGCGGTGTGCGCCAAAACATGATTTGGCAGGATGAGGAAGATCCACGCATTTTCTACCATTTGCGGCCACGCGCGCGCCGGATTAGTATTAAAATGGATGCGGCCAAGCGTCAGGTGCTTGTCACGGTGCCCGGAAGCTCAAAACGGCTACAAGATGCCCAGCGGTTTGTGCAGGAGAAATATGACTGGATATTGGTACAGCTCGAAGCTCTACCGCCGGCCCAACCGTTTGTTGACGGCCAAGACTTGCTGTTTCGCGGCGAACTTTATCAGTTGGTTTCCCCGTCCCTGCGTGGACGGGCCCACATAGATCATGAGCTAAAGCACATTTATGTACCGGCGAGCGCAGATACATTAGAGGGGCGCACCAAGCGCTTCCTCATTCGTGAAGCCCGCACAGCCCTGACTGATAGCACCCATATGCATGCGGGCGCGCTAGGCAAACCCGTCGACAAAATCAGTGTGCGCGATACCAGTTCGCGTTGGGGGTCATGCGTAAAAGGTACACATATAGCGGGGGGGCAAATTTCGTATTCTTGGCGGCTGGTGTGTGCACCACCCTTTGTGCTTGATTATGTATGCGCCCATGAATGTGCCCATCTGGTCGAGGCCAATCATGGGGCAGGGTTCTGGGCTTTGTGTGACGAGCTTGTCGATACGGTAAAACCGGCCAAGCGCTGGTTGAACCAAAACGGGGGCCGGTTACATGCGGTTGGCGCGCCGCATTAGCCCTTAAGTATTGAGCGTCTTCATGCCGGTCAGTTTTGCCAGAATTTTCGGATATTTGACTGGGAACAGGCGTTGTACCAGTGCCACCAATTTAGCGTCCTTGCCGATGAGAATACGGCGTTTGCCTTTGGCGGTGCCGTCCAGAATGACTTGCGCTGCGTCTTCGGCGCTGGTGATGGCCATCTCGTCAAACGACTTGTTCATGGCTTCTTTGGATTTCACATCGGCTGGCAAAGCATCGATTTCGGCGTTACGGGCAATGTTGGTGGCCACGCCACCCGGATGGACGGAGCTCACTCTGACACCGTGTTCTTGCATTTCTTGAGCCAAGGTTTCGGAAAAACCCCGGACGGCAAATTTGGAGGCGCAATAATGGGTTTGGCCTTCAAAGCCGATAATACCAAAAATACTGGAAATATTGACCAGACCGCCTTTGGTTTGTTTTAGCTGATCCAGAAAGGCTTTCGACATACGCACAACGCCCCAGAAATTGACGTCTATGATTTTTTCCATAGAGGACAGCGGCGTAACGTCAAACCGGCCCACGCGGGTCAGACCCGCAACGTTAAACACATAATCCGCAGGGCCAAGCGCTTTTTCCACATGGACAGCATAGGCGATAATGGCGTCGGCGTCGGCGACATTCAGTGTATCGACCAATATCCTGTTGGAGTTTTCTCCACCTGCGAGGCGGGCCGTTTCTGCGAGGCCTTCTTCATTTACATCCGATATGGCAATGGCCGCCCCTGCGGCCCCCAGTTTTACCGCCAAGGCACGCCCAATACCCGAGGCTGCGCCGGTAATGACGCAAATGCGCCCTTCATAAATTGCTGTATTTGTCATGTTCCCACCTTTGTATTCTTATCAGGTTTATTCCCAGTAAATGTAACCAGTGCGCCTTGGCAGCATCAATGTGATTTTCAATATAGAGACAAATGCATTATAGGCGCGAGCGTTAAACCCGCATACGGCCTGTGCTAAAATGAACATAATCTTGAAAAGAATGTTTGAGCGCGTATAAAGCGGGATGAAAACGATACGTCCGATTGTGTTATATGTGCCAATGGTATTGCTGATTACAGCCGTCATTGGCAGTATTGTGGACATGGCGGCGTTCTTAAACCTCGCGACCGGTGTGAATAGCTGGATTTTGAAGACGTTTTCCAATGTATTTGCGATCGCCGTTTTTGGATTTGTGCTGACGTGCCTGTGGGTGTTTGTCTCGCCTTTGGGCAAAATCAAAATTGGCGGTGCGAACGCGACACCATTATTGTCACGCTGGAACTGGTTTGCCATTACCCTGTGTACCACGATCGCCATCGGCATTTTGTTTTGGGGTACGGCCGAGCCTATGTATCATTTGTATGATCCGGGCGGGCGCGACATTGTTGCTGCCAGCCCTGAAGCCGTGCGGTTTTCACTGGTGTCGCTGTTCATGCATTGGGCGTTTTCACCTTATGCGATTTATACGGTACCAGCCCTGACATTTGCGCTGGTGTATCATAATATGGACAGATCCTATTCAATTTCCGAACCAATCAATGTGTTGATCGGGCGCAGATTGCCCCGCACGCTGTGCGATTTATTGGACGCGGTGGTTTTATTGTCGCTGGTCCTTGGCATGGCGGCAAGTCTGGGGGCGTGCATGTTGTTGCTCTCGGGCGGGATCGGGAAAATCACGGGCCTGCACACGACGCCGGTTTTGCTGGCAATGATCGCGGCTTTAATCGTGACCGCCGTGCTGATCTCGTCTTTAAGCGGGTTAACCCATGGTATCCGTGTGCTGTCCGATTTGAACACGAAACTGTTTTTTGCCTTCGTGGCCTTTGTGTTTATCTTTGGCCCCACTCTGTATATCCTTAAGGAAAGTGCCGGCGCGATATGGGGCTATCTGGTCGAATTTGTGCCGCGCTCCCTGATTGTCGGCGAGGCGGGGGATCGGCAATGGGCCAATGCGTGGACGATTTTTTACTGGGCCAACTGGCTGGCGTGGGCACCGGTCACGGCCATGTTTTTAGGGCGGATTGCGCGGGGGTATTCCGTGCGGGCATTTATTGCCATTAATTTTTTCGCACCCTCCCTGTTTGCGATTGTCTGGATGAGCGTGTTTGGCGGCTTCGCAATGGCGGTGGACGCGGCCACAGACGGATCATTAAAAGCCGTTCTTGACAGTGAAGGCCCCGAGGCGGTGTTGTTTCAGGCTGTCACTTCCCTGCCGCTAAGTGCACTGCTTGTGCCCATATTGGTGATATTGTCATTTTTATCCTACGTGACCGCCGCAGACTCCAACACCGAAGCCATTGCCATGATTTGCGAAAAAAAGAGTGCCGAACAGGGTGCTGATGCCGCAAGCCTGCAAATACCCCAAGAGATGCCTCAAGGCAAAACCCGACCGGCCCTTAAAATTATCTGGGTGATATTGCTGGTCAGCACGGCGTGGATTATGACCGCTTATACGGGCATAGACGGGGTGCGAATGTTGTCCAATCTTGGTGGGCTTCCGGCCCTGTTTATCGTTATCGCGTTGAATCTTACCCTGATTAAGCTGAGCCTGAACCCCAAATTGGTGTCCAAAGACTAAAACGTTACGGCAGGGTTTTTTCGATGTTGGCCAGAAGGTTTTCGAGGTTTTGGTCTTTCAGCGCAATGGTCAGGGCTATGGTAGTGGGACGTGTGGCACTGGGCAGTCTAGAGGCAGGTACGTCTTTTAACGCCTGCGTCATAAAATCTTTCCATATCCGCGCCGGAATGGCGCCGCCTGTAACCCGCGACATTTTTGAATTGTCATCATTACCAACCCAGACCCCCGCCACATAATCGGGCGTATAGCCGACAAACCATGCGTCGCGGTAATCATTGGTGGTGCCGGTTTTCCCCGCCACATCCCGGCCCTCTAGCTGGGCAGCCTTGCCGGTGCCCGCACTGACAACTGTGCGCATCATTACATTCATGCGTTCCAATATCTGTGTATCTAAAAGACGATGTTTGGGGGTGGCTGGTCGTTCATACAAGACTTGTCCATCTGCGCCGTAAACTGCTTCCAAGCCGTAAGGTTCAACCCCGTACCCCCAATTGGCAAAGGGCACATAGGCGGAGGTAAGATCATAAAGTGTTGTTTCTTGAGCCCCGAGCGCCAATGACGCATAGGGTTTGAACCCGTGTAATCCCATGGTGTCTGCGGTGCGTACGATTGTTTCGCGCCCCAATTCTTCGGCGACGCTGACAGCGACCGTGTTAATCGACAAGGCCAGTGCGGTTTCCAAAGACAGCCAGCCTTTATATTTATTGCTGAAATTTCCGGGTTGCCAGCCGTCGATATCGATCGGTTTGTCTTCGCGCACATCCCAAGGGGTATAGCCGGCCTGCATTGCGGCCAAATAGACAAAGGGCTTGAAGGCCGAACCGGGTTGGCGCTTGGCACGCACGGCGCGGTTATACGGGCTGTGCTGATAGCTGGCCCCGCCGACCATGGCCCGCACGCCGCCGGTACCGTCAAAGGCGATTAGGGCGGCTTGCTGGGCATTTCTTTTTGTGTCTACACCCCGGGCTACGGCGGCCTGTGCGGCCAATTGCGCGTGCATATCAAGGCTTGTGTGCACCACAATATCGTGACGGGGGGCGCCGGTTTCTTTGTCGACACGCGCCAGCACCCAGTCGGTAAAATACGCGGCGCTGGCCAGTGTCTTGATTTGCATGGGCTCGATTTCGATGGGGTCGGTTATGGCGGCGTGCATTTGCGCGTCCGTGAGATAATCGCGCGCGCGCATTTTGCGTAAAACCTGCGCCGTGCGCACAGCACTTGCAGGGGTGTTTTTGACCGGATTGAGCCGATCCGGTGCCTGTAATATCCCTGCCAAAAGCGCAGACTCCCCGACGGATAATTCCCGCGCCGGTTTATTGAAAAATCGCTGTGATCCAGATTCGATCCCGATCGTGCCGCCGCCAAAATAGACATGTGAGAGATAAATTTCCAGAATTTCGGTTTTGCTGTAGCGGTACTCGAGCCAGACGGCCAGCATCATTTCCTGCACTTTACGCTTCAGGGTTTGCCGGCGCGTCAGGAAGACATTTTTAGCCAATTGCTGGGTTAAGGTCGAGCCGCCCTGTACCACATGGCCAGCCTTAAAATTGGCCTGTACGGCCCGCGCCAAGCCGATGACATCAAAACCGGGATGGCTGTAAAAACGTTTGTCCTCAATGGCGATCAGGGCGTGCGGCAAGGCTTTGGGTAAATCTGCTAGGACAACCGGTTTGGCTTCGACGCCACCGGTGCGGAAAATTTCACGGTCATATCTGTCCAGAACAACGATTAATGGTGTTGATTTCGGAGCCCAGAGCGGCGAGGTATCGGGCATATCCTGCCCGGCCCACATCAGCACACCGAGCACGGCACTGACCCCGAAATATGCGGGGAGACCCATGAGCCAAACTGTGCGCAAAGCCCATTTCTGTTTTCGGGCCTGCTTTCGGGTATGAGAGACAGATGTACGAGATGGCGGCGAAAATATATGCGCGACACCCGCGCGGCACTTCCCTACAAACCTTGCAAAGGACACACGCCATGTGTGGGTTATGGGCGGGACATAGGGCACAAGAGGGCCTTGATCCGGGCCTTGAACCCCGTCATTTCCCCCGTCAATGTCGTGTATATCCGCCACACAAACTCTATTGCTAACATTCCATCCGCGCAGTTTCGCCCAAAGGCATTAAATAGAGGTGAAGAGGTTGCGGCCTATGGGGTAGAGGTCTAGGTGGAGGGAGACCCTTTGGGGGCCGTGCTGTCAGTGAGCGTGGCCGTGTTAGCCGCCCCTTCGCTGCGTTCTATACGCTCTGTACGTTCTGTGGTTTCAGCCCGAACAGGCCCGAAACTGAGCAAGGTCGAATCATCGATTTTGGATTTCTGTTCGGGGTTGAGGAAATCCAGAGACCCGTCAGGGCGCTTGGCCAGAAGAATGTCGATATCTTCGCCGCGATCGCGCGTGAAATTATCAAATGTATATTCGTCCGAGAGCGTGGTTGAACGAAAGCGCCAGCCACTCCACCAATCCCGTGTCAGCACGTCAAAGCTACGGCCATGGGTCGACAATGTGCGGCCACGCGCCGTGAAGTTAATTGCGGCCGGATCGGCTTCTTCCTGCTCCTGACCCGATATCTGGAACACACGGTGGCGACCAAGTTCGGGGGCAAATTCAACACAGACAAGCGCGTTATAGGCATCATTGGGGGTGGCGGCGATCAGATATTCAAAGGTGGAATGGTCAAGCCTGTGGTCGGCGTTTTCCGACAGCACTTCCCCGTAGAACACGGTCAGGCCGTCCAGTCTTGCACCCCGTAAACGCCGCCAGTTTGTGTCCGCAATCAGCACAGGAATGTCCATATCTTTAAGGGCTTTCGCAAGACCGAGCGACCATGGATTGGCCCCGACAATCAGCACGCCCTCGTCCATTTTTTTAGCAAAACCGAGCCATTTTGACAGAGGGGTAATTGTAAAGCTTGATGTCAATACGGTGGCAAATACCAGTGCGAATGCCAAGGGTACAAAGATGGCGCCTTCCGGGCGGCCGATGAGTTGTAGCTCTGTCGCAAACAGGCCGGCCACGGCCACGGCCACAACCCCGCGCGGGGCGATCCAACTGACCAGCAGGGTTTCGCGCCAGCTCAGACCAGACCAAATGGTTGAAACAAACACGGCAACAGGGCGCACAATGAACATCATCGCCAAAACGAAAACCATCACCCGCCAGTCCATGCTTTGCAAAACTTCGGGGGTCAGGGTCGCCGTCAAAACCACGAATACGCCCGAGACCAACAGTACGGCAATGTTTTCTTTAAAGCGGCGCATTTCCACCATGGCGGCAAATTTGGAATTGGCCATGGCGATGCCCAGTGCGGTGACCGCCACCAAGCCGGTTTCGTCGGCAATCGAATTTGCCATCACATAAATGGCCAAAACCCAGACCAGAACCACAGGGGCTTTGAGATATTCCGGCACATCACCGCGCCGGAACGCCCACGCCAAGCCCCAGCCGGACACGGCCCCGAACCACGCCCCAATCAGGGCCGCCACCACCAGCTGGACAATGGCAAACAGGATGTTTTCGCCCATGGCAGTAAAGCGGATAAAGGTATATCCGGCCACCGCAAACAGAGCGCCCAGGGGATCGTTGACAATCCCTTCCCATTTCAAAATCGCGGCGGGGCGACCGGGCAAATGGGCCTGGCGTAATAAAGGCAGGATCACGGTCGGGCCGGTCACGATAAACAGCCCGCCAATCATGGCCGAGATATCCCACGGCAGGCCGACAATCATATGGGCCGCGATCGTGCCCAACACCCAGGCAATGGGCGCGGCCACAAGCACCATGCGCGAAACCGCATGGGTGGCGTCGCGCAAATCCTTGAAACGAAGATTCAGCCCGCCTTCAAACAGGATAATGGCCACGGCAATGCCGACCATGGGCCGGTACATTTCGCCGAAATCCTTCTCCGGATTGAGCCGGAACGCATCGACAATGTTGCGTAAAGTTTCCTGCGTCTGTACAAAATCCAACGTGAATATCCACGACATGCCGGGGCCAAAAATCAGGCCTGCAGCGGCCATCAACACAATGGCCGGACGCTGTAATCGCCAAGCCAGCCATTGGGCGCCAATGCCCAAAACCCCGATCAAGGCGATTTTGTAGGGAAGATATTGAGAGGCGATATGTGCGACTTCAGACATAGGGTTTCTCTAAGTCCTCTTACGCGTCATCAATGCGCTGGATATCAAATCCGATATCGGTGCTGCCATAATTACCATGGTCATAGTGCTCCACCCGATCCGTAAACCAGTGCAAAAGATGCTGGAACAGGCCTTCTTTGCAGGTATCGACATCTTCATCAGTGAGAGGCAGGACAAAATCATAGTTCTGGTTTTCTTCCACCTGCATGAAAATACGCTCACCCTCTTTGCGGCAATGCAGGACAATGCGCATGAAATCACCGGATTGCGAGACCCGTACGCCAAGGCCGAAGCTGATCGGCTCCAACGGTAAAAACCCCTTGCCCGAAACAGAAAACGCGCCAGATCCATAATTTTGGGACATAAATGGCCCTTGTGGCGGCACCAAAAACACGCATTTTTTATCCGAGGTGCCACTGGCACTTAAATCGGCGCTTAAATAGGCGCACAGGCCCGATTGCACGCGTTCTGCGAGCGAGCGGATTTGTGCATAATTGTCGAAACTACGCTCGCCATATATGTTGGCAGCTTCGGATATGCGTGCGAGACGGGATTTCGGTGTGTTGCTTTTGGCAGCGCTCATTCATTCTCCCGCCCAATGGCGGTTCCTCTAATCAACCCTCTTTATACGCTAGCGTGTGCGCATGCCAAAGCAAAAAAGGTATTAAAATTGTGTAAAAGACAGGAGTGCAACCTGAGAACGAGCGCCCCTCACCCAATGCCCCTGTTGCCTTCTTATGTGTCTACATCCGCATCAAGAGCATTGGCAATGATGAAGTCGCGACGCGGTTCAACCACATCGCCCATCAGCTTGGTAAACAGCTCGTCCGCACCGTCGGCGGTGTCGATTCTGACCTGCAAAAGCGTACGGGCATTCACGTCCAGCGTGGTTTCCCACAATTGGTCCGGGTTCATTTCGCCGAGGCCTTTATAGCGCTGGATTTTAAAACCCTTGCGCCCGCCGGCAAAAATAATATCGAGCAATTGTGCGGGGCCGTAAATTTCGACCGCGTCTTCTTCGCTGCGCCGGAACATGGAGGCTTCGCCGTATGTTTCTTTCAACTCCGCCGCCATTTTGTGCAGACGTCTTGCATCGGCACCATCTCTAAAGGCTTGGCGCAACACAACCCTGTCCATAACGCCGCGCACTTCGCGCTCCATCACCAAGGAACCATCTTTGTCAAACGTGCCAGACCAACCGTCTTCACCTTCATCGGCCACGCGGTCAAGACGCAGAGCGGCAGCTTTGGCTTCGGCCTCACCCGCGTCTGCGCCCAGCGCGCCCGCAATGGCCAATTGGGCGATCACATTGTCAGGGGCTTTTGATTTCAAGCGATCAATTAATCCTTGTGCCTTCAACGCTTCATGGCCGACCCGTTTCAGATCTTCACCAATGATTTTCGCGCCGCTTCCCAATGTCAGAGAGGCATCGGTACAGCCCATTTCAATCAGATAGGCATCCAGCTCTTCTTGGTCTTTGATATAACGTACAGACTTGCCGCGCTCAACTTTATAGAGAGGCGGTTGGGCAATATAGAGATAGCCCCGATCAATCAACTCGCGCATGTGACGGAAGAAAAATGTCAGCAAAAGGGTACGGATATGGGCACCATCCACGTCAGCATCGGTCATGATGACCACTTTATGGTAGCGCAGTTTTTCAATATTAAACTCTTCACGACCAATGCCCGTGCCGAGCGCGGTAATCATGGTGCCGATTTCCTGGCTTGAGAGCATGCGGTCAAAACGGGCGCGCTCCACATTGAGGATTTTACCTTTTAGCGGCAGGATCGCCTGATTTTGGCGATTGCGCGCCTGCTTGGCGCTGCCCCCGGCGCTGTCCCCTTCCACTATGAAAATTTCGGCTTTGGACGCATCGCGTTCTTGGCAATCTGCGAGCTTGCCGGGCAAGCTGGCAATGTCGAGAGCGGATTTGCGGCGGGTCAGATCACGGGCTTTGCGGGCCGCGTCACGGGCGGCGGCAGCCTCGACAATTTTCTGGATGACCATTTTGGCATCTGCCGGATTTTCTTCAAACCATTCGTTTAAGGCTTCACCGACCAAGCTCTCGACCACAGGGCGCACTTCAGAGGACACCAATTTATCTTTGGTTTGTGAGGAAAACTTCGGATCAGGGACTTTTACCGACAAAACGCAGGTCAGACCTTCGCGGGCATCGTCGCCGCTAATCGTCACTTTTTCGCGCTTGGCCACGCCGGAACCGGCTGCGTATTTATTGACCGCACGGGTCAGCGCGCCGCGAAAACCGGCCAGATGGGTGCCGCCATCGCGTTGATGGATGTTGTTGGTAAAGCAGCGTACATTCTCGTGATAGCTATCATTCCACCACATGGCCAGTTCGACAGACATGCCGTCTTCGCCTTCGCGGTTAATCACAATCGGGTTTTCAAATTGCGGCACTTTATTGGTGTCCAGATACCGGACAAACGCTTCGATACCGCCGTCATACATCATTTCTGTAACAATGGGTTCTTCTGCACGATTATCAGAGAGCACAATGCGCACACCGGAGTTCAAAAACGCCAATTCGCGCAAACGGCGCTCAAGCGTCATGCGGTCAAATTCAACCATGGTGAAGGTGCCTTCAGAGGGCCAAAACCGCACTTGCGTACCCGTGATCGGCTTGCCGTCTTCTATCGGCGCGTCCCCGGTAACTTTCAGCGGCGCGACAGCATCCCCGTGCGCAAACTGCATTTCGTGTTCCTTGCCGCTCCGCCAAATCGTCAAATCAAGTTTGGACGACAGGGCGTTGACCACAGACACACCCACCCCGTGAAGCCCGCCGGAGATTTTATAGGAATTACTGTCAAACTTACCGCCCGCATGGAGCTGGGTCATGATCACTTCAGCCGCCGACACGCCTTCTTCTTCGTGTATGGCCACAGGGATACCACGGCCATTATCACGCACAGATGCACTGCCATCGCCGTGCAATGCCACAAACACCGTGTCACAATGTCCGGCCAAGGCCTCGTCAATCGCATTGTCGACAACTTCATAAACCATATGATGCAGGCCGGAGCCATCATCTGTGTCGCCGATATACATGCCTGGCCGCTTACGTACCGCATCGAGGCCTTTCAAGACCTTGATACTGTCCGCGCCATACTCTTCTTCTGCAGCTTGGTCAGCCATATTTATCCGCCATATTGGTCTTGTGAGCAGCCCAAATTATAGGGGGCCGCGAATCACTTTATATATAGCGGGTAATATAGGGGAGAGTTTGGGGGAATGCACGGTATTATGTGGTTAAATCCTCGCACAAAGACAGTGTTTTGGCCCTGAAACTGTCCTGAAACCGCGTATTTATGGCCGAAGGTCACGGCTTGCGTTTTTAACCCCGCATTAACCGCATTAACGAGAATTAACCCACGCCTTATTATAGCCCCATTTGCGCCCCGTTGGAGCCGTAATGGATGGCTATACATTTCTCAATGGTCGGAAGGCCCCTAACTTAAGGGTAATAAACACGAATTTTTAGCCCCCAGCTCTTTCGGGTTTTCGTCTTCCGACCGATCTCTCCCACTCAATTTAAACCCTGCCGCGCTCCCGCCGGCAGGGTATTTTTTTGGCAAAATTTGTATCTCCACACGCACGTTACGTACGAGGCGCGCACCCAAACCTTGCTACTTATTAATCCACATGAACCGGTTCCAGCCGCAAAATTCACTTCCCATACATATGTGACCCTGTAAGGATGAGGGCATGAAACACGTATTCATTAAAACGATTAGCCTTGTTGCCTTAGGATCGGGCTTGAGCTTGGGAGCCGCGACAGCATTGGCCCAGCAAGTGCAATCTCCGCAAGCGAGCGTACAGCCCGTGCGCCTACCTGCCTTCACCCACCCCTCAAGCGTGCCTACGGATTTGGCCCGTATTGACGCGGCTATGAACAGCACGGCCAGTTTTTCCGGACGGTTTGCCCAATACGGATCGGATGGTTCGGTGTCGCAAGGCAAGATTTATCTGAAACGTCCGGGGAAAATCCGGTTTGAATATGACGCACCCGCCCCCCTATTGCTGGTTTCGGACGGGGTGACATTGACGCAGATCGACCGCCAGCTTGATACCAAAGACCGGGTGCCTTTGAAGGCGACGCCTTTGGCGTTCTTTTTGGGCGAGAACATCAAACTGGAAGACGATGTGGAAGTGGTCTCCCTACAAAAAACCCCGTCGTCCATCAACATGACCGCCAAAGACGGCAGCGGTGATATGGACGGGGCGATCACTCTGGTGTTTGATCCGCAAACTCTGGCTTTGCGAGAATGGATTGTGCATGACGGGTTTGGCCAACAGACCCGGGTTGTCTTGTCTGATCTGGAATATAATCGGCGGTTGGACCCGCGCCTGTTTGTTTTACGTGATGATAACCGCCGCGACAGACGCCGTTAATTTCATCTTGCATCCACATGCCTGACGGGTATGTTTCACGGATGACAAAAATAAAAATAGCCAGTTGGAATATAAATTCCGTTCGTCTCCGCATTGCACAAATCGCAAAATTCGCCGAAGAGGCCTCTCCCGACATCATCGCCATTCAGGAAATTAAATGTCTGGACGAGCAATTGCCGCGCAAAGACTTTATCGCCATGGGCTACCCCCATATGCAGGTTAGCGGCCAAAAGGGCATGCACGGGGTGGCCACGGTTTCCAAATATCCGCTTACGCGTATGGACACGCATTTCTGCCCGCGCGACGAAGCCCGCCATGTCAGCACGATGGTGCATGTGGGCGGGGTGAAAGATTTCGAGCTGCATAATTTCTATATCCCGGCGGGTGGGGACGAGCCGGACGCCGAGATCAATCCGAAGTTCGCCCATAAGCTCGGATTTTTAGACACGATGACAAAATATTTTGCCGAGCGCGCCTCTGAAAATGCCCGTAAAGTTCTGGTCGGAGATTTCAATATTGCGCCACACGAAAATGATGTCTGGTCGCATAAACAGCTTTTGAAGGTTGTTAGCCACACCCCGTTAGAGGTTGATATATTGGCAAAGCTACAAGCCAGTGGCGATTTCACCGATTGCGCACGTGCGTTTTTAGACGATGATGAAAAGCTATTTAGCTGGTGGTCTTACCGCTCGCGCGACATCAATAAATCGGATCGTGGTCGTCGCCTCGACCATATCTGGGCCAGCCCCGCCCTTAAGGACGCGGCGCTTGATGCCGGCAAGGCGGGCCATGTTGTGCACCGCGATTGCCGTTTCTGGGAACGCCCCAGTGACCACGCACCAGTGACGCAGGTTTTTAATCTAGGCTAACGCTTTGTCGAATAATGCCAGCAAGCGTGTATGGGCATGATTGGCGGCTGCCTGATTATAGACGGCAGAATCGAGTGCGCACCAGCCATGTAATGTGCCTTCATAGACTTTGATTTCCGCAGGTAGATCCGCCGTTTCATAGGCCGCTTTAAGCAACTCCTTAGCCTTGGGGTCTTTCTCGTCATCATTGCCTGCAATGGCAAACATGAAGCTGGCTTTCATTTTTGGCACCAATAAATGCGGGCTGTCGTCGGCATCTGTAGCCAAACCACCGCCGTGGAATGTCGCGCCTGCGCCGATGCGCTCTGGCAGGGTGGCGGCCGTGCGCATGACCATAGACCCACCCATGCAATATCCGGTCGTGCCGATTTTGCGGCCCGTATCGACGCTGGGCTGTTGATCCAGAAATTTAACAAATGCTTTTGCATCCACTACATTGGTTTTTGCAGATAATGAACGGGCGAGCGGGAAGATGGTATCGCGAACGCTTTGGTCTTGGAAACTTGAACCAGCCGGGACGACAGGGGCCGTCGCCTTGCGGTAATACGGGTTGACCACAAGCACCGCATATCCAGATTCGGCAAGGCGTTTGCCCATGGTCTTATAGGCCGGACGCAGGCCGACAATATCGGGCCAGACGATTACGGCGGCATGTTTACCTTTTACTGGACGAACAAAATAGCAATCCGCCACCCCGTCCGGCGTGGTGACTTTGATGTTTTCTTCGACCACTTCAACGGTTTCGGCCAAGGCGGTTTCGCCAACCACGCCTAGCCCCGCCACAACGGCGGCACTGCCCGCCAATGTCGCAAAGGTGCGCCTCGAAATTCGGTCTTGGCGTTTTAGATAGGCTGCGTTGTCTTTTACGGTTTGCTCGTCACACATGGTCGATCTCCTCTAATCCGGCCCAACATAGCCCATAAACACCCCATCATGCAATGCCTGCCTCATGCAACGAAGCGTCAGGCGCGCGTTACCTGCGCATCATACTGCCCAAAATACCGCGCATAATAGCGGCGCCGTGCTTGCCGGCAATTTTACGGCCCAAGGACGCGCCGAGGCTACGCACGGCGGCTTTTGTACCGGCTTCCAGAGCGGTTTGGCGTTTGCGGCGTCTGCGGCGGACGGGTTTTTTCTTGGCGGTGGCCTTGGCAGTGGCCTTGTCGGATTTTTCTTTGGCTTCCGCAATTTTCTTGCGCTTCACGGCCAGCATTTCATAGGCGGATTTCCGGTCGATAACCTCATCATATTCACCTTTGACAGGCGAGCGGTTCATGACGATTTTACGTTCCGTATCACTAGCGGGGCCAAGGCGGGAACTGGGCGGGCGGATCAGGGTTTGACCCACCACTTGCGGACGGCCTTTGGCATCCAGAAGCGACACCAGCGCTTCGCCGACGCCGAGATCGGAAATTACATCCTCTGTCTTGAAAGCCGGATTGGCGCGGAAGGCTTGTGCGGAGGCTTTGATAGCTTTGATCTCTTTGGGGGTGTAGGCGCGTAAGGCGTGCTGGATGCGGTTGCCGATCTGGCTGAGCACGCTGTCGGGAATATCGCCCGGGTTCTGGGTGACGAAATATAGCCCAACCCCCTTGGAGCGGATCAGACGCGCCACTTGTTCGATCTTTCGCACCAATGCTTTCGGGGCGTCCTGAAACAACAGATGGGCTTCATCGAAGAAGAACACCATGACCGGTTTGTCCGGATCGCCAACCTCGGGCAGCTCTTCGAACAGTTCGCTCAAAAGCCAGAGCAGAAATGTTGCATACATGCGTGGATGATTGATCAACTGGTCAGACGCCAATATGGAGACAATGCCATTGCTCGACATATCCGTGCGCATCATGTCAGAAAGCTTCAGGGCCGGTTCGGCGAAAAATTCTTCCGCCCCATCACGTTCCAACACCAACAGGCTGCGGATGACGGCACTGGTGGACTGGTTGGTGATATTGCCATATTGCATCGATAATTCTTTGCGCTGTTCGGCCACAAAGGTCAGGGTGGATTTCAAGTCTTTGAGATCAAGTAAAGGCCAGTTATTGTCTTCAGCCACCTCAAACGCAATGTTGAGGATGCCTTCCTGAGCGGGGGTTAAATCCATCAGGCGGGTCAACATGGTTGGCCCCATTTCCGAGATGGTTGTGCGCACCGGATGACCTTTTTTTCCGTACAAATCCCAGAAGATTGTCGGGCGGGCACCATAGCTATAGTCTTTCAGACCAATTTTCTTGGCTCTAGAGAGTAGCTTGTCATGCAGTTTGTGATCCTTACTGCCAGCTTGGGAAATTCCCGACAGATCGCCTTTCACATCGGCGGCAAACACTGGCACACCCGCTTTGGAAAACCCTTCGGCCAGAATTTGCAAGGTCACGGTTTTACCTGTGCCCGTCGCCCCCGCAATCAACCCGTGCCGATTGGCGCGGTGGAGCAAAAGCTCTTGCGCCTTGCCGTCCGTATCCTTGCCAATAAAAATTGATCCGCTCATATATGCCTCTCGAAAATTTGCACCTTTGTTGATAACTTTTGCAGCTTCATACGTCTAGCAAATTCCGCTTGCCCCTTGACGTGCACGACAAACCATATTCTAGTTCACATGAATGGAGACCATCATGGATAAGACCGTAAGAGCGTGTATTTTGTTTCTCACCTTTGTCGTGGCGGCGTGGGTTTTGTTTTGGCTTAAGGGTGTTCTGGCGCCATTTGCCTTGGCGGTGTTTTTCTGGCTGATTATTGATGCGTTTGCGCGGTGGATGGATCAGAAAATGAGTTTTTTACCCTATTGGGCAACGCTTGCAATTGCTATCCTTATTGTGGCGATTGGGATTGGCGGGATCGTCATTATTATCGCCGATACTGCGTTTGATGTGGCCCACGAATCCACACGCTATGAGGCCCGGCTTAATGCTATTGCTTCCCCCATATTAGAGTGGTTCGGGTTCGGGTCGTGGGGGGATTTAACCAGCAAATATAATTTGACAGATAAGCTGCCTGCCCTGCTTGGCGGGTTCGCGAATTCCATACAAGGGGTTATTGCAAGCTTTGCCTTTATCGCGATTTATGTGGCCTTCCTGTTTGCGGCCCAACACTCGTTTCCCAAGAAAATGGATGATCTTTTCCCCGATTTGGAAAAACGGCGGCAGGCTGCCCTTGTCGGAGAACGCATCCGTATCAGCATTGAAAAATATCTTGGCATTCAAACTTTGATGAGTGTGATTATGACGGCGCTGTCCTTCGGGGTGATGAAAGCGTTCGGGCTGGATAATGCTTTATTTTGGGCTTTGGTGATCTTTATTCTGAACTATATTCCGGTTGTTGGATCGATAATGGCAGGGATTTTACCGGCCATGTTTGCACTGGTGCAATTTGAAACATTGCTGCCTGTCGGCATTATGGCGGGGTTGTTATTTGTCATACAATTTATCATCTCGAACACCATCCAGCCAAAAATGATGGGCGACAGTATGAATATGTCGGCACTGGTGGTGATTCTCTCACTGGTATTGTGGCAAGGGTTGTGGGGCGGGGTTGGCGCGTTCCTGTCTGCGCCGTTGACCGTAATCATCATGATTATTCTGGGTCAGTTCAAGACCACCCACTGGATCGCTATCCTGCTGTCTGCGGATGGTGATCTGGATATAGGGCCTAAACCGGTTACACAATCAATGTAGGCAAATTAGGGGAAGAGCGGCGGGCGAATGTCGCTTACACCCATACGCGCCTGCAAAGCTTTGGACACACGTACCAAACGCCCGTCTTCGAACAACCGGCCCCACAGGACAATGCTGGTTGGCACTTTCGCGGTCGGCCCGACAGTGTCCGTGGCTTGTCCGAAGATTGTGCGGGTTGCGCTGTCGATAAAACCGCTGGGCATCACGGTGCAAGGACTGCCGGTATAATTGGTGATCTGCAAAAGCCCTCCGGAAAATGGCGGGCTGATCAACAGATCATAGCGTTCATAAATGGTGTGCATTTCTTGCATGATGCGACGGCGCAAACGATCGGACTGGATCAGATCGATGGCCGTAATAAACCGGGCGGCGCGGAATGTGTTTGGCCATGCGTTATCGTCCTGCCATTTCAGGCTGGCATCGCGTCCGTCCAGTGTAATTTCTTCAAATGCGGCCGCAGATTCTGCGAGCAAAATGTTGGACAAAGCCCCATAGGGTAAGTCCGGTAGTAGGTCAGGTACAGCCTCGACCTTGATGCCCATTTTCTTGAAGGTTTCCAGTGCCGCTTTGGCATTGTCATCAGCATTTTCAAACCAGGCCGGATCATAGGCGGCGCGCAAATGCGAGAGGTCTTCTTTACTGTTATAGTCAAAGCCGATCTCGAGCGTACCGGCATCGTGAACATCATGTCCATTAAGCACGGACAAGACCAGAGCCGTATCCTCGGCGTGTCGCGTTAACGGGCCAACTTTATCCATAGACCAGCACAGGGCCATAGCGCCCGCACGACTGACGCGGCCAAAGCTTGGACGCAATCCGAAAATGCCGCAACGGGTAGAGGGCGAGACAATCGAGCCAAGGGTCTCTGTCCCCAGCGCAAAACTGCACAGGCCGGCGGATACACTTGCCGAGGAGCCAGCGCTTGAACCGGACGAGCCTTCTGCCGGGTTCCACGGATTGCGGGTTTTGCCGCCAAACCATATATCCCCGTACGCCAATGCGCCCAGTGTGGTTTTGCCCAACAATATAGCCCCCGCCTGTCGCAAGGCTGTGATGACGGCGGCGTCTGCATCGGGCACCCGGTCTTTGAACGGGGTGGCGCCGTAGGTGGTTTTCACGCCGGCCGTGTCGAATAAATCTTTGGCCGCATAGGGGATGCCGTGCAACGGGCCTCTGGAATTTCCGGCTCGTAATTCGGTGTCGGCTTTGCGGGCCTCGGCCATGGCCTGTTCGCCCATGACCGTAATGAAGCATTCAAGCTTTGGCGCGTATTTTTTGATGCGCTGTAAATATATCGTTGTCAGGCGTTCACTGGTCAATGCGCCCGAGGCTAGCCATTCGCCCTGCTGGCGCACGCCTGCATAGGCAATGTCGCTGTCGTCGGTTGGCAGAGGTGTGTTGGATTTTGACAAAACCAGTGTGTTGCTTTGCGGCGGATAGGTTTTGTCAGGCAGGCGCGGATCAAATACGGTCGCCGGAGCCAAGTCGTTGGGTTTTTTAAAGGCACGGAGTTTTTGCAAATTCTGGTCGGGGGTTTCGAACCCTGCCAAAAGTTGCTGGCGTTCTTCGGGCGTGTATTGGACGCCCAGAAGCTGTTCCGCCGCCATGATTTTGTCTTCAGTTGAAACGGCGGGGGCCGCCGCCGCACTTTGCACGGGTGCGCAGACCGCAAGCCCGAGTGCCGATCCGGCCAAAAAATTACGCCGGTTTACTTTGCTGTTCGCTTTGTGATCTTTTGACATGGCGTTCTCCCAAATTTAAAATGTAATTTCCTAAACTACGGATTTGCGGCGGAAGACTTCTTCGTCCAACTGGCCTTCCCATTTGGCGACCGTACAGGCTACGGCCACATCGCCCGTCACGTTCGTCGCCGTGCGCATCATATCCAGCAAACGGTCAAACGGGAATATGAAGGCAATAATCACGGTGGCCTGGGCTTCGTTGATGCCAATGACGCTGAGCACGACAGCGGCCAGCAAAAGACCGGCAGAAGGAATGCCCGCCGCGCCAATGGATGTCAGGGTTGCCGTCAGGGCGACCATTACATATTGGGTCATGGTCAGCTCGATGCCCAAGGCTTGCGCGGCAAACAGGGCGACAATGCCGAGATAGATCGCGGTGCCGTCCATATTGATCGTCGCGCCCATGGGCAGGACGGAGCCGGCAATGGATTTATCGACGCCCAGATTATGTTCGGCGCAGGAAATGGTCACCGGCAAGGTCGCATTACTGGACGCGGTCGAATAGGCAACGCCGAGCGCATCGGCAATCCCGTAGAAAAACCGGGCCAATGGCAAGCGTAAAATCGTTTTGACGATCAAGCCGCCATAAACAAGAATGATTTGCAGGAAGCAGGCCAAATACAAAGCGAAGGCTAATTTACCCATGGAGCTTAAAATCCCCAATCCCTTTGTGCCCATCACCCACGCCATCAATGCCATGACGCCGTAAGGGGCCAAATTCATCACCATCATGGTGACCTTCATCACGACCTCGGAGGCACTGTCGAAAAAGGCTGCCAGCGGCTTGCCTTTGTCGCCAACCAGCAAAATACCGACACCAATCAGCACGGAGAAAAAGATGATGCCCAAAACGTCACCATCGGCCAAAGCATTGATCGGGTTTGTCGGGATGATCGCCAGTAAACGATCAACAATACCGCCAGCGTTTTTACCGGCTTCCAGTCTGGTGTTGACAGCGTCTATGCTGCCGCTGGCGGAGCTGATCAAATCGCCCATGCCGGCGCCGGGCTGGATCAATGTGCCAATGCCTAAGCCAAGCCAGACGGCGAAAAATGTGGTCAACATATACAGGCCCAGTGTCCGCGCGCCGAGCTTGCCAAGCCGTTTCGGATCGCCCATGGTAATAACGCCGGAGACCAGTGTGGTGGCAATCAAAGGTACGACCAGCATTCTAATGAGATTCACAAAGGCTTCACCAAACGGATAAATCCATTTTTCGGCAATCATGCCGCCCTTTTCCGGCCCGAGGCCATAATGCAAGCCCAGCCCGATCAATATGCCTAGAAACAAACCGATAAATACCCGTTTCCACAATGTCAGTGCGCGCCATGATTTTAGCATCATTATCCCCTTAATGTTTATATCTATATATGTGTACGGCGGCGGGGGCGGAGTGGCAAGGTTTAGTATTTTCGCGCTCCGGTTTTGCCAAGGCAAGAAACCGGAGCGCGAAAAATATAGCCTTAGTCTTTCGCCATTAACTTATCCGCCAAATACGCATAAATCAGCGCTTGTGAATGGGCGGTTTCTTCGAGATTGGCTGCACCCGCATGGCCACCGTCTATGTTTTCATAATACAGGAAGCTATGGCCCTGATCTTCCAGACGTTGAGCCAGTTTACGGGCATGGCCGGGATGCACACGGTCATCTTTGGTTGATGTGTAGATGAACATTTCGGGATATGCCACGTCCGGGCGAACATTGTGATAAGGCGAGATCGAACGCAAATATGCGCCTTCGGTTGCGTCATCAGGATCGCCGTATTCGCCCATCCAGCTGGCACCGGCCAGTAATTTATGGAAGCGTAACATGTCCAGCAACGGCACGCCGCAGACCACCGCCTTGAACAAATCGGGCCGCTGGGTGAACATCACGCCCATTAACAACCCGCCATTGGAACGCCCATGTGTGCCCAAATGTTCGGGGCTGGTGATTTTGCGGTCGATCAAATCTTCGGCCACGGCAATGAAATCATCATAGATAATCTGGCGCTTGGTTTTCAAACCGGCCTGATGCCAGTTCGGGCCGAACTCGCCGCCGCCGCGAATATTAGCAGACACGTAAACACCGCCGCGCTCGAGCCAAGCCCGACCAATTGTGGCGCTATAGCTCGGATTGATGGAAATCTCGAACCCGCCATAGCCATAGAGCAGAGTTGCGTTTTTACCATCATATTTCATGTCTTTTTTATGGACAACAAAATAAGGGATTTTTGTGCCGTCCGTAGACACAGCTTCAAATTGTTCAGATACCATTGTCTGGGCGTCAAACCAGTTTGGTAGGGACTTGGCCGTCTCGGATTTCATGGTCGATGCATCGAGCGACCAAAGTGTATCAGGGGATAGGAAGCTCTCGGTATTGATAAAGGCAACATCTTCTTTGCTATTGGTCGCGCCAATAGACACATTGCCGTTTTCAGGGAAATCAAGCTTGGTTTTACTCCAGACGCTATCGCTAAAGTCAAAAGCATAGGCCGCGCCCGAAACATTTTCATATAGGCTCAGCAACACTGCGGATTTGGTCACACCCGTATTGCCAATAGATTGGCGGGCCGTTGGCGTGATCACCTCATGAACGTCTGAAATTTCGCCGCTCTCCATGAAGTCGGCGATTGAGTACGAGACAAGTGCACCGGACTTAAATGTTTTTCCATTTTCCAGTGTCCAGTCTTCTTGCAAAGTGACCAATTGCTGACCCTTAAAATCTCCGCCAAAATTGGTCTTGGTTGGGACAGGAACGCGCACAGGCTTGAACGCATTGTCGCCGCTTTGTGGTATCCAGTAATACTCCGTATTGTAAAACGTGGTGGCGCGTACAATCAGGATTTCATCCCCACCGTCTGCATTTTCAAATGTGCCGGGCCAGACACCAACATCTTTTTGCTCGCCGCGCATTAACTCGCGGGCTTCAGACAATGGCGTGCCACGTGTCCATAATTTACTGACCAGCGGATAGCCGGAATCGGTCATGGTACCTTCGCCGAAATCAACGCCGACCAAAAGATGGTCTTTATCTAGCCAAGCTGTGCCGCCTTTGCTTTCGTCCAGATTAAACCCGTTTTCGACGAAGCTTTTCGTCGCCAGATCAAATTCACGGCGTTCCGTCGCGTCTTTGCCGCCAATGGACAGGGAGACAATACAGCGATTGTAATCAGGTGCGAGGCAGGCATTGCCTTTATAGACCCAGTTTTTGCCGTCCGCTTCTGCCAGTGCATCAATATCCAGAACCGTTTCCCAAACCGGCGTTTCTTGCGCATAGCTGTCGAGGGTGGTCATGCGCCAAATGCCTTTGACGTGTTTATCGTCCTGCCAGAAATTATGGGCCTTGCCAGCACGGTAATTTACATAAGGAATTTTTTCAGGCGAGTTGTACACTTCTAAAAGCTCTGCTTTGATGTCCGTATAGACATCATCTTGCATCAAAGGGGCCGAGCGATCGTTCCAGCCTTTTACTTTTTCCAGAGCGGCGTCGCCGAGCACGTCCTCCAGCCAGAGATGGTCTGCGTCCGTTTGTCCAGCCGTCGTATACTCCATAGGTGCGTCCTTGTTCATTTGATAAGCGGTTGTTGTTGGCGCCGATGTGTCGGCGGTGGATTGGTCTTGGCAGGCGCTAAGTGCGGCAACGCACAGACCCAAAAGCAGAAGTTTTTTCATGAGATTTCCCTTATACATATTTTGCCCTATCAAAGCGGAAAATGCTCGTGGGAGCAAGATGTCTTTTTTGCATTCCCGGTCGGGCTATGCCCTCCTCGCCTCTTGTTGCCTTGCCAAGACTTGCTAGCCCCCCTATATCGGCCCTATGAGATTTTTGATCATGAACGGGGCTGGAAACCGGTTTGGGGTGTTTGATGCACGTACAAACCCCGGTTTCACTATGCGCGAAGATCTGGCAAAATCTACGGCCCTTCGCGGCGGGCCAATGGGGGCATTGGGCGCAGACCAGATCATTGTGATGCGGGCCCCTAAATCATCGGACGCAGATGTGTTTATGGAAATCTGGAACGCGGAAGGGTCCGAGGTCGATGCCTGCGGCAATGCGTCGCGCTGTATTCCGTGGTTGCTCATGGAAGAAACCGGCAAGACCGAAATCGTTTTGGAGACCAATGCTGGGCTTCTATACACCGAACGCAAAGGGCCACAGCTTGTCAGCGTCGATATGGGCACGCCACGTTTGGAATGGGACGAAATTCCGTTAAGCGAATATATGGATACGCGGGTGATTGACGTGAAGGTCGGGCCGATTGACGCGCCTTTGCTGGCACGCCCGGGCGCGGTCAGCATGGGCAACCCACATTGTGTGTTTTTTGTTGATAATGCCGACGAAATTGAAGTCGAGAAAATCGGGTCAATGATCGAGTTTCATCCGCTATTCCCCAAACAGGTCAATGTCGGGTTTGCGGAAATACGCTCGGATACGCAGATACGTTTGCGTGTCTGGGAGCGCGGTGTCGGCTTGACCGAGGCTTGTGGCACCGGAGCGTGCGCGGCCCTCGTGGCCGCACACCGGCAAGGGCGGGTCGGGCGCGCGGCTGACATCATTATGGACGGCGGCACGCTGCACATAGACTGGCGTGAACGCGATGATCATGTGATCAAGACCGGGCCCATAGAACTTGAAGCGGAACTTGAAGCGGAACTGGCGTTCGACGGTCAGTTTAAAGCCTGATTATGCGGGGGTTTTTCACCTTTATCATTTTCCTTGTGTATGCACAAATAGCGCACGCACAGGCCCAAAACCCCTTAACTGACCGATTGGTCAGTCCCCTATTTGAACCCGCATTGGCCTATTCGGACATTTCCATGCAGGAAGACTGTACAGAGCGTCCTTTGCGGCCCCCAAAATACCATGCCTGTCGAGATTCAGGCCAGATTTACGCCAATGCACTGACCAATGCCACAGCCAAGGGTCAGCCGCTGATGGTGATTTTCGGATTTGATTCCTGTCCCGGCTGTAAGGCTATGCACAAACAGGTGTTTGACCCAAAACACCCCACGACACATGCCGATATTGTCAAATATCTGTCCAAACCCGCCCTCAATGCCTATATCCTGTCGGAACAGTCCCTAAAAATATCCGTGGTGCGCATACATGCGAAATCGGAACATGGGCGGGCACTGGCGAAATCCCTTGGTATCTTAAAGGATGGGGGCCGTTTGCGCTCACCTTTACTCCTGTATGTAAATTCGCAGACGGGACAGCATTATGTCGCGCCACCGACCCTCGCGCCCTATTGCGATTGGGGCGCAGATTTTGCCGCCGGTCTTGAAGAGATTGGCGTGGTGCAGACAGGACAACCCTATGTGGCGCGCAAACGCTGCGGGTAGATTACAAGTCCAGTTCCGGATAGGCGGTTTCCAGAGAGGCTTGTCTGGGAAAATGGCAAATCACATGGGTGCCAACGCCTTCTTCGCTTTCCAACTCAACCCAGCCGCCATGGTGATCGACAAAACGTTCGACCAGCGCTAAGCCGAGACCGGCGCCGCCGCGTGAGGATTTGAAACTTTCAAACACTTGTGGCTGGCGATCGGACGGGATGCCGACCCCGTTATCCTTGACCCAGATACGGATGCCCGGAGATTCCGCGTCCCCCTCTGCGGCGGCACCAAGTTCGATACGGCCCCCCGGCTTGGTAAACCGCAAAGCGTTCGAGAGCAGATTATGGACAATTTGCTTTATGCGTTTTTCGTCAGCGCGGATAATGCCGATATCTTCGGGACAAAGCAGCTTCATGTTGATCTTGGTGTCTTCGACCTTGGTCATGACGTAATCGAGCGCGTTTTCAAGCAGATCATAGATTTCCACATCACCCAAATCCAGATCGATGGTTTCCGCCTCTATCGCGGCCAGATCAAGAATGTCGTCAATGGTCTGGGCCAAGTCTCCGGAGGCGCTCTGGATGGCGAAAATATACTCGCTCTGTTTGTCGGACAATTCGCCTGCAGCCCCGCTTTGTAAAAACTCTGCATAGCCGGAAATGGTGGTGAGCGGGGTGCGGAGCTGATAGCTGACATGGCCAACAAATTCGGATTTCAAACGATCCGCCGCCTCCATGGCTTCGGCCCGTTCCCGCAGAGCTGCCTCGGTACGATGAGCGCGGGTCACATCATCCCACGCGATCAGGGTGGCTCCGTCCGGCAAAGGTTTGGACAAATACGTCAAAATACTATCATCGGAACGGCGGATTTCACCGCTGACATGGCGGCGGGCTTCCGGGCTTGGGTCGGTAGTGCGCGCCACCATTTCAGCCCAGAACTCGCGGTCATGATAAAATTTCAAATGCAGAGGGGTTAAATCCCGAAACAAGGGCTGGTCTTTCAGGGTACTGGTCGGCAGGCTCCACATGGTTTCATAGGCGGCGTTATGGATTTTAAGGCGTCCGTCCGGCCCGAACACCGCCACGCCTTCGGTAAGTTTATCAAGAGTGGCTTTTTGCACATTGATCAGTGTACCAAGCCGGCTTTGCATGCTCATCTGGTCGGTAATGTCGCCAAATAACAAGGATAAGCCGCCTTCCGGGTCACGCATACGCACCAGCCGTATCTCGCGGCCATCCGGTGTACTCCACAATTCGTCGGGCATTTCATCGGGCCAGTCCGTGTACAGGGCCAGTTCGGATAATTTCCATTCCTGATAATCGGGCTGTTCCGGCAGGCGGCGCTTTTCGCGCATATGATCGAGCCATTCCCCGTGGCTCGGGCGGGTTTTAAACCAGTCATCTTCCAGCCCGAACATTTTTGAAAACGAGGTGTTGTGGAAATTCATTTTCTGGTCTGCGCCAAAGATCACCACCGCTTCGCCCATATTGTTCAAGGTTTCATCGTGGGCGCGGATGTGACGCTTTAAAGCCATGCGCAAGTTTTCGGTTTCAGACGCATCCACCGCCATGCCTGCGACCCCGCCAGAAACCGGAAACATGGTCACCAGAGAGGTTTTGCGCTTGCCCTGCACAATCAGGGGCCTTGCCTCCTTGATCAATATGTTTTCGCTCAAGACCTTCTGGGCCTGGGCGATACAGTCCTCGTCAAGCTGGATTTGCTCGGACAATACGGTCTGTAAATTATCAGTACTGACCGCGTGGATATAGGCTTCATTGACCCAGACAATCCGGCCAGCACCGCTCATCCGCCACATGGGAAAAGGGGCGCGGCCCATAATATCGACAAAGGCGACCGGGTCGGACAGGGCGGTTACTTTTTCTGCTTCAAACTTTGTAATGGCGTCTTTTTCATCGCGGCCACGAATGCTGGCATCTTCGATCCAGACCACCACTTGCGCCCCCGCAACATTGCCGTCCGCTTCGATCAATTTGCCGCCTGAAAGCGCGATGGTGGTCGAGAACGCCTCGCCGCGTGTGCGCAAGCCCGTAATCAATTGGCGCAGGGTTTTATCGGAGCCGTCCTTTGATAACGTGTTGTAATCCGCCAGACCATCCAGCAATCGTTTGGGAAATTCTTTGGGAGCGCCCGGTTCGGCAAACCGTACCAGAGAGGCCAAAGCGGCGGTGGATCCGTAAACGGTCGGGTCACCCCAATCGGTGGTCGAGTCTGTTGTCGAGGTCGGCATGCTTTCTTCCCACACCAGTATCAGGCCCGGATAAGCGCCGAACACGGATTCTGCCCGGCTGATTTTGCGGTCAAGGTCTTGGGCACGGGTGCGCCAGCGATCCGCCGCACTGCGACTGCCCGAACTTGCCCGCATGGTGAAAAAGGCAACCACCACAGCAAATACAACCGCACCCACCGTCACATATAGCGATATTGAATTGAGCGTATCCGCGTTCAAAACTGTTCTCTCAATTTAAGGCCCGAAGCGCAAATGGCCCGTTTATTCTGGCTTGGCATTTCTATTTCAAATCAGACCATAACCAGACACAACGCAAATGGCGAGCAGGAATTTCGTGCTCTACTTTTAGCGCTTTACGGTTATTTTGCTTAATACGGTTCGCATTTTTGTGCTGACCGGTTTTGGTGTGCGCGTCTGCTTGTCCACGTAAACATGGACGAAATGACCCTGTGCACAGGCCGTATCGCCGGTTTGTGTAAACAAGGCTAGCTCATAGCGCACACTGGACGTGCCCATATGGCCGACCCGCAGGCCGGCACGAATGGTTTCGGGGTAGGCGAGCGAGGCAAAATACTGACAACCCGTATCGACCACCAGACCAATAGACAAGTCGCCATCATCACCTTCCAAGGGCAGCAAATCGTTTTCAATCAGGAAATCATTCACCAGCGTGTCGAAATACATATAGTAAACCGCATTGTTGATATGCCCGTATTGGTCATTATCATTCCAGCGGGTCTGGATGTCGGTGATATGGGGATAGTCATTAATATGGTGCGGTTTTGTTTTCATCAAGCAATCGCTTCGTAAATATTGACCACCGCGTCATATGTCATTTCGCGCGGATTGTTCATCAAAAGCCGGTCTTTGGTCATGGCGTCTTCGGCCATCATCGGGATGGAACCTGTTTTAATGTCAACAGCACGCAGGGTTTGCGGCACATTGACGGCGTCTTTCAAACGCTGCATTTCGTCCAGCAAATGCGCGCCCGTCGTGCCAAGCCGGAGATGGTCGGCGATTTCACCATAATAGCTCTCGGCCTTGGGCATGTTGTATTTCATCACTTCGGTCAGCACCAACGCATTGGACAGGCCGTGCGGCACATGGAAAAACCCGCCGAGCGGATAGGCCAGCGCATGTACGGCGGCACAAGGGGCGTTGGAAAATGCCTGTCCGGCCAGCATGGAGCCGATCAGCATATCCGTTCTTGCCTCCAGATCAGTCCCGTCTGTGCACACGCGCTCAATAGCGCCGCGCAGTTTTGACAGGGCCGACAGGGCGAGGCTATCAGACAGCGGGTTTTTTTGTGGCAGGGATGTATAGGCTTCGATCGCATGTACCATAGCGTCAATGCCAGTGGAGGCCGTGATCATTTTGGGCAGGCCGATTGTTAGCTCTGCGTCCAGTAAAACCCGGTCTGCGTAGAGCGCATTGGCGACAATGCCCTTCTTTTCGGTTTCGCCGGTTGTCAGAATTGCGACATTTGTCACCTCTGACCCCGTCCCCGCCGTGGTCGGCACCAGCATCAAGGGGGCGCGTGGCCCCAAAGCGGTGCCCACGCCATACAACTCCGAGATCGGTTGGTCCGAGCCCACCAGATGCGCCATCACTTTGGCCGTATCCATAGGACTGCCACCACCAAAACCGAGGATCAGACCAGCGCCAAAATCTTTGGCGGCTTGGGCGCCCGCCAAAACTATTTTTTCAGGCGGGTCGGCAACGACATCATCAAAGACCATCACTTCATATCCGGCCGCGCGGAGCGCGTCCAAAGCGCCGTCCAGCAGGCCAAGACCCCTGACCCCCTTGTCTGTCACGACACAGATGCGGCGATTGGCGCACAAGTCTTCTATATGTGCGTCCATTTGTGCGGCACCCCCCGGCGCAATGCGGATATCGGGAACGGTTCTAAAATTTTGCATGTGTTGGTCTCCTTGCTTGCGGCGGTCTCAGCCCCATCCTCAACTGCCTTCTCAGCCCCCAAGGCTGACCCCGCCAAGGCGGTAGCGGAGCAAGACACGGCAGTTTTTTAAAGCCCCGTCTTTGGGAGGATGGAACTGCCAGCCCCGCGCCGCTTTGCGGGCATTGCCGCCAAACAGGCGATCCGGTAGGGCGCGTTCGATCTGTACATTTTCGGTTTCGCCCAGTTCATTGACATCAAGGCGCAGGATCACCCAGCCCTGCCGCCCGCTCCTAAAAGCTCGTTTGGGGTAATCCGGGAGCTCGAAGTTTCGCGCCGCCAGTTTTTCGCCGCCAATACAATCATCCGGGTTCGCATACCCCTTGACCCACGGGTCTTGGGGGTAGTCGGATTTGGGCATAAACGGTTTGGTCGCACAACCTGCCAGTACGAAGCCTGCGAGTAGAAGGGCCGCGCCTACAAAAACCATGGATGTGAGGCGTCGCCTCACTCGTTTTCTCCGAACCGGTCTTCAACCAGGGCAGACAATGCGTCCACGGCGGCGGCAGCGTCCGGCCCGTTTGCATTTATACGAATATCTTCGCCGCAGGCCGACCCAAGCAACAGCAATTCCATAATCGAATCCCCGATAACCGTTTCGCGGCAGACCTCATTGATGCTGGTCACTTCGATTTTGGCGTCAAATGTTTGCGCCAAAGTGGCAAATTTAGCGGCGGCACGTGCATGCAGGCCCCTAACATTGCGCAAAGTGACCCGTGTTGTATCACTGGTATTTTGCGTATCTACCGTAATGTTTGTCGGGCCATTTATCGAGGGGGGACTTTCCATTAGCCTTCATCGCCGGCAATAATTTCAGAGGCAATCGCAATGTAGCGACGACCAGCCTCTTTGGCCGTTTGCGCGGCCTCCATCAGATTTTCGCTCTTACGGGCCTGAGACAATTTAATCAGCATGGGCAAATTAACCCCGGCAATCACTTCGATCACGCCCTCTTTCAGCATCGAGATTGACAAATTGGACGGGGTGCCGCCAAACATGTCGGTCAGCAAAAGCACACCCTTGCCGGTCTCGACTTTGGCGACCGCTTTGCGGATCGTAGACGAGGCCCGTTCCAGATCATCATCCGCGCCAATACACACGGTTTGCATCTGTGCCATTGGCCCGACCACATGTTCTGTCGCGTGGCGTAATTCAACCGCCAGAGCGCCATGGGTAACAACAACAAGTCCGATCAATTTTGACCCCTCAATTAAACAAGATTTCACTTAATCAAAATTTGGGAGGGATGGAAAGAGCTAATTGCGGCTGATCCTTAGATAAATGTGACGTGTTGCATTTTATCCTTTTTTGCCTTTTGCACGCCTGAGTTTGGACGGTGTATGTAAAGGGATATGGAGCGTGAAACATGCACCTTTGATCTCACCCTGATCGTCTAAACGGTTGGCAGCTGCAATTGTGCCTTTATGGGCAACCATGATTTGCTTGCAAATAGCCAGTCCAAGGCCCGAATGATTGCCGAAAACCGCCCCTTTCGGACGCTGGGTATAAAATCGGTCAAATATGGTTTCAAGCATATCGGCAGGAATACCAGGCCCGTCATCTTCTACCCGCACGATGGCCATGCCTTCATGATCGTCACTGCCGCGCCCTACACTTAGGCGCACACTTGCCGTTTTGTTTTTCGGGGAGGCCGTTTCATTTTTCGGGGAAAAGGTGATCGCATTGTCGACGAGGTTGCGTAAAACCTGTCCGAAAGAATTTTCAAGCGCGCGCACGATGATCGGGCCTGAGGCTTCACCCTCTAGGGCGACACTGGCCATCACGATCTGGGACGGGACAAAGACGACATCCACGCCGGTTTCACGCTTGGTCTGGGTATAGAAATCGGCCATGCCCGACAGGAATTTCTCGACGTCCAGCGGTTGGGACGGTTCGCGGGCGAGGGCGGCGTCCATGCGCGACGCCTTGGAAATATCTGTCACCAACCGGTCCATACGCGCCACATCGCTTTCGATAATGTCGATCATTTTGGTGCGTTGGGCTTTGGTTTTGGCAATGCGGAGGGTTTCGCTGGCCGAACGCAAAGAGGTGAGCGGGTTTTTAATCTCGTGCGCCACATCGGCGGCAAAATTGGCAATATCATCGACGCGGCTATACATGCCCGCCGTCATCACGCGCAAGGCAAGGGAGAGATCGCCAATCTCGTCCCCGCGCGCAGAAAGATCGGGAATGGTGTCGCGTTTTTCCGAAGAGCTTAAAACCTGTTCTGTCGCGCGCGCCAGTTTGCGCACCGGCAGGGCAATAAACAATGTCAGGGCCAGCGACGACAGAAGCGAGGCCAGAATGGCCAGCAAGATGATCGGGGTCAGGCCTTGGCGCTGGGAGGCTAAAATCGTGTCCACATCATGGGTTTCGAACACCACGACCCCCAATATTTCACGCACCCGTTTTACTGGCAAAGCGACGGCGACGATTAGGGCGTCGCCTTCATACTGCTCTGCGGCCACCACATTGCCGCGCAAGGCCGATTTGATGTCGCGCTCCAAATGGCGTTGCAGTCTCTGGCGGTGTTTTTTGTAGACCGGAAAATCATTGACCCGCGCATCGGTCCAGTTTTGTAAACGTACCCACCATTTCACGCGCGGTTGAGCCTGAGGGGTATCGACGATGGGATCCAATGTGCCGGTTTCGACCCTATCATCCAAAAGAGCGCTATCGGAAACAAGCCTGCCGTTCTTGTCATACAGACGCACCCGGGCTTTTTCCGGCAGGTCGATCCCGGCAATGATGCGCCGGGCAGCCACTTCGTCCAGCACCGCCATGCCCTCCTCCCCGGTCGCCTGATCGCCGAGCAGATTGGTGATGAGGCGGGTCTGGGATGTCAGGCTGTCAATTTTGGCTTCGATCAGGCCGCGACTAAACTGGTTAAGCGCCAACGCCCCGATGATCAATATGATCAGCCCCAGTAAATTCGCCAGAAAAATCATCCGGGTCAGGGTCGAGAAAAAGATAAAGCGCCGCACGCCCCGTCGCCTCTCCCCCCAAACTCCAAACCGTCTTTTCATACAACACCTAACACAATCAGGGCCAACACAATTAGGGTCACCCAACCCAATTAGAGCGTCAGATTTTCTCGCTGAGCAGGCAAAAGGGGGCAAGACGTATATCAATACGTCCAACCCCTTTTAACGCACTCAGCGCGGAAAGATGTCGCTCTAAGTTTCTTTGTATTTGTAGCCTATGCCGTAGAGTGTTTCAATGCCGTCAAATTCTTTGTCGGTTTTACGGAATTTTTTGCGCAGGCGCTTGATATGGCTGTCAATGGTGCGGTCATCCACATAAACTTGGTCATCATAGGCCACATCCATCAGATTATCCCGGCTCTTGACATAGCCGGGGCGATTGGCGAGCGCGTGCAAAATTAGAAATTCGGTGACGGTCAGGCGCACAGGCTCGCCCTTCCATGAACAGGCGTGGCGGTTCGGATCCAGCAGAAGCTGTCCACGCCGAATAACTTTGTCATCGCCTTCTTGCGGGGTCGGAGTGATGACACTGCCAAGCTTGGAGCGGCGCAGCACCGCCTTGATCCGCTCGCCGAGCAGGCGTTGGGAAAACGGCTTGGTGATATAATCGTCTGCGCCCATATTTAGGCCAATGGCTTCGTCAAATTCATCATCTTTGGAGGTCAGGAAGATCACGGGCAGGTTCGAGGTTTGACGCAAGCGCCGGAGTAATTCCAGCCCGTCCATGCGCGGCATTTTCACATCGAACACGGCCAGGTCAACCGGGTTTGTGCTCAAAGCTTCCAGAGCCGTCGCGCCGTCATGATAGGTGCGCACCGTATAGCCCGCATCTTCCAGAAACATCGACACGGACGTCAAAATGTTCTCGTCATCATCCACCAATGCAATTGTTGTCATAATACATTCCCTTTATACATTCCCGGTCGCGCTCACGCGCTCCTCGCCTCTTGTTATACATTCCTATTTCCGTTCACCCCTACGCAAGCGGGGCTTTTGTTGAAGCCTAGCTTTCGGCCTGATGGCATTCAAGTCCATTTTGGTTTATGTTCCAATTGTGGCAAGCTTTGGACAAGGGTTTGTTTATTCAGAGGCAGGTATAATAAAACAAACTTGTGGGCCTACATCAAATTCGTTGAAATGTTGGGTTTTACAATGCCCGCGGGCGCCGGATATTTAGGATTTGCAATTTCAGGCGTCATGCGTAGAATTCTCGGGTTCAATACGGGGATTCGGACATGACATTCACGCGCAAAGCCTTCATTTTGATAGGCCCTGTTGTTGCTATTTTATTTACACTGGGCCTGAAGCAGCTTGGCCTTGAGGCGTCGCCTGCCACGGCAGCAGGGATTACCCTGCTGACTGTAATCTGGTGGGTGACGGAACCCATTCCGATCCCGGCCACCTCTCTTGTTCCCTTCGCCCTGTTCCCCATGTTCGGTATTCTGGATCATAAAGCCGTTTCGGCGGCGCTGGGGAGCCATGTGATTCTTTTGCTGATGGGGGCCTTTATGCTGGCCACCGCACTGGAGAAAAGCGGCGCCCATAAACGGCTGGCCGTTTATATGGTGCGCCTGATCGGAGTCAGTAGCGGGCGCAGGCTGGTGATGGGGTTTATGCTGGCGACGGGCTTGCTGTCTATGTGGATTTCCAACTCGGCCAGCACGGTGATTATGTTGCCGATTGCTTTGGCGGTTCTGGCCAATGTCGATAATGAAAAACTGCGGGTGGCCCTTCTGCTCGGGATTGCCTACGCGGCCAGTATTGGCGGCATCGGCACGCCAATTGGCACGCCGCCCAATGTGATTTTCATGGGCATGTACGAAGAAATTACCGGTACCGAGCTCGGGTTTTTTGCCTGGATGAAAATCGGGGTGCCTGTGGTGGTGATCGCCCTGCCATTGACTGCGTTTTGGTTAACCCGAAATGTAAAGCTGGAGAGCGAAATTACCCTGCCGACACTTGGCGCATGGCGCCGCGAAGAAATACGTACTTTGGCGGTTTTCGGGCTAACCGCGCTCGCCTGGATGACCCGCAGCTCTCCCTATGGGGGCTGGAGCGGGTTTCTCGGCATGCCAACGATTGGCGATAGCACCATTGCCCTGTTTGCCGTGGTCATGATGTTTTTGATCCCCAACGGGGAAAGTGGCGAAAATCGGGGGCGTTTGCTGGACTGGAAAACCGCAAATTCGATCCCGTGGGGTCTGCTTTTATTGTTTGCAGGCGGCATAGCGATTGCCAAAGGGTTCACAGCGTCCGGCCTGTCGGACATGTTGGGCGCGTGGCTCGGTTCTTTGGCAAATTTACCGATGCTGGGCATGATTTTAACTATCTGTCTTGTGGTCACCTATCTGACAGAAATCACCTCCAACACCGCGACCGCTATCCTGCTTATGCCGATCTTGGCGGCCGTCGGGGTGGCTATGGATATTGATCCGGCCATATTAATGATCCCCGCCGCCATGGCCGCTTCGTGTGCGTTCATGCTACCGGTTGCCACCGCACCCAATGCGCTTGTCTACGGGCTGGGGAATATCAAGATCGGGGATATGGTGCGCGAAGGGGCGGTGTTAAGTGCCGTGATCTCGTTGATTATTGGATTTGTATGTTACTGGTTGTTGGTTTAAGGACATAGGATGGATAGAGATTTATACCAAATACCCTTTCGTATAGACCGCTTGCCGAAATGGGGCTGCCCCTCGTGCGAAGCCGGAGTTTTACAGCTCAAAGACGGCTCTTTTGCGCACGATATGTCCGCAAGCTCCAAACGCAATCAAAACCACCCGGAATGGGGGCCGGAATGGATGTCTTATGTCTATTCGTGTTTTCTTGTCTGTTCCGAGGAAAGTTGTGAAGAAATCGTAGCAAGTTGCGGCAAGGGCGCGATGGAATCCTATATGGAAACCGATCCTGACCGGTTTCCCTGTCAACGCTGGGCCGCCCATTTCACCCCGTCCTATTTCCAACCCGCCCTCAAAATGTTCGCTCTGCCATCGGAACTGCCTGAAAATATAAAGGCGGAAATCTACAAATCTTTTTCTTTGTTTTTCTGCGACACGGCATCAGCACTGGATCATATCGGCAACGCGCTGGAACATGTGCTTAACCATCTGAAAGTCAAAAAGACCGCGCTTAATAAAGACAAGAAAAGACGGCCACTTTCCCTGCCCGCCCGCATTGGTGTCATTCCCAAAAAACACGCCCATTTAAAGCCGTACCTTAAGGCGATAAAATGGTGCAACGCAGCCCGAAGCAATATCATCAGTGATGATGTTCTGGACACTTACGCCATTATGGAAACGGTACTGTGCGAGGTGTTTGAACAAGAACCCACTCCTGCCAAAAAAGTTGTGAGGCTTAGATCTGCCTAAGATTTCGCGCGGCTATACGTGCCTATCACATGGAGCGTATACACATGGGGCGTGTGTTTAACTTACTAATGAATTAGTTGACAAATATTTCCTTTGCGGTTACACGCCGCTTGAACAACTAAGGAATTAGTACTATGGCGAGACCCAAAGCTGAAAATTTGACCGTGGCCGAACACCGCATCATGCAGGTGTTGTGGGAAAAGAACGAAGCGACCGTGCGCGACATTACCGATGCGTTGGCACAAAAGCACAATCTGGCCTACACGACCGTGTTGACCACCACGCGTATTCTTGCCGACAAGGGCTATGTGGAATTTCATAAAGACGGGCGCAGCCATGTGTTTCGTCCGCTCGTGACAAAATCCAAGGCCCGCAGCAATGCCCTAAAAACCCTGATGGGCAATTTGTTTGATGGCTCACCCCGCCTGCTGGCGCAACATCTGATCGAAGCGGACGAACTTTCGGGCGAAGACATTGCGGCGCTCCGTGCCCTTCTTGCTAGAGACGAAAAGGGAGACACACAATGAGCCCCGATACACTTCTGACATTTCTGGCCAGCAATTTACTTTGGCAAACCGCCCTAATTGGCGGGGCCGTGTTTATGGCGCTGACCCTGTTACCACGCGCCCACGCCTCGACCCGTTACCGCATTGCGCTCAGCGGGTTATTGGGATGTTTGCTTCTATTGGCTCTGCCATTTGTACCAACGTTTTTACCAGATGTGTCGGTAGGGGTCGTGCCGGAAACCGTTTTCCCACTTAACCAAATGAGACCCACATCTATAAGTGTGAGCGATAGCGCGCCAACCCTCCCGCAAATGAGCGCAGAAATATTCCGCTGGGCCATACCTTCATTATCTGAGGCTTTGACACTGTTTTGGGTGCTTGGCGGCGCCGTGTTCGGGTTACGTATCGGTTTGGCCCTGTGGCAAAGCCGCCTATGGGTAAAGCAGGCAAAACCGGTTCATATTTCCACTGCAAAACCTTTGTCCCGCCGCGTGGAAATTTTGCGCAGTTCGCATGCATCTGCGCCGTTGGTGTTGGGGTTTTTCCGGCCCGTTATTCTCGTGCCTGAAAATTTCAACCTTGATATAGATGTGCCGGAAATCCGCGTGGTGCTAGAGCATGAAATTGCCCATATCACCCGCAAAGACGTCTGGACACATTTGGCACAAAAAATTGTGTTGGCTTTGTTGTGGTGGTGTTTGCCCCTGCACTGGATCCATTCACAAATCGGCATCGAGCGCGAGAAATTGTGTGACGATATTGCCGCACAAAAAACAGGAACAGGCAAAGCGCTGGCCCGCGCCCTTGTTGATCTGGCCGGCGCCCATTTGCGCCCCCCCTCCCCGATACTTGCCATTGGTATTCATCCACGCGCCAACCAATTGGCCGAGCGCGTTCACCGCCTTTACAAAGGAACTCCCATGACCAAAATTTCAAAAAAACTGCTTCTGACCACTTCGCTGGCTGTGCCTTTAACTTTGGCAGGGCTTAGCCTTGTGACGCCGCGCGCCTTTGCCCATGATCCGGTATCGACGCATAGACAAGCCCAGGATCTTACGCAACAGGAATACGCCCTCTATAAGAGCGCTGAGCGTAACGATCTTGCCTCGGTGAAAAAATCTCTGGAGAGGGGCGTAAATCCAAACATTGTTCTGGGCGGAGACGGCACGCCTTTGATCGCCGCTGTACGCCACGCCAATGAGGACATGATCAATGCGTTGATCGACGCAGGCGCCGATCCTGATCTGTTGTCCGGTGGCGACGGTACACCGTTGATTACGGCGGCCGCTTCCGGGCGCAACCGGATTGTGTCGTTGCTGTTGAAACGGGGCGCAGATGTGAATCATCCTACGTTTGGAAACGGGGACGGGAACCCGCTTATTCAGGCGGCTTCACATGGGCATCTTAGCACGGCCAAACTGTTGCTGGCCAATGGGGCCGACGTAAATGCGAGTGTGCCCGGTGACGAAACCCCTCTTATCAATGCGGCGCAACAAGGTCATTTAATGATGGCAAAGCTGTTGGTCTCTAAGGGTGCAGATGTGCACCTGGGGGCATGGGCGGCTCATTATGATGGAACCGTCAGTGAATGGCGTACACCTTACGGCGAAGCCACAAAACACGGGCGCACACTGGTCGTGCAATACCTTGACTCTCAGGGCGCCAGCGAAAAAGACGGTCTTCCTCCAAAAACGGAAGCCGCATCTTCTCCGATGCCTTCTCATAAAATCGTTGAGGGCCGGGTTTCATCCCGCTTCGGAATTGTGCGTAAGAACATCCTGCCCAAAGTCCCCCACAGAGGTATAGATATTGTCAATAAAACAGGGACGCCAATATATGCACCTGCAGATGGCCTGGTCGTCCTCGCGGCCAGTACATATCGTGGCACGAAAAAATATGGCAATGTGCTGGTTTTGGAAACATCTGGCGGCGTCGAAACCGTGTTCGCCCATTTGCAAGGCTTTGCGCTGAAAAAGGGGGATGTGGTTAAGCCGGGGGATGTGCTTGCCTATGTTGGCAATACGGGCGCCTCGACCGGCCCACATGTGCATATCGAAACCATTGTGAATGGCAAACTGTTAAACCCGAGCGATGTCTGGCCGCAATTGAAATAGGGCCAACTTAACTCAGTCCCCGGATTTGATCCGGGGATATGTCTCTTCTTAACTGAGTGTGCGCTGCACCGCCTTTTGCCAGCCCGCAAGCAATTCTGTGCGTTCACCTTCGCCCATATTGGGTTCAAAGCGTTTATCGAGCGAGGCGGAGGCTGCGAAATCAGCCATATTTTCGTAAAGCCCGCATTGATACCCTGCCAATAAGGCCGCGCCCAAAGCGGTGGTTTCCATATTGGTCGGGCGTTCCACGGTCACGTCGAGAATATCGGCAAGGAATTGCAGAACCCAGTCATTGGCCGCCATGCCGCCATCAACTTTCAACGTGCTTATATCGACCCCGTCCTCTTTCATGGCATTGAGTAAATCACGGGTCTGGTAACAGACGCTCTCGAGGGCGGCGCGTACGAAATCAGCCGGGCCGGTGGCGCGGGTGATGCCGTATATGGCCCCACGTGCGTTCGGGTCCCAATACGGCGCGCCCATGCCGGTAAAGGCGGGTACGAGGTAGAGACCATTATTACTGCTCAGCCCACGCGCCATGCCTTCGGTTTCGGCGGCGGATTTGATCAAGCCCATTTCATCACGTAGCCATTGTATCGCCGCGCCTGCGACAAAGATGGAGCCTTCGAGCGCGTAGCAAATCTTGCCGTCCAGACCATAGGCGATTGTGGCCAGCAATCTGTTTTGCGATTGTATTTTCTCCTCGCCCGTATTGAGCAATGCAAAGCAGCCCGTACCGTAGGTGCTTTTGATATCGCCAATTTCGAAACAGCCCTGCCCGATAGCGGCGGCCTGTTGATCTCCCGCCACGCCCTGCACCGGGATTTCGACGCCCAGAACGGCCCTGTCGGTGAGCGCGAAATCAGCCGCACAGTCTTTGACTTGCGGCAAGATGGCGACAGGCACTCTGAACAATTGTAAAAGCTCTGCGTCCCAGCCTCCCGTCTTGATATTGAACAAACAGGTGCGGCTTGCATTGGTCACGTCCGTGACATGGGCCGTGCCACTCGAGAGCCGCCAGATTAAAAACGTATCGATGGTGCCAAAGGCCAGCTCGCCTGCTTCGGCCCGTGCCCGTGCCCCCTCTACATGGTCGAGTATCCATGCAATTTTGGTGGCGGAGAAATACGGATCAAGTAAGAGACCGGTTTTTTCTGTCACCACGCCCTCTTTTCCCTGCGCTTTTAAATCTGCACAGATATCTGCCGTGCGCCTGTCTTGCCAGACAATGGCGTTGTAAATCGGGTTGCCGGTTTTACGGTCCCAGATCACACAGGTTTCGCGCTGGTTGGTGATACCGATTGCGGAAATTTCGGCATTGCCAGCAAGACCGCCTTGCTGGGACATGCCGGCGATAAGGGAGAGCGCTTTACGGGTGGTCATCAATACACTGTCCCAAATCGCTTCGGGATCATGCTCGACCCATCCGTCGGCGGGGTAGATTTGCGGGAATTCCTGCTGGGCGGTGAATATGGGCTTGGCGTGATCGTCATAGAGAATAGCCCGGCTAGAGGTCGTGCCTTGGTCTATGGACAAAATGTAGCGCATATTCAGTTTCCGTTTTGCATTTTTGGTTTGTCTTTTTGTGTAGCTACACTAGTCTTTATATATGGATATGCAAAGACAAGACGATATTGTTGATCTTTTGGTGATTGGCGGCGGGATTAATGGCACAGGGATTGCACGCGATGCGGCAGGCCGCGGCCTGTCGGTTGTGCTGGTGGAGAAGAACGATTTGGCCAGTGGCACCTCGTCCAAAAGTTCCAAACTTATTCACGGTGGATTGCGCTATCTGGAATATGCGGAATTCCGGCTGGTGCGCGAAGCCCTGATCGAACGCGAAGTTTTGTTGCGGGCCGCGCCGCATCTGGTCTCGCCTTTGCGGATTGTCCTGCCCCATCATAAAGGCTTGCGGCCGAAATGGATGCTCCGCTTCGGGTTGTTTTTGTATGATCATCTGGGTGGGCGCAAGCTTCTGCCCGGCACCACTGTGGCCAATTTACGCACAGGGGACGGCAAAGACGTTCTGAAGCCAGAGTTTAAAACCGGATTTGTGTTTTCCGATTGTCGGGTTGATGATGCACGACTGGTTGTTGCCAATGCACTGGACGCGCAAGAGCGTGGTGCGGAAATTTTAACGCGGACAAAATGCACGGCGTTGAAAGCGCAATCCGATCATTGGCTAGTGACGCTGACAAACCACCCGGGTCGCAAGACACGTACGATCAAAGCCAAGTGCGTGATCAATGCATCCGGCATTCGAGTGGACGAAATGGTCGAGATAGCGCTTGGGCGTCAACACGAAGATCATTTGCGGCTGATCAAAGGTTCGCACATTGTCACCAAGCGCCTGTATGAGGGGCGACATCTCTACATGTTTCAAAATCCGGACGGGCGGATTATTTTCGCCATTCCCTATGAGCAGAACTACACATTGATCGGAACGACCGATGCGCCCTATGCGCTCTCGGACGGGCCGATTGAAATCTCGCAAGCGGAAACCGATTATCTGCTGTCTGCGGCGAGCGAGTATTTTCAAACTCCGGTGCGGGCCGATGATATTGTCTGGAGCTATGCGGGGGTCAGGCCGTTGTATGATAATAAAAAGCAGAGCGCGTCCGCCGTGACCCGCGATTATGTGTTTGATCTAATGGATACGGAGACGCCGCCCATTCTGTCGATCTTCGGCGGCAAGATCACCACGTACCGCGAATTGTCCGAGCACGCTATGGCCAAGCTACGGGCGCATTTCCCCGACATGCCCAAACGCTGGACGGCCAAAGCCACCCTGCCCGGCGGCGATATAGACAATGCGGATTTTGACGGGTTTGTGACGCAACAGGCGAAGACATATCCGTGGCTTCCCGCCCCGACCCTCTTGCGGCTTACTAGGAGTTACGGGACGCGCTTAAACCTCGTGATCGGGGACGCAAAATCTCTGGACGATATGGGTCAACAGTTTGGCGGTGGCCTAAGCGCACGCGAAGCCCACTATCTACGCACGTATGAATGGGCAAAAAGCGCCGATGATATTCTGTGGCGGCGTACGAAATGTGGCCTGCACATGAGCAAGGATGAACGCGCAACATTTACGAGCTGGTTTAAGGCATCCGCCTAGGGCTTTATAATTTCAATTTTCATATTTTGAATCTCTACCGTTTTCATTCTTCCCTCAATGCCGGGCCAGATGCCAATATATTCGGCCCCAAGCACCCCGGTCTTTGCGGGCGGGGTGAAGGTGAAAACATAGTCCTCAAAATCCGGGGTTAAGGTAAAAACCTGCCATCCACTTGTTGTATCTGATGAAAAATAAGCCGTTTGGAATTTTTCCAACGGGTTTTGTTGGCCGGCACGGGCGGTGATGGTGATCTTTAGATCTCGGCCTGCGAAAGCCTGCTCATAGGGCGGGTTCAGCACATCAAAAACACCTGCCGAGGGCGGGGCCAATTTCTTTGGCAGGTTTGCCGACATCACCGCATACAGAACTTTACCCTTTGAATCCGTTTCAAAAGTCATGAGCGTTCCGGGTGCCTGTGTCAGTCTTTGCATGTCCTCGCCCGCTAAAACATAACCTTCCAGCGTAATATTTTGAGATGTCGGGCGGTGAGAGCGTTCGCCCGGCAACATTGCCAGTCCGATTGCGCCGAGCACAACAAGTATAAACACCGGGTAGAAAATCAAATCTCTCACACCATTTCCTTTTTCAAAATACGGCGGGATATACGCAAAAGCGGTCTCTCTATAAATTTATAGGATAGACCGGCAAAAACGATACAGCCAAGCCCGCCCATGGCCGCAAAAACCAGATTATCTATCGGCCCCGGTGCCCCGAGGCTAACGACGTTGCCCAAAGATTTGGGCAGAACAGGCACGAGCTTTTCCAAAATCATTACGATGCCGCTCAGGACCAGAATATGGGATAAATACAAAGAATAGGACCAGTTTCCGATTTGCACAATCCAGTCGGGCATATGGAAATGCCCGCGCGTCTCCAACCCTGTCAGCCCATAGACAAGCAGGCTACACGGCACGGCAAAAACCGCGACCCGCCCCCACAGGCCAAGCGTGCCCTCGGCGGATGTAAAGACCAGACATCCGACCACGATCAAAATCGCACCAGCGATTGCACACAGCCCTGCCGCGCGGGTTGTGCCCCGTGTGACGAGATAGCCCACAAAGGCCCCGCCAATAAATTCAAGGCTTAGCAGGGAGAAAAGTACTTCGGGAAAAGATTGGGCAATGGATTGAGAGCTTGATGTCAAACCAGCGTAAAACGCAAGGGCGATACAGGCCGCCCACGCCGCCAAAGCCAAAGGCAATGCCCGTTTCGGCAACAGCAATATTCCAGCAAAAACGATGTAGAAATACATTTCATGTATGAGCGTCCAGCCAACACTTAGCACCGGCAAATGGTGTTGCGGGATGAGCAAGAAGGACTTGGCCAGATACGGCACAACTTCACCCGCGCCAGAGATGCGGTAAGGGTCTGCCGGTACATGATAGGCGATCCAGAAATACAGGGCCATTAATCCGGAAAACACCCACCATAATGGATAAATACGGGTCATTCGTGCATATAAAAACCGGCCAACCTGTTTGAGCGTATAGGCTGAACTTTTTGCTGAACCGGAGTTCAGTCCGCGCGTCACATACACCATCACAAAGCCGGAAATCACAAAAAACAAATCGACCCCCATATACCCCCTGTCCCAAATCCCCGATAAAAGAGCAAGCTCGGCTTCGGCGTCAGGGGCGATATGCAGGCGCTGGACACCGGCAATATGAAACGCCAAAACCAGCAGCGCCGCCACGCCGCGCAAAGACTGCAAGGCACGCAAATGCGGCAAGGTCTGATTTTGAATGTGCGGACGAGAGGTTCTCATATCTCGCGACAATAGCCATAAACCCCACGCCCGTACAAGGCCTCAAAACACTGCGAACAGAGCGTTTTGGGCCACAACTTTGGTGCCTATTGTTAGTTCTTGTTTTGTTCTCTTGTCTGTGCTACTATGTCCCGCAACAGGATACGGGCCTTTACGAGAGGGCGCGGAGGGGAAGAGAGATGACGGCACATATATCAACAGTGGCATTTGAAGGGGCCGAAGCCCGGCTGATAGATGTACAGGTGCAAATTGCGCCCGGCAAACAGGCCTTCAATATTGTCGGGCTGGCCGATAAAGCCGTCGCAGAATCGCGCGAACGGGTGCGGGCCGCCTTTGCCGCGATTGGTCTGCAACTTCCTTTCAAGCGTATTGTTGTCAATCTGGCCCCTGCGGACATGCCCAAGGAAGGGGCGCATTATGATTTGCCGATTGCGCTCGGGTTGATGGCCGTGATCGGGGCGGTGCCGATGGACGCGCTTGAAGGATTTGCAGCGATTGGCGAGTTGTCTCTGGACGGCAGCATCGCCAATGTGCCGGGCGCATTACCAGCGGCTGTGTGCGCCAACGCGCATGGTTTGGGTTTAATCTGCCCGCATGTTAACGGGCCGGAGGCGGCATGGGCCGGTGATTTATCCCTGCTTGCGCCTGACAACCTTATCCAGTTGCTCAACCATTTTAAGGGCACACAGGTGTTGACACGGCCCGAGCCGGGTTCTCTGCTCGAAAGCGAAAGTAAGCTGGATTTACGGGATGTTCGTGGGCAGGAAACAGCAAAACGGGCGTTGGAAATCACGGCGGCAGGTGGACACAATCTGTTAATGGTCGGGCCTCCGGGGTCTGGAAAATCCATGTTGGCGGCTCGTCTGCCCGGATTGTTACCGCCCTTGAGCGCACACGAGCTGTTAGAAACCTCGATGATCCATTCTATTGCCGGTCTGTTAGAGCGGGGCCAGTTGAGTCGGGCACGGCCTTTTCGTTCCCCGCATCATTCTGCGTCTATGGCGGCGATGGTCGGCGGCGGGGTAAAGGCAAAACCGGGGGAAGCGTCTTTGGCCCACCGCGGCGTTTTGTTTCTTGACGAACTTCCCGAATTTACCGCGCAGGTTCTGGACAGTCTGCGCCAACCTTTGGAAATGGGCGAAATCAATGTGGCGCGGGTCAATGCCCATGTGCGTTATCCCGCCCGTTTCCAACTTATAGCCGCCATGAACCCGTGCAGGTGTGGCAGTGCGGGGGCGGACGGCATTGCGTGCAAGCGCGGGCCGCGCTGTGCATCCGATTACCAGTCGCGGGTTTCGGGGCCATTTATGGACCGAATTGATCTTCAAATCGATGTGCCAGCCGTAACCCCTGCCGATCTGGCCTTGCCGCCAGCCAAAGAAGGAAGTCATGAGGTAGCGGCCCGCATTCTGGCGGCGCGAACACGCGCGGAAACCCGCAATGGCGGCTGCACCAATGCTGAGCTTTCCACGCAACAGCTTGACCATGTGGCCGTGCCGGACCGGCAAGGTCAAGCGCTCTTGCAACAGGCGGCTGAAACCATGGGCCTGACGGCACGGGGTTATCACAGAGTGATTAAAGTGGCGCGCACACTGGCAGATTTGGAAAGCTCGGACGATATACGCAGGCTTCATATTGCCGAAGCCCTGTCCCATCGACGCGGACACGCTTCTGCGTACGCCACATCCGGACGCTCGATCCAAACACAGGCCCAAATACAGACAAGGGCTGCGTGGCCTCCACAACGCTAACAGGGTAGGTAACAGGACATAAGGCGGGTTTTCTAAAGACGTGAAAATATTCAAAATACGTCTTTAAATAGAGATTAATATGGTTATTTTGTTGAAAACACGCTTTTGGTAAGACATTTTTTATAAACAGTGGGGTAAATTACCTCCCAATTGGCCGTTGTGGGCTTAGTGGGAATTTGAACATGTCACCAGACGATATTTTAGCTGCAAACTTATGGCCTTGGCCTGACCCGCTTTTAAAGCGGGATCGTGTTGGCAATATTATCTTCGTCAATGCTGCGTTTTTGCAACTTTATGGGGGCCGTGTTGAAGACTGGTCAGGGCGGAGCGTCAATGGATGGCCAGACCCGAACCCCCAGGGCGCACAAAGGTTTGAGACCCGTGTGGGCCAAGGCCCTGCCGAAATCATTTATGACTGGGTCGAATCGATTATGGCAGATGGCAATACAATGGCGATTGCCCGCAATGTCACCTCCATTGTTGCGGCCGCCCAAGTTCCACTTCAGGTCACACCACAGGCCGGGCCACAAACCATGCCTCAGGCGGCGCCTGCCGCCCAAGACACGCAACTGCCGGAGCCAGCCTACGACGCCCCAAATTCTGTTGCGCCAGAACCTGTTATACATGAAGCTGTTACGCCTGAAGCTGTTACACATGAGCCTGCTGCAATTGAACTCGTGGCACCAGAGCCGGTGGCACCCCAACCGGTGGCAGAGACCCCCGCCCCTGTTGCGCCTCAACCCGTTGCGCCACCTCAACCCACGGGCCCGAGCCTGACATCCGAATTTGAAGACACATTGGGTCGTCCGGCAGGGCTTCCTGAAGGGAATAGCGCTGATGGCAATCAGAGCTATAAGACTATAGTGGCCGCACAACCGGCGCCGGCGCCAACTCCTGAATCCCAAGAGGCGCCCATGATCCAGCGCAGGGCTTTGCCAATCGAAGACACCGAAAATGTTTTAGGCACGAACTGGCGCGATCAGGTGATTGCGAAAGCGATTGGAGCAGAAGTGCCTGCTGAGGGCGACACCGCCGACACGGCTTCTTCAGGCCGTGACGACACCCAGACAAGCGCAAAGGTGGGCGACGGTCTGCAGATTTTACTGGCCGAAGACAATGCGATCAATGCGTTGCTAACCCGCACGCTTTTAGAAGCGGACGGCGCGATTGTCACCACGGTCGAAGACGGGGCGCTGGCCGTAGAGGCTGTGAGAAATAATGATTATGATCTGATCTTTATGGACATGCGTATGCCGAATATGGACGGGCTGGAATCTACGCGTAAAATTCGCGCCCTTGGCAAAACCATGCCGATTGTGGCCCTGACCGCAAATGCGTTCGATGATGACCGCAATGCCTGTTTTGATTCCGGTATGAACGACTTCATGACCAAGCCCGTTTCCGCCGAAGAGCTGACGGAAATGGTGGTAACCTGGGTTAAAAACTCGAAAGAACAGCAAAAACTGGCCAGCTAAGCTGGCCCCGCTTTCTTCCGGGCTTCCCGGCTTTGGCGCACCCATTCCAGCGCAGAGAAAACAACGGCCACGCCCCCAAGCCATGCACACAAAATAAAGGCGTGGGCAAATCCGTCCGCTTCAATAATTTCGCCGATGGCGCCGCGTCCCAAAACGCCTAGCAAAAATGTCAGAGATACCAAGAGCGCGTATTGAACGACGGCATATTCTTTATTCACAATCGAAGACAAATAGGCGACAGAGGCCGCACTGGCGATCCCAACCGCAATATTTTCTGCTGCGATCACCGCGATCAACCGGCCCATACGGATGTCTTGATGGAAGAAAGCAAAAACATGATCAAGCTGGGAAAATTTAAGCACACTATCGGTAAGCACTCCCCCCGAGGCCAAATCTGCAAACAGTAAATTCGTCAACGCCGCAATAACCGCCCCAACAAACAAGATCGGCATGCGCCCGAACCGGACAATCGCCAGTCCGCCAAACCCGATTCCTAAAATCGTAAACAACACCCCAAACATTTTAGACGCCACGCCAACCTCGGAAAGTGTGTGCCCGAGAGCCCCGAAATTGGTCCCCATATAAAACGGATAGGCAAAGCTTCCCCAGATTAAATCCGTAAACCGGTAAGATAAAATCAACGGGACAATCAATAACACGGCCCAGCGCAAGCGGCCGATCAATTCAATCATTGGCACCAATATCGCCTGATACATTATGCCCAACACGCCGGGTTTAACCGTGACAACAGATGCTGGTTTTCCCCCTGTGAGCTGTCGCGCATCCGCCCACACCAGCACGGCGGAGACCAGCCCCAAAAGAACAACGGTTAGGCCCACAATGACCGGGCCTTGCGTCTTGATAAATGTACGCGAGCTATAGGTTTGTGGATCATCAAGCGCGAGCATCATGAAATGTCCGAGCATATAGAAGCTGACCCCCCATGCGCTCAACACAATCAGGGTTGCAAGATCACGCCAGATGGCAGGTATATTTTGACCCTGACGCACGGTTTCGGAGCCTTCAACAGATGTGTTTGCAACCGGGCTTGGCCTAGCGAGAAAGATGCCAATACCCGAAAGCCCCATCAACACGGCACTTGCCATAAAGGTCACTTTCCAGCCAACATGGTCGGCAAGGATCAATGCGCCAGCCCCGCCCAAAAATGACGCCGTCCGGTAGCCAAATTGTTCAACCGTAGACAACACATCCAGATGTAAACCGTCACGGGCGCTTTCGATCCGCCATGCGGCCAGCACAATGTCAAAACAGGACGAAAAAAAGGCAATCAGCACGCCCAGCAAAGCAATTTTCTTAAGGCCGTTTGGCGGATCGGAAAAGGCGATCGTAAACAAGCCGATCATAATCAAAACATAAAATACAAACATCCAGAACCGGCGTGGGCCAATTTTTAGCTTGAACGGCGTGCGCCGACTTTGCAGAGCCGCCGCCCACATGAATTTAAAGGCATAGGCCAGTGAGACCCATGACAACAATCCGATGGTCGACATTTTGACATTCACAGTTGAAAACCAGGCGTTTAAGGTGCCGCCAATAAGCACATAAGGCAGGCCGGACGCCAGCCCCAGGATCAACATGGCCAGCACTTGCCGGTCTGTGAAAATCATCGCAAGGGCTTTTTTTAAAGACTGTTTTTCGGGTGCCGTGTCGCTCATGATATATCTGTTCCCTTGGTTGATCTTTGAGATAATCTTTGTTTTGTGCACCCACCATAAACGTGCCGCGCTCAAAACATCAACGCCTTTTTGGTGACGCAATCGAAAACAGGCCAAAAACAGATAAGAACATGCAAGAATAGTACGCCTTTATAGTGCATTCTTCTTGCGCTTGCGGCGCTGGCTTGCGAATGTGCGCCCATGAATAAACCGCTCGAAACATCTGCACCAAAAAAACCGGTCAAGAAACTTGCCTCAAAACCGGCAGGGCCAACACCGATGATGCAGCAATTCCTGACCATCAAGGCAGAAGCGGGCGAGAATGTAATCCTGTTTTACCGCATGGGTGATTTCTACGAAATGTTCTTTGAGGACGCGGTCAAGGCGGCGGCGGCGCTGGACATTGCCCTGACCAAACGTGGCAAACATGAAGGCGCAGATATTCCCATGTGCGGCGTGCCCGTGCATGCGTCGGAAACCTATTTACAGCGGCTGATCAAGTCCGGGTTTCGGGTCGCGGTTTGCGAACAAACTGAAGACCCGAAAGAGGCCAAAAAGCGCGGCCATAAATCGGTGGTGCGGCGCGAAATCGTTCGGGTCGTCACCCCGGGGACTTTGACCGAGGATACGTTGCTGGATGCGCGAACGTCCAACCATATATTGTGTGTGGCCAGCACCCGCGCCGGCGCAATGGCGATTGCATGGGCCGATGTGTCTGTGGGCAGTTTCGAAGTGTGTGCGCTTGCGCCGGAGCGTTTGGAGGCAGAGCTGTCCGCGCTTGCGCCGCGCGAGATTGTCCTGAGCGAAGGCCTGTACCAAGACCCTGATTTTCAAATCTTGTTGGAAACGTCCCGCGCGGCCCCGACCCCGCTCGCGAACACCAAGTTTGATGAACGGACTTGTGAGCGGCGGATCAAGGCGCGTTACGAGGTCGGGGCGCTTGACGGGTTCGGGGATTTCTCGAAGGCGGAAACCATCGCCGTCGGGGTGTTGCTGGATTATCTGGAATTGACGCAGGCCGGACAGCAAACAGAACTTAGCCCGCCAAAACAACGCCACACTTCCGGCTATATGGCAATTGATCCGGCGACCCGCGCCAGTCTCGAAATTGAACGCTCGCTCTCGACGGGGGCGACAGGGGGCGGCAAGAAAGGTTCGCTCCTCTCCGTCATTGATAAAACGGTCAGCGGGCCGGGAGCACGGTTGCTGGCAACACATCTCTCCCGTCCACTGATTGATCCGGTGGCGATCAACGAACGTTTGGACGGGGTGGCGTTTTTTCATGATGACAGAGATATTCGCGCTCAGGTGCGCACACATTTAAAGCGCACAGGTGATCCGGCGCGCTCCCTAAGTCGTCTCGTTTTGGGGCGCGGTGGGCCACGGGATTTGTGCGCGATTGCCAATGCTCTACATGAGGGTGAATTGCTCAACGCCCTGTTTGCCAAATATACGCAAGGGCCTTTGCCGCAAACGCTTGGGGATACACTGAGTGCTTTAAGCCTCGCCAATCTACCGGAGCTTTCCGCGCTGGTTGCCGATATTGGCAAAGCCCTGAAACCGGACGGGCCATTGCTGGCGCGGGACGGCGGGTTTGTAAATGCAGGCTGGCGACCCGAGTTGGATACATTATTAAAACTGCGCGATGACAGCCGACGGATCATTGCCGGATTGCAGGCGAAATATGCCACCCAAACCGGTGTGCAGAGCCTGAAGATTAAACATAATAATGTGTTGGGATATTTTATCGAAGTGACACCGCGTCACGGAGATGTTTTGCTGTCCGGCCCGCACAAGGATGATTTCATCCATCGCCAGACCCTCATTAGCGGTGTGCGGTTTACGACGGCCGACCTTATTGATCTGGACGCGCAAATTACCGGTGCGGCAGATAAGGCGCTGGCGCTAGAGCTGGAAATTTTCGAACAATTCTGTGTGCGCGTGCGTGCCCTGTCCGAACCTGTACGCGGTGCGGCCAGTGCGTTGGCGCATATCGACGTGATGAGCGGGCTGGCCGAGTGGGCGGTGTTCGCCAATGCGGTACGGCCCGTGATTGATAATTCTTTGATATTTCATATTGAAGGTGGCCGCCATCCGGTGGTCGAGGCGGCGTTGGCCAAAGACGGAGCGCCTGCCTTTACCGCCAATGACTGCACACTTGACGCCGATCTGAAGGCGCCGGATGCCCAGCGCCTGACCCTGATCACCGGCCCGAACATGGCGGGTAAATCGACCTATCTACGCCAGAACGCCCTGATGTTTATTTTGGCGCAGGCGGGCAGTTTTGTGCCGGCGCGTAAAGCCGTGATCGGCGTGGCGGACGCTTTGTTTTCACGGGTCGGGGCATCGGATGATTTGTCGCGCGGGCGTTCGACCTTCATGACCGAGATGATTGAAACGGCGGCGATTTTGAACCAAGCTGGCCCACGTACATTTGTCATCCTTGACGAGATTGGACGGGGCACGGCAACCTTTGACGGGCTGGCGATTGCGTGGGCAACGACCGAGCATTTATATGAAGTGAATGGTTGTCGGGCCTTGTTTGCGACACATTATCATGAATTAACCGAACTTGTTGAGGCTTTGCCTGCGGCAGGAAACGCCTGTCTGCATGCCAAGGAATGGGATGGAGATTTGGTGTTTTTACATGATGTGAAAGTGGGGGCTGCGGATAAATCCTACGGGGTTCAAGTGGCCAAACTTGCAGGACTTCCGCCTGTCGCGGTGACGCGGGCGCGGGATGTTTTGACCCGTCTTGAACAAGATTCTCATAGCGGCACGAATGCAATCGGAGACGCGCTGGGTGGTCTGCCTTTGTTTAGCGCGCCCGTGCCGATGGCAAAGGCGAAACCCTCGCAAATTGACAAAGCGGTTTTAGGTCTTGATGTGGACGCGCTGTCCCCGCGCGAGGCGCTTGATTTGTTATACGAGCTTAAATCCATCAGCGAGGAGACACGATAATGTCTGAACTGACGGGTGCGGCCCAAAATTTTTACGAAAAACTGTGTGGGTTTGAGGGTTCAAAAGAGGAGGTTCGTCCTCTTGTTCTTGATGCCTCCAAGCAAGCCTTGGCCGAATGGAAACTGGCTCTGCAAACGCAGTTTGAAGACGGCAAGCTTACCGGAATCGAGGCGGCCACGAAAATGGCGGCTTTGCATGATGATTTGTTGCGGGCCCTGTTTGTCTATGCAGATACCCAGATGTTTCCAACGTCCGCGCCGGAGCCTGTCTCCCTGTGTGCGGTTGGCGGGTATGGACGCGGGGAAATGGCACCGTTTTCGGACATTGATCTGCTTATTCTTAACACAGACAAACAGCCGTCTGAACGTTGTCAAAACCTGAGCGAATATCTTTTATATATGTTGTGGGATTTAGGGTTGAAGGTCGGGCATGCGGTACGCACACCGGAGCAAAGCATTGCGCTGGCCCGTGAGGATCATACGGTTTTGTCGGCGTTGTTGGATTTGCGTCTGTTGGCGGGGACGCCGGAGCCAGCCGTCGAACTGGTCGATTTACTGCGCAAGGAACGTACACGGGCGAAAACCCGCGCCTATATTACTGCCAAACTTGCAGCCCGTGAAGGCCGCCATAATCTTGCAGGCAATTCACGCTATGTGATCGAGCCTAATATTAAAGAGGGCAAGGGGGGCTTGCGCGATCTGCATGAGTTGTACTGGATTTCCCGATTTGTTTACGGGAAGAAAAGCAATACGACAGCGGACGCGCCCCTAAAGCCGCACGGGGTTAGCGCCTATGTGCGCCACGGTCTGTTAAACGCGTTAGACGCAGACCGGTTTACCGAGGCGGCTGAATTTTTATGGCAGGTGCGACACCATCTGCATTATCTGGCCGGACGGGCGACAGAATCTTTAAGTTTTGATCGCCAAGACGCACTGGCCGTCCGCATGGGCTACACGGAAAAAACGCCCGAAGCCCGGGTCGAGGCATTTATGCACACCTATTTTATGACGGCACGCGAAGTGGGGGCGTTGACCCGTATTGCCTGCGCAAAACTGGAAAGTCAGAGCGAGATCTTATTGCCGCAAGGTTTGGACAGATTTCTGCCGACATCGCGACGCGGGCTGAAAGCGCCGGGTTTTGTGCTGGATCATGGGCGGCTGAATTTTTCCAACCCGAAAGCTTTGAAGAAAAACCCCGTGCTTATTCTGCGTCTGTTTCATATTGCGGGGGCGCGTAATCTTGATATCCATCCGGATGCTTTTGCGACCCTGGCACAAAACATGTCTTTGATTGACGACGAGTTTCGGGCCTCGAAAGAAGCGTGCGAGATTTTTCTGGAAATCCTGCTGAAAAGTGCCCCGCCCGGAGCCGTGTTGCAAACCATGAATGAAGCCAGTGTGCTGGGCGCCTATCTGCCAGAGTTTGGCGCCATTGTCGCCAGTACCCAGTTTAATATGCATCATGCCTATACGGTGGACGATCATACAATTTCCCTGATCAAATTTTTGCATGATCTGGAAACCGACGAGTTGGCCCGCGAACATCCCCATACGACAAAATTTCTCAAAGGGTTTACCGAGCGCCAGCGCAAATGTCTCTATCTAGCCTGTCTGTTTCATGATGTCGGCAAAAGTGAAGGCGATCAATGTCTGGACGGGGCGCGGATGGCACGGCAAGCCACCAGCCGGATGGGGTTGCCTGACGCAGATAGTGATACAATTGCGTGGCTGGTGCGTAATCATCTGGAAATGAGCGAAACCGCCCAACGACGCGACACCTCTGATCCGGCGACAATTGAAAACTTTGCCCGCACGGTCGGGTCTGTGGCCCGGTTGCAAATGCTGACCGCTTTGACCGTTGTCGATATTCGGGCCGTGGGGCCGGGGATATGGAACGATTGGAAAGGCGAGTTGATGCGTCAGGTCTATGACGGGGCGCTCCAGTATTTACTTGATGGCAGTTATGATCCCGCTCAGGAGAGCGTCAATTCCGCCTTTGACGATTTACAAGGCAAGCTCGAGGACACCACCGCCAAGGCCAGTGCCCCTATGTTTAAATCCCTCGGGGAATCCTATTGGAAAAACACGCCGCAAGACGTGCAAATTGCTCATGCGACGTTTTTTGAAAATGCGGCGACGGCCCATACTGATGTAAAAGTTGATGCGAAAGCCAAAAACACCAAAGCCAGCCATTTTGTGCGCGCCAATCTAAACCGGCCCAAAGACGTAACGGAGTTGTGGATTCTCAGTCGCGACCGCACACATTTGTTTGCCGATATCGCTGGTGCGATTGCCATTAACGGGGCCTCGGTTACTGGCGCACAATTGTATACGGGTGAAGATGGGTTCGTGTTCAATATTTTCTATTTGCAAAACCCCGAAGGGCTGGCCTTTGGTCGCCAGACACCAGCGCGGCTTGCCAAGCTGGAGGCAACGACATTGCAAGCGCTGAAAGGCAAGCTGGGCAATCTGGCTTTGCCGCCGACCCAACCTTCGCGTCGCGCCGATGCTATTCCGATTCATCCACGGGCCGCCTTTGTGTCCTCGGATAAAAACTCTGCCATCATCGAGGTTTCGGGACGGGACAGGCCGGGCCTGCTTTATGATCTGGGCCGCACATTTGACGCGCATGGGTTGTCGATCCATTCTGCCCATATGGAGGTTTTGGGACCAAAAGCGATTGATGTGTTCTATGTGTCGTACGCTCAAGACATTTCTTTAAATGAAGAGCGGTTACGCGCCGATCTCATCGGGGTTTTGTCGGATATGTTTTCAACCCAACCTGATGTAAAATCAGCGGACAACGTGCCGGGTTAAATCGATGAGGCTTATCAAATCCACTGCGATCATCGGCACCCTAACCCTGTTCAGCCGAATTCTAGGTCTCGTGCGCGATACATTGATGACCCGATATCTTGGGGCAGGGCCGATTACCGATGCCCTGATCACCGCCTTTAAAATCCCCAACACGTTTCGCCGGATTTTTGCCGAAGGCGCATTTAATGCCGCCTTCGTGCCTCTTTATGCACGCCGCATAGAAGACGGGAAAGAAGGAGAAGCCGATACATTTGCGTCCGAAGCCATGGCGGCCCTGTTTGTGTTGGTGGCCGGGATCGTCATTGTGTTTGAAATGACCATGCCGTGGACACTTAATCTGTTCGGTATTGGTCTTGACCGCACACCTCTAGAGGTTGGCGCCACCTTTCCTGCCAATTTATCCCCCTATGATCTGGCTGTGGTGTGTGCACAAATTACGATGCCGTATTTGCTGCTTATGTCTCTCACGGCTTTGTTTTCGGGCATTCTCAATACCCGCCATCATTTTGCTGTGGCGGCTTTTACGCCTGTTTTGCTCAACATCGTTTTGATTGGCGTGTTGTTTTTGATGTCACAGGCCGGATGGAGCCTGTCGCTCCTCACCCTGTTTTTGTGCGCAGGCATGACACTGTCCGGTGTTTTTCAAATCGTTCTTGTGTTTTGGGCTTGCAAGCAGGCGGGCGTAAATCTCCGGCTTAAACGCCCGCGTTTGACACCGGGGGTTAGGCGTCTGTTTGTGCTTGGTGTACCCGGCATGTTGGCGGCGGGCGTCACCCATATCAACATCATGGTCAGCAATACAATCGCGACCCTGCAAGACAGTGCGGCCTCATGGCTATATTGGGCTGACCGCTTGTATCAATTGCCTCTGGGCATGATCGGGATTGCGATGGGGGTGGCCCTGTTGCCAAGTCTGGCCCGCAGTTTACGCGCCGGAGACGAACAGGGCGCAAAAAACAGTCTGAACCGGGCCATGGAAATATCGGCGATCCTGACCCTGCCCGCCGCCTTTGCCTTGGCGGTCATGCCCGAATTTTTGATCTCTGGCCTGTTTGAGCGCGGGGCGTTTGATCATGCGGATACAATTGCAACCGGACAAGCCTTGCGCATGTTTGCGTTTGGTCTGCCCGCCTTTGTTTTGATCAAAGTGCTGACACCCGCTTTCTTTGCGCGCGAAAACACGAAAACGCCGATGATTTATGCGGCCATTTCCGCCGTGCTTAATCTGGTGCTTGGCTATGCCTTGTTCATCAAGGTCGGGTTCTGGGGGTTGGCGGTGGCCACGAGTGTGGCGGCCTGGGTAAATGTATTTTGTCTGACCTATGCTTTGCTAAAATCCGGTGATTTTGCACCAGACAAACGTCTGATTTCCCGGTTGCCACGGATCATACTGGCCAGTGCGGCGATGGGGGTCGGGGTGTATTGGCTAAGCACGCATTTCACAGATGGGCTTGGACATGGATTTATACAAAATTATTTTCTGATGGCTCTTGTGTCCGGCCTAGGTCTCTGTCTTTATGCGCTCACAGCTTTCGTGCTTCGCGCCTACACTTTATCAGATATCCGTAATACGTTTCCTAAACGCAAAACTTGAGTAGAAACCAGACATGTCTAAACCTCCTGTAAAATATAGTGGCCCGGACCGAGTGTTTTCCGGCGTCCAACCCTCCGGTGACATGCATTTGGGAAATTATCTTGGCGCGCTTAAAAAGTTCGCTGATCTGCAAAACGATCATGAATGCGTGTATTGTATTGTCGATTTGCACGCGGTGACCGTTTGGCAAGACCCGGCAAAACTAGCGGGCCAGACCCGTAATATTGCGGCCGCCTATTTGGCCTCGGGCGTTGATCCGGACAAAGCCATTATCTATCCGCAGTCAAAGGTCGCGGCCCATACGGAACTGGCATGGTATTTCAACTGTGTCGCCCGTATTGGCTGGTTGTCACGCATGACCCAGTTTAAAGAAAAATCCGGGCGGAATGCGGAAGCCATGTCTGTGGGTCTTTATGATTATCCGGTGTTGCAGGCGGCAGATATTCTTGCTTTCAAAGCGACCCATGTACCGGTCGGTGAAGACCAGAAACAACATTTAGAACTGTCGCGCGACATTGCGCAAAAATTTAACAATGATTTTAATGTGCCCGGGTTTTTCCCGCTGCCAGAACCTTTAATTAAAGGCCCCGGCGCACGGGTGATGTCTTTGCGGGACGGCACCAAGAAAATGTCCAAATCTGACCCTTCCGATAATTCACGGATTAATCTGACCGACAGTCCCGAAAAGATTGCCAAAAAAATCCGCAAAGCCAAGACGGACGCCGGAGTTATGCCCGAAACAGTGGCCGAAATGGAAGACAGGCCGGAGCTGAAAAACCTTGTCGGGATTTATGGCGCGTTTTCAGGCCTGTCCGATCAGGAGGTTCTGAGCCAATATGCAGGACAGGGGTTCGGGGTGTTTAAACCGGCATTGGCCGATTTGGCGGTCGAAATATTGCGCCCTGTTAGCGAGCGTATGAATACGTATCTGGATAATCCGGACGAAATCGACCGGATATTGGCCAAAGGCGCAGATGCGGCGGCGGAAATTGCTACACCGATTGTTGCGGATGTCCGCAAAGTTATGGGGTTTTGGGGAACTTAGAATATGTTGCGTAATTTCTTGATTTATCCGGCCACTGCCTTTTTGATCCTAATGTTGGCGGCCACTGTTTATCTGTACACAGGTAACAAGGCGAAAGCGGTGCCGGACATTACGATCAGTAGCGTCAGTTTGCGCCTGCCTGCGCCCGGACAAACCACGGCGGCGGTTTATTTTGAAATTCTGAATGCGGGCGGCGCGGATGAGCTGCTCTCCGCCTCCAGCCCCGTTAGCGCCAATGTGGAGCTTCATAATCATGTGCACGAAAACGGTATTATGAAAATGCGCAAGCTTGAATCTCTGAAAATTCGGGGCTTGCAAACCACTTTTTTCAAACCAGGGGGACTACATGTCATGTTGTTTGATTTCAGTATTCCCGCAAATACAACGGCCATTCCCCTAACCTTGCACTTTGTCCGCACCGGAGACGTGCGCGTTATTGCGATCATTGAGACGCAGACTTAAGGGTTAGAGTTAAGGGTTTTCGAGAGAATATTGGGCACTAATGGCTGATCTGCGGAGCGTTTGTTTTCGATTTCTTGTGCGGTCAGTCTGATGGAGAGAAGCCGGGACGGGGTGATTGGATGGGTTTTAGCCCGCACAATGTTTTTAGGATGTTGCACACCCAGCCTGCGCCAAAAGGCCTCTACCCCTTCCATGTCATATCCGGCACGGGCCATATAATATAACCCGACATAATCTGCTTCCGCTTCGAACGGGCGGGTGGTACGCGTGGCAAACCCAGACAGGATCATATTACGGAGGATTTTGGGCACATGTCCCATCGTGTTATGGGCAAGTTCATGACCAACCACCAGTGCCAGCTCTTCGTCTGTAGCCGCAAAATCCATCATGGCCGTGGTGACAATGATGGAGCGCCCCGTGGCATAGGCATTGATCGCGCCGCTCATGCGCAAATATACGGGGTAGCCACAGCGCGTACGGGGTTCGAGGGTCAACACTAACACGTCCTCCCCACGTCGCACCCGCACCGTATTGTCATCCCCTAAAACATATTTGTTACGGGCGTGTACGGGTTTGTCTTTTGTATTTAATAAAATGTCAGACTTTATGATGCCGGCAAGGGAAGCGGGCGAGTTCGCACTGACCAAGATCACGGACGGCGTATCGGTTGCGCCGAGCCAGCGACCAGCGGCCGATCTTAAATGTTTGGAATAGGTTTTTTTGGCATGGGTGCGGATGCCAATACCGGGCTTTGTTTTCTCACAAAGTTCCACGTTGGCCTGTAAAATTTCCGTACTGATCCGGTCCAAGCGGGTCAGCATGGTTTCGTAGCGCGAAAAGGCCAGTTTTTCCTGCGTAGAAACTTCTGCGCTTAAGCTTTCGGCGTCAGGAACAGGCAGGCGGGTCTGGAGGCCCGCACAGCCGCTTAAGGCCACACACGCGATCATCAGAGCTTTTATCATATCTCTCTCATTTATTTCCATATATGAACACGTATAGAGCTCTTGTAAATTATGTCATTACCCTCCATTTATAGAGAATGTATTTATGGAGCCTTTATGTTTATCCAAACCGAAGATACCCCGAATCCGGCGACTTTGAAATTTTTGCCGGGCCGTGAGGTTTTAGCCACTGGTCTACCGCCTATCGAACTTGAAAAGGGGGATGATGTCAGCACAGCACCTTTAGCAGAAATGCTGTTTTCAATTCCCAATATTGAACGGGTATTTTTTGGTGCCGATTTTATCTCGGTCAGCCGCAGTAACGGTGCCGACTGGCCACGCCTGAAACCGGCTGTGCTAGGCGCGATTATGGATTTTTATGTGGCGGGCGGCGACACAATGCATGACACCATGCAGAGTGAAAACGCGTCTGTTGACGAAGAGGTTTATGAAGGCGACGTTTTGGAAATCGTCGAACAGATTAAAGAGCTGATCGAAACCCGCATCCGGCCAGCCGTGGCCCAAGACGGCGGCGACATTGTATTTCGCAAATTTGATATTCGTGACGGCACGGTTACGCTGCAAATGAAAGGCGCGTGCGCGGGCTGTCCATCCTCTGCCCTGACCCTTAAATCCGGCGTCGAAAACCTATTACGGCATTATGTGCCCGAAGTGACGCGGGTCGAACAGGCGTTTTAGGCTCTGCTATGCGCAATATCTGCCTCGGTATTGATACGACCGGAAACTGGTGCAGTGTGGCGCTGGTAGACGACGCTGGCGTTTTGGCTGCGACGTGCGAAGAAATGAGCCGTGGTCATGCAGAACGGCTTGGCCCGATGGCCGAGGCCTTGCTTGCCAAAGCCGAAATACGTGTTCGGGACATTACAAAAATATCCGTTTGCGCAGGCCCGGGGAGTTTTACAGGGCTGAGGGTCGGCATGTCTTTTGCCAAAGGTCTGGCTTTGCCGCATGATATTCCCGTCGTGGGCATTTCTACATTGGAAGTTTGGGCGTTTGCCCACGATCCGATGCAAGAAGGCCTTGCCCAAAAGAGTTCGGTTCTCGCCGTTGCAGATGTGCGGCGCGGCCAAGTTTTCTGGCAGGTATTCAAGAATGGCAAACCTCTTACCCCCACCACCCTGACAGATGTCGAGACAGCGCAAAAACAACTTACCCCGCAGATGGGCTGTGTTGGCAATGGTGCGCATCTGCTTGGTGCATTTAATGAGCAGAGCAATTATGTTTGCCCCAAACGTCTTGCCTGGATCGGGATTGACAGATCGGTTAAGACCCATCCAGCCACCCCCCTCTACCACCGCCCGCCGGACGCCAAACTTCCGGGCGGGAAAAGTCTTTAGGAGTGCCCATGTCCGTTACCATCCGCCCTCTCACACCTGAGGATCAAGCCGAGTGGGTGTCGCTCTGGCATGGGTATCTTGTCTATTATAAAAGTGAAGTGCCCGATGAGGTGACCCGGACAACATGGGACAGATTAATCGATCCCGAATTTCCGATAGACGGGTTTTGTGCTTGTGACGCGGCAGGCCAAATGCTCGGCTTTGTCCATTATATGTTTCATCCGGTCACATGGGCGATCGGGCCACGCTGTTATCTAGAAGATTTATTTACCAGCGAAGATGCACGTGGCAAAGGGGTTGGACGGGCCTTGATCGAAGCGGTGGCGCAAGAAGCAAAGCTTGAAGGCGCGGATCAACTATACTGGCTGACCGAGGATTATAATACGCGTGCCCATGCCCTGTATGACAAGCTTGCCACAAAAACCCATTTTATAAAATATATGAAGACCCTTTAGTCCACTCGCCGCTTACTTTTAAGCGGAGATTTAAAACTTAACGCCGCCTTCGATAAACAGGGCGGTGGCGTCTTCGCTAAGGGATACAATGCCCAAACCCGTATCAGAGGGTGTTTTGCGCCGGATGTATTGGACGCCGGTGCCAAGGCGGAATTTACCGAAATCATAACTGATCGCAAATACACCCTGATCGGATTTTAGCCGGGCAATACCGTCTTTGGCATGACCATAAGAGGCGCTGAAGCCGAGCCGGGAAGGCTGCCATGTCAGGCCAGCGTCATAGGCCGTATAATCGCCGTCACCGGCAAATCCGTTATTGGAGTTTAGATAGGAGCTGCCAAAGACAAAGTCGGCATATTTGAACTCAAGCCCTGCGCCCCAAGTCGAAAGGCTTGTAAAAACGGGATTGCCGGTTTTCTCCGACCCGTGGGCATAGGTGCCGGTAAGTTCGACGGACATGCCGCTGGCAAAGGTGCGGTCAAACGAGACGCCCGCTTCTATTATATCCGTAATCTCTGGCGCGAAAATGTCATTGGCACCAGTTGCATTTTTACGCACACAATAATTTACGCCACACGCACGGGCATTGGGCGCATATGAGAGACCAATTTGCACCCCGACCCCGACATTGTCTCCGAGCAGGCGCGGGCTGGTATAAGTAATTTTTTCGGCAAAGCCGGACGCATCATTAGTGGTTTTCACACTGTCCAGACCGGTATAATCAACACCGGAATTAGAGCCTCCCACGGCGACAAGCGATGGTGCGCCGAGCGAGAATAAATAGGCCGCCCCGTCATCACGTCCGACAACCACATCCCCGTAGGATGAGCGCAAGAACAGATATGCCCCTTCCAGAGCCAACTCGTTTTCTTTTACGTCCGCAGGGCCGTCCGTATAAAACTGTCCCGTATGGCCTTTGACCGGACGGGTATCCGCCCCGACCAAAGCGCTGACGCAATTTAAGTTTGTGACCGGGCAGTCACCGACACGGCCACCAAAGCCACGGCGGTATTTATCCCGCTGGGCGCGGGCGCGCAGACCTGCGCCGTATTCAAGGCCGCCGTCTGTAATCGCGCTCACTTCAACACGCAGATCAAGATCAACAATGGTTTCGGCCTTTGTATCTGCACCCGAGCGTTTAACCGCAGCGACCCCTGCTGTTGCAGAGCCGCTGATCCGGGTTTGTAAATTGGTAAATCCCATGCGGTCGGCCCAAGACGGACGGGCGGCAGTGCGTGAAGTGGCCGGCGCCCCGTATTGCGCGCCTGCATAAACGGGTTGGGGCTGAGATGTTACGGGGGGTGTTGGTTGAGGGGTTGCATATATCCCTTGGTTAAAAACCCCGCTCCGAGAATAGTTGTTTTGGGACGGAGGTGTATAGGTGGGCTGTCTGCCGGGATAATGCCCGATTGGTGCCGTCTGGGTGGCTACAGGGCGGGCATTAGAGGAGGGAAGTTGATAAACCGCCCCACCTGTTGGTGCCTGATACTGTGATGCCTGATACTGGGGAGGCGCTTGGTATTGGGGTGCCGGTTGAGGCAATTGCTCGGGCGCAAGATAAGGTTGCTGTTGATTTTGCTGTGGCGCGCTGTACGTGACGGGAGCCTTATACTGATAAGGGGTTCCGGTTTGGGTTTGCGGCGCGGCAGGCTGCGGTTGGCCTGTTTGCGTTTGGCTTGACTGCACTTCCCAAGCCTTGGGTTTTTTCGAAGCAAAAGGTGAATTTGATTGCGCGACAGCGACAACCGAACTTGCAGCCAAAATCGCACCAACAGAAACAAAGGCAAGGGTTTTCGCCGTAGCCATGATTTATCCTTAACAAAACCTAAACACCCCTCCTATATCCCCCGCCTGCGCTAACAAAAGGTTAACAAAACAAAAACGCCCAACATAAATACAGTTCATCAGCTATATTAAAATGGCTTTGGGCGGAGTGATTTTGTCCAAGTACAAGGAGAAAACCACAGGAAGCCCCTCTTTGGTTTTGGGGGCATTCGAGGACTTTCGACGCCGTAATCGGACAAAAGCGCCCGCCCAAAGCCATTTTAAGGTTTTGTTACGATAAATTATAGATGCAAATCCATATTTCGTGCACGAAACACTAGAAGTGTGGGACGTCTATGGTATATAGCGGTTTAGTATTTTAAGAACAGGCCATACCATATTCGGTATTTGACCCTTTGGAGAACAGTCTATGTCGTCAATTTTGACCAAAACTCTACTCAGTGCCAGTTTAAGTCTTTGTCTGATGGGCGGTCTCTCCGGCTGTCAAACCGCCAAAAACCTTATTCCCGGTGGCAAATCCAAAACGACGGCAAGCAGCGGTGGCACACGCATAAAGACCAGAACCGTACGCCCACGTATGGGTGTGAACGAGTTTTTGTGGCGCGCCTCACTGGAAACGCTCAACTTTATGCCTTTGGCAGAAGCCGACCCGTTTGGCGGCGTGATTATCACCGACTGGTATGCCAGCCCGCAAGCGCCGGACGAACGCTTTAAAGCCAATATCTATATCCTCGATACCAATTTGCGTGCAGATGCGTTGAAGGTTTCGGTCTTTAAACAGGTGCGCGGCGACAATGGCTGGTCGGATGCGTCTGTGGATGCGGATACGGCCCGTACGATTGAAAACTCGATTCTGACCCGGGCGCGCGAGCTTTATATCGCCACTGTGGACAACAACTAAACTCTAGAATCCTAACACCAAAAGAGACACACCATGTCCCGATATAATGCGGCCGAGGTCGAACCCAAATGGCAAGCCGCGTGGGACGCGGCACACGCGTTTGAAGTTGACGGTAAATCCGGCAAGCCCAAATACTACGCTCTTGAAATGTTCCCCTATCCATCGGGCAATATCCATATGGGCCATGTGCGCAATTACGCCATGGGCGATGTGATTGCGCGCTATAAACGGGCGTGTGGGTTTGAAGTTTTGCACCCGATGGGCTGGGACGCCTTTGGCATGCCGGCAGAAAATGCGGCGATTGAAAAATCCGTGCATCCAAAGGGCTGGACCTATGCCAATATCGATGCCATGCGGGCGCCGCTTAAACGGCTCGGATTTGCGCTCGACTGGAGCCGCGAATTTGCCACGTGCGACGAGGCCTATTACAAACAGCAACAGGCGATCTTTCTGGCGTTTTGGGACAAGGGACTTGTCTACCGCAAAACTGCCAAAGTGAACTGGGATCCGGTCGATATGACGGTTCTGGCCAATGAGCAAGTGATTGACGGCAAGGGCTGGCGTTCGGGCGCAGAGGTGGAAACCCGCGAGCTTGACCAATGGTTTTTCAAAATTACCCATTATGCGGACGAGCTTCATTACGCGCTTGATGATCTTGAGCGCTGGCCGGAAAAAGTCCGCACCATGCAACGCAACTGGATTGGCCGCTCTGAAGGGGCGCAATTTAAATTTACGTTTGACGGCACAGCGCCCGAAGGATTTGAGGAGATTGAGGTGTATACCACCCGTCCCGACACTTTGTTCGGGGCGAGCTTTGTGGCGATGGCCTATGACCATCCTTTGATTAAATCCCTGAACGCCGAAAGCGCGCCATTACAAGAACTTGCCAAAACATGTATGGCGATGGGCAGTACGGCAGAGGCGATTGAAAAGGCTGAAAAACTTGGTGTGGATACGGGCCTGCGGGTTCAACATCCATTTGATCCGGGTAAAACCCTGCCTGTCTATGCGGCTAATTTCGTACTGATGGGCTACGGAACCGGGGCCGTGTTTGGCTGTCCGGCCCACGACCAGCGTGATCTGGATTTCGCCCGCAAATATAAGTTGGACGTAACCCCTGTGGTCTTGCCAAAGGGCGAAGACGCGAACACATATAAAATTGAAGACACCGCCTATACGGGCGAAGGGGTTTTGTTTGGCTCCGGGTTTCTTGACGGTATGAGCAAGGTCGCCGGTATTGTCGCCGCTATTGCCAAGCTTGAAGAATTGGGCATTGGCACAAAACAAGTCACCTATCGTCTGCGCGATTGGGGTGTGTCGCGGCAACGCTATTGGGGTTGCCCGATTCCGATCATTCATTGTGACGCGTGTGGGGCCGTGCCTGTACCGACAAAAGATTTACCCGTGTCCTTGCCGGAAGATGTGAAATTTGACGGGCTTGGCAATCCGCTGGAACGCCACGCCACATGGAAGAACACCCCTTGCCCGAAATGTGCCAAACTAGCGCGGCGCGAAACCGATACGCTGGATACGTTCGCAGATAGCTCATGGTATTTTGCGCGCTTTGCCGGTGGCCAAGGCAATGGTCAGCCCGATGACCGGCCGTTTGACAAAGAGGAAGCCAGCGCATGGCTGCCAGTCGATCAATATATTGGCGGGGTTGAACATGCGGTTCTACACTTGCTCTATGCGCGGTTCTTTACCCGTGGGCTTCGTGATTGCGGCTTGCTAGATTTGCCGAGCGGCGAGCCGTTTGACGGGTTGTTCACGCAGGGCATGGTCACCCATGCCAGCTTTAAAACCGAGGACGGGGCTTGGGTTATACCTGCGGATGTCGACGAAAAAGACGGTAAATTTTTCGAACTGGGCACTGGCAAATCTGTCACCAAGGGCGCGGTCGAGAAAATGTCCAAGTCCAAGAAAAACGTTGTTGATCCGGCTGATATTATCGAAGGCTATGGGGCTGATGTGGCGCGCTGGTTCGTGCTTTCCGATAGTCCGCCCGAGCGTGATGTGGAGTGGACGGAAGCGGGCGCAATTGGTGCGTGGCGGTTTGCATCTAAAATTTGGGCAACGGTTGCAGAAACCGATGCGAGTGATTTTAATCCGCTGGATACACCGCAAGACGCGGACGGCGAGGCACTCGCTTTGCGCAAACTTGTGCACAAAGCGCTTGTCAAAGTGACCGAGGGTATTGACGAGTTCCGGTTTAATACGTCTGTGGCGCAAATTTATGAACTGACCAACGCCCTGAAAAAATACAAAGCCAATGACGCCAGCAAAATAGAAGGCCTTGGTGTATTGGTGCGAATGATCGCGCCGTTCATGCCGCATCTGGCCGAAGAGTGCTGGGCCTATTTGGGCGGCATAGGATTTGTCTGTGACGCGCCGTGGCCAAAAGCGGAGGCAGCCCTGTTGGTTGATGACCAGATTACCATCCCCGTACAGGTCAACGGCAAGCGGCGCACAGAATTGGTGGTTTCAAAATCCACGCCCAAGGACGAGCTTGAAAAGCTGGCGTTGGCCGAACCGTTGGTGAGCGCACATATTGAGGGTAAAACCATACGAAAAATCATCGTTGTTCCGGGGCGGATTATCAATATAGTGGCCAATTAGGATATGCGCAAAACCCGAGCGCAAAATCAGGAGGATTTTATGAGCTTTGCCCGCACTGTCTGTATTTCAAGTGTTCTTTTATGTTCGAGTGTTTTCCTAAGCGCCTGTGGGTTCAAACCCATGCACGCACCCAACGGTTTCGGGAGCTCTGGTCTCCACTATATGGACATTGCGGTTACCACTGTACATGAAGAAAAAATTGACTTTTTGCTCAAGCAAGCCTTGCGCGACCGGATGGGCAATGCATCGGGCAACACCCGTTACTCTTTGCAGATCACACCCAGATTGGCGCGGCGGTCTTTGGGGGTTGGCTCGGATGATGTGGCCTCGCGTTATGATTTAACCATGGCGGCAAAATTTGAACTGGTCGACAGAAAATCAAGGGAAATTATGTTTCAAGGCACAGCCCGTGCGACCTCCACTTTTGCGGCACCACGCGACCCTTACGGCAGAATTTCGGCTGAAAACAATGCGACAGAGCAAGTTGCACGCGAAACCGCAGACCGGATTTTGATCCGCCTCGCCCGCTATCAAGCCGGCAAGTAAGCGATGAAGCTGAACGGAGCCCGTGCGGATGCCTTTCTCAAGGCACCGCCGCCTGACAGCCTTGGTGTTCTTTTTTATGGCCCCGATCAGGGCCTGTGTTCAGAGCGGGCCGCAGAGCTTGCCAAACATCTTACCGCTTCTCCGGATGATCCGTTTACGGTAACGTCTTTGTCTGCGGATGATCTGGTCGGAGATCCGGCAAAACTGGCCGACGAAATGGCAGCCATGTCTTTGTTAGGAGATACGCGCCTGATCCGGGTGCGCCTGTCCCATGAACGCTCGGGCGCTTCGATTGCCAAAACCATTAAAGCTCTGGACGCGGCCCCGCAGAGATGTGCGGCCAAGCTTATTATCGAAGCCGGAGATTTATCCCCGCGCTCGGCCGTGCGAAAAGGGTTCGAGGCGGCGACACATTTTACGGCCATCGCCTGTTATGCAGACACACAGGCCAGTCTGGCTAATTTGGTTAAATCGGAACTTGCTGCGCTCGGGATCGGGATTGAACGGGACGCGCTGGATGCGTTCGTGCCCTTGCTGGAAGGCGACCGGCGATTGGCGCGCGGCGAAATTGAAAAACTGGCCCTGTATAAAGGCTATGGCAAGGAAGACGGGGCCAAGGTCGAGCTTGCGGACATCAAAGTTCTGGCCGCAGGGGCTGGTAATGCCGGGCTTGACGATATTGTTTTTGATGTTTTTGGGGGCAACCCCTTAGAAGCGGACGCCGGATATCAACGGGCGATGGCCGGTAAATTATCGCCCCATTCCGTTCTGGCCGCCCTGCAACGACATTTGGTCCGTCTGCATCAAGCTGCCAGCTTAATGGGTACAGGCCAAAGCGCGGATGATGCGATGCGAGCCTTGCGCCCACCCGTGTTTATGATGCGTAAGTCCGCTTTTGCTAGCCAGTTGCGAATCTGGCCCGAGACGGCGCTGGCCCGCGCCCTTGCGTCGAGCCTTGAACTTGAGAAACAAATGAAATCCACTGGCGCCCCGGCCACCAGCCTTATGGGTCGCCTTTTGCTGAGCCTGTCCGCGTATGCGGCGAAAAGGAAACGATGATGGAAAACCTTCCCGCAATTGACTGGGCTTCTTATATGCCTGTCCTTATCAATATCTTGCAAGCCGTCGGAATTTTAATCCTTGGCTGGCTGATTTCGGGTTGGGCGGGACGCGTGATCCGCAAGCGGCTTGGCAGTAATAACGGTCTGCGGGTCAATGATACTTTGCGGCCTTTGATTGCGACCAGTGTCAAATATGCGATTATGCTGGCGGCGCTTTATACGGCTCTGACCAGTGCCGGGATTCCGGCGGCGTCGTTGTTGGCCGTTTTGGGAGCCGCCGGTCTTGCGATTGCTTTGTCCGTACAAGGGACGCTCGCCAATATAGCGGCGGGGATCATGCTGATCTTCTTGCGCATTATTAAGGTTGGCGAATATATCGCGACACCCGGCTTTGAAGGCAGTGTGCTTGAAATCGGCCTGTTTACCACCCAGATCAAAGCCCCGAACGGCGTGTTGCTGACCGTGCCAAATGCGCAAATATGGTCGTCGCGGGTGACCAATTATTCTAGGTTCTCTGAACGCCGGATTGATATTAATCTAGCCCTATCCCGCGATAATGATCTTGGCGCGGCAGTAGAAACTGTTCGAGGCGCAGTGGCGAACTGCCCACATATTATAAAAAAAGACGCAAGCTCTATTGTGCTCACCACGATTGATGCAAACAGTGCAATTGTTCAGGCCAGATTCTGGATCACAACAGAGGATGTGCGTGGGCACACGTCCGAGATTTCGATTGATCTGCATAATGCCCTGCGCGCTGGCGGACACAAATTACCGCCCGTTATGCCCACGCTACCTATATAGGAGAATTCATGACACTTGATCTGGCCAATATTGACCCGGCCGCGCTTGTACAGGCGCTTGATGTTTTGGGTACATTTGTGTTCGGGTTAAGCGGCGGGGTTTTGGCGGTTCGTAAAAAACTCGACATGTTCGGCGCGATTGTTCTGGCCCTATGCGCCGGATTGGCGGGCGGCATCTTCCGCGATCTGGTGATCGGACTGCATCCGCCTCATGCTTTCAAAGACGCGCACTATGTGGTGTCCGCAATGGGCGGAGGGCTATTCGCCTTTTTTGGCCTGCCGGTTTTTACCCGTTTGCGGCGGCCTATTCTTATTCTGGACGCGATCGGGCTTGGTCTGTTTGCGGTTTCGGGATGTGCCGTGGCTTTAAATGCGGGACTTGGCCTGATTGCCAGTGCAGTTCTAGGGGTTATCTCGGCGGTGGGCGGCGGTATTGTGCGTGATGTGCTGGTCGGCAAAGTTCCCGTCGTGTTTAGCAAGGGTGATATTTATGCGTTTGCGGCGCTTGGCGGGGCCTGTTTGTATATTGCCTTGTTGGGGTTTGGGACGAACGATCTTTTCGCTTCACTCATATCTGTCGTTTTCGTATTTTCTACCCGTTTGCTCAGTGTGCGGTTTCGCTGGAGTGCTCCTGGTTCGCCATGGGCCGACAAGGAGGCCGAGAAAAACACCAAGAAAGACACCGATATCTAAACACAGTAGATTACCGTCTTGTAATCCCTGCGTCTTAGTTTCGCCGTATTATCCCTGATATTTACGATACAACATAACAATTGTAATCTGGAGGATATTATGACCCTTACGCACTTAACCACCGCTAGTCTTTTCGCGCTGTCTTGCCTTGTGACGCCGCTGGCCGTGACGGCACAAGAAAACACATTGACCCCGGTTCATAAGATCATGCCAAAACAGGCGCGGATTCAAATTGCGCTTTTGCTGGATACGTCCAACTCGATGGACGGGTTAATCTCACAGGCCAAATCCCAGCTCTGGACATTGGTCAATGAGCTGGCGGAAGGTAAAAAATATGGTCGGGACCCGATTATAGAATTGGCGCTTTATGAATATGGCAATAGCAATATTTCCGTTTCCAAAGGCTATGTCCGCCAAGTCCTGAGCCTGACGACAGACCTTGACGACGTGTCCGAGAAATTGTTTGCGCTCCGTACCAATGGCGGTCAGGAATATGCCGGACACGTGATTATGACTTCGCTTGAAGAACTGGAATGGTCTACGGACAAAGACGATATGAAGCTGATTATTATTGCCGGCAACGAGCCCTTCACCCAAGGGCCGGTAAGCTACGAAACCGCGTGTGGACGGGCAAGGCGCAGCGGCATCATCATCGATACCATCCATTGCGGCGACGAACGCGAGGGTATTCAAACCAAATGGAAAGACGGGGCCGAATGTGCGGGCGGGATTTACATGACCATCAATCAAGACGAGAAAATTGTCCATATCCCTTCCCCCTATGACGACGAAATCATTGCGTTGAACACCAAACTTAACGACACCTATTATGGCTATGGGGCCGAGGGTAAGCGCTATAAGGCGCGGCAAATGGTACAAGACAGCAATGCTGCCGCCATGAGCCCGAGCGCCCAACTTAGCCGGACAAAATCCAAAATCTCGTCTGCGTATAAAAATGAAAGCTGGGATTTGCTGGATGCATACAAGAAAGACGGCGACCGCATTCTCGAAATGGAAGAATCTGCGCTTCCCGACGAGCTTAAAGGTAAAACTGAAGCTGAACGTAAAATCTTTATCGAAGAGAAGTCGGCAGAACGTGCCCTGTTACAAACACAAATTTCTGAGCTGTCCAAAAAGCAACGCGCATTTGTGACCCAAAAACGCAAAGACATGGCGACCACCAAAACCCTTGATACTGTTATGGTCACCGCCGTGCGCAAACAAGCCAAAGACAGCGGGTTTTCCTACTAAACCGGTTTAATCCCAGTCGCGGCGGCGTAGAGTTAAAAGCACCTCATCGGCTTGGTTTTTTAAAACCAATGTCAGGTGCGAAACCTCTATACGTTTTGCATTTTCAAGGATTTGAAAAAATTCTTGCTCGTCACGCAAGTTTGCACAGGCCATTTTAGTAGACATTAACGGGCCAATTTTTAACGCAGTCCCATCTTGGGCGAAACTTCCCGAAAACCGGTTGCAGCCACCATTGCCGTCAAGCTTCTCCCGTGATCCGAAATGTATGTACTGGTTCTCCACCGCGCTCCCCCATTCACTGCCCGCCAAAGACATTACGGTTTGGGGGTTGGTTTGAGAGGCCGCCTGACAAGCTGTCAAAATAGGGAGCAGAAACACAGATATGCGCTTCAATACTTTCATGCCTAAAAGCAATCTTTGGGAAGTGGCAGATGGCCCGTATCTTTGAGGCGTTCCATCGCGAACGAGGAGGAAACATCGGCTAAGGGCGCGATGGCAATCAGTTTTTTATAGACCAGGTCATAGCCAGCCATATCCGGTACCAAAATTTTCAGCAGATAATCAACATCACCGCTCATGCGGTAAAACTCGACAACTTCGGGCAGTAAAGCCACCCCCTTGGCAAAGGTTTGTAGCCAGTCCCGATTGTGTTGGTTGGTTTTGACAGAGACGAACACGGTCAAATTTAACCCCAATTTATCCGGGTTCAGACGGGCGACGCGCCCTTCTATATAGCCCGCATCCTCCAACGCCTTGACCCGGCGCCACGCTGCGTTTTGGGACAGGCCAATGCGTTCGGAAATCGCCGACAGGCTTTCCGATGCATCGGTTTGCAGAGCCTCTAGCAAGGCAATATCAAGACGATCAAGCTTACTCATATCCGAAACCTATCCTTTATTACGTTTCAAAAATACATAAAAAGCACCGGTGCCGCCATGGCGAATATGGGCGGGTGCAAAACTGGCAACAAATGGGCGTAGCCGGGCCTCCATCAACCATCCCGGCAAGCTTTTGCGCAACACGCCTTCAAGGTTTGCGCCTTTGCCGGTCACAACAAGCACGCACCGTGCACCCCTATGATGGGCGCGGGTCAATTTATTGACGAGGGCAGGGAAAGCCTGATCACAGGTGAGATCATGGAGATCGATTTTAGTCTCAATGGCAATTTTGCCTTTGCGGACTTTTTTGTCAGATCGTATTTGTAAATCTGTGGGGGATTTGTGCAAAACCGGTTTGGGCGCAGGCGGTAAATGTATGTAGGACGGGCGCTTTAAAGCTTCCGAGCGATGCAAAGATTGGGAAAGCGGATGCACAGTGCGCGCAACCCTGTGCCAGATGTTTAAATCATTTTGCGTTAATGGCCGGGGGGTTTTCATGTTTCCGGCTCATGATCTTCTTTGGTATTTTCTTTGGTATTTTCTTTGGAATCTTCGGGGTCTGAATCCTCATGCACTGATGTTTCAAGAGCTGGTATCTCCAGAGCTGGCGCCTCAAGTGCTAACTGGACGTCTTCCGCCAAAGCGCACGGGAGCACATATGTCCAGCCAGCTTTGTGTTTCATAACGCCGGCCCGTGCCCCCGCGTCAAGCCCCGCACCAAAATACATATCGCCGCGTTTGGCGCCTTTTATGGCCGATCCCGTATCTTGGGCCACGACCAAGGCACCGGCTGGCTTGCCTATGAAATCGTCGGCTTTTTGCGGCAGTGTTGTGTTGAGCCAAATCAGGGCGCCATAGGGATGAAAACGTGGGTCTACCGCCAATGAACCCATATTTGTGAGCGGGACACCCATTGCCCCTCTTGGCCCGAGTCCCTCTATCAAATGCTCGGTTTTGAAAAATATATAGCGCGGGTTTTCGTTCATGAGCGCCCGTGTGGCCTCGGGGCCGGCTTTGGCCATCCAGTCTTCAATGGCCTGTTTCGAGGCCTCGGTGCGGGTCATTTCGCCGCGCGTGATCAACACCCGTCCGATGGATTTGTATTTTTGGCTATTATGGCCGTTAAAGGCGGCCATATAGCGTGTCCCGTCCTTGAATTGGATGCGGCCAGACCCTTGTATTTGTAAAAAGAACACATCAATCGGACGGCCATAGGCCAAGACTTTCGAAGAGCCGGCATTTAAGGATTTGCGTGGCAGGGTGCGGGTTTTTTCGTCAGTTGGGCGGGCAAGAACAGGTTCGGAAAATTCCGCGTCGGGCTGTAAACGGACTTCGATTTCGGGGGCGTAATAGGCGGTCAGCAGGCCCGGTTTTGTGTTCTCCTTTCCTTGTAAAGCTATGGGCGCAAACCAGGTTTGGAAAAATTCCCGGGCAGGATCAGAGCCGGGTTCGGCACCCACCGCTTTTTGGCAGACCTCGCGCCAGTCTTTATACTGGCCATATTCGGACACAGTTTTGTGGAGCCGGGCTTCATCCTTACGCCGCGCCCACACGCCACAGCTTTTGACAAAGGCTTGCAGGGCCGGTTCCAAGTCCGTGTCTGCCCAAAATTCCAAATCTACAAACATGTTTTCATTTTGCGTTTGTACGTCTGGTTCAGGGTCTACAATCAGGGGCGGGGCTGGAGGCAGGATCGGGGTTTGCGGTTCGGTTTCAGGCTCTATTTCCGGTTCTGGAATTACAATCGGCGGGTCTTCGGGGGTGTGTTGCGGGGCGGGCGGAATTGGCGCGGGGGTTTCCATCGTTGCGCAGGCGCCGAGCGCGCTGATGACACACCCTAATCCAAATACCTTTAGCCGCCACATTTTCGGCTATTCAATATCGGGGGAGTGATCCGGGCCATCCGTTTCGCCCTCAAGCGTATCATGGGGCTCGACAGAGCATAAAACCCAGTTCGGGTTTTTTGAGCTTAAAGTACGCTCATAGCTCCAAACCTCTTTGACCCGTGACAGCACATCCAGATCACCGCTGACAATTTCGCCGTTTTTATCCACCAAAGCTGTCGCCAGTTCGGCCAGATAAACAACGCCGATCCGGCCGGTTTTTCCGGTGCGGGACGCGCTAACAATCTCGGCGCTGACAAGGCGGGCCAAATCTGTGGTCTGGCTGAGGTCTTTTTCTTCACGTTCGTCAATGGCGGCGTAATAAGCCTCTTTCACTTGCGCGTTCAACAGATTTTCGAGGATGTCTTTATCCCCGTCCGCATAGGCTTCCAAAATCATGCCGTAAACGGTCTTCGCCCCGTCCAGAAATACGGGGACGCTAAACTCTTTGTCTGCTGCATAAATTGCTTTCAAACCCTCGGCGGCGGGCCCTTCAAACTCGGGTGCCGGTGCGGAAGCATCTTTGGGCTCGAGGTTTCTTAAAAGGTTTTCCGGATCAAGGATGGGCCTCTTGTTTTTATCTGAATTCTGATCCGAGTTTTGGTCCGAATCCTGGCCAACATTCTTGCCAAGAACCGAAAACAACATCGCCCCGACAATCAAAGCCAAAACCGCATATAAAATTATTTCCTGCATGGATTTGCTTTCTTTAAGAATTACACCTGACAAGGCTTGTATTACGCGGCAACAGCCGTCATATACAGCTACAACATAGAAACTATTTACACGAAAACCAAGAGGCAGTTATGGCCAAAGACAAAAAAGACACAGCAAAAGACAAGGCAAAGGCCAAACCCAAAAAAGCTGCACCTAAAAAACGGGCTCCAAAAGCCAAAAAAGAAACCGTTCAAGCGACGGCCCAGAAATCAGCGACACAAGCTGTAGATCAGGCGCCCGAGCAACCGACTGCACAGCCTACTGCGCCGCAAGAACCAATGTTGCGTATTCTGGCCCAATATACCAAAGATGCAAGCTTTGAAAATCCGAATGCGCCGGACAGTCTGCGCTCTGACCAAGGCGCGCCCGAGATTAACCTCAGCATCGAGATTGGCCGGCAAATGCTGGAAGCCAATGTGGCTGAAGTTGTGCTCATGCTTTCCGCCAAAGCCGAGCGCGATGGTAAAGCCGTATTTTTGTGCGAGCTTGAATATGCAGGCCTGTTCAGTTTCGGCGGCATTAGCGAGGAGCAAATCCTGCCAATGATGATGATCGAATGTCCACGTTTACTGTTCCCATTTGCCCGTCAAATTATGGCAGAGATGACACAGAATGGTGGATACCCGCCAATCTTGTTGGAACCGCCGGACTTTGCCGCCATGTTCCGCGAAGAAATGCTCCGCCGTGCCGCCCAGCAAGGCGAAGGCGCTGCCATCAATTAACCCATGAGTTCCGCACCCGCAAAAATTGGTATTTTGGGTGCAGAAGGCCGTATGGGCCGGGCGTTATTACACGAGATTGAAAAACACGAAGGGGCGCAGCTTGTCTGTGCCCTGACCTCGCTCGAGTCTGCAAATACCGGTGCGCCCTATGGCCCGACCGTGTTGAGCGCCGATGTTGGCGCCGCTTTGCAAAACTGTGATGCTCTCATCGATTTCTCTCATCCGAAGGCGGCGATTGACGCGGCTCTACTGATGCACAGCACACCGTGCAAAACGCTTGTTACGGGCACGACCGGATATTCGGAAACCGAAGAAGAGGCGCTGATTGCGTCTGCGAGCCAGATTACTCTGGTGAAGTCCGGAAATTTTTCTGTCGGGATTTGTCTGCTGGAATCCCTCGTGGAGATAGCCGCCAGAACCCTGAACAATACGGATTGGGATGCCAGCATTCTCGACATTCACCATCGCCATAAAATAGACGCACCCTCCGGCACAGCTCTTATGCTTGGTCACGCGGTTGAGCGCGGGCAAAATGCCAGTGGCCGTAGCGGGGGCAATGTGCCAAAAATTGAATATGCAGCCCAACGCATTGGTGGTGTGATCGGTGTGCATCATGTGTCTTTGGCCAGCGAACTTGAAACCCTGACCCTGTCCCATAGCGCCAATGACCGTTCGGTTTTTGCGGCCGGTGCGCTCACCGCGGCCCTCTGGGCGATTGGGCAACCAAACGGGCTGTACACAATGCAGGATGTATTGGGGTTATAAAGTGCAGTTGCGCCTAGACGATCTTAACGGCCCGGAATTTCAAACGCTTTTGCAAACCCACCTTGATGATGCTTATAAAAATTCGCCGGCGGACAGCGTGTATGCACTCGACATAAAAGCCCTGCAACACCCCGATATTGCCTTTTGGAGTGTTTGGGACGGGGAGGTTTTGTTGGGGTGCGGGGCGTTGAAAGAGCTGGATAAAACCCACGGGGAAATTAAATCCATGCGCACAACGGCTGAGGCAGTGCGGCGCGGGGTGGCGAGCAAAATCGTTGCCCATATTATCGATCAGGCCAAGGCGCGTGGCTACCAACGCCTGTCTTTGGAAACCGGGTCTAATGATGCTTATATTCCTGCCCGGGCGCTATATGCCAAATTTGGCTTCAAGCCTTGCGGCCCGTTCGCGCAATATACGCCTGACAGTTTTAGCGCTTTAATGACATTGGCGCTCTAGCCACCACTCGCCAACTACCACTCGCCTGTATTTTCCATGTCTTTCCACGGGGCTTGCGCGGGCAAATCGTCGCCCTCTTGCAACAACTCAAATGAGATATTGTCCGGCGAACGGACAAAGGCCATATGTCCACAGCGAGGCGGACGGTTAATCGTGTAACCCATATCCATCAGGCGCTGACACAGCTCGTAAATATCTTGAGTGTAATAGGCCAAATGACCGAAATTACGCCCTCCGTCATAGCCTTGCGCCTCTTCACCTTCATCGGGCCAGTTATAGGTCAACTCCAACAAAGGCAGGCCGGTCACATGGCCGGTGATCGGCAGTTCTACATTTGCGTGTTCAATATCGTCAACACTGGCCAGAAAAATTAAGCTGAAACGGGCCTTTTCATTGTCCATGCGCCGCACCTGTTTCAGGCCCAGCCCTTCGCAATAAAACCGCAGGCTTTCGTCTATGTCGCGTATGCGTACCATTGTGTGTAGGAACTTCATGTTGTTGGTCTCTCTTTATACATTCCCGGTCAGGCCTTCGGCCTTCCTCGCCTCTTGTTGTTGTTATTGTTGATACAAATACAAGCTCACGCTTTCATGGCGGAAGCTGCGCAGTCTGCTGGTTTTATTGCCTGTCTTTTTATCCATTGGCAAGCCAAGACCAACAATATCCTCAAACACCGCGTGGGCATTTTCAAGTTTTAGAATAATGCTGTATTCTATTTCTATCGCGTCTTCACGCGCGTGTTGTTTGGTAAAGAAGAACGGATGGCTGTCTTTGTCGAGCGTTTTGCCCTTGGCGGGGTTATGAACACAAATTTCCATATCCGAGCCATCGGAATAGATATCACAGCCATGGCCTGTCCCGTTCCAGTTTTTGACCGCTTGACGCTCTAGCCCCAGCGCGCTCTCAAACAGTTTCCGGTAGGCTGCGCGGTTCGTCGTGCCCACTTGTATGTGCACAGGGTTTGCGCCAACGACCAAGGGCCGGACCGGGACAAAACCTGCCCGTTCTTCGATCAGTTCGTCGCGCATGAGGCCCGGGCCACCGGCATGGTATTTTCGTGCCACAAATGCGCCGATGAGAGCCCAGATCGCGATGAGGGCAAAGAAGATGGAAAATTCCCAGACCAGATAACCCGGCTCGAACACACGCGATTCACCACTAAATTTCCAAACGCCCCATAGGCCGACATTGATAAGCGCAAAGGCAATTGGTGTCAGGGCCAAGATCAGCAACGCGCCACCCGCCATATACATGGAAAACCGTGGCATGTTGACCTTGCGGTATGCCCGCACAAATGCAGCTTTGGTCAGGCGGAGATCCTGCATATTATTGGCGATCTGATAGTCCCAGTCCGTAGCCGCTTCGACGCCTAAACGGCGACGGGCCCAAAATGCCCAAAACCCGAACACACAAGCCAACGCCGCCAAGCCACCAATGGCCCACATAAACGATATGCCTCGAAAAAAATCACTCATGATGCATTCCCGGTCAGGCCTACGGCCTTCCTCGCCTCTTGTTATTGTTTTCCGTTCACCCACGCGCAGGCGGGGGCTCTGTATACATTCCCAGTCGCGCTGACGCGCTCCTCGCCTCTTGTTATTATTGTTGTTATACTTTTACATCTGTTTTTGGAAGTGTATTTCCTGTCACAGGCCATAACAATATAGAGATTGATGAGATATGCAATTTGGTGCATAAACACTGATATACATAAAATAAGGACGGTCGAGACCAACCCGCCAATGTATGCAAGGGGACAATTATGACTAAGCTAACTCGTATATTACCATTGGGCGCTTTCTGCGCCGCGCTTTTGCTCTCAGCTTGTGGCGATAGTTCGCAAACTCGTGAGGGGAGCGCCTCTGGCGGGGTGAATGAAGCTTCTATTGTTGAAGCGGATGCTTCGAACTGGTTATCGCACGGGCGGACCTATTCCGAGCAACGCTATTCGCCGCTTGATGATATTCGCTCTGATAATACGGATGAGCTGGGGCTTGCCTGGTCTTATGATTTGAACACGAGCCGCGGCATAGAAACCACCCCGATTGTCAATGACGGGATTATGTATGTGACCGCCACGTGGAATATCGTCACGGCGCTTGATGCCAAAACGGGCGAGAAATTGTGGGAATTTGATCCTGAAATTGATCGCTCCCGCGCCGCCTTTGCCTGTTGTGATGTGGTCAATCGTGGTGTGGCGCTTTGGGGGGACAGTGTTTTTACGGCCACCATTGATGGGCGGCTAATCGCGCTTAACGCGAAAACTGGCGCGGAAATTTGGGATGTGAATACGATTGATCTTACGAAAGCCTATACCATTACCGGAGCGCCGCGAGTGGTTAAAGGCAAGGTGATTATCGGAAACGGCGGCGCGGAGATGGGTGTGCGCGGATATGTCAGCGCCTATGACGCGGACACTGGCGAGCAGGTCTGGCGGTTTTATACGGTGCCGGGCAATCCGGCCAACGGGTTTGAAAACGACACGATGGAATGGGCCGCTAAAACATGGAACGGTGAATACTGGGCGGCTGGCGGTGGGGGCACGGCTTGGGATTCTATGGCCTATGATCCCGAACTGGATTTGCTCTATATCGGGGTTGGCAATGGATCGCCGTGGAATCAGGCCATTCGTAGCCCCGGCGGTGGCGATAATTTATTCCTGTCGTCCATCGTGGCCGTGCGGCCCGATACGGGACAATATGTCTGGCATTATCAAACCACGCCGGGCGAAACATGGGATTATACCGCCACCCAGCACATGATTTTGACGGAGCTGGAAATTGAAGGCCGTATGCGAAAAGTGATCATGCAGGCGCCTAAAAACGGGTTTTTCTATGTGATCGACCGTGAGAGCGGCGAATTTATTTCTGCCAACAATTTTGTGCCTGTGAACTGGGCCACCCATATTGACAAGGATACGGGTCGCCCTGTGGAAGTTCCGGCGGCGCGCGATTATGTAGAAGCGCCCTATCTACAACTGCCCGGCTCGCTCGGCGCTCATAACTGGCATCCGATGTCTTATAGTGCGGATACGGGGCTTGTTTATATTCCGGCTCAGGAATTGCCATGGGCCTATATGGACAAACCGGATTATCAATATCGGGAGGGTTTGTGGAATACGGGCACCGATTTCTCTATTAATGCCCTGCCCACACAAGAGGCAGAGATCAAAGGTTTGAAAGCGGCCCTAAAAGGCAGACTTCTGGCATGGGATCCTGTGGCACAAAAACCGGCCTGGAAAGTTGAACATGCCGGCCCATGGAATGGCGGGGTTTTGTCAACGGGCGGAAACCTTGTTTTTCAGGGCACAGCCGATGCCCATTTTGCTGCCTATGATGCCGAGACGGGCGACCGGAAATGGCGCTTCTTTACCCAGACCGGCATCGTGGCCGCCCCGATCAGTTATCGTGTTGACGGCGAGCAATATATTGCCGTGGCGTCCGGGTGGGGCGGGGGTTATGTCCTTGGTTTTGGCGGCGTTATGCCTGCCAGCACGTCCGAGAATGCAGGGCGTATCCTTGTGTTTAAACTTGGCGGTACAGAGACACTGCCGACCATGACACCAATGGAGGCCAGTATGCCGGCACCACCGCCGTCAACTGCGGATGCGGCGACAATTGCCAAAGGTGCGCGCGCCTATATGAATATGTGTTCCGTCTGTCATGGCGCCAATGGTGTGTCTTCAGGATTGGTGCCAAGCTTGCAGAGCTCTTATGCTTTGAGCGAAGTGGCGGACTGGAAAGAGATTGTACTGGAAGGTGCATTGTCCGAGAACGGCATGCCGAACTTTAGCAAATTTGTTGACGTGGATATGGCAGAAGCCCTCCGCGCCTACATTATTTTTGAAACCAATAGCGGGCGCACCAATGCCCTTTTCGATAAGATCGGGCGTATGGATGAGCCACGGGAGTAACTCTTTCACCGCCGTTCCGTTCATCCCTGCATCTACCACGCCCCGCTCATCCCCGCGAAAGCGGGGATCTAGGGTTTTGGGTGATATGGTGGTTTGGGATATGTTTTTCTTTTCACCCTAGGTGTAGATAAAGAACTGGATCCCCGCTTTCGCGGGGATGAGCGGGGCGTGTTAGTATGCTCAGGCTACGCCCTCCGTGCCTCTTCGTAGGCCAGCATTGCGCGTTTGCGATCAACGCCCCAATGATATCCGGTGAGACGTTTATCTGCGCCTAAAATTCTGTGGCACGGGATGACCCAGCTAATTGGGTTGGCACCAATCGCCGCACCGACGGCGCGCACGGCCTTGGAGTTCTCAATGGCGTTGGCGATATCCATATAGCGTACCGTCTCGCCAGAACCGACAGCGAGCAAAGCCTTCCAGACCTGTAATTGAAACGCCGTGCCATACAGGGCGACCGGTACAACGCCACCGCTGAAAATACTCTGTGTTATCTCGCATATGGCGTGGTCATTACGGGTGTAATTTGCTCGCGGATAGCGGCGGGCGAAATCTTCAAATGCGGCCTGCTCCCCGCCCGGATCACAAAACCCGTAGGCCGAAAGACCGCGTGGACTGACCAGCCCGACCGCCAATCCGAAAGGACATGGGGATACCCCCCAGACCATATCTACGCCGGCCGCTTTCGATTTGGCTTCACCGGGAGACAAGGCTTCATGTTTGATGAACAGATCATGCAGGCGCGAGGGCGATGACAACCCGACCTCGAAACTGGCGTCTTCTACGGTGCCGCCTGCCTGCAACACATTTTGAGCCGCATTGTGGGCCAATGTACCGACATAGCGTTTGGGCGAAAGCCCGGCCCAGCGCGTAAAAACCTTATGGAAATGATGTGGGCTGAGACCTGCCGCTTTGGCGGCTTGTTTATAATCGGGTTGATCGTACCAATGCTCGCCCAGATAGGCCAAGGCATGCGCCATCATCTGATAATCCTTGGCGGCTCCGGTAAACACGTCGTGAGGTAAAGTGTTGCTCATAGGGTAATTTACCTTTTATGATCTGCAACACCACCCGTTTCTTGCGTATCTAAATGTTTTCCTTATAGTGCGCGCAACTTGCTTAAGGAGCCAACATGTCTACACCCCGTATTGTTCTGTTTTCAGGCAGCACACGCGCAGACTCTATCAATGTGAAATTGGTGAACGCTATGGCGCATTTGTTTAAAGACATGGGTGCAAAACCTGTGAAAATTAGCCTAAACGATTATGAAATGCCGATTTATAATGGCGACTGGGAAGATGAGAATGGCGTGCCAAAAACCACGAAAAACCTTGTGCGACGCCTCAAGGCTGCCGACGGGGTTTTTATTGCGACGCCGGAATATAATGGCTGTATGCCTGCCCTTCTGAAAAACACGATTGACTGGACATCGCGGGTTGGCCTTGATCAGTTTTCAGGCCCGGTTTACGGCATTGGCGCGGCAACGCCCGGCCCGATGTCAGGCATTATGGTGATGCGACAATTGCATTTTGTCCTGTGTCGTTTGGGCACAACCGTTGTGCCGCGTCAACTTGGCGCGGGTAATGCCAGTGCCCTGTTTGACAAAAAAGGACGCTTTGTCGATGGTCGCACCAAAGCTTATGCGCAAGAACAAATATCGCAAATGTTGGGCGAAATCGAGCGCCGTCAAAAATAATGGTAGCGGGTACGACAAAACGCTCCCCCAAAAAACTGCCTCGGCCAAAGCTGACGCGCGTCCAAATCACAGATATATACAAGCATCTGCAGAGCCTTGATCCGCATCCGCGTACCGAGTTGAACTACGTCAATCCGTACACACTGGTTGTGGCAGTGGCCCTGTCCGCGCAGGCCACCGATGTCGGGGTCAATAAAGCCACCAAAGCCCTTTTCGCCATTGTCGATAGCCCGGAAAAAATGTTGGCTTTAGGGGAAGACAAGCTACGCGGATATATCAAAACCATCGGCCTGTATAAAACCAAGGCTAAAAATGTGATCGCGGCGGCGCGGCGGCTTGTCGATGTGTTTGAGAGCGTCGTTCCCGATAACCGTCCCGATCTGGAAAGTCTGGCGGGGGTGGGGCGAAAAACCGCCAATGTGGTTTTGAACGAAGCGTTTGGCCAACCAACCATGGCGGTGGATACCCATATTTTTCGCGTCTCGAACCGCACCGGCATGGCGCCAGGCAAAGACGTGCTCGAGGTTGAGCAAAACCTGTTACGGGTGACACCGGACGAATTTATGCTGCACGCCCATCATTGGCTGATTTTGCATGGGCGCTATACCTGCAAGGCCCGCACGCCGATGTGTTTTAACTGCGCGATCGAGAAGATTTGCAAATTTAAAGACAAGACGAAACCTGTGATCTAAGCGAGTGGCCTAGGCCAATTTTGGAGCCAGCTTTCTCGCCAAAGCTTTGGCCAGTTTCTGGGCGCCTTTATTGTCGCCGCGCTCGCCTTCGGCGAAGGGGAGGTAGAGATATGGCTCGATTAATTCCAACTCGATCAACCAGAGCCGGTTATTTTGACCGCGCAAGAAATCCACCCGTGCATAAAGGGGTGTAAAATCAAGGACATCCAATACGGCATGGGCTTGGGCCCGTTCTTCTTTGGTCGGGGTATAGGCTTCTTCCTGACCGCCATAAATCGACTGAACCCGATAATCACCCGCTTTGGGACGTTTGAGCAAGGCATGGGAAAAACTGCCGCCGAAATACAGGAAGGAATACTCGCCCTCTTCTTCTACGCTGGGTAAAAACGGCTGGATCAGAGCACCTTGCGGGGGCAAGTCATCGGCAGACGGGAAAGGTGTGCCCGCCTCGTATAAAACCTGCCGCCACGCGCCACCGCCAATGACCGGTTTGATCACAATTTTAGTAGTATCCAGCTCTTCCATTGCGCGTAAAACCCGGGTTTGCGAGACCTTGTCTATTGTGATCGTCGGGATGGTTGCGGCACCTAGCCCGCTAAGCTCGTCGAGATAGGTTTTATTGATATTCCACTTCAAAATGTCGAACCCGTTGAATAATTTGGTGTTTTTTTCCACCTGTGCCATCGCCGTTAAAAATTCGGCCTCGTTTTCCTCGAAATAGTCCCAGACAAATAAGGGCAACATGGCATCATATTCTACGGCACATAAGGGGGCGTCCCGCCAGTTTATCACCGATAAATCCATGCCGTGATCAGCAAAGGCCGGACGTAATTTTCCAATCTCTTCGTCCAATTCGAACACATCTTCGCGCTGTTCGGGATGGCCGGGCAATATGTTGCCAGAGGCCAGAATGGCGACTTTTTTACGAGCATTGGTCATGATGGCTCCACATCTGTTTGTATCCGTTCTTATATTTTTGGTGCTTTTGGAGCACATGTCTGGGGTACGCTCTAGAAACGAAAAGAACAAGTGAATACCTGTTGTAAGTTTTGAAGGGTTTGCCGGTGTAATTTCTTGCTTTCTTAACCGTCACGGCTTAGTTCAAATACAAAGCAAATTGGGGTAAAACATGCACGCAAAATATGATGTATTGGGAATTGGCAACGCGATTATGGACGTTATCGCGCCGGTAGATGACAAAGTGCTTAAAACACTGGAAATCACCAAGGGTAGCATGACATTGGCAGACGAAACCCGCGCCATGACCATTCATAATGCATTTAGAAAAGGAAGTTCGCAAATGATTGAGGCTGCGGGTGGTTCCGGGGCCAACACGATTGCAGGTATTGCCGCGCTGGGTGTCAGTGCCGCCTTTATTGGCAAAGTTGCCGCAGACGATATGGGCAAAAAATTTACGGCGGCCTTAACAGATATTGGCGTGAAAACGGCAACACGCCCACTTAAAAAAGGTGTGGCGACTGCGCGTAGCCTGATTGCCGTCACGCCGGACGGTGAACGTTCCATGACGACATTCCTCGGGGCCAATATTGCCTTCGGGGTCAATGATATTGACGAGCGTATCGTACGCGACAGTGCCATTATTTATATGGAAGGCTATCTGTTTGATACCAATGATCAAAAGGCCGCTTTCATCAAAGCCGCTGAAATTGCCAAAGCGGCCGGGCGACAAGTCGCACTGACCCTCTCGGATTCGTTTTGTGTGGATCGACACCGGGCTTCGTTCCAGCATCTTGTGGATAATTATGTGGATATCTTGTTCGCAAATAATGACGAATTACTGTCTTTGTACGAATTGGGCGATCTGGGCGCATCTTTGCAGCGGGTGTGGAAAACGGGGACAACAGCCTGTGTGACCCGTTCCGAAAAGGGCTCCGTCATTATCGAAGACGGCAATGTTCATGAAATTGCCGCCCTTCCCGTTAGTAAAGTTGTCGATACCACCGGTGCCGGCGACCAATATGCCGCCGGCGTTTTAGCTGGGCGCGCAATGGGGCTAAGCTGGCGAGACGCGGGGCATCTTGGTTCCCTCACCGCCGCCGAGGTGATCACCCATTACGGCCCAAGACCGGAAACCCCTATTCACGAACTTGCCGAAGGTGGGGCAGAGCGTCTTTAATTTTCTGCAGGACTTAACCGCCAAGCAGGCCTTCTAGCTCTTCCAGTTCTTCATCATTAAGCAATTTACTGGCGGAAAACACGACATGTGGCAACGGGCCATCAACCTCGAGCACGCGGCGCATGAAATCACGGGCCATATTGGCGAGGGTTGCGGTTTTTGAGACGCGGGCGGTATATAGAGCTACGCCCTTTGCCTCTGGCTTTTGATAAACAACCAGACCTTTATCGCTCATGCGTGTCAGGGTTTTCCGTGTGGACGAGAAAGACCAATCCAGTTGATCGGCACAAGCATCGTGCAACACGCGCACCGGTAACGGCCCTTGAGCCCATAGTTTTTTAAGTAAAACCAGCTCTGGTGGATTGGGGGTGGGGGTTTGAGACATGATCGCTCCTGTGACTATTGTCACAAATAAATATGCGACATTGGTCACAAAGTCAAGACGCTTTGTTTTGGCCCTACAAATGGCTTGCGTGTTGACTTAAACCATTGTGTTATATAGAACATATGGTGAACATCTTGCTTAGGGAGCGGAACATGAGTGACCAAATTGAAAAAGCAGCTATTTTCAAAGCCTTACATGAACGTAAACAGGCTTTCATCATAGGCAATGCGTGGGATGCAGGGTCGGCCCGCTTGTTAGAGCTTGCCGGATATGAGGCTATTGCCACCACAAGCGCCGGATTTGCTTTCGCCCAAAACAAACAAGATAATCATGTGGGCCGTGACGGCATACTCGGAAATGCATCGGCAATCGTCGAGGCCACAGGCTTGCCGGTAAGCGCTGATCTTGAAGATGGTTTCGGGACCTCTGAGGACGCCTGTGCCAAGACCATAAATCAGGCTGCGAAGGCTGGTTTGGTCGGCGGGTCGATTGAGGATTCAACTTATGATAAAAACAAACCCCTCTATGATCTCGGACATGCAATTGCCCGTATTGAAGCGGCTGTCAGTGCCGCGCGCGCCCTGCCCTTTGCTTTCACATTGACGGCACGGGCCGAGAATTTTCTGGTGGGGCGTCCCGATATTTCGGATGTGATTACGCGGTTGCAGGCTTATCAGGAAGCGGGCGCGGATGTTTTATATGCGCCGGGCTTGTCAACTGAACAGGATATCCGCAGTCTCTGTGCCTGCGTTGACCGACCGGTCAATGTGCTGGCCCTGCCATGTATTCCGGCGCTGACATTTACAGCCCTTGCAGATATGGGCGTACAGCGGATTAGCGTCGGCAGCACTTTTGCGCGCCAAGCGTATGGGGATTTATTGGCTAAATCCAAATCCGTTTTAGAAACAGGGACATTTGCAGCCTTTACCGATGCCATGCCCTATGCGGAACTTTCAGAAAAATTCGAGCCTTAAACCTAGCTCCCCCGAAGTTTCGAAACCAGATCTTCCAACTCTTCCAAAGACGCGTATTTGATATTGAGAACACCGCCCGGGTTTTTATGGTTGAGCTTTATTTTCAAGCCTAAATGTTCGCTCAGTTGTTTTTCGATGAAACGGGTGTCTGCGTCTGCGCGTTTGCCGTCCGATTTTGGATCACGGGCTGCGGTTTGCATCAAACGCACCCATTTTTCAGCTTCGCGCACGGACAAGTCTTTCGAGACAATCGCCTCGGCTAAAGCTTGCGGGTCGGGCGCCGCCAGAATGGCGCGCGCATGGCCCGCACTGATATGACCATCGGCCAGATATTCACGGGCCAAAACCGGCAAGCTCAGTAAACGCAAGCAATTGGCCACATGGGAGCGACTTTTGCCAATCGCATTGGAAATATCTTCCTGGGTACGGCCAAACTGGTCTTTGAGCGCTTTATAGGCCATGGCTTCTTCAATCGGGTTTAGGTCGGCCCGTTGCACATTCTCGACAACACCGATCTCCAACACGTCACGGTCACTTAGCTCGCGAACGAATACAGGCATGGCGTCAAGACCCGCCATCGCCGCCGCCAACCAGCGGCGTTCACCTGCAACAATTTGATAACGACCTTCGACGCCCCGACCTTGAGAAGCATAGGCGCTTGGAAGAGAGCGCACCAAAATGGGCTGTAAGACGCCTTTGTCTTTTATGGAGTTGCTTAGTTCTTGCAAAAGCTCTTTGTCAAAATGGCGGCGGGGCTGATCCGGATTACGCTCCAGCTTGTCGATTGAAACCGTATATATGCCTTTGTTTGTGGCTGCGGGTTCATGTGTCGCGGTCTGTGCGTCTTCCGTATTTTTAGCGAGCTTGACCGGTTCCACCGTAATGTCTTGCTCAGGTACGGCGATATCTTCCATCAAAGCCGAAAGACCGCGCCCTAATTTACTGGCTGGTTTTTTTGCTGCAGGTTTCTTGCTCATACTTTTTTCCCCTGTTTTATGGCTTTCTTATGGCGCGCCAGCACCTCTTTGCCCAAATCCATATAGGCTTTCGATCCGGCACAATGCGGATCGTAAAGCAAAACCGGTTTGCCAAAACTTGGCGCTTCGGCGATGCGGACATTGCGCGGAATAATGGTTTTGAAGACGGCCCGCCCTAAATGCTCGCGCACATCGGCGGCAACTTGTTCAGACAGGCGGTTGCGTTTATCATACATGGTAAGCATGACCCCGTCGATGACAAGGGACGGGTTCAAACTGCCCTTGGCCATTTCTACAGTTTTCAGCAACTGGCTTAGGCCTTCGAGCGCAAAAAATTCGCACTGTAACGGCACGATCACCGAATCCGATGCTGCCAACGCATTGACGGTCAAAAGCCCGAGGGCCGGAGGGCAATCGATCAGCACGAAATCGGGGGCCTCCTCGTTACGAGCCGTACAGTTTTCAAGATACGTCTGAAGGGCGAGCTTTAAACGGGTCGTGCGGCCTTCACTGGCACCGATGCTAATCTCTGCGCCAGACATGTCCATATCCGAAGCGATCAGCTTCAGTCCCGGCACATTGGTATCGACCTGCGCTTCGCGCAGCGGTGTGCCCTCGACGATCACATCATAAAGGGTGTTTTCCGTTTTGCGCTTCACACCCAGACCCGTTGTCGCATTGCCTTGTGGATCAAGATCCACCAGCAATACCGATTGCCCAAGCGCGGCCAACGCCGCCGCCAAATTGATCGACGTCGTCGTTTTCCCCACCCCACCCTTCTGGTTGACGATAGCAATTGTGCGTGTATTTTTAGTCATAATATTTTCCCAGCCGGGCTTACACCCTCCTCGCCTTTTGATACATTCCCGGTCGCGCTCTCGCGCTCCTCGCCTCTTGTTAATACATTCCCGTTTTTATCGGTTTCGTCACAGGATAGAGCTTTCTTACGCGCCAATCCACTTACAATCAGGATTTTTGCTTCGTCGTCCGTTTGACTGTCTACGGCTTCATAGCTGAAATCCCAGTGGTTTTGGGCGGCGTCGACCTCGTCTTTCCAGCCTCGGCCCTTGGGGAATATAGCTATTGTGGGACGGGACTTATCCACGCTCCAGAAAGGTAGGCTATATTCAAGTAATTTAGGGAGTGGTGCAAAGGCGCGTGCTGTTATGATATCACATGGTTTTGCGGGCAGGTCTTCGACGCGCGCTTGGACTACGGTTGCCGGAAGACCCAGTTCGCGGATGACGGCACGCAGGAAATTGCATTTTTTACCGGTGGCCTCGACCAAAGTGACATTTACGGTTTCAGATACGGTTTCGGGGGCAGCTCCATGTTTTAAGGAGAGCGCGATGGCTAAACCGGGGAAACCTGCGCCGGAGCCGAGATCAAGCCAGTTTTGGGCTAGTTTTTCATTTTTGAACGGAGCCAAATTAAACAACTGGTGCGAGTCTAATACATGACGCAACCAATAGTTGTGTATGGTGTTTGAGGAAACTAAATTTATCTTTTTATTCCAATGGGTTAGCAGGTTGTACCATGTCTGATAATCGCAAATTGTTTCACGTGAAACATTTGTTATACGCTGGAACGCTTCTGCGCCTGTATCCGGGGGTATTGTCATGCTAGCTCGCCCGTTTCATATAGGCCAGCAACGCCGTCAATGCGCCCGGGGTTACACCCTCGATACGTCCGGCTTGACCCAGTGTAGCGGGTCTTGTGGTCTCAAGCTTCTCGCGCACCTCGTTGGAAATACCGCCAATCTCTGCGTAATCAAGAGCGTCTGGCAGACGCAGGCCTTCATCGCGTTTAAAGGCGGCAATCTCGCGGGCTTGGCGCTCCAGATAGCCGCTATACAAAGCCTCGGTCTCCAGCGCCTCACGGGCGTAGTTGGGAAGTTGCTCAAGCTCTGGCCAGATCGGCAGCAAGGTATTCATATCTATATCCGGATAGGCCAGCAAATCCAGAACTGTGCGGCGCACCCCGTCCTGATTGACTTTGATACCGAGAGTTTTCAGGGCCGTCGGGGTTTTGTTGAGATCGCGGCCAAGGACCCGGGCCTTTTCCAAAACATGGATTTTATCTGTGAAGGCTTTCCTGCGTTCTTTGCTGATCACACCCAGTTTTTGGGCAATTGGGGTCAGGCGCTGATCGGCATTGTCGGCGCGCAACAACAACCTGTATTCAGCGCGGGAGGTAAACATGCGGTAGGGCTCGCTGACCCCTTTGGTAATCAGATCGTCTATCATCACCCCGATATAGGCCTCGGAACGATCGAGAATAAAGGGCGCGCTTCCGCTCACCGCAAGAGCTGCGTTGAAGCCGGCAATAAGGCCCTGCGCGGCCGCTTCCTCATAGCCGGTGGTCCCGTTGATCTGGCCAGCCAGATACAGGCCGGGTTGGCGGTGAGTTTCCAGTGTGGCCCGCAATTCCCTCGGGTCTACATAATCATACTCGATCGCATAGCCGAACCGCTTTATGCGGCAGTTTTCAAGGCCCTTAATGGTTCTCAGGAACAGAGTCTGGACGTTTTCAGGCAAAGAGGTGGAGATGCCATTCGGATATACGGTTTCCCCATCAGGAGTCCCAGGCAAGCCTTCTGGCTCCAGAAATATTTGATGCTGATTACGGTCTGCGAAACGGGTGATTTTATCTTCTATTGAAGGGCAATATCTAGGGCCTCGGCCGGAAATACTACCAGAATATACGGCAGATTTGGTGATATTGTCTTGAATAACCTTGTGGGTATCCTCATTGGTATGCGTGATGCCGCACGCAATTTGGGGCACAACAATCCGGTCTGTCATAAACGAAAAAGGCGACGGGTTTGTATCGGCCGCCTGCATCTCCAAAACATCCCAATTTATGCTGGCACTTTCAATACGGGCAGGTGTACCGGTTTTGAGCCGTCCCATATTAAACCCTGCACTATACAGGCGCTCAGACAGACCAACAGAAGGTGCCTCTCCATGACGACCAGCAGGAATACGGGTATCCCCGATATGAATCATGCCTTTAAGGAAGGTTCCTGTCGTCAAAACAACCTTCGAGGCCCCCCATTCTTGCCCATCCTCACTGACAACGCCCGTAATTTGCCCGTCTTTCACCCGCAAATCTTTGACGGCAGCACCAATAATCGTCAGGTTTTCCTGAATAGATAGGTGTTTTTGCATTGCGGTCTTGTATAAACCACGGTCAGATTGGGTGCGTGGGCCGCGAACGGCAGGACCCTTTGAGCGGTTTAAAAGACGAAACTGGATACCGGAAGCATCGGCGACAAGGCCCATAACACCGCCGAGGGCATCAACTTCTCGAACAAGATGGCCTTTTCCAAGGCCACCAATTGCCGGATTACAGGACATTTCACCTATAGTTTCCAGCTTGTGGGTCAATAACAGGGTATTGGCCCCGACCCGTGCGGATGCACTGGCAGCTTCACAGCCGGCATGGCCACCACCGATAATAATTACGTCGAAATTGGAGTTCTGCATTTTAAGCCTCATGGTATTTGAGGTTCTCTACAGTTAAACACTGACAATTGCAAAATGTTTCACGTGAAACATTTTGCGTGCCTAGCTTACTTCCCAATACAGAAACTGGAAAAAACGCGGTCTAGAACCGCTTCAATGTCTGTTTCACCGGCCAGTTCTTTAATGGCATGAAGAGCTTCGCGTAAATCGGCACCGGCAAGTTCCGGAGCAATTGATAGGCTTTTTCGCGCTTTTTCCAAAGAAAAAAGCGCGGTTTTTACGCAATTCCTATGGCGCGCACGCGTTAAACCCGCTTGCTCACTTGCACTAAAACGTGCGGTAATTGTACGATTAAGGGCGGATTCAAAGTTTTCAAACCCTGTACCCTCGGTCGCAGAAATGCAAAATGTTTCACGTGAAACATTTTGCATTTCAGAGCCAGAAGGCTTAGCGAACAGGTCGGTTTTGTTATAGAGAATAAAATCTCCAGATTCGAGCTCTGCTAAAACATCTGTGCTTAAAGGGTCATTACTATCAATAACGGCGATCCGTAAATCGGCTTCTTGAGCACGAAGACGGGCCCGTCTTACACCTTCTGCTTCAACTTCATTATCTGTTTCGCGCAAACCTGCCGTATCGGAAATCCGAACGGGAATGCTGGAGATTTGCATATGGACTTCAACGATATCGCGAGTTGTTCCAGCTTCGGAGGAAACAATGGCCGCCTCCCTTTTGGCAAGTCGGTTTAATATGCTTGATTTCCCGGCATTTGGCGCCCCGATAATGGCAATATCGACCCCGTGGCGCAATCGTTCGCCTCTTTCACTATCGGCCAATATTTCGCGTAATTTTTCCACTAAAACATCCAAGCCTGGCCCTGCCCTCTGGGCTAATGCGTCTGGAACGTCTTCTTCGTCGGGAAAATCTATCTCTCCTTCGACAAAGGCCAGACAATTGATGATATCCTCGCGCCAATCTTCGTAGATTTCGCGCAACCCGCCCTGCATCTGCCGCAAGGCCTGCTTTCGCTGGCCCTGTGTGTCCGCATCGATAAGATCGGCCAATCCTTCGGCCTCGGTTAGGTCCATTTTACCGTTTTGGAAGGCGCGACGGGTAAATTCCCCCGCTTCCGCCTGCCGCAAGCCCATAGAAAATAGGAATTCACTTAAAGCCTCTACAATCGCCGGCCCGCCGTGAATATGGTATTCGACCATATCTTCACCGGTAAAACTGGCTGGATCAACAAACCACAGCACCAAGGCCTCGTCTATTTTTCCGCCCGTTTCATCATAAAGTCTGCGCACAACCGCTTTTCGAGGATTTGGCAGAGGTTTTCGGGTTAGTTTTTGTAGTGTCGAGCCTGCCTCTGGTCCACTAACACGCATGATTGCGACCCCTGCACGGCCAGGTGCTGTCGCTAAAGCGAAAATTGTTTCACGTGAAACAATTTCCATTCCCTGTCGTTCATTTGTTGTCACGCCACGCCTCTTGATACATTCTCGGTCGGGTTTATACCCTCCGCGTCCCTCAATACACTCCCGCTCGGGCTTGCACCCTCTACGCCTCTTGTTGTTCTTAGATATTTCATTTTACTCAGTTCAAACATTTCGTGTAAGACTATATGTCTATACTTCATTTCCCGTCAGGATAAAGCTTTGATCTGTGGCGTGGATATTTATTTGGATTTTTTATGGCACAGATCATGACAATACAATTGTGTAATTTAGTAACAAAAACTGTGGTTTTTGGACTTCTCTTAGGGACTCTCTCGTCGTGCCAAGAGCCCACGAGTACGGCCAATAAAGCTAGAGTCGACGAGAGAGACGGTAATATCACGCCAATTTCGTCTGTTTTAGATATGTTTTCTTGCAAACCGGCGCACGTAGCTTTTGTGGCTGCCCATAGAGGTACTGTTGAAGCCAGTGCGTTTCCCGAAAATGCACTGCAAAGCTTACAAGCTTTGCATGCCAATGGCGTTCCATTTGCCGAAATTGATGTGGCTCGGCTTAAAGACGGTACACAAATTCTTTTCCACGATGGGGTTTGGGACAAAAGATCGACAGGCACCGGCCCGATTGTCGCAAGCGATTGGGATGCCTCGCAAAAATTACTGCTTAAAGATACAAATGGGCAATTAACCTCGATCCGCCCATCGCGTTTTGAAGATGTATTGGCCTGGGCAAAAAATAGAATGTATCTGGAAATTGATTTCAAATCGAGCGCCGACCCAGCGCAAATCATTTCCGCCATTCGGGCGGCCAATATGATAAATCAGGTGATTTTAATCTCTTACAACACTGACCAAGCGGTCAGTTTACATAAATTAGCTCCAAAAGCCGCGCTATCAGTGGGTATTTCCAAGATTGGCGATGTTAAAGCGCTTGAAGCGCGCGGCATTCCAACAGAGGTGATGACAGCCTGGACTGGCGGAGGGCCGCTTGAAAAATCGCTAGCTAAAAGCTTACGGGCCAAAAATATACCTATTTTGGCTGCTTCATTTTTTGATCTTGATGAACAGCTTCAAAAATCAGGAGATTTTGAGCAATATGTTGAATTTGCCAGATTGCCGGACCTAGTGGTCAGCGATCAGGCATATGCAGCCCAAGGCATGTTATCCATCAAAGGGGAAGATTTGATGGTCATGGAGGCATGTTTACGTAGTCGGTAACTGGATCCCTGTCTACGCAGGGATGAGCGGGATATATATAAAGATATTTGGTTGATCTTACTGATGGTGTTAACTACTTATCAGCTTGTGATATATGCCTAAATTTCTGAAACTTTCTTCCAACTGTCTCTTGCCGTCAGTGTTTTCCAGTATTTCTCGATTCTTGGCGTTATTTGCTCTTTTGCCTGAGCGAGACGAATAAGCAGCAAAGTGTAGCCGATGGAGATATCTGCGGCACTAAAACCACTTTCTAGAATATAGTCGTGATCGCCAAGCTGGTCTTCCAATATTGACAGATATTTGCTCAATTCTTTTTGAGCCCAGATATCAATGCTTTCGCTGCGTTGTTCGGGTTTGAAGAAATGGCGTTGATACATCAGATTGACCACTATCGGGGCCAATGAACTTTCCCCATAATGGAGCCATTGTAAATACGGGCCATATTCCGGGCTATCAGTCTCAGGGCGCAGATGGCCTGCCCCGTATTTATTCATTATATATTGCATGATCGCGATGCTTTCACTCATCACCATCTCGCCATCTTCGAGGGCGGGAACTTTATTGAGAGGATGGATTTTTGTATAGGCGTCTCCGCCGAAATTACCCGGTAAAAACTCCAATTTTTCAACATCATACGGTAAACCAAGCTCTTCCAAGAGCCAGAGGGCTCGAAGGGAGCGAGACCGACCAACATGATATACTTTTAATTTTGACATGTGAATTTCCTTAAATATTTTAAGAAAATCTACCTTAGATAAAAGACAGTGCCAATGTTTAAGTGTTCATGCTATCAAAAAACTCGGCATTATTTTTGGTATCTTTAAGCTTGCCTAGCAAAAACTCGATCGCGTCCATTGTGCCCATAGGATTTAAAATACGGCGCAATACATAGGTTTTTTGCAAATTAACAGGCGTAACCAGTAATTCTTCTTTGCGGGTGCCGGATTTTGTCACATCAATCGCGGGGAAGATACGTTTGTCCGCAACTTTACGGTCCAGTACGATCTCGCTATTGCCTGTACCCTTAAATTCTTCGAAAATCACTTCATCCATGCGTGAACCCGTATCGATCAGGGCTGTCGCTATAATGGTAAGAGAGCCGCCTTCTTCAATATTACGAGCTGCACCAAAAAACCGTTTTGGACGTTGTAACGCATTCGCATCCACACCACCGGTCAAAACTTTGCCCGAGCTTGGCACAACCGTATTATAGGCTCGGCCTAGACGTGTGATAGAATCGAGCAAGATGATTACATCTTTACCGCGCTCAACAAGGCGCTTGGCTTTCTGAATCACCATTTCAGCCACTTGTACGTGACGGGTTGCCGGTTCATCAAATGTCGAGCTAACAACTTCGCCTTTTACTGATCTTTGCATATCCGTCACCTCTTCAGGCCGCTCATCAATCAGCAGGACAATTACGAACACTTCGGGGTGGTTAGCTTCTATTGAATGGGCAATATTTTGCAAAAGCACGGTTTTACCTGTACGCGGCGGTGCCACGATCAACGATCGTTGTCCTTTGCCGATCGGCGCAACAATATCTATGACCCGACCGGATATATCTTTTACGTTCGGATCCTGAATTTCCATATGAAGGGGTTCATCAGGGTAAAGCGGCGTTAAATTATCGAAATGTACTTTGTTGCGAGCCGCTTCTAGGGTCTCGAAATTTATCAAATGCGGTTGGACCAGAGAAAAATAACGCTCCCCTTCCTGAGGGGCACAAATTTCACCAGAGAGGGTATCTCCCGTACGCAAACCAATTGAACGGATGATTTTAGGGCTTACATAAATATCATCAGGACCGGCAAGGTAATTTGCCTCTGGTGCACGTAGATAACCAAACCCGTCTTGCAACACTTCTAAAACCCCGGTGCCGCTGATCTCGACCTCATTATCGGCAAGTTCTTTTAGAATACCAACGAATATGTCCTGCTTGCGCATGGAACTGGCATTTTCAATCCCGAAGGCTTCGGCGAACTGAATTAGCTCTGCCGGCTTCTTCTTTTTGAGATCATCAAGGCTAAGCGCTTTAATGGCATCAATATCAATATCTGATGGATCGAGTTTGGTAGATGTATTCATAACAAAACTTTTGTGTATGGAAATGGAAAGGGGAGGTGTAGCTTAAATTTGGTCGCTACTTATAAGGATGGTTCTCAATACCAAAACAAACTTTGTTTCGTCAAGCCTTTTTTATGGACGTGAAATACGGATATACCCAGATTATATCCCCCTCTTATTTTATTTATATAGGTAGAGAATGTAGTAGAGCCTGTGGGCTTGTGTATAAAATTAACCTTTTGTTAAGTTATCCTAAAAAACCGTTAATATACACACATGTTATAAAATGATCGCGGATGTGTGGGATTTGCAATTTGAAAAAAACAAAATGAAAACAAGACAGTATAGTGAGTATAAAGAGTTAGAAAGCAGAGGGGCAATTTGTCCACAATGATGACTGTTATTCACAATCTGTATATACACTTGGGAGTAAATCAGCCATTTTTGTAAAATAATGCCAAAATGTACCAGATTTTACAAAAACAACTTGAGCTCTGTGTATCAATTAACGATTATCCCCATGACGAAAAAAAGTGAAATAATTGTCTAAAAAACGGTAAAACGGGATGAAAACTAAAAATGAGTGAAATGAAGGGTATAGTGCAGAAAAAACGTGCCATTTATTTTCACGTACATTTGGTGTCAGATTCGACCGGGGAAACACTGGTAACGATATCGCGGGCCTCTTGTGCGCAATTTCCACAAGGTAAGGCTGTGGAGCATCTGCATGCATTGGTACGCTCAGAGACTCAGCTCGAAAAGTCTCTGGAACTGATAGAAAGCTATCCCGGTATTGTGTTTTATACGCTGGTCAATCAAGAACGCAGGGTTTTGTTGGAAAAAAGATGTGCGGCGCTCAATATTCCGGCCGTGTCCATTCTTGATCCGGCACTGGCAAGTCTGGGGCGTTATCTTGGTGTGTCCATGAGTAGCGAGATCGGGGCGCAGCGGACGATGAACGAGCAGTATTTTTCGCGCATAAATGCGCTAGACTTTGCAATGGCCCATGATGATGGTCAAAATATTGAAGGTTTGAAAACGGCAGAGATTATCCTGTTGGGTATTAGCAGAACCTCGAAAACTCCGACATGTATATATCTGGCAAATAGGGGGTTTCTGGCTGGAAATATTCCGTTGGTGCCGGGGGCGCCTTTGCCGCAGATTTTGGATGATTATAAGCAGGCGCTTATTATAGGTCTGGTGTCTACGCCGGACAGGATTGTGGAAATTCGTCGTCAAAGGCTTAATTCTCTGGGTCAGGGACAAACGGACTATGTGGATCAGGATCGGGTGCGCGAAGAAATGATGTTTTCCAAACGGATGTTTGCCCGTCGCGGCTGGCCGGTTGTTGATGTCAGTCGACGTTCGATTGAAGAAACAGCGGCGCGGATTATCAATCTGTATCAGGATTTTAAAGAAAAGCAGGGAACGTAATATGAGTGGCTCCCAACTTGTTCTGGCGTCTTCGAGCTTTATTCGCAAACAGATATTGACTGGCGCAGGCCTTAAGTTTGAGGTGCGGGTTGGGGATGTGGATGAGGACGAAATTAAACAAAGCGCCCTTGCCAAAAATAAAACACCGGCAGAACTGGCAACATTGCTGGCTTTGGCCAAGGCACAATATACGCCGCCCCGGCAGAGCGAGTTTATTATCGGGGCGGATCAATTGTTGGAAATGGACGGGGGTTTATATGATAAGCCAAAATCAATGGCAGAAGCTAAAACCCGGTTGTTGAAAATGCGCGGACGGGAACATCGTCTTGTTGGGGCCGTGGTTGTTGTTGAAGACGGGCAGGCGCCGTGGGTGCATGTAAGCACAACCCGTTTATTTATGCGTACATTTAGCGAGGCGTTTCTGGATACATATTTACAAAGTGAGGGTGAGGATTTGTTGAAAAGTGTAGGGGCGTATATGTTCGAGGCGCGCGGGGCGCAGCTGTTTGATTGGGTGAAGGGGGATTTTTACGCCATTCTTGGCCTGCCTTTATTGCCGTTGTTGGGTCATCTTAGGGAGAGGGGGGCGGTTCCGTCATGAGCCCGAGGCTTATTCCAAAAGTGGCGGGTGTGTGTGGGTGGCCGATCCACCACTCGATGTCGCCAACACTGCATAATTTCTGGCTGAAAGAGCTGGGCGTGAACGGGACATATGCCATGTTTGCTATGCATCCGGATGAGGCTGTGCGCGCATTTCGGAGTTTGAAACAGACGACGATTGTTGGTGTGAATGTGACGATCCCGCTTAAAGGCAAGGCTTTTGAGGCGGCGGACGAGCTTACGCCTGACGCGCAAAAACTGGGCGTGTGTAATTTACTGTATACGCGCGATAACAGGCTGATCGGGCATAATACGGATATGGAGGGTTTTTCTGAACCCTTGCTGCGCAGGGTAGGTCAAAACTTTATTCGTAAAAGTACAGTTGTGGTGATTGGTGCGGGTGGTGCGTCACGGGCGGTGCTGGGTGCACTTATGGCGATTGGGGCGCCAGAGATCAGGTTGATAAACCGCACGGATGCGCGCGCAGAAAGTGTGGCGAACCATATAAATAACCCAAGCCTGCGGGCTTTTCCCTGGGCTGAACGTGATCATGCTATTTACGGGGCGGACCTTGTTATCAATGCGAGTGCAGCGGGCATGCACGGTAATACCTCGCTTGATATAGATGTGTCCTATGTGACGCCGGGGGGCTGGGTTTATGATCTGGTGTACACGCCTCAGGACACAGATTTATTGGTGCAGGCGCGTCAGCAGGGGTTGAATACAATCGGGGGGCTTGAGATGCTAATCGCGCAGGCGCGGCCTTCATTCAGACTTCTCTACGGTGTTTCGCCGCCATTGGACGGGGCGGTGAAAGGGGTTCTTGAACGGCATTTGGCAGGATCGACATGATTATTGTCGGTCTGACAGGCTCTATCGGCATGGGAAAATCAACGACGGCGCAAATGTTCAAAGATGCGGGCGCGGCGGTTTTTGATGCGGATGCGGCGGTACATGCTTTGTATGCAAAGGGTGGTGCGGCGGTCCCGATCATAGACGCTGCGTTTCCGGATGTGGTTGTAGACGGCGCGATTGTACGCGAAAAACTGGCGGTTTATTTACAAAATGATCCACTGCATTTGCAGGTTTTGGAAAGTTTTATTCACCCACTTGTTGGCGAGATGCGTAATATTGCGGTGGCGCAAGCGAGGTCCGAGGCGAAGTCCGTAATGGTGTTTGATATCCCGCTTTTGTTTGAAACTGGTGGAGAGACAAAGGTAGATAAAGTGGTTGTGGTCAGCGCAGATGCAAAAATCCAACGCGAGCGCGTGTTGGCAAGGTTCGGGATGAACCTAGACAAGCTGAAGCTGATATTGTCACGACAAATGCCGGACGCTGAAAAACGAAAACGGGCTGATTATATAGTCCAGACCGACAAAGGGCTGGATTTCGCCCGACAACAAGTGCAAAATATCATGGATGATTTTCTAGCATAACAATAAGAGTCCCTGCTTGTGTGGGGAGTGTAAACAAGAGGCGAGGAGCGCGTGAGCGCGACCGGGAATGTAATATGACGGGTTTAAGGGAAATTGCGTTTGATACGGAAACGACCGGGTTTGATGCATGGGGCGCAGACCGGTTGACGGAAATCGGCTGTGTTGAGCTGCTTGATTTTCTTCCGACAGGCAAAACATATCACACGCTGGTAAACCCCGAGGGGATGGTGATTTCGGAAAAAGTGACGGAGATTACCGGCCATACAAATGAAAGCCTCAAAGATGCGCCGCGTTTTTCAGATGTAGCACAGGATTTCCGTGATTTTGTCGGCGATAGTCCCATGATCGCCCATAATGCCAGTTTTGACCGTGGGTTTATCAATGCGGCGATGGACCGTGCCTCCTATGAACAATACCCGACCAAGCGATTTATCGATACACTGATGATCGCGCGCGCGAAATTTCCGGGGGCCAGTAATTCTCTTGATGCCCTGTGTAAACGTTTCGATATTTCGTTGGCCAGTCGCTCGGTTCATGGGGCGTTGGTGGATGCGGAGTTGTTGGCGAAAGTGTATCTGGAGCTTAGGGGTGGCCGTGCCTTGACTATGGATTTCCAAGTCGAGAGCGAAGTTGCAGCCCTCGTCGTGAGTACTGTGCGCGCCCGCCCAACACCGCTCGGCCCGCTGTCCACGCCATCAGAACGCCAAACCCACGAAGAGTTTATTCGTGCATCTTTGGGGGAAAAGGCGATTTGGATGCGCTATGATTAAAGGCGGGTGTGAGTAGTCACACACATATTGTGATTTATAATTCGCGTAGTTGAAATAAATCTTCGACTTTACGATCAAGGGCGGCGGCGAGTTTTAGGGCTAGGATTGTGGAGGGGCAGAACACGTTGTTTTCTATGGTGTTGATTGTTTTTCGCGACACGCCTATTTTTTCTGCCAGCGCGGCTTGGGTGAGCTCGAGGCGCTCTCTTTCCTGCTTTAGTGTGTTTTCTAGTCTCATGATTCCAGCCTTATGACTAACGATAGGCCCGTAATTCAAACACTGAATAGCTGACGAGAGCAGAGACTAGAGCCGTCGTAATTAAAATGCGAGAGACATCGATGCCTGAAATTGGCTGGTAAAGCATGACAAGCATAAGAAATATCGCGACGCCAAGTGTTATCCAAAACCCTGTCATAAAGCTTTTGAGGCGGAAAAGTTGTGTTGTTTCGTCATTGAGAATCAAACATAGCCGCGAACCCCTACGCCCAAACCCCCAAAATGGAAACCCGGTTAAATTCAGGGCGACCAGCCCATTCATGGCCAGCCATAAAATTTGGCGGCTTCCTTGGTTTGTACCAAAAAGGAAAACGACATTTACGACCAAAACGAGGGCGAGCAAGAGTAACAGATAAGCTCTGTTTTGAGATTTAGTTTCCGCGCGTTCTACGATTTTATCCATGTGTGTCTCCTAATACAGGCGTGTAATCCTTAGGTGACATGTAACCTATGGGTGACAAGTTTGTCAAGAGACACTTTTAAATGGACTTATTCGGCCTCGATTTTATAGCTGGCGTGGCAGGCTACGCACTTATACATATTGTCGGTGAGGGCGCGTTGTAGCTCGGTTATGGTTGCGCCTGATTTTGCCAGGGCGGCGATTTTGTCGAAGTCTTTGTGCAAGCCAACACCCATAACTTTAAACCCAACCGGCAGTTTTCCCATGACGGAGGTTGTTTCCGCCGACGGGTTGGCATGCATGCCCAGAGATTTTGCGGCCGACCCGAATGCCTGTGTGTCATTGTCGAGGGCGGCTTCATTCATGGCGACCAGACCTTCGATCAAGCCGCGCATTTCGGCCAATACATAATCGCGTTCGTGCTCGGTCAGGATGACGGGGGTGCGGCCATCATCTCCGACCTCCCCCGTTTTTCCGAGAATAACGAATTTAAGCAAGACAATGGTTGTCAGCGCGGCCATGGCTAGCATTGCCGAGATGTAGAGTGGTTTTTTCATAAGAATGTCTCCGTTTAAAAGCTTTTTTCAATACCGACAAAAATCCGAAAGCCGGGGCCGGATAAAAATGTTGGCTGGTTCGGGGCCGAAATACCGCGAATAACGTAGGAGGTTGCGTATTTGGTGCTGGTGATATTTTGCAGGTCTGCGAAAATTTTCCAGCTGTCCTTGTACGCATATTCGGCCTTTAGCCCCAAAAGGAAAAAATCGTCCTGAAACTGTATGTTGGAATGATCGGTTGGGGTTTTCTCCGGTTGCCATGTGAAATTAGGCGCGATGGTGAAAATATCGCCGATATTCCACGCCAGTTCGCCGCGCAACAAATGTTTGGGGACGCCGGCAATTTGGTTGCCATTGAACACGCCGCCGTCAAATTTGAAATCGCTGTAATTATAAACAAACCGGGTGGTGAGGCTGTCACCCTCTCTGAAAACACCGCGCGCCAAGACGCCGTTCAGACCCAGTTCCAACCCTTGGTGAATGGTGGTGTGGGTATAATTGGTTGTTTGGGCGTTGACGGCAAACCCGGTGACAAGGGTGATAAGCTCGTCGTCAACATCGGAGTAATAATAGCTGGCCTCCCATGAGAAATTTTCAGAGCGGCCGTCTGCGCCAAGCTCGAACGTTGTTGCGGTTTGTTTGTCCACGTCCTGAACCCGTACACCTGCGAACAGGGGTGCATTGCACAGCGGGGCCGGACACGTCAGGCCGGCAAATGCGCCGACGGTGGTGGGCAGTAAATGATTGAACGTTGGTGTTTCGGCGCTGCGGCTCACATTTGCAAACAGGCGTATGGTATCGCTTGGGTGATAGATAAGACCGAGTTTTGGATTGAAGGCATCATAGCTAAACTCTTGGTCCAAAGTGACCATAATTGGATCGGGCGGTGGGGGCGGTGTAGAAGCCGTGCCTGAAATATCGCGGTCAGAGTGGAAATATTGTGCGCCGATATACAGATCAAACTGGTCGGTGAGGGCGCTCGTCCATTGTCCGCCAACCGCAAGGTTGAAGGCTTTTAAATCCAAATCTGCGAACTGGAACTCCCGCTCTCCATTTGCGGCATTATTGGTATAGAGCTGGCGCGGCATGGTGCCGCCGTACGTCACGACAGAGAACTGGATTTGGTCATTTGCAGTGATTAAGGGGCTGGTATGGTCAAAGCGGTAATTGGCGCTCCATGTTTTTGCGTCGACCACAGTGTGGCTTAACGGGTCTTTGAAAGTGTCGTCTACATCCTCATAAGATAGCCCGATTTCGTGGCGGCTATTGTCAGTGCTGTAGCGGGTTTTGTTGGCGAACCGGATTTGCTGGGTATTACGAGAGGGGCGGCGGTTGTTGATATTGAACACGCCATCCCATCCCCCCAATATATTGAAAAGACCTATTGCTGCTGGGGGGAGCGAACCGGGAGGTGCATAGGCACCGGCGACCCCGTCGCCAATAACGGCGGCTCTATTGTTCAGGGCAATGTCTTTTTGGGTCACGAACGGGATGTCGAAAACAGTGTCGGAATAGTTCAGATAGAAACGAGTTTCGAGCTGGGCGTTGAAACTATATCCGGCATTTGCCATGATATTTGTACGCTCCGAAGTGTTAAAAGTACGGTGGCCATCGGATGTGGAATAACCGCCGTTAAGGCTGAAATCCCAATCGCCGCTGACATGGGCTAGCTTGATCCGGCCATCAAATGTATTGTTTGTACCGCCGGACAATCGCACACTGTTTGTGCTGTTATAGCCGGTGCGGGCGGTCATATTCAGGGCACCGCCGAGGGTTGTTCCGCCCCATGATGTTCCGTTGGCACCACGAAATACGGTTATAAACCGGGCTTGGGACGGGTCGATTAATCCGATGATGAAAGAGCCGTCGGCTTGGTTAAGCGGCATGCCTTCGAACAACAACATCAGCCCGCGATTGACCGGATTGTCCTGGATGCCGGAGCCGCGAATATTGATACGGACTTGATCGTTAGAGCTAAAGAAGGGCTGCATAATCACGCCCGGTTCAAAGGAAAGCACTGTATCCAGTGTACGTTCGGAGCCGATGATGTCTTTGTCTAAATCGAGAAAATTACTGGCACCGGGCAAAACGGCCTGTTCGTCTGCGATGGTGGAAATTTGGCTTTCCGCCTTCAAATACCGCTGACCATAGGTCACGATTTCATCGGTAGGGCTGTCTTTTTGAAGCTCATGAGTCTGATTCTGGGCTTGGGCGTGCGTACCTAAGGACGCCAATGAGAGTAACAGGGCCAACGCACTGATTGTATATATGGAATTTTTCACTTTAATCTCCTGAGCTATACCCTTCTCAACCAATGCAATTAATAGTGATTCTCATACATTGATTTGACTCAGGTCAAATACGCGAAATAAAATCGTAAAAAATGGGTATGTTGTGTTAGGGGCAGGTTATGGGCATTAAAACCCATTCTTTGTATGTAAATATACTGTTGTCAGGATTGTTTTATGGACAGACTTGTTATGCTCCATAACCCGTTATGGAAGGAGGTTTTTCGCGACGAGGCTTCGGCAATTCATTCGGTGTTGGGTGGGAACATAATAGATGTTCATCACATCGGAAGTACATCTATTCCAGACATACTTGCAAAACCAATCATCGATATATTGGTAGAGGTCTCATCTTTGAACAAGGTTGATTTACAATCTACTCAAATGAAGGCGTTTGGTTATGAGGTCATGGGTGCGTACGGTATTGAAGGGCGAAGATATTTTCGGAAAACGGACGTACGAGGAATACGAACACATCATGTCCATATTTTTGTTGCAGAATCAAACCATGTCGAAAGGCATTTGGCATTCCGCGATTTCCTAATCGCGCATCCGAAAAAAGCGCAAGCGTATTCCCAACTCAAAGCCAGCTTGACCCGTGGCGGCAAAGCATCGTGGGATGGATATGTTGACGGAAAAGACCCGTTTATAAAAGCGACAGAGATAGAGGCCCTTATCTGGTTTCGAGCAAAGCGATTATCCAGCGTCTCTGGCTAAATTACGGAGCACATAGTGTAGAATGCCGCCATTTTTGTAGTATTCCAGCTCGTTTTCCGTATCGATGCGGATGCGGGCGGTGATGGATTGGGTTTGGCCGTTGGTGCTTGTGATGGTGACGCCGATGGTGCCGCGAGGGACGATGTTGGCGATGCCTTTAATGTCAACGGTTTCGGTGCCGTCCAGACCAAGGCTTTTCCAGCTTTGGCCATCGGTAAATTCAAGCGGTAACACGCCCATGCCCAGAAGGTTGGAACGGTGAATGCGCTCGAAGCTTTCGGTAATCACGGCTTTAACACCCAGAAGGATCGTGCCCTTTGCGGCCCAGTCGCGTGAGGAGCCATTGCCGTAGAGACTGCCTGCGAAGATGACAAGGTTTTTGTCGTCCTGTTTGTATTTCATGGCCGCTTCATAGATGGACATGGTTTCGCCAGTTGGCGCGTATTTGGTGACGCCGCCGGTTGTGCCCGGTACCATCTCATTCTGGATGCGGATATTGGCGAATGTGCCGCGCATCATCACTTGATGATTGCCACGACGAGAGCCATAGGAATTGTATTCGTTACGGGGCACTTGATGGTCGGATAAATACTGTCCGGCCGGACCCTCAGCGGCAATTGCGCCGGCGGGCGAGATATGGTCTGTGGTGATCGCGTCACCAAGCAGAGCCAAGATATTGGCATTTTTGACATCGGAAACGGGTTCCGGTGTCATGGTCATGCCTTCAAAATACGGCGGATGTTGCACATAGGTGGAACTTGAATTCCACGCATAGGTTTCACCGCCGCCGACTTTGATGTCCTGCCATTGCTTGTCACCTTTATAGACTTCTTTATAGCGGTCTTTGAACATTTTACGGGTGATGGTTTTGGCAACCAGATCGGCAATTTCTTTTGAGCTTGGCCAGATATCGGCGAGGAAAACCTCGTTACCGTCTTGGTCAACACCCAGCGGATCCGCTTCGAAATCATGATGCATAGACCCTGCCAAAGCGTAGGCAATGACGAGGGGCGGGGAGGCGAGGAAATTGGCGCGAATGTCCGGGCCAATCCGGCCTTCGAAATTGCGGTTTCCGGATAAAACAGAGCAGGAGATCAAATCGCCTTCTGCGATTGCGTCTGAAAATTCCGGTGCGATCGGGCCTGAATTGCCGATACACGTGGTGCAGCCAAACCCGACAATGTTAAATCCGAGCGCGTCAAGATGGCGCTGTAATTTGGCTTTTTTAAGATATTCGGCCACGACTTGCGAGCCGGGGGCGAGGGAGGTTTTCACCCATGGTTTGACCTTCAGGCCGAGCGCGTGCGCTCTTTCAGCCAACAGTCCGGCGCCGATCAGGACGCTGGGATTGGAGGTATTTGTACACGAGGTAATCGCGGCAATGAAAATGTCGCCATGATCTACAGAAAATTCACGGTTTTTAACGGCAACGGACGAGCCATCGGTAGGGGCTTTGTCAAATGTGTCTGTGAGGATGTTGGCAAAGGCTGTGCTGGCACCGTGTAGAGCGATTTTTTCTTCAGGCCGTTTGGGGCCGGAGATACAGGGTCGGATATCGGCGAGGTCAAGGGACACTGTGTCGGTAAAGACAGGTTTGTGTTGTCCGCGCCACATGCCTTGGGCTTTGGCATAAGCTTCGACAAGTTCGATACGCGCCGCGTCGCGACCCGTTGCGTGTAGATATTTCAGTGTATCGTCGTCGACAGGGAAGAAGCCGCAAGTGGCACCGTATTCGGGGGCCATGTTGGCGATGGTGGCTTGATCTTCCAGGGAGAGATGATCCAGACCTTCGCCGTAAAATTCGACAAATTTGCCGACAACGCCGCGTGCGCGCAATTGCTGGACAACGGTCAGGACGAGATCGGTTGCGGTGGCACCTTCGGGCAGTTTGCCGGTTAGCTCCATCCCGATCACTTCGGGGATGAGCATGGAAATTGGCTGGCCCAACATGGCCGCTTCGGCTTCGATGCCGCCAACGCCCCAACCCAGAACCGACAGGCCGTTGATCATGGTGGTGTGGCTATCGGTACCGACAAGGGTATCGGGATAGGCGTAGGTTTTCCCGCCTTCGGTTTTTGTCCATACGGTTTGGGCCAGATTTTCCAGATTAACCTGATGGCAAATGCCGGTGCCTGGCGGTACGACGGCGAAATTGTCAAATGCGCTTTGGCCCCATTTCAAAAAGTCATAGCGTTCGCCGTTGCGTTCGTATTCGCGTTTGACGTTTTTCTTAAACGCCGTATTGGTGCCGAAAAAATCAACCATGACCGAATGGTCAATGACCAGATGAACCGGGTTTTGCGGATTGATCGCGGAGGCTTTGGCACCCAATTTGACTACGGCGTCGCGCATAGCGGCCAGATCAACAACGGCAGGCACGCCGGTGAAATCCTGCATAAGCACGCGGGCCGGACGATAGGCGATCTCGTGGGTGGATTTTTTGGTGATGAGCCATGTGGCGACGGCTTCAATGTCGGCTCTGGTGACGGTTTTGTCATCTTCGTGACGGAGCAGGTTTTCCAGCAGGACTTTCAAAGAGTTCGGCAGTTTAGAAATACCTTCCAACCCGTTTTTCTCGGCAATTGTCAGATCGAAATAGGTATAGGTGCCGCCGCGTACGGTCAGTTCGCGCTGGCAATTAAAACTGTCGAGAGAAGCCATGATATATCCTTATGTTGGTCCGTAAGTGTTGGTCTCGGGCATCGTAGTGATTTGGTCTCGTTATAAACAAGCTTGGTCGTGTCGACAATGCTAAAGGAATGCTAAAGGGCTGTATCGCGCTGTTTTTACGGGTTTTTGGGAGGGTCTTGTGGTTCAGGCGGCATGTGTTTCATCAAAAGCGGTAAATTCAGCATAGTAAAGACGAGTGTGATTGGGAGCATGCCTGCCAGTTTGAAGTTTGACCAGAAGGCTTCCGAATAATTGCGCCAGATATATTCGTTCAATCCGGCGAGGCACAAAAAGAAAAACCCCCACCGCCACGCCAATGTACGCCAAGCGCTATCGGGCAGGGTATAGACCTCGCCCATCATCAGTTTAAACACGTTTTTCCCCATGGCGAGGGAGCCTAGAATCATAACACCGAACAGAATGTTGATCGCGGTCGGTTTCATATAAAACACGGTTTTGTTTTGAAACCCTATGGTGATTGCGGTCGAGCCGATGACGATGATTGCGGTGACCCATAACATGGCGGAGACTTTGTTGAATTTTATTTTTGAATAGATCACGGCGATAATCACGGCAATGGCAAATACGGCGGCGCCTATATATAGGGCGATCTCGGGATAAATTCTTCGGGCCAGATTAAAGGTAATCACATAGGCCATTACCGGCCCTAAATCTATCCAGAGGGAGGAATGTTTTGCGGGGGGTGTAGAAGATGTGTCATTCATGGGGATTGTGTGCCTTATGGGTGCGTGAATTGCAAGTTACGGTTTGGAATCTGTTGTTGAAAACAAGGCTTCGTGTTTCGCCCGGTTATCCATCATCTATTACGGCGTCTGCGACACCGGACAGGGCGGCAGCGAAAACGGCGGCGGAGAAGTTTTCCAAATCTTCGATACGTTCGCCGATACCGATAGCATGGATGGGCAGTTTGAATTGATCGGCGAGGGCGACAAGCACACCGCCTTTGGCGGTGCCGTCAAGCTTGGTCATAATCAGACCAGTAATGCCGGCCGTCTTTTCGAAGGCTTCGGTTTGAGACAGAGCGTTTTGGCCGACGGTGGCGTCTAACACCAGCAGGGAATGGTGCGGCGCGGTTTCGTCCTGTTTTTTAATCACACGGACGATTTTGGCAAGTTCGTCCATCAATTCGGTGCGGTTTTGCAAACGGCCTGCGGTGTCGATCATCAATATATCATAATTCTCGGCTTTGGCGCGTGCAATCGCGTCATAGACGAGGCCAGCCGCATCTGCGCCGAGATCAGCCGAGACGACAGGCGCACCAGCCCGTTCACCCCAAATTTTTAATTGCTCGACGGCGGCGGCGCGGAAGGTGTCGCCTGCGGCAAGCAAAACTTTCTTGCCTTGGCCGGTATAGCGCGAGGCGAGCTTGCCAAGGGTGGTGGTTTTGCCCGACCCGTTTACGCCGACAAACAGCATGATTTGTGGCTTGGTGTCGCCAAGGATAATGGGTTTTTCCAAAGGCGCGAGGGTTTCGGCGATCACATCGGCCAGCGCGATTTTAATTTCCAGACCGGTGACTTGTTTGTCGAACTTGTCCTTGGCCAGTAATTGGGTGGTGCGCTGGGCCGGGCCAACACCAAGGTCGGAGGCGATCAATAAATCTTCCAGCTCTTCCAGAGCTTCCGTGTCAAGTTTGCGTTTGTTGAATATGGCCGAGACATTGTCGGACATACGGTTGGTTGATTTTTTAAGTCCAGAGCTTATGCGCTGGAGGAAGCCGGGTTTTTTAGGGTCGTCTTCTGGTGCAGGTGTTGGTTTGGGCGCTGGTTCAGGTTCTGCTTTAGGCGGGCGCGCGACCTTTTCTTCTTGTACTTTCTGTGCTTCTTTTTCTTTCTGTTCTTGTGCGCCCTGTTTTGCTTTTAGCTCTGCCGCCGCTTTGGCCTCAAGCGCTTCACGTTCTTTTTCAAGACGGCTTTCTTCAAGGCGGACCGTTTCTGCCTTTTGTGCGGCCAAAGCTTCGGCTTCACGTTTCTCGGTGGCAAGACGTTCCGCAGCCTCCTTAGCTTCTTTAAGGTCTCGGGTCTCTTGTTCTTTGGCAAGTTTGAGCTTTAGGGCGGTGGCTTCTTTGGCGCTTGCAGCCTCAAGTGCTGCTTTTTCAGCCGCCTTGCGCTCTGCTTCAAGTTTGGCTTTCTCAAGGCGGGCTTTTTCCTGCGCCTCTGCTTCACGTTTTTCTTCTTCAAGGCGGATTTGCTCGAGACGAGCTGCTTCGGCTTTACGCTCCGCGTCTAGCTTTTCTTTTTCAAGTTTTTCTGCAACGAGGCGTTTGGCGGCTTCGACGTCACGTGCGGCCTGTTCTTCGGCGAGCTTGCGGTCTTCGCGTTCTTGTTGCTGGCGTTCTTCGGCGGTGATACCGGACTGGGCCTGCTCGTCCATTTCGCGCGCACTTTTGAGAGCGGCGGCATTGATGATGGCCATGCGCTCGGCCATTTGACGATCAACTTCGGCCTGTTGCTCGGCTTTCAAGGCGGCGGCTTCGGCGCGTTTTTCTTCTTTGGATTTCAGGCCGAAGGCTTTGGCGAAAAAGCCTTTTTTCTTTTTTGGTTCATTTTCGTCTGTTGGACTCACGCGAACTCTCCCCGTAATGAAACCTCATCGTAACCTGTAATGCGCACGGGGCGCAATGTGCCGGGGGTGTAATTATGGGTCGGTAATTTAATCGGCGAAAAGTCGGCAAGCCGACTGATTTGCCCTTTTTCAATCAGGGCCAGATCGTATTGACCAGCCTGCGCTGACAACCTGCTTTTAAAATGGCGTTCACGGCCTTCGGCACCGGCAGCGCGCAGGCGGGCGGCCCGTACTTTAATCACTGTTCCGTTGACTTGTGGCATACGCGCGGCGGGGGTGGTTTTACGGGCCGAGAACGGAAATACGTGCAACCAGGCAAGCCCGCATTCTTTGACCAGATCAAGGGAGTTTTCAAACATGGCTTCGGTTTCGGTCGGGAAGCCTGCAATAATATCGGCGCCGAAACTGATATCAGGCCGGACTTTGCGCAAGCGTTGGCACAGGGAAATCGCGTCTTCGCGGGTATGGCGGCGCTTCATGCGTTTAAGGATCATATTGTCGCCGTGTTGCAGGCTGAGATGTAGATAGGGGGTGAGGCGTGGTTCATGGGCGAGCAAATCAAACAACTCGTCGTCGATTTCGGCGCTGTCGATCGAGGACAAGCGCAGGCGCGGCAAATCCGGTACCATTTTCAAGATACGCGCCACTAAAGACCCAAGTTCCGGCTGTCCGGTTTGGTCATCCCCCCACGACGAAATATCTACACCGGTCAGGACGATTTCATTAAACCCCTGTTCGGTCAGGGTTTGCACCTGCCGAACCACATCTTGGGCGGGGACGGAGCGTGAATTGCCGCGTCCGAACGGGATGATGCAGAATGTGCAACGATGGTCACAGCCATTTTGCACCTGCACAATGGCGCGGGCCCGTTCGATCAATCCGGTGGCGCGATTGGGTGCGGGTTTGCGCACGGCCATAATGTCCGAGCTGATAATTTTTATTGATCCACCAAACAGGGTTTTGGGCACAAAGCTGCTGGCGTTCATTTTTTCCGTATTCCCCAATACGCGGTCAACTTCGTCCATGCCGGCGTAGCTTTCCGGCTCGATTTGGGCAGCGCAGCCGGTGACGACGATTTTTGCATTGGGGTTGTCGCGTTTGGCGCGGCGGATGGTTTGGCGACCTTGGCGGACGGCCTCATTGGTGACGGCGCAGGTGTTGATAATCACCGTATCCGTAAGGCCAGCCGCTTGCGCGTGTGAGGCCATTATCTCGGATTCGTACGCGTTTAAACGACACCCTAATGTGATGGTTTTCGTGCCTTTTTTATTCTGAATGTTGCTGTGGTGCGCCATACCCGCTATGTGGGCTTAAAACAGATCAAGGTCAAGCGCAGGAGTCTTTAATGAGTACCCCGATTTTATATTTACTTGCCCCCGGTTTTGAGGGGCGCGGACGGCGTGAATATTGCCCTGAATGTGCAGAAATGTGGGGGTTGCTTGCCTATTTTCCGGCAATAAAGGAGGCTGTGGATATCCGCTATATGCCAATCGATCTCCCACGGCTTGAAATGGTCGAAATGTTAGGAGAGGATCACCAAAACTGCCCGACCCTTGTGCTGAGCGAGGCGGCGGCGGAGAGTGTGCGAACGCAGACGGCCAATGGGCATGTTTTTATCGATAATGTGCGCGATATCGGGATGTATTTCGCCGATGTTTACGCAACGCCGTTCCCAAGAGGTACGGTCTAGGCGCTATTTGATGAATTTGACGATTTTTGCACCCATTTTCATCAAGCGTAGAAGCTTGTTTTTGGGCAGGGTGTGAATATCGTCATACCAATTGGTCAGGGTTTCCATAAATCCGACCAATTCATCGATTTGACTGCGTTGGGCCGGACTGAGATCGCGGTCATGCTCGGTATCATTGGCAACCATGCGCAGAAGATGCAGGGTCGGGTCGATTTCGCGCTTCTTGCGGCCCTCTGCAATGCGCAAAACAATCTCCCAATTGTCTTTGATGGCGACAAAATGGTCGCGGCGGTCGCCCAGAACCTGTGTGCGGGTGATTAGGCGCCAGTTGAGTAGCTCTCTGATGCTGGTCGAGACGTTGGAGCGGGCAACGCCGAGGATAACGCTGATTTGTTCGGCGTGTAACGGGGTTTCGGATAGATACAACAGGGCGTGGATTTGCGCGACCGAGCGGTTGACGCCCCATTTTCCGCCCATTTCTCCCCAATGGACAATAAATTTCTCAGTAGTTGGCGTAAGTTTCAGCATTATACATTCCCGGTCGGGCCTACGGCCCTCCTCGCCTCTTGTTACATTCCCATCCGTTGATCCCTGCGTAAGCAGGTCTCTTTGTTTTCGTTCAAAAATTTCTGTTAGAACAGAAATAACAGAATGTACTGATTTGTCAAAACTGGATATGAGAGTCTTGACTTGAATTTGCGGGATGTTTATATATGTATAAATGACCGACTGGTCACCCATCGAAAAAACACTGAAAAAATACTGAAAAAACATTTAAAATCAAAGAGTTAAATATGCGGCCACAGATTGGAAAAGAAAAAATACTGGAAGCGGCATTGCACTTGTTTGCGCAAAATGGGTTCCATACGACCTCAGTTAACGAGATTGCTGTGCGGGCGGGGGTCTCCAAAGGGCTATTGTACAATTATTTTGATAGCAAAGAAGAGGTGTTGGTTACCATCATAGAGCAGGCTAGCGAGCAGATGTTCGAAATTGCGCGTACATTGATGTCTCACGGTACATATAAGGAGCGATTAGGGCATTTTCTGGATCATTATATGAATTCTCTTGAAACCCATAAAACATACTTCTCTTTCCAGCTAAGCCTGCTGTTTCAGCCAAGTTTAAAGCAATATGTGCAAAAACTCCTGCATAGACGCATAGATTATATCTTGCAGTTAACCACAGAGATGTTCCGCAAGGCGGGGTGCGAGGCGCCAGAACAAATGGCACGGCGATTTGTCTGTGAACTGGACGGGGTGGCGGTTCAGGTTTTATCCGAGTTTCCGGGGTTTCCCCTGCACGAGGTTAGGGAGCAGCTTTTCTTGAATTATAGGAGTGTTGGCACATGACGCAGTATCATTTTGCCTCTGTTGCCTCTCATGCCGCCCCTCAAAACCTTGCAGAACTTAAACACCAATACTTAAATTCGCTAGACGCACCGCTTGACGGCATGTGGGAGTCGTTTGTAGGTGGCGGCAAACATTGGATGATTGTGGAAACGGCAGGCCGCTCTGAGCCTATCGGATATTGCGTTTTAAACGATGAGCAGAAAGTGTTACAATTTTTCACGCAAGATTTACGAGATGGCCCGCCTGCATTTGAACAAATGTGCGCACAGCTTGCCCCGTCCGGGGCGTTTGTGGCCACACAACAGGCTGCATATTTATCCTATTGTCTTGATCATAAACGCTCTTTGACGGTGAACACCCTTTTATACCGCGAAGACGTGCACCCTGTGGGGCTTTCGGGTTTAGAGCTTCGCGTGGTTACAGAGGGCGAGTTTGAAGCGGCCGTAGAGTTTGGAATTGCGGTTCTGGGCTGTGATTTAGGCTGGCTACAAGGCTATTATAAAGACCATATTGCCAAGCAGCAGCTTTTCGGCGTTTGGAAAGATGGAAGTTTAATCGCTACGGGGGAATGCCGGATCAGCGAAACCCAGAAACCATATGCAGATGTAGGCATGATGGTGACTGAAAAACATCGTGGTCAGGGCTTGGCCACGGATATTTTGCGAAGCCTACGGCATATGTGCAAGGCGCGGGGCTTGCAGGCCATATGCTCGACAGAGGTTGAAAATGTGGCCGCACAAAAAGCCATTACCAATGCAGGGTTTGTCAGCGAACACAGAATTCTGGAGATCGGGTTTTAGGCCTATTGGGTTTCAGGTGTCGTGACCGTGATGCCGTCGAGATCATTGTTCATGATGATTTGGCAAGACAGGCGGGAATTGTCGCGTACCTCTTCGGCAAAATCGAGCATGCTGTCTTCCATATCGTCTTTTGGGGTCAATTTGGACATCCACTCTTCGGCCACATAGACATGACAGGTGGCACAGGCGCAGGCGCCGCCACAATCGGCATCGATTTCGGGGATCATGTTTTGCACAGCAGCTTCCATAATGGAGGCGCCGGCGCTGGCATCAACGTCACGGGTGGTGCCGTCAGAGCTGATAAAGGTAATTTTTGGCATGGTAGCTCCGGTGTTTATGTGCCCGTGTTTGTGTGCTTATGGGCCGAGCACTCTATGTAATGTGCTAAAAAGATAATGCAAGCCCGAACCAAGGCTTGCATGCGCGGTATGTGCCTGCATAATCCTAGCCTTATGATGCACTATCAAAAAACCATAAAACTGGACAGACCAGAAGACACATCGGCTTTGGGCGCGCGATTGAGTGCCTATCTGAAGGCGGGGGATGTCGTGGCTTTACGCGGGACTTTGGGGGCCGGAAAAACCTCGCTGGCGCGAGGTTTAATAGGGGCGTTGTGCGGGGCAGAAGAGGTGCCCAGTCCGACCTACACATTGGTGCAAACGTACGCCGGGCCACAGTTCGATATTTGGCATTTTGATCTTTACCGATTGGAAAACGAAGCGGATGTCTGGGAGTTGGGAATTGAAGACGCATTGGATACGGGTGTGTGTTTAATCGAATGGCCGCAGCGTATAGAGGGCTTGTTGTCCGGTGCGGAGCTTACCATAGAGATTGTGTTTGAAGGCGAGGGTCGACGGGCACAGATCAGCGGAGACGAGAATTGGGGAGAACGGCTTGCCGGATTTAATTAGGGCCACACAGATTGACGTATTTTTGAGCGCACATGGTTGGGGCGATGCGGTGCGGACGCCTGTACCGGGCGATGCGTCTGCCCGCCGGTATGAACGTTTGGTTTTGGACGGGAAAAAGGCGGTGCTTATGGATGCGCCTTCGGAAGAAGACGGCCCGACCTGTCCGCTTGGGGCTAGCCTCGCTGAGCGCAAAGATTTGGGCTATGGGGCGCAAGCCATGTTGGCAGGGTCTGATCAGGCCGCTTTCGTGTGTCTGGCCAGCGCCCTGACCCGTCGCGGGTTTGCGGCCCCCCATATTTGGGGCGCGGATTTGAGTGCAGGCTTGCTTTTGCTCGAAGATTTGGGGGATGATCTGTACGCGCCGGTTTTGAAGGCTGAGCCAGATCGTGAGGCGGATTTATACCGCGAAGCCGTCTCGTGCCTCTCTGCGCTTTATCGCAGTAGTTTTGCGACCAGCCTGCAAGCCCACGGTGCAACATGGCAAGTTGGCACATATGACAATATGGCTTTGCAGGTGGAAGCGGATTTGTTTCTGGACTGGTATGCGCCTGAATTTGAAGCGCCGCTAGACGCGGACGCGCGCGCAGACTGGACACGTATTTGGACAGAGGCATTTTCGCATTTACAAGCCCACGCTACCGGTTTGGCGCTGCGGGATTTTCATGCGGAGAACATTTTTGCGCACAAGGACAGGGTCGGGTTGATTGATTTTCAGGACGCGCTGTTTGCCCATCCGTCCTACGATCTTGTGTCCCTGATCGAAGATGCGCGGCGGGATGTTGATCCAGCGTTGGCGGGGCCGTTGATTTCGCAATTTTGCCAACAGGTAGGGATTGTCGAGGACGATAGCTTTCACGCGGCCTATGCGGTGCAGGGCGCCCAGAGGAATGCCAAAATTCTCGGTATATTTGTACGCTTGGCGCGGCGGGATAAAAAACCCGGCTATCTTGATTTACTGCCGCGTGTGCGGGGGCATTTCCAAAACGATTTGTCACATCCGGCATTGGCGGGTTTGAAGGCGTGGGTGCAGAAATATGCTCCAACTGCATTGGAGGTGTCTGATGATTAAAACGGCAATGGTGATGGCGGCGGGACACGGCACCCGCATGCGGCCCCTGACAGATAACACCTGCAAAGCTCTGGTGGTTGTGGACGGAAAAACCCTGATCAATCATATGCTGGATCGTTTACACACGGCGGGGATTGAACGGGCGATTGTCAATGTGCATGCATTTGCGGATCAGCTGGAAGCGCATCTGAAGGCGCGTACGGGTGGGCCGAAAATTATCATATCGAATGAGCGTGACGCCCTGTTGGAAACGGGGGGCGGGGTCGTGAAAGCTTTGCCTTTACTGGGCACGGCTCCGGTTTTGATTTGTAATATAGATGCGGTCTGGATTGAATTTGCGCCTGTGCTTTCGCAGTTGATGCAGGCTTGGGATGGGCGGATAATGGACGAGCTGTTTTTGCTGGCGCCGATCAATGATACGCTTGGTTACGCGGGTGCGGGGGACTTTGATCTGGCCGGGGACGGCAAGGTCAGTCGACGCACAGGGGATGAGGCGGACTATGTGTATGCGGGTGTGGAGATTTTTAAACCGAAATTGGCGCGTGGATTCCCGCAAGAGAAATTTTCGCGCACGAAAATTTGGGACACAGTGTTTGCGAAACAGCGTGCCTATGGGCATGTTTTGGCGGGGTTCTGGATGCATGTGGGGGATCCTGAAGCGGTCGGATTTGCCCGTGCGGTTTTGAAAGAAGCCCGCTAAATATGGCAGTCGCGGAAAAAACCCTGTTTGATGCGGATACGCCTAATGTGTACACCATGCCTGCCGGTGCCCCGTTTTTAAAACATTTGGCACAGGGGTTGAAAGCTTCGTTGGGCAAAGAGCTTTCTAACGCCATGATTTTACTGCCGACGCGCCGCGCGGTGCGCGAACTTACGGACGCCTTTCTAGATACGGATATGGGAGGGGCGGTGTTGTTGCCGCGCCTACGTACACTTGCTGACATGGACGAAAACGAGCCGCCATTTGCGCCCGGCCCGATCGATATCAATGTGCCGCCTGCCATTGACGGGGTCAGGCACCGGTTTGAATTGGCGCAATTGGTGGTGCGTAAATTGCAGGTGGTTTCAGGCGAAGATGTTGAGCCGGACGCGGCCAGTGCATTGGCGATGACCGAACCGCTCGTTACTTTGTTGAGCGATTTGTCAATGGAAGAACTGGGACCGCAGGCTTTGCGGGCGCTTGACGAAGACATGGAGAGCTTGCCGGCCCATTTTCAAAATGCGGCCGAATTTGTAAAAATCATTGCCGAGTATTGGCCAGAGCATTTGGCAGCGCTTGGGCTTTCGGAACCGAGTGCGCGGCGGGTGGCGTTGCTGAATGCGGCGGCGAAATTATGGGACGAGACGCCGCCGGATCATCCGGTGATCGTGGCGGGTTCAACCGGTACATTGGCGGCGACGGCAAGGCTGATTAAAGCGGTGTCCAAAATGCCCAAGGGTCTGGTCGTATTGCCCGGTCTGGATGTGCATATTGATGAGCAGGTCTGGAACGATATTGATGAGGATATTCAGCATCCGCAAGCATCGCTAAAAAACCTGATCAAGACGCTCGGCGTTGAACGGGCCGATGTTGCGATTTGGCCGGGGCTGAGGCTGTCCAGCAAAGCAAAAATGCGGGCCCGCATTTTATCGCAAAGCCTTATTCCGGCAAACTCCACGTCTGATTGGCCAAAGCGAATTGCATGGTTGCAACAAGGAGATAGCGCCGAAGATACGTTGGAAAACGGGCTGGACGGGTTGTCGCTGATCGAAGCGAAAACCGAAGAGGAGGAGGCGGGCTTGATCGCGTTGATTTTGCGCGAAACGCTCGAGACGCCGGAGAAAACTGCGGCGCTGATTACACCTGACCCAGCACTGGCGCGGCGGGTACGGGCTAAATTGTCACGCTGGGGGGTGGAAGTGGATAGCTCGGCCGGCGAGCCTTTGGAGGAAACCCTGCACGGGTCATTTTTGGCGCTGAGCGCCGAAGTGGCACTTGATCCGTTTGATCCTGTCGCCCTGTCAGGATTGGTGCGGCACAGACTTTTTGCACTTGAAAACAAAGCGCTGAGCGCATGGGAAGATTTGGAAAAGCGGGGGCTTAGAGGCCCGCGTCCGAAAACTCTCGTAGCACTAGAGGCCCGACTTGACGGTAAATGTGCCGAGGGCTTGGCCCTGTTTAAATCTGTGCAGGCGACACTTGCGCCTTTAAGCGCATTGTGCGGGGAGCGTGCAGAAGCGGGCGTGTTTGCGCGGACGCACACGGCTGTGCTCGAACAGATTGCGGGGGGTGCGAATAAAATATGGCGCACGGAGGCGGGCGAAAAAGCGGCCACCTTGATGGAAGAGTTGATGGCTTACGGCAAACTCCTGCCTGAAGTGGACGGGCCTGCCTATGGGCGGTTGTTGAGCATGATGATGCGCGGACGTGTGGTGCGACCCCGCTACGGCACCGAAGTCCGTTTGCATATTTTGGGGCCGTTGGAAGCGCGGATGATTGACGCGGACAGGATTGTGCTGGGCGGGTTGAACGAGGGGGTTTGGCCGGCTCCGCCTGCGCCGCATCCGGTGTTGTCACGGGGCATGCGTCTTAAAATCGGGCTGACGGCACCAGAGCGGCGCTTTGGTTTGGCGGCTCATGATTTTGCGCAATTGGCGGCGAAACAGGATGTGATTTTAACCCGCTCTCAGCGCACAGGCGAAGGGCCGGGGGTGCAATCGCGCTGGCTGTGGCGGTTGACGACTTTGGTCAAGGGGGCGCAAAAAGAACACGCGTTGAAAACGGGACAACATTATCTGGACTGGGTAAGGGCACTGGATGTTGCGCCCGAACATCCAAGTTCTGCGCCGCGTCCGCAGCCACGCCCGAAACTGGAAGCGCGTTGGCCCAATCGGCGGCGTTTATCGGTGACGCAGATTAGCACGTGGGTACGGGACCCTTATGCGATTTACGCCAAACATGTATTGGGGCTGAGATCGCTTGATCCGCCCGATCAACCTTTGGGCGCGCGAGAATACGGAATTGCCGTACACAAAGCGTTGGAGACGATTGATAACATTAGCGCCCCTAAACTGGCCGAGACATTGAAGATGGAACTCCGCCGTGCCGGATATGAAGAGCCTGCGTTTGCACGGCTAAATGTACGTTTGGAGGAGATGGCGGAATGGCTGGTCGGATGGGCGCGACACCGCCGTGCGGACGGGTGGCGACCATTTGCTGTTGAGACAAAAGGCGAGTTTGAAATATTTGGTGCGGGCGCACCCTTTGTCCTGTCGGGGATTCCTGACCGGATCGAAAAATGCGGGGATGAAATTTCTATACTGGATTTCAAAACAGGGACGCTGCCGACAGAGGCGATGGTGCGGGCCGGATTTGATCCGCAATTGCCGTTGTTATCGGTCATGCTCTCGGAAGGCTGTTTTGGGGCAAGCGGGCAGGCGACGGAATTGCGTTATATCAAACCGAATGCACGCGGGATGAAAGCGCGAGATAAACAGATCAAATCCAGAGACTATGGTGCGCAGGACTATGCGCAAGAGGCGCTGGAGGCTTTGCGCAATCTGATCGCCTATTTTGACCGCGAAGATACGGCCTATTATTCGCAACCACGGGCACAATATGTGAACCGGTTCGGGGATTATGACCATCTGGCCCGTCGGGCCGAATGGGCGACACTTCAGGACAATGGGGGCGGCAATGACGGATAAGGCCTATACACTTGCCACCGAAATGCAGCGGATGGCGGCAGACCCGATGCATTCCGTATTCGTGTCGGCCAATGCGGGGTCGGGGAAAACCCGGGTGTTGGTCGCGCGGGTTTCACGCCTGTTGTTGGCGGGGACGTTACCGGATAAAATCCTGTGTCTAACCTATACCAAGGCGGCGGCGTCCGAAATGCAGGCGCGTTTGTTTGAGGCGCTCGGGTCGTGGGCGATTTTGGACGCGCAAGATTTAACCGAGGCTCTGAATGAATTGCAAGGGCAGGAGAAGGCGCGCAGTGAAGAGGATTTGGGGCGGGCGCGGCTTTTGTTTGCGCGGGCGCTGGAAACTCCCGGTGGGTTGAAGGTGCAGACCATTCATGCGTTTTGTGAAAAATTGCTGCGGCGGTTTCCGTTGGAAGCCGGGCTTGCGCCCGGAACTGACGCGATTGACGAGGCGGATGCACGGGCTTTGCAAGAACAGGTTTGGACGCGCATAGAGCGGACATCTGTGCAAAACCCGCGCAGTGAAATCGCTGAAGCGATTACGCTTTTGTCGATCCATAAAGGCGATGAAGATATGGAGCGGCTGTATCGCTGGGCGATGGGCAGTGTTTATAAAATGCAGAGCTGGCGTGAAGCGGGTGGGGTTGCGGCGTTGGCCGAGACGCTCGGAGTTTCGGTCGGGTTAAGTGTGGAGACGGCCAAAGCGCAGGCTTGGGAGGCGGCTCCGAAAGCGGAGATACATATCGCGGCCCGGGATATGCAAATGGGCGGTAAAACCGATCAGACCAAGGCGGATTGTATTTTTGCAGCGCTTACGGCCACGACACCTGCCGAGGCTTATCAACATTATGAGCGGATGTTTTTTACCCAAAAAGGCACACCGAATGCGTCTATGGTGACGGGTAAGGCCGGTATGGGTATCGAGCTGTTCGGGAGCGCAAAGACCGGATATCAGCCCGAAGCGTTACGGATGATTGCGGCCAAGGATCAGGTACAATGTGCACATGTGTTGGAGCTTACCAATGCGGTGTATGTAATTGCACAGGCGATGGCGGATCAATACGCAGTATTGAAACTGCGGCGCAGGGTTATGGATTTTGATGATCAAATCCATTTGGCGCGGCGGCTGTTGCTCGATAGCGAGGCGGCGGACTGGGTGCGCTATAAATTGGACGGGGGCGTTGACCATGTTCTGGTTGACGAGGCCCAGGATACCTCCGGCGTGCAGTGGGATATTGTGGGGGCGCTGTCAGATCCGTTCTTTCAACCATCGCCCGATGCAGACCCGCGTAGGCCCCGCACCCTATTTGCGGTTGGAGACGAGAAGCAATCCATTTACTCCTTTCAGGGAGCGGAGCCGGAACTGTTTTTGGAAAAAATACAGGCGCTGAGCGAAAAGCAGACGGATACGCCGGAAGTGAAAATGTCGATGTCGTTTCGTTCGACAGAACATGTTTTGGCGCTGGTCGATGAGATATTTTATCAACAGGGCGGCATCAAAGAAACTTTTGACGCGGGTACTTTTGCACCTGCGTCCGATCAGGGCGGGCATAGTGCCTACCGTGATGATCCGGGTTTGGTCGAGTTCTGGCCAGCGGTGAAAGCGCCGGAAAAACCGGAGGTGGAAATTGCGTGGGAGCCTGTGCCTGTCGATACCCCTTCAGCGCAATCGCCGCGCGAACAATTGGCGCGCGAAATAGCGGTGCAGATCAAATCGTGGCTGGACACAGACGAGCCGGTTTTTGACCGGGACGTAGGGGTGCGGCCGATGCAGGCGCGCGACATCATGATTTTGGTGACCAAGCGGACGGATTTTTTCGATGCGGTTATTCGTAATTTGAAAGAGCGCGGGGTTCCGGTTGCGGGCGCAGACCGGCTGACATTGACAGAGTCGATTGCGGTGCAGGATTTATTGTCTTTGGCGAAATTTACGCTTTTGCCTTCGGATGATTTGTCGTTGGCAGAAGTTTTAAAAAGTCCGTTGGTCGGTTGGGACGAGGATCAATTGTTTGAGATTGCGTCTGGTCGGGATGGTCGTTTATGGCAGGCGGTGCCGGAGGGGGATGTGCGTGATATGCTGGTACATCTTCAGGGGTTGGCGCACCGCTTGGCCCCGTATGAATTTTTTGCGCGCACCCTTGCTTATGTTCCAAAGTCTGGCGGGGCCAGTCTTTTGCAAAACATATATACCCGTTTAGGTGTTGAGGCGGCAGATGCGATCGAGGCGTTTTTGGCGCGGGCCTTGGCACATCAACGCCATACGGCCCCGTCCCTGATCCGGTTTGTGCGCGACATTGAAAACGACGAGAATAAAATCAAACGCGAAATGGATACGGCCCAAAACGAAGTGCGGGTGATGAGTGTGCATGCGGCGAAGGGGCTGGAAGCGCCGGTGGTGATTTTGCCTGACACGACCCAGATTAAAACTGTGGGCAAGGATATCATTTATCCAACTGGTGATGGGGGATATGTAATGCGGGTGGCGCAAGCCGAACAGCCAGAGGTTTTGAGCGGGATACAAGATCGCCAACAGGCTGCGAGTGCACGTGAGGCCATGCGGCTTTTATATGTGGCCCTGACCCGCGCTGAATCCCGTCTGTTGATTTGCGGGTTTGAAAGCCACGGCAAGGTGGCGGACGGCAGTTGGCATCAGCGTATAGAGCGCGCGTTAACCGGGTTGGAGGCGCAAGAATTCGAGACGGTGTTTGGCGCAGGTTTGCGCTATGGACGGCGTCCTGAAGGGGTCGCGGGTCTTGCAAAAATTAAAGATGTGCAGGCGCAAAAATTTCCGGATTGGGCTAGAAAATTGGCGCCTCCGGCGAGACAAAAGGTGCGACATGTTTCACCTTCGCATTTGTTAGCGCCAGAGGAAGGGGTAGAACAGGATGTGCCTGTACGGTCACCACTTCTGGTCAAAACCGGTGAAACCGACAGATTTACGCGCGGTAATCATATTCATAAATTGCTGCAAATTTTACCGGACCTGGATGTGTCCGAGAGACGCGCATCCGCGCAGGCCTATTTACAATCCCGGACGGCATTAAATGCGGATATGGTGCGAGAGATTAATACGGATGTTTTTGCGGTTTTGGAAAATGAAAAATTTGCAGACTTTTTTGCCAAGGGGTCACGGGCAGAAGTGTCTGTGGCGGGATGGACGAAAGCGTTCCCCAAGCATATCCGTTTGAGCGGCCAAATTGACCGGCTGTGTGTGTTGGGGGATACGGTCTGGATACTGGATTATAAATCCAATCGCCCACCGCCTGCGCACGAAAAAGACGTGGCGCCGATCTATGTGCGGCAGATGGCGGCCTATCGGGCGTTGGTCGCGGATATTTTCCCAGACAAAATCGTGAAAACGGCTTTGTTATGGACGGACGGGCCGCATTTGATGGTTTTGTCGGACGCACTTTTGGACAGTGTGGACTGGGATGTGGTTTTGCCGCCTTGACGAATCGGCACACGATACCTAACTATGAATGACGCAGAAAAAGGAACGCCACATGCCTACCATTACCGTCACGGACGAAAATTTTAAATCCGAAGTTCTTGGATCAACCAAACCCGTCTTGCTCGACTTTTGGGCGGAATGGTGTGGGCCGTGTAAGCAGATGGCACCAGCATTGGAAGAGCTGTCCGAAGACCTGGCTGGCAAAGTTATTGTTGCCAAGGTTAATATCGAAGATAGTCCGGATACGGCGGTTGATTTTCACATTCGTGGTGTGCCGACTTTGATGATTTTTAAAGACGGCGAGGTTGTCGCAACCAAGTCCGGCGCGATGACAAAAAACAAGCTTGCCGAGTGGTTGGCCGAACACAATTAAGCGCAGGCTTGACGTCACCGTGTAGGCCTCCTACACGGTGAACATGGGTACATATTTTTCAAATAAAAGTTTTTTTCTGTTCCGTGCTTTTTTGACTGGCCGCACTTTTTTGACAGGGTTGGTTTTGGTGTGGGCGGGTCTCGTATATTCTCCGGCGGGCGCACAACAGGAAACGCCTCCGGCGCAACAGGACGCACCGGTTGAAGAAATAACTCAGGAAGAGGAAGATTCACAGCAACAGCTCGTCAATGCGCTTTTGTCTTTGAGCGAAAGCTTGCAAGCCCGTCGCGAGCGTTTGGACGCCCTAACGGTTGAGTTCGGCGCGCTGGAAGACGACATAGATAAAACGGCACAGGAAGCAGAAATAGAGGGCTTGGGCGAAGAGATTGTTCAAGCCGAACAAGAAATTGATCTCGTGGTTTTGGGGCTGCAAGCCCGTCAATATACTATAGACGGTACAGTGACAGAGAAGACCGAGCTTAAAGATGAAGTCGCGAAAATTTTCGAACCGATCATCCAGTCTTTAAAACGCGCGACAGAGCCAGCCCGACGTATGGAAGAGTTAAGGTTGCTGGCAGAACAGGCCGAGAGCCGTATTACGGTTGCGGATTTAACGTTAGAAAATTTGAACATTTACCGCTCTGCCGAAACCGAATATCCGGCCGAGGTACAAGAGCGGCTGGATCGCTATCTCGAAATATGGGCTGAACGTTTGCAGGAATCGGAAAACCTTGCATTGGCTCTGGATGAACAACTTGCCAATGCCAAGCGCGCACAGGGCAATTCATTTAAGCAATTTTCACAGGATTTTGGTAATTTTATTATCAATCGGGGGACCAGTCTTTTTCTGGCGCTTGGGCTTGGTATCGGATTTCTCTTATTGTGTCAGGGCATACATATGATCGCGGCCTATTATTACAGGCGTTCCCATGACGGGGTGTTATCAGCTGCCATGCGTGTATTTGCGATGATGCTGTCGATCATTGGTGTGGTTGGCGGGTTTATGATTGCCATTACGATCTTCAATATTCGCCATGACTGGCTGATGCTGGCGATGAGCCTTTTACTGGGGCTGGGTATTAGCTGGACATTCGTCCGCTCGCTCCATTCCTTGTTGGAGCAGGCGCGGGTTTTGTTAAATCTGGGCGCGATACGTGAGGGTGAACGCACAGTTATTAATGGCATTCCGTACAAAATCGAGCGCCTGTCCGTGTATTCCAAATTTTACAACCCAGTCTTGAAAGGTGGTAATTTGATTTATCCGGTGCACGAGTTGCTTGGCATGCATTCGCGGCCCGTTATCAAGGGCGAGGTGTGGTTTCCGACCGAAATAGGAGATTGGATTGTTCGGGATGGTCATCATTATCAGGTTATGGACCAAACCCCGGAACATGTTATTTTACAAAAACCGGGCGGCGCGGAAGATTTTGTGCCGGTGGCAGAATTTTTGGGCACGCTTTTCGAAGTGATCACGAATGGATATTGTGCTAAATACAGGTTCGGTTTGGATTATAAACATCTCTCAGACGCGCGCGAAATTATCCCTAAAAAGATTAGCGCGGCGGTGAAAGCCCGGGTTGAAAAAGAGTTAGGCAAGGGCGCGATTATAGCAATAGACACGCGGTTTATCGCGATGGGTGACAGTTCATTATTGTTTGATGTAATGGTTGATCTTGGCCCGGGATATGGCAAACATTGGCGCAGAATGCAGAAATATATCAACTGCGCGGTTGCGGATATGTGCCTTGAAAACACATGGACAATTCCGTTCCCGCAACTGGTTATACATAAGGGGGCTTAGCCGAGCGCTAACGCTTCACCCGCCAGATACAAAGACCCGCATATTAGGATACGCGGCGGCATTTCCGTTTTAAGCGTACAGGCTTTTATTACGGCCTGCGTCAGTGTGTCGGCGGCGTAAGCTTCAAGCCCCCGGCCTTTGGCCATATCTATGAGACTGTCCGGCCCAATGGCGGCGTGATCGCGTATAGGCACGGCGATCAGGGCATGGGCAAGGCCTGTGAACGCATCCAGAAAACCGGGCGCATCCTTATTGGCCAACATGCCCATGACCAGCACCAGCGGGCGCGGAGATTTGTTTTCGATTTCGGCCAATGCGGCCGCTATGGCCCGGGCCGCATGCGGGTTATGTCCGCCGTCGAGCCAAAGCTCGGCCTGATGGGCGTTGGTGATTTCAAACAAAGGCCCGTGTGTTAGCGGGTGTAAACGGGCTGGCCAACGGGCGTTTGCAATGCCTTTGGCGATGGCGCGGTCATCGATGTGCAGGGTTTTGGCAATGGCGATGGCCAGTCCGGCATTGATCGTTTGATGGTCGCCGGTCAGGGCGGGGAGGGGTAAATCTAAAAGCTGGCCTTCATCTTCGTACACAAGGCGGCCTTGTTGGCGATAGCAATGGAAGTGTTCGTCAAGATTTTTTAAATCTGTACGGGCGGTGGCGGCTTCGGAACTTAGGACGGCGCGGACAAGATTGGTTTGCGGGGCCGAAAATGCAGGTGTGTGGGGCTTGAAAATGCCGGCCTTTTCACGGGCAATGCCGGCCAGATCGTTGCCCAGAAATTCCTTATGATCATAGTCGATGGCGGTGATGGCAATGGCGGCCGGTTGAGAGATCACATTGGTGGCGTCATAGCGTCCGCCCAGTCCGGTTTCCAGCAACAATAAATCTGCGGGATGCTCACTAAACGCTAAAAAGGCAGCGGCTGTCGTAGCTTCGAAAAACGACAGGGGTTTGCCGTCATTGGCGGTTTGTACCCGCGCCAGCGCGTCCAGTAAAACCGGTTCTTCGATCATTGCGCCCGCGAGGACAATGCGTTCGCGAAAGCTGACCAGATGCGGGGAGGTATAGACATGGACGCGCAGGCCTTGAGCCTCGGCAATGGCGCGCAGGAAGGCCAGGGTCGAGCCTTTGCCGTTGGTGCCGGCAATGTGTACGGTTGGCGGCAGGCTGTCTTGGGGATTGCCAAGTGCTTTTAAAACACGCTCTATACGTTCCAGCCCAAGATCGATTTTTTTGGGGTGTAAATGTTCGAGATGTTTAAGCGCGTCTTTAAGCTTAGCGCTGTCTTTATCCACGACTATCCACCACCATTATCCACCACTGGCAAGTTTGTTCGGTGTGCGGTTTGTCTGCATCAGTACGGACAGGATTTTGGCCAGAGTTGTGCGCATATCTTTACGGGCGACGACCTGATCGATCATGCCTTTGGCTTTCAGATACTCTGAGCGCTGGAAACCTTCGGGCAATTTTTCGCGAATGGTTTGCTCGATCACTCTAGGGCCGGCAAAACAAATCAGGGCTTCGGGTTCGGCCAGATGCACATCGCCCAACATGGCATAACTGGCGGTCACGCCGCCGGTCGTGGGGTCGGTCAGCACAACAATATAGGGCAAGCCCTTTTCGCGCAGCATTTGCACGCCGATGGTTGTGCGCGGCATTTGCATGAGGGACAACGCCCCTTCTTGCATACGGGCACCGCCAGCCGCCGTGAAAATTACCAAGGGAAGGTGGCGTTCAATTGCCTGTTCACACGCGGTGATAAAGGCTTCGCCTGCCGCCATGCCGAGAGAGCCGCCCATAAAGGCGAAATTCTGCACCAAAACGAGAGCGTCTACGCCTTCGATTTTGCCAACGGCCAAGGCCATAACGTCTTTGGTACCGGTTTTGGCACGGGCGGTTTTCAAGCGGTCTGTATATTTCTTGTCGTCTTTGAACTTTAACGGGTCGGTCGCCACATCGGGCAGTTCCAGCCGTTCGTGTTCGCCATCGTCAAATGTGTAGGCAAGCCGGAACTCTGGCCCGATCCGCATGTGATGTCCGGCGGGGGTGACGTGCAGATTTGCCGCCAAATCCGTATGAAAAACCATCTCTCCGGACTTCGGACATTTCACCCAGAAATTATCCGGCGTATCCCGCTTGGTAAAGATTTTCTTCACTCCGGGAGGTGTCAATTTTGATATCCAGTTCATAGGGAGTGTTTAGCGGTTTTGGAATGTAGAGGCAAGAGGCATGTACGAGAGACGGGAAGGCCAGGCCTGATCGGGAATGTATAAAGAGGTGGTATGGAGTGCATACAAAAATGAAACTTGCGAGAACGTGCAGAAAAATGTGAGTGTATTAAACGTTTAGGGGAGAATGCGGGATGAAACTATTTGCGAAAATATTGCTGACGATTGCGGCCATACAATACGGCGTTATTCCGGTGATTGTGGATTTAACCGACACCCATGTTTTTCATCATGGTTGGCCCCCGCACGCGCGATTCCATATGGTATGGTTGTTGATAATTGGCAGTAGTGTTGCGGCTTATGTTCTGGCTTTGCTGTGGGTGGTTGGTAAAGACAAAACAGAGAGCTTGCGCCATGCGGCTGTTTTGGGATGTTTGCCATTGATCGGGTTTTTTGCGTCTGCGGTTTTAATGGGTCGGTATGGCGGCTCTCTATCCGATTTGGAACACCCGATTCGGGTGATGGGTCTGGACGGAAATGTGGTGAGCTTTAGTGTGGCCGCCGTGTTGCAAATTACGGGTACGATCCTGATGTGGCGCCAAACTAAGCCGGGACTAAAAGAGACTAAAGTTTAGCCCGCAGTCGCACCATATCTATACAGCGTATACCGTTTTCAAAAATGGGCTCATAATTGGCGAAGAAATTTTTATCAATGCTGTGGAGGCGAAACCCGCACTTTTGGTAGAGGGCCAATTGGCCAAGGGATGAATTTCCGGTGCCGACCTCAAGGGTTGTGGCACCCTTGTTTTTGGCCAGTGTTTTAATTTCGCTAATGAGCTGCTTCGCAATGCCTTTGCCTTGGTGAGCGTTATGAACCGCAATGTTTCTAAGCTCGAAACCCCCGTCTTGATGTGTAAGCACTGCGATACCGATAATTGCGGTGTTGTGGTTGGCCACAAGGATATCAGCGGTTTTAAGATACGCCCTAACAGCCGCTTCGTCTGGATCTGCATCCAGTAACAGGGCCATAATTTCGGGTGTGTATGGGCCTGAATAAGGGTGTATTTTTATACTCACACGTCCCTCATAACCCGTGGGCGGCGTCTGCTAGTGATTTTACCAAGGCAAGGGCGGCGTCTTGACCATTTTTGTGGAAAGCATCCACAATGGCTGTGCCGACAACCACCGCGTCTGCGTCTTTGGCGACACGGGCGGATTGTTCGGGGGTTCTGACGCCGAAGCCGACAACGACGGGCAGGCCGGATTGTTTGCGGATGCGGGTGACGGCGTCGGAAACGGCGGCGCTTTGGCCCAAAGCTTTGCCTGTGACGCCGGCGACGGATACGTAATAGATAAAGCCTCTTGTGTTCGCGCACACGATTGGTAGGCGGGCATCGTCCGTGGTTGGGGTGGCGAGCCGGATGAGGGCGAGATCATGGCTCTCGAATGCTGAACGAAGCTCTCCGTCTTCCTCGGGGGGTAGATCGACAATAATGGCCCCGTCTACGCCTGCGGCTTTGGCGGCGGTCGCAAATTCGGCGTAGCCCATATAGTGCACCGGATTGGCATAGCCCATGAGGATGATCGGCGTGTCCGCATTGGTTTTACGAAACTCTGTCGCCATTTTCAAAATGGTTTTCAGGGTGGTTTTGGCTTTGAGAGACCGCAGTCCGGCCAGTTCGATCACCGGGCCATCGGCGGCAGGGTCGGTGAACGGCATGCCCAGTTCTATGATGTCGACACCGGCTTCGGGTAGGGCTTTCATCAGAGCGAGACTTGCCTTGAAATCAGGATCGCCGCCCATCATATAGGCGACAAAACCGGATTTGTTTTCGGATTTTAGTTTGGCGAAAGTGGCGTCTATGCGTTTGGTCATATATCGACCCCCAACACATCTGCAATGGTGTTGACGTCTTTGTCACCGCGTCCCGATAAATTCATAATAATCAGACCGTCAGGGCCAAGCTCTTTGGCAAGATCAAGGGTGCGCGGAATGGCATGGGCGCTTTCGAGGGCAGGGATGATGCCTTCCAGTTTGGTACACATCTGGAAGGCTTCGACGGCTTCATCATCGGTGGCCGAGAGATATTCGGCGCGTCCGATTTCGTGTAAATAGGAGTGCTCCGGCCCGATGCCCGGATAATCAAGTCCGGCAGATATGGAATGGGCATCACAAATTTGACCATTCTCGTCCTGGAGAAGATAGGTGCGGTTGCCGTGCAAAATACCGGGCCTGCCGCCTTTCAAGCTGGCCGCGTGTAGGGGTGTGTCGAGACCGCGCCCTGCGGCTTCGACGCCGATCAGACGCACGTCACTGTCGGGGATAAATTCATGGAAAATCCCCATCGCGTTCGAGCCGCCGCCAATGCAGGCGACGATAGCATCGGGGAGGCGGTTTTCGGCCTTCAAGATTTGCTGTTTGGCTTCGCGGCCAATGATGGATTGAAAATCGCGCACCATTTCAGGATAGGGGTGTGGGCCTGCGACGGTGCCTATGCAATAAAACGTATCCTCGACATTGGTGACCCAGTCGCGCAGAGCTTCGTTCATGGCGTCTTTGAGGGTGGCGGTACCGGAGGTGACGGAACGGACTTCTGCGCCCAGAAGCTTCATGCGAAACACGTTCGGTTTTTGGCGTTCAATATCGGTCGCGCCCATAAAGACAATGCACTGCATACCAAAGCGTGCGGCCAGAGTGGCGGTAGCAACCCCGTGTTGTCCGGCACCGGTTTCGGCGATGATGCGGGTTTTGCCCATGCGCCTCGCGAGCAGAAGTTGGCCAAGGCAATTGTTGACTTTGTGGGCGCCCGTATGGTTGAGGTCTTCGCGCTTGAGGTAAATTTTGGCGCCTTGTGCGTGCTCTGTCAGGCGCTCGGCAAAATACAGTGGGCTGGGGCGACCAATATAATGGGTGGCAAGATCGTCGAACTCTTTTTGATAGGCCGGGTCGGCGCGGGCAATTTTATAGGCCTCTTCGAGGGCCAAAATCGGCGGCATCAATGTTTCGGCAACAAACCGGCCACCAAAGGCACCAAAGCGCCCGTTTTCATCAGGGTAATTGCTCATGATTTTTCCTATGTATGGATGGCCTTCATCAGTTGCGCTATCAAAGCGTGATCTTTTACGCCAGCGCGGGCCTCAACACCAGAGGCGACATCAAATATTTTGGCATCTGTGTTTTGAAGTGCGTCTTTGATGTTGGCCGGGTTTAGACCGCCCGCCAGAATATAGGGTGTTTTGGGCGTAAACCCTTGTAAAATCGTCCAGTCAAAAGCGGTGCCGTGCCCACCGCGCTGGGCCGTGTTTTTGGATGGTTTAGCGTCGAGGAGAATATACTCGACAAGGCCTTCATATTCGTGAACCGTTTTCAAATCGTCTTGCGTGCGCACCGGTACGGCTTTGATAATGTCCAGACCCGTCACGGCTTTGATGGCACGGACGCGGGCTGGGGTTTCGTCCCCGTGTAGCTGTAAAAAATCCGGGTTCATCCGGGTGGAGATTTGCATCAGAACATCATCGGTAGCATTGACGGTGACCGCGACCCGTTTGGCGAGGCCGGATGCGGGACGGGCCAGTTCTACTGCGTCGCCGATACTGATCGCGCGCGGGCTTTCACACGCGATGATGAAGCCAAGAAAATCCGCACCGTGCGCGATGGCGGCTTCGACGTCTTGTGCACGGGTCAGGCCGCAGATTTTTACCAATGGGGTGCTCATAACGGTTTATATGCATGATGGTGGTGTTAAGCCAATAAAAAAGGGTGTCCAAGGACACCCTTTTCCAAGCTTATATTTTCAGGATTTATTTTTTCAATAAATCGCGAATTTCTGCAAGCAGGACTTCTTGCGCCGGTGGGGCGGAAGGTGCGGCTTCTTCTTTTTTCTTGAACTTGTTCATGTTTTTGATGATCTGGAACAAGACAAAGGCGACGATCAGGAAGGCGATCAGGGCATTGATGAAATTGCCATAATTGATCGCCACTTCGGCTGTGTCGCCTTCGGCAGCTTGGAGGACGATTTTTAGGGCCGAGAAATCAACCCCGCCCATCAACAGACCGATTGGCGGCATAAGCACATCCGAAACCAGAGACTTGATGATGGTGCCAAATGCGCCGCCCATAATGATGCCGACAGCCATGTCGAGCATATTGCCTTTGACGGCAAATTCTTTGAATTCTGAAATCATTCCCATATAACGTTCCCTTTAAAGTTGCTGTTGTTATGGGTTGTTCATACACCAATACGGGCTTGAAACAATACCAATTTATGTGGAGCAGTAGGGAGGCGTGGAGATGCAAGGCGCGATGAAAGACAGGGAATAGACAAGTTTAGCCCTTGAGGGTTTTGTCTATTTTCTCGCGAATTTCTTTGCCAGCCCGGAAAAATGGAACGTATTTTTCAGGCACGGAGACAACGTCTCCGGTGCGTGGATTGCGTCCGGCGCGGGCTTTGCGGTAGCGCGGTGAAAATGTACCAAAGCCACGTAGCTCGACCCGTGCGCCCTTTTCAAGGGTCTGGGTGATGCTCTCGAGAACGGTTGCGACCACGCGTTCGACCTCTGTCGCGCTGAGGTGCGGGTTTTCGAGTTCCAAGGTTTCGATGAGTTCTGATTTAAGCATATGTCTTTTTGACGGCTGAAACCGGTTTCGTCAAGAGGGGTCGGAAAGATTCAGGCTTACCAGCCGGGTCTTGATGTCATCGCGCGCGCTGCGGAAGCGGGCCAAAAGTGCATCTTCATCCAGTTTTGGACCCTCGCTTTCATGAGGCGGTGCGGGGTCTGGCAAAGGCCAGTGCAAACGTTTGACGCGCCCGGGTACGACGGGGCAAACCTCATCTGCGCACAGGGTGATGATGATATCCATTGCGTTGGTGTCGAGCGTATCTACGGATTTGGAGCTGTGGGCGGTGATATCAATGCCGATTTCGGCCATGGCTTTAACCGCGTAAGGATTGACGAAGGCGGGGGCAGAACCTGCGCTTTGTACATGGACGGGCGGGGTGGTGTCTTTGAACAGATTGCGGGCCAGGCCTTCGGCCATTTGGCTACGGGCGGAATTGGCAACGCACAGAAATAGGATGTTTGTCATGAAGGCCTCTTTTGTGTGCCCGTATTTTGGGCCTGAGTTTGAGTATGAGTTTGTGTTTGGTAGTCAGACGGGGACATGTTTTCGCGAGCGCGAAATTCTTTGTTGAAACTGGATTTACTCCAAAACCCCGCGTCATACATGATGTCGATCATGGCCATTTCAGGATGGGCAGAGAGCAGGGTTTTGGCGGCGTTGACACGCAGGCCGTTCATATGGGCGGAATAGCTTTCGCCGTAAACCCGATTGATTGATTCCGACAGGCGGCGTCTGGACAGGTTCAAGCGTTTTGCAATTGTGCCGAGGCCTAGGTTTTCTTGAGCGTAGAGGCGCTCGGTTTGTACCAGGTTTTCAAACGCAGTCACATTGGCTTTGTCGTCTTGGGACGGGGTTTGGGGGGCAGGGGTGTAGAGCCAGTCAAAGGGGGATGGGCGTTGCAGGGCGGCGCTGAGGACAATGGCGATCACACATAAATCCATGCACAAATTGATGAGCAGTGAAAGCGATCCTGTGAGTCCACGGCCACTGGCGATGTCGAAGATGACGAACCCTTCTATACAGACGGAGAGCGCCAATAAAGCCGCAGACCCGATGAGGGCAAAATAATGTTTGTCCTTGCTTGCCCCCAAAAGTTCAAACTGTGTAGGGCCGCGTCTTGCCCGCCAGAGAAGGGCCACGGCATAGGCGCTAAAAACAATGATGATGGCGAGATCAACATTGAAAATGAAAACGCCGGAAAACATTTGTGCGCCGATGATCAGGGCGGGGATCAAATGCAGGGTGTGTATTGGGCGAAGTTTAAAGTCCCAATCGCTGGCAGCGACGAAATATAAAAACATCAGAGGGCAGATAAGCAGGGCGAGCACGGGGCGCATGAGGCCCGGAAAACCTGCGCTTAAGCCGATCTTGCCGTTTGCGAGCATGAGACTGAGGAAACCATATTGAAAGGCAAACACAAAAAACAGGCTGCACAATAAAACACAGGGTAGGCGGTGACGGATAGGCTTTGTGCAGGCGCGCAACAAATGCAAGGCAAACAGCAAGCATGTGAACGAAACAGCATATCCGATGTTTTGCATGAGCATGGGCATAAGGTTTTTTACGGCGGTCTTATCAAAAATCAAAGTGAATTTTTAATCCAGAAACGTGACCGTAAACGCGTTCGTGGGCGCGGGGTGTGAATGTTTTGCTTAAGCTTTGTGAAAGGTAAGGAGAAAACCATGAAAACTATTTTGAAGACGGTCTTATGCATAGGGCTTTGTAGCGGGTGTCAGGCTCCCCAAATTCTAACCCAGAACGCACCGGTTGAAGGCGTGTTGATACAAAACGTAACACTTGTATCTGCGGAGCGTGACGGGGTGCGGGCGCATATGGATGTATGGGTGCGCGAAGGTGTGATTGTCGAGATTGGGAAAAATCTGCCAGAGGCGGTGCGCACGATTGACGGGTCGGGGAAATTTTTAACGCCGGGTCTGATCGACGGGCATACCCATTTATCAGAAGTGCCGGGCATGAGTGAAGAACACGAGGCGGCGTTTCCAGAAATTGCCAAGGCGGCGCGGGCACAAATCCCGCGAAGCTATTTATATCACGGGTTTACAACATTGGTGGATTTGAACGCCAGTGCGCAGGTGATTGGGCGCTGGAACACGGAACTCCTGCACCCGCACGCCTATTTTTGCGGGATTGCACCTGTGTTTGATGGCTATCCGACCCAGTTTGTGCCCAAATCCATACGCTATAAAGTGGTGCCGAATTTTTTATATGACGACGCGCGCGCCGATGAATTTCCCGAAGGTGTTGATCCTGCAGAGCATAGTCCTGAAGCGGTAGTTGCGCGCATCAAAGCGGACGGGGCGATCTGTGTAAAAACCCATTATGAGAGCGGGTTTGGTGGGCGCGGCAACTGGCCCGTGCCGAGTGTAAACCTGGTCCAGAATTTGGTTGCCACCGCACACGCACAGGGCTTGCCGGTCTTGCTGCACGCAAATTCACAAAGCGCACAGGCCTTTGGTGTCGCGGCAGGGGTGGATGCATTTGCGCACGGGATGTGGACGTGGGATGACAAGACATGGGACGATAGGCAAGCGACCGTAGTGAACGACGAGGTGAAGCAAATTCTGGACGGGGCCATCGCCAAAGGTATTGGTATGCAGCCTACAGTGCAGGTTTTGTACGGGGAGCAGGATTTGCAGGACCCTGATTATCTGGCGCGCCCGGAATTGAAATCCGTATTGCCGCAAAACCTAATCGACTGGTACGGCACGGAGGACGGGAAATGGTGGCAAGCGATTATACGCCGCAATAATCCGGTCGTGAAACCGGCTGTCGATGCGGGGCGTTGGGACGAGCTGGACGCGGCTCCGATTGCGCGGGTGTTGGCGGTGACGGAATATCTGGACACCCATGGTGGGCGGCTGTTGTTTGGCAGTGATACGCCGAGCGAACCAACATATGCGAACCCTGCGGGGCTGAACGGGCGTTTGGAAATGCAGAGCTGGATAAAGGCCGGGGTGGCGCCGGAAACATTGTTTCGTGCTCTGACCCTTGGTAATGCGGAGTTCTTCGGGCTGGAAAAAATGCTTGGCAGTCTCGAGGTGGGAAAACGGGCCGATCTTTTGCTGATGGCGAAAAACCCGCTCACGGGTGTGGAGGCTTATGACAGTATCGAGCTTGTTGTTGTTGAGGGCCGGGTTGTTGCGCGGGTGGATTTGGCGGCGCGGTAAATCTGCCATAAAAAAACCCTCCGGCGAAACCGGAGGGTTAAAATGTTTGGATTTAAGGTAAACCCTAATCTTTTTTCAGGGCCGCACCAAGGATATCTCCGAGGGAAGCGCCCGCGTCTGTGGAACCGTATTGTGCCACGGCCTCTTTCTCTTCAGCGTATTCAAGGGCTTTGATAGAGAGGGTTGCACGGTTGGTTTTGCGATCCATTTTGACGATAAGTGCGTCAATTTTGTCGCCAACAGCGAAGCGTTCCGGACGCTGTTCAGAGCGTTCACGGGACAGATCGGACTTGCGGATAAAGGCTTTGCCTTCATTGTCATCACCATAGGTGACTTCTACGCCGCCAGAGTTAACTTCGGTAACTGTACAGGTGACAGTTTTACCGCGTGTGGCACCGGGAACAGCGCCAGTGTCTTTGATGAGTTGTTTAACGCCAAGGCTGATGCGTTCTTTCTCGATATCAATCTCAAGAATTTTGGCTTCGACCATGTCGCCTTTGGTGTAATCTGCCAAAGCTTCTTCGCCGGATTTTTCCCAAGATAGATCAGACAAATGGGCCATGCCGTCAATTTCGCCGTCAAGACCGATAAACAGACCAAACTCTGTGATCGAGCGCACTTCGCCTTTGATCGTAGAGCCGATCGGGAAGCGATCTGTGAAGCTATCCCAAGGATTATCTTGCAATTGCTTGATACCAAGAGAGATGCGGCGTTTCTCGGGATCAACCTCGAGAACGATAACGTCGATTTCTTGTGACGTAGACACGATTTTACCCGGATGTACGTTTTTCTTGGTCCAGCTCATTTCAGAGACATGGACGAGGCCTTCAACGCCTTCTTCCAGTTCAACGAATGCGCCGTAATCGGCAATGTTGGAAACTTTACCGATGAGTTTTGTGCCAACAGGGTATTTCGCAACCGCTGCCAACCATGGATCTTCGGTCAGTTGTTTCATGCCAAGGCTGATGCGTTGGGTTTCTGGGTTGATGCGGATGATTTTAACTTTAACAGTTTGATCCACAGTTAGAACCTGACTTGGGTGGCTGACGCGACGCCATGACATGTCGGTGACATGCAACAGGCCATCAATACCGCCAAGATCAACGAACGCGCCGTAATCTGTGATATTTTTAACGATACCTTCGCGCTCTTCGCCTTCAGCCAGATTGCCAACAAGCTCTGCACGTTGTTCTGCGCGGCTCTCTTCGAGGATCGCACGGCGGGAGACAACGATATTGCCACGTGGACGATCCATTTTCAGGATCATAAATGGCTGGTCTTCGTTCATCAACGGGCCAATGTCGCGCACAGGGCGGATATCAACTTGTGAGCCTGGCAAGAAGGCATTTATGCCGCCAAGGTCGACGGTGAAGCCGCCTTTAACGCGACTGACGATTGCGCCGTTCACAGGTTTGCCGGATTTAAAGATTTCGTCCATTTTGATCCAGCTCTCTTCGCGGCGCGCTTTGTCACGGGACAGCACGGCATCGCCAAGGGCGTTTTCAATACGTTCGAGATAAATATCGACAGTGTCGCCAACGGCAACAGATGTATCTTCTCCGGGGGTGTAAAATTCACGCATTGGAATGCGACCTTCGGTTTTTAGGCCTACGTCGACAATAACAATGTCTTTTTCAATTGCAGTTATGGTACCTTTGACAACAGTGCCTTCTGTCATTGAATTGGTCTCAAGGGCCGCTTCTAGCATTGAGGCAAAATCATCGGTGGTGGGATTGAGGGTTTCTTGAGCTGTGCTCATAATAAGTCTCCAGTATTTAATTTACGTGCCAACCGGTTGGTTCCAGTGGTCTAGTCCGACCCATTCGGACGTCTCAGTGTTCGAGCTGTACCTAGTTTAAAGCTTATGTTGACCTTAAAACGGCATCAATGATTGATATTGCCATCTCGAACGCCGCGTCTATAGCCAAATTTGTCGTATCAAGCAAGTGCGCATTTGCAGCTGGTTTCAAGGGGGCCTCGGTGCGGTTCATATCGCGGTGGTCGCGCTCGATAAGTTGAGCCAGTACGTCTTCGTATATAATGTCCTCGCCGTAGCCGGTTAACTCAGAGTGTCGGCGCTGTGCGCGCACGTCCGGGGCAGCGTCTATATAGAGCTTTACGTCTGCATCAGGGCAAATGACGGTGCCGATATCGCGGCCATCCAATATGGCCCCTTTAAAGTTTTTACCTTTAACATTTTTCCCTGGGTTTTTTGCAAAATCTTTTTGGAAGGCTAGAAGTGCTTTTCGTACCTCCGCATGTACGGCGATTTTTGAGGCGGCGGCTCCGATGGTGCCGCTTTTTAGCTCGGGATTGTCCAGATCAGACAGGGTCAGGGTTGCGGCCAGTTGGGCGCAGGCTTTTGCATCCTCAAGGGAGGTATGGCTGTTTAAGGCTTTGGCGGCGACGGCGCGGTAAATCTTGCCGGTGTCCAGACAGGCAAAGCCATAGTGCGCGGCCAGTTTTCTGGCCAATGTGCCTTTGCCCGAAGCAAAGGTTCCGTCTATGGCAATGACGCTCATAATGCCGCTCCTGTGGTTGGTCTCCGTTACACCGCCCCTTCCGTTAAACCGCCCCTATAGACGCGCCAAGGCTGTGCATCAAATCAAAGAAATCGGGAAAGCTGGTCGCAATCATGCTGGCGTCATCAATCGTAACCGGCGCGTCTGCGCCGAGGCCGAGAATAAGAGCGCTCATGGCGAGGCGGTGATCATGATGGGTTTTGATCGTGGCACCGCCGGCAACAGGGCCGCCGGTGACCAGCAGGCTGTCGCCTCTGATTTCAGCGCTGACGCCATTTTCAACCAATAAAGCATGGGTGCCGGCAAGGCGGTCGCTTTCTTTGACCCGTAATTCGCCTAGCCCACGCATTTCTGTCGTCCCTTTGGCGAAAGCGGCAATAACGGCGAGAATAGGATATTCATCAACCATGGACGGCACGCGGCTTTTGGGCACGCTGATAGCGGTGAGTTTGGAATGACGTACCTGGATGTCGGCGATGGTTTCCCCGCCTGAACGGCGGAAATTATCGGTGCGGACAAACCCGCCCATTTCCGTCAAAACTTCAAACAGGCCGGTGCGCGACGGGTTCATCATGACGTTTTCAATGATGATGTCCGAGCCGGGCACGATAAGGGCGCTGGCGATCAGAAAGGCGGCTGAAGACGGGTCGCCGGGTACGGTGACGGGTACGGCTTTCAGCGGCGCCGGGCCTTGAATAGAGACGCGGGCGCCTTGGCCTTCGCGCTTACGGGTGACGCTGACGCCAAAGGCTTCGAGCATGTTTTCTGTGTGATCACGGGTGATACGGGTTTCAATGATTTCGGTTCTGCCATTTGTGTTTAACCCTGCGAGGAGCAGGGCAGATTTCACCTGTGCGGAGGCATGGGGCGGGGTAAAGGAGATGGGGTTTAGCGCCCCGCCTTTGGTCTGGGTCAGGGGCAGGGTGCCTTTGCCCGATTTAAATTTCGCGCCCATTTCTGTGAGCGGATCCAAGACCCGGCCCATGGGACGAACCGACAGGCTGGCGTCACCGACATAATTGGCCTGCAGATCGAAGCCTGCGGCCGCGCCCACGATCAGGCGCGCGCCGGTGCCGGCATTGCCAAAATCAACCGGTGTTTTCGGGGATTTCCAGCCTTCCGGACCACAGCCCGTGACATGCCATTCGCCGGGGCTGATATGTTGTACGTCTGCGCCAAATGCGCGCATGGCTTGCGCCGTATGCAGGATATCATCACCTTCCAGAAGGCCCGTAATCTGGGTCGTACCTTCGGCCAGCGCCCCTAAAATCAGGGCGCGATGGGAAATGGATTTATCTCCTGGTGCACGTACAGCGCCGCTGAGCGGTTTTTCCGGCTTTGAGGCCGTTTTGGCGTCTGTTTCGGTAATTTTCATCTTAAAACCTGTTTTTCGGGTTATTGCCTGTTATTCATGTGATTTGTTGGTTGACTTGAGGTGTTGGTAGGCTAATCAACGGGTAGGCTCCGCCCTTTTCTTCTTAAGCAGTGTCTTTTAAAGAGGCGGGGCAGTATTACAAGAGTATACCGAAGCAGAACGCTAGTAAAACAGGAAAAATACGTGGCAAAAGTTGATTTGGGCGAAAAGCAAGCCTGCCCAGAATGTGAAAAAAAGTTTTATGATCTGACCAAGCGTCCGGCCGTATGTCCGTATTGCTCTACCAGTTTTGATCCCAACGAGCTCTCTGCTCCTGCTCAACCGCTTAAAACCAACATGGACGAGCCAGAAGAAGAGGTTGTTGCAACTGAAACCGACGACGAAGCGGACGCGGATGAAGTGGTGGCTAAAGAGCTTGAGCTAGACGGCGACAGTGCCAGTTTTGGCGGATCTGAGAGCGGCGGCGATGATGGTGACGATACCGGCGACGCCCCTGATATGGACGGCTTCTCCAGTTCTGACGACGAGGACGAAGACGAAGCGACTTCGACCGACGATGAAGAAGAAGACGTGACACCTCCAACCCAAAAGGAAGACGAAGAGCCTGAAGAAGTTGAAATCTAGGGTCTAATAGACCTAGGTAAGGCTTGGGGTTCTAATCTTCTTCATCCAGAGCATATCCTGCACTTCTTATGGTGCGGATAAGGTCTTTCTTGGAATGGGCGTTCAGGGCGCGTCTTAGGCGGCCAATGTGAACGTCGACCGTGCGGTCATCCACATAAATATCGGTACCCCAAACATGATCAAGCAGGGCGCTGCGGCTCCAGACTTTTTGCGGACGCTTGAGAAATGTTTTCAAGAGCCGGAACTCTGTCGGGCCGAGTTTGATATTGTGACCATCCCGATTGACCCTGTGGGTTTCCGTGTTCATGGTAATATCGGCGTAGCTAAGTTCTTTGTTTCCGACACCGCTTTTGCGGAGATTGGCCCCAATGCGGGCGATCAGCTCTTTAATGGAATGGGGTTTGACCACATAGTCGTCAGCGCCGACGCCAAGCCCGCGCACTTTGTCGTCTTCGGTGCCGCGCGCGGTCAGCATGATGACCGGAATTGATTTTGTATCCGGCTTGGTTTTGATCTGGCGACAGACCTCGATGCCGGACATGTCGGGCAACATCCAGTCTAGCAAGATCAGATCGGGTTTGTATTCTTGTGCCAGCAACAGACCTTCGTCTGCGGTGGGCGCGTATTTAACCCGATAGCCTTCGGCTTCGAGATTGTATTGAAGAATTTGGGCTTGGGCCTGCTCGTCTTCAATGATGAGGATTAAAGGGTTCATGTCTCAGACTTATTTTCTATATCGTCGGGATTGACGATCATTTTACTGGTTATATCGCCTTTGATCCGTTTTTCCTGTGGCCATTCTCCGGTCACGAGGAAAATAATCTCTTGGGCGATTTCGGCGGCATGGTCGCCCATGCGTTCAATGTTTTTGGCAATGAAGAGCAGGTGCATACAACCGGAAATATTGCGGGTGTCTTCCATCATATAGGTAAGCAATTCGCGAAACAGGGTGTTGAGCATCTGATCCACGGATTCGTCTTGGGCGCGGATGATTTCGGCGGCGTCTATGTCGCGTTTATTATAGGCGTCGAGCACAGCGGTAATCATGTTTTGCACAAGCTCGCTCATGCGCACCAGCGTACTGACCGAGCCGATAAATGCGGCCGCTTTGGTAATGGTATTGGTGCGCCTCGCCATGTTTTTTGTGTAATCGCCAATGCGTTCCAGATGGGCGGCAATTTTCAGGGTCATGACCACATTGCGCAAATCGGCGGCAAAAGGCTGGCGTAGGGCGAGGACTTTAATGGCGGCGTCGTTAAGTTCCGCTTCCAGTTCGTTTATTTTCCGGTCGCCCATTAAGACCTGCTTGGCTAGACTGCGGTCACGTTTTTGTAAGGCGGTGGTGGCGACGATCAATTGTTGTTCTACCAAGCCGCCCATGGTCAGGAGCAGGCTTTCCAGATGATTGAGATCATCATTAAACGAGGTTACAATATGGTCTTCATTCATAGAGAGCTCCTTAGCCGATCCGGCCGGAAATATAGTTCTGTGTACGCTGATCGTTGGGGTTGGTAAAGATGGCTTTTGTGTCGCCAAACTCGACCAGTTCTCCGAGATGGAAGAAGGCGGTTTTTTGCGAAATGCGGGCCGCTTGCTGCATGGAGTGGGTGACGATGACGATGGTGAAATTTTCTTTCATGCTTTCCATCAGCTCCTCGACAATGGCGGTCGCAATCGGATCAAGCGCCGAACAGGGTTCGTCCATCAAGATGACTTGCGGCTGTACGGCAATGGCGCGGGCAATGCACAGGCGTTGTTGCTGGCCGCCGGACAGGCTAGTACCGGATTCGTGTAATCGGTCAGAAACTTCGTTATAAAGGCCCGCGCTTTTTAACGAGGCAATGACCATGTGTTCAAGCTCGGCCTTGGATTTTGCCAGACCGTGAATGCGCGGCCCATAGGCGACGTTTTCGAAAATGGATTTCGGGAAGGGATTGGCTTTTTGAAACACCATGCCGATGCGAGCCCGCAAGGCGACAACGTCGACTTTGGGATTATAGATGTCCTGACCGGCAAAGCGAATATCGCCAGTGACTTTGCAGGTTTGGATCGTATCATTCATACGGTTGAAACAGCGTAGAAATGTGGATTTCCCGCATCCGGACGGCCCGATCAATGCGGTGATCTGGTTTTCGGGAATTTCAAGACTGACGTTTTTGATGGCCTGCTTCTTGCCATAGAAAACATCAACGTTTTTCGCGCTCATGATGGAGGTGCTCATAACGGGCTGTTTTTTTGTAACTTCTGTACTGTCCATAATCTGTCTCACTACCAACGCCGCTCTAGTTTCTTGCGTAAAAACACGGCGAGTAAATTCATCAATACAAGGAAGACCAACAAGACAATGATGGCGGCGGAAGTGCGCTCGACAAAGCCTTTTTCAGGGCTGTCGGCCCAGAGGAAAATCTGCACGGGCAGGGAGGTTGCCACATCGGTGACCGAGCCCGGAATATCAACAATAAAGGCGACCATGCCGATCATCAGCAGCGGCGCGGTTTCGCCCAAGGCCTGTGCCATGCCAAGGATGGTGCCGGTCAACATGCCCGGGGCTGCCAGAGGCACTACATGGTGAAATGTGGTTTGGGTTTTGCTGGCCCCCAGACCGAGGGCGGCGTCGCGAATTGTGTTGGGCACAGAGCGTAGGCTGGCGCGGGCCGCGATGATGATGGTTGGCAAGGTCATGAGCGCCAGCACCATGCCGCCGACAAGCGGGGTCGAGCGCGGTAGATGGAAAACGCCGAGAAAAATTGAAAGACCCAGCAGGCCGAACACTATGGAGGGGACGGCGGCCAGATTGTTGATGTTGATCTCGATCAGATTGGTCAACCAGCTCTTCTTGGCATATTCTTCGAGATAGACGGCGGTGAGAATGCCGAGCGGGAAGGCGATGGCAAAACAGACCAGAAGGCTGAAGAACGTGCCAAGTGTGGCTCCTAGAATGCCGGCCATTTCTGGCTCGCGGGAATCGCCATTGGTGAAAAAGGCGGTGTTGAAGGTTTTTTTAATTTTGCCTTCGGCTTTCAGGGTGTCTACCCAGACAACATCGCGGTCTTTAAGCTTGCGCAGGTTCTCGTCTAAAGATGTGTCTATTTTGCCTTTCATATACAAATCAACATCGGCAGATGCGGTGACCCAGATATGGCGGCTTGTGCCGATCCATTCGGGATGGCCCTGGATTTGATCGGCCAGTTCATAAACCGCGCCGGAGCTGATCAGTTTATACAGGCGTTGTTTGTCTTTGCGCTGGGTGACATCTGGGAAAATTATGGACAGGCTTTGGGTCAGCAGAGGCTTTGTGTTGGCGCGGGCTAAGTCTTGCGGATTACGCGCACCGGTCGGATCAATGATCTGTTCGTCGAACTGGACGTCGAGATAGATTTTGGTTTGCGAAAACGCGCCTGCGCCGCGCAAAATAATCGCAAGAAACATAAAGACCAGAAAGCCGAGGGACAGGCCGATCGCAATACGGCCATACCATTTAAAGCGGGCTTCTTTGGCGTGGCGTTTGCGCAAGCTTGGGGAGGTTGTCAGCTGATAGTCAGGCATATTTTTTCCGGTAGCTGTCGACAATTTTCAAAGCAATGATGTTGAGGCCCAATGTCAGGATAAACAGGAACAGGGCAATGGCAAAGGCGGCCAGGGTTTTGGCGCTATCAAATTCCTGATCGCCGGTGAGAAGGGTGACAATTTGCACGGTCATGGTGGTGACCGCGTCCAGCGGGTTTAAGCTTAATTTGGCGGCAAGACCTGCGGCCATGACCACAATCATGGTTTCGCCGATGGCGCGGGACATGGCGAGGAGCAGGCTGCTGACAATGCCGGGAGTGGCGGCGGGCAGTACGACTTTCTGGACGGTTTCTGCGTGGGTGGCGCCCATGCCGAGGGAGGCATCGCGCAGGGCTTGCGGGACAGCGTTAATGGCATCGTCGGAGAGGGAGGAGACAAAGGGCACCAACATGATGCCCATCACCAACCCGGCGGCCAGTGCACTTTCCGAGGAAATCTCGAACCCTACACTGGCCCCGGTGCCGCGCAGAATTGGTGCAACCACAAGGGCTGCAAAAAATCCGTACACGACGGTTGGAATGCCCGCGAGCAGTTCCAAGAGCGGTTTTATAACTGCGCGGGTTTTGGGTCGCGCGTATTCAGCGAGATAGACGGCGGACAGCAGGCCTAAAGGGGTGGCGACGGCCATGGCAATAAAGCTGATCAGGAGTGTGCCGGTCAGGAGAGGGATGACGCCAAATGCACCGCTGGAGCCGACCTGATCGGCGCGAATGGCGGTTTGAGGAGACCATTCCAGTCCGAAAATAAAATCCCCGATAGGGATTTTTTCAAAGAACCGGAAGGCCTCGAAGGCGAGGGAGAGCACAATTCCCAATGTTGTGAGAATGGCCACCAGCGAGCACAGGATCAGAACCAGCTGGATCAGAAACTCTATGATTTGCGTGCGGGCACGAGCGTGGCGCAGGGTCAGATCAAGAGGTGGTTTTGGCAGTGTGCTCACGACAAATCTCTAATCCAGTGTCAATGTCTCAAGGGCGAGGACGCTGGCTTTCCATTTTGCGTGCTCGCTTTCGTTCATCGGAATCAGACCTTTGTCGGCTAAATACCCATCTGTGCCGCTGGCGCGATCACTGAGGAATTCTGCCAGATATTCTTCAATGCCGGGTACAGTGCCGATATTGTATTTCTTGACGTAGAAATACAGGGAGCGGGAGACAGGATAGGATCCGTCGGAAATGTTTTCAAATGTCGGGGCCTGTCCATTGATGATGCTGCCCTGAACGGTATCGGCATTTTGATCGAGGAAGCTAAAGCCGAAAATACCGAACGCATTCGGGTTGGCGTTTAATTTTTGTACGATCAAATTGTCATTTTCGCCGGCTTCAATAAAAGCTTCGTCTTCACGGATTGTGTGACAAGTGGCTTTATAGTCGTCTTTGTCGGTTTTCTTTAAATCCTTGATCCAGCCGAAGGTTTTGCAACCGCCTTCCATGGCCAGCTCGACAAAAGCATCGCGAGTGCCGGATGTTGGCGGTGGGCCCATCACTTCGATTTTAATCTCGGGCAGGGTCGGGTTCACATCATGCCATGTTGTATAGTCATTGGGTTTAAGAGCGCCATTGCCATCAGGCACGTTTTTGGCGAGGGCGAGGAACAGATCGCGGAGGCTTAGATCCATAAGCGCTGATTTGCGGGAATTTGCTAAAACAATGCCGTCATATCCAAGCTTTACTTCGACAATGTTCAATATGCCATTTTTCGCGCAAAGTGCGACTTCGGAGGCTTTAATGCGGCGTGATGCGTTGGTAATGTCGGGGTGATTTTCGCCGACACCGCTACAGAATAATTTCAATCCACCGCCAGAGCCGGTGCTCTCGACGATTGGGGTTTTAAACGAGGTTGTGCGGCCAAAATTTTCAGCCACTGTCGTCGCGAAAGGATAGACGGTGGACGAGCCAACAATTTTAATCTGGGTGCGTGTTGTTGTTGGCGTCTCTGTTGTGGCTGTGTTTGAGGCCTCATTGCCGCCGCAAGCCGCCAAGCTTAGGGCCAAAAGGCTGGCTGTCATAGTTTTATAAAACATAATGTCTCTCTGTTTATTGACGATAAGTATTTCGCGCTTGCGTATAGAAATACGCAAATTTCCTTATGCTTTTTCTACAGTTTGGTGACGTGTGTGTGACGGTTATGTGAAGAAAATATGACAGTTGGTTTTGGAGAGATACCGAGACATGTGTGTCTATGATCAATTGACCAATTCTATGACATTTACCCTTTGTGCGGTCATTGCGCGTGCAAAATCATGGAGGTCAGAGTTTTTCAGGTGGCGTAAATGGCGGGTTGCCCAGCCAGTTTTAAACCACAAGCATCACGGTCACGACCGTGCCTTCGCCGAGTGTGCTGTCGATGGCCAGTGTGGCGCGGTGGCGGTTAAGGATGTGTTTGGTGATGGCCAGTCCCAATCCGGTGCCGCCCATGTCGCGCGAGCGGCCTTTGTCGGCCCGGTAAAACCGTTCGGTCAGGCGGGGCAGATGTTTGGGGGCGATGCCTTCGCTTTGATCGCGGATGCGCACACAGACCCGGCCACGGTTTCCCGAGCCCGCACTTCCGGGCGGTCTGTGGGTTAACTCGATGTGCACCGGTGTTTCGGGTGTGGAGTATTTCAGCGCGTTTTCGATCAGGTTTTGGAACACCTCGGTCAATTCGTCAGGGTCTGCGGTGACCGGAGGTAAATCTTCGGGGGGGTCGATCTGGACGCGGTTTTTATAGGCGTCCTTGCTTTCTACGAGCACCGTGGTGACGTGGCGGATCAGCCTGAGCACATCGACACTGCCTTCGGGGGCGAGATGTTCTTTCGCCTCCAGTTTTGACAGGGACAGTAAATCCCCCACTAGGCGTGACATGCGGCCGGTTTCGTCCTGCATCAGGTTTAAAAACCTTTCGCGGGCTTTTTCGTCGTTGCGGGCCGGGCCTTGCAGGGTTTCCACAATGCCCATGAGAGAGGTCAGCGGGGAGCGCAACTCGTGGCTGACATTGGCGACAAATGTTGAACGGGATTTCTCCGCATCAATTTCGGCAGAGATGTCGATCAGGGTGAAGAGGATGGCACGGGTTTTATCTCCGGCTTCATTTTCATTTTTGGTGGAGAGAATGGCGGCGCTGGCTTTATAGGTGCGCGGGGTTTGTAGGCGCAGAACAAGTGTTGATGTGACGATCTTGCCGGTTTCTACGGCTTGGTTGAGGCAATTGACGGCGTCGGGCTGGCGTAAAATTCTGATAAAATCGGTGCCGGCCAAATCTTCGCCGAACAATTTTCTGGCAGGGGTGTTCGCACACGAGATGTTAAAGCCGGGCTCTAGAATAATGGCCGGATGGGGAAGGGCCTCAACGATGGTTTTCAAGAAAAACGGGTTCATGTGATCAGACTATACAATAGAAATCGGGCTTTAGTCGTGTGCGAACGAATTTAAATACAGCTCGCTCTGACGGGCGGTCTGCCAATATTTATGCAAGGACGGGTGACGTTCATCGACGCAGGCTCCGTAGCGTTCTGCCAAGGCTAGTCTTGGCAGAAAAGTGCAATCGGCCATGGAAAATTCGCCGCACATGAACGGGCCAACGAAACCGGCTTCCAGCACGTCAAGGCAGGCACGCCACGCTTGGTCGCTTTTTGCAATCAGGTCTTTGTCTTGTTCGTCTTCGCTTTTGTCGCGGCGTTCAAACACAAGTCCGCGTAAGGCGGGGCCAACACTGTTGTCGCTATAATAACACAGGCAGCGTACAGCGACTTTTCCGGCAGGGGTGGCGGGCAGTAATTTTCCGTCCGCCAGCGCATCATTGATATATTCCAGCAAGACGGAGGACTGGGCGATGACGAGATCGCCATCGACAAAAACCGGAATCGTGCCGGTTTTGCTCAATTTGATAATGTCGGGATGTTTTGTGCCGCGCTCTACAGGGATCATTTGTGGGCTCGCATTGGCGAACAGGAAGGCAAGTCTTACTTTCCAACAAAAAGGGCAGTCATCGCGGTGATAGAGTTTCATGGGGTGTATCTTTTCTGCATTAAATTTTTTGGGACGTTTTTTGGGCACCAAGGTGGGCGAGGTGTTCTTCGACAAAGTCCAACCGGTCATTGCCCCAAAAAATCTGGTCATCAATGACAAAGCTGGGCACACCGATGACGCCGTCGGTTTCGGCCTCTTGTGCATATGTGTCTAGCTGGGCGAGATTGGCCGGATCATCTGCGGCCGCACATAAGGCGTGTGCGTCCAGTCCAATTCGGGTGGCGATTTCGCTTAACACGTCCAGCTGTCCAATATCTAGCCCTTCGCCCCATTCGGCGTGCATGGTTTCGACCAGATAGGGCTTCAACTTCCCTTGCGCCTGTGCGTAGAGGGAGGCGGCTCCTGCCCGGGTCGGGTCTGTGGTTTTGGGGGGCGGGTTCATTGGAATGCCGTAACGGGCACACCAACGGGCAAGGTCTTGGCGGGCAAGGGGGAGTTTTTTCACGACGCGGTCGGGTTTGGATCTGCCGTCCCAGCCGCCCAAAGGCCGCCATTGCCAATTTATATGAAAACGCTCATCCAGCCCGAACACCCGTTTGGAGACGAGGTAGCAATAGGGGCTGCGGAAGTTAAAATAGAATTTTATGTCAACGGCGTTCATCGGTACGTCCCAAGGTCTGTCCCGAACAAAAAGACCGTTTGAAATTTAGTGCCCAGCCTGCCATCCGGATATCCCATTTCCTCTAAACAAGGGCCGAACTATATGGCGCGTTTGTATAAAGTCAAATTGCAAATGTGGATGTATATGGATCGTCGCGTGTGTAGATCGGGTGCGCATAGGGTGTGGTTTGAGATCAAAGGGTTCAGACCAAATACGAAAGCAGGCATGAACACGGAATGTGCTTGCGTGGTTCTTGTGTGTATGCCATATCGTGCTCTCGCAAATGATGCCGTATAGTGGCCGTGTTTGCCATCTATATGATATATGGGCTTTTTGCCAAATTGCCACACCGGTCACCCCGGCATATTTCATTGAGACCCAGATTAGGGGCCATAGCTCAATTGGTAGAGCGCTTGCATGGCATGCAAGAGGTCGTCGGTTCGATTCCGATTGGCTCCACCACCCTGTCTCCGCAAAAATTGGAGATATATATCTTCTCTAATTAGTGTTGTAGTTTTCGTGGGTTAGCGGGGATGTTGCTCTGTTATGCTGCACAAGAGCCGCCAAATAGCGTCTCATATAGGGCATAATATGGGTTTGTCTCTCAGGGGTTTTTATGGGCGATAGCCTTTGAGCGCCGCAAGCGTCCAGGCGACGACCTGGTTTTCATAGTCTTGTGAAACACGGGAGCCAGATCGTCCTAAGAGCCGTGTCATGCTACCGTTTATCGTATCGATCAGTAACCAGGATGCCAGTACGTCGTCAACGCCGGCATCTATGTCGCCCCGCGCGCGCCAAATGGAGATCAGCCGTGTTGAATACTTATTCAGCGGGTCATAAATTTCGTTCCACTTCAGCTGATTGAGGCCCGAGCTGCCGCCCGCATCGGCGGAGATGATGACATCTTCATATTGCAAGCAGGTACTGTAATAGGCAGAAATAACGCCTTTCAGCGTTACCTCCATCGCCTCGTTTTCTGGATCGCAGGTCGCATTTATCTCGTGCATTGCCTTGCCGATCAGTTCGCGACCAAGCTCTATGACAACATCCTCTTTGCCTGAGAAATAGAGGTAGAAAGTGCCTTGACTGACCCCGGCCTCCTTTACGATATCGGAGATACGGGCGAGCGAATAGCCTTTCTGGTTCAAAACTTTTCTTGCCGCGTTGAGAAGCTGCTTCTTGCGAACCCCAGTAGGTAATTTTCGACGTTTATCCAAAAAATTAGTTCCCTTAACTCGATCGCTCCGCTCTTCCTAAACGAAAAAGAATGCTTGTGAAACTAAAAAGTGTATTGACTTGGCGATGCAATAAGTCAATAAACCGTATATGACTGACAGTCAGTCGGTTGTTTAGGGGGTGTGCAATGGCGATAGAGGGAGCAAGTTTTAAGCTGTTTTGCGGTGCGGTTTCGCACGAGACCAATTCATTTTCCCCGATCCCGACCAGCATCGAAAACTTTAAAAGCAATATGATGATTTATCGAGGGGCGCTCGGCCCATCGGACACGAAAGACTGGCCGGAACCTCTACAGGGATTTCGTGAAGAGGCTGCCGAGTTAGGTTGGACAATCGACCAAGGCTTGTGTGCATCGGCAACGCCGAGCGGGCCGTGCAACCGCGCGGACTATGAAATATTGCGCGATACTCTTATCGCCGACCTTTCCGCGGCCATGCCTGTGGATGCGGTGGCGCTGTGCCTGCATGGCGCAATGATGGCACATGGTTATCCTGACTGCGAAGGTGATATCATCGCGCATGTGCGCCGGATCGTCGGGCCGGACATTCCGATTGGTGTTGTTCTAGATCCTCATGCACATCTTAGTGCCACCATGGTCGAGCAGGCGACTTTACTCATCTTTTTCAAAGAATATCCACACACCGACGTGAAGGCGTCGGCGCGTGCTGTTGTCTCTCTTCTTGCGCGGAGCCTGCGCGGCGAAGTTACGCCGGTCGCATCGCTCTACAATCCGCAGATGATTAGTATGTATTTTACGGACAAGCCGCCAATGCGCGATTTTGTCGACGCAATGATCAAAGCCGAAACCCGGTCGGAGATCCTCTCCGTTTCGCTTGTCCATGGTTTTCCTTGGGGCGACACGCCCGACATGGGCAGTCGTATGTTGGTCTATTCTGACAATGACTCGGAAGCTGGCGATGCGCTTGCTTCACGTTTTGGACAGCAATTGTATGAGTTGCGTCATGAAACCGCATACGAACTACCGGATGCTGGAGAGTTTGTATCTACGTTGAATGTCGGTGGCGGGCCGATCGTGCTAGCCGATGCGGCAGATAACCCCGGTGGCGGGGCTCCTGGAGATAATACAACTCTGATCCACTGCCTGCTTAAGCAAGGTATTGAAAATATAGTCGTCGCGCCCTTTTGGGATCCTTGCGCTGTTGCGGATGCTTTCGCGCATGGTGAGGGCGCGAGCGTGCTTTTCCGTGTGGGTGGTAAGGTTTCGGCCTTTTCAGGCTTGCCTATAGATCGCGAGTTTGAGGTTGTCCGTCTGGTCGAGCGCGCCGAACAGGTGGTCGAAAATTGGCATTGGCCGATGGGACGGACGGCCCTTTTGCGCAGTGGTGGTTTGGAGATTGTCGTTACTTCCGAAAGGCTTCAGGCGATCAACACCGATGTTTTTACGTGTGTCGGTGTAGATTTGGAGGCCAAAGATGTCATCGTTGTCAAGTCCGCGCAGCATTTTGTGCCAGCCTTCGAGCCGATAGCGCGAGAGATACACCAGCTTGCCGCGGAAGATGGCTTGCTTCGGTTCGGAGATGCTAATCGCTACAAAAATTTGATACGGCCGATGTGGCCTTTCGACACAATACTTTTGGCGGGTTCGCTAGGGGATTGCCAGATTCAACCGCAGAAAAAGTTGAACAATTAAAAAACTAATCAGGGAGAAAGCAACAATGAAAACAGTATTGAGAAGTAAAAAATGTGGAAACAGAGTTTCGTCAAAGGGATTTGCCGTCAATCGGCAACTGCCCGTAAATATTGCGGTCAGTGTGTTCGCGGTCTGCATTCCGGGGGTTGGGTTGATGGCTCAGGCGCAAACGCCGCCGACCGCGTCGGAGGCAGAGCAAGACCAAATCATCGTTACCGCCCGCCGTCGTGAGGAATTGCTTTTCGAAGTCCCGATTTCAATGACCGTTATTTCGGGCGAAGAAATTGCAGCGCGAGGCGCCAATGATCTCCGTGACTTGGAATTTGCAGTACCTAATATATCGTTCAACGGTGTCGACAACAATGTTGGCCCAGAAATCGCCATACGCGGAATTGGCAGCGATGCGCGTAATATCGGATTCGAAACCGGGGTCGCGGTCTATGTCGATGGCGTATTTACAGGCAGGCCGAGTTCTTATAACTTTGACTTGCTTGACGTTGAACGGCTGGAAGTATTGCGAGGGCCGCAAGGCACATTGTTCGGTAAAAATGCGACGGCCGGCGTCATTAACGTCACCACGCATCGTCCCGGGGATGAACTGAGGGGTATGGCTGAGTTGCAGTACGGAAATTACGATCACTTTATTGTACGCGGCAGCGTAAGCGGGCCGCTTTCACCGACCGTTTCTGCGGGCGTCGGCGGGTTTCGCAGGAGTCGCGGCGGATATCAGACAAACACATTGACGGGAGAGGACCTTTACACTGATGATAGTTGGGGTGGTCGTGCTCAACTGCGATTCAGACCTAGAGCTGATCTCGATATACTTCTGTCGGCGGACGTCGGGATCGATGATTACATACCTAATATAAATGAACTAGAACCGGGCAGCTTTGGCTTTTCCGAGGCGCCGAATAATCGTGAGGCCAGTGTTGATGCGCCTGTATTCCAGACTCGCGATATGTGGGGCACAAGCCTGTCGGTTGACTACGAGTTGACAAACAGTTTAGCCCTGACCTCGATCACGGGGTATCGCTCGACCGATACCGAATTCCTGTCGGATGGTGATGGTACATCGTCGCCGTTTCTTACCTCCAACTTTGTCGAGACGCAGGAGCAGCTTACTCAGGAGGTAAGGCTCTCCTCACACTTGGGCGGCTCAGTGGAGTTCACAGCTGGCTTCTTCTTTCTCTGGCAAGACGTTGTCGCCGATCGTATTTCAGCGATTCCGCCAAATACACTTGTTGGCCCGACGGGTATCGCGGTGACCCTTGATGCCACTGTTGAAACGATAAACTATGCGCCGTTTGCAGAGGTTGACATCAACCTAACCGATGCGCTCAGTTTCACAGCTGGCTTGCGTTATTCGCATGTTAAGAAGGATATCGACATGGATCTTGTCGGGTCTCCTGCTTTCAACATCATTACCTTAAGCACACAAGAAAGCCGGAGTGACGACGCTTTGTCGTTCACGTTTGGGCCGTCATATTTGGTCAGTGAGAATGTCAATATTTATGCTCGTATCTCTCGTGGCTTCAAGGCGGGAGGCTTCAACGCCGACTTTGTCTCGTCGAGCAAGATCACTTTTGACTCTGAAACTGTGACCAACTATGAATCCGGTCTAAAATTCGTTAGTGACGACAATCGGCATTCAGTCAACATCGCGGCCTTCTATATGGATTATCGCAACTTGCAGGTGATACGTTTCGAGCAATTAGCGGGCTTTATTATCACAAACGCCGGTAGTGCAGATATTTATGGTGTGGAAGTTGACGCTCACTTCGAGCCGTTCGATGGTCTTTCGATCAATGCGGCGGTGGGATATCTTGATGCGACTTTCGCTAGCTTCAAGGATGCGGGGGGGCCCGGGATAGATTTTGACGGAAACAGTTTTGCCAATGCGCCTCATTGGACATTCAGTACATCAGCGCAATATGAGCATGCGTTAGCCAGTGGCAGTACTCTCTTTATCCGCGGGGAATATTCCCACCGTGCCAGCAACTTTTCACGTACGGAGAATGATCCAAACAGCTTCATTGATGGGTTCGGCTTATTGAATGCTCGTGTCGGTTATCGCTTTTTAGATGATAGTATGTCGATTGAATTTTGGACACGTAACTTGGCTGATAAGGAGTATATCAATGATCGCGGTACGCCGGTTCTTGGTGGTCTTTTGGGGCAAACGGCGCGTAATTTCGGCGCGCCGCGGACATATGGTATCCGTCTTGCGAAACAATTCTAGATGCACCCTCGCTGTAACTTGCTTGGCAGAATGATGGTGATTGTTGCGCTGTTTAGAGCCGTGCTGGTAATGAGTTTTATTGGCGCGGTATCGTTAAATATTGCTGTGGCGCGTGAAATACCTAGTTCTGCAAGCGTGGTAAATAGTGAGGCACAGGTGTTGGGGTCTTGGCTCGATACTGTTCTTTCAGAAGCCATAGACCAGCGACGCGCATCGGCCATAGCCGTGGTTATGGTCGAGGATGGCGAAGAAATTCTCAGGCGTGGCTATGGATTTGCTGATGTGGACGAGCAAAATCCCGTCGACCCTGGGCGTAGCCTTTTCTCTATTGGATCCATCTCTAAGAACTTCACAGCAACTGCCGTCATGCAGTTACTCGAAAATGGCCAAATTGAATCGCTAGATGATCCTGTCAATCGCTACTTGCGCCGGTATCAGTTGCGCGACGTTGGTGGTCGTGTAGTTAATATCCGCGATCTTCTGACCCATCGCGGCGGCTTCGCGGATTCGTTTTACGGGTTAGCAACTCTTCGTGAATATGACTTACCGATTTCGGCTGCCGAGATTGCACAGCGTATGCCCGAGCAGGTCCGAGCGGCGGGCGAGACTGTAGTTTATTCGAATGCCGGTTACGGATTACTGGGCATAATGGTTGAAGATATCAGTGGTGAAACGTTACCCGCTTATTTCGAACGCCATATATTCACTCCGCTTGATATGCAGGACAGCTTCGTGAGGACCTCGCCCGAAATTCCTGCTCTCTATGTTGATCCTCAAAATAATCTGCCAGACGGGCACTCGGAATCAATTCCCCAGAATTGGGCCTATCATCCCTTTATAGCGAGTTCGGCTGCTATTGTTGCGACAGCCGACGATCTTGCACGATTCGCTCAGGCGCACCTACAAGCAGAAAGCGCGAACGTGCCTGATCTTGTCAGCAGTCATAGTGCGCGCTTGATGCATAGCCGGCTTGTTTCCAACCATGAGGCGGTCAGCGGTTTCGGACTCAGTTTCGTGATCCATGAACGGCAGGGTGTGCGGGTTTTTGAAAATGCGGGTTCTGGTCCTGGTTTCCAGGCACTTATGATTACGGTTCCCGATCGCCAGATTGTCGTGATCGTGTTGATCGCCGGATCGCGTTCGGCTGCCGAGGAAGGGGAGGCTGCAGGTTTACACATGTTCGAGATCCGCGATGCTTTTCTCCGCCGCGCAATTGGTGATGTGGTAGACTCCGATAACAACGCTAGCGCTGAGATAGAATTATCTGGTTTCGCAGGCGTTTATCGTAACCAGCGTCGGCCTTACGGAACAGTTGAGAGTCTGATTAATCCGGGCAGTTTTATCGAGGTGGTTGTCGGTGCACACGATACGCTTACCATAAACGGCGAAACAGGGTATCGGGAAGTCGCGCCCGGTGTGTTTTGGAAAGCTGGAATTCCGGCACTTGTTACAAGCGTAGGCAGTTCCGGTCTTTATGCATTTCTTTCAAGTGCGGAGGGCCAGATTATAGGTGTGACACCGGAGCTTAGTATTGATGTGTTCCAGCGTACGTCCCGATCAGTGTCTGATGTGCTGATCTGGGCCGCCCTCTTTGGTTTCCTTGCTTTGACGGGTCTCGGGGCTAAAGTTTGGAAAAGCAAGCGCAGCACGGTGCGCGCCGCGGGTTGGTTCGGTGTTGGGCTAGGTCTGGCAATTCTTGGTCTCATCATAGCCATTGCTTGGCCTATCCTTACTGGTGCCAACCTTATTATGGACCTGGCAATGACAAAGGTAACGACCTTCATCATTCTTATTGTCATTGCCAATATCGCGGCCCTGATGGTCTTCGGACTTACGATTGTTATGGCGTATGAGTTGAACGCGAAGCTTGCAGGTAGATCCGAGCAAGGCTGGGCGAGCCTGACTCACTGGACAATTGTTTGGCTTGGCGGGGTTGGCTTGATGTTCGTTCTTGCCTGGTTCTCACTCATCGGGATCAATCTTCCATGACGGCGGGCAGTAATAAGAGTAATGAGGGCCAATTAACCCGCGCGACACTGCTCGCTTTTTCCGCGCCCGCATTGCCAATTGCGATGATGCACATACCTGCGGGTGCAGTCATACCCGGGTTCTATGCCAGCCATACCGGCATTTCTCTCGCTACCATCGGCACGATTTTCCTAGCAACACGCATCTTCGATGCGGTAAGCGACCCAATGATCGGCTATTGGAGTGATCGCTCAAATAGCCGCTTTGGCAAGCGCAAGCCATGGCTTGTTGTCGGTGCCTTGATTTCGGCGATCGCTATCTATTTTTTGTTCACACCGCCGCCTACTGCCGGCGGCCTCTGGCTGTTGGTCTGTTTTCTATCGCTATATTTTGGTTGGACAGTAATGGAGATTCCCTATCGCGCCTGGAGTGCGGAATTATCAAATGATTATGGTGAACGCACACGCATATCAACTTATATCGCGACTTTTGGAGTGTTAGGCACGATTGCCTTTATGAGCGTGCCGCTCTTGCCGATGTTCGAGACGAGCGAGATCGGATCCGACACACTGTCTGTCATGGCTGTGCTCATTATTGCCCTCTTGATACCGTTGGTCGGAATTGCCGTCTGGCGTGTCGACGAGGGCAAAGGGCTGGCGAGTGGGCGTACGAGTATCAAAGAGGCACTTAAGGCATTCCGAACCAATGTGCCATTCAGGATTTTTGCCGGAGCTTATATATTTGGGGGGCTGGCCAACGGCCTCTTCGTTGCGCTCTTTTATATCTATGTCGACAGTTATTTGATGCTCGGCGCGCAGTTCGCCATCCTTTATCTGTGTAACGCGCTGTCCAACCTTATGAGTGTTCCAATTTGGTATCGGGTGATGGGGTCGATCGGAAAGCATCGGGCGCTCGCGCTGAGTTGGCTGCTCTATGGCCTGTTGTTACCGGCAATGGTACTGACAGTTAAACCCGGTGCCGATGCATTCGTACCCATGATTGTTTTTGCAATTGCTATCGGGTTTTCGGAAGCGGCTATCCGCATATCGCCCTTCGCGTTGGTTGGCGACATCGCCGATTATGATTTGATGAAAAGCGGGGTAAATCGCGTGGGTAGTTATTTTGCTCTATTGATATTTGTCGCAAAAATGAATTTCGCTGTTGGCGGGGCGGTTGGTTTCTTGATCCTAGGTTGGGTAGGCTATCAGGTCAGACAAGTAAATGACGGTCTTGCCGACGGAGGCCTATTCTGGGCAATAGCCGGTATTCCGGCCATTCTCTACGCTTTAGCGGCATTGCTCATATATCGGTATCCTTTAACCGCCGAACGGCATGCCCGCATTCAAAAGATTATAGTGCGCCAGCGTGCACGCCGTGATGACTAAAGCGGGGTGAGCGGGTCGGTTAACGCTCAGAGTTTCCCGGCGGCGTCTACCGGCCAAATCTCGACAAGCATGTCTCCGCGCACGCAGTGATAATAACCAAACAGGTTCACCGTCGGGTCGCAATGCGGGATGATCCCTTCAATTTTCGTCCCGTGTGACAGGCTGGAATACTCGTCTGGGAGTGAAATTGAGCCATGTTCATCGCCCATATAGCCGTAGGTTGATCCTTCTGGCGCCCCTGAAACGATAGTCGGGTTTCCGCCATCAAATGCGAGATGCTTGAGGCCCGCGTCAACGGTCACTTGGCCGATCTGGTTCGCGCTAATTACCATCATTTGGACGAATAAGGACGAATGGAATTTTGGAGACTGTGGCCTTTCTACTGCATGATACTGGGCGTCCATAAAGACGTAAGACCCTGCTTGGATCTCAGTAAACAGTCCGGAGGCAATGTCCTGCTCGATGGTGCCTGTGCCGCCGCCGCTGACAATTTTGACCTTTCTTCCAAGGGCCTGCTCAATCGCATCAAGAGCGTTTTGGAGAATTACATAGCCGCTGTCGGTCGCGGTTGCCCGGGCGTCTGCTTTTTCAATGTGTTGTGACATGCCATCGTAGAATTGCACGCCAAGAAATTCTAGATGGGAAGCCTTTTCAACCGTTAACGCCAGTTCGACCGAAGCAACGGCATTAGCTGTACCGGTCCTTCCAATACCCGGATCGATGTCGACCATGATTCCTATCCGCCGTTTCGTTTTTCTGGCGACCTCTGCAACAGCATTAGCGGCCTCGAGTGAGTCCAGCGAAAGCGCCAACTGTCCGGTAATCGGTAAATCTGCCAGATGAGCCATTTTGGCATCACCCGCGATAGGCGATGTGATGAGGATATTATCAATGCCGCCCAAGAGAAAGGTCTCTGCCTCATCGAGCGTCGCGCAACAAAGCCCTACGGCGCCATGCTGCATCTGGAGGCGGCCAATGGCAACTGATTTGTGCGACTTTGCGTGTGGACGCAGGGCGATGTTGTTTGTTGCCGCATGGTTCGCCATCAGTGCGATGTTGAGCTCCAACCTGTCGAGGTCGAGAATAAGCGCAGGCGTCTCTAAGGCAGAGCGCGACCCCGCCTTGCCGATTAGGCCCTGATGATATGTATTACGAAACCGCTCTGTAGCGTGTCGGATGATTGTTTCACTCACGTTGATTTCCTTTTTGGTTTGGCAATTCAAAAGTAATTGACTGACAGTCAATCAGTATGTATTATGAGACTGTCATTAAGTCAATGGATTGACATTGGCCAGCCACTTCTTGACCACTCGCTGATAAATGAAAGAAAAAGAAAATGGATACAAACAAGCTGCCTATCTTGGCGCTTCGCGGGACACCGCGGGAACGGGGCCAAATTCATGGAGAGGCAATGCGCGATAAAATTACGGAGGTTCGTGCAAACCATGACGCATTCCTCGCCTTTTATTTTGGCGTCGATCCGCAAAAATATATCGCAGATTTCATGGAGCGTGCAGATTTTCTCCCGTCGATCCGGGCCTATGCGCCAGATCTGCTCGAGGAAGTAGAAGGGCTGGCCGAGGGTGCCGATTTGTCCTTCGACGAGGCGTTCCACATGCAGCTTATCGATGAGGAATGGGCATATGGTTTCTACCACCACCGCGCCGTCGAACAGAATAAATGTACTGCGCTTGGCGCCCGCAATAGGGATGGCCTGCCTACTGTTGCTGGCCAGAATGTGGATGTGCCCGCATATATCGATGGCGCGCAGGTCCTATTGACTCTTGAGGATGAGCGTACGGGCGAATTGTCCTATGTTTTTAGCTATGCTGGTCTGATCGGCCTGATGGGGATGAACGATGCTCCGCTCGGCATTTGCTGCAATACTATCAATCAACTCGAAACCTCCATGACTGGACTCCCGGTCGCATTCATTGTCCGTTGTATACTGCAGTGTCGATCCTTCGATGAAGCACAGAATTTCATTGCACGCGTACCTCATGCTTCAGGCCAAAACTACCTTCTATCTTCGCCAAATCAAGTCGGGACTTACGAATGTTCAGCCAATAATGTTACTGAATTTCATGCAGACGCGGACGGTCAGCATGTTTATCATACCAATCATGCGCTTGTGAATGACGACCAGAAGAGTTATCGCGGTCTGCTCGATGGTCTATCGGTAACGAGCAGCAACAAGTTTGCAAATTCGCGGGCGCGACTGGATTCAATTGCGGAACGGATGGTCGCTGCTGATGGTGCTATGACGGTTGAAAAGGCGAAGGCGGCACTGCGTTCTCGCGATAACCGCGACCATCCTATTTGCCGATCCCGCGCGGATACACAGGACAGTTTTATCGGCTTCACAGCGGCTTCACTCATCTATGAATATGCAGACGAACCGTGCCTTCACCTTGCTTCGGGTCCGCCCGACGAAACCGTTTATCACGTATTTGATTTCAAACGGAAAAGTTTAAACAATGACTGATCAACCAGATGAAGTTTCCCACGTGGCCGATTATCCGATCGGTGCGTCGATTACCGAGGATGAGCTCTTTCGCGACCCTTATCGGCAATATGCGAAATTGCACGCAGATGAGCCAGTTTCGTGGATCGCTGATCTCAATATGTGGTACGTCGTGAAATACAATCACGTCACCGAAATACTGATGGATCCCGATCGTTTCACGACAGCTTTTGATCGCTCTACCGTCCGCGACACTTTTGGCGACCAGATGTTGTCCGTTGAAGGTTCGCTTCATCACAAATATCGAAAGACGATGCGTGGATCGTTTCGGCCTAAGGCGGTAAGGGATAATGCTGTAGCCGGGATTCGGGCGAACGCAAACGAACTCATCAATGCATTTTCCGGGCAGAGTGAAGTTGAATTACGTACTCATTTCGCGAGTATTCTGCCGGTCCTAACAATGCTATCTACGTTTGGTTTACCTCGGAGCGACTTTGATAAGTTGCGGGTTTGGTATAATTCTTTCGAGGCATCGCTTGCAAATTTCAAGTGGGACGAAGCTATACGCCGAAGGGGCCATGAGGCAGTCGCCGCTTTTCATACCCATATGCAGTCCGCGATCGAGCGGGCCACGGCCGGGGAAGTCCCTGATTCTCTTTTGGCAAGCCTCGTGTCTCAAATGCCCGACACCCGGTTGTCCGATGAAGAGATACGTCTCAACGCACTGATCGTATTCTTCGGCGGCATTTCAACGGTTGAAGCGTTGATCTTGAACAGTGTCTGGATGATCGGTACCCACCCTCAGGTCCATGGACGATTGGGAGAGGACCCATCTCTATTACCGCGTATCATAGACGAAGTTGCACGATGGCGTTCGCCGGTGCAATCGGCGATAAGGCATGTGACGCGAGATTTCGAATTCCATGGACACATGTTCAGGGAAGGAGAGGTCGTTTGCTGCATGCTTGGCGCGGCCAATCGCGATCCGGCCATTTTTCCAGATGCCGATAAAGTTAATATAGATCGCCCCCGCGAACAGAAGCATCTAGCGTTCGCACAAGGGCCTCATATGTGCCTCGGCATGCATCTGGCGCTTACTGAGGCTCGGATTGCAGTTGAATGCCTTTATGAGCGCCTGCCCGGATTGACAATCAAGATGGATAAGTCGCCTGAACCTGTAGGTTACGAATTCCATCAGCCGGAAGCTTTGTACATAGAATGGAAACCCTCGGTATAGTCGGCGCCATAACGTCATAAAATTCGTAATACGGGCAGGGGAATAACTAACATCGCCTGGACGTTTGCGGCGCTCAAAGCTATCGCCCATAAAAACCCGAATTCCTTAAAAATGGGGCTATAAAACAGAAAAACTCTTGACGTGGTATCGTTTATGACTGACTGTTAGTCATATAATGGCAACGGATGGATCTTAAATGAAATTAAGCGAATATATAAAGCTCGACGGACATGACTTGGCCGCACTCTGCCGAAGTGGCGAAGTCTCGGCGAGCGAAATTTTTGATTGTGCGCGCTCTGCCATCAAATCGCTCAACAAGCGCCTCAATTTCCTCGTCGATTGGACGCCCGCCGAATCTGCTCGCGCCTTGGACAATTTGAACGACAACATGCCGTTCATGGGCGTGCCAATTTTGCTCAAGGACGTTGGTGCAGGGATTGCTGGAGTCCCACAGGAACTGGGTTCGCGACTCGCAAAAGGCAGGCGTACGGGTGAGGATGCCGAGATCGTTCGGCGGCTTCGTGCCGCTGGCCTGGTCATTGCGGCGCGTTCTACTACGCCAGAATTCGGCGCGTCTTTCACCACTGAATCGATCGCCACCGGAATAACGCGCAACCCGTGGAATCCGGAAAAATCAACGGGTGGTTCGAGCGGCGGAGCCGCCGCTGCGGTGGCCGCGCGCGTGGTACCAATTGCTCATGCAGGGGACAGCGCGGGTTCCATACGAATTCCGACCCATTGTTGCGGGCTGTTCGGTTTCAAACCTTCGCGCGGGATCAATCCGGTGGGCGCTCATGCAGGCGAAATCAATAGCGGGTTGACCGTGTCGCATGTTGTGACCCGTAGCGTCCGCGATTCCGCTGCGGTACTGGATGCAACGGCGGGCGGCGATCCCGGCTGTCGCTACGCAACTGCGCTGCCAGCTCGGTCGTTTGCTGACGCTGCTTTGACAAAACTTCCCCAATCGAGAATCGCTCTCTGCACGACTAACCCTTTCGGTGGCCCGGTCTCCAGCGTCGTCAAGGATGCGACCGAGAAGATGGCGCAGATATGTAGCGAGGCAGGACATATTGTTGAAGAGGTCACCCCACCCCTGTCTCCGGAAGAATTTATTAGTGACATGGAGATCGTCTGGTCAGCCAATATCTACCATGCAGTCGAGAAACTGCGCGGCAACGCGACGGCCAGCGATATTGAACGTCTTGTGGAGCCAGCCAATCATGCTGTTTATTTGCGTGGAGCCCAAATTTCGGCGGGCGAACTGCTGGGAGCGCTTGACGGCATGAACCTGTATAGCCGACGTCTGGCTGCCTTTTTTAGCAATCATGACATCTTGCTCACGCCGACACTGTCTCAGGTAGCCCCCGATCTCGCGACATTCGATACCGATCGCGAGGTTGCCAACGTGACCGACTATCTCTTCGAGCTCTTCCGTTTCGCCCCCTTCACGGTCCAATGCAACGTGTCTGGTCAGCCGGCGATGAACATTCCGTGCGGACTTAGTTCTGATGGATTGCCGGTCGGGGTGCATTTTTCTGCGCCGTATGGTGAAGATTCAACGCTCTTCGGGTTGGCCGGCGCGCTAGAGCGCATGGCACCTTGGCGTGATCTACTCCCACCAATTAACGCTGGCAACTTGGAAGGAGCTGCGCAATGACCGATACTGCAGGGAATGTGCAGCTTGTGGCTAACCCCAACCTAGACAAAACAAAGCGCTTTTCCGCCTTCGATCATAGCGTTGTCGGCATTGGCGCTCCCGACAAGGTCAAGAGGTTCCTTGGCCATTGTCCCGCCTATATCCCCACCCCGACACTGGAGCTTCCGAGTCTTGCTGAGAAAATGGGCTTGGGTCAAATCTATCTAAAGGATGAGTCGCAAAGATTTGGTATAGGTAGCTTTAAAGCATTGGGTGGGATCTACGCCGTCATGGAAGTTTTGCGGCAGCAAGTAGAAGCCAAGCTTGGCGCACCGCTGGACCCATCATGTATATTGGATAGTGATGTGCTCGCTATGGCGAAAGTGAAGAGCTTTGTGTGCGCGAGCGATGGAAATCACGGACGCTCGGTCGCAGCGGGCGCAGCTCTTATCGGCGCCAATTGCATTGTCTTCTTGCATGAAAATGTGAGCTCGGCTCGCGCCTGTGCGATCTCGAAACTCGGTGCCAGAGTGGAGCGGGTCGCCGGGACCTATGAAGATTGTGTTGAGGCCGCTGAACACGCGGCGGTACGGAACGGATGGACGTTAGTCCAGGATACGTCCGAAGACCCGAAGAGCCCGATCCCTGCGCTTATAACGCAAGGTTATACGACAATCATTTCCGAAGTACTGGAACAGCTGGAGGATTCCGGTAATCTGCCGCCTTTTACCCATCTTTTCGTGCAGGCCGGTGTCGGGGGCCTTGCCGCATCGCTTATCGGGCATCTGCATGCGCGCTACGGCGAAAAAGCACCGACGTCGATCGTTGTTGAGCCAAACCTTGCTTCTTGTTTGTTGGAAAGTTGTAATTCTGGAAAGCTGGTCGAAGTGCCATTTGGTGGCGCCACAGCCTTTTCTATGCTGGAATGTATGGTGCCTTCCGCGTACGCTTGGCACATTCTTGACAGCAGTGCAGATTTTTTCATGGGCGTACCCGACACTCTCGCATCGGAAGCAATGCAGGTTCTGGCTTTTCCGCAAAAAGAAGACCCGCCGATTGTTGCGGGTGAATCAGGTTCGGCTGGGATTGCCGGTTTGATAGGCATCATCCGTGAAACGCGCTTGCGAGAGCAAGTTGGGCTCTCCAAAAATTCGCGGGTCCTCATTATCAATACTGAAGGTGCTACCGACCCAGGTTTATACAAGAAGATGGTGGGACGCTCCGCCGTGGAAATTATGGGTGGCAAAACTGACAAGAAATAAGGAACAAAGCTATGCCGAATACAGAAAAATTTTATATAAATGGCAAATGGATAACCCCACAATCTGATCGTCGCACCGAAGTTATCAATCCGGCCACGTTGCAACCAGCCGGCAAGATTGCACTCGGGTCAAAAGAAGATGCAGAAATGGCTATTGCTGCCGCCCGCAACGCATTTGACGATTATTCGACCTGGTCGTGCGAACAACGCCTAGATCTTATGGGCTCGATCTTGTCTGTTTACCAAAGGCGCATCGGCGAAATTGCAGCCGCGATATCAACTGAAATGGGTGCCCCACTCAAAAACCTTGCAGAGCCTGCTCAAGCAGCAACAATGCTTGGGCATTTGGAAATCAATATGAATATATTGAAGCACTATCAATTTCATGAAGACCAAGGCTCAACGCGTATTCAACGCGAACCAATTGGTGTTTGCGGAATGATCACACCTTGGAATTGGCCCATCCATCAAATCGGTGCAAAAGTTGCACCAGCTTTAGCGGCTGGATGTACAATGGTACTCAAGCCAAGCGAACTTGCCCCTTTATCTGCAATCCTTTTTGCCGAGATCATGGACGAAGCCGGTGTTCCCGCAGGTGTATTTAACCTTGTGAACGGAGACGGCCCAACGGTGGGTAGCGTTCTTGCATCCCACCCGGATATCGATTTTGTGTCCTTTACGGGATCGACACGTGCAGGTGTTCTTGTCTCAGAAGCCGCTGCGCCGACAGTCAAAAAAGTAGCCTTGGAACTCGGTGGAAAGTCCGCGAATATTTTGCTCGAAGATGCAGATTTTGAAACTTCTGTGCCCGAGGGTGTTGCTGCTATGCTGATGAATAGCGGGCAAAATTGCAATGCACCGTCTCGTATGTTGGTCCCACGGACTCGTTTGGCGGAAGTCGAGGAACTGGCAAAAGCCGCCATGAAAGTAGTTGTTGGCGATCCTGTGGCTGAGGATACGGCGATGGGACCTTTGGCGAATAAACCGCAATTTAAAAAAGTTCAATCAATGATCCAAAAGGGCATTGATGAGGGAGGTAAAGTGATCTGTGGGGGTGTGGGCAAACCTGATGGCCTTGACCAAGGTTATTTCGCCAAGCCAACAATTTTCAGTAATGTGACAAATGATATGGCGATAGCTCGCGAAGAAATATTCGGTCCAGTACTTTGTATTCTTCCTTACGATAGCGAAGACGATGCTGTGAGCATTGCCAACGATAGTGATTACGGGCTGTCAGGCTATGTTTCAAGCAATGACCGAGCACGCGCAAAAGCAGTTGCCGCAAAACTCCGCACTGGGAATGTCCATCTCAACGGGGCTGATCCGGATTTCATGGGTGCCTTTGGAGGGTATAAGAAATCAGGTCTTGGCCGTGAATGGGGAAAGTTTGGTTTCGAAGAATATTTAGAGGTCAAAACCATTTTTGGACACAATGACGGCGTTTAAACGACTTGAAGGCATTGTCAGAGGAAAGTAACTCGTTTGCAAGATATGATTTTGGTATGAATCTAAAGCGGAGATATATATTATTCTTGAATGAACGCACAAGAGAGGCCAAATAGTGTCTCATATGAGGTGTGTTCTGAGTTTTTCTATCTGCTCTTCGGCAGATTTTATTCAAAAGTCTGATTGGTAAATCCGTTTAGAAAAGTTTCACAAATCATAGCAGAAAATTTTTCGATAGAGAGGTTGCCATCTTCTTCAAACCAAGTGTGTGTCCAGTTCAACATGCCAATAAACATCATAGTGACTGGGAATTGCAATTTTTCCTCTAATTTGGGGTTTAACTCTACTAACGTATCAAAAATAGCTTCTACGGGTTGGCGTAAACTGGCAGCAATTTGATCTCTTTGTGCTTGAGGTAGGGCGTCTAGCTCACCCAAAATTAATTTGTGTTGTGCTCGAAACTTCACGTTAATGCGTAAAAAATGACGTGCGTATTTTTCAAGTCGTTCTTTTGCATCTAATGTGGGCTCTTTAATTATAGGTAAAAACGTATTCACAAGAGTTTGAGCGTGTTCGTTGAGAATTTCATACAAGACTTGCTCTTTTGAAGGAAAGTAGTGATAGAGGCGAGATTTTGACGTGTTACAAGCCTTGGCAATATCGGTGATAGACGTCGCATGGAAGCTTTGTTGAGCGAATAATTGTGTGGCGACCTGCAATATATGCTCTCGTTTTTTTTTGTAGTCGTTCGCTTGTGGTCTCGCCATAATCCATCCTTATTTATATCTGATTAGCCGATTCTTGATCGCAACAAAAGTGATAAACATACCCATATCTACACTTTAGTTTTTTAATATTGTTGTTTTACCGAAGTTAGATTGGGATTTCTGTTGCTGTAAAGCAATTTGAGAAGAGGCGCTCGCAACACTTTTGTGTGCGAGGACTGTCTTCATGAGAAGGCTCTCAAATTGATCTACAGATTCTGCTCGGCCTATACGTGTGTAATCATGTGCGTCAAACTTTCCGGTAAGACGGAGGGCTTTCATACGCCTGTACGGGAGAGGGTTTTAGTCGGCTTAACTGTAGAGCCTGTAGGGCGGGTATCGATAGTTTTTCAGCGTCGTCTAATAATGGGATATAGTCTTTAAGCATCTCTATTTTCGATCGCGTTCATCGTCAAGAGATCGTATGTAGCAACGAGTTCATCATTTTGATTAAGCAATTCAACATCCCACTTAACTTCGCCGTATTCATCATTGCGTTTCTTTTTGGTTTTTGCTGTGAGTTGCACTCTGATTGAATCGCCCGGAGATACAGGTGTGAGAAAACGGAGATTTTCTAGCCCCGTGTTGGCCAGTACGGGGCCAGGAGCGGCATCCACAAAAAGGCCCGCAGCGAAAGAAATAAGCAGATAACCATGGGCAACGCGTCCAGGAAAGAAAGGGTTAGCTTTTGCAGCTTCTTCGTCCATATGGGCGTAGAAATTATCTCCCGTAAATTCTGCGAAATGTTCGATGTCTTCCAGTGTAATTATCCGACCTTTCGTCAAAAGCGTTTTGCCAATTTCTAGATCATCGAAGTTAAACCGGAACGGATGGGCACCATCTGTGGTTCGCAGCGCGCCTTTCATCCAGACTTTTGTTGCGCCTGTAATGAGCTCAGGGGTTCCTTGAATAGCGGTACGTTGCATATAATGTTTGATCCCCCGAGCGCCGCCCATTTCTTCACCACCACCCGCACGACCAGGGCCACCATGAACGAGTACGGGGAGGGGAGAGCCGTGGCCCGTGCTTTCTTTGGCATTGTCACGATTGATCATGGCAATGCGGCCATGGAAACAGGCAGACCCTAAAACGATCTCGCGGGCTACATTGGGGTCATAGGTAAAAATGGACATAACCAGAGAGCCAAGACCTTCGTTACATAGACGTATGGCATCTGCCATGTTCTGATAGGGCATCAGAGTTGAAACAGGGCCAAAGGCTTCTACCGAATGGATGCTCGGCGCTTCCCAAGGTGTGTCGCAACGTAGTAATATTGGAGATAAGAAAGCACCATCATTGTCATTGGCTTCAACTACATCAACTTTATCAGGGTTACCAAAAACAATCTTCGCCTCTTTTGAAAGTTGTTTAACTTTGTTGCGTACATCTGTGCGTTGCGACTGACTGACCAGTGCGCCCATGCGGACGCCTTCTGCATCAGGTTTGCCGACTTTGATGGTTTCTAGCCGCGCTATAAGTGCGGATTGAGCTTCGTCCATTAGGGCTTCGGGAACGAATGCGCGGCGAATGGCTGTACATTTTTGTCCCGCCTTAACAGTCATTTCATTGACGACCTCTTTAATAAAAAGTGTGAATTCTGGAGAGTCGGCTGTAGCGTCTGGGCCAAGAACCGAAGCGTTGAGGCTGTCTTGTTCTGCGACAAACCGTACACTGTTTTTGATGATATTTGGATGGGTACGTAATTTGGTGGCTGTAGAAGCCGAGCCTGTAAAGGACACAACATCCTGACAGCCCAGATGATCGAATAAATCACCAGTACGACCGACAATGAGTTGGAGCGCGCCTTCAGGCAGAACACCAGACTCGATCATAATGCGTACAGCGTGTTCGCATAGATATGAAGTGGAAGTGGCTGGTTTCACAATTGAGGGCATGCCCCCAATGAGAGAAGACCCCAGCTTTTCGAGCATCCCCCAAACTGGGAAATTGTAGGCGCCGATGTGAAGGGCCAGACCTTGCATTGATGTATAGATATGTTGCCCCATCCAAGTGCCGTTTCTGGAAATCTGTTCTGGCGGGCCATCTATAATTACATAATCATCGGGGAGTTCACGGCGGGCTTTTGACGAGGTCGAGAAAAGGGTCATACTTCCCCCTTCAATGTCAACCCAACCATCACGGCGCGTGGCACCTGTATGTGCGTTGAGCGCATATAACTCGTCTTTACGCTCATTAAGCGCCAAGCCAAGGGCTTTGACCATATAGGCACGTTCGTGGATTGTCATAGCGCGTAGAGCAGGACCACCTACATCACGAGCATAGTCCGCCATGGCTTTGAAGTCAGTCCCACTAGAGCTGGTTTGGGCTACAGTTTTGCCTGTGACAGCAGAGGGAATGTCCACTAGGTCAGATTGGCCTTTAGCCCATTTTCCTGAGACATAGTTTTCGAGAATAATAGCAGACATGTGTCGCTCCTTGAGGCGGGTTTTATAGTGGGGAGAGGGGTTATTGGCCTGAGAAAACAGGCTTGCGCTTTTCTAAAAATGCAGACACGCCTTCGGCATAATCTTTGGAATTCCCTAACATCCGCATTGCGTCACGTTCTAAATCAAGTTCTTCTTGTAAAGTGTTGAGGGCTGATGTGCGAATACGTTTTTTTGTCTCGGCTAGACCTTTAGTCGGGCCTCCTGCAAGTCGTTTGGTGAGAGCTGTGGCTTCTTCGAGGAGTTTTTCATTCTCGACAACACGATAGATCATGCCCCAGTTTTCAGCCTTTTCCGCAGAAACAGGCTCTCCTGTGAGGGTAATGGCCATGGCGCGGGCTTGCCCCACAAGTCGGGGGAGAATCCAAGAACCTCCAGAATCAGGGATAAGACCAATGTTGGCAAAGGACTGGATGAATTTGGCGCTTTTGGCCGCGATGACTATGTCACAAGCAAGTGCAAGGTTTGCGCCTGCACCCGCCGCAACACCATTGACCGCACAAATAACGGGAATAGGCATCTCAGAAAGCCTGCGTACCATTGGGTTCCAGTATGTTTCGCATGAATACCCGAGGTCGACAGGTTCTGAGCCGGGGGCTACGGCGCGATCATTTAAATCTTGTCCTGCGCAAAACCCGCGACCAGAACCTGTGAGTAACAATGCACGTATGTTTTGGTCATTTTCAATTTGAGAGAGCGCGGATTGCATTTCTTCATGCATTTCAACTGTGAAGCTATTTAATCGGTCAGGTCTATTTAAGGTCAAAATCGCGGTGCCGTCCTCGATCTGTAATGAAATGGTCTTATATTTGGCCATGTTTTTTCCCTCGTTCACAATCATGATTTGCTTTTGTTCTGCGATCAATATAATAAACCGAACGGACGGTCAATTAAAGAGTTTTAAAAATGGGAAACCAAGACGATCAAGCACAGGCGATCGCGCGTCATATGTTATCTCAAGAAGAGGTGGCTTGTGTGTGGGGACATATTTATGAAGGTCGGGTCGTGGCTATTTTTCAAGGGCTATCACGAACACTCCGTGGCCGTATTCTCGAAGAGGAAATCTAATGTCTGTTGCTTATATTTGTGATGCGATCCGTACACCCATTGGTGCATTTGGGGGGACGTTGTCAACAATTCGTACGGATGATTTAGCCGCTATCCCGCTTAGGGCTTTGAAGGCGCGTAATCCAAAAATTGATTGGGATGCAGTGGATGACTTAATAATGGGCTGTGCCAATCAAGCCGGTGAAGATAATCGCAATGTCGCCCGAATGGCAGCATTATTGGCTGACCTCGGGGATAAAGTGCCTGGCACGACTGTGAACCGTTTGTGTGGTTCTGGCATGGATACGATTATGATGGCTGCCCGTGCAATCATGGCTGGAGATGCGGATATGATAATTGCTGGGGGCGTAGAGAGTATGACGCGCGCACCATTTGTGATTCCCAAAGCCACTGGCGCATTTTCCAGAAATGCAGAAATTTATGACACGTCGATTGGGTGGCGTTTTACGAACCCGAAGCTCGAAGCGGAGTTTGGTGCCGACCCCATGCCTAAAACAGCTGAGACTGTGGCCGAAGAGTTTAATATTAGTCGGGAAGACCAGGACTTGTTTGCAAAATGCAGTCAAGAGAAAGCGGAAGCCGCTATTAAATCTGGCCGTCTTGCGAAGGAAATAATCCCCGTTATTATCCCGCGCCGAAAGCAAGACGATCTTGTTTTTGATACTGATGAACATCCCCGCAATAGCCCATTGGAGATTCTTGCCAAGTTACGACCCATCGTGAAGCCGGGAGGCACTATTACGGCCGGTAATGCATCAGGCGTTAATGACGGTGCAGCAGCTGTGATTGTTGCATCCGAAGCGGCTGTGAAACGGCACGGATTGACCCCGCGTGCACGATTTGTTGCGGGCGCAGTTGTTGGTGTACCACCTCGTATAATGGGGATCGGACCCGGGCCAGCTTCGCAACGGGTACTTGCTAAAGCCGGTTATGATGTTCGAGATATGGATGTTATCGAAATTAATGAAGCGTTTTCTTCACAATCATTGGCAACTCTGCGCATGTTAGGGTTGGGCGATAACGAGCCTCATGTTAACCCGAATGGCGGTGCCATTGCTCTTGGACATCCTCTTGGCATGTCGGGTACGCGGATCGTCATGAGTGCCATTGAAGAACTTCATCAAGCCAACGGACAGAAAGCACTCGCGGCAATGTGTATTGGTGTTGGACAAGGAATCGCTTCAATTTACGAGCGCGTTTAGCAGAAACTCCGAACCAAATATCTCCAAGCTCTGAGGTCAGATCATTAATCTCATACTCTGTCAATTTACAAATAGATTGCGTACTCTCAAATGAATATTCATCGTTTCGTTTAAGTCCACCATTCCTGAACTTGACCCGTCAAAAATTTGAACAAGCCTTATGGTGTTGATTTAGGTCTGTGCAATTCGGGCATTTACCACTTACTCATCGTCCATTTTCTCTTTTGCATAATCGGAAGCTTTGAACGCCATCGCGATGCCCATTATTGTTCGGTAGCCGAGGCCGTTAAAATGTTTGTCAAACCGTGTGACTTGTTTGTCCAATTCGACTCTGGTGATGAAGCGACCACCAACGACCAGAAAGTTCCAATCACGCACGGCCTGCAAATCTTTGCGTGGGTCAGATGTTAGGAGGAGCATGTCGGCATAAGCGCCTACTTTCAAAACACCTATCTTGTCTTTATCGATATAGTACCCATTTATGGTCGTGGCCGAAGCGAGGGCGTCTTCTGTGCTTTCAAAAACCTCGCCAAGAATATCAAGCTCGATGAGGAGAGATTCGCCCGGGACCACATAGGGCATAATCGTGTCCGTCCCCGCGAGAATATCGATGCCATTCTCATGTGCCGCCTTCACAAACTTTTTCGAGTTCTCGATTGCGAGCAAACGTGCGTCAATTTCTGTTTGGTTGCTTGGGTGCCATGCAACGGTTTGAAACGCCATGTTCCAGAACTCTGGTAAATGTTGCATGCCCTCGGTTGGCGGGAAACGTTTTGCATCGGCTGCGATCAATCTCATTTGGTAATTGGAAAGTGTTGGCGTGAACGAAATATTGTTGGCCTTGGCAATGTCGAGCGCCTGTATAAAACCTGCTTCGCTCAAGGCATTCATATCCGCATCGCTGTAATCGCGACCATATACAGGGCGACTGCCATCAATATAAGGGACACCTGTCAAATGTTGCACTTGCATATTGTGCACACCCGCAAGTCCCACAGCATGTGGTACATGGCCTATCACTGGAATATTCTGGAGCGCCGCTTCTTGCCGGATCGCCTCAAAGGCGGGTTTGCTAATTTCATTATAGACCTTGATACAATCAACGCCTTTTGCGGCGAGCATACGGACAATACGCACACCGTCCTGCGCCGTTGTTGCGACTTGTGAAAAAGCCCAGCCGGGTGGGTCGCCATCAATCACAGGGCCACAACTATACATGCGCGGCCCCACCAGTTTTTGCGTATTCAGGTTTCGAGCGAGAGCTATAACGCTTTCTTCAGACTGGCCTGTATCACGCACACTGGTCACCCCATATTTCAAATACAAAAGCGAAAATAATTCCTGATTGCCGAACGCGATTTTTGGCGGTGTATGGATGTGGGCATCAATCAAGCCCGGCATTACAAAACACTCGGGGCAAACCGCAGGATCATCTCCTGCTTGTGTGGGGTGTATGTCTGTAATCACACCGTCTTTGATAATGATTGTCTGGTTTTCCAGTACCGGAGCGCCGGGGTTCAGGATGTTCACCCCCGTTATCATACGGTCTGAACGCTTTGGTAGTTTGGCAGAAGGCGGCTTTAACGACATGAATACAATCAGCGCTAACCCCAAGATTATGCCCGTCAGATATATGGTAATTTTTTGCATCCATTTTTTCATGTCAGCCCCCCCCGTCAAACAACCAAGGCCATTAAACAGCTATTTGCAGGTAATGTCTATGGCGCCCACAAAGCGGTTACATCGACGATGAGCATGCAGATCACCCAAACCCACCCCATTATTTTTCGCTGAAATATATCAGCCAAATAAAAACAGGCCGCGGATAAGCCTGCTTATTAGGGAATGTGTTTTAACAATTGCCGGAATTCTGATAACTTCCGGCGGCTTAAAGGCGCTTCGTCACCATTTGAGAGTTGAACTAAAAACCCGCTTGTTTCTTTTTGCGGCTTAATGGCAACGACATGGTGACCATTTACCAATGCGCTTCGGTGTGAACGCAAAAAGTCGCTTGATGCCATTTCTTTTGCAATATGGGACAAGGTTTTCCGGATCATTAAAACCCCCCGGATTGTGTGCAGTTCTGCATAATTTCCTGCGGATTTAATCCAGAAAATATCGGAATGGGCGACAGACCAAGTCTTGCCGTTTTGGCGAATTTCATATCTGGCCATTTTGGGCGTGTCGTCATCTTTGGGGGCCACGATAAAGAATAAAATGCTTGCGATGATGAGGCTGTAGGCGATCCACCATAGGCCAATATTGCCAAGCCAGACTTCTCCGAACCGATGCATTGCATGTATCAGGCCTGTATTCGGGTTGCTTGGCGGGAAATACATGATTTTCAAAATACTGGAGAGAACCAGTAAGTGAATGGCGGACAGGAATATGCCGAGACAGGACAGCTTTAAAAGCAAAAATTGCCAATTTAAAGCCTTATGCTTCATGCTTCGGACGGACGTTTTCCAAGCTATCCAGGGTATGAAAACCCAAAGGCTGTAAAAGAAAAGCATTAAAAGTAATTGTTGTTTCGTACTTACGTTCGGTGCGCGGGCTGTCCAATATGCCGATATTTGCACGGCTTGAAAAACATAGAGGATAAAGGGGATAATGGTTGCGTAGAGCCAAAATACAGGGTTCCAGTGGAGCCGGTCGCTCTCCACCTTGCGTAAGGTTTCATTGTTAAATGTTTTTTGTAGAACTTTGATCAACATACATTTCCTGTATAGCATAACTTTGGGAAGTGCCTATTTATTACAATACCGCTCATCATAAATTTTTGACCATTCACCATCAATTACAGCCGTTTCGTCACAACCGGTTTAGAAAAAGAACGTGTTTTGGGAACGGGGTTGTACGTAAAGAGCGCCTACACTCATAATTTGACCTTCCGTCACTTTGTGCTCGCCACCCCGCCTCAATCGGCCCGTAGTGCCTTTATCGTTACACGCAACCGCTACAAGGATCGCACTATGGCACAAACTATGGCACAAACTATGGCAACTAAATTTCTTATGAGGCCGCTCATTGGCATTATGGCAACGGCATTGTTTTCTCTCAGCGCAGGGGCACAAGAAGCACTCTCTAAAGCGGACACAGAAAAACCGGTTACTCTGTGCGAGGCGTGTATTGATGTCATGACAGCAACACAAATTGCAAATGCGTTTTGGGACGAACTTGCCGTGCAGCCCGATTATGACAATCAGGTTGAAATTGTTTCAAAATATCTGAATCTCATAACGTTCGATCTGAAAAACATGCCGGAATCAAGACTCGAAAGACTGGCGCTTGGTGAAGGTGCGTATTTAACATTTCAGGTTCAGGAGGCGAACGCGTATTTTTCATCTCTACTGGAAGGCAATGATTTAATTTCTGCACATGCATGGGAGCGAATGTTGCAAATTACGAACAGGGCCTTGGGTGAAAATGAAAAAGCATTGGAAATGCTTAATCAGCATTACGGTAAATTTGCACTTACTGACAAAATATACCGTGGGCGATATCAACAAGTTTCCAATTTTGCATACCAATATGTGCAAGATAAAGAGCCCGAAAAAGCCGTTGCGCTTATAGAGAAAGAGCTTCGTGCCTTGCCGGAAAATGCGCCCTATTCATCCTATGCATTACTGCCCAGCTATAAGAAATTCATAGACGCATCTTCGCGGAAAGACGCACTACATATGTTTGTGCAGAAGAGGCTTTCCAAGCTACAAAAATTGAACCGAAAATGGGAAAAAGAAAAAGATATTGCTGGTCACGATCCTATTCTCAATGGCGAAATGCCGGATTGGTATTGGCGGACGCAGTCTGTGAAAAAGGACGAATCCCTACGGGCGGCCCGCAAGCGGCAGTTGACCAAACTGATTGGTAATCTTGAGACATGGCTTGGAAATTAAAACCTACAAGGTAGGCGCAAATGCACAGAAAATAAAACGTATCAAACTTTGATTTTCCTTACCCTTGCGCCTGCCTTTTAGGGTTTTACACCAAGATGTTTTTCTAAAAACTCGGTTTGACGTCGATAATAGAACAGCCGGTTTTTTAATTTGCGCCAGCCATGGCCTTCATCGGGGATGCGGATATATGTTACATCGACACCATTGCTGCGCACAGCGCGCACCATGGTTTCCGTCTCGGCGATATCGATGCGGGGATCCATAACGCCGTGGGAAAACAGGACGGGCACTTTGATTTGATCGGCTTGACGGATGGGTGAGTTTTCCGTGTAAAACTCTCTCCAGTAAGGATCGCTAATATCCCCGTATTCAACGATGTCAGATGCTTTTAGGGCAGGGGAGGCAACTTCCAATGCGCTCACCCAATCGGCAACGCTATAGCGGGAAACGCCGGCCGCAAACGCATCGGGATAGGCGGCCAGAACAGCGTTGACGACATACCCGCCATAAGACCCGCCCGAAACGGCCGCGCGGGACGTGTCCACACGATTGTCGGTTTTAAGATAGGCCAACATGTCAATGAGATCTCTGACACTGTCGAGACGTTTTTCCTTATCATCAAGTTGGCTATAATTACGACCAAACCCTGAAGAGCCCCTGACATTGGGTTGAAATACGGCAATGCCATTGCCAACAAGATATTGTAGGGGGCCGTTATAATATGGGCGGGCTTGCTCGGTGGGGCCGCCGTGAACCTCAAAAACAACCGGAGGCAGTGTGCCTTGCGCATTTGGCTCGGGCATGTAGAGCAGTCCTTGCAACATGACGCCGTCCCGTGCCGGCATGTGCACACTCACCGGCTTTACAAGCTTGTCAGTAGATAATCCGGCATAGTTAGAGGCATATATGCGAGTGGGTTTGAGCGTAAGAAGATTGATATGATAAATATCGCCAGGTCGATTCCATGCGTTGACCCGCACAATTATATCATTGGTTCCGGGTATATCATCCGTTCCGGGCGCACAGCTCAAGCTATAGACGCCTTCCGGCAATAAAGAGGCGGTGGTGGTTTCTTTCGTTGAAAGAGCATATGTATGCAGGCTATCAAACCCGTCTTCGTTTTTGGTAAATGCGATTAGTTCCGAATGGGCACCACACAATGTTATGTTCTCTATATCAGCACCGGTTTCGTACAATGTTTCAATAAGCCCGCTGTTAAGTGTGTATTTTGAGAGCGCTGTAAATTCCCGATCTTTATTGGTCGCAAAGTAAAAGGCCTGACCATCGGCCTGCCAAACGACGCCTTGCGATGTGTGGTTTGCTCTTGATTTCGGTTTTGAAACTGTTGTGAGTTGGCCGCTCGTGACTTCAAGTAAATAAAGGTTGTCGGCATCCTCGCCCACCGTTTCCGAGACAACTAATTTGCTGCCATCAGGCGAGACGGCATTGACAAAAAACCCGTATTTTCCTTCATAGATACGGCGGGATACCCCTGTCGTTGTATCAGCAACATAGATATCGAAATCAAGCCCGTTACGCTCTGTCGAGGCGTAGGCAATACTTTGGCCATCATTTGAAAATCCGCCAAAAACCCGAAACCCTCCTTTGGCGGCGGGCAAAAGCATACGCTCTGAAACGCCGTCGGCAGAGATTATGTAATAGCTTTCTTGCTCATTACCGTCATTGTCCGCACCATAAACCAAAGCCTGACCATTCGGAGTCCAGTGAAAAAAGGTGACACCGTTACCAAAGGTGAGTTGTTGCGCCGCACCGCCCGATTTAGCCATAACATAGAGCTGCGGTTGTCCGGTGATAGAACTTTGATAGGCCACACGCGTACTGTCCGGAGACAGCGCCGTAGGCCCCGCGCCGCGCGCCATAAGGTAGCGGGCAATATCGGCGGGCGCATCGCCTGCAAGGCCAGCCCGGATGCTTTCCTCCTGCGGCGCGATAAACTCAGGAGACAGTTTTTCTCCGGCAGTGTCTTTTCCAGAATTTGAAAGTTGCGGTGAACAGGCGACCAGCGGAACCAGTAATGCCGTCTTCAATACGCGTGATAAAATTTTCATGTTGTCCTCCCAATCCTGTCACTTTATCGACGAAACCTTGATTTATCAAGTCTTCCAAAGTGAGGCAGTACATCAGCTTGAACGTCTTCTTAACAATGTTCGCTTGCAGGCTGTGCTTCCTGTTCTAGTTTCTGCAATCTGGTTTCGAGTAAATGTACTCGTTCAAAAAGATGTGCCATAGGATCGTAATTTACGGCCTCATCGATTGTATCTAAGCTTTTTCGAATTTTTACCAAAAGAGTTTGTTTTGGTGGCAAAGGGGATGTTTTGAGTGTCATGGTGACAGCCTTTCTGATGTGGGACGTTGGGCTTATGTGGGATGTTGAGGGATTGTGTGTTTGGCGCAGAATTTTATTTGGCTTTTCTGCGTCTGAGAAGGCGTGAAAACACCATGAAATGTGAAACAAGCAACAGTGGGACAAAGAATGTCGGGATGAACCAAGCTGCGCGAAAATATGACACGGCCTCGGCCTGACGCAGAGCGTTGATGAGATCGAGCGTCCCAACGACATTGAAAACCCATATCAATGGCAGGGTAATCCGCCAGTGTTTTCGTAAGGCGATAAGAGATATAATGGCAAGCATGGCACTGAGCCAATCTCCATATCCGGCGCTGGCGGCAAAGGTTGTCGAAAGGCCCTCGCCGCCAACATTCGGCACCATGAAAGTAAGGCCAATATAGCGCAAAGCATGAGGAAGAATGAGCAGGCCAAGTGCCGCGTAAAGAGGTTTTTTGTCAAGCCATGGTCCCACATACCATTTTGCGGCATAGGCATATACGAGCAAGCTCATGAAAAACTGGGTTAAGAAAATTGTTAAAGTATCCATTGTTTTAGTCCAAATGTTTTGACGCCTTTAAAAGATCCAGAATTTAAGGGGCGTTGTGCCTTAAACTGGAATATAAGTGTATATACACCTTTATAAATATGCATTTTCATTTCAGAAAAATATAAGGAAAAATACCTAGATGTGAGGGGTGGTGATTTTATATAGCCGTAATGTCTGTAAGTTCTTGAAGGTTTGATCGAAGTTCTGAAATTTTACTCTGTCCCATTTTGCGCTCAACACTTATTTGAGCCTTGTGCCAATAAGGGTACGCAGCATCAAGTTTTTCAAATCCGTCGTCTGTTAGGGTTATAACCCGTTGCCTTAAATCGGTTTCTCCAGCCTCTATACTCACCCAGCCATTTCGGACCAACACGTTTAGATTTCGGGTCAGGCCTGTCCGTTCCAAAAGAAGCTTGTCTGCGAGCATGGTAAGTTGCATTGGGCCTTTATTGGCCAAAGCTGCCAGAATTGTAAATTGAGTTGGCTTAATGCCCACATCACGCAATGCGTGTTCATAAAACTGTGTAATTTTTCGGGCGGTTTTGCGCAACATATTGCACGAGCAATCTGCAAGCAATTCATATCTATCGTTTGTCTTTGTCATGCCTGTTTCCAAATGTGTGTCTGCCTGTTTTACATCAATATGTGCTTATACACCTTATTTTTCAAGACCGCATTGTGATTTAAATTTAATCATTGATTTTCAAGTGGTTTTGTCGGCCTTAAGCCCTCTTGTGACATACGCGCTTCAAAATGCTATGCGCGCGGCGGGACAAGTTCTAAGGGGCTGGAAAAAATTGAAACTATAACCCTGCCCCGTGATCGAAGTCCTTCACATGCACGCTAACGGTTGTGCCGGTGTTGGGGTCTGAGTTTATTCCGAATCTATGGTTTAAAGCTTCGCAAGCTTTTTTGACTTGATACAGACCGAGGCCTGTCCCGCTCGACAAATCTCCCTTTTGATACGGCTTGAGATAGGTTTTGATCTCGGCCTTTGTCATGAACGTCCCTGTATTCTGAATGTTGATTTCAACGGCATCGCCGTCTTGATGACATGCGAGCGTCACACTGCCTTGCTGTGTGTGCTTAAGTGCGTTTGAGACGAGGTTGCTGACAATGCGCATTAACGCGATCGGATTTGAAAACACATCCAGTTCCTGCGGGGCATACTGAAACGCCAAGCCTTTGGATTTGGCTTCATCCTTGAACATGGCAAAAACATTGTCGGTTACGGCGGTGACTTTGAATATCTCGCATTGCATTTCAGAGCTTTCGTCCTGATTTGACGCAGGCGGGCCGAGATTATCACGGGCCAATGTTTCCAGATAATCAAAAGCATTTTGCATTTGTTGCGCTTTAGAAGCGTCCATTTTTTTGATGTCGCCCAGGCTTGTGCGTAAGGACGTTAAGGGTTGAAGGATATCATGGCTGACAGAAGAGAGGCGTTCCCGGCGCATTTCCGCTTGACGGCGGGCTTTCTGGTAAGAGTTCTCCGACTCTCGCAGAGCGCCACTGAGGCGCAATTGTTCTTGCACCGCTTTAAATTCTGATTGCAGGGCGTGGTCGCGTTGGGTGCGCACACCAATTTGTGCCTGGATCATGGCGAGGGCAAAACAACTAATTTCGATAAACGACACGGGGGGTATCAAAACGGCCCGCCCTATCGGGATCGCCAGTGTTCCGGCATTTACGGCTATCGTGATATATTGGTAAAATGCGAACGCGGCGAACAATGCAATGCTGCTGAATAGGATGACATAAGACCCGTTACGTTTTGCCCTGACCGCAATCACCCCGTTACAAATATACAAGATAAATGAAACTGCGGCCGCAGTGATTGTAATATAGGCGAGCAATGGATTTTCATAAATATCTGTTGCTAATGTCAGCACGGCACATATCAAATTTATGACAATCACGAAGATCAGGACATTGTCATAGGCGCGACTGATTTCCCTAAACCGGAAAAGCACACGGCCCATATTTAAAAATGCAACGAAGACCAGGGCGGCAAAAGCGTCTACGGCCCGGCTTGCGAAAATGGGAGAATTGGGCGTTAGAACCGAAAAGAAATACCCTGTCGCACAGGCATACCAAAACCCGACCACGCTGGTATAAAACACAAAAGACAATGCCACGCGCCAACCCAGCGCCGGCAAGGCCAAAAGGGTGATCAGCACGATTGTTGTCATCACGGACAAGAAGGCCGTGACCCATACGGTTTTGTCGTGAATTTTGCTTTGGTAGGTGGCGTGGTCAAATATTTTTAGGGACATGGGTTCGGTGGCGGTGCGCATATAGCGCATATATATGCGTATTTCTTCGTTCGGTTTTATTTGCAACTCGGCGGCAAGGTCTGTTTGCTGGATTGATCTTTGCGCGAAATGATGGTGCTCATCGTGTTCTAGAATGCGCGTAATGTCACCGCTGCTGTTCACAGTATATATTGTCATCATGCGTAAATCCGGCCTTTGGGTGTCCAGAATGAGTGTGCGCGGGGTATCTTTATTGTTCTTGATTTTGAAATACAGCCAGACCGGATTTCCATTCGCATAGGGGGGCGAAGAATTGGTATCCGGGTTTGCTCTGGCCGCGTCGATTAAGGCGTGGTTTACGGGGATCCATTTATCCGTCTGCAATATGTTTTGAAGTGTGAGGGCCTGTTCCTGTTCGGCCAAAAACACAGCGTGAAGCCCAACGTCTATGTCCAAATTTCCTGTATCGGATAAAACAATAGGCGAAGGCTCAATTGGTAAAGGCGCAATTTGTGCAGAGGCGTTTATAGCATTGGCGGTCAATGCACAAAAAACAATGAGCCAGACAAACCCATAGGCCTGTACGCAATGCAAAATTTTTCTTGTCGCCATCCTCATGGCGCAAATATGCAAGGCTTTGGGCCGTGCCGTCTATGGGTAAAAAACCCCATTGCTAAATTTGGCCAAAACGCGGGCGGCTAAAGCTGTTTATACTCATCCAGCAATCCTTCCCTTAAAGCATATGTCATAAGTTCGGCCACAGATGTCACATCGAGTTTGTGCATCAGGCTGCTGCGGTGTTTTTCAACGGTGCGTTTGCTAATCCCTAACCGCTCCGCGATGGAAAGGTTTTGATGCCCGCTTGCCAGAAGCGATAAAACTTCGGTTTCTCTCGAGGTTAATTCCGAAACCGCAGGGGTTTCAGATAAAATAGCCTGTGTTTGCGGGGAAATATATTTGCCGCCGTTCAAGACAATTTCAAATGCGGCCTTCATGTCATCAGAAGAACATGATTTCAATAAAATCCCGTCGACGCCAGCGCTCAGCCATTGGGACAAGAGCGAGGCGGCCGTAAATCCGGTCAGTAAAATGACACGGGTTTGGGGGCTCCATCTCTGACATTCCGCGAGCACTTCTATGCCTTTGGCCAGCGGCATGGCCGCGTCGAGCACAAGCAAATCCGGTTTAAAGCGTTTCACGCAAGAGATCGCCACAAGTCCGTTTTCTGCTTCGGCAATGATTTTGGTGTTCGGTATTTTGGCTATAATCGCGCAAACGCCCTGACGCACGATCGCGTGGTCATCTGCGAGGATGATCGTTTTGGGAATATGGTCTGTATTTGTACTCATGTGGCTCCAACGTTTTGAAGTATAGATATGAGCAGATATTTGACAAGAGGCCTTACGTGTCCCGCGACAAGACATTGCGGGAAATGGGTATTCTTACGCATATCCACCCACCAGAGAAATATGAATATTACCAACAGGATTTAATGCCGTGGGGGACGCATATGCGTCAGGGCGTATGCGCCTTGCATGATTTTTGAGGGTTGGGCCCCTCTCGCGCAAACCACTCGCATAGAATTTCAAGGTTTCGGGTTTGCAGATCACAATCAATGGAGAGAAATATGAAAACGAGAACATCACTTATAGCCGTATTGGCGGTTTCAATGCCTTTGCTTGTCAGCGGGTGCGTCACGACAGGGAGTGTGAGCCAGCTTGCAAAAAGAGCGGCCGTTGATATGGCCAAAGAAAAGGCTGTGGCGACAGTCTTGGGACAAGACAGCAATAGCATTGTTCAGGAAAATTCGGACACGGTGCAGGTTCAGACCGCTAAAAAACAGCAATCCGGCATGCTGAAAATGCGTAAGACCGTGCCGGATATGAAAGTGGCTTACGGTAAGCCTAAAAAACTTGCGGGTGTGCGCGAATTTGTTGTGCCGTTTTACCGGATTAATTATCTGACCAACTCCAATTACAAGAACGAGTCTAATAACTCTTATACCAAAGCTACGGCGCGCGTCCTTTCAACTCTGGAAGGTGTATCTACGCCGATCTTTGACGAAATTACCGAGATTGTCTATGCGGATTTCAAGCAAAAAATGACGGATGCAGGATATACACTTGCCCCCCACACACATTTGAAAACCGTCAACAAATATATGGCGAAGTCAAAATATCCTTCAACCGGGAAATCCTCTTATCACAGTGTGCCCAAGGGGGCGACATTTGCGGGCGGTGGGTCGTATGACAATTCGGCCCTGATGGTCGAGATGAAAGACAAGGTCAATGTGATCAGCGTTGATCTGGATGCCAACTTCGTCATCAATAATCGCAACGAGAAGAAGTTCAATTTCAGGCAAGCCAAAGAAACTGTGTACACATCACAGGGCGCCAATATTGCTGGCACGCTTGGTGTCCGGATGCCGCGCACGCAAATTACTTTTGAAATTGGCCAACCCCCGTATTCCCAAATCGCTTTTGGGACCATGAGTGATGCCACAACAGGCGGGGATAAAGTGGGTGATACGGCGGTTAAACTGAGCGGCCTTTTGTTTGGCGGCGGTCAGGGCAGACGTATGACCACCAAACGTAAAACCGTTCAGGCTGATGAAGCCCGCTACAAAGAGGTCATGATTGACGCGCTTAAACAAGCCAACACCATGATGGTCAATAAGATGGCGAGCTATAAATAAATCGGATTTCGTAATGCTTCTGGTCGGGAGCATTAACGGGGCGGTGGCGGGGCAATTTTTACGCTCCGCCATAACTATTTGAGATTATTTTGGCAACTTTTCAAAGGCGACATAAAATGAAACACATATCGGTTTTTAAGCTTGGTCTTGTCTGTGTTCTTCTCTGCGTTCTTTTCTTGGGAACGCCTGCGGGGTTTAGTGGGCGTGCATATGCGCTTTATCAACAGGCTGCGGATGCAGGGCCTGCTTTGGGGGCCACCTATTTGGGCACACTGTATTTGTCTGGACGCGGGGTGGGTCGGAATGAGAAAATCGGTGCGAAATGGGTGGAAAAAGGGGCCGAAGGCGGTGACCCATGGGCCATGCATATGCTTAGCCTTTTGTATAAATTCGGCAGAGGTATGCGCCAAAGCGAATATATGTATCATTCATGGTTGAAAAAAACGGCCTATTCCGGTTTTACGGCGGCACAGAGGTGCCAGAGCCAATGCCTTTGAACGTGATTTCTGGATAGAACATGCGTCTGCGCAAGGGGGCGCGGAAGCCCAATATTGGCGCGCAAATTTTTATGCCCAAACCGGGAAGTTCGAGAACGCCAAAATCTGGTACGAAAAAGCACTGGATCAGAACTATATGCTTGCCCGGGAAAAATTACAAAATCTTGCCAATGGCTCCACCCAAGAAAAATATAGAATTGATAGACGCAAAGCCTGTCGCGCCAATCCGGGTAATAACGCGAATGGGTACCGTGCCTCCGGCGGTGCATGGCGGTGTCCATAAAATGAATTTTGCAAGAGGGCATAAACCATGAAACTATTCCCGCAAAATTTTAGCCTATATATCGGTGCTAGATTGAAGGGTATTGCCTTGGTGTTGATGGTGTGTGTGAGCGCATGTTCATCCTCCGCACCCGATCCGTTTGAAGACGGTGTGCAAGCCTATCACGCACAGGAGCATACGCAGGATTTTCAGTTGTTTCGCGACGCTGCCGAGGCGGGGCACGCCGAGGCCCAGTTCAATCTGGGCGCTTTGTATGCAGACGGAACAGGTGTGCCGAAGTCCTATAAACAGGCCATGGTTTAGTATCAAAAACCTGCCGATCAAGGGGACGTCGATGCCCAGTTCGAGTTGGACAATATATATGCGATGGGCAAGGCGGGAAAGCCGGATTTTGCGGCTGCACGAAAACTGTTTGAGCAAGCGGCGGCGCAAGGCCACGCCGAGGCCCAGTTCAATCTGGGGATCATGCATGAAAACGGCCGATCCGTTGCGCAATCTTATGAGCAAGCCGTGAAGTGGTATCGTCAAGCAGCCGCACAGGGTGAAGTGAACGCCATTCACAATCTCGGACTTTCTTATTATTACGGCGAGGGGGTGGATGTGTCGCAAGAGACGGGCGTTTTTTGGCTTAAAAAATCGGCGGCACTTGGTAATGAAAATTCCATATCCGCACTTAAACAGCTTGGTATCAAGTGAAAGCAATGTGGGGAATTTCAATGAAACATGTTGTTTTAATGGTCGGGCTTAGCCTCTGTTTACAGGGTTGCGGCAATGATGATCACCAGCACGCCATACAGCAAGACACAGTTCAGAAAGTTGCTCAGAAAGCTGCCGGGGGGGATGAAAAATCCATGCACGATCTGGAAGAACAGGTGCGGGCAAAGATACGCGCAGACAATAAATCCCGAAAAAAGGCGGCGCGAAAGATGGCTTCGAAACCTTCGGATGATTTGGCCCAGTATACCAAAGCGCTTATGTCCGGCCCTCCGGGGAATATTGAAAAATTAAAGGCGTTAGCAGTAGATGGTAACCCGAATGCGCAGCTTTGGGAAATTCGCGCGACGGTACGGGTAATGGATGTGAGTGCCGGGGTACGCACGCGGGCACGCACGGAAATTGAAGCCATTGCGACCCTTGCACCCGCCTACCAATATCAGGCGTTAAGCGGGCAATATTGGCCTTTGGCGGCCGAGGCGGCATTTCTTATTTCAGATGATTATTTGGGCGCAGGCGGGCTTTATCCTACGGATATACCGCTGGCGCTTCAATGGTTGAACACGGCCTCGGCAGGGGGGCAACCTGAAGCCATGTTTAAATTGGCTATTCGGTATCAATATGGTCTGGATGTGGACGCCGACATTGAGAGTGCAAAAGTCTGGCTGAAAAAATCTGCGGATGCAGGCTGGCGGCCAGCCGCGAACGAGCTGGAGAAATTAGGGCAATAATCGGGCGGGTTTTACCCAATGTGTTTTTCCGCCAATCACCATCTTTATTTTCTGATCTGATTGCAAGTTTGGGGCGGGTGTGGAATAGTGGGAAAATAAGAATGGGGAACAGCGTCGTTTGCGACCAAGTAATTCTAGACGTGGGGGCTTTTAAATGGATCGACGGGATTTAATAAAAGCTTTTGGTGCGATTGCCGTATCGGCATCGTTTTTGTCGGCGTGTGGCCGGTCTGAGACGGGTGAATTAGAGGCAATTTACACGCCTTCATTCTATGGGCCCACGGTGTTTGCTTTGGTTGCCAGAGTGTCGGATGTGCTCATCCCGACGACGCAAACGCCGGGCGCGCTGGCTGTCGGGGTTCCTGAAATGCTGGATCATCTTATGTTGGACTGGGCGGACGCGGCGACGGGCAAAGCCAATATTGCTGATTGGGGGAAAATCGATGCAGTTCTCTCTTCAACGCTTGGCCAGCCTAACAAAGCGTCTGACGCTGATTTCACAAAGGCCGTTCAAGCCCTTGATGCGCAGGCGTTCGGGGAAGGGCGTGATGAGCATGGAGCGTACCGACGACAGAAATCCCTGATCGCGCAAGCCTATTATTGGTCCGAGCCGGGGGCGACAGAGGAGCTTCAGTACGAGCTTAACCCTGTGGAACTGATCGTGTGTGGGCCGATTGATGAAATTGGCCGGACCTGGTTCAGATAATTACAAAATTGGAGGGTGAGATGGCGAAGTTTGACGCAATCGTTATTGGTTCAGGCATGAGTGGCGGCTGGGTCGCCAAGGAGTTGGCGGAGCGGGGCCTTAAGGTTCTCATTCTGGATCGCGGTAAAAAAATTATTCCTACCGAGGATTTTACCGACATGAAACATCCGTGGGAATTGTCTAATTTTGACCGTATCCCGATGGATGAGGCTAAGGAAAAATATGCGATGGTATCGAAAGGTGCCGGATATGCGCTTCATGACAGTAATAAGCATTTTTGGGCGCGTGAGGATTTAAGTCCTTATGAAACAGAAGGCGAGACCAAATTTAATTGGTTGCGTGGGTATAGTTCGGGTGGAAAATCACTCCTGTGGTCACGACAATCCTATCGGTTGGGGCCGCAAGACTTCACGGCGAATTTGGAAGATGGTCACGGGGTTGATTGGCCTATACGCTATGACGATCTCAAACCATGGTATGAGCATGTGGAAACATTTGCAGGGATTGCGGGGAATGCAGACGGGCTACCGCAATTGCCAGACAGTGTTTTTCAACCGCCATTTCCGATGAATTGTGTAGAAAAATCTGTGAAAGCCAAGATCGAGGCAGCGTTTCCGACACGCAATGTTATTCATGCGCGCTGTGCGCATTTGACGGAGCCAACGCAAGAGCAATACGATCTTGGCAGAGGGAAATGCCAATCGCGTTCGCATTGTAATCGCGGGTGTAGTTTCGGGGCGTATTTCTCCTCTGTGACGGCGACATTGCCGGCGGCGGAACGCACAGGCAATGTGACACATATTGCGTACGCAGTTGTCGACTCTCTTGTTTATGATGGGGACACGGGACTGGTCAGCGGGGTTCGGGTGATTGACGCGAATACGAAAGCGCGCACGACATATACGGCGCGCATGTTTTTTGTAAGCGCGGGTACAATCGCGACAGGCGCGATCTTGCTCAATTCAACTTCGGAACATTTCCCGACCGGTATCGCCAATGGCTCCGGTCAGTTGGGTCGCAATATTATCGACCATGTAAGCGGGGGGGGCGCGAGCGGAATTGTGCCCGGGTTCGAGGACGAGTACCGCGCGGGGCGGCGACCTGCCGGTATTTATATTCCCCGTTTCTCTAATATAACAGAGGACGAGCCGAAATTTTTACGCGGATTTGGCTATCAGGGCGGCGCGGGTCGATCCGGATGGACGGGCAACCGCGCGGGCGTTGGTGAAGATTTCAAACGGGCAAATCGTACGCCGGGGCCATGGCGTATAGGTATAGGCGCGTTTGGCGAGGTGTTGCCGCGTGAAGAAAATAGAATGTATCTGCACGCGACCAAGAAAGATGCTTACGGCATTCCTGTGCCTGTTTTCGATACGCGCATGAGCGACAATGAACTGCATATGATGCAGCGTGCGGGCGAAGCCGCAGGCGAAATGCTGAGAGCGGCGGGATGTACCGATATTCGTGTGAGGATACCGGAGACGATTGATGATATTACCCCGATGGGGGACAGGATACACGAGATGGGTACAGCTCGTATGGGACGTGATCCGTCCAGCTCCGTTCTCAACAAATGGAACCAGACCCATGAGGTTGATAATTTATTTGTGACAGACGGGGCGTGCATGGCGTCTTCGGGGTGTCAAAATCCATCACTGACATATATGGCCATTGCCGCACGGGCCGCGCACCACGCGGCGGACTTACTTGAAAAGGGATTGCTATGACGTCAAATAATTCTTCTTCACTGTCCCGCCGTACGTTGTTGCTTGCATCAGTCGCCACGTCTTTGTCTGCGTGTGCGACAGTGTCGCAGGGAAAAGCGACTGGCTCTGAGTTGGAACATAAAGGCGCGCTTCGGGGGGATGAGCTTCAGGATTTACTGTCGATATATGCTTTGAATGTCGAGACATGGTGGCGTGATCGGCCGCTGGCCAAGCGGTTTGACGCGGCCGCCAAGGCTGGTTTCACGCAGGTCGAGATGTGGGGTTTGAACAGCACTGACCGTGCGCCTGCGCAGCTGCGCCAAGCTGCGAATGATGCGGGTGTGGAGATACTTCACTGTACCGTCGATGTTCCGGATTTTGCCAATACGAGCGCGCAAAAAGTTTATGACGCGGCGCGTAAAAGCCTAGATCAAATTCAAATCTTGGGTGCACGATACGCGACGATTGTTGCGCATGCCAATGTTGAAGGCATGAGTAAGCCTGATATGCTGGCCGCCTATCGCGATCGATTGCGGGAGATTACGCCTCTGTTCGAGGCGGCGGGTGTGATGGGTCTTGTGGAGCCGTTCAATCCTTATAATCATCCGGGTCATTTTATGTACGGTGCGGGTGACGCCGTTGAAATTTGTCGCAGTATTGATAGCCCGAATATCAAACTTAATTGGGATTTGTTCCATATGCAACGCGCCGAAGGCAATGTTGTTTATGAGTTGGAGCAGGGGATTGACCAATGTGGATATTTGCAAATTGCAGACAGTCCGCATCGCCGTGAACCGGGCACAGGGGAAATGAATTATGCTTTCATTCTCTCAGAGGCTTTGTCGCTCGGGTATTCTGGCCCTATCGGCCTTGAGTGTTTTCCAAACGAAGGCCGCGAAACTGCCGCCGTTCGTCGGGTCATAGAGCTTGCGAAATCGATAGAGAGTTAGCAAATAGCTGTGTTCTTAGAGCCAGCCTTTTTCACGGGCCGCTCGGAAGGCTTCGATGCGGTTCGAAACGCCGAGCTTTTGGGTCGAAGAGGCGAGATAGTTACGAACGGTTCCAGAGCTTAAATTTAGAATGACGCCGATCTGCTTGTTGGTTTTTCCGGATTCGACAAGCCGTAAAATTTCGCGCTCCCGATCATTTAAAGGATCGGGTATGGCCCATGCGGCCTGCGACAATTCGGGGGCAATTACCACGCCGCCTTGTGCAACTGTGCGCACTGCATTGGACAATTCATCACTTGATGTATCTTTGAGAATATATCCGGTGACGCCAGCGTCTCTGGCCCGTTGCAAATAGCCCGAGCGTGCAAATGTTGTTACGATTAATACGCGCGTATTGCTGTTGTTTCTTTTTAGGGATTGTGCCACTTGGATTCCGGAAAATTCAGGCATTTCAATATCGGTCACGAGCACGTCCGGTGTGTGGAGCTTTACCAAATTGAGGGCTTCACGCCCGTCTTTTGCTTCGGCAACCACTTCAATATCGTCCTCAAGTGATAATAATGAGGCGAGGGCGCCGCGCAGTAATAATTGATCTTCGGCGATAATAATTCGGATCATGACATTTCCCTCATGACATTTTTTTGGTCATCGTTAGCTTGATATGTGCGCCTTTGTTCATATCAATATTTACACGACCCCCCAGACTTTCTATGCGCCGCCTTAGACCCGTGAGGCCTGCGCCCAATGTGTAGGCGCCGCCGACGCCATTGTCCTGAATAGAAATGTCAAAACTGTCGTCATTTTGTGTGAAGGCAAGCTCTGCAGTTTGTGCGCGTGAGTGTCGTACAATATTTGTGACGGTTTCGCGGATTGCCAAACCAATGATTTTGTCTTGCTGGGGATTAACCATCGGCACATCGCCGATGATTTTAAACGCTATGCTCGCCGAGCGTAGGACTTGTTTGGCTCGTTTTATTTCTATCGCTATTGTCGTCGCGTTCATGCCCGACACGGCTTGGCGAACATCTGCGAGGGCGGCGCGGGCTTCATTGCGTATTTCGCGTATTTCAAGGCGAGCGCGTTCAATGTCTTTATCAAGAAATTTGTCTGCCACTTCTGCCTTCAGGGCGACCATGGTCAGGGTCTGGCCAAGTAAATCATGTAAATCGGCCGCGATCCGTTCGCGCTCGTCAAGGGTGGCGAGTTGTAAATCCAAAACGTTGGTGCGTTCCAAATATTCTGCGTGTTCTAGTTGCTCGGCACTGCCCATGCAGCCGATGCCGGTGATCATGCCCATGAAGGTAATGATGCCGATTTCGTACCCGTTTGTGTTTAAGAACAGGGAGAATATTATATAGCTGAGGCCCAAGAATATGAGCAAAATACCAGCGTGCTTGACTGGTCTTTGAAAACCGGCTTGTGCGCAGGCGTAAATGTGGAAAACACCATACATGCCGTTAAAGGGGGCAACAATAAACCCGATGGCTTGTATGATAAATATGGCGCCTATATATTTTTTGCTGGTTTTGCTAAATGCGTAATAATAAATGGGCAAAAAAACCGAGATGGAAATGATAGCTGCTATGATATCTTGAATCTCTGGGGTTTGAAAAATCCAGGTTGTAAAATAGAAAAGCAGATACAAGAGATAAAACGCAGGATGGGCGGCGATCGGACGCCTCCGCTTTGCGGGTTTCTGGTTTTTAACTTCAGCTGTCATTTTGCGAACGTAACATTGTCAATGTCATAGTCAAATATACCTGTTTTCGTGCCGGTTGTGATCGCAAAGGCCAAGAAGGATTTTGGCTCAAATCCTGAAAATGTGTCAATGTCGAGCGTGATGGTTTTCCAGTCCTCATCCACTGTAAAACCTTGTGTAGGCGGGGCGCCATTGCTGTATGTGGAAAAGAACATGGCTTTGTAAGCCCCGGGCGTGCCACGGATTTGAAAGTTAACGGTTTTATATATTTCTATAGAATGCGCAGTTCCATCAGGCATGCTGAATGAAGCGCCCGCCCACGGGAAGAAAAAATCGGCTTGCACATCTGCGTGTACATGCAAGGCCCCGCCAGTATTATCTGCGCCGGGCGCGGTGAACGAAAGGGTTGATTTCGAGTTGCCGTTTGCGACTTGGTCATCGGTGGCACTCCAGATAAAACCTTGCTGCTTCAGAGCGCTTGGCGGGGTTATACCTGTATTGAAACTCCCAAGGATTGCACCTTCCAGAAGAGATGTTTTTGAAACACTTGTTTCTTTTTGAGCCTGCCTTTTGATCACATACCCATTTTTGATAACCATATCTATGTCAAATGTGTTGGCGATATGTTCGGCGGGGTTGGTTGAAAGAATGACTAAATCTGCCCGCGCGCCTATTTTGATCGTCCCGCGATCTGTAATGCCAAAGGCTTTTACGGAGGCGCTTGTGGCCGCACGTAATGCTTCCATTTGTGTCAGGCCTGCGCGCACGAGAAGGGCCATTTCCTGATGCAGGCTGGCCCCATGTGTTGTGCCCGGATTGGGCGCGTCAGAGCCGGCTAAAATGATCACGCCCGCCTTGTGCAATTTACGTGTGTTCTCTAGCCCCAGATTAAAATCAAATCCCGGAAAACCGGCTCCAAAATCACTTGCTAACCCCTGTTTTTGCTCCGGGGTTAAATAGGGGGCGGCAAGGGTGTTTTCTACAATAGCGGCGCCGAACTTTTGGCCGTCGACTGCGGCTAAAACCGCCAATGTCGGTATGATGAAAACTTTGTCTTTCGCCGCCTGTGTTGCAAATTTTTCAGTGACGGGTTCGTCGGCAAATACATGGACAAGCCCGTCGATATTTGCGTCCAGCATGTCTTGCGCGGCGGAAAGTGAAGAGATATGGGCTAGGGCCATAACATTGTGATCGTGAGCGGCTTTTATAAGTGCGCTCGCTGTGTCCAAATCAAGGCTTTTAAAGTAGGGGTTGTTGGGCATGTACACAATTTTGATATAGTCAGACCCTTCGGCGACCCGTTTTGCAACCCACGCTTGGGCGTCTTGTGGTTTTGTCAGGGTTTCAATCGCAACAGGAAACTGGCTGCCATGACCACCTTGCACTGTTGCCAACATGCCTGCACTCCATAAATCGGCGTCTTGTGTTTCCGAGACACCAAGGCGCTTTTCTTTTTGGGTTTTTAAAATTTGCACATCGGTAAACATGTCAAAGTTGGTTGTGACGCCAAAACGAAGACTGTCTTTAAGGGCGGCGGCATATGTATGGGTGTGGGCATCAATAAGTCCCGGTAATACGGTTTTGTCTGCGCCGTTATATGTCTTCATGTTTTTTGGGATTGTGACATCTTCTCCCATGTCGGTAATGACGCCATCTTTGATAATCAAAGCGTAATTTTCATGCATTTTGACCCCGTCAAAAATGCGGGTGTTCTCAATTGCAAAAGAATTGCCGGTCAGACTTGCATCCGAAATTTGAACGGGCTTACTCTCCGACGTTGGCAGTGCAAATAACATAATGCCCAGCAAACCGATCACAATTATACTGGTGATAAAAAAGACTGTCTTTAACATGTTTGAATTCCTTATTTAATTAAGTATGGCCCTAATTTCGTTGTCTTAGTTCCGTTGTTTGGCCCAGGCCCAATAGGCCAGCACCGCCAAGAAAGCCGTCATGATGGCCACAATGGTAAGATTGTGCAGGGGCATGCGTGGCGCGCCCGCATTGGCGTTAGCCCCGACGATTGACAAGGCGATCTCTGCGAGTTGGTAAGATGGCAGACTTACAGATATTTTTTGCATGAGGGGTGGAAATAAAAATGTTGGTATCCATAATCCACCCAGAGCGGACATGCCTAAAAATGCAATGTTTGAAACGGCAATGGCTGCGTTGGAGCCTAGGGAAAATCCTAATGTGAGGCCGATCAACACGAAGGGTATGACGGATAAAAGATGTATCCCCAACAACATCACCCATTGCCCGCGCGGCAGTGCAATGTGGGCGCCGAAACCAGCAGCCAGATAAATCGGTATAAGGGCAAGGCTGGCAAAGATCAGCGTGACCGTGATTTTGGCCGCGATATAAGACAGAGATGGTGAGGGGGATGCGCGCTTTAATTTTAGCCATCCGCGGTCGCGCTCATTAGCGACGCCGACACCAAAGCCGAAGATAGACGGGCCCATAACGGCAAATACCCCATATGTGGCTAAAAGATAGCGGGCGTTTTCTGTACCAGCACCGGGCATTGCGAACGCGAAAAAAAGATAAAACGCGACAGGTAACACCAATGTTGGCACGATGTATTCAGGCGCGCGCAGGGCCTTTAAAATTTCTGCACCGGATTCGTGGAAATAAATATTTAAAAATAAGGGTTTCATCATGATTTCTTTTTTTGGCTATGGGTGAGCTGGTCAAAGGCTTCTTCCAGACTAGGTTTCTTTACGATCAGTTCGGAAAGATTGGCATCTTCTGACAGTAGTGCGCGTAATGTAGAGGGAGAATCCTGTGTGTTGATTTCTGTAAACCGGCCATTGTGGCGTACGGAAACAACCTTTGGCATTTTACCAATGTCTTTTGGGGGAATATCTGTCACGCATTTAATCATGGCACCGCCCGCCAAGGCTTGAATTTCGGCTGTTGGGGCATTTGCAATGACATTGCCTGCATCTAGAACGACGATTCTATCGCTCAGGGCATCTGCTTCTTCCAGATAATGGGTGGTCAGTACGATTGTCCGTCCCTCATTTGCTAGTCTGCGGATCACCTCCCAGACCATGCGGCGGGCCTCTGTATCCAGTCCGGTCGTGGGTTCATCCAAAAATATAAGATCAGGGTTGCCGATAATCGCCAATGCAAATTGGACGCGACGTTTTTGCCCGCCTGACAGGGCTTTATACTTCTTGGTTGCAAAACCCTCGAGATTACAAATGTCGAGAACGTTCGCGAGCGGTAATGGGCTGGGATAATAGCTTGCAAACAACGCTATGTGTTCACGGGGTGTCAATAAGTCCGGCAAGTCTGCGTCTTGTAGCATGACCCCCACACGCCGCCGGGACTCCATGCTTCCCGGTTTCTTGCCAAATATGGATAAATTTCCACGACTTGGTTTCGTAAGGCCAAGGCAACAGTGAATAAAGGTGGTTTTCCCCGCGCCATTTGTACCTAAAATAGCCGTCACGCTATTTTTTTGAATATCAAGATTTACATCCCTTAGGGCGGTATGAACCCCAAATGTCTTGGATACGCCCTTTGCGCGTATAACAAAGTCGTTTGCCACCAGTTCTGTTTTGTTTGCTTTCACAATGTTCTCTCAACTCTTATTTTGCTTTAAGGGGTGCGTACGGCATTGTGGTCTGAGTGGGAATTGACAGACGGCAGCATAATCACATGACATTTGTCATGAGGGCCAGCCACTTGTCAGGAGGGGTAGTCAGTTGTCATGTCACGGGCCGGTTCTGGTCGTAGGATTATGTGCAAGAAAATTTGTTGCCGTTTGATCCTGATCCCGAGGTTGACGGAGGCATATCCGACCCTTACCTTGCAACCAGAGGGAATGAAATTATGCCGGAAACAATGCAAAAACAGCCACGTCGCAGGAAGGCGGAGCAGCGCGCAGAAAGTATCGAACACATTCTTGATGCGGCTGAATATTTGTTTTCACGCAACGGGTTTTACGGGGTGACGCTCCGTGATGTGGCCAAACGCGTTGGTATTCATACAACCCTCGTGCATTATTATTTTCAGGACAAGCAAAATTTATTCCAACGGGTTTTTGCGCGCCGTGCCAGTGTAACAAGCGGTGGGCGTATGGCTGCGCTGGCTAAATATGAAGAAGAGGCAGGCGACAATCCTACCGTCGAGGGGGCACTGCGTGCGTTTTTGGACACCGATCTTGATTTATATTACGAGGGCGGCGAGCATTGGATGAACTACGCTTCCTTTTGCGCGCGGGTCAGTAATACGCCCGAGGGGGCAAAATTGATGGATGAACATTTTGACCCTGTCGTGCTTAAACTTATCGGTATTTTGAAGCGGGCCTTGCCGGACCATGCGGAGGTGGACATTTTTTGGGGCTATCATTTTGTGACGGGTGCGTTGATGAATACTTTGGCGCGTACGGGACGTATTGACCGGCTTTCGGGCGGTGTATGTCGTTCTGATGATTTTCCAGCTGTGAAAAAACGCATGGCAAAATTCATGGCTGCAGGATTTTTGTCCTTTCAGGACTAGTCTCCTTCATGGAGGCGGGGGATATTAAGACCATGCCGATACTTACTCTTTATCTCTGAATCTTTGGCGTCAAACACTCTTGCGCCTTGGCTATTAGTGCGATTAATATTATCACTCAAGATAATCACAGGGCCAAGGTGAAGGGGAAGACACATGCGCAATACTCGGAGATATATTTGTAAACCATTGATGGTGGTGGCGTTGCTCGCCATGGGGGCATGTGAAATACTTCCACAGAATAAGAGCGGTCATGGGTCGGCCCCGTCATCGACACCGGTTATGGACAGTGTGGACAATACCTTGAGCGCTGCGGAATTACAGCAGGGTTGGACATTACTGTTCAACGGCAAGGACATGGACCAGTGGCGAAATTTCAAACAGGAGGGCCTGTCGGATAAATGGCAGATCGAAGATAATGCCATGACCCTGAGCGGGACTGGCGGTGGTGATATTCTTACGAAAAAAACCTATCAGGATTTTGATTTAAAACTGGACTGGAAAATATCCGTTGCCGGGAATAGCGGTGTTTTTATCATGACGGATGAGTTGGGCGGGCAAATATATTCCCACGCGGTTGAAATTCAAATTCTCGACAATGAAAGGCACTCTGATAACAAATTGGCCTCTCATCTTTCCGGGTCTGTATACGATATGATTGCTTCGCCGGTTTCCTCGCACAAACAAGCGGGCGAATGGAACCAAATGCGCATACGCATGCACAATAAAGCTTTAAAGGTTTGGCAAAATGATGCGTTGGTGGCCGATATTATAGTTGGCAGCCAGCGGTGGGATGAGCTTCTTGCGCTGAGTAAATTTAGTGATTGGCCCGGGTTTGGGTTGACGGAGCGTGGTCATATCGGTTTGCAAGACCATGGAAATCAAGTGGCCTTTAAAAACATCAAAATACTGGAGTTAGGCCAATGAAAGATTTTGACGTCCTCGTCGTGGGGTCCGGTGCAGGCGGCGCAATGGCGGCGTACACGCTGACAAAAGCCGGGCATAAAGTTTTGATGTTGGAGGCTGGCCGCGACTATGATCCTACGACAGAAACGCCAATGTTTAACACCGGTGCGGACGCTCCGTTAATGGGGGCAGGGACTGTAGACAAAGATTTCGGGTTCTACGATGCTACGGTTGACGGTGGTTGGACCGTGCCCGGAGAGCCATACACAACGGGTGAAAATTCGGAGTTTTTATGGTGGCGGGCCCGTATGCTGGGTGGTCGGACAAACCATTGGGGTCGATTTTCCTTACGGTTCAGCGAACATGATTTCAAGGGGAAAACCCGCGACGGTTTAGGCGCGGACTGGCCGTTCGAGTATGCAGATATTGCCCCATGGTATGATAAAACCGAAGATTTGGTCGGGGTTTGTGGCACCAATACGGGCTTGGACGATATGCCGGATTCTGCTGAGGGTGTTTTGCAGCCGCCGCCAAAAGCCCGAGTGCCGGAATTACTCGTTTCGGCAGCCGCAAAAAAACTGGGCATCGCGACAGCGCCGATGCACAGGGCTGTGCTCACCCGTCCAAAAGATGATCGGCAAGCCTGTTTTTATGCAACGCCCTGCGGCCGTGGCTGTTCGATTGGCGCGGCGTTTCAAACAACGACCTCGCTGATTCCTATGGCGAGGGCCACGGGGAAATTGGAGATTATTACCAATGCGATGGTGAGCTCGGTAGATGCAGATGAAAACGGCAAGGTCAATGCTGTCACATATATCGATAAGGAAACGCAGCAAGCGGTGACACTGTCGGCGCGCGTCGTGGTTTTGGCGGCGAGTGCGTGCGAGTCTGCACGTATATTGCTCAATTCGAAAAGCGAGAAATTTCCAATGGGTCTGGCGAATTCAAGTGGTCAGGTTGGCAAGAATATTATGGATTCAACGGGGGCAAGTTTGGGCGCCCAAATTCCGCTGTTGGAAGGTCGCCCGCGCTATAATGAAGACGGGCATACCGCGAACCATTTGTTCATTCCGTGGTGGGGACACGCACAACATGCCAGAGGAGAGCTGGATTTCCCGCGTGGCTATCATTTTGAAATTGGCAGTGGTTTCAGAGCGCCGGGATCCGGGGCACCGGGTAACCTTCAGGGGTATGGAAAAGAGATTGCGGATCAGGCCAAACGACAATATGGAGCTTATGTGGGGTTAGCTCTGCGCGGAGAAATGTTGCCAAACGCACAAAGCTATATGGAAATTGACGAGAAGGTACAGGATAAGTGGGGTATTCCTGTGGCGAAATTTCATTGGGCTTGGTCAAAGCATGAACTGAAACAGGTCGAGCACGGCTTAAAAACCGCGAAGAAAATATTGGAAACAATGGGCGCAAAATTTACTGACCCGCTGCCTTCCGCCGAAACGGCGATTGCCAAGGGCGGTCAAATTATTCATGAGGTCGGGAGTACCAGAATGGGCGCCTCGGCGACGGATTCTGTAACCAATCAATATGGGCAGACTTGGGATTGTGACAATCTTTTTGTTATGGACGGTGGGGTTTTTGCCTCTAATCCACACAAAAACTGCACATTGACAATTATGACATTGGTTATGAGAAATGCTTCGTGGTTAGCCTCTCAACTTGATAAGGGGGCGTTGTAGATCATGGACAACACAATACAAAAAGGGGCTGACTACCAATATAAAAGCGGCATGACACGACGGGACTCGCTGAAATGGCTAAGTGTTTTATCTGCAAGTGCTCTGGTGCCTTCGTTGGCAGCATGTGGCTCCCCGAAGGATCAAACCAAAGCCATTGCAGGACACTGGCCCGATCTGAAATTGGATAAAATACAGGCGAAGGGCTATGGTAAAGACCCTGAACTTGTGAATGCAGATAGAATGGCGTGGCCAAGAACGCTGACGCCCGCGCAGCTTACACTGGTCGCGGTGCTTTCAGATATTATCGTGCCGAGAGACGGGGCCGTCCCGTCAGCGTCCGAGGTCAGCGTCCCTGATGTTGTCGATGAATGGGTAAGTGCCCCTTACGATCGGCAGCAAAGAGACCGACTCGATATATTGTCTACACTTGCATGGATTGACACGGAGGCAGAGACGCGGGTTTCGAAAAAATTTGCGTAAATTCCGCCTAACAACCAAATTAAAATCATGGACGACATTGCCTACCGGAAAGACGAATTGGCAGAGGAATTTATCAGAATTGCTGACAGTTTTGCGACTTTCCGCAGGCTGGTGGTGGCCGCATTTTATTGTAGCCCTGAGGGAAGCGAAAACTTGGGCTATATGGGCAATATACCCATTGCAGGTGATTATCCCGGGCCTACAGAGGACGCGATGGTGCACCTACATAAAACATTGGAAACATTAAGCTTAACTCTATAACGGCCCTATTCGCCCTGTGATGATAGGCCGGAAATGAGGGGCTGGTAATATGCGGTGGCGGCGGTGGTTGGTTCGGTGCTGGGGTGCCAAGCTTTGTTTAATGGAGTGGCTGCAAGGCGCCACTGACCGGCTGAAAACAATGTGCCGATTAAGATGCTTTCAAGTGCGTCCAGACTGATGGTGCGCGCCGAGCCTTCAAGCATGGCCTTGGCGATAATTTCCGAAAACTCTGTTGCCAGTCTGCGAAGCTTCACTTCGATTCCCAATCGTTGCGCCGGACCCAGCACATTAAGTAGGTTTAATCTGATGAGCGGGTCCATATTGGTGATGTGGCCTTCAAACACTGCAAACAAAGCGTGCTCGAGCTGTTCAAGCGCATTCATATCGGAAGCGTTCATGGCGGCGTGCAGGGTTTTCTCGATTTGATCACAACTGCGATGGAAACAGCTCTCGACGAGCGAATCCTTGTCGGCGATATAATAATAGAACGCCCCGCGTGTCACACCGAGTTCTGCGGCAACGTCACTAAGAGATAAATTCCGGTAGCCTTTGCGGTTTAGATAGCGCGTACCGGTGCGCATCAATGCATCCCGCTTCAATTGATTCTTGACCTGACGATCGAAAATTGCGGGATAGGTGTCTAATTGTGTGCGCAAAACCGATCTTCGGATTTGCCGATTTTTGTCAATTGCAATGCCGTTGCGCAAAATATCACACAGGCCATCGATCGCACTCCCGTGTCGTGCATTTGGAATATTGGCGAGCCATTGCGGTATTTCGCGCAGAATGTTCAGGATCAAAAATGCAGACGCATCGGGGGACGAAATGTTGATAGACCCGTCTTCACAACCAGCTTCCAGAAAGCCCCGGATTTCAAGTATCTGGGTTTTAATGCGGTTTGATAATTTTGGATTTGTGACATCCGTAATATCATGTGGCTCGGCTAATAAGGTCAGGGGCGGTCTTTGCGCAGACAATGCCTGTGCGTGGGCTTCGGCCCGATTGCGCACAAAGGCAAGAATGCGCTCCAGTCCATTTGTGGCTTGGGCGGCCGTTTCAAGCTCGGCGTCCATATAATCGCAAGAGCGCTCGCAGGCCACATCGAGGAGTGCTTCCTTGGATTTGAAATGGTAACTGATGCTGGTTTTGCCCTTGCCAAGCTCTGCCGCAATATCTTCAAGACGGGTGTCATGATAGCCGCGCATATCAAATAGACTGGCCGCTACGGACAGGATTTGATCACGCTTGCTTTGTTTTTCTGGTTCGGACACGGTCTCTTTCTTTTGGGCTTTCTCTTGATTTTTAATCTCGGCTTGCACGGCCTTATATCATGCGTTGTATCATTTTTACATCTATAACATAAAAACTGAACGACTTGTATGTTTTTTGTTGACTGGGTCTCAACAGGGGATTATGTGCGACATAAGAAGAATTTTCAGAAAAAAATTTAAAGGGGATTTTATGTCTAGGCTTTCACTCGAAAAATTGCTGTCAACGACAGCGCTTGTTGCTGCCACTGTGTTTTCAAATGCAGCGTGGGCGCAAACCCAACCTGATGCGGACATCAAACCCGATGATGAAATTATTGTGGTCGGCACACATATTCGGGGTGCAAGTGTCGTCGATGCCCTGCCGGTCAGTCTTATTACCGAGATGGACCTGGATGCAATTGCCGCGGATTCCGGTGAAGATTTGTTTCGTTCAATCCCGTCTCAGGGCGCTGTGAATTTCAGTGGTGACAGTGAGGGCGGTGGCGTGAACGGCGCGCGCGGTGATGTGTCATCGATCAACCTGCGTTCGCTCGGTTCGGGCTACACGCTGACTTTACTCAATGGTCGCCGGGTTGTTTTACATCCGGGTGTGCAAACGGAAAACCTGGCCCCTGTTGTGACCCCTAATTTGAATGCTCTGCCGACAGGCGGGATTAAACGTATAGAGGTTTTGCGCGATGGGGCGTCTGCTATTTACGGCGCCGATGCTGTCGGGGGCGTGGTCAATACGGTTTTGAAGGATAAATATGACGGCTTGCAAGTCACGGCAAAGTACGGCGAATATGACGGGGTCGGGGCGACCGGGTTAACGCTTGATGCATACGGCGGTACCAATCTTCGGGGTGGGAAAACAAATATTACCTTCTTTGGCAGCTATTATGACCGGGGGCCGATTTTTGCGTCCGAGCGTGAATATTCTGCCAATTCCGATTTGCGCCCGCTGGTTGTCGGGACGGATTTTGAAGGGGATACGCAGTTTAGAAATCTGTCGACCCATACGGCGTGGGGGCAATTTGATACGACCATGCGGGTGCGGCAAAATGGCACGGCCCTTACCTCCAGCGGTGGCCGGTTCCATATTCAACCGACATCATTCGCCGGGTGCAGAGTGGATTTGAACGCGGATATATGTGTTGATGACGGGAGTTTAAATACGGACTTGCGCTATAATACCAAATTGCTGAGCCAAATGACGTCCAGTTTAAAACGCTATAATGCGTTCGCCCATGCCACCCATGAATTTGATGATGGCCATGAATTTTACGGCGAGCTGTCTTTTTATAATTCCCAGTCTGACAAGATTAGAGACGCGACAGCCTTCCTTTCCAGCACGCCTGTTAATATGGCTCCAACAGGATATTACAACATCTTCGGCGCCGAAGGCAGTACAGTCAGATTGCCCGGTTTGAATGCACCAATTGGGGGTCTCAGTATTGAATTCGGTGGCCCGAACGGGCGCTACCGGGTGTTGGATGCTGGCCCGCGCTTGCTCGAGGTCGAGAATGTCAGTTGGCGATCTCTTGCTGGCTATAGAGGAGATTGGGGCAAATGGGATTTTGACATGGCCGCCTTGATATCTACGTCTGAAACCAAAGATTTAACAAAAAACCGCATTAGTGCGACATTGTTCCAAAATGCTTTAAACAGGACAGACCCCAATACGGCCTATAATCCGTTTAATGGTGGTGACATCAATAATGTGAACGGGTTGGACGTAACGCTTAACCCGCAGTCGGTGATTGATTCTTTTCTCATCGACGTGCGTAGGGATTCCAAGACGGAGCTTATGCTGGCAGATTTCAAACTGTCTACACCGGACTTTTTCACATTTGCAGGCAATAGTGTCGGGGCGGCCTTTGGTGTAGAAGCCCGGAAAATTTCGTATATTGATGATCGGGATGATCGTCTTGACGGCACTCAAAAGTTCACTGATTCTGTGACAGGCATTACCTACGATAGTGATGTCATGAATTCCAGTGCAACGCCGGATACACGCGGGGACCGGACAACATTATCTGCGTTTGCAGAATTGTATGTTCCCCTTGTTGCACCGGATCAGAACATGCCTCTTGTCTACGCGCTCGAGGTTCAGTTGGCGGGCCGGTACGAAAATGCGTCCGATTTTGGCGGTGTGTTTGCACCCAAGATTTCCGTGTCTTACTTCCCGTTTGAGGGCCTGCAATTTCGCGGCGCATATTCGGAAGGCTTTGTTGCGCCGAATTTAAATGTGATAAACGCAGAAGGGCTTCAACGTTCAAATACGCGTACGGATTACTACCGTTGTCAGGCAGAAATTAATCAAGGGACATTGGCGACACAAACGGATTGTTCCCAATCGCAAGGGGTGCTCAGCATTCGTGTCGGGTCAAAAGATTTGCAGGCGCAAACCTATCAAAACCTGTCTCTGGGCGCGACGTTCGAGCCGCAATTTGTGCCGGGCCTCACGTTAACCGTGGATTATTTTAATATCAAACAGGATGACATTGTCGGTATTGCCGGAGACCAAGATCAACTGACGTTGGATTATATTCGGCGCTTAAATGGGGGTTCAAATCCAAATGTTGTACGGGCAGCACCGGATGATGACGATATTGCTTTCTTTGCCGGCTCGGGCCTGGCCGCCGTTGGTGACATTGTATCCGTGACAGATCCGTTCCTAAATCTGGATACACGCAAATCCCAAGGCATTGATTTTGGTATCTATATCGACATTGATGATACGCCTTTCGGGAATTTCAATCTGAGTGGCGAGTTGACGCATCTTCTGAAATTTGACCAAGAATTTGGTGCGGTTCAGGCAGAGATTGCCGCTGCTCCAGAGGCCGTAAATATCGGGCTTGTGGGTGCAGGGGATTTGTTATTGCTGGATGGTCGTCCTGAAAACACGGCAAGCGCAAGAGTGTCGTGGCGCAAAGGCGCGTTCGGGGCCGGTGTATCTCTGAGCTATATTGGAGAATATTATGATACCAGCGCCACAAACTCCAATGCGATTACGGATGATAATCCTAACGGGTATTTCACAGTGGATGACTGGCTGACGGCCAATGCTTATGTGCAATATACATTCGAGGATTTGGAGCTTGCGTCTTTGAAAAAACTTCGGGTACGCTTTGGCGCGACGAATATAACCAATGAAGACCCGCCATTATCTGACGAGACCTATGGGTATGATAGTGCCTATCACAGTAATCGTGGCCGGTTTATTTATGGCCAAGTGCGCACAACATTTTAAATGTTAGGCGGGCTGGCGTGATCCGGGCTAATGTAGGGCTATGTTAAACCGGAGAGATATGAGTGTAGGCGGACTTGCGGCGGCTTTGTGCTTGTCGCAGGTTTCCGCAAAAGCGGTGACGGAGGGCGGGGATGCGCATGTGGGTAGTTTCACATTCGATGCTTGGGATGGCCCGTCCCTGCAGGTTTATTTTGTCGAACCAGCATCCGCTCCGCAGGATGCGCCTATCGTGATTGTCATGCACGGGGCAGGCCGCAATGCGGATGATTATCGGGATAACTGGATCGATTTAGCCAAGCAATACGGGTTTGTTGTTTATGCGCCCGCGTTTGACCGGAAACATTTTCCGAAAGCCAGACACTATAATATGGGTGGGTTGACGGCAGAGAAACCGCGTGCTTTTGACGCGATAGACCCGTTGTTTGATATGATAAAGAAGCGGCGTACATCCGGCCCGGATAAGTATATTCTTTTTGGCCATTCTGCCGGTGCACAATTTGTCCACCGCTTCGTATTTTTTCGTCCAAAGGCCCGCTATAAAATGGCGATTGCGGCCAATGCGGGCTGGTATACTTTGACGCGCAAAGATCAAAACTGGCCTTACGGCTTGGGTAAACTTAAAAAACGCCGCTATAATATGAAAGAGGTTTTTCAAAAACCGTTGGTGATCTTGCTCGGGGCGAAAGACAATGTTCCGAATGATAAAAATCTGCGCACCACACCAAAGGCTATGGCGCAAGGCCCGCACCGTCTTGCCAGAGGTGTGTATTTTTTGAAGACGGCCAAAGCATCTGCCGAAGCTTCAAGGGTCACTCTAAAATGGCGGTTTCAAATTATTCCGGGTGTTGGGCATGATAATCGGGGCATGGCTATTGCGGCGGCGGCACTGATTGCTCAAGAGCAAAATTAAAAGCCCAAGAAAAAATAACAGGACGGACACTCACATGGTAGCAAATGCTGACACACATCGGGCTCTTTACCAAAATATTGGGCTGGCTGCGGGCCCCCTTCTGGGCATGCTTATCGTTTCCGCGCTTAAAAACACGGCGCTCCCTACCGAAGCGATCTCTATGGCGGGTATTGCCACATGGATGGCGATCTGGTGGGCGACAGAGGCAATTCCGGTTGCCGTTACTGCTTTTTTGCCACTGGTTGTGTTTCCACTTTTCGGGATTGGTACATTTAAAGTGACGGCGACTTCCTATGCCCACCCGATCATATATTTATTTTTGGGCGGTTTTGTTGTTGCGTTGGCGATTGAACGTTCAGGGCTACATATACGGGCGGCGTTGAATATTTTCCGGCTTGCAGGGATGAACGGGAAATCACTTGTTGCCGGATTTATGTTGTCGGCGGCCGTTATCAGCATGTGGATTTCCAACACATCTACGACGCTTATGCTGCTTCCAATTGCGGCTTCGGTTACGCTTGTGATTCGCGAAACCATGAGTGAATTGGGACAGAAAAACCTGCTTAATTTTGAAACATCAATGTTGCTTGGACTTGCTTATGGGGCAACGCTCGGCGGGATGTCGACCTTGGTCGGCACCCCGCCCAATGCTTTTATGGCCGGATTTATGGCCGATACTTATAATCTCGAGATTGATTTTGCCCGCTGGATGTTGGTGGGGGTGCCTTTGGCTGCCATTATGTTACCGATTACGTGGCTGGTGCTTACGAAGTTTTTATATCCGGTCAATTTCATCGCTACGGATCATGCGCGCCGGCACATAAACAATCTCAGGAGCGGGCTAGGCCCCATGAGTGTCGCGGAGCGGCGGACGGCCTATATATTCCTTGCACTTGTCATTGGCTGGCTGTTTAGAAAACCGATTATCTCGGTGACCGGTTTGTCCGGATTAACCGATCCCGGTATTGCCATGATGGCTGCCGTTGCCGCCTTTATTATTCCCAGTGGCAAGAAAGGCGAAGCCTTGATGATGTGGGAGGATATGAAAAAATTGCCTTGGGGGGTTCTCATTCTTTTTGGTGGCGGTCTGGCATTGGCGGCCGGTATGACTTCGTCGGGCCTTACGCTTTGGCTCGGCAAGCAATTGGCACCTTTGGGCAATGTGCATCTTGGGCTATTGGTTGTGGCTTCGGTCCTGCTTGTGATTTTCCTTACCGAGATGACAAGTAATTTGGCGACGACCGCGACGATTTTACCCGTCATGGCCGCGATTGCCGTCGAGACCGGACAAGACCCGCTCGCTTTCGTTATTCCCGTCACTTTGGCTGCAAGCTGTGCCTTTATGCTGCCGGTGGCCACGCCGCCAAATGCGATTGTCTTTAGCTCCGGGCATGTGTCTATTCCGCGTATGATGCGCGCGGGCCTCGTTCTTAATTTAATTGGTGTTGCCGTATTATCGCTTATTGCGTTAAAATTGGTGCCAATTGTCTTCGGGTAAGAGATAGGAAAACATCGCCATGATTTCACGTAAATTTACATGTAGTGTGGCTTTCACATTTGCCTTATTACCGTTTGATGTGATCGGGAATTATGCCGAGGCGCAAACCTCTGCAACCGACTCTGTTTCCGATATTTTCGCTCGGGAAAATCGCAACCAGCTTGTGATGGATATAGAGGCTGCAATCGCGCAGGCGCAGGCCAAGTATGACATCATCCCACAGCGCGCCGCAGACCAGATTGCCGCTCATGCCGGTATACAATACGCCCCGCTCGCCGCGATTAAAACCGAATACAAACTGACCAATCACCGCATGGTGGCGTTGTTAAATGTTTGGCGGCGAAGTCTGGACCCGGGGGCCGCCAATTATTTACACTACGGGGTTACGACGGTTGATATTTACGACACTGTGCGGGTCTTGCAAATTCGCGCCAGCCTAAATGTGTTGTTGGCGGACATGGTCGAGATTGAAGATCGTTTGATTGTGATCGCGACGACGCACCGTGATACGGTGATGGTGGGCCGCACCATTGGCCAACATGCTTTGCCCATTACATTCGGGAAAAAGGTCGTGGTCTGGCTGGCCCAGAACCGTAGAAATATAGACAGGCTGCAAGAGTTGCAAATACGGCTTGAGAGCTCCGGTGTTTTAAAAGGGGCGGTCGGCACACATTTGGGACTTGGGCCGAAAGGTGTGCTTGTGGAGCGCGAGGTTTCTGCCAAGCTAGGATTGCGCACACCGGAGGCTGCGGACTGGCACGGGGCGCGGGATGTGTTTGCTGAATACGGGCAAGTTCTGGCGCTTATTTCCAAATCATATGCGTCTATCGGTGCAGAAATCTTCCGCTTGTCGACAACGGATATTGGTGAGCTGTCCGAGCGTCAAGCCACAAGCAATGTTGGCAGTAGCACAATGCCCCACAAGAAAAACCCGCGCTGGCCCGAGCGGGTCATCCATCATGGCCGCAAAATTCCGCGCTTGGCTGAAGTGCTTTTGGATGATGTTGAAAATTCTTTCGAGCGGGATAATACAAGCGGCCCGAACCGGATCATAGAGGAGATCAGCCTCGAAGCTGCAAAAATGATGCGCGATACCAAATCCTTGTTGAAAAATTTGCGTGTGGATAAAGACAGAATGCGCGAGAATCTTGCGCGTACAGACGGGATGATTATGGCACAACGATTAATGCTGGCCCTGTCCAAACATATTGACAGGACGCTGGCGGAAGAACATGTGCGCAAGGCCGCCCAAAAAGCGATAGATACGAAGATGAGCTTTCGCGCCGCTTTGCTCGAAGACCCTGTTCTGGCCCCGTATTTGAACGACACCATTGACGAACTTCTCAACCCCGAAACCTATTTGGGTCTGGCGCGCGAGCAAGTGGATTTGAGCGTTGCAGACATAAAACGACGTCGTGCGCAGCCCAAATAACCAAGTGTGAACCCTTTGGGTTTATTTTCGGGATTTATTCTGCGGAATTTATTTTGGCTTGCGGTATTTATGGACAAAACTTGTCGTCTTGCCGGAAAGCCCGGTCTTGAACCAAATGTTTTTGAGATCATCGTCCGGGTTGGCAAACAGTGTTGGGGCCTCCCCGACAAATTCAAAGCCTACGCCGACAATGTCCGCCTTGGCTGTTGCTGGCGGTGTACGGTGCCAGCCTGCGCTGTCGGCACGGCTTGACCCGTCAATGGCGACGTGTTCGATGACGATGAATGTACCACCGGGTTTCAAAACCCGGTTATATTCATTGAACAATGCAGTTGAATCGTCAGGCAGAGCCTCGCCCGTTTCTTCTGAATAGTGAAGATGGTGCAGGATATAAGACAACATAATGGTATCTACACTATTGTCTGCAACTGGAAAAGCTGCATCCGCCTCGACGGGCATCAGGTTGATATTTCCAAAGGGTGAAAATTTAGCTGTGAGCGCCTCTTTGCTTTTTTCAAACCGTTCACCGGCACGTTGGTGGGCGTAAATTTTGCCGCTGTCGCCAACGACCGTACTAAATAATTCAGACCAGTATCCACCGCCTGCGCCGAAATCAAGAACCGTGTCGCCAGCGCCGAGATCAATAAAGGCTAAAACCTGAGCAGGCTTACGGGCTTCGTCTCGCTTGGTTTGATCCTCACCCCTGTGTGTGTTGGCAATCGCGTCATGAATAGAAGCTTTGCTGGGCATAGATTTAGCGGCTTCGTCCGCACTAGCAGAATACGCGAATGTCCCCAAGGTCAGCGTTGCTGCTGCCGTCATTAAAATCAGTTTTTTCATCTTCATTCTCCTCGAAATTCATCTCTTATATAGGCTATTGCGCCCATGCCGACAATCACCTCGAAGGTTAAGTTTTGGCAATGCAAGCTTGCCAAAACCGTATATGAAAATTATTTAGCGCCGAAATAACTATCGGCGGCCATGGCTAAAAACATATAATTGGTTGAGCCTCCGCCCATCACATATTCCGTCTGTTGCCAGAAAAACGGCCATTCGCGAAGCTCCGGTAAATCAGGACGGATCAGGGCTGTGCCGGAAATAACACCGCCCGGAATAAAGGACCAGTCTGCCCGATTGACGCCGTAAGCCACCAAAGCCGAACTGGACCCGACGCCGGATGCAAAGGACATGGTGTTTTCGCCCGGATGCACGCCAAGGACAAAATTGAGCGCACTGAGTACGGGATCACGGCTAGCCAAATCCGGCCAGGCTTTATGGGCAAAATACTGCTGAACCCCAAAGCGTTGTATATCCCAGCCTGCACCCCAGATATTGGGTCTGTAAGGCACACCGTAAGGCGTTGCCGCTGAAAGTGCATTGATTGTCTTCTGGTGCTCTTTAACGGCTTCCCGAATAGCTTTCTGGAAGTCTTTGTCCTCGATCTTGTCGATGGCCATGCCAATGACCCAGCCGGTTCTGGCGATTTCTTTTATGATCTCGTCTTGCATGGCGACAAGCTTGTCCGCATAGGCTGTGTCGCCTGTGGACAGGAATAACTCCGTGAGGGCGAATGTCTTGGCATATGTGCTTTTCGACTTATTCAAAGCTTTGTCGGTGATCTCGATCGCAGCCGCCAATGCGTCGCGGGACATTTCTGGGCGTTCCGTCTTGAGAACCCGTGCCGCCGCCGCCAGTCCTGCTGCCGCACCAAGTTCCCGATTGGGATTGTCCTCTGTAAACACCCAGCGGTCATCACTGACGGGCTTGGGCGATTGGAATTTACCATCGGTCTGCACAGCCGCGTCCCCGAGCATCACATATTGCCGGTTGGTCGGGACGATAATTCCGCGGTACAAACGCCCCATGGATTTATAAGCGCCCAAAACGCTTAGCAGGCCATGCTCGATCTGCTGGATTGCATCATTTTCGCCGTCAGCCTGATGGATTTCCGTGATTTTGTTGACTTGATCTATAGTTGTGGTGTCATAATTCAGGCCAAATTCTTCAACCATTTTTGACAGGAGCCAGACGGTGGTCATTTGCGATTCAACCCGCAAATCATAATCGCCCGCGTCATGCCAACCCCCCGCGTTTAAATTCGGAACAGGTGTCATAGAGGTGTACTCGGTCAGTGTAGATTTACCCTGCACATAGCCGTCAAAATGATTGATATCGACGGGGGCCATCAAGGCATCGTCCTGATGATCTAACCCGTGCCAGACCCGGTATTTTTCGTTGACCCGCATATGGCACATTTGCACAGGCAGATAATATTCCAACACTGGCTGCCATGCATGGCGCGAAAACACATCATCTCCGATTTTAAACGGGTGCGAGGTTTTGTCCCCATAAGAGACTTGATACATTCCGGGTGTGGTGACGTCGCTAAAATCATGCACCAGATATTGGTAGCGTAAAAAATCACCCCAAAGCTCGGGCTTGGCGGATTGCACTTGAACCGGCCCGTCTTCTGTGAGTCGTTGAATGACAATTGTATGCCGTTGCGTGTCATTCGAAGCCTGCTCGATAATCACCCGCTTGGTTTGTCTGGCTGCATAGCCGTGTTGGGACACCTGAATGACGGGTTCATAGGCCCAATCTTTTTTGCGGTGCGGGGTTATTAGCCATTCGACTGCGTTTTTAGTGACGCCCGCTTTTAAGGGAGAGCGGACAATGAACCAGCCATTATTGTGGTTGGTACGGCCATCCCAAAGCTCCAGAGTATTGTCGATTGCCTCGATTTTTATCCGCACCAGATCATCATCCAGTCCGGCAACAAGTGTGTGCCCTTTGCCAAGGGACGCGGCCAGAGTTTCTCCGGCGTGGATTTGCAACGGGCCATTTGGCTGGCGCGGGAATATGCCGGTGGTTTCGCCTATGCTAAAGGCTTTGCCAAAATAATCCGGCGGGAAAAACTCGAAATTAAATCCGATTTTTCCGACCCATTCGCTCGGGACAGGGGCGTCTAAATCTACGCTGACACGGAAGCTATCCCCGCCCGCAGGTTTCACCCGAACCGTATAAGAAAAATCAAGATCAGGATAAATGATAGGGTTAAATCCCGTCCGGTCTTTGCCCTTATCCGGATAGGACATGGTTTGGCGAATTTCGTTGGCATCCGTATCGACAATACGCTCTCCCGCCTTCGGCACTGGCGACCACTGTCCCGGAGAAATCTCGAGCCGGACATCGCCGTTTGCGGCCACGCGTTTGCCATGTTGAATAATGGTGACCCCGGTCTGGTGGCCATCGGGGTAATAATCTGCAAAAACTGTAACGTTCAGGCCCGGTGCTTCGAAATATTCTTTATCGTTCAGGCGTAGGCTGGACGTTGGCGCTGGTGCCTCTACAGACGGGCTTTGTGCCATGGCCGTTATTGTGGCCATATTGGCTCCACAGCCAAATACGAATGTCGTGGCAATTAGGGCCTGAAATATTTTCATTGGGCATTCCTCTTACAGTTTTGAATTTGATCAAGATTGACTTTGATGCTGTCCATTAAGTCTTTTGGCTGTTGTGTGTCGGGATAGGCTCTCACCGTCCAGTATTGTACGGCGCGCATGGTTTCACCCGCATCGAGTTTTTTCATCGCAGCATGGGATTCCATTTCAATAAAACTGGCGGTTATATTGGACGGGGTTTGATCGAAGTAAAATTCAATTTGGCCCTGTTCGGGATGGATACCTTCTTTAGGCAAAAGATCGAACCCGATGACAAAAAGCTGATCTTTTACAAAAGCGGCCATCCAGCCTGCATCCGGATCCATCAAAATTTTTCCGCGACGGCCCTTTGTATGTGCATCCGTAATCTCGGCATTGACAACAGCCAGACCATTTTCAAAAACAAGCTCCGGTGACATATAGTCCGATGAAAAATTCTTACCATAGCGGGCATGGTCGGCGGTTTGAACGGGGGCTACAATATTGGCCTCGGGGTGCACGCGGGTGTTAAACCAGACCCCCCATTCAACCGGTGTTTGGCGGATATTTTTCACACTGGCCATGACCCGCAAACATCCCGCAGCTTGTAGGGTATATGTTTGTGTTATGGTAACGCCGGATACGGGACTGGCGCGGCCGGATAGGGTAAGCTCGGTCTGCGTAACAATCGGGTCGGTTGGCTGTAATGTCAAAAAGGGATCGGGTGGCCATTCCTGACCTCGCTGTGTGATCTCCAGTTCTTGCTGGTTCCACCACTCATTTTGCGGGCTCAACCAAACCGAATGCCCCAGATAGGGTGGCTCGCCAGAGCCAATGCTGATTTCGGGTTCCGGGTGTTGTTGTGCAAGCGTGTGGTTAAATTTCACTACACTCTCATATCCGGGCACAGAAAAATGTGTAAGGCGTCCCCCGAATAACGGCGTAAATTGAGCCGAGAGGTTTTGGTTTTTCAGGCTTATAATTTGGGGGGTGTTTTGACCGGATGCGGGGGGCGTTACAGAAGGCATAACAGGGGACGCAGGCGTACAAGCAACCAATGCTGTCTCAAGAACCGGTAGGGATATAATGGCGGCCATATGGCGTTTTAAACTTGATATAGTTTTAAATTTTAGCGCTAACATACCCCACACTAGTAGGATTCGAGCCAAATTCCAATAGAATTCAGAAAAACTTCTAAATTATCGTACTTACAAAAACACAGCAAATATCAAGCAGAGATGGGACAAACCAAATTCACCCTATTTTTCCAGCCGGAAAGTTACGTATTTGTAACACCATAAGATTTGCGCATTGATTTGATAGCGCTCCCATAATACAGTGGACAAATATTTTCTATAAACCTAGAAGAGAGAAAATGGGCCTTTCGTTTTGGGGATGATATTATGAAACATTTGCTTTGGACTTTGTCCGTATCTTTTTTGTTTGCCGGTTGTGCGGCCAATGAAGCGCCCGTCGAGAACGAGGTTCTGGGTGCACCGCTTGTAAGCGACATCTATACGGCTGACCCGTCTGCACATGTGTGGGCCGATGGTCGGATTTATATTTATCCAAGCCATGACATCAATACGGAAACTGCCAATACGGGCGGTGGCAGCCAATTTGATATGCGTGATTATATTGTTCTGTCTATGGACGAGGTCGGGGGTAAGGTGACCCAGCATGATGTGGCTCTGGATATGGCGGATGTGCCGTGGGTGGGCCGTCAAATGTGGGCGCCTGATGCGGCCTATAAAGACGGCACATATTATTTGTACTTTCCGGCGAAGGACAAGGACGGTGTGTTCCGGATCGGGGTGGCGACATCCTCAACACCTGAAGGCCCGTTTACGCCTCGGGATAAACCGATGGCGGGGAGTTATTCTATAGACCCTGCGGTGTTCAAAGATGGGGACGGAGAACACTATATATATTTCGGTGGTATTTGGGGTGGTCAGTTACAAAAATGGGCTAGTGGCTCTTTTGAAGCGGACGGGTCAGAGACCGATCTGGGTGTGGCGGACGCGCCAGCGTTGATGCCTAAGATGGCGCGCCTAAGTGCTGACATGCTCGAATTTGCCGAGCCGCTTCGCGACATTGTGATCAATGACGCGGAAGGTAATCCACTGCTTGCGGGGGATACAGACCGGCGTTTCTTTGAAGGGACATGGGTGTTCGAGCGGAACGGCACATATTATTTGACTTACTCGACGGGGGATACCCATTATCTGGTGTATGCCATTGCTGATACGCCTTATGGGCCTTTTACATATCAGGGACGGATTTTGGAACCAGTTCAGGGCTGGACAACCCATCATTCGATTTTCGAGCATGATGAAAAATGGTATCTTGCCTATCATGATACAAAATTATCGGGACGCACCCATCTGCGGAATGTGAAAATCATTGCGCTGGACTTTGACGAAAATGGTCGTATCCAAAAAATTGATCCGAAGTAACCTAGCGTTCTTTTGACGTCTCAGCGCTGAGGAAATTGAAGGTCGAGTTTAAGCGTAGTATTCATCGAATGTTGTAAAGACGAATATTGCAAAGATAAAATGGGGAACGGACAATGAATTTCATAACACGCTTGGGGCTTGCACTCCTTTGTTTATTGGCGGCGATATTGGGCGGGGTTTTTGCGCATTCTGTCAGTACTCATAAAGGGGCGGATGTTCCGTCCATTACCAAAACAACCCATTGGCTAGGAAGCTGGGCTAGTTCCCAACAAATTCCCGAACCCAGAAACACATTGCCCGAGGGCATGTTGACGGACGCAACTTTGAGGCAAATTGTGCGGATCAGTTTCGGGGGCACGCGTTTACGGGTGCGGATTTCCAATCAATACGGCACCGGCACTTTGCGCGTTGAAGATGTTCAAATTGCGGGGTCCGCTGACCCGAACACGTCTTCAATTGACACGGCGACGTCTCAACAATTGACGTTTTCTGGTGAGTTGGCCGTGAATATTCCGGCGGGCGCTATCTATACCACCGACCCTGTTACGTTTGCGGTTAAATCGCTCGATCATCTGGCGATCTCTATGTATCTACCTAAAGAGCCACAGGGTCAGACCAGCCATCCCGGTTCGCGCGCAACATCATATGTGGTCAAAGGCAGACAATCAGGCGCGGGCGCGTTTGTAGACCCGCATACGGTCAATCATTGGTATCAATTATCGGGCCTTGAAATAGAGGCACCGTCTTTGAGCGCTGCCATTATTATTGTCGGAGATTCGATTACGGATGGCTATGGTACCAAGCCGAATACGGATACGCGCTGGCCGGACTTTTTCATGAGCCGGATACAATCCGACCCGGTTTTGAAAGACCGGTATTCGGTTTTAAACCACGGCATTGGTGGTAATAGCATGCTTAGGAATGGCTTGGGGCCAAATGTGATGGCGCGTTATGACGAGAATGTTCTGGATCAGAAAGGCGGTAAATATCTGGTCTTGCTTGAGGGGGTAAATGATTTTGGCCGTTTGTCACGCAATGACGAAACACAGCCCTCTGATTATGATCAACTGGTCAGGGATTTGAAAATCGCCTATGCGCAGATCGCCGCCACTTCGCGAGAGCACGGAATTATTCCGGTTGGCGGGACGATTATGCCGTTTGGTGGATCTACTTATTACAAGCCCAACGATGATACGGAGCGGGCGCGTCAGGATTTGAATGACTGGATTCGCAACTCGAAAACCTTTGACAACGTCATAGATTTTGACGCGATCATGCGGGCGTCTGATAATCCCCGTATTTTAAATCCGGCTTATGATTCCGGTGATCATCTTCACCCGTCGATCATTGGTTATGAAGCTATGGCCGATCACATTCCTCTGGATATATTCGAGGGTGCACCGCGCTAAAAGGAGAGGTTTGATCCAGCTGGAAAAAAACCTCTCCCTTTTTCACGGGGTTAATTGTGAATGCGGTCCATGAATTTTATCATTTTATCGGCAATCTCGGGGCCATATTCTTCCAAAGCGAAATGACCTGTGTCGAGAATGTGAAACTCGAGGTTTTTCAAATCTCGTTTGTAAGGATGGGCGCCGGCTTCGGGGAAAATGTGGTCGTTTTTGCCCCACATTAGCAATGCCGGTGTTTGGTGTTTACGGAACAGGGCTTGCCATTTTGGATACTCGCCGACATTGGTGCCGTAGCTTTTGAACATCTCAAGCTGAACTTCCTGATTGCCGGGACGGTCTAGCAAATATTGTACGTGCCAGAAATTGTCCGGATTGATTTTTTCAGGGCTCTGGGTGCCGTGAGTGAACTGCCATTTGGTCGCGCCGATTTCGAAAAACCCGCGAAGCCTGTCGGCATTCTCATCTGATCCATCGGCCCAATAGGCTTTCAATGGATCCCAAAATTCTTCGAGACCTTCCTCGTAAGCATTGCCGTTCTGGATGATAAAACCGGTAACGCGCTGTGGGTTTTTGGCGTACATTCTGTAGCCAACCGGGGCGCCGTAATCCATAAGATACACAGCGTATTTCCCGACGCCTTTCGTGTCGATCAGGGTTGTCATCATGTCTGCAATGTGGGCGAAAGAGTATTCGAAATTTTCCGCTTTGGGCATGTCGGATGCACCGTAGCCGGGGTAATCGGGCGCGATGACATGATAGTCTTGTGCCAATTTCGGGATCAGGTTTCTGTACATGTGTGAAGATGTCGGGAAGCCGTGCAACAGCAAGATTGTCGGTTTGGCCGGGTCGCCTGCTTCGCGGTATGCGATTTTGACGCCATTGATTGTTTCGTAGCCAAACTGAACTTGTGTTGTGCTGGTTACGATGGCTGTCTCGGCTGCGAAGGCAGGTTGGGAATTTATCAGCGGAGTGCTGAGCGCGAGAGCGAACACGCTGGCCGTGAGGAGTGATTTATAAGTTTTCATGATTGGTCCTTTCGGGGGGGGGAGATCAAGTATGTCTTGATCAGGGGGTGGGTGATTTTGAGTTTAGTTTGGCTTTGAGGGCTCTATTGTCTTCTTGAAGTGCATGGATTTGGGTCTGCATTTCGGTGATTTGAGGCTCGAGCTGTTCAAGCGTGTAGCGCGGGTGGATGTGTTGGGGGCAGTTCCAGTCAAAGGCCTCGACTTTGATGATGACGGCGCGTTCGGGTTTGGCACGGTAGGTTTCGTCGTGTAGAGAGGCGATTAAATCCGGGTCGTCAGCCAGTGTGACAAGCTTTGCCCGACCCCAGATTTTCAACCGGCGCTGGTTCGGGTAATCGACGAGGATGAGGGAGACTCTGTCGTTTTCACTGATGTTACCGGCGCTGATATATTGGCGATTGCCGCGAAAATCGGCATAGGCAAGGGTTTGCGAATTAATGATTTTTAAAAACCCTGTCGGGCCTCCACGGTATTGGACATAGGGCCAGCCGTCTTGCGAGGCGCTGGCTTGGTAGAAGCTGTCGCGTTCCATGATAAAACTGGCCTCGGCTTCGCTCAGGCGGTCTCCGCTCAGCACATCTGGCAACAGGAATTTTGAATAGGCTTTGTCCGACCCGTGTTGCTTTTGAAGGCTGACAACGGACGGGGTGAACGAAATTTTTGCAAAGGCACGGGCCATAAGTCTCTCCGGTTTTAAAGGGGATTAATAGACGGCGTAGAGATCGAGGATGTTGGCTGCGTGAATGGCACTACGTTCTCGGGCGCGTTCTTGGGCGCGCTGTGGGGCACATGCCATATCGCGGTGTTCAATTTTCATCTGCTCGAAAATGACTTCGGTCATAAGGTTCTGGTCTGCCTGAATGTGTTGTGGGTACATGATGTTCTCCTTTGTGGTGGATGGTTTAAAGACCAAGCTCGCTCAATCCGGCATATTCGTCGGGCCTTACGCCGAGCGGCCAGTGCATTTTGCGCTCTGCGTTGGTGATGGGCTTGGTGTTGATGCTGGCAATGCGGCGTTGCATGAGACCGTTTTTGGCGAACGCCCAGTTTTCATTGCCATATGCGCGAAACCAGTTGCCGCTATCGTCATGCGATTCATAGGCAAACCTGACCGCGATGCGGTTTCCTGTGAATGCCCACAATTCTTTGATCAAACGGTAGTCTAGCTCTTGAGAAAATTTGCGTAGCAGGAAGGCTTCGATCTCTGTGCGACCGGTGATGAATTCGGCGCGGTTTCTCCAGACACTGTCTTGTGTATAAGCCTGTGCGATTTTTTGGGCGTCTTTGGTGTTCCATGCGTTTTCTGCGGCGCGGACTTTTAAACGGGCTGTCTCTTCGTTGAAGGGGGGCAATAATGATTTGGTCATGATGTTTTTTCTTTGTGTTTGTGCTCTGTGTTTGCACTCTGTGTTCGAAAGTGAGCGGACATTCTCCCTGTTAGGTGGGGGGAGGGAGAATGTCCGCTCAAGGAGACGTTTACGTGTGCGGGGGAGGACACATAACGTCTATGGGGGGCTATTTAAGAATGGGAGAGGCTTGTCTCTTGAGAGCTTAGGCATTGCTCCAAGAACATCACTTTTTCTTTGAGCTGCTCGACCCGTTGGGCCAATCTGTCTTGTGAACGAAGAAGCTGTTCTAACGGGTCATTACCGAAACAGTCTTCGACATGTTTCAAGTTTTTCCAAGCCCTGTTATACCCTGTCGGGATATCGATGATCTTTGCTGGTGATGTATAAATACTCATTGTGTGTTCCTCCATTGATCAAAATATAGAGGTGGGGGTGGGAGAAAAAAATCAGGAGGAATACCTAGGGGCAATTACCTATAGTGTTTTAAAATTGGGCGCTTAGGCGTTGTTTGGGCAGAAGGTACCGAGGATGTTGAGCAAACCGTCTTGATCAAATGGTTTTTCAAACACGGCTTTTGCACCGGCGCGTGTGGCCCGCGCCCGGAGTGAGGCGGATATATTGCCGCTGATTAAAACGACAGGCACGGATGGGTGTGTCTCGTGCATCAGTTCTAGAAATTCAATGCCGCTCATTTCCGGCATATGCATATCGACAATAATACAGCACGTAAGGCTCAAGCTTCCCGTGCGCAAAAACTGCATTGCAGAGGCGAACGGGTTAACAGAGAAACCGGTGGAATCCAGAAATGCACACAGGGAACTCCGCACGGCTTTGTCATCATCAATGATGATTATTTGATTGCGCATAATGTGTCCGTTAAAAGGTGTCGAGAGTTCGCGTTGACGGCTTGTCATTTGTGATAAATGGCCATTTTCAACGAAATCCTATAAGATTTGGGTGGCGCAAGCTATCCGTAGAACTACCTATATTCTAGGTATATAACGGTTTTGGAGACGGTGTTATGGGGTTGGTGTGTTGTTAGCGGGCGGAATAGGCCAGCTATGAATGGCGCGGGTCTGTACGCTTTTGCGCGCAATGACCAGCCCGTTTAACGTTTTATGTTTGTGGATTTTACGCTGGCGGGCCAGCGGTTTGCGTTTTTTCCAAAACCTGGGGAGACCGTATAGGCCGTGGCGGAGGCCGCGCGACCATGCGCTAGCCTCGCCGCGCTGTGCCCTGCTTCTATATAAATAAAGGTGGCTGAACATGTTTAACCCCAGCATGATGGGTAAGAGCCAGAGAGGTGTGCATTTTACGATCATCCATATTGTATTTCTGGCGGCGTGGTAATAGCGAAACTCTGGATTGGTGGCTGTGCTGACGGAACCGACATGTGCGCACAGGGCGCGGCGCACTTGCACGCATTTTTTGCCTTGTTGCTGTAAGCGCCATGCTAAATCTACATCTTCGATATAGCAAAAAAAGTCAGTGTCAAAACCACCAGCTTGTCGGAAAACGTCGGTTCGGTACAGGGCGGCCGCGCCGCAAGGGCCAAACACATATACATCTTCTTGTCCCGCGCTCGAGAGCGGCGCGCCGCCGCCGCCGTGCCAGGCAATGCCGTATACGGAAAGCACATCTCCGAACCCGTCCAAAATGTCCGGATTGTCGGCTGACACTAATGTTGTGCTGAAGATCGAGATGTCGGGATAAGTTTGTGCCGCTTGGTGTAGATGATGCAGCCAGTCTGGCTGCGGGAAGGCATCCGGATTTAACATGGCTACCCACGGGGTTTTGCAAGGGTGGGCGTTTTGGGTCTTGTTGCCATCAACGCCGAAATTACAGCCGCCGGCATAGCCCAGATTTTCGCCGGCTTCGAGAATATGAAAACGGGCATCGAGATTGACGAGTTTTCTGGCCGCGCCTTCAGGACAGGTATTGTCGACAATTACGACTTCGAAATCGGTAAATGTTTGTGCCAATAGGGCGTCTACGCAGGTTTGAAGATGCGCGCCGCTTTTGTAATCAACAATGACAATTCTGATCCAGGCTGGCACGGGTTTAAGGTCTCTTGAGTGGGTGTGGACGTTGAAAACTTGGCATTGTACGCATGGTCAGCGAAGCTATAATTCCGGTTTAAAAATTGCAAGCGCTATATTCAAGAGACGGCACTCGGGAGTTGGAGTGTGGCGCGCAGGCCATTGGGGCTACGGTTTTTCAAGATGAGTTTACCGCCTGCGGACTGGGCAATAGAATCGGCAATAGACAGGCCGAGACCTGTCCCGCCCGTCTCTTTGCTGCGTGAGGTTTCGAGCCGCACAAAGGGTTTGCGGACATCTTGCAATTTGTCTTCGGGAATGCCGGGGCCTTCATCATCCACATGAATGCATATTCTGTCGCTATATTTCTCGATAGAAATATGTGCGGTTTTTCCGTATTTAACGGCGTTGTCGATAAGGTTTTGTAGGGCGCGTGTGAGGGCAATACGGCGTATATGAAAAATAACGGGGCCGTTCTCGTCGAAGCTCACGGGCTGTCCCTGATCGTTGTAATTATCGGCCTGGGCGGCGAGCAGGGCGTTTAGATCGACAACGGCATAGTCTTCCAAACCGGATACATCTTTGGCCCAGCCGAGGATTTCTTCTGTCATGGATGTCATGTCGTCGAGGGTTGCGATAAATTTCTTTTTCTCTTTTGGGTCAGGAATGTTTTCTGCCCGAATCCGCAAGGAGGTTAAAGGGGTCCGCAAGTCGTGACCGATGGCGCGTAACATCGTGCGTTGGGTTTCCAGTGTGCGGGTGAGGCGGGTTTGCATGGTGTTAAAGGCACTGGCGGCTTTGCGTAAATCGGATGGGCCTTGCTCGGTCAGGGGGTGGGCCGTTTCCCCGCGCCCTAACCGGTTGGCGGCAGTGGTGAGCGCGGACAGGGGGCCGGTAATGCGGCGGGCAAAAAACCAGACGGCGAGCAAGGTGAGTAAAATCCATACACCTGTGGCGATGAGGATGCGTGAGGAGATGGCTTCCAGTGAGTAATGGGGCACCATTGCATTATACCAGAGCCCCGGGGCCAATTCTGCGGACAGGAACAAATCCTGCATTCCCAGTGCAGGCGCATTGCCTTTGGCGCGGGGCGGTGGATGGTTTTGTAGTCTGTCTCTTGGTCTGTTTTGAAGCCCGCCTTGGGATAAGGGACGGGGCGGTCTTTCAAAACGAGGGCCGTCAGGGCCACGTCTTTGATTGCGCAGCGGGGGCGGTGGGCGAACGCCTTCTTTCATGCCCAATACGCCGGACTGTAGAACAACGAGAACCGAGAGAGGCTGATAGCCGGCCGCGCGTAACATATCCCCATATTGCTGTTCGTATTTAGGGAGGTGTTTGGTGCCTGCCATCAGGGCGGCACGGTTGTTGCGCGAGAAGAAAAATGACCCCGGTACGCCCGGCTTGTCCGGTAAGGCAAAGGGCGGCTTTACGTGCATGATATTGGACGGGTGTGGGGCATGCTCTACCGTGGCTTCGAGAATAGTTTTGAATTTTATGGCGCGTGCCTGCATGCGGTTTTCCCCGATGATTAACCAGAGACTGAAACCTTGCCCAACTATCAAGACGAGCAGGAGGAGTGCGATGAGTTGTGCGGCGACTGTCTGGGGGATGAATTTTTTCATGTAGATACTGGTGTGGTAAAACAGTATCCGCCGCCCCATACCGTTTTGATATATTCAGGGGCGCTCGGGTCTTGTTCTATTTTGCGGCGTAGGCGAGAGACCATATTGTCGAGGCTGCGCTCGAACGGGTGGGCGTCACGCCCTTTGCAAAGCTTCATCAGCTCGTCACGCGAAAGGGTTTTTTGCGAGTGTTCCAGAAAAATTTTAAGCAAGCGAAATTCCCCGGTGCTAAGTGGGACAATGATTTTCTTGGGACCACAAAGTTCTGCGCGCTGGTTGTCCAATTGCCATGTGCCAAACTCGGTATAGCGTTGTTGTTTGTGGCGTGCACCTTTGGTGCGGCGCAAGACGGCGCGCATGCGCGCTACCAGTTCGCGCGGGTTAAAGGGTTTGGTGACGTAGTCGTCTGCGCCAATTTCAAGACCGACAATGCGGTCTGTATCGTCTGCAAGCGCGGTGAGAAGAATGACGGGTATGCCCGTGTTTTCGCCCAAATACCGACACAAGCTTAAGCCGTCTTCACCCGGCATCATGATATCAAGAATGACCAGATCAATGGTGTGTTTACCGAGCGTTGCGCGCGCGTCTTTGGCGCTAGGCGCAGCGCTCACCCGAAATCCGTTGCGTTCTAAGTGCTCACCTAAGGCATCGCGAATATCCGGTTGATCATCAACCACCAAGATGTGTGACGTCTTGTCCAAAAATCCTCCCAGATCATCATAACATGGCTACTCCTATCATATCCTTGTTGTAGGGGGGTGTAAAAATTTGTCTCAAGATTGATACAATTTGGTACAATTTGCAGTGTGCTTTCAGGGAAATTTTGAGCTTATGTTGTTCTCGATTTTTAGAAAGGGCGTGAGTATGATTCGTGGTTTAACTTTCTCTTTGTGTGCAGTTTTGTGGGTGGTCCCGATGGCGGGGTGCGGGGGCGGTAATAGTGCGACAACGTCCGTAACGCCAACGCCAACATCAACAAATCAAGCCCCTGTAGTGGCATCTGCCAATGCAGATCAGGCCGGGAATTTTGGCTTTGATTTTTCTTATGACGCGACCCAGTCGGGCACCACATTTAGCGACGTAAATGGTGATACGCTTAGCTATAGTGTTGCCTATGCTCCTTCTGCGAATGGATTAACCGATACGGCGGGTGTGATTTCGGGTGTGGTTTCTGCAAACGAAGATATTAGCGTGACCATTACGGCGGCCGACGGCAATGGCGGTTCGGTCTCGGATACGTTCTCTATTTCGGTCACTATTGACCAGTCGAGCCTACAAGCGGTGTTTGGCGGGCGCATTGATCTGGAAGCTCTCAGCAATTATGCCAACCAGCCCGTGCCGGGCTATATTCGCCAATTGAATGAGGGTGGTAATCCGATTACGGACGCGGGGGCGACGCTTGGGCGGGTCTTGTTCTATGATACGGCTTTGTCAATTACGGATGGTGTTTCGTGCGCGTCCTGCCATTTGCAAGCCCGTGGGTTCAGCGATCCGAATGTTGTCAGTGCCGGTGTGGAAGGGGGTGTGACTGGGCGGCATTCCATGCGCCTCATCAACACGCAATTTGCCGAAGAAACCAAGTTTTTTTGGGATGAGCGTGCGGCAAGCCATGAAATACAGGAAACCCAACCCTTGCAAGATCACAACGAGATGGGTTTCAGTGGTCAGGGTGGGCGCCCCGGCCTGGCCACACTGTTTGCAAAACTGGAAGCGATTGAATATTATGAAGAATTATTCCGGTTTGTCTATCTTGACCCAGAGATTACGGAGGAAAAGCTCCAATTTGCTTTGGCGCAATTTACCAAAAGTATCTACTCTTTCGATTCCCGTTTTGATGCAGGACGGGCGGTGGCCGGTGATGTAGATCCGGATTTTAATAATTTTACAGTAGATGAAAATGCGGGCAAAACACTATTTTTGAATCCACCTAATCAGGGCGGTGCGGGCTGTAGGGGCTGTCATCGGCCGCCGGAGTTTGATGTGGACCCGAATTCTGGCCACAACGGCGTTGTCGGTGTTGCCAATGCGTCGGGCAGTTTCGATTTTACCGTCACACGCTCTCCCTCTTTGCGGGATGTGGTGGACCCGAATGGTGGCTCGAACGGCCCTTTCATGCATGACGGGTCTTTGCAGAGCTTAAATGATGTGGTGGATCATTATAACGCAATTCAGGACCCTACCGGCGGCAACCCAAATTTTTTCAATGGGCTTGATAACCGGTTAAGCGGGCCAAATAACAACTTGCAAAGATTGAATCTGACGCAGGCGCAAAAGGATCAAATCGTCGCCTTTTTGGGCACGCTCTCTGGTTCCAATCTCTATACAGACGTGAAGTATTCGGACCCGTTTTAGGGCGCCTTGATAGGAATCCAGAGCGATGACCAAGTTTATTGTGTGATAAACGGGTTTTGATCGGTCTTTTCAAGGTGGTCGAGACCTTTGGGGCTTAACATGCTGCCCATGGCCTGAATGAAAACGCGACTTGTTAAATCTTTATCTTTGTGAAGCGACCTGGCGATAACCTCCATCTGGTCGCTTAGATATAAATGGGCAAGTCCGAAGGCCGTGGCTTGTAACGTCGTCATCGCCAGGTCCAAATCCGTGTCAATAAACAACCCTTCTTTGATACACTGAGTAATGAGATTGCGGATTAATGACAGGGTTTCATCGCGCTGCGTCTGGTAACGTTTTGAAGATAGAATTTCGTCGGTTTCCAAGCTTTTCATCAACACAAAATAACCGGGACATTCGTGTGAAAAATGAACATAGGCATAGCCCATGGCGAAAGCTTTGGAGAGGGGCGAGGGGTCGGAGTGTTGGAAGGCATGATCGCGAAACTGTTTTTGTAACTGATACCCGGCGACGGCGGTCTCGACCAACAATGCACGTTTGCTGTCAAAATGCTTGTAAATAGCAGGTTGCGAGGTGCCAACCAGAGCCGCGACGTCTTTGAGCTGGAAGTCAAGCGTTCTGCGTTCCCGGATGAGCTGCGCTACGGCCTCAATGATGGAATTGCGTAAATTCCCATGATGGTAGCCCGATTTTTTCTGAATTTTTTCAGATTCTGACGATTTTAAATCCACTGCGCGGCCTCCGTAAGATGGTCATTACAGGCTGATTTAAGCACGTAAGATGGTCCCCATTTTGTTGGTCGTTATTGCAGGTTGTAAGCGAAAACAGGCCTCTTGACAAACGAATGTTAATTTATTTAACTTAGGGGGTATACTAATGGGGAATTTGCATCCATTGGTGCTATAGGGGCGCGTGTCGAAATTTCGATTTTTAGCGCCTACGCAAGGACAAGAACAAGGGAAAAGACCATGAAATCCAGAATTACACTTACCACCAGTATTATAGCGCTATTGGCGGTGAGCACGCCTTTAAGCGCATTCGCCCAGTCTACTGAAGATCTTTATTCGCGTGATGAAATTATCGTGACAGCGACCAAACGAGCAGAGAAATTGTCAGAGGTGCCGATTGCGATCTCGGTGTTTGGTGCGGATGATATCGACCAGTCCAGCATTCGTGAATTGTCCGAGCTTTCAGAATATATTCCCAATGTGCAAATTTCCGGTCATACGGATTTTAGATCTGTGATTACTATTCGGGGTGTTGGTTCTGCTTCTCGTAATATCGGCTTTGATAGCCGGGTGGGTGTCTATGTTGACGGTGTGTATATGGGCCAGTCTCCGGCGGTGAACCAGGAGCTTTTGGACTTGGAGCGTGTCGAGGTTCTGCGTGGACCACAGGGCATGTTGTTTGGTAAAAATACGGTGGCCGGCGCGATTAGTCTGGTGACAAAGAAACCGTCATCAGATGCGTTTACTGCACAATTAAGCGCCGATCTTGGTAATTTCAATTACCGTGAATTTAAAGGTATTGTAAATGTGCCTTTGGGCGAGAAAGTGGCCGCTAAATTCGCGATCTCCAAGACAGACCGGGACGGGTATATCGAGAATATCGGTACGGGCAATGATCTGAACACCAAAGACGTGATCGCCTATAGAGCCCAGCTTCGCTTTGCACCGACAGACCGGTTCGAGATCAATTTTGCCTTTGACGGGCTCAATGCCGACAATTTGATTTTGGTTGGTGAGCCATTGACGGATATGTTGGGCATTGCCCCGATCACGATTGCGCCTGAGCCACGCCGTGTGGCCTTTGATATTGATCCCACTGAGAACAGAGATGTTTATGGTGGCTTGATGGATTTGCAGTATGAGTTGGAAAACGGCTTTATCCTGAAATCCATAACCGGCATCCGTGATACGAAGGCGCAATATACGAATGCGACGGATTATTCTCCGACGTCCATTGTCTTTATTGAATATGAGGACAAATTTAAGCAGTATACGCAAGAGTTTCAACTGATCTCGCCCGGAGCGCAAAAACTGACCTATATGGCAGGTTTGTATTATTACAAACAAGACGCCGATACTTTGCGCGACGTGATTTTAGGGGACGGTTTCCTCGAAGGCTTTATTAGACCCGCTGTAGCTCCGTCTGTGGCGCCGCTTCTGGGGCTTGATCCAAATAATCTGACAAATGCACAATTGGCGCTTATTTCTTCCATTGTCGGATTTGGGCCTGAAGGGTCAAAAATCTTTAACCGGGGTCTTGTGGAAACGGAAAGTTTTGCCGGATATGTGAACGGTAGTTATGACTTTACGGATAGTCTGACTTTGGGTTTTGGGGCGCGTTATAGTGTTGAAGACAAGGACGTCAATTGGTTGTTGGACGGTCGAAATTCAGGTGTTTTCGCGATTGGCTCTACAAATGTCGATCCGGCAAACCCGAACCCGTCTGCGCCGACACCTTTGGTCAATACCCGTCGGGATAAGTACTTCTCGCCAGCTGTAAGTTTAAGCTACGCGGTCAATGATTACGCCAATGTTTATGCTAAATATTCATCGGGGTATAAAAGTGGTGGATTTAATCTGGACTATATCAATGCCAATGAACTGGCTGCAAATACCGGACTGGAATTTGACAAAGAAACGGTCGATAGTTTCGAATTGGGTATGAAGGGTACGTATCTGGATGGTCGGTTCACGTTGAATTTGGCGGCGTTCTTAGCCAATTATGACAATTACCAAGTGAACCAGTTTGTGGATCTTGGGGGTGGCCGTACGTCTATCCGGATTACCAATGCAGCACAGGTGAAAACCAAAGGGCTCGAAGCTGAATTTAGTTTTCAGGCTACGGACAATTTACGTCTGCAAGGGTCTGCGGGTATTTTAGATGCGAAATTTGATTCCTTCCTCGGCGGTGGTACAGCTGGCAGTGACGCAACGGGCAACAGACTTGTAAACGCGCCTGAATTTACGGCGGCATTTGGCGGCGTTTATACGCGTGATTTACCATCCCTGAACAGCTCTTTGCTGATGCGTGTCGATCTAACCCACACAAGCGGGCGGTTTACCACGGCTGATAATATTAAATCGATCACATTGCCGAGCACGGCCAGTGTGCCATTTGGCTATATCGAATCACTAACGCAGTTGAATGGCCGGATTGGTATTTTACCAAATAATGGCCGGTTCGAGTTTTATCTTTGGGGTCGCAATCTGACAGACGAAGACGGGTTGAACGACGATTTCAGAGATTTCTTTGGCACCATTGTTAACCATCCCAATATTGGCCGTACCTATGGTCTCGGGGTTGTGGCGAACTTCTAGGCTTGTAGAGCCTGCATTGCTTTGAACCTTCCGCACCCGTCACAAGGTGCGGAAGGTTTTGTTGTTTTAGGCGGGGTATTTCGTACCAATTTTGGAAGGGCGAGAATGATGGATATTGGTAGCATTATAGTGGACGGGATTACGCTCAGTTTTCAAAGGCAGGGTGCGTGCACGGCCACTGATCCGACGATTGTTCTCCTGCACGGAAACTCTGGCTGTAAGGAAGTTTTCCAGCACCAGTTCACACATTTCGAAAATACGCGATTTTCCGTACTGGCGATTGATCTGCCCGGGCATGGGGCTTCGGACAATGCGCTCACACCCGAGACGACATACACCATGCCGGGATATGCGCGCATGATTGACAAAGCGCTTACCACTTTGGGGGTCGAGCATTATATCCTTGTTGGTTGGTCGCTTGGCGGCAATATCGGTTTGGAGATGGCCGGATGCGATATGGGTATGAAGGGCTTGATGATTTTCGGGGCGCCTCCGGTCGGGCCGGGGATGAAAAATGTAGAGAAAGCCTATCTGCCAGCGACCTTTGCTTCGGCCATTGGGGATGATGATACGCCGAGCGATCAGATCGACGCATTTGTGGACGCAATTTACGGCACGCTCGCTCCGGTCCCGAAACCGTTCTACACCTGTGCGCATCGTACCGAAGGGCGTGCGCGCGAAATTATGGTGAGCCATTGGCTCGGTGGTCAGAACGGTCATGTTCAATATGAAACCGTGGCCAATTGGGAAAAACCTATCTGTGTTGCGCACGGCAATCTTGATCCGTTCGCGGCGCTGGAATATTTGCAACTCGCGCCGTGGAAAAATCTCTGGCATGATAAAGTGATCGAATTTCCCGCGTGTGGCCATGCGCCCTTTGTTGAAGACCCGGCCGGATTTAATGCGGTGTTAGAGCAGTTCGCGTCTGACGTTTTAACGTAAACGCTTATGCTCTGTGACGCGTTCCAAGACCCGCAAACCGTTGCCGCCAATAATTTTACTGATCTCGTCCTCATGTAAGCCGCGTTGCATCATGCGCATGACGATGAGTGGAAAATCGGCATAATTATCCCAGACCGGTTTATAATTGGCGTCCATATCGGTACCCAATCCAACGTGGTCAACGCCGACGATGTCGACAAGTTCGAGAATGCGGGTGATAAATCCGTCCATTGTGGAAATGCCAAGCCCTGCGGGCCAAGCGCCGATGACGCCGCCATTTTCGGCGATGCGTAGGGCCAAGTCTTTGGAAATAAAGCGGGGCATGGTCTGTCCGTCTTTTAAAATATGCGTATGTGAACAGACGATCGGGTGATGGGACACATTGAGGATATGGGACAGGCTCTCCAAAGACGCATGGGCAGCATCAATGACGATGCCGAGCCTATTCATTTCTTCAATGATCGAAACACCGGCTTGGGTTAATCCGTTATGGTGGGGGGCGATGGTCATGATATCGCCGATCTCGTTGTGATGGTAATGCATGGGATTGATGATCCGCAGACCGTCTTGATAGGCTTCGTGTAAACGCTCGACACTACCGCCGAGGAAATCGCCGCCTTCACTGCCGTACAGAGCTGCGATTTTACCTGCCTTTTTGGCTCTTAATATGTCGGTGCTGGTAAATACGGGCTGGATCAGGCCGCGTGTGGCGAGGGCTTTCAGATTACCCATCTGGGTTTTATAGCTGGCCCAAGCTTCGCCCTCGTCAAATTCACGGATGGGCATCAAGCCTTTGCCTTTGACCAGATTTAGAATTTGAAAATCGGAGACAATCATGAAGGCGGCTGCGTTCATGCCGCCCGCTTTCATATCTGCTATGGCTTTATCTTCAAATGTGCCTCTGGCGGCGTAAAGTTTTATCATGCCTTTCAGACCGTGCGCGTCTTTGACGAATGTGCGGCCCGGATGGGCGTGTAGATCGAAGCTGGGGACTTTGGTGATCAGGGCTTTGGCACTTTGTAGCATATCGGGATCGGGTGCGAAGCCGAGCACTATAGGTTTGGGCTTCGTTTTTAGATAAATGCCAAGGCCTGCGGCGGCTAAAACGGCGGCACTGCCTCCCAATATCTGACGTCGTGTTATGCCCATGACCTGCTCCCTATATTGTCGTTAATTGTATCAGAATTCGGCCGCTTTTGCCATACTTCATTCCTGAGGGGCTGGTCTAAATGTTTGCATGGAATTGGAGGTTTGGATCATGATAATCATAGATGGGAGAATCGTAGACAGCCGGGTCACATTGCCCCATAACTGTTGAAATATATAGGGGGGTGTATGCACACACGGATAGATAAAACGAGGCAAGACGAGGGCGTGAGTCGCAGAGCACTTGTACAGATTGTGGCGCTTGGGACGGCGGGTTTGGCGGTCAGTGCAGGGTGTGCGCAAGCGCAAGAAAACAGTGATATTTCAACGTCTGGTATGATTGATAAACGCCTCGCGGAACTTGGCATTACATTGCCCGTTTTTGCACCGCCTGTGGCCACATATGCATCTTACCGGATTGTCGGGGATATGGTGTATATTTCAGGAATTGGGCCGGCACCGATTGAAGGGCACAGATTGCTCGGTAAGCTTGGCGTGGATTTAAGTGTCGAAGAGGGTGCATTTGCAGCCGAGCGTACGGCCCTCAACATTTTGTCTCAGGCGAGGGCTGCTTGTGATGGTAATCTTGACCGGATTAAACAATGGGTGCGCCTGACAGGCTATGTCAATAGCGCCCCTGATTTCACTCAACAGCCACAAGTGATGAACGGAGCATCCGCATTACTGGTCAAGGTTTTTGGCGAAAAAGGTTTACATGCGCGGGCCGCATTGGGGATGAATGCGTTGCCGTTTAATATTGCCGTCGAGATCGAGGCAAGTTTCCAATTGCGGAGTTGATGATGAAATTAAGATATGTCGCGGGCATGGTAATGGGGGCTGCAGTGTTGAGCGGGTGTCAGGCGCAATCTCGTGCTCCAGAGGTTGTGATTGTGGAAGATATGCCGGCTTTGGGCGCGTATTCGTCTGCGGTTAAAGCGGGTGGCATGGTGTATGTTGCGGGCGTTGTTGCGTATAATCCCGAAACTCAATCTTTTACGCCTGCCAATATCGAGGCCCAGACCATGCAGGTTTTTGCTAATTTAAAACAGGTCTTGGCAGCAGCGGGATGTGATCTGGAAGACGTTGTTAAAGCCAATGTCTATTTAAAGAACCCGGCTGACTATGCCACTATGAATGAAGTTTATAGTCTGCATTTCCCCGGATATAAACCTGCACGGACAACGGTGCCGGGTGTGGACTGGGGCCGGGATGATATTTTGATAGAAATAGATGTGATCGCAAAACTGCCTTAAATTTCTAAATGAAACCTTCGGTTTTCTGCATTACACCGTGATAATTATCGATATATTTATCTAAATCAGCATATTAATACGTATATATTCAAAAATATACATTTAATTTCGAAATTAATAGCATTTTCGTTCATGAACGTATAAGAAGCTCACGGTAGGCCTTGTGTCCTGAATTTGTTTGAATCGGAGTGTTTGATGAGCGGTTTTGTAAAAAGTGCGGCCTTGGGTTTGCTGTGTATGGGTTTTGCATCCAGTGGTTTAGCCGAGACACGAGCGCATAATAAAGGTCTGGATGCATCGGATCCAAAGGGTGCCGATGTGCATATGGCCTATGAGTGGGCTACATATAATCCGAATGCGCCACAGGCGCGGGCCCCGGGTGCGGTGCTGACTGCGCCGGGTGACAGCTACCGGTATACGGCCATTCGTGATGACGATTTTGCGCATAATCCGGATTATGAAGTTCTGTACGCGATTGTGGGTTTTCACCTGGATTCTTCTGATCCCGAACATCCGGGTGAGAAATGGGCGAAGGTTTTGGTCAACGGCGAAGCCCGTCCGTTTCTTGTCATGTTTGATCTGGATACCCGTAAAACCGGATCGTCAGGCCTGTTAGAGGTCATCTCCGATGCGCAGTTTTCGGGGGAGGCCGGTTCGTCCTATCCGCCATTTGTTTATGACGTGACCGATATTCTCAAAACCGGCGCAGACGTGAACGTCCAGATTACCAATTATCGCAAGGATGGTCAGATCGAAGGGGATGCCCCTTATGGCGGCTTTGTTGTGAACCGTGTTGGTGTGCATGTCTGGTATAAGAAAAAATAGCCGCGCAACTAACTCGTTTTATGGGCCAGCTTTACAGACTGGTTTTGCGGGCAAGATAAACCGTTTGGGTAAAAGGTTTGTTCTGGAGCGGGTTGTCAAATGTGACGGGTTCGGCCCAAACTTCCTCAAAAACGTTTTGTAATCGTGCCAGAAAATCGGTGTCTGTGACCGCGTCTGACCACAGGCCCATAATGCCGCCGGGGTGCAAGTGCATGGATAATTTTTTCAGACCTGCCTCGCTATAAAAACTGCCACTGCGGGCGTCGAGAAGCCAGTCGGGCGTGTGATCAATATCGATCAAAATGGCGTGGAATTTCTGTCCTGATGTGTGCTGAATTTCCGGGTGTGCAAACCCTGTTTCCGATTGGGCCATAGCGAAAAAGTCACCGCGTACACATTGGCAGCGCGGGTCGGCGCTGAGGGGCGGATCAAGTGGCAGTAATCCTGCCTCATGCCAATCGACAACGGCGTCGAGCAGTTCAACAACGATCAGGGAGCGTACCCGTTTGTCTTCCAGCACGGCACCGGCCGTATAGCCAAGACCGAGGCCGCCAACCACCACATCCAGATCATCACCTTCCAGCTTGGCGAGACCGAGGTGGGCGAGGGCGATTTCGGACACGGTGAACAGGCTCGACATTAAATGCTCGTCGCCGAGAATAATCTCATACACGTCGGTTTTTAAAGACAGTAAATGTCGCCGGCGCAGACTGATCGGCCCGATCGGTGTCTCGCGGTAATCAAGCTCTTCAAATAAACGGCTCACCGGCACTTCCTTTCGCGGCGTATCAGGGTGTTTTAGGGGTATAGGAATGCCACGCGTCTGCATAGGCATAACCCAAATCGGCGGGCTAAATTTTAGACATATCAAAAAACCACTTGCGTTTTTAATATGGGTCTTATAAATAACTGACCAGTCAGTTATTTATTGAGGTTTAAAATATGCTTCGTGCGCGTTCCGAAAAAGCCAAAGATGATCGACGTCAAATCCTGCTCAACGCAGCGCTTGATGAATTTCATGAGCGTGGATTTACGGCGGCGCGTATGGAGGATATTGCCAAACGGGCCGGGTTCTCCAAGGGGACATTGTATTTATACTATAGCTCGAAACGCGATTTGTTTCAGGCCTTGGTCGAGATGATCACCCAGCCTAAAATCCAAAACATCGAGAAGATTATGGAGATGGCCCCGTCTGCATTGATGGCCATTCAGACATTTACCCAGTTTGCGCCGACTGTGATCCGCAATTCCGATTTACCGCGGTTGATGAAAATTCTTGTCGGGGCTTCAACATCCCATCCGGAAATTATGGTGGCCTACCGTAAAAATGTGGTTGAACGTGGGCTTGGTGCCTTTGCGTCCATGCTTGCGCGCGCCAAAGAGCGTGGGGAAATTACCATTGGTGATCCAAAATTGACGGCCCGATTGCTGGTGGCGCCCATGGTTATGTCTGCGCTTTGGCAAACCATTTTCGGGGCTGACCCCGAGGCCGAAATTGATCTGGATACTTTGTTTCGCCTGCACGGAGAGATATTGATCCGGGCTTTAAAAATTGAGGGAAATGACACATGAGCAAATTTCAAAACTATGGACTGGCCATCGGCTTGATCTCGGTCTTCCTGAGCGCGTGCGCGCCTGCTGTGCTTGAGGACACATTGGTTGGCTATGTGGAGACGGAATGGGTGTATATTTCCGCGCCGGAATCGGGATGGATTGTCTCGAAACCCATTGCCAAAGGTAGCCTGATTAATATCGGGGACACAGTGTTCGAGCTGGACGACGAGCGACAAATTGTCGCGATCGCCGGCGCCCAAAGCCGGGTGGATGAAGCCAGCGCCCAGATCGATAATATATCCGTGGGGGCGCGACCAGCCGAAATTCGGGCGCTTGAAGCGCAATTGCAAGAGGCGCGGGCACGGCTTGTGCATGCACGTTCCGAGCGTGTCCGCATTCTGCCTTTGGTAGAACTTGGTGTCGAAGCGCAAAGCCGGGCGGATCAGGTCGAGGCGAATACCCAAACGGCGAGCGCGAGTGTAAGCGCGGCAACAGAGGCGATTGCGGTGGCAAAACTTGCGGGCAGGACGGCGGCGCGTGAGGCGGCAGAGGCGGCCAAAAATACGGTTCAGGCCGAGCAGGATAAGGCCCGGATTAATCTTGAACGCCGCACAGTTAGAGCGAAAACATCCGGTCGGGTCGAGGATGTATTTCGCTTTAAAGGCGAATATGTGACCATGGGTTCCCCCGTTTTGGCGGTGCGCCCCGAGGGATCTATGAAGGTGCGGTTTTTTGTGTCGCAAGCCAAATTGCCGGGCCTAAAAATCGGTACAGAAATTAATGTACGTGCAGACGGGCAACCGACGCCCTCGCGCGCAATTGTGTCGTATATTTCGGTTGAAGCCGAGTTTACGCCGCCGGTGATTTACAGTGTGAATGTGCGCGAAAAACTGGTGTTCATGGTGGAGGCGAAACTGCCTGATGACACTGGCCTTCTGGCGGGTCTGCCTGTCGATATTGTTTTACCGTAGGTGATTCCATGAGCGATTTTGCCATTGATGTCAGAAACTTGGTCAAGCGGTTTGGTAAAAAAACCGCCGTTGACGGGGTGTCGATACAAATGCCGCGCGGGGCGGTTTGGGGATTTCTTGGCCCGAACGGGTCTGGCAAAACCACGACCATTCGTATGATTTGCGGTTTGTTAAAAGCCAATGAAGGCGAGGGGACATGCCTTGGCTTTGATATTGCCAAAGAGGCGGACAAGATCAAAGCCAACACCGGATATATGACCCAGAAATTTTCGTTCTGGGGTGATTTGACGATCCGCGAAAACCTTGAATTTGTCGGACGGCTCTACCGCATGCCAAATTTAAAACAGGTTGTGAATGAGACGCTCGACACCCTTGGCCTGACCGATAGACAACACCAGCTGGCACAAGCTTTGTCGGGAGGCTGGAAACAGCGCTTGGCGTTGGCGGCAGTGACTATGCATGATCCGAAACTGCTTTTGCTGGACGAGCCGACGGCGGGGGTTGACCCGCAGGCGCGGCGCGAGTTCTGGGATCAAATCCACCGTCTTAGTTCGGCGGGCATGACGGTTTTGGTCTCTACCCATTATATGGACGAGGCGGAGCGGTGTGACCATATTGTTTATCTGGCGAACGGAAAAATTCTCACTCAGGGATTGGTGAAGGACATTATAGACGATTCGGGTTTGATCACGTTTCGCGCCGAAGGCGAAGGGATACGGCGGCTCTTGAATATGTTGAGCGATATGCCCGGGGTTGAACATGCTTCGTATTTTGGATCGGCCCTGCATGTTAGCGGGACGGATCGGGCTTTGATTGAGGCGGCGATCCAAACGGTTAAATCTGAAAATGCGGTTTGGGAAGAAGTGCGGCCCACACTTGAAGATGCCTTTATTGCCCTGATGGCACGGGCAGGCAGTGACCGGAGGATACATGCATGAGATTACCGGCCCCACTGGCCCGTATTTGGGCGATTTTCATGAAAGAGCTTACCCAGGTTCGGCGTGATCGTATCACGTTCGGGATGATGTTCGGAATTCCAATCATGCAGCTTTTGCTGTTTGGTTTTGCCATTAATACAAACCCGAAAAACTTGCCGACAGCCGTGCATGTGGAAGATAATTCGCCCATCGTGCGCACTATTTTACAGGGTTTTGAAACATCTGAGTATTATGATTTCGTTTTGAAAACATCTGATCCCAGAGAGAGCGCTGCATTGCTGATGCGCGGGGATGTTGCCTTTGTTATTTCGATACCGGCCGGATTTACCAAACGATTGGTACGGGGCGAGCATCCTCAAATCTTGATCGAAGCCGATGCTTCGGACCCGGCCGCATCTTCCAATGCAATCGCTCATGCCAATATGATCGTGTCGCGGGCTTTGCGCCATGAACTTAAAGGGGCGCTGGGGTATTTGAGCGCGGACGCCCCGCCTTATGAGATTGTTGTTCATCCCGCCTATAATCCCGAAGGGATCACCCAGTATAATATTGTGCCGGGTCTTTTGGGGGTCATTCTCACCCTGACCCTGGTGATGATTACGGGGATGGCGATGACCCGCGAAGCAGAACAGGGCACATTGGAAAACCTGCTGGCCATGCCGGTCTGCCCGTTAGAAGTTATGTTTGGTAAAATTTTACCCTATGTGGGGATCGGGGCGGTGCAGACAATTGTGATCCTCGCGGCGGCCAAATATATGTTCCATATTCCGTTTGTGGGCGAGTTGTGGGTGCTGATTGTCGGGGTGACTATCTTCGTATTGGCAAATTTGTCCCTAGGGTTCACGTTTTCAACGATTGCCAAAACACAGATGCAGGCGATGCAGTTGACGTTTTTCTTCTTTCTGCCGTCCTTATTACTGTCCGGTTTCATGTTTCCTTTCAAAGGCATGCCGCACTGGGCCCAGATAATCGGAGAGTGCCTGCCGCTTACCCATTTCTTGCGGATTGTCAGGGGGGTGATGTTGAAGGGGGCGGGCTTTATGGATTTGGCAGCGCCGTTGCGCGCCTTAAGCCTGTTCACATTGCTGGCGGTTGTGGTTGCCATGCTTAGATACAAGCGGACACTGGATTAAAGGTGAGGGATATGAGGTTTCTATCAAAATTAAGCGCTTTGGGCCTGACGACATTGTTATGTGCGTGTACGATTACGGATGTTACGCGTCCGGATTTACAAACGGCTGAGTCGTTAAACTGGTCTGCATATCTTGAGGCCATACCTGATATTTCGGGCGGTATTTCCGATGATGCGGTGGTCAGCGCATGGTGGGAATTGTTTGGGGACGAGACGCTCGACGCTCTGATAGGCACAGGGGTTGAAGGGAATTTGGATGTGGCCATGGCACGGGCGCGTGTGCGGGAATCGCGGGCGCTGATGGACGCCGAAATTGCGGGTTTTAAACCCCGTATCGGGGTTTCCGGTGCGGGTGAGGCCCAACATCTCAGCCAAAACGGGAGCTTGCCTGTCGGGTCTATTCCCGGATTTAATGTGGACCAAATTGTCTATACTGCCGGGTTTGACGCGGCGTGGGAACTGGACGTGTTTGGCCGTAATAGCCGTAAGCAGGACATTGCCATTGCGCGTTTGCAATCGGTTGAAGAGACGCGGCGTGATTTGACCATTGCGTTAATCGGAGAAATTGCCCGCAATTATTTCGAGCTGAGAGGGGCGCAACTTGAGCAAAAAAACATAGGCGGGATCATTGATGGGCAGGCGGAGATCGTTGAAACGGTTAGTGTGAAGCGTCAATACGGCGAGGCGTCCGATTTTGATGTGGAGCGTGCGTCTGCACAGTTGGCAGAGTTTGAAATTTTAAGCTCGCCATTGGAGGCACGCATACGGGGGTCTATCTATCGGTTGTCGGTTTTGACGGGTCAGGCGCCTGATACGCTGACCACACAATTGATGGTCTCAGCTCCACTTCCAACACTACCGAGCTTACAAATGACGGGGGCGACATCCGATCTTTTAAGACGTAGAGCGGATGTGCGTAGGGCGGAGCGTCAATATGTGATGTCTGCCAAGCAGGTCGAGTTAAGTGATCTGTCTTACTATCCGACATTTTCCCTGTTTGGAGGGGTTGGGCCAAACTCTACCGATCTTATAGACATTCTGGATTTAAAAAGCATAGCCGCAAATGTTGGCGCGATGGCCAGTTGGACATTTTATGACAATGGGGTGCGCGATGTCCAAAATGAAGCGGCACTGGCGCGTTTGGACCAAGCCCGTTTGGCGTATCGGCAAAGTGTTTTGGGCGCGCTGGAGGATATGGAAACCTCTACGCTTAGATTTACACAATCGGTTCAGGAATGGAATTTGCAGCAAAGCGTCGAGCGTTCGCGGGTGCGGATCGCCAAGCTTGCACGGGCCCGTTATGACGGTGGTAGTGGCCCGTTGCTGGATGTGTTGCAAACGGAGCTGGATGTGTCGAATGCGCGTGTGAAAACGGCGAAATTACAAACGCAAAACCTAGTTCATCTTGTCTCGTTTTATAAGGCGCTCGGGGGTGGATGGGCCGTGTTCGAGGATGGGGAATAACGCTAACGGTTTTGCATGTCCTCCATACAGACAGATATACAGGCAAATGTGCGCTTGTGAAAACCGGCACGAATGTTAAGAACGCGCTCAACAAGGTTGTGGCGATTTTGCCGTGGCCGACATGCTTGTTTTGGGATGAACCGTTATGACTGCTTCTCTTTTTCAACCGTTTACGTGCCGTGGTCTCCAAATTCCCAACCGTATTGTCATGGCTCCCATGACCCGCAGCTTTTCACCTGACGGAGTGCCGGGCGAAGATGTGGCGGCGTATTATGAGCGCCGTGCGGCGGCGGATGTAGGTTTGATCCTGACCGAGGGCACAGTTGTTGACAGGCAGGGGGCTTGCAATGATGCCAAAATCCCTATGTTTCACGGTGAAGCGCCTTTGGCGGGTTGGCAAACGGTTTGTGATCGCGTTCATGGAGCGGGGGGTAAAATTGCACCGCAAATCTGGCATCAGGGCATGGTGCGCAAACCGGGTACAGGTCATTATCCGGATGCGAAAACCGATAGCCCGTCCGGGTTGACCGCGACAGGCAAACAGGTGGCAGAGGCGCCTTCGGAATCCGAAGTTGAAGATATGGTGGCTTCATTTGCACGCGCGGCCGCTGACGCGGCAAGGCTTGGTTTTGACGCGATCGAAATTCATGGTGCGCACGGATATTTAGTTGACCAGTTTTTCTGGGAGGTGATGAATGCCCGCGAAGATAAATATGGCGGCGGGCTGATAGAACGCGCCCGTTTTGCGGCAGAGATTATTTCAGAGTCCCGTAAGGCGGTGGGGGATGACATCCCGATCATTTTACGGTTCTCCCAATGGAAGCAGCAGGCTTATGAAGCCAAGCTGGCACAAACCCCGCAGGAGTTGGAAGCATTTTTGGGCGTGTTTGTCGATGCGGGCGTCGACATATTACATTGTTCACAAAGACGGTTCTGGGAACCGGAATTTGAAGGTTCGGATTTGAACTTGGCAGGCTGGGCGAAGAAGCTGACGGGATTGCCTACAATTACTGTGGGTTCAGTCGGGCTGTCTGGTGATTTTCTCGGCGCGTTTGTAGGCCAAGGGTCTGAAGCTGCACCTCTTGATAAATTGCTTGAGCGCATGGACAAGGGCGAGTTTGATCTTGTGGCGATCGGCCGGGCTCTGTTGCAAGACCCGGACTGGGTCACCAAGGTTAAAGAGGGCCGTCTCGACGAATTGAAAGACTATGACGCGGCCGCGTTGGGCAAACTGTATTAGCAGGTGTTTGGCAATTTACGGCTTGTCAAAAGGGCCTTTTGTTTTGTGTGGTTTTCTTTATCCTAGGCGTTTGATAACAGCTTCGAGATTAGATAGTTTTAATGCAAAAAATAATCACAGATCATTTTCCAGAACTTGCCCAGCTATCGCCAGAGAGCCAGAAAATTCTCGAAGACGGAATTTATATAAGCACGGCCCCCGCCGGCACGATGATGTTTTCCGAAGGCAGTGAATGCAAGGGCTATGTGATGTTGCTGGAAGGCTCTGTGCGGGTTCAGAAAACCTCCGAGGATGGTCGCGAAATTGTACTGTACCGCGTGGAAAGTGGCGAGAGTTGTATTATGACTACGACCTGTCTGATTTCCAATGACCAGTACGGGGCGGAGGGGATTGCGGAAACAGATATTAAGATAGCCACTATCCCGCCGCGCGTTTTTGACCAGCTTTTAAAACACTCGAATAAATTTAGCCGGTTTGTGTTTGAGGTCTATGCCAAACGCATGTCCATGTTGATGATGTTAGTGGAAGAAGTGGTGTTTAAAAAACTGGATAAACGGTTGGCGCAACTTCTACTGGATAGAAAACCTGACCGGTTTGATGTCACCCATCAGGACTTGGCGACAGAGCTAGGCTCTGTGCGCGAGGTGATAAGTCGGCAGTTGAAAGTTTTCGAACGGCAGGGTTTTCTCAAACTGGGGCGGGGTGCGATCCATATTCTTGATAAGGACGGTTTACGCGCCAGCCTGGAATAATTCCCGCTTATGTAACTTATATCACTTACTTTGTATCGTCTTTGTGGTCTGCTTGGCCTGATAAGGAAACAGATGAGAGTAGGATTACGTTATGAAAACGAATGTTGGTAGTTTGGATCGGGGTCTTCGCCTTGTCTTTGGCGGCATTTTGATTGCTTTAGCCTATAGCGGACATTTTTCCCCTTGGGGCTGGATTGGTATTGTACCTGTGGTGACAGCTTTGATCGGTTGGTGTCCGGCGTACCGGATATTTGGGCTGAACAGTTGCCCTGTTTCTAAAAAATAGCGAATTTGGAGGTTAAAATGGCTTTGGATAAAGTGATTTTTGCATTTGCTGGCGCCATGATCATTGTTGGTCTGGTTTTGGGTCTTAATGTACATGCGTACTGGTTCGGATTGCCGGCATTTGTCGGGTTGAACATGTTTCAGGCGGCGTTTACAGGGTTGTGCCCTTTGGCCATACTGTTGAAAAAAATGGGTGTGAAGCCCGGTAAAGCTTTTTCCTAAAGGCTTGGGCCAAACCGGAGACGATGATGATACATATTTCGCAGACCGCTACCCGCCGTCCTAAAATCTTTTTATGGGCGGCGAGCCTGCTCAGCGCGATCATGATCGCACTTGTGGTGTTGCCAAGCGTGTGGCCTGCCTCTTTTGGCATGTTGAACGCGCTCCAAATTGATACGGATCCGGAAAACATGCTGTCTGTGGACGAGCCGGTTCGGGTGTTTCACAATGAGCAGAAAAAAACGTTCTCCCTGTACGATATGGTCGTGGTTGGCGTGATCAATGAAGACCATCCGCAAGGGGTGTTTAATGCAAGCACATTGGGTGATGTTCACGCCCTGACCGAATTCGCTAAAACCATTCAATGGCAGGATAAGAGCGGGCAGACCCAAGGGGTGATTGCTATTGATCTTATGGCGCCGTCCACGGTTGATAATATCGAGACCGAGGGCGTGGGCACTGTACGGTTTGAATGGTTGATGAAGGAAGCGCCATCGGACGATCTGGAAGCGCTGCAAATTCGCAATAAAGCTCAAAACCTGCCTTTGCTCAACGGGACAATTGTGTCCGAGGATGGTCGGGCGGTGGCATTGTATATTCCGATCACGACCAAGAATGTCAGCTATAAAGTTGTGCAGGCGCTGAAATCCAAAATTTCCGAATTTGACAGTAAAGACCAATATCATGTGACCGGTTTACCGGTGGCGCAGGATACGTTCGGGGTCGAGATGTTTATTCAAATGGCCATTTCTGCACCGATGGCAATGGTGTTGATCTTCCTGTTGATGTGGTATTTTTTCAAGAAAGTATCTTTGGTGGTCTCGCCGATGATCGTGGCGATGGTTTCGGTGATTGCGACGATGGGGCTGTTGGTGATGACCGGCAACACGGTGCATATCATGAGCAGTATGATCCCGATTTTTATCATGCCGATTGCGGTGCTGGACGCTATTCATATTCTCAGCGATTTTTATGATCGTTATCCTGTCTATAAAGACCGCAAGAAAACCATTGACCATGTGATGCGGGAATTATCTGCACCGATGTTTTTCACGACTTTGACGACGGCGGTCGGGTTTGCCTCTTTGGCTCTGACCCCGATTCCACCCGTACAGGTGTTCGGAATTTTCGTGGCGACCGGCGTGGTGCTGGCCTGGTTTTTCACCATTACCTTGGTGCCAGCCTATATCATGTTGATGCCGGAAGAAAAATTTTCTGGCTTTGGGCTGGATCAAAGTGCGGGTGAGAATAACAGCTTGATGGCGAGAACCCTGCACGGTTTGGGGCGGGTGACGTATAGTGGTGCCAAGCTGATCATTCTGATGGTTTTCATTTTGAGCGGACTGGCATGGGCTGGCATTACCAAAATTTCTATCAATGATAATCCGGTGAAATGGTTTGCGCCCAGCCATGAAATTAGGGTGGCGGATCGGGCTTTGAACGCGCGGTTTGCAGGTACATATATGGCGTATTTAACGTTAGGAGCGCCAGAAGATACCAAGCCGCTGGATCAGTTTGCGAGTGAGTTGGCGCAAAGCATGCAGGCGCATGAGTTGTTGCCTTTACAAGACATGTCTGCGGGTGTGTCGTCTCTGGTCACCGGAGTAAAAGATCGCCAAGAGCTGATCGAGCAATTGAGCGCCGCCCTCGAGTTGCGGATGGACATTGTGTCCGATGAGGATTGGGATATGTGGGATGATGCCCTGACATGGGTCGGGAGCCAGTTGAGCGCTGGAGAGGTTTTTAAAAGCCCCGAGGTTTTGGAATATATGGGTCAGTTGCAGGATTATTTGCAAGAGACCGGTCTGGTGGGCAAGAGCAATAGTCTTGCGGATGTGGTGAAAACCGTACACCGGGAATTGTTTGCCGGTGACGAGGACGCCTACCGTATTCCGGCCAGTCGCAGGGCGGTCGCGGAAACCCTGATCACCTATCAAAACAGTCACCGTCCGCAGGATTTATGGCATTTTGTCACGCCGGACTACACAAAGACCAATATGTGGTTACAGCTGAAAAGCGGTGACAATCGGGATATGAGTGCTTTGATTGAAAAAGTGGATCAGTTCTTTTTGGACAATCCGGCACCGGACGGTATTGGCTATGGCTGGTTCGGGCTGACGTATATCAATGTGATCTGGCAAGATAAAATGGTTAGCGGTATGGCGAAAGCCTTCATCGGGAGTTTTATCATTGTCTTGGTCATGATGGTGTTTTTGTTCCGCTCTCTATGGTGGGGTATTTTGGCGATGGTGCCGTTGACGTTCACTATCGGGATGATTTACGGGCTGATTGGCTGGATCGGTAAGGATTATGACATGCCGGTAGCGGTGCTGTCGTCGTTGAGCCTTGGTTTGGCGGTGGATTATGCCATCCATTTCTTGGTGCGAAGCCGTGAAATGCACAAACAGTTCCCGGACTGGAAATCCACCAAGGAAGCGGTGTTCGGCGAACCTGCACGGGCGATCACCCGCAATGTGATTGTGGTCGGCGTCGGATTTATGCCTTTGTTGGCGGCACCTTTGCTGCCTTACAAAACGGTTGGCGTGTTTATTTCTGCCATTCTCGTTTTGGCGGGCATTGCCAGCCTGACAATTCTACCGGCCCTGATACGGATATTCGAAAAGCTATTATTCAAGACAAAAACGGAAAGGACATCATGATGAAAAACCTAGTGAAAATACTTATTATGTCTGCCTTGTGGGCATTGCCTGCGGTGGCTCAAGAGACGCCAGATGTGATGGACATTGTCGAGAAGGCCAATCATGTATCCTATTACAAAGGCGATGATGGACGGGCCAAAGTCAATATGCGGATCATTGATGCGCAGGGCCGTGAACGGGTGCGGGCGTTTATTATCTTGCGCAAAGACGAAGACACGGCTGACGGCAAGGACGGCAAACAAAAAATGTATGTCTATTTCAACAAGCCTGCCGATGTGAAGAAGATGGTGTTTATGGTGGTTAAAAATATGGACCGCGATGATGATCGTTGGCTGTATCTGCCGGCGCTTGATCTGGTCAAACGGATTGCGGCCAGTGACGAACGGACAAGTTTTGTCGGGTCACATTTCTTTTACGAGGATGTATCGGGTCGGGGTATTGATGAAGACAATCATGAATTACTAGAGCAGGACGAGACATATTATATTGTCAAAAGTACGCCGAAAGACCCTAAATCTGTGGAGTTTTCCTATTATAAAAACTGGATTCATAAATCTACATTTCTACCGGTAAAGACCGAATATTATGACGGGTCGGATCAGAAAATCCGCAGTTATACGGCTCTGAAAGTGGATATGATTGCTGGACACCCAACGGTGACCGCGTCGCGTATGGAAAACCACGAGAGTGGCGGCAAGACCTTGATGAATTATAGTGCTGTGAAATATGATGTGGGTTTGCCGGACGAAATTTTCTCCGAGCGGTATTTGCGTAAAGCCCCCCGCAAATACTTGAGATAAGCTGGCAATATGTACAAACGCCTCCCCATTGTATTCTTGTTGGCTTTTGCCCCGCTAGCTTATGCGCAAGACGTTGAATTGCCGCAAGGGCTAGAGGGGCTTGGAGATTTCTCAATTTTTGAAGAAGAAGAGGACGAGGGTTTCCCTGTCGATTTGAGCTGGTCTGTGGAAAGCCGGATTGGATTCCGATTGCAAAATGATGTTCACGAGAAAGACGTGAGCATCGGAGAGGTCCGGTTGCAGTTCGGGCTGACAAAAGACTTCGATAGTGTGAGCTTTAATTTCGTGACTGATTTCGTTTTTGATCCGGTGCAAGACAATCACGGGATTGATCTGGAAACAGGGCAGGGTTTCATAGATATTCGTGAGACGAATATAGTGTTTAGCCCGTTTGAGTTTATGGACGCGAAAATCGGTCGCCAAGTCCTGACATGGGGGACAGGTGATCTGGTGTTCATCAACGACTTATTTGCCAAGGATTATAATAGCTTTTTCATTGGCCGTGATGATGAATATCTGAAAGCCCCATCGGACGCGATCAAGACGGCGTTTTTCTTTGGGGATACCAATGTGGATATTGTGTATGTGCCCCGTTTCGATGCGGATCGTTTTATAGACGGGACGCGCATTTCCTTCTTTGATCGGGCCGGTGGACGTTTGGGGGGAGATTTAAGCGGGCGGGCAAATCCGGTAATTGCCAATCGTCCAGATCGCTGGTTTAGGGATGATGAACAATCCGTGCGGGTATACCAGTCTTTCGGGGCGGTCGAGGCGGCGCTGTATTATTATAACGGATATTGGAAAAGCCCTGCGGGGCAAAACCCGTTAACGGGCGCGGCGGAATTTCCACGCCTGCAAGTGTTTGGCGCGAGCGTCAGAGGGCCGGTTGCCAAAGGGATCGGGTCAATGGAGTTCGGGGTTTATAAAAGTGCGGACGGGGCCGCCGTCAATCCCCTTGTCCATAATGACGAGTTTCGGTTTCTGATTGGCTATGAGCAAGAGATCGGCACAGAGCTTACGGGTTCCGTTCAATATTATCTGGAACGGCGCGGTGGCTATGATCAATATGTAGCGAGCTTGCCAAATGGTGCGATTGTAGATGATAAAAACCGGCATTTGTTTACGGTACGGTTGACGAAAATGTTGATGCAGCAGGATTTGAAACTGTCCATGTTTAATTTTTATTCCCCCACGGACAAGGACGGATATATGCGGTTTAATGTGTCGTATAAATTGCGTGATAATCTGAAGGTTGAAGCTGGTGGCAATATTTTTTACGGGCAGGAGCACCATAGTTTCTTTGGCCAGTTCAAAGACAACACCAATATTTACACGGGTCTGCATTACGATTTTTAAGCGCCCGCTTTCCTATGTTGAGAAATATTGCAACCTATGCTATACATAAAATATGTGTGGGGTTCGGACCTTGAGTTCACTCGGGAGCGATTACCCTTGCCAATTACAGGGGGCTTTATGTCATCATCATTACCTGATTTACGAAATGCGCCTGCGGTGGTGCAGGCTGAAATGGAGGCGTTGCGGGCGGCGCTTGATCTGGAAGTTCCGGCCAAACGCCTGATTGACCGCAATATTCTGATCGCGACGTGGAATATCCGTGCCTTTGGCAGTTTGACCGAAAAATGGAATACGGGAAAAGGCGAGAGCCCCAAACGGGATTGGCGCGGCTTGCACGCTATTGTCGAAATCATCAGCCGGTTTGATGTGATTGCGATACAGGAATTGACCGGAGACATGAAAGCGTTGCGTACGATTTTGAAGACCCTTGGCTCCAATTGGAGTTTTTTGATGACGGATATTACCAAGGGTAAGGATGGTAAAGGCGAACGGCTAGCATTTTTGTTTGATAAGACACGGGTTAATCTTTCGGGTATGGCGGGGGAGTTGGCAGCGCCTGATGACCCGAAGTTTTTGAAGGACCTTTCCCCAACCAAGCCATTTCGCCAATTTGCCCGCACGCCCTATGCGGTTAGTTTTTCGACGGGAACGGATACATTTATTCTCACCACGGTTCATATTTTATTCGGTGACAAGGAGAAAAACCGGGTCGGGGAATTAACAGCGATTGCAAAATGGATGAAGGACTGGGCGAAACGTTCGAAACGTTGGCATCACAATTTGTTGGTGTTGGGTGATTTTAATACGGACCGTATTGATAGTCCGGGCTATCAGGCCTTTGCTTCAACGGGGCTGAAAGTGCCCAAAGATTTACACACTGTCCCGCGTACGGTGACGAATAAAAATCCGGGTGTTGAAAAATACTATGACCAGATCGCTTGGTTCACAACGGGCCGTAAGGCGCAACTGACCATGTCGTTTATAAAAGCGGGCGGATTTAATTTTACGCCACATCTTTTCCAATCCGAGCCGAAATTGACCCCTACGCAAATGTCCTGGCATGTGTCTGACCATTTGCCACTTTGGGCCGAGTTTAAGGCCTCTCCCCAGCGCTCATAATTATATAAGGGCTTGGCGCACTTGTGGCATAATGCGGCGGCTGACCGGAATTTCTGACCCATCCGTGAGGACAAGAGCGCCGGTGCCGGAATGGTCACGGGTCAGGGTTTTGATGAAGGCCGTGTTGACAAGGTGGGAACGGTGGACGCGCAAGAATGTGGTGGGCAGGCTGGTCTCCATTTCGGCCAATGTGGAAGAGTGCAGAAACTCCCGCCCATCGGCTAGAAAAATTTCGGCATATCCGCTGGCCCCTTGACAATGGACAATTTGATCCGTGGAGATGCGTTCCATCTTGCCCGCACTTTTTATATTGATCTGGCTGGCCTCTTCGCGTTCCTGGGCTTGACCAAGGGCCAGTTCCAACTGATTGGCGCGAGCTTCTTCGGCGCGGCGGTTGCGGGTTTCGCGTCTCAAGACAAATGCCTGTTCTATAAATAAAATAAGGAGCAGGCTGGCGACAAGGTAAAAGAAGACCGTATCTAAGAACTGTGCGCGGAAAAAAATAAGTGCGCCTATGAATGTGAGCAAAGCGAGGAAGACGGCGAAGGCATGTGGTTTACGTTGATAGCTTTGTAACCCCGTGACAAAAAAGCTTATACACAATGGTATCAACATCGCTATTATTGCCTTTGCATCAAACCCGGAGGCATAAAAAACCCCGACACTGCACAACATTATGGTGCCTATGAGTATGGCTCCAACATGTTTGATTGCCAGTATATTTAATATGTGAAGGGTGATGCTTAACCCGAAACCGGCTGAGAAAAATGTAATCAGGATCAGCCTTATATCGTGAACCGGATAGGGATAGGCGGTGAGCCCGCGGTACACTTCGGTCAAGAGTTGTGCGGCTGCGAAGGTACAGATTAGGCAGAGGGTAAGGTTGTTTTTTCGCTCATATTTTTTACCATTAGCTCCTGTGATTTCGATCAATCCAGCGACACCGAAATAAAGGGCTCCGAGCATAAAAATGCCTAATGTAATTAATGACGTCCAATAATGTCGTAGTAATGTGTTGGTTGTATTTCCGGCGACATCGATGGCGATATAATGAATTGGGTTTTTTAGTTTTAAAAACCCGTGATGTGACGAGGCGCGCCATACGATTTCATTGTCGCCTTTTTGAAACAGGGATTGTGCAGGATAAAACACACTGTCCATGCGTCCGGGTATTTCTGTTTCAGCGTCCAGAGCCGGTGTGCCATTGTGTCCAATATAATGTCCATTGAGATAAAACTCGCTCGCCATTTTTCCCGAGACAAACAGGGCTAGCGGTTCTCCGTTCGGACCTGTAAGCGCTTCCAGTACAATATTTGTCTTTACCCAAATTAATGTGTTTTGCGGGTCTATGTCAAAACCTCTCACAGTTTTACATGATGGTGATGAGAAATCAGGTGGTGTGATGTCGCCTGCGCTTGCGGTGCAGACGCGTATATTGTTCGTCTCTATGGGTGTGAACGTGCGTGCGTGTGCGGTTTGTAGGGCGCTGACAAAGATACATATAGATATGAGTATATATAGAAGTGTGGAGTTGGGATGGTGCATGCGCCTACCGTAGACCGAATTTTTGCACCCGGATAGAACCGTTTAACAAATATACATGACCGTTCACGCAAGGCGGGTTTTTGCCCTTCGTGCTCTCCTTTAAGCTGTTGGCAGATCACAGGTTGTCTGAAACGCCTGATTTTGGAGATGATATTATGAAACATCAATTGAAGCTATTTCCCCTCATCATGATTGCTTTCGCATATGGGTGTGCAGCTCAAAGTCAGCCGCAAGTTTCTTTACAAACACAGAATGCGGCGCAAACCCAGCCCGCCGCAATGCTTTCTGAAACCCCCATTGTCTTTGAAGCGCAATCGGGTCAAACGGCTCCGGCTTTTGAAGGCACATTTAATGTGCCTGAAAACCGTGCGGATCCGAACAGCCGGACTTTAACGTTGCACTATGTGCGGTTCCCGGCAACCGGTGATAAAAAGGGTGCGCCGATTGTTTATCTGGCGGGTGGCCCGGGCGGGTCAGGTATCCAGACAGCTAAATACCGGCGTCTGCCATTATTCCTTGCCATGCGCGAATTTGGTGATGTGATCGCGCTGGATCAACGTGGCACGGGCGCTTCAAATGATACACCCGGTTGCACATCTTCGCAAATCGTAGATGTTCGCCGCGATGTATCAGACGCAGAGTTTTTAAAAATGCATCAGACAGCTTTGAAGGAATGTTTAGAATTTTGGGCACAAGAAAATATTGATGTTCGTGGATATACAACGCCTGAAAATGTGGCAGATCTTGAGGTTCTGCGCATTCATCTTGGTGCAGACAGGCTGAGCCTTTGGGGGATTTCGTATGGATCCCATATGGCATTGGTGGCGATTAAACAAATGGGGGATCGTATTGATCGTGTGGTGATTGCAAGCGCGGAAGGGTTGGCGCAAACTATTAAACAGCCTGCGCGTACGGATGCATATTTTGCGCGTCTACAAACGGCCATAAATACACAGCCCTCAGCCAAAGCACAATTTTCGGATATTAATGCCATGATGCGGCGCGTTCATGCGCGTCTGGAGGCGGCGCCTTTATTGATCCAAATTCCACAAAAAGACGGAGAGGCTGTTGATTATGTTTTGCACCGTCGTGATATGCAACTTGTTGCCTCTGCTATGATTTCTGACCCAGGGCGTGCGGGACAGCTTCTACAAATTTACGACCAACTTGATAAGGGGAATTCAAATCCGCTGGCAGGTGTATTACAGCGTTGGTATCAACCGGGCAAAGGGATTTCCTATCGCGTCATGCCTGTCATGATGGATATTGCGTCTGGTATCGGTGCGGATACCCGCAAGATGATCGAGAAACAAGCCGAGACATCTTTGTTGGGTGTGTATTTAAATGATACATTGGGACTTGTGGATGTTGATCCGTCCTTCGATTTGGGAGACCAGTTTCGTGAAAAACCTGTCTCGGACGTGCCTTTGCTTTTACTGACTGGCACACTGGATGGCCGGACTTATATTGAAAGTCAGTACGAGGCGGTTTCTGGCTTAAGCCATGCACAAAAAGTGAGGGTCACAAATGCCGGACATAATTTGTTCATGCTGTCTGCTACCGAGGTGCGCCCGGGTGTGCTTGCGGCTATTCAGGCGTTTATGCGCGGCGGCAGTGTAGATGGCCGTGAAGTGATCGCCGAGCTTCCTGAATTTTAAGGCTTGTTTTGACAAGCCTACGGATTTTGCTCTGGATCAATTGTGGTGCGTATGTCAGAGGGTGTTACGCCCGCAAGCTCCATGAAAATGCCGGACAGGAAGGCATCCAGTGCAATGTCTTTGGCCGTGTTCAGGCCGGGTTTGACGGCAAGGGTGTGGCGGTAATACCAACCCAGGACTTTGGCAAATAGATAGACCGAATTGTCTTGGCTTGTGGAGGTCACAGAGACACTGGTTTCGCGGGGCAAAAGCACCTCGCCCGTGGCGCAATTTACCAGTTCCGATTTCAGTTTGAACGTATCCACCGTGGAGCGGTTACCTGCGTCGAAGTCGGCTTCAAAGCCGCCATCGTCCGCAAAGGGATTGTTGCCTTTAATCTCGAGACGGGTTTTGTCGTCATAATCCGAGACGGTCACGCTAAGCACATAGCGCCTCACTTTCGGATTTGAAGCTTCGCAACCAAGACCGTTTATGGGCCGCAGGATGCGAATGCCGGTATTGGCGGTGATCAGGCTGGCCTTGATGCGCGGTGAAGGGAAGTAGCGCGCGCCAAATAGAGGGGCAAGAGATTGCCCGTCGATTAGGTTTTCGCCGTCCTTGACGATAATCTCGAGCCGTGTACCGGCGCTCTTGGGCAGTTTGCGTTGTATGGCCGCGTTGACATTGGTTTTCATGTTGGCGGCTTGGTCATGATACAAGCTCGGACCGGGGTGGCTCGGTCGGTAGAGGTTGGGCAAACTTACATTCGGATTTTGCCATTTGGGTGCCAGGTGGGGCGTCAGTGCGGAAAATATCGAACAGCCGGTGGATAGGGATGTGCAGAGTGCGAGCATTAAAGTGTGTTGTATGCGTTTTGTTGTTATAATAGTGGACATGTTCCTCTCCTTATTTGGGCCTATATTTTGGCCTATATTTTTGGGCCATATTTGTGCGGTCTTAGCGCAGGGTTAGCCTCTGGTTGATGCTAAAGATTTGGCGGCGGTCAAGGGTCAGCAGATTGACGCTAATGCGCGCGCTGATCGTATTGCCGTGATGCACATAGATAATGATGCGGGTGTTAAGCTTGCGAATATGGCGGGGCACAATGAGATAGCCCGCATCAAACCCCAAACGCCCCGAGATATGTATAATAATTTTTCTTGAAACGGTACGTTTATGGCCTGTGCCTAAGACGGCGTCTTTATACATTTTATAAATCTCCCCCGTCATGCCTTTGCGGGCGTCGATCGTAATTGACCGACTTTGTGCAAAGGCCGGGCGGGGGAGAACTAAGCAAGCGATCGCCGCCAGAACAAATGCGCGTCTGGTGGCGATCATTTTCATGATTAACGTACGTCAATCCGGTTTGCCGACAGAGATGAGCTCCGCAGGTAAACATTGCTCAGACTGGCGTCTTGATCCACCAGCGCCATGCCAACAGTAGAGTTGGAGATGGAGAGGCGGTTAACATCCAGACTGGAATCAACCAAAGTCGCGCCGTAAATGTGCGCGTCCTGTTCGACTAACATGCCGGAAATGGTTGAGTTGACAACGCTGACACTATCAATGTCAAGCCGCGAACGGGTTGCATCAATGTTGGCGATGCTGGCATCTTGCTCTATGGCCATGAAGCCAATGAGCGAGCCGCTCGGTTTGGCGACACCCGATTTTCCGGATGCATCCCTTACGCCCACGGCGCTAAAGATATCCGAGGACGGATCTTTGTCCTTGGCTTCGCCAGCGAGGGCGGGGGCTGCCATGAGCAGCACGGCTAGAGGTAAAAATATTTTCAACATTTAAGTCTCCTTTCTTTGACATACACGCCACGAATATGACGCGATGTTGAAATCAAGGCGGAGGGCCTAAATGTAGTTTTAGTTGACGGCCCTTACGCCTTAAGCAAGCGGGCTAATCTATGGGCCGAAAATGGCTAAACCTTTGCAGTTTCTTATTCTCAGTCGGGCAACATATATAGCCGCCGATCCCATGTTAGGGATGAGCAACCATAACATGTAGTTTTAGAAAAGTCAATCCTTAACGTTGTAAAATCAACGGGTTATAGTTAATGCACATGCGGATTTCAAAGCGTTTGCCCACACGAACAGCGGTCGTGCAGGCATGTTTTTGCCATGTATATGGGTGGTTTTTGGATGTGTAAATCTACGAGGCGATTAAATGTCTTTGACCTTTGTGATCGCTTGTCCTTCAAGGATTTCATCCGCAGACTGGTCAACAAAAATCATGTCACCACTGGTGAAATGCAGAGAGGCTTTATTATCGAGGGTGGACTTGATATAGGCGAGTTGATCCAGATTTACGAAATAATCCGCTGCGGGAATGTTCGAGTTTTCAAATTCCACAGCTTGCGGATTTGAATGTAGTTTTTTCCAGATTGCCATTTTCAGTCTCCTTTTTTGTGTTCTATCTCCTGTTGCATAATTTTAACTTACACTATTTTATGCGCGATTTCAATTTCAAAACGTTGTGACGTGGGTTTAGGGTTAAGAAATGGTTACGCATTGTACTTTGGATTGAGCAGACATGGTATGGTCAATTTATCACCTTATTGTCGCCATGTGTTTGCGTATGTGTCTTGTGAGGACATGAGATTTCAACTAAGCCAGTAGAAAGACATAAAGAATCGCGAGTATCAATCGGGGGCAAATAAATGCGTAAAACCAATTTTCTAAAGGCTGTGTGCCTTGTTTTCATCACATGCATGTATTTTCAAGCGTCGCTGCCGGGGTTTGCGCCTACTGACGCTTTTGCAGCGGCCAAGAAGGTTAAGAAGGTTAAGCCGCCAAAGGCGAAGCGGCGGCCCAATTTATCCTATCGGCCCAATGTATCCAGAGCGACGTTTAAATATGCGGGTCGTGTCGGGGTGTTGCCTTTGCGCGATAAACGGACAATGGCATTTTACGGCGGGGAGGATGGCTATTTTTCCGAACCGGTTTTGAGAACTCTCTCGGACGCTTTGTATCTGGAGATTAAAGCGGGGCGGGCGTTTGAGCAGGTTAAGAAACTTACACAGCCTACGGCCCAAAAACTAAGCCGTAAGGATATCAGAGCGATCGCGGCGCAAAACCAACTGGACTATATATTCATCGCTGATCTGACGGCGTTCAATTTACTGCGCGAGAAAATGGTGAAACGCAAGAAGGGACTTGATTTTAAAATCAATGTCCGGTTCGGCATTGTTGGGCAACTTATTGATGCGCAAAGTGGGGCCGTGCTTTGGGCGGAACCGATTGTACGCGAAGATGGACAGTTGAATACGGACAAGCGCGTTTCCGCCGAGGATTATGGCCCGAGCGCGGTGGCGGCCGTTCAAAACGGGTTTGAGGATATGAAATACTCGATCCGCCAACTTGGGTTGGAGGTGAGGAAATGAGACAGTTTATCTGCGCCGCATTGATGGCAGGGCTTGTTGGTATTTCTGCGCCTGCGATGGCCAAAGGGGATAAATATCTGGACGCCCTCAACGTCCAGCTTGGCTACCGCGAGGCTACCAGTTATGCCGTAAATGCGGAGAAACGCGGTATTGATGTCGGTATAGAGCCTATCGACAAAGACGGTATGCAGCGGTTGCTCGGCAATGACACGAAAAAATTCCGTCCCTATGATGTGGCCATTACCAATAATTCGCAGTTTCGCATTTATATCAATCAAATCACCATCGTTCATGCGGGTACACAGCAAGCGTTTGCGTGGGTGGATCTGGACGGTGTTGTGGACGCGATCGATCCGGGCGGGCGCGGTAATAAAGATGATATGCGTGGGGCGGCTCTTCGTAATAATGTTATCGATAAAGCGCTTGCCCACGGCGTTGTTGCGCCGGGCGAGACGGTGCAGGGGATTGTGTTTGTCAAAGCTAAATATCGGGACGAGGGCGCCGCGCTGTTTTTGCAAATCCAGAATTTGAAGCGTGTGGCCTTTTTGGATTTCACACTGGCGTTGAAGTAAGGGGGCATCATGAACATGTTATTTAATCTGCGTAAGATTTGTATTTCCACTTTATTTGGAATGGGGCTGTTGTTCACGACGCCTCCTGCACAGGCTCAACAGGCAGGCAGCAGCCAGAATTTGCAAGCTATGATGGACCGTTGGGCCCGTCAAAACCCGGGACAGGCCAGACGGTTGGAAGTCGCAAAGAAGAAAGCAGAAGCGGCCGCAAAGAAGGATAAAGACAAAGCGGAAAAGCATTGGAAAAAAGTAGCGGACGATTCTTTGCAATCCAGTTTTGACACTGTTTTCGGTGAAGGGACATTAAAGCCCTCGGCGGCATATGATTATTTACAGGTTTTAGAGGCGGTCAGTGCAGGCGATTATAAAGTTGCGGGCGAGCTGTCTACTGGTCTGCTGATTGCGGCGTATGCGCCGGGGCTTGGCCAGTATATCAAGGTTATGAAGTTCTCCCATGCCCAAATGCAAAAGCAGATTACCCGTTGGGGGAACATGATCTATCAGACGGATTCTTTTCGTTACTTTATGCAGGAATATCCAAGCATGACCAGTAGCACGAATATGTACAATGATAGTCACGGTAAATACCCAACATATGTGCCGAGCTATATGATTACGTATTTGCGCAATGATCCGGATATTGGTGCCCGAATTGCCAAAATTTATGACGCTATGATTGCGCGTGAAAACAAAATTTTCCAGTATTGGTCTACATCCGATGAAGATCATGAAATGGCGGTTCATGATCTGCAATTCGGGAAGCTAACACAGAGCAAGTCCTTGTTGGATTTTTTCGGAGAAAAAGGTGTGGAGTCACAGTGGATTGTCCTTCTGGGGAAGCCTCCCAGTGATTTCAAAATTAATGGGCGTAAGAATCAAGGCGAGCGAAAAATGTTCAACCATTTTTTATATAAATACACGGCGGATAAAAAACCCGAATATATGAAAGCGTTTACACTCACCTATATCGCACCGATCTTAAAAGCCGAGGCCGCGAAAGAACAGAGGCGGCTGGACGCGGCGGTTGTTAGCGCCATGGAAAATACGATTGCGGCTATTCTAAAAGAGGCGGGTATAGACGCTGAGGCGGAAAAAGCGGCGGAAGAAGAGGCCAAAGCCAAGGCGGAAGCCGATGCCGAGGCTAAAGCAGAGGCCGAGGCTAAAGCCAAAGCAGAAGAGGAGGCTAAGGCTGAAGCTGAAAATGCCGCCATAGCCGCCAAGGCAGAGGTTCAAGATGTTGCTGACGAGGAGGAACCCGTTGTTGATGATGAGCCAGTGCAACTCATTGAAACCCCAGATACACAAAACACTATCGACAATATGGATTTAATTTCTTTGATGGTTGCAACGCAAAACCGTGGAGACCTTGGCCCAGATGGTCAGGAAGCTCTGGCGAATATGTTGGGCAATGCTTTTGATATGGAATTGAGCGGGGCCGATATAAGAGACCCTGCATTCATGGACGACATGAATATAATTGTTCCGATGATTAACGAGAAAAAGAACGGAATTCTGGACGCGGAAGGTCAAGATACTCTGTCGGAATATTTGGGCTATGAAATTTATCCCGATGCTCCCTCCACTGTTGCGCCCGTCATAGAACCGCCTGTCCTTGAACAACCTGTCGGGGAAGACGACGGGGATGATTGGGGGGATACAAATGATATAGACAGCTTTGTTGGTTCTGCGCTCAGCGAGGATGAGCAATGGGCGGCGCGTGACGAACTGGCGGAGCAAAGCAAACGTGACGCAGAGCGCGCAGACGCTTTGGCCCGGCAACAATATGCATCCGCTGAAGCATATCGTGCTGAGCAGCGGCGTATCAAGGAAGAAAAAGCCCGTAAATTCCGGGAGGGCATGGCAATTTTGGCGGATGGCCTCAATCAGGTTGCGACACAAATCCAGGAAACCAAGCGTCAAGACGCGTTTGAGACGGAGCAGCGCCAACAAAATGCCCAAGATGCTCTCAGTACTTTCACGCAGCAATCGGATGGATTTTCTAAATTTATGAACTCATGCCGGTCTCAATCAAGAGGTGGGCCGTTCCCGAACCTTGATCCGAATTCTGTTGAAATCGGCTGTCGCCAAAAATATGCAGGTTCACAGGGTCGTGGTCCGGCGCCGGGAGATAGTTATGCCGACCAGCTTGAGAAACAGCGTCGAGATCAGGCGCTTCTGCGTGCCGAAGATCAACGCAAGCTAGAGGCTGAACGCCGCGCGGCATTGGCGCGTCGTCAACAAGAACAAAGAGAGGCCCGTGAACGCGCGCGTGCTCAGGCACAATGTGCGTGTTATCAGTCTGGGAAAAGTGCGGGGGCTGCCCATGATGATGATGCCTATCAAACGAATACATCTCGCCGGCCACAAAATTGTATACCACAGCGCGGCATGGGTAATGTGCCGCCGTGGGCCGGCGGATATTATGATGGCAAAAGTGGCAATAGCCAGTATGCGAATAGCAAGAAATGGTGCCGGTTCGGGCGTTAAATGACCAACATTTAATATCTGGACTGTATCTGCACGGGGGCTTTCCTGTATAAGGATGCAATGAAATCTGTGTTGGGGCCAATGAAGGTGTAGATTTCATGAATTGAGGGGGACAATTTGAAAATTGTACGTACGCTTGTCTTATTGACATTAGGGTTTTTCCTTGCCGCGTGTGCAGGCGAGACGAAACCGGATCAGAACACAGCAGAAGCGCTGCGCACGGTGCCTGTCGCCCGGGGTGAAGTGGCACGGATTATTAATGCGTCCGGCACGGTGCAGCCGGAAATAACCGTCTTGGTGGGTTCCGAAGTTTCGGGGCGGGTGACCGCGGTCAATGTTGATTTCAACTCGGTGGTTCAGGCGGGCGATATTTTAGCCGAAATCGATCCGCAAACCTTTCAAAACCGGGTGCGTCAGTTGGAAGCGTCCCTGGAAAGCGCCGAGGCGACGGTGCGGGTCCGACAGGCCGGCATTCAACGCACCGAGGTTAATCTGGGGCAATCGCGGGCCATATTGACGCGACGACAAGGTCTGTTTGACGAGAACGCGGCCTCCAAAGCCCAGCTCGAAGAAGCCCAGCGCTCTGTCGGCGTGAATGTGGCTGATCTGGCCTTGGCAATGGCGCAACTTGACGCGGCTAAAGCCAGTATGAAACAGACGACCGCTTCCTTGAAAACCGCCCGTATCGATTTGTCCCGTACCACTATTCGCAGTCCGATTGACGGGATTGTCATCGAACGTAAAATCGACCCCGGCCAGACGGTGCAAGCCAGTTTCTCGTCGCCTGAATTATTTGAAATTGCGGCCGATCTGTCCCAGATTCTCGTAGAAGCCTCTATTGTGGAAAGTGATGTGGCAGGATTGACGGAGGGTGACAAGGTCGGGTTTACGGTCGATGCGTATCCGAACACAAATATGGTCGGCGTGGTCAAACAATTACGTTTGAACTCCAAGGTACAAAGCAGTATTGTGACATATGTCGCGATTGTGCAGGCTGAAAATGCTAGCGGGATTTTATTGCCGGGCATGACGGCCAATCTGCAAATTACCACGGATTTGAAAACCGGTGTTTTACGCATACCGGCGTCTGCAGAACGGTTTCGCCCGTCTCCGGCGCAAATCGCGCAATGGCAGGGTGACAGCCTGCAGGGGGACACAAAGCCGGTATTGTTGAACGATCCGGTCTATGCGCGTCTGGAGCGCATTGGTTTGCCCAAAGACCGTATTGACCGCATTCGCACCCAGCTTGACGAGACCAGTGCGCCTATGCGTGACGTGATTAATGACCCGACAAAATCGTTTATGAGAACGCCGATGTTACAACGGCTGGAAGAGGTGACAAAACTGGTGCTTGCCGGCGTGATGTCACCGCCGGAATATCAAAAATACAAAGAACTGCTAGCGCAAGAAAATTCTGTGCGCTCTGTGTCTTTATGGGTGCAGACCGGAGACGGCAAAATGATTGCCAAACCGGTTAAGCTCGGCCTGTCTGACGGGGCCTTTGTCGAGATTGTTTCAGGGTTGAGCGAAGGCGATAAAGTGGTGAGCGAAATCACGGCCGGGCCCGTTCTGGGCGGCCCAAGAAAAGGTAAGCCGAAACGGCAACGCTCATAATGGCGGATAGTGAGACCCTTATTTGCTGCGAAAATCTGACCAAGGTTTATCATCAGGGCCAGAGCGAAATTCGTGCGCTGGACGATGTAAGTTTTACCATTCATGCGGGGGAATTTGTTGCGATTGTCGGGGCTTCTGGTTCGGGGAAATCGACCTTGATGAATATGCTGGGCGGGCTGGATCAGCCCAGTTCGGGCGAGGTGTATGTGGATGGTGTGGCACTGTCTACACTGAATAGTCGGCAACTGGCCCAGTTTCGTAACGAGACTGTCGGGTTCGTGTTTCAACAATTCCAGCTTCTGCCCAAGAAAACCGCTTTGCAGAATGTGAAACTGCCCTTGCATTATCGTCGCCCCAGACCGGACGGCGAAACGAAAATGGCCGAGGCAAGTCTGGCGCGGGTGGGTTTAGGGGATCGTACCGGACATCGGCCGACGGAGCTATCTGGGGGCCAGCAACAAAGGGTGGCGATTGCGCGCGCTCTGGTTGGTGCGCCGCGTTTGTTATTGGCGGACGAGCCGACAGGGGCGCTGGATTCGGTGACGTCTGCGGACGTTATGCGGTTGTTACAGGAGTTGAACGGGCAGGGATTGACCATTCTTTTGATTACCCATGATCGTGATGTGGCGGCCTATGCGGGGCGGGTCATTACCTTTCTGGACGGCAAGATTTTATCGGACAAGATGAACACAACAGAAACGCAACGGGCAAGACAAAGATAGGCGGAGGATAGTATGGCATTTCCGGGATGGACGACTTTAAAACTGGCGACGGTGTCTTTGATCGAGCACCCTTTGCGGACATTGCTGACATCTCTGGGGATTATTATCGGCGTAGCGGCGGTCTACAGCATGTTGGCGATTGGTGAAGGTTCGCGCCGCGAAATCCTCGAACGTATGAACGGGATTGATGCGCGCTCCATGTCGGTTTATCCCGACTGGAGTCGGCGGGGCCGGGCCAGTAAGCGGCGTCCGTGGCGGCCGTTTTCAGAACGGGATTTGGAAGATATTCGTTTGATCCCCGGTGTGTTTGCCGCGACCGGCTCGCTGAGCAAAGAAGTGCCTGTGGTCAATGAGAAAAGTGATTGGTCAGCCCAGATGCAAGGGATTGATCTGGATTATATGCGGGCAAATGATCTTGTTTTGGTGGCGGGAGAGCCGATTACGGCGTCTGATATAGAGCGGCGGGAACCAGTGGTGGTCATCGGACAAACGGTTGTACGCACCCTGTTTCGAGGCCAGGATCCGGTCGGGACGCGCATTAAGCTTAACAATATCCCGTTTACGGTCAAAGGGGTGCTTGGCGAGATCAATTCGGAAGGATTTTCAAATCGGGATCGGGACAATATTATGCTCGTGCCGCGCACAACGGCGCGCAACCGTATTATTGGCGGTAATTATCTCGTCCGCGATCATATTAGCGGATTGGAAATCGTTGCCGAAAATCAAGATGATATGACGCGGATCGAGCGGGAGGTCGGGGATATATTGCGGTTGTCGCGCGGCTTGAAACCCGGCGAGGCGCCCGATTACCGGATTTTCAACTTTTCGGCCAATCGACAGGCGGCGGCCAAAAGTAAGCGCACGCTTAGCCTGTTGCTGGCGGCAATGGGGGCCGTGTCGTTGCTGGTTGGCGGGGTCGGGGTGATGAATATCATGCTGGTGTCTGTGACGGAACGCACCCGCGAGATCGGTTTGCGTATGGCGTTGGGGGCGCGTCAGAGCGACATTCTCTGGCAATTTTTAACTGAAGCGCTTTTGCTGTCCATATTTGGTGGGCTGGCTGGCTTGGGACTGGGCTATGCCATGTCGCGGTTCTCGCTGAGCATGGACGATATCACTATGGTGTTTAGTTTGGATATTGCGATGTTTGCCTTTGGGTCGGCATTGGTCATTGGTGTGGTGTTCGGATTTTTGCCGGCACGACGCGCGGCGGGGCTAAACCCGATTGAAGCGCTTAGGCATGAATAATGGGACACGAGTGATGGGACATGAGTCACATGAAAAAATATAGTTTATTGAGTTTAACGGTGCTGGTCGTAAGCGGCTGTGCACATATGGATAAGGCCGCTTTAAACTTGCAGATCAGCGATGCCCGCTCCGCTGTGCCAGTTGTATGGCAGGTCGAGGGGGTTGGCGAAGATGTGGCACGGGCGCAGGGCTGGGCCGGATTGTTTGTTGATCCTGTCCTGAGCCGTTATATTCACACGGCAGAGCAGGAAAATTTTGACATTGATCAGGCCCGATTGCGTGTGGCGCAATCGGAAGCGCTTCTAGCGCGCTCAAGAGGCGGACTGTTGCCGCAAATTACAGGGAATGTGCAAGTGAACGGGTCGGCACCCCTTGATGATCTTGATGTGTTTTCAGACAGTTATGGGTCGGGGATCAGTGCGCGGTGGAACCCTGATATTTTTGGCGGCTTGAAAGCAGGTGTCCGCCAGAGCCAAGCCAGTTTGGAAGCCCAGAAAGCCAGTGCGCGTGATGTGCGCCAAGCGGTGCTGGCCTCGGTTGTGCGGGCTTATATTCGCGTGATTGAAGCCGATTTATTGCTTGATTTGGCCACGACCAATTTGACATTTTTAGAAGAAACCAACCGAATTTCCAATGCCCGGTTTCGGGCGGGGGATATTGGCGGCGATGATTTGGCTTTGTCAGATTTAGCCTATCAATCTTCCGTGTCTTCTCTGCGCAATCAGGAATTTGCGCGGCGGGAGGCCGGTCGGGCTTTGTCAATTTTACTGGGTGGATTTGGCGCGGATGATCTAGAGGTTGCTGATCATTTGCCTGCGCCGCTGACATTGCCTGTGCGCGGAGTTCCCGGCGCGGTTTTGGATACGCGCCCCGATCTTCAGGCTTTGCAGGCCCGCATACTGGCAAGCTTCGCCAGCTATGAAGGGGTGGTTGCGAACGATTGGCCAAGCCTTGGTCTAAGCGGGTCGATTGGCGGCAATGGGGCGGATTTGGGCGATCTGTTTGATCCGGCCCATTATATTGCGGCGCTGGGGGCAAGCCTTGTTGGCACCCTATTTGATGGTGGCCAGAACAAAGCTTTACGCGACGGTGCGAAGCTGGCGTTTGAGGAAAGTTTGAACCGCTACGGCAAAGCTTTGCGACAAGCCATGCGCGAGATTGAAAGCGCTTATGATCAAGATTCTTCTTTGCAACGCTCGCTGGTGGCGCTTCGCGAAGCCTCCACGGCGGCGGATGAAGCCCTGCGGCTCGAGCAGATCAAATATGATTTGGGGGAAAGCATCTTGCTGGATGTTTTAACCATTCAACGTCGGGTCAATGCTGCCAATGCAAGTCGTATTTCTACGGAACGGGCCCGACTTGATGCCCAGATTGCGGCCTTTGTGGCCACGGGCGGCGAGATTCCTGTTTCGCGCTAATTCTTTCGCACGCAATTTAGCCAGTATTCTTCTTTTATAGGGCCTCTTGATGGCGGCTTAAGTGTGCGTAAAACGCGGGTTCTGCAAACGCGTTGACAAATAGCTCCAACACATATACTCAACAATTGTTGAAATTAAACAAATGTTGAATTTTTGTCCACGAAGATGAAAATCGCGCTCTTAAAGGGGAATATCATGCGGACTGCATCACACTATAAAACCACGACTTCGGCCCTCGCTTTATTATTGGCGGCGACAGCATTGCCGCAAACCGGTTTTGCCCAGCAAAGAGACGAAATTATTGTGACGGCCCAGCGCCGTGCACAAAGCTTGCATGAAGTGCCGATTGCCGTAACGGCGGTTTCTGGCGATTTTCTGGAAAGCATTGGCGCGGTCGATATTACAGACATTTCAAAGCTTGCCCCCAATACCACGATCGAAGTGGCGCGTGGGTCCAGCTCGACCATAATCTCCTTTATTCGCGGCATTGGCCAACAAGACCCTGTTTGGGGTTTCGAGCCGGGTGTTGGGATTTATATTGACGATGTTTATGTTGCGCGTCCGCAAGGGGCTGTGCTGGATATTTTCGATGTAGAACGGGTCGAAGTTTTACGCGGGCCGCAAGGGACACTTTACGGACGTAACACAATTGGGGGGGCGATTAAATATGTGACCAAGTCCCTGAATATGAGCGAGCCGGAATTGAAAGCCCGGATTAATCTTGGCTCTTATGGCCAGTTAGACGAGATTGTTACGGGTTCATTGCCTCTATCCGACACCTTTGCCATTGGCGGGGCGGTTGCCAGTTATAGCCGCGACGGGTTCGGGACAAACCTAAACACGGGTGCGGACCATTATAACAAGGATGTTTTTGCAGCTCGGGTCAGCGCAGAATGGGCGCCGACAGATGCGCTTAATTTCCGTTTGGCTGCAGATATTACGCAAGACGATTCCAATGCAAAACATGGCCATCGTTTATTGCCGAGCGCTGATGGCGTTTTTCAGGTGACGGAAAATGAATATGATACGCGCGCGGGTGTTGGTGATGATAATGAGGTGGAAACCAAAGGGATTTCCTTCACAGCCAGTTATGATGCCAGCGATAAAATTACCCTGAAGTCGATCACGGCTTACCGTGAAGGTTCGACGACGACACCGATTGATTTTGATACTTTGCCGCAAGCCGACTTGGATGTGCCGGCCCATTATCAAGATGACCAGTTCAGTCAGGAGTTTCAACTTTTGTATACAAATGACCGGATTTCCGGTGTGGCAGGTCTGTATTATTTCGATGGTTCTGCAGGTGGTGATTTTGATGTTATCTTAAGTGCTCTCGGCTTGACGATTTATCAGGCCGGTAATCAGCAAAAGAAAAACCTGTCTGCCTATCTCGACTTTACTTACGATGTAACGGACGCGCTCAGCATTTCATTGGGTGGTCGCTATACAGAAGATAAAACAAAAGCGGATGTGACCCGCGAAGTTTGGCTGGGCCAGGGATCGGGGTCTTTTAATTCCACCAATACAAGTTCAATTTTCTTCGTCACCCAAACGGGGTATTCGGGTTTGGAGAGAAAAGCGACGAAGTTTACGCCGCGCATTGCCGTACAATATGAAGTGAGCGAAAACACCAATGTCTATGCTTCCTTTGCGCAAGGTATAAAAGCGGGCGGGTTTGATCCGCGGGCCCGTGCCGATCTTGATCCGTTTGGACTTTCCAGAGAAGGCTTCGGAGCCGAAACGGTGGACAGTTACGAGATCGGGGTCAAAGGGTTTTTGTTCGACAATCGGGTGAGCTATAGCCTTGCCGGTTTTGTGGCAGATTATACAGACCAGCAGATCACGGTTCAGCAAGGTGTTGATACCGATAATGATGGTGTCAATGATACGTTTATTTCGTCCGTGTTCAATGCGGGTAAATCAAAATACAAAGGGATCGAGTTTGAAAGTTCTATCCGGTTAAGCGATGATTTCACCCTGATGGCTATGGGTGGGTATATTGATACGGACATCAAGGAAATCCTGTCAGGTGGCGCCAATATTGCTGGTAATTTTGTTACGCAAAATACGCCGGAATTAACAGCGCGTCTCGGGTTTGCCTATGACCATGATTTGGGTAATCATGGCGGCTTACTGTTCACAGGTTCGATGTCGTATCGGGACAAGTATTATTTGTCCAATGTACCGCTTCAGGGTTTTGGAGCCAACACACGGGCAGGGTTTGCACAAGCTGGCCCGGCGCTTGATCCGGGGGCTTATACGGTTGTTGATCTGGGTGTGACGTGGACAAGTGAAAATGGACGTTGGGATTTGGGGCTTTATGGCCGCAATCTGACAGACGAACGCGCCCGTATTGCGGGTTATAATTTACAGCTGGGTGCTGATGGTGCGTATTCTGCGTTCTACCGCGCGCCGCGTACGTTCACCGCAAGCCTTGGTTTCAAGTACTAGGGGTTTCAAATACTAAGGTTTCGAATATTAGAGTTTAGATGCACAGATCCCGCGAATGCCAGCGGCCATGAACGGGATCATGTGTGCATAAGCGGCCTTAATGTTGGACGCCTTGGCTTTGCCGCCGGACAATTGGTCAATACGGCCTGTTTCGGCAAAGGTCAGCGTCAATGCCCCGGAGAGATAATGATATCCCCAGTAAATCGCCTGTTCATCCGCGTCCGGCAGAGCCTGTTTCAGGGCGTCGATAAAGCGCAATACAAGCGGGTTGAAATATTGGGTCATCAATTCGTCGCCCCATTCGGGGGAGTTGTTGACCCAGGCAATCAGAGCCAGATAGTTTTGCCAGCCACTATCGCCAGAGGCTTGAATGTCGCCAAGGGGGCGGAGATAGGCGGCAATAATATCTTCGATACTCGGCCCGTTTTTTCCGGCGTTATCGAGGCATTTATCAAGGGCTTCATTGCGAACCGTATTTACAATTTCCGCCCGGCGCAACAAGACCGCGTCAAACAGGGCGCGCTTGCGTCCGAAATGATAACTGGCCAAGGCAACGTCTACACCCGCCATGCTGGCGATCTGGCGCAAGGTGACCCCGTGAAATCCGCGTTTGGAAAACAGTTCTTCGGCCGCATCCAGTATCCGGGTTTTTCTCGGCGTTTTCGTGCCGTCTTTTGGGGTTGTAGAAATGTTTGGGCTGATATTCAAAATGGACGTCCATTGTGGGAATGTTGTTCTCTACTTTATGGGGCAATCTGGGGGAGAGGTCAATTCGGCAAAGCTATAAAAAGAGATTTGGGGCAGAGATATGGGGCGGGAATATGATTAAATCCGAAAGCCCGTTCCTGCCGGAAATTTTTGCCCTTCACGGAAAATGGCGGGCGCATCGACCTGCCCTAATCGCGGATGGGCAGAGCTGGAACTGGGGTGATTTTAACGCCAATCTGAACCGGGTGGCCAACGGGCTTTTAGACATGAAGCTGGCCAAAGGGACACGGGTGATTTTGCTGATGGGCAATGGGGTGGCCATGGTGGAATGCTTGTTCGGGATTATGAAAGCCGGGCTGGTGTCTGCGCCGCTTAACACGTCGGTGAGCGACGAAGCGATCCTGAATATGATCATTGATAGTGGGGCGCAGGCGATCATTGCGAGCGCCGATCAAGCGCAGCGCATAGATGTGATGGCGGCGTCTTTGCCTGCGACATGTTATGAAAACCGGATTTGTGCGCAAGGACTAAGAGATGCCCCAAGAGATGGGTGGCGTCATTATGAGAGCTGGCGTGACGCGCAAGATGCCGATGAACCTGATATCAAAATAGACAATGATGATATGCTCAATATTATCTATTCCTCGGGCACAACCGGTCAGCCTAAAGGGATTGTACACACCCATCAGGGCCGTCGGGACTGGGCCTATGATCTATCGATTGCGCTGCGCTATCACGGGGCGTCGCGGTTCATGGCAACCATTGGTTTGTATTCCAATATTAGCTGGGTCGGGATGTTGTGTAGCCTGATGGCAGGCGGCACTTTGATCCTGAACGGGAAATTTGATGCCCAAAAACTTTGGCCGGAACTGGAACGTCTGCAGGTGACGCATCTGGCGATGGTGCCCGTCATGTATCAACATCTTATCGATGTGCCGGAGCATGCGAATTATGATGTGTCGTCTATGATCGGGATGATGAGTGCGGGTTCGCCTTTGCATGAACATACGCGTACGGCGATGTTTGCGCGGTTCCCGTGCGGGATTACCGAACTGTACGGTTTGACAGAAGGGGTGATTACCACGCTTGATCCCGAGGATTCTCTGGGGCGGATGTCGTCGGTTGGTTTGCCTTTGATCGGCACGGATTTGAAAATTTTGGATGAAAATGATCAGGACTGCCCAAATGGAAAGGCTGGCGAAATTGTGTCGCGTGGGCGTATTGTCATGCCGAGATATTTGAACAGGGATGAGGCTACACGCGAAAGCATTTATGAGGACGGGCTCGGGCGGCAATGGTTGCGCACGGGGGATATCGGCTATCTGGACGCGCAAGGCTATTTGTATATTGTGGATCGCAAGAAAGATATGGTGCTGTCTGGCGGCCAAAATATTTACCCGCAAGACATAGAGGCGGTTTTGATCACTCATCCCGACATTGAGGATGTGGCGGTGATTGGCGTCAAAAGCAAGAAATGGGGCGAGACGCCGATGGGGGTCGTTGTGATGAAAAATAGCTCTGGTTCTGGCGTCTCGGCACAAACTTTGCGTGAATGGTGTAATGCGCGGCTGGGGAAACAGCAACGGTTGTCCGGTCTGGAAATCACGGATGTTATTCCCAGAAATGCCAATGGTAAAATTCTCAAGCACCAATTGCGCGATATTTATAAGGATGTTGTGTATGACTGATCCATACGAGGATGTGTATTATCAAAGCGAAGATGGGTTGCGTCTGTATGCACGCGACAGCGGCTCCGTGTCTTCCGCTCAGACATTGTTGTGTATGCATGGTCTGACCCGTAACGCGGCCGATTTTGCAAAGATAGCGGAGCGTTACCGGGATAAATATAGGGTTGTGAGTGTGGATCAACGCGGACGGGGGCGTTCGGCCTATGATCCCAACTCGCAAAACTATCAACCGGATGTGTATTGCCGAGATATGTTTCGCCTAATCGATCATTTGGAGCTTGGCAATATTGTTGCGATCGGGACGTCTATGGGCGGGTTGATGGCGATGATCATGGCCGCGACGCAGCCCGATGTTTTCAAAGGTGTGGTTCTTAATGATATCGGGCCGGTCGTTGATCCGGTCGGTATTGCGCGTATCCAGTCTTATGTGGGCAAGGTCGGGCCGTTCGCAAATTGGGCCGAGGCGGAGGCGTCGATCAAGGGGCAAGGGCAGGACGTTTTTCCAGATTATACGGATGCGGACTGGGCTGATTTTGCGCGGCGTGTCTGCGAGGAGAGATCAGATGGGCGCGTACACTTTGCTTATGATAAAGCGATTAGTGCGGGTGCGAAATCGGATGCGCCGTCCATTGTGCCGCCCGATCTCTGGCCTGCATTCAAGTTTTTGGTGGGGACACCCATGTTGGTAGTGCGCGGGGCTACATCGGATATTCTTGCGCGTAAAACCGTTGAAGAGATGCAGGCGTGTCACCCGAATTTGAAGGCCGTTGATATTCCCCGTGTTGGCCATGCGCCCATGTTGGACGAGCCGGTGGCTGTCACAGCCTTAGATGATTTCTTGGAGGGCTTGTTGTGAGGCATTCAATGCGACATTTCATGGTTTTGGGATTGGCAATGTTGGGTACGGCCTGTTCACAAAATGTCGAGACGCCAGTGCCCGTACCGGATGCGACACATGAAGCGGTTAAAATTGATGATCCTTATTTCACATCTGCAGACCGTGTTTTGGAGATGGATGGCCTGCATGTGCGCTACCGCGATGAAGGGAAAGCGGACGCGCCCGTGCTGGTTCTGATCCACGGATTTTCCCATTCTCTGGAGGGATGGGACGGGCTCAGTGCCGGGCTTACGGATACTTACCGTGTGGTGCGTATGGATTTGCCGGGGCATGGCTTGACTGGGCCGGATGCGCGGGCGCGCTATAGCAATGCAGACACAGTTGTGTTTGTGGAGCAGTTTTTAGACGCGCTGGATATTAAAAACGCGACACTTGTCGGGAGCTCTCTGGGCGGTCTGGTGGCGTGGCGTTTGGCGCAAACCCATCCCGAACGGGTGGATAAACTGGTGCTGATTGCACCGGGCGGATATTCTATTAACGGGGTTACAGAGGTGCCAGCACCCGTGCCGGACATGGCTAAATATTATTTCACCCAAGCTCCGATGGTGGCGGTCTCTGCGGCCAACAAGGCTTTGTATAGTGATCCCTCCAAACTGTCGGAAGCGCGGATTATACAAATCCAGCACATGATGACCCGCGAAGGAAACGGCGAGGCTATGTTGTTACGGGCTGCCAGTTTTACCTTGCCGGAACCAACAGCGGATTTGGCGGACGTGCAGGCTCCCACGCTTCTTCTGTGGGGGGACAAGGACGCGATGGTGCCTGTCGCGCACGGAGAGAAATTTGTGTCGGCGATGCCGACGGCACAACTTATTGTGTACGAAAATATTGGTCATGTACCGCATGAGGAAATACCGGTGCAAATGGCGACGGACATTCTGCGGTTTTTAAGCGAGACATAAGTTATGAATTTACGAAGCTCGAACCGGTGGTATATTTTGACGGTGCTAACCCTTGTGTATGCGCTCAATCATATTGATCGCCAGATTATGGTGATCTTGCAACAGCCGATCAAACTGGAGTTCGGGTTGAGCGACACTCAACTGGGTCTGCTGACCGGCATTATGTTTGCGGTGTTTTATGCCATTCTTGGTATCCCCTTTGCCGTGTGGGCGGATCGGGGCAATCGTCGCAATATTATCGCGTTGTCGCTGACGATTTGGTCGGGCATGACGGCGCTTTCGGGATTTGCCGGTAATTTCTGGCAATTGGCATTGGCACGTATGGGGGTCGGGATTGGCGAGGCCGGCGGGACACCCCCCGCGACCGCTATGATCGCCGATATTTTCCCTGCCAAAAGACGGGCACTCGCGCTGGGTATTTATACGACGGGGATTAGTCTGGGGATTTTGATCGGGTTTATTCTTGGCGGTGCGATTGCGGCTAAATATGGATGGCGGGCCGCGTTTTTTGTTGCCGGTGTGCCGGGTCTGTTTATGGCGGTCATTTTGATGTTAACTGTGAAAGAACCCAAACGCGGGGCGGCGGATGTGTCTGTTGACCCGGTTTCCAATATGACCCCCGATATTGCACCAAGTTTTCGCGAGACGATTGCCTTTTTTGCTTCCCAGCGGGCCATGGTCAGCCTGTTGCTGGCGGGGGTCTTTGTCTGCATCTCTGCCAATGCATTTTTGGTCGGCATGCCGCTTTATTTTATCCGAGTGCACGAGGTGCCTCTCAGCGAGCTTGGCATTGCGCTTGGCTTGTTGATTGGCGGGCTTGGGGGTGTGGGCGCGATTGTTTTCGGGGCTTTGTGTGACAAGCTTTCTGAGCGGGATTTACGCTGGCGTCCGTGGATGATTGTGGTCACGGGTGTATTGGCGCTGCCATTTATTGTCTGGTTCTTACATGCGCCAGATAAACAAACCGCCTATCTGGCCTATGCGGTTCCGGGTGTTTTCGGCCTTTTGTATGCGTCCCTTTCCTATACGGCGATGCAGGAGTTGGCACCGTTGCGGATGCGGGCGATGGCGTCCGCCGTCATGTTGTTGTGCCTGACATTGTTGGGAATCGGGCTTGGGCCGGTGGTTGTTGGCATGTTGTCAGACTATTTTGCGCCTGCCTATGGGGTATTTTCAATCCAGCGCGCACTTCTGGTCATGCTCGGGTTTAATGTGCTGAGCATCGGGTTCTATCTCGATTCAGCAAAGCATTACCGTGAAGGCGTGAAGCGGGCTAGCACACATTAAGGGTAAGCCTAGGCTTCTACACTTTCTTGTGCGTGCGCGGCTTCATGCTCGGCGGTAGATTCGCGTTTGAGATCATCTGAGGTTTGGCGGGATCCGTCATGTGTCCAACCGGGCACTGCAAAGATATAGGCGAGCCTTTGGCGTAAGGTGAGACCGCGTTGGACTACATCTTTGAAAATGCCGACAAATTCATGGCTGGAAATCCGCAAAGGATTGAATGTGCCAAGGTTGTGGACGATGCCGTAGTGCATGGTTTCCCCGTCTTCTTCACGGATAAATGTGCCCATCATCCGGTCCCAGACAATAAATACGCCTGCATAATTCATATCAAGATGTTCAGGCTTGGTAGAGTGGTGTACCCGATGATGGGAAGGCGTATTCATGAAGGCCTCTATCCAGCGGGGAAATTTCCCGATGGATTCTGTGTGAATGAAAAACTGATATAAAAGGTTGAGAGAGCCGACGAAGGCCAATGCGCCCGGATGGACACCAAAGAATGCAAATGGGGTGTAGACCAAAACCATGCCCGAAAGCGAGCTGAACCAGGGTTGGCGCAGGGCGGTGGATAGATTGTAATGCTGACTGGAATGGTGCACCACATGGTTGGCCCAGAACCAGCGGATGCGATGGCTCCAGCGATGGTTCCAGTAATAGATAAAATCGTACACAACAAACAAAACAGCTAACATGAGCGGGGTGGTGGGAATGTCCATGACCCGTACTGTATAGACTTTGAAGAGTAGCGCATAACCGAGGCCGCCAAGTAGAAATCCGAATAGAACACTACCGGTTCCCATTAATATGCTTGTAGATGCATCGCGGGGTTCATAATCGCCGCCGCGCTTCAAGATCAGGATTAAGGTGATTTCCAGAAAGATAAACAATGCATAAACCGGGCCAGCATAGGTGGATGGATCGGACAGCAGGGCCGGATCAAGTGTTGAAAAAAGAATGTCCATCTTAGGCGTCCTGAATTGCGTGCACTTGGGTTGCGTGCATATGGGGGGTGAGCGCCTTTAGCCATGTCTTGCGGGCGCTCTCGGTTTCAAGAGAGATGTTGACACTCGGTGCCGCATAATCACGGAAGTTCAAATGCAGACCGCCTTTGGATGTGGTTTTAACGCGTTTGACACTGTTTGTGTTGAGCGCTTGCGTTGACCATTTATGGCCCATTGTGTGTAAGAGTTGAGCGCTGCCATCTTGAAAATGTGCAAGGGCCACCCGGTTGTCCGAAGAGAGAATAATATCAGTGAGCGCAGCGCTCTTATGGGCTTTTTGTAATATGGTTTTAGCTTCTTGCGCATTGGCGAACTGTACGCTTTTTCCAAACCCGGCCAGATAAACGTAGAGCGCCACGGCAGCAGCGACCCCCACACCGGTGGTTAGCAAGAAAGTAAGATCGTCCATTATGAATATCCCTGAATAATAGGGTTTATACTAATCGTATATTTTGGAGCAATGCAAGCTTACATCCCGTATGCGGCCTCTTCAATTTTGAGCCAATATGCGCAATGTCGAGCAGGTAAATATGCGGTTTAGGATAAAAACGAGATCATTTTCCTAGAAAACTTGAATTGTGTGCCAAATTATATTAGCGTTAACATTCTTAGCTATACGGCATAAAATAAGCGCGTTTCAAACGTGGCCGTGGGGAATATGTGCCGACACCGGGATCAACGGATTTTTGGGCACAGAATTATTGAAGAAAGGGAACTTCGTGGATCGTCGATTAATGTTACAAGGCCTTATGGTTGTTTGTGGTACGGGAACGCTTGCCACTTCACTTGCGGGATGTGGGAGTGCGAGTGAAAGCCCCCAGAAGATTATTGCCAGTAGTGGTGGTGAATTTACCGATGCGCACCGGGTGTTTTTGACGCAGCTTTCGGATATTCTTATTCCGCAAACGGATACGCCCGGCGCGGTGATAGCGGGGGCGGCTCAGAAAGTGGAGCTGGTACTCAGCGATATGCTTCCTGATGATGAGCGCGCGAAATGGCTGAACGGGCTGGACGAGATACACACGGTTCTGGACACACGTGTTGGCGGGAATTTCTTGAAAGCGTCCCAGGCAAACCAGACCAATGCAGTTAAAAAACTGGACAGGGCCGCCTATGCGGAAAACAGCACGGCACCCAAGGCGTACCGTACCATCAAAAAAGCGCTTGCGACGGCCTATTATTATTCAGAGCCGGGGGCGACCGAAGAATTGCGCTATGACCCGGTGCCGGGGGACTGGAGGGCCTGCGTGCCGTTTTCCGAAATTGGCCGGACATGGGCCACCTAGACATGGGCCACCTAATTGGGGGCCACATAAATTGGGACTCCTTAAAAGAGGCCACACATTATAATTTAGGCGTGAGCGTCTAATCCAGAATTGGGGAAAAGTATGAGTGATTTTGATGCCATTGTTGTTGGCTCGGGTATGAGTGGTGGCTGGGTCGCCAAGGAATTGTGTGAGCGAGGTTTGAAAGTGCTTATGCTGGAGCGGGGCTATGATATCGATCCGGCCGAGGATTATTCGGACAATACGGCTCCGTGGGAAGAAAAAAACTACGGGGATGTGAACCCTGAAGAAGTGGCGAAACATTACTTTGTTCAAAAGAATGTGTATGCGTTTAACGAGCAAAATAAAAATCTCTGGGTGAAAGATGACGAGCACCCTTACGAGACGCCCGAAGGTCGGCCCTATCAATGGTATCGGGGGTTTCATCTGGGTGGGCGTTCGCTGATGTGGGCGCGCCAGTCTTACCGCTGGTCACAACTGGACTTCGGGGCCAACAAGAAAGACGGGCACGGGGTTGAGTGGCCGATCGGATATGAAGATTTAAAATCGTGGTATGATTATGTCGAAACCTTTGCCGGTATTTCAGGCACGACGGAAGGTTTGCCGCAATTGCCGGACGGTAATTTCCTGCCGCCTTATGATTTGACTTGCGCCGAGGACCTTGTGAAGGAACGGGTCGAGAAAGCTTTTCCCGGACGCAATGTTATTCCCGGACGTGTGGCCAATTTACGCCAAGCGACCGAGGCGCATAATGCGTTGGGCCGTGGGTCGTGCCAAGTGCGGGACCGATGTTTTCATGGCTGTTCTTTCGGGGCCTATTTCTCTTCTAATTCTGCCACATTACCGGCAGCGCGGCTCACGGGGAATTTGACGATCAAGACGGATTCTATTGTTGATTCTCTCGATTATGATCCGGTGACGAAAAAGATTAGTGGTGTGCGGGTCGTCGACCGCGTCACCAAAGCAAAGACCACTTATACCAGCAAGATTGTGTTCTTGAATGCTTCGACCATTCCGACGTCCAGTATTTTGCTGAACTCGAAATCGGAAGCCTTCCCGACCGGTCTGGCAAATTCCAGCGATCAGGTTGGGCGTAATTTGATGGATCATGTGAGCGGGGGGCGCGCGACAGGTATTATGCGTGAAAAGATGGATATGTATCATTCCGGTCGTCGTCCGAACGGGTTTTATGTTCCGCGCTATGTCAATCTGGAAGGCGAGGAACAGGAAGAAGATTTTGTGCGGGGCTTTGGCTATCAGGGTCGGGCCTATCGCTCCGGCTGGGGTAGTGACAAGCCGGGGATCGGTCAGGACTTTAAAGATGCTAACCGGACGCCGGGACCATGGGTGATCGCGATTGTGGCTTTTGCCGAAATCCTGCCGAACCCGAATAATCGGGTCAGTTTGCACGGCACTAAAACCGATCAATGGGGTTCCCCGATTCCGATCATTGATGCCGTGCACGGTAAAAACGAGGAGAAACTGATCGCTCAAGCTGCACGCGATAGTAAGGCGATGTTTGAGGCGGCCGGTGTAGAAATCATCAGAGCGGCTGCGGATGAACCGCTCAAGCTTAGTATTCCGGGACAGGGCATTCATGAAATGGGTACGGCCCGTATGGGGCTTGATCCGAAAACATCGGTGCTGAACAAATGGGGTCAATCGCATGATGTGTCGAATTTGTTTATTTCCGATGGAGCGTGTATGACGTCAAGTGCATGTCAAAACCCGTCCCTGACCTATATGGCCCTTTCGGCACGGGCGGCGCACCATGCGGCGGATTTATTAGAAGCGGGCGAATTGTAGGAGGATATTATGAATACAGGTTTTAAGATGAGCAGACGGCAGATGATAAAAATAGGGGCGGCAGGCATGGCTGCTTCCGGGGCTTCCCTTGGTTTGGCGGGCTGTAGTGACGCTGGCCCTTCTGCCGATATGCCTCCGGCGGTTCCACCTTCAACGGAGGTGTCTTCGGGGAGCGCCGTGGGCACACGTACGCTCGACCGGATCGGGTTACAGCTCTACACTGTGCGCGAGATGTTTGACAAAGACCCGATTGGCACCCTGACGGCAGTACGGGAAATCGGGTATGATTATGTGGAATCCAAGGATTCAAATTATGCGGCTCTGGACGCTAAAGAAACCCGCCGGGTTTTAGATGATTTAGGGTTGGGAGTTGAATCTGTGCATGTGGGCATTGACGCGCTTGACAATACCCTAGCCGAACAGATTGAAAATGCCCATATTATCGGAGCCGAATATATTACCATTCCATGGCTGGCCGAAAGTTACCGCAATGGCGAAAGCTGGAAACGGCTGGGCGGGAAATTTACCAAACTTGGCGAGGATTTGAAAAAAGAAGGTCTGCAACTGGCCTATCACAATCATGATTTTGAATTTGATGTGATGGAGAACGGCGAACTTGCGTTTGATATTCTGCTGGCAAATACGGATCCGAATGCCATGAAAGTGGAGCTGGATTTTTATTGGGCAGTGAAAGGCGGGGCTAATATTCCTGACTGGTTTGCGAAATACAAAGGCCGTACGCGCTTGTGTCATGTGAAAGATATGGATGTGAACGGGGAAATGGTCAATGTGGGCGAAGGCACAATTGACTTTGCGGAACTGATCGCTTTACAAGACGTGTCTGGGATCGAACATTATATTGTCGAGCATGATCATCCGGCCGAGCCTCATTTAGAGGCGATTGAAATTAGCTATAAGGCGCTCAAAAACTTGAAATACTAGGATTTCCATATGACAGACACGCGTAGCGAAATCATAATTTTGGCAGGTGGCTGTTTTTGGGGTATGCAGGGTTTGATCCGCCGCGAAGCTGGCGTTTTACAAACCCGTGTTGGCTATTCGGGCGGCGGTGTTGAAAACGCAAGCTATGATATGGTCAAGCGCGGGCAAAGTGGCCATGCGGAATCGATCGAAATTACGTATGATCCCGAGATTTTGTCGTTTCGTCATTTGCTGGCCCTATTTTTTCAAATTCATGATCCGACGACCGAGAACCGTCAGGGCGGCGATATTGGCAGTCAGTACCGCTCGGCAATTTTTTATAGCCATGACGGGCAAAAAGACATTGCTTTACAGGTTATAAAAGATGTGGAGCGCTCGGGTCTTTGGCCTGGAAAATTGGTGACGGAGGTGACACCTGCAGGGGCTTTCTGGGAGGCGGAGCGCGATCATCAGGATTATCTGGAACGATACCCGAGCGGATATACCTGCCATTTTCCGAGGGCAGGGTGGGTTTTACCCGATTAGCATGGGCGCGGCGTAAAGGCTTTGTTAACCATGTTTTCATCTATAGCTTGATTTCGGGCCGGTTTTGTCCTATGGTTAAGGACTAAATAATCAGAACTTTATCTATGTGGGGATAAAATGAAGCTTTCAGTACCAATCGAACCTATTCGTATATCTATTTCTCTTTTACGGACAACGTAAAATGAGTGTAGCTTGTGTTGTTGAAGACCATCCTGCCTCTACAGGCACGGTGGTTCCCGAGCTATTTGGCACGGATCGTTGCCATGATACCCAATTTTATAAAGCGGCGCTGGATGTGCGCGGTGTAAGGTATGTGTATCATAATGTTGATACAGATGTTCACGCATCGGACGTTTTGCGTAAGCTGTACACGCCGGAAGCTCTGCTTTTTCCTACGGTGGTGATTGGGCATAAGCGGTTGTGGGCGCCGTCTTTAAGTATTCTTGACCAGACATTGGAGCGCAATGGCGTTGTGCCGATGAAGCTCTATCATTGTCCTCATCAAAAGCGCTATTTCATGTATTTGCGCGAGGGTGAGGCCTATATTTCCTATCGGGATCATGACGGGATTCGCAATTTGTACTATAGTTTTGTGCCTCCCGAATATCGGGGGCAGGGCCTTGGTAAAACTTTGGCAATCCATACCCTGACCCGATTGTGTAAGGATGATCAAAAAACTCGGTTTAGTTGCACCTTCGTTCGAAGCATTGCCCAGAGAACCCGGTTTGAGGCTGTGGCCCGTCTGCAAAACCAAAACCAGAATCAAAACCCGAATCACAATCTGGGGCCCGATGTTCAGCCCTTAGCTCATAAATATAAGGAGTGTATATAATTTTCAAATGATGATGTTGAGCTGTTTTCTTGTACCTGCGAAGTGATCACCCCGATCGCTTTCTCTGGGATTGTCATTACCCCGATATTCCCATGATATGCGTATTAAAAATGGATCGACATTATTTGCGGCCGGTGGAATTGATTGTGGGTACCTCCCCAAAGAAGGTCTACATCATTCAATTTTCCCCATTTTTTCTGCCCGAATAATTGGGAAAAACTGGTCGTTAAAGGCAAAGATACGGAGTTCCTCTAGCTCCGTATCTTTGCTTTTTTTATGGGAGGTATATTTACATTTTTAATTCGTTCCCCAATATAGAGATATGAAATCTCCCGAATTTGACAATTCATATGCGCGCCTTCCCGAACGGTTTTTCAAACGGGTGACGCCCGAGGCTGCGCCCGACCCGCATCTGCTTAAATTAAACCATGGCTTGGCCAAACAATTGGGGCTGTCGGGTGAATGGTTGGGTTCCGAGGCCGGAATCGCCATGTTAAGTGGGCAGAGCATGCCTGACGGAGCGGATCCGATTGCGATGGTTTATGCAGGCCATCAATTTGGCGGTTGGTCACCACAACTCGGGGATGGCCGGGCGGCGCTTGTTGGCGAAGTTCTCGGGCCGGATGGTGTGCGTTGGGATATTCAGCTTAAAGGATCGGGACGGACGCCGTTTTCCAGAAGTGGGGATGGCGAGAGTGCCCTTGGGCCGGTTTTGCGTGAATATATTGTCAGTGAAGCTATGGCGGCTTACGGTGTGCCGACGACCCGTGCATTGGCCGCGTGCACGACGGGTCGTGATGTTGTGCGTGAAACGCGATTGCCGGGGGCGGTGCTGACACGGGTGGCGCAGAGCCATGTGCGTATCGGCACGTTTCAGTATTTTTATGCGCGCAGTGACGCGGAGGCTTTACGGGCGCTTTCGGATTATGTGATTGCGCGGCATTTCCCGCAAGCCGCCTCGGCAACGGTTCCCTATGCAGTTTTGCTGGAAAGTGTGGTGCGTGCTCAGGCGCAATTGGTAGCGAAATGGCTGGGGCTGGGCTTTATTCACGGGGTGATGAACACGGACAATATGCAAATCGTCGGCGAAACGATTGATTACGGCCCGTGTGCGTTTATGGATGTGTTTGATGCAAACAGGGTGTTTAGCTCAATTGACCGCTCCGGGCGTTATGCATGGGCGCAACAACCGGAAATGGCTTTTTGGAATTTGAAACAGCTGGCGCAATCTTTGTCTTTGATCATAGACGCGGACGAAATCCGGTCTGCGGATTTGGCGCAGCAGGCGCTGGCGTGTTTTTCCCCGGCGTTTCAAACAGAAATGGACGCGGTTTTTGGGGCCAAGTTCGGATTTGAGCTGGAGGAGACTGCCGAGGGCGACGATATAAATTCTTTTCTGCAAACCACATTTTCTATGATGGCGTTGCAGCATATCGATTTTACCTTGTTCTTTCGCCGGTTGACGCAATTGGCGGGCGGGGAAGATGAAGATATGTTCCTGAATTTGTTTGATGATTTATATGTTGCGCAGGATTGGCTGAAGCTCTGGCGTGAAAATACAGCTCAAATTTCGGGCCAAATTTCAAAACAGGCGCTGGCAGGGATGCAAAAGACAAACCCGATATATATCCCTCGTAATCACCGGGTTGCACAGGTGATCGAGGCGGCTTTACAAGATGATTTTGCGCCGTTTCACCGGCTTGTGGATGTTTTAAACACCCCGTACACACACCAGCCAGAGCATGCCGATCTGGAATTACCCCCTAGTGAGGACGAAATTGTTTCACAAACATTTTGTGGTACTTAAGGGCGCTTTATCTGGTATTTTACGTATTTTTGAACGTTTGGTTTTCAGTTTTTGTTAAGCTTATCTGGTGTGAATTTTATAAAATTGTTGACATGGGAAAATTTCCCATTTATACAAAACACGGTCAATCAGGCTTTGCGTACCGATATCGGTAAGCGCAGAGCCACTTAATAGGAGGACTGTGATGACATATATTAAACGGATGAAAACGCATGTGCTTATGGGCGCACTTATGCTCTCAACGAGCATGGCGATGATCGCGCCAACGGCGTCTGCGACAGAGGTGCCACGACCAGCAAGCATAGATGTGACACGTGATAATTATCAGCGTGTGGTCAATGTTTTGCAAGATGCGGGCTTGAACCGCGCCGAGATCAAGCGTTGGGTTGCGGCTTCGAAAGCGGCACATGCAGGCCCGGAGTTTGGCACTATTCCCAATCCAAACAGGGTTGAAATTACCCGCCGAAATTACAAACGGATTGTCAATACCTTGCAAGATGCGGGCCTGAACCGGCGGCAGATTAAACGCTGGATCAATGCCAGTGTGGATGCACATAGCTCGCAGCGAGACCTTGCAACGGAGCGGCGTGCGGATCAAACTCGACACACGCGCGGTGTGGTCGGTATTGACGTGCGCCCTGCTCAGGCGGCGCAGCGTGTGAGGCCTGTACGTGCAGTTCGGACAATTCGTCCAACTCGTACGGTGCGCCCAGTGCGTGCTGTACGTCCGGTACGCTCTAGCCGCCCGGTACGGACACGCGGTTAAATTTACCAAGATGGCGGCGCGACATCGCCGTCATCACATAAGGGGACATGAATATGAGAAAAGCATTTAGATATTGTATCGGCGCACTGGTGTGCACATCGTTCACGTGCACATCGTTCATAGTAGGTGCTGTCGAGCCGGAATTCCAGTGGAGTAGTGGCGTTGATTTCACGACGGGTAAATACTCGGACGCAGAAAGTACCGATATTTTATTCATACCTGCGAGCGTTAAAGCTTTGTTTGGTGATTTCGAAGCAAAGCTGACAGTGCCTTATATCCGGATCAAAGGGCCGGGTACCATTGTCGGGGGCGGCGATGTTGGGGTGGTTGCAAGAACCCGTTTGCCCGGCGGAATTACGACCCAAGACGGGCTCGGCGATGTGACGCTGGCTTTGACATATACGCGGCTGATGCAAGACAATAGCCTGTTCGTGGATTTCACCGGCAAGGTAAAATTACCAACGGCGTCCAGTGATAAAAATCTTGGCACCGGCAAGGCGGATTTTACTGCGCAAATCGATCTGACCAAGGCTCTGGGTGATGTGACGGTTTTCGGCATGGCGGGGCGGCGATTTATGGGTAGTTCGCAGGCTTTGCCTTTGCGCGACGGGTTTATTGGTTCCGTTGGTACGGCTTATAAAATGTCCGATTTGGCCAGCATTGGTGTGATCTATGATTACCGTGAAAGCGCGTCTTTTAGGCTGGACGCCGAGGGGGCGTCGGAGTTGACGGGGTATATTGCCTGGAAGCTTTCGAAACGGGTTCGCTTGCAAACCTATGGCGTGCTTGGACTGTCAAAAGGCAGTCCGGATACAGGTGTGGGCATTCAATTGAGTTTTCGTCCTTAAAGAAAAGCGTAATGAAGAAAAAACAACGGGGCAAAATATAAGAATATGTGGCGTAGTAACATCTCTCTGTGCGCTCCATATAAGTGGCAGGGCGGCGCTATATCCCAGCGTCCGCCCTGCCGTTATATGAGCCCCCATATATCAAAGTCATTTAAAATATGGGATTGTTTCCCATCTGAAAAACTATATGATACGGTCACTTATGACGAAGTTTGCCAATAACGGACAGCCCCCGAAAGCGTTGATTGCCGCCGTGCAGCGGCTTTTGCGGCCGTTGATCCGTGGCTTTATCCGGTTTGGTCTGACCTATCCGCTTCTGTCGGATATTTTAAAACGCACCTATGTCGAAATTGCCGATGAGGATTTTCGTATCTATCCAGACAAATCCCCTTCGGATAGCCGTATCAGCTTATTGACACGGGTGCACCGCAAGGATGTACGTAAATTTCGCGCCGAAGATATGGCGCCGCCGTTGAATTTGTCGGGCAGTTCTGTTGCCGCGCAAATCATTGCGCGCTGGCTGGGGCGCGATGATTTGTTGGATAAGGAGGGTCACCCGATTGCCCTGCCACGCTTGGGGGAGAATAGTTTTGACACCCTCGCGCGCGAAATTTCCAAAGATATGCATCCGAGAGCCATGCTGGATGAACTTGTGCGCAGTGATACGGTGCGTCTTGATGAAGACGACATTGTGCATCTGAATATCAATGCGTTTCTACCGCGCAAAGATTTTGACGAGTTGGCCTATTATTTCGGGTTGAATTTGCACGAGCATATTGCGGCCAGTGTTCACAATGTTTCGGGCAAGAAAAACCCGTTTTTGGATCGGAGTGTCCATTACTCAGGCCTGAGCGCGGCGTCCGTGCAAGTGTTGAAAGTGGACGCGGAACGTATCGGCATGGCGGCATTGCTGGAATTAAATGCGAAAGCCCAAAAATTGGAAGCCAAAGACCGCAGCGGTACGGATACAGACCAACGCATGACGTTCGGGATTTATTTTCATCATGACCGTGAGTCCAAAGATGAGTAGCATACTTACGCGGCGTGGCCGGAAACTGACCCCGATTATAGGGGTTTTGGCGGTCTTGGCTCTTTTGCTGGTTTTGCTGATCAGGCCCGGTGGCATTGGCGGTACGGGGATTGGCTCTGGTGAAGAGGGCAATGGCGGTATTGGCGGCACCGGCATCGGGCACATCTCGCAAACGGGATATGTGGGCCGTATTGACGGGTTTGGCAGTATTTTCGTCAATGGTGCGGAAATTGAATATGCAGACACTTTGCCTATCCGTTTCAATACGCATATTGGCACGGTTGCTGATTTGAAAATCGGCCATGTGGTGGAAGCGTTGGTGACAACGGCCCAAGATGGTACGATACGCGCTGTGCAGATACGGGTGCGTCATGAAGTGATCGGGCCGGTGGAAGCTGTAAACGGGCAGAGCCTGCAAATCCTGTCACAAACCATTCTTGTGCCGTCGACCTTGAATATACCGAATTTGGGTGCGTACATTGCGGTGAGCGGGTTCAGGCGTTTGGATGGTGTGATTGTGGCCAGCCGCCTTGATCCTGCGCAGGGTGAGACTTCTACATATTCAGGTTCGCGCCCGTTTGAAGGACAGACGAGCAATTTGTCTTTAAGCGGATTTGTCGGGCCGGACAATCGTCTGTACGGATATGTTGTGAATGTGGCACAGGATATACCAAAGGATACACGCATATTGGTCAGTGGAGATTTCTCTACGTCAAATTTGGAGATCACACCTGTGCGCTCTGATCCGGTGTTGCAAGACAGCGTGCCGTTGACGCCAAATCAAAACCCTGCACCCATTATTCCCGTACCAGTAAAGCGTATTCAACAAGACACACCTGTGCGCACGCCAATACTGACACCCGTCAAGCGCCCCGTTGTAACCGAACGTCCAGAGCCGTCTGCACGGCCAACTCTAGAGCGCGCCGAAAAACGCGAACCGGTTCCCGATCTTCGTATTGCGCCCGTAGAACCTGCGCCAACCCGTGAAAATGCGACACCGGAACAAGATCCCGTGCCTGAACCCAGAGAGTCTGAATTTAGGGAAGAGCCAGATGCTGTGCGCCCAGAGGAGGAGGTTCAGGAGAGGGTTGAAGAGACGTTGGAAGAGACCCCTGCGACGAACACTGAAGATGTGCCCCAAGATGTGCCCCAAGATGTGCAAAGAGATGTCGAACCGGTTGAACGCGAGGGTGCGTCTGAGCGTACGGAGCCTGTCGAGCGACCCGGTGATGACTATGCTGAACGGCCTGCGTCTACAGATCGCCCGGATCGTGTCGAGCGTCCAGAGCGGGCCGAAAGACCGTCAACCCTAACCCGTCCCGATAGGCCCGAACGTCCCGAACGCCCAGAACGGCCTCGTCGTTAGGGTTTTGGGCGTTAGGGTTTAAGGGTTTTGTTGTTTCTCGCGGTAATGCTCAGCGAGCACACCGAAGGCTTGTTTGCGCACACCGGTTTCCGAGATCAAGCCCTTGCGGTTCCAGCCTTGCTGATAGAAAGGGTGTTGGCGGCGCGGTGAACGGAAGTCTTTTAAAATCCACGGAGACATGCCGCGCAGGGCCGAGATGTTTTTGCTCATGCGCAAGGTTTGCCGATAATATTCTGCCTGATAGCTTTCGGAAAATTTGCGGGTGACGTCTGGCTCGTCAAATCCGGCCAGTGCGCCCGCGCCCAGTTCGGAAAACACAATCGGTTTGCCCAAATCTGATTCCCAGATAATCTCGTGGACTTCGGCCAACGGGATCGGGCCGTACCAACCATCATAGGTGTTGATGGCCATCACATCGAGATCGCCAGCAAGCGGGTCTTCAATCCGGGCAACAATTGTGCCGTTGACATCATGTTTTTCTGTTAGCAATGCGGCGGTGACCAGCCGGGTATTGTCCAGTGCGCGAACATCCGCGATTAAAGTGCGCAAGAAATCATTGCGGGGCTCGGAAATCGGGGTTTCGTTGCCGACACTCCAGAGTATGATCGAGGCGCGGTTGCGGTCACGTTTGATATTGTCTGAGAGCATGGCGCGCGACACGGCCAGTGTCTCTGGGTTTGTCCAGTTAATGCGCCAATAGACCGGAATTTCACTCCAAACCATAATGCCGATCTCGTCAGCCAAACGGGTGGTGATTTCCGAATGCGGGTAGTGGGCGAGGCGGACAAAATTACCGTTGAGCCCCGTCTTGATCTCGGTCAGAAGAGCGCGGGCATTGGCTTCGGTTATGATGCGCGACGGGTTGGTGCCAAGCTCTTCCTCATGCATGCTGATGCCGCGCAGGAAGATCGGTTTTCCGTTGAGGAGGATGTCTTCGCCTTTAACCTCGATGGTGCGAAACCCGATCCGTTCTTGCAAAACATCCGTGCCGGTTTTGATCTGCACATCATAAAGGGTTGGGCTGTCCGGTGACCATAGAGACATGTCCTTAGGGGCTTTGTGGGTGCCGTGCCAGTGTCCGGCTTTGTCCGTGCGGCCTTGCATAGTAAAGCCGAGGGACGGAATGGAAACCGTAATCTCCTGAGAGGTGTTCACACCGTTTAACGTGATGTCGGCGGCGATTTTTCCGTCTTTTCCCAAGCGTATCCATGCGTCATCAATGAAGGTTTCAGGGGTGATGATCAGGCGGACAGGGCGGGTGATGCCGCCATAGGTTTCCCAGTCGGTGACAGGCGGGGGAACGCTGTCATTTGTGCGAACGGAATCGGCGCCGACGCCGACATAGTTTTCACCGTCCAGTAAATGCTCGGTAATTTCGAAGGTGAAGGGGGTGAAGCCGCCTTCATGTTCGCCGATAAATTTGCCGTTAAGATAGATTTTGGCACTGTAATTGACCGCGCCAAAGCGCAAGAAGGCGCGTTGGTTTTTATCTATGTGGGCCTCAAATTTTCGTGTGTACCAGACAAGGCCTTCATAATGGCGCATTTCAGGACTGTGGGTCAGCCATGAGCTTGGGATGGCGGTTTTGGCACCGCGATGTAGATCGTATTCATACAGGCTTTCGGGCTGTTCGCGGGTGATGATGTCGACGTCTTGCGGGTCAAAGCGCTGGTGGCCGGTGCCGGCAGCGCTGCCGTGGAAACCGTAAAGACCGTCTTTGTAAGGATCGATGGAGTAATTCCACAGGCCTGATAAATCCTGCCCGTTACGGGTGCTGGCATTGGTGAGGGTCAGGTTTTCAGTGGCGTGAGCTGGCGCATAAGTGCCGTAACTGATGAGAAAGACAAGGCCGAAACAGGCCAGTGTTTTCTTGAAAATATGGTGCATGATTTCCTCCTGATATTTTATATTTTTGGCCGGATTTCCGTCGTTTTTGCCGGTTTGTATATTCTTGGTGTGCCCAATTGACAGCGCTATCATTTTGGCTAAGCTAGAGGAAAATCCGAATGGATACAAGTGGGAGCAGGTGCGTGAAATCAAGGATATTAGGGAAGTCGGGGCTAAACGTTTCCGAGATCGGGTTGGGATGCTGGCAATTTGGCGGCGATTTTGGCCCAATTGATAGTGAACGGGCACTGGCTACGCTGAGCGCTGCGAGCGCGGCAGGTGTGACGTTTTTTGACACGGCGGATGTGTATGGGGCCGGGCAAAGCGAAAGCTTTGTTGGTCAGCATGTTGCGTCGGGTATTGGCGAGGCTGTCGTGGCGACCAAGGTGGGGCGTACGGACGCGCTCTATCCTGACAAGTATACGTATGAAGGCATTCGGTCGCATTTGCTGGCCAGTGCGGAGCGGATTGGCGTCGAGCAGATTGATCTGATTCAATTGCATTGTGTGCCGCCAGCCGAGCTGGAGCGCGGGGCTGTGTTTGACATTTTAAACCGGTTGCAGGCCGAGGGTGTTTGCCGTGCTTGGGGGGCGAGTGTGGAAACGCTGGCAGAGGCCAAGGTGTGTTTGAAACAAGAGGGGCTGACATCGTTGCAAATTATTTTCAATCTGTTCCGCCAAGACGCGGCTTGGGAGTTGTTGCCGGCAGCCGAGGCGGCCAATGTCGGGGTTATTGTGCGTCTGCCTTTGGCCAGTGGCATGTTGAGCGGGAAATTTGGCAAGGACACGAAGTTTGCCGAAACTGATCACCGTAATTATAACAAAGACGGGGCGGCGTTCTCTGTCGGGGAAACATTTTCAGGGATCGAATTTTCGAAAGCTCTGGAACTGGTCGAGGCTTTGCAGGATTTTGTGCCTGAGGGTATGAGCCTTGTAGAGTTCAGCTTGCGCTGGTTGCTTGATTTCCCTGCTGTGAGCAGTGTGATCGCAGGATGTTCCAGACCGCAACAAGTGACCGACAATGTACGGGCCTCTGATTTACCGCCTTTGTCTGATGAAATCCACGCCGCGTTGCGGGCGTTTTATGAAGGGTCTGTGCGCGAACATATCCGGTGCCCGATTTAGGGGCCGTAATGGGATATTTGAGACATGGAGAGGTGTTGGCGGTTATGGCGGGTATGAGCAGTGCAGATGCAATCACAGCCCGTCCAGCCGGATCAGCGATTGAGTGCCGCTTTGATGTCAGGAGCCGTCTGGAAGTGATTGATGTGCTTACGGGTGTGCGTCGAACGGTCTACGAAGACGATACGCATTTCGAAGCGCCTAACTGGTCACGGGATGGCCGTTTTCTTGTGTTTAACAAGGCGGGGCGTTTGTACACGCAAAGTGTTGATGGCAGTGGTACGCCGCAACTGCTGAACACGGGTAAGGCGGTCAATAATAATAACGATCACGGGATTTCTCCGGACGGCACAAAAATTGCGATCAGTGATGAAACCTTCGGGAGTTCGATGATCTATGTTGTGCCGATGGAGGGCTTGCAAGACGGCGAGATGCCGAAACAAATTACGCCTTCGGCCCCGTCCTACTGGCATGGCTGGTCGCCGGACGGGCAGTTTTTGGTCTATACGGCGCAACGTGAAAAAGACCAGTTTGATATTTATAAAATTCCGTCAGGCGGCGGTGACGAGATACAATTAACCGATCTGCCGACCTTGGATGACGGGCCGGAATTTGCGCCGGATGGACGGATTTATTTTAACTCGTTTCGCACCGACATTATGAAAATCTGGCGCATGGACGCGGACGGACAAAACCAGACACAGATCACGTTCGGGGATAAATATGGGGATTGGTTTGCCCATATTTCGCCGGATAACAAGCTGCTGGCGTTTATTTCTTATGATCGCTCTATCGGCAGTGATCACCCGGCCAATAAAGATGTGGTATTGCAGGTGATGCCGATTGACGGAAGCGCAGAGCCACGGGTTTTGGCAAAATTATTTGGCGGGCAAGGTACATTTAATGTGCCGAGCTGGTCACCGGATAGTCGGCATGTCGCGTTTGTGAGCTATGAGATGTTGGAGATATAGGGCGTTGTTTTGAGGAGAGGATGATTCATTTTGGAGAGAACTTGAAAAGTTAGGCCAGATTGCGCATACTCTGGGAGACAATATAAGAATGGAAAAATGACATAGAATGGGGATATCCGAAAAGGATAGATGCAATATGCAGGCAGGTGTCACGGGAATGAAAAAAGTTAGAATGGGCATGATCGGGGGCGGACATGGTGCCTTCATTGGGGAAATTCACCGCGCGGCCAGTGCGCTGGATGGCCAGATCGAATTGGTGTGTGGTGCGTTCAGTTCGAACGCCGAGCGGAGCCGGTTAAGCGGTCTGGATTTGGGCCTAAGCGAGAACCGGATTTACGCGACCTATCAGGACATGTGCGTGCAAGAGGCTTTGTTGCCCGAGGATGAGCGCATGGAATTCGTCTGTATTGTCACGCCAAACCATTTGCATTTTCCAGCCGCGAAGACGGTGTTGGAGAGCGGCTTTCATGTGATGCTTGATAAGCCTGCGACTTTGAATTTACCGGAGGCGCTGGAGCTTAAAAAAGTTGTCGAGGCGTCGGGAAAATTGCTGGGTCTGACCCATACCTACCTGGGCTATCCGATGGTGAAGCAGGCGCGGCATATGGTGCAGAGCGGCACGCTTGGTAAAATTCGCAAAGTGCTTGTGGAATATCCGCAGGGCTGGTTGTCGCAACCGGACGGAATTGAAGGTAATAAACAGGCTGAATGGCGCACCGATCCCAAGCGTTCGGGGCCGAGTGGCTGTATGGGGGATATCGGGACCCATGCCCATAATATGGCGGAATATGTATCGGGACAAATCATGACCCATGTGTGTGCCTATATGGGAGCTTTGGAAGGGCGTGTGTTGGATGATGACGGGGCGGCCCTGTTTAAAATGGACGGCGGGGCAACCGGTGTTTTGACGGCCAGCCAGATTTGCACGGGCGAAGAGAACGCGATGAATATCAGAGTGTACGGCGAAAAGGGTGGTCTGGAATGGCACCAGCAAGAACCAAATTCCTTGCAGATAAAAATGCACAACGAACCGGTGCAGATCATGCGCGCAGGCGGGAATGTACCCTATCTTTGCGCGGCGGCGATTGCGGCGTGTCGGACACCGGCAGGACATCCCGAAGGGTTTATCGAGGCGTTCGCCAATTTGTATAAAAACTTTGCCGATATGATCCGGCGCTATCCAGATGCTTTGACCGCTGAAGACGTGGTCAATGTGCCCGGTATTGATGAAGGTATTCGCGGCATGGCATTTGTAGAAGCCATGGTCGAAAGTGGCCGGTCTGAGACCAAATGGTATCCGATTTTTTTGGCATAAAAAATGTTAGCGTCACCAGTTATGTGTGACGCCAATAAAACTAAAGTGGAAAATAAGAAGGAGGTTTCTCTTGAAGCAGATTAAAGGACCAGCGTTGTTTCTGGCGCAATTTCTTTCGGATACGGCGCCGTTTGATACGTTTGAGAACATCATAAAATGGGCCGCCTCTATTGGCTATAAAGGTGTGCAGGTGCCGACGGATAACCCCGCTATTTTCGATCTGGAAAAAGCGGCCCATGATCAGGGTTATTGCGACGCGATCATGAAAACCTGCGCAGATGCAGGTGTGGAAATCACTGAGCTTTCGACCCATTTGCAAGGCCAGTTGGTGGTGAGCCATCCCTGTTATGATGAGATGTTTGATATTTTTGCACCGGAGAAATATCACGGCGACGCAACGGCACGGGCCGAGTGGGCGACAAACCAATTGATGTTGGCTGCCAAAGCCAGCAAGCGTTTGGGATTGACGGCCCATGTGACATTTTCGGGCGCACTATTATGGCATACAATGTACCCATGGCCGCAACGGCCTGCGGGCATGGTCGAGGCCGGGTTTGCGGAATTGGCGCGACGCTGGTTGCCTATTCTGGATGCGTTTGAAGCGGCGGGTGTGGACGTGTGTTATGAATTGCATCCGGGCGAAGATTTGCACGACGGGGTGACGTTTGACCGGTTCCTTGAGGCGGTGGATCATCATCCGCGTGCCAATATTTTATATGATCCAAGTCATTTCTTGTTACAGCAATTGGACTATCTAGCGTTCATCGATATCTATCATGAGCGCATTAAAATGTTCCACGTCAAGGATGCGGAATTTCATCCCAACGGGCGTTGTGGCGTTTACGGGGGCTATCAAAGCTGGATTGATCGTCCGGGACGTTTTCGTTCACTCGGGGACGGGCAAGTGGATTTCAAAGGCATTTTCTCGAAATTCACCCAGTATGATTTCGATGGCTGGGCTGTGGTCGAGTGGGAATGCTGCATGAAACATCCCGAAGACGGGGCGGCAGAAGGCGCGCAATTTGTCAATGATCACATTATCCGGCCGACATTGTTCGCGTTCGATGATTTTGTTGGTGGTGGCGCCGATGATGCCAAGAATCGCAGAATTTTGGGGCTACCTGATTAGACGGCTGACGAAACAATAACATAAAACATACATAAAAAGGGGAAGACAATGGAAACGAAAGCACCGGAAATTAATAGGAATAAACTGTTTTGGATCGGAGTGATTGCTCTGTTCACGGCGGGCATGAATGCGTCTTTGCGGGGCGCGGTGGCGCGCGACATTAAAACCGAATATCTGGACGGAATTGATCTGGTCAATTCGGGGGCGATGATTGCGCAGTCTCTGGCGGCAGCCTTTTTAGGCTTTGCATTGACATTGTTTTTCGCCAGCCCATTTTTGAACGCGGTCGGTATGAAACGCATGCTTGCGGTGGCTGCGCTTTGTTTTGTTGGCGGGTGTTTGTGTGTTGTCTTGTCGGGAACAATTGCGACGGGTGCTTCGGTGTCTACGCTCATTTGGGCCGGGATGTTTCTAACGGGTGTGGCGTGGGGGTGTACGGAAGCCACGATTAACCCGATGACGACGACCCTTTATCCGGATGAAAAAACCCACCGTTTAAACGTGCTCCATGCATGGTGGCCGGCAGGGATTATTGTTGGTGGCCTGATTGGTTATTTCATGGGCAGTTTGAATATCTCGTGGAAAGTGGCGCTTGGTATGGGCATGGTGCCGGCCTTTGTTTTCGCATTTATGTTGATTGGGACGAAATTTCCACAAACGGAACGGGCGGCCGCAGGGATTAGTTTTGGCGATATGCTTAAAGAAGTTATTCGTCGCCCAAGCTTTTTAATCTGGTTTGTTGCCATGTTTATGACGGCGGCGTCTGAACTGGCGCCGGGGCAATGGGTGGATTTGGCCCTGAGTAATATTGTCGGGTTCCGTGGCATTTTGATTTTGGTGTATGTCAGTGCATTGATGTTTGTCATGCGCCATTTCGCCGGTGTGCTTGTGCATAGATTGTCCAATCCGGGCTTGATGATGTTCTCGTCTGCGTTGGCGGCGTGTGGTTTGTATCTTCTCAGCACGGCACATTCTCCTGCTAGCGCCTTTATTGCGGCTACGGTTTGGGGCATTGGCGTGTGTTATATGTGGCCAACCATGTTGGCGTCTGTGGCTGAACGGTACCCGCGTGGCGGGTCATGGATGATTGGCCTGTTGGGGTCAGCCGGCGCGATGTCGATTTATTTCGTTTTGCCAAAGCTTGGTACGATTTACGACAAGGCGCAATTGCAGGCGGCGGGCAGTGCCGAGGCACTTGAGCGCCTGACAGCCGAAGCCGTAACAAACCCGGAAGTGATGGAGCCGATTATGGCGGCGGCGGCGACCCAGTCGTTCCGCTCTATCGCGGTTATTCCGGCGCTGTTGGTGTTTATTTTTGCAGGGCTTTGGTTTTATGAAAGCAAGGTTGCAAAAGCCAAGCCAACCAAAACATAAGAAGAGACATAGAGTAGAATTCCAAATCTATATTAGGTGGAGAGACATATGCGGGTAACGATGATTTTACGGGCGTGGCTCGTGTTGGTTTTTGTGGGGAGTTTGCAAATAGCTTCTGTGCAAAGTGCATGGGCCGAGGACGGTTATGCGCTTTGGCTGCGGGCTACACCGGTACAAGATGCTGGCCTGAGGCGCGCCTATGTTAAGAACATTAAGGCGATTGTGGTTGAAGGTAATTCTCCGACCCTCTTAGCGGCGCAAAAAGAACTCAGCGATGGCTTGGCAGGCATGTTGGGCCGCGACATTCCTCTTGTGCAGGACTTGCGCCGTAACGGCAATCTGTTGTTGGGGACGCCGGGTGCTTCCGAGGATATTGCTGGTCTTGATTTGCCTTTCGAAAGTTTGGGAGATGAAGGCTATATTATTCGCGCCCTTAAAGTGCGCAACAAACGCACAATTGTCATTACCGGCAATACGGACACGGCGGTGCTCTATGGTAGCTTTGCGCTGTTGCGTCATATGCAAACCCGCACATCGCTCACAGATATTGATATTGTTTCTGTGCCAAAAATCCAGAACCGGATTTTAAACCATTGGGACAATATGAACCAAACCGTTGAGCGCGGGTATGCGGGCGAGTCTATCTGGGACTGGCATAAATTACCCGAGTATAAAAATGCCCGTTATACAATGTATGCGCGTGCGACGGCCTCTCTTGGTCTGAACGGGACATTGTTGAACAATGTCAATGCCAATGCGGCCATATTAACGCCTGTGTATCTGGAGAAGGTTGCGGCCTTGGCCGAAGTGTTTAGGCCTTACGGGATCAAGGTTTATTTTTCAGCCAGATTCAGCGCCCCTATTGAAATTGGTGGTCTGGACACGGCTGATCCATTGTCTGCGGATGTGCAGAAATGGTGGGCTGGTAAAGTTGCCGAGATTTATAAAGCCATTCCCGATTTTGGCGGGTTTGTGGTCAAGGCCAATTCCGAAGGTCAACCGGGGCCACAGGATTATGGACGTACCCATAAGGACGGCGCCAATATGATGGCGCAGGCTTTGAAGCCACATGGCGGCATTGTGATGTGGCGGGCGTTTGTCTATGACGCGGATAATAATGAAGACCGTGTCAAACAGGCCTATACGGAGTTTCAGCCCTATGATGGATTGCTTGCGGATAATGTGAGCGTGCAGGCTAAAAATGGCCCGCTTGATTTCCAGCCTCGCGAGCCGATCCATCCTTTGTTCGGTGCGCTTCCAAAAACCAATATGACTTTGGAATTGCAAATGACCAAAGAGTATCTCGGGTTTGATACCCATCTGGCTTATCTTGGGCCAATGTATGAGGAGGTTTTGAAAACCGATACATTTGCCAAGGGTGAAGGCTCGAGCGTTGCGAAGGTGATTGACGGTTCGCTGTTCTCGCCAAAACTGACCAGCATTGCCGGTGTGTTAAACATTGGCAGTGACCGTAATTGGTCCGGCTCGACGTTTAATCAGGCCAATTGGTATGTGTTTGGTCGTATGGCGTGGGACCCGTATTTGGGAGCCGAGGATATGGCCACCGAATGGACACGCCAAACCCTGACCAATGACGATAAGGCCGTGAAAGCCATCGTCAAAATTATGATGATGTCGCGCGAAGCTGTGGTGGATTATATGACACCGCTTGGGCTGGCACATCAAATGGATACGGGCCATCATCATGGGCCGGGGCCATGGGTGGATAATCTCGGGCGGGACGATTGGAACCCGACCTATTATCACCGCGCCGACGAGGTGGGCATCGGGTTTGACCGCACAGCAAGTGGCAGTAATGCGGCCTCGCTTTATCATGAACCGTTGGCCAGCCAGTACGCGAATATTGAAACTGTGCCAGAGAATATGTTGCTGTGGTTCCATCATGTGCCGTGGGATTATAAAATGAAATCCGGCGAGACCTTATGGGATACATTGGTGCGTGAATACACACATGGTGTCAGCGAGATTACCGAGATGCGGGCGATTTGGGCTAAGCAGGAAGCCTATATTGACGCGGAACGGTTTGCGGAGGTTTCTGCATTATTGTTGAAGCAGGAAAGAGAAGCCCAGTGGTGGCGCGATGCCAGCATTGCGTATTTCCAGACGATTTCAAAACGGCCTCTGCCTGCGGATGTGACACCGCCGCCTTTGTCGCTTGAAGAGTATAAGAAAATTAACTGGCCGCATCTTATAGGGTATTAACCCGAACCGTGTTTGTGGAAATCTTTGTTTTGGGCGTACAGGTGTGTGCGCCCATTGCTGTGTTTTCATTGCCCCGTTTGCATAACTTTATTGTCATAAAACGGCTCCAGAGTTGACATTAGAGGCCAGAGCAGGAATTTTTTGGCGAATTAACAACCTCGAATAATTATAATGGTAAATAACAACTGAAATGCTTGCTTTCTGAACCGGTTTTCAGTATGGCCTAATGGCGCGCGCTGATAGGCTGGCAGCGAGATTCCAGTCCGTGGGGCGATTGGGGTTGGCCAGCCTGTCAGCTTTTTTTATGGGCGCATCCCGCGTCAATCAGAGTTTGAAATTTTCGGATATATGGGCTAGAATTCCCCTTGTGTATTTGATGGGAATATCCAGTTTTCCCTTGTTGTTTTCTTGCTCTCCGGCGAAATGAAATGCGCGATCAGTAAGAATTATTTGGCAGACATGTGATGAAAGTCACAGTTTGGTCGGGCCGATTTTGTTAAACAGTTTTGGGGCGTGAAGCTTATGACCTTGGTGTACGGCCCGGTTGGAAAATCGGGTTTTATCCCTAGTGCACCAAGGCATGGCATTTCAATTTTTTCTGTTGAGTTTTGTAGTTAGGTTTTGGCCTAGACGCGGGATGTTTTTCAGCTACCATTCCTTTTTGGGAATATTTTTATGCTGAATGTAATTGAATATACGCGCGCACTTCTTGCTTTTAATACGACCAACCCACCCGGCGATGAACAAGCGTGCGGGGAGTTTGTCGCGCAGACACTTTCCGGTTTGGGGTTTGATGTGCGTGTGTACGGGTTTGGGGAAAACCGTCTCAATATTGTGGCTAAATATTCCGGTGCGAATGCTGGGCTTGACCCGTTAGTGCTGACAGGACATTTGGATACGGTGCCGCTCGGGGAGGCCGCGTGGACACAAGACCCGTTCAAGGGCGAGATTGTTGACGGCAAGCTTTATGGGCGCGGGTCGTCGGATATGAAAAGCGGTGTGGCGGCGATGATTGTGGCCGCGGCTGAAATGATCGGGGGCGCTGGACAGTTGGAACGCGGCCTTGTTCTTATCTTTACGGGCGGGGAGGAAACGGGCTGTACGGGTGCTATTCATTTAATGGAGGAGGCACATGCAGAGCTGGGGACAGCCAGCGCAATGATCGTCGGGGAGCCAACAGAGAACCAGGTTTGTATGGCCCATAAAGGGGCTTTGTATTTACGGGCCAGCGCAGGCGGGGTCACGGCACACTCGTCTACGCCAGAGCTGGGGGACAATGCGATTTATAAAGCGGCACGGGCGATCAGCAGCATTGAGAATTATGGATTTAACGAACGTCCCCATCCGCTGCTTGGCAGCCCCAGTATTAATGTGGGTATGATGTCGGGCGGTATGAATATTAATTCTGTTCCTGATCGTGCTGAATTTACCATTGATATTCGGACGAATGCGGGCAAACCCCACGTGGATGTTCTGGAGGATTTGCAGACATATCTTGGCGACGCTATTACACTGGAAACCCTGACAGATATGCCAGCCGTGTCTACGGCACGTGATGACCCGTTTGCGAAAATGGTTGTCGGTATATGTGCAGATGTGTTGCAGGGCGATTTTAAAGCCATGGACAAAGGCTTGCCGTTCTTTACCGATGCATCCGCTTTCCACCCACATTTCAAATGCCCGACCCTCATTCTTGGCCCGGGCGAATTATCAACCATGCACCAAACCGATGAATACTGCCTTGTTGCGCGGATTGAGCAAGCGGTGGAAATTTACGCCAATATTATACGGGTCTGGTGCAAGGGCGCATAATTTCTTGCCTTATGAACCCTTATAAATTGGGCTTTCCACCTGCTTTGGTCGAGGTGATGTTCAGGCCGACAACCAGAAATTTGACCTCATCGTCGGCGACGGGGCGATGCTCAACCCCGCGCGGAACGGTGAAAATATCGCCGACACCAAGCTCGATATTGCGGTCACGCATTTCGATGCGCATCCGACCTTCATAGATGATAAAGAGCTCGTCCTGGTTCTCATGCTTGTGCCAATGGGTCGCGCCCAGACCTTTGGCAACTTTAAACAGATTGCCATTGGCTTCGGCGAGCGTTTTTTGTGACCAATGCTCGGACAGGGCGTCTAACGCGTCTGGAATATTGGCTTTAGGGGTCATATTGGTAATCTGCGGCTAAATTTTGTCAGGATAGATCGGGGCAATATCAGTTGGTAAATGGCTGACAGAGTTGACGACTTGCCGGGCGTGGGCGTCCAATTTGGAATAGGTGTCCAAAAATGATTTTACAGCGTCGTAATTACCATTGCCTTGCAAGATGACGACCATGCCGGTCAGATCAGAGATGGCAAGCTCTAGCTTGTCAAAGTCGATCTCGAAACGCTGTTGCTTTTCGTTCCAACTGACCGCGCCAACCTCTACGAAATAGGTGTATTGATAGGCCGCGCCCCCGCCGTGGGCTTCACCGGTGCCCCAGCGTACAGCCCGGAATAATCCGGTGAAATAGGTGGCGAGGAAGGCCTGTTTTTCCGCGATTGGTAATTCGCCTTTGTCCATCATAAACAGGATGTTGTACGCGCCCATGACATCGGCTTTGCCTTCTTCGAGGGTTGAGTACAGTTCTTTTAGCTGGGCGTTGACGGTTGTTTCCTTGCCGTCAATTTCGATGGTGCCGGGGCCGAGAGAATGGGCCAGTTCGTGAAACAGGGTTTCAAACGACATGTATTTCTTCATCAGTAATTTTGACTGGTCTGCGATCAGAACGCTGTCGGCCATCGGGTTGAGGATCAAATCGAATTTGGCCCCCAGTACATTGTTGAGCAGGACTTTCTTGGCGCCTTTGGCTTCGCGGACAACTTCGTCATTGGGAAGGTTGAAAGCGATGGTTTGTACACCGGGGACATTGTCGCCGCCGCCGTGGATTTGATAGGTCACGGCAATCGGGCTTTCGAACCCGCGTTTGAAGTTTTTATAGCGCTCTTCAACTGGAAGATTGGCTTCCATATCGCGCAGATAGTTTTTGTATTTGGACAGGGCGGCGCTTTCCTCGGGGTTTTTGATGGTGATGAAGGCTTCGAACGCGGTTTTATAGCCGTACAAACCATCGGTGTAGACCTCATAAGGACCGATCACGACTTCGATGGGCGTGTCTTGTAAATCCATCCATGCCATTTCGCTCTCGCGGTAATTATTGGTGAAGAAAGCGTCGGCGCGCAGGGTCAGGAATTTTTTTAAAGACGGGTTGCTGGTGATCGCGGCGGCTTCGCGCATTTTGGCAGCCGCCGGTTCGAGCCATTGTTTATACTCTTCGGAATAGAAGACGGGCACCAGTGCATCACCGTCTCTGTGGATGATGGTGTAGAGGGAGCGCATCGCGTCTTCATCGTCGGGATGGGCCGTGATCCACGCTTCGAACTCATCCTTGGTGATGTCGGCAGGGTAGAAGCCCGCACCGACCGGTCTGGCCGTATTGCCCCAGAAGGCATGGTTTTCATCAAGGGTGTCCCATGGCCCGAAATGGCGATCAAACATGGCGAGGAGTAAATCTCTCTGGCCGTGTTTGGAGGCGGCAATCATTTTGCGGGTTTGGGGATTGTCGGGCGAGACCTGCCGTAAATAAATCTCGTCCATATAGCTAGCAGCTTCAATCAGGAGATTGACCACTTGGCGCTCTTCGTCGCTGAGGAAGGATGTGTCGGTGCCTGTGAGGTCGATTGTCGCGATTTTGTCGTATTGGTCTTGCAGATTATAGTCCGCCTGTGTGTGCTCTACAGGTGTGTTTTCGGTTTGTGGGGTTAGTGTGCATGCGGCCAATAAACTTATGGCGGCAGAGGCAAGGAGGAATTTACGCATGGGTCTATCCTTTGAACGGGTTCAATATGGTATGGCGCGCCATTTTGTTTTTTTGTTATTGCGCCTTTGTCCTTTCATAAGACGAGGCGTCCATTCTGGCTAGAGGGAATGTACCCCTGCCTGCGCAGGGGTGAGCGGAATTAGGGAATGCGTCAAGGCGCGAGTTGGTCAAAGGCTTTGTCGAACACATTCAGGGCGCGGGCGTAGGCTTTGGGGGTTTGTCCGTGCCAGGCTTTAAAGGCCCGGTTAAATGCGCTTTGCTCGCTATAGCCAAGGTGTTCGGATATTTTCGTAAAGGAGAGCTTGTTTTCTGCCATATATTGTTCGCATAAATCACGGCGTGTGTGTTCGAGTATTTTCCGAAATGAAGTGTTTTCCTGATGCAATTTGCGGCGTAGGCTCCGTTCGCTCAGGCCTAATCGGGTGGCCGTGTCTGCCAAGCTCGGGGTGGTTTGCGCCAGAACCGTGCGAATATACTGTCCGACCCGCTCTTGATAGGTGCAAGGGGTTTCCAGATTCAGGAGCAGGACATCAAGTCGTGTGCAAATCTCACGTAACATCGGATCGTTGGCTTGGGGCAGGGGCATATCAATGATTTTTGCATCGACAATCATGGCATTGCTGGCTTGTGAAAATAAAATGGGGCATTCAAACAAATCTTCATACAGGGCGGCGTAAACTGGCTTTTTATGACGAAAATGCATAGCGTTTATTTTTTCATCATGAACCCAGCTAAGCCAGCGCCCGAACTGGGCATATCCGGCCATAACCGCATCGGTCACATTGCGGTAATATTCGGGATTAGTGGCGCCTGCGTCCCAGATGATCCAGGCCTGTCCGTTTTTAATTTCCAAATTCGAGCGCCCGAATTGCTGGGTCAGTGGTTGATATCGGCGGTTTACGAGCAGGACATGGCGTAATGTTTGACAGAAAAGGAGCGCATGACCAACATCTTCAAATGTGGAGGGGCGGAAATCTTTACCCGCCAATAAGCCGATTTCGGGTGTGTTGGTTGCTCTTTGGGTATGGGAGAGTATTTTGATTATGTATTCGGTCGAGAACCGCTTGCCGGGCTTGTGCAGAGCCTGTTGTCCTTCGGGAATGAAGGCCAAGAGCTCCTGTTCGGACGCACCTTGTGCTTTACAGGTTTCAAAAAAACTCAGTAAATATGTTGATGAAACTGTTTTCATGTTCTCAAGACCAATGGGATGCATTCTCTAATAATGGGCCTATATGCACCAATATCGGCCTATTAATCCCGTGTTTGGCCTGAAATGTCAATAATGATGGTCGAGATTGTCAATACGGGTTTGTGTAATGGTTCTATAGAGGAAAATGGTAGTGTAATTTATGACGCTTTATGCGGATTGAGGCTTTGCCAAAAAAAGATTTGTTATCTGAAAAGATGCCAAATTAATGGGCTTGTTGCCCATATAAAAAACCGCCTGCAACGGGGCGCGAAGCAGACGGTTCTTTTGATCTCAATAAGAGATGCCTGCATGTTTAATGCAGGCATCTCTTATTGCAAGCCCCTTTATTATAAATTTATAATATAATTGTGATGTTTATCGCGAAGCCGGTGTGTAGTTTCGAAACTTTCTTGTCATGCGCGAAGTGTTGACGGAATTTTGTAAAACCTTCCTCATAGACATTTCCCTATAGGCGTTTTGATGCTGTTTCAGAATATGGGAATATTTCAATAAAAAACGGGCGAGGTAAAACTCCGCCCGTTTTTTTCTTCTGTTTATGGTTTTGTTATTCTGCCAAAAGCGCTGTGAACCCCGGTTGTTTACGGCGTAGGATTAGCCCGATAAACCCGCGGCGTATATCGGCTCCGATCCCGTAGAGGGCCGGTACAAAGAACAGGGTGACGAGCAGGGCAAACAGCACCCCAAAGGCAAGGCCAACACCGATTGGGACAAGCCATCCGGCTTGTATGGATTTCTCCATCATCAACGGGATCAGGCCGACAAATGTGGTCAGGGAGGTGAGCAGGATCGGGCGGAAACGCCGGGTTCCCGCTTCGATCAGGGCTTCGGCTCCGTCCATGCCTTTGGCGCGTAATTTGTGAACATAGTCGAGCAATACCAGATTGTCGTTCACGGCCACGCCGGCAGCGGCACTAATGCCGAGGTAGGACATGAGCGATAATGGCAAGCCCATGATCAGATGTCCAATCATGGCACCGGTAAAGCAAAACGGAATGGCCGCCAGCAAGATCAGCAAAGGTTCGGCGTAAGAGCGGAACGCGACGGCGATCAGGAAGTAGGCAACCCCGATGGCAATCAGCAACAAGATCAGTATTTCTTGCATAAATTCGGCTTCGCCCTGCGCGCGGCCAATATTGCCGCGTTTGACGTCTGGATGACGGGCATCAAAGTCTGCAAAGAAATTGTCTTTTAAATCGTCGCGAATTTCATTGATGCGTTCGGGAACAACTTCGGCGCTAATGATGATCGCACGCTGACGTTCCCGACGTAGAATGCGTGAGACCCCTTTGTCGAAGCGTAATTCGGCGACCGTGGACAGGGGAAGTTCGCGGCCATCATTGGTGCGGATGCGAATTTGTCCCAAAAAGTCGAGAGATTCCCTGTCGACGCGTGGATAGCGTACAAATACCCGTACGTCTTCGCCGTCACGGGGCAGGCGTTGCACTTCTGCACCGAAAAAGCCTTGGCGAATTTGTCTGGAGACATCGGCCGCTGTAATGCCGAGGGCTTCTGCGCCGGGTTTCAACTCGAACCGGACTTCATCAGCGCTACTTTGCGTATCATTGATCACATTGTAGACGCCATCGTAAGAGCGCAATTTGTCCATCAAATCATCTGCGGCTGCGTTGAGGACGTCAAGATCTGTGGCGTTCAGGACATATTCGATGGGGGGGCCGTTATTGTTATTGTTGTTGTAGGACACAGAGATTTTTTCTGCGTCCGGCACTTCACCGATCAAGGCCCGTAGGCGGTCTGCGGTTGCCTTGGCCGTGAGGGAACGTGTTTCCGGCGGGACCAGTTTGACAATGGCCAACACTTGATTGTCGCGAGAGCGGGTATACCAGTTCTCAATCAATGCACCTTCGCCGTCCGGTCTGGAGTTGATCTCGTGTTCTAAATTTTCTTCGGCGGTCTGGATTTGTTTCAAGACCTGCAATGTGCGAGTATAGGGCGTGCCTTCGGGAAGATCGACCGTAATTATCACTTGATCGGATTCGCTTTCAGGCATGAAGGATGTTTTGATAATCCCGTTAGTGAGAAGGCCTACGGATAATACCATGGCCGCTAAAAATGTTGCGGCGGTCAGGTAGCGTCGTCTCAATGTATAGCGGATTGCTGGACGGTAAATGTTTTCTGCAAACCAGACGAGACTGTTGGCGATACGGGCCTGGAATTTGGTGATGGGGTGTTTGGGGTCGACGGGCTTGAGATGGGACAAATGCGCCGGCAGGATCAACAGGCTTTCAATGAGCGAGAAGGCGAGTGCGAGAATAACCACGAGGGAGATGGCTCTGGTGAACTCGCTGGTACCGCCGGATAAAAACATCCAGGGTGCAAAGAAAATCATGGTGGTCAACACCGCAAAAATAACCGGTTTGATCACCATATTTGTGCCGTTAATAGCGGCAGGAAGGCCGGTTTCGCCGTCTTCCGTATGGGTATGGATGGCTTCGCCGACAATGATTGCATCATCAACGATTACACCGATCACCAGCAGGAATGAAAATGTAGAAATCATGTTAAATGACACACCGAACATGGGCAGGAAGGTCAGCCCGCCGGCAAAGGCGGTGGCAATACCTATTGAAACCCAGAAGGCAATTTTCGGACGCAAGAACAAGAACAAGGTCAGAAAGACCAGAACAAGGCCGGACAGGAAATTTTTGGCGATGGTGTTGATCTGGCTTTCATAGGTGAGGGAGGCGTCATCCCAGAGGGTCATGGAAATTCCGGGGGGGAGATTATCGGCATTTTCTTCCATATAATTGCGCACGGATGTTGCCAATTTGACAACATCCATTTGCGGGCCGCTCATAATCTGGACGAGAATGGTCCGTTCTCCGTTGATTGTAGCCAGCAGATTAACCTGTTCGAACCCGTCAATAACGGTGGCCACATCTTTTACGCGTATGGCTGCGCCGCCCGGTAATTGCCGGACAATAATGTTTTCAAAGTCTTCTTGGCTATCCGCCAGATTGCGGGTGCGTAATTGCACATAACCCAGCTCTGTACGCACTGTCCCCGAGGACGCGTTTAGAGAGGTTCCGCGCACGGCATCGGCGATATTTTGCAAGGTGAGGCCATAGCGTTTCAAGTCTATTTCAGACACCTCGATGGAAACTTCTTCGCCGCGTACGCCGAACAGCCCAACCGCGGGTATGTGGGGAAGCAGTGCGATTTCGCGACGAATTTTTTCTGCGGTTCTTTTCAATAATCTCTCGTCGACATCACCTGACACTGCAACCCGCATAATTTCGTTGCGGTTTCTAAACTGCGACACGGTTGGGGGTTCGGCGGCGGCTGGAAATGTGCTGATTGCATCGATTTCACGCTTTATGGCCTGAACGAAAGCTGCACCGTCAATGTCTTGCTTGCCAATGACAAAAAGACGGCCATTGCCTTCGCGGGCCACGGCCCAGAGCCGGTCAATGCCGTCAACCGCGCTGACGGCTTCTTCGAGGCGCACAACAATTTGTTCTTCAATATCTTGTGGAGAGGCGCCAAGCCATGTGACAGACACGCTCGCGCCGGGAAATTCTACATAAGGGTCAAGTTCACGTTCGATCGTGAAGAAACTGATTACACCGCCAATCAGGAGGCTGATCATCAATAAATTAGCAGCAACTTTGTTTCCTGCCCACCAAGCAATAATACCGTTCATAATGCGCTCCTATTCTGTAGTTGCTGTAGGCGTTGTGTTTTTGGCCAAGGTTGTGGCGACTTCAATGCGCATGCCTTCGGCGACACCGCGTACAGGTGAAATAATGACGGTCTCGCCACCGCTCAGGCCGGAGGTGACGACAACCTGATAGCGATCAGACGAGGCAATTTTTACTGTGCGGATCGACAGGGTGTTGTCTGCATTGGCGATATAGATTTTATCGGTCCCGCGCAGGGCGTTGCGCGGGACAATAATGCTGTGTTCGGTGGTGCGGCCTTTAATCCGGGCGCTGACGAACAGGCCGGAGGCCATAGGGGTGCCATTATCCGCGCCCGCACCATAGGGGTCGTTTAGTTCCGCATAGGCGTATAGGATACGTGTTGATGGATCATAGGCAGAGTCTGTGCGGGCGATACGACCCAGCCAAGTGTGCGCTACGCCCGCAACTGTTGCGCTGAATTCGACGCCCGGGCCGGGGTGTGCATTTGTGGCTCTAAAGCCAATGCCAAGACCAAGTTTGGCCAGATCTGCGTCGGTTAACGCGAGCTTTACATCGGCAATGTCGACGGCATAAATGCGGCCCAATTTCTGGCCGGGGGTAATATATTCGCCGATGGAAACGGTTTTCTCGCGAATGCGACCATGAAAAGGTGCACGCACAACAGTACGGGATTGTTGTAATTTAGCCTCGTCCAATGCGGCCGTAGCGGCAGCCAGTCGGGCGCGGGCTTCGGCGACTTGTGGTTCGCGTAAGGAGAGAGGAGAGGCTTCGCCTTCTCCTAAATCATCCCAGTCACGCCGCGCGATGTCGGCTTCGGAAAGCTCGCGGGTCAGGACGGTTTGAGCTTGGGCCACATTGGCTTGGGTCTGGGTGACGCGCAGATCATAATCAACAGAAACGATCCGTAGAAGTGTGTCTCCCTTTCTAAACTGGCCGCCTTCAAGGAAATTCGGTGAGACATAGGCAATTTTTCCACCGATTTGAGCGGCCAGATTAATTTCGGTACGCGGACGCACCTCGCCTTGTGCCTGTACGGCCAGTTCGACCGAGCGAAGCTCTGCTTGTGCGGTTAGAACCGGCGCGGCGCGTGGGGGTTCTGACTTTGTGTCGGGGTCGGGTTTCATGACACCCATGAGGATAAACCCGAATACGCCTGCAAAAATGACAAGGAGCGGCAAAGCAAATCGCGCCATACCCCTGAGGGCTCCGAAGATCGATCGGGACTTACGTGTGCTGGTGGTTTGACCCGTAGTATTTTGAATGTTGGTATTTCCGTATCCGCGCGCCATTTCGGCCTCCTCTTCGGTCTCGCAAGCTTATTTAGTTTTCATTACAGGTATTATTATCGAAAATCAATAATAAATTAGCGAAAAACAGAAATAATTTTCCGTGAAACAATGCGTAGCGTTCTGCTGCCCCCTTAATGTGAGGCCAAAACCGAGGATTGTTGAAGGTGCAGGGGGCGTTTAAGGTAGGGTGATTTCACCGCGGAGATAGCTAACAGCTTGCCCGATGATGTGTACTGCGTCGGGATAGACATGTAGGTGCAGGAGGCCGCCCCGGGGCGAACACTGGAAGGCGGTCAACTGATTTTTCCCCAATCGTGCGGCCCAGAACGGGGCCAGTGCGGAATGGGCCGAGCCGGTGACCGGGTCTTCGGGAATGCCGTGCAAGGGGCAAAAATGTCGGGAGACGAAATCATAATTGGCCCATTTCCCATTTCCGGGCGCCATGATGCTAACCCCGAGCGGTTTTGGCATTGAGGCGGAGTGTTTTTCGAGCATATGGGTTATGGCGACCATAAGCGGTGTGTAGTTTTGTACGGTTTCGGCGTTTGCAAACTCCAGATATATATTATTTGCAATCGAGGCGCTGCGTATGTCTTCTCCGAAGGCTGCGATCATATACTCATCAATGGCGAGGGGGCGGCACGGATAGTTCGGGGCGTGCAAAACATATCCTGACTTTCCTGTTGTCTTTTCTGCCTTTCCTATCTGGGCGCGCGTGACGTTTAGCGTGCCTATCTGTGTATGGAAAACCAGAGGGTCTTGCGGGGGGGTATTTTGAGCGTGCTCTTCAAACAAAACATGGGCGGTGGCAATGGTCGCATGGCCACAGAAATCAATTTCAGCACTGGGGGTAAACCAGCGTAAATCATAGCTTCCGTCTGTACGCGCGACGACAAATGCCGTTTCGGCAAGGTTGTTTTCAATGGCTATGCTTTGCAATATATCATCGGGTAAAAATACATCCAGAGGCACAATCGCGGCCGGATTGCCCTCAAACAGGGTTTGTGTAAATGCATCAACTTGGTAAAGCGGGTATGTTGTCATCCCTACAGATGTAAATGGCCGCGCCTGTCTGTCAAGCGAGAGTGAAGTGGTTACCCGAGTGAAGTGGAAAAGGGAGAGGCCGGTTGGTGATTAAGCAGAGAGAGCGGTGCTTGTTGTGCTTTGGCGGGTTTGCTTTTCACGCACAAACCGGATGGAGCTGAACAATTCGCTGACAATCACCGGCTTGGTCAAGAACACATCTGCACCAGCGGCTAAACACTGGGCATTGTTTTCGGCAGAGGCATCTGCAGTCAGAGCGATAATCGGCACATGTTGATGCGGTCCCGGGTTTTTACGAATGTTTTCGGTGGTTTCTATACCGTTCATAATCGGCATGCGAATATCCATTAAAATCACGTCAAATATTTGAGTTTCCATGATTTCAAGTGCTTTTTTCCCGTGTTCTGCCATGGTGATCTGGCAGCCTACCGGTTCAAGAAGGGCGCGAAGGACAACCTGATTGGCCAGTAAATCTTCGACGACGAGAATGTTTAAGCCTTCAAGCTTATCATGGGAAATTGCGCCTGTGTTTTCGCGTGGTGTGCGTCGGGTGAAGCCTCTGCGGGGTTCATCTGCTAGTGGTTTAGCAGGCTGTAGTTCCGCGGTTTGGGGTTCAGTTGCCTGTAGCTCTTCTAGTTGTAGCGTATCTAACTGTAGTTCCGGATCCACTGGTGTGAGTGTGGGCGCGGGTGTTGGCACATTCGTGGGTGCATTAAGCTCAGGGGTTACTGTGGCCGCAGGGGCTATGGGGGCAGGGGCTATTGGCGCCTGTGCCTGGGTCATAGCCGGGGCTGGATACGGGGTGGGCGCTGTAACCGGTGCGGCTTCAGGGATAACAGCTTCAACGACAGGTTCAGGCACAGCAGGTTGTGTTACAGCAATTTCTGGGGGCTGTGTCACAACAGGTTCTGTTACAATGTGCTGTTCAGTTACGGTTTCGACAGCCGGTTTCTTGTCATAAAAACTATCAGGATTTATGACTGTTTCCAGTTCAACATCGGCGTCAGGTTCAAGTAGACGAGAAAGCTCGCTAAAATCCGTTTCGGTGTCGTCTTGTATATCAAGGCTGGCGGCGGTTGAAGCCTCTTCACTCTGGTAGTTTTCATTCTGGTAGTTTTCGGGGGCTTTGTCGCCCGCGCTTTGTTCAGAAATATCTTGCTTGGGCAAAAGCTCTTGCGGCATAATATCCTCTGGTCCAACAGGAGATTCGGGCTCTGTACCAGTGTCAGCGCCAGTGTCACTGGCTAAAGCTGCCGCGTTTTCTTGTTCTTTTTGGAGAGCTTTTTGGGCTTTTTTCTCTTGCTTTTCTTTGGCGGCAGCCTCTCTTTTGGCTTTCAGCTTTTCAAAAGAAATGGCTGGAGAGAAGTCTACGACCTGTTGCTCTGTATTTGGTTCGGCTGTGAAATTAGGGCGCTGGGTTTCTTCATCAAATGTCGCGTCTTGTGCGCTACATGTTTTCACTGTCATAACAAATTCTGTTCCGCGTCCCGGGGTAGAGCTCATGGTGATGTCACCCCCCATGAGTCTGGCGAGCCCACGGGTTACGGCCAATCCAACACCGGCGCCGCCATGGTTGCGGGTGATAGAAGTGTCGGCCTGAATAAAGGGTTTGAATAATTTGCTTTTCGCGCCTTCGCTAATGCCCTGGCCTGTATCTGCAATGATCAGGTTAAGCGTACGCACAGGACTGACAAGGCTTTCCGGCTCGCTCAGAGTGATGTGAATATGAATCCGGCCTTGTTCGGTAAATTTAATGGCATTGGAGATGAGGTTGGACAGAGCCTGTTTGATACGGATGCTGTCGAGCATGATGTCCTCGGGGATATCTTTGGCGACATGACAGGTAAATTGTATTTGGGCCGTATCTATTTGCGGTTTGAACACCCTGTAGAGGCCATCAGCGAGCTGATAAATGTTCGTTGGCGCAGTAACAATATCCAAAGTTCCGGATTCCATCTGTGACATATCTATGATCCCATTTAGGATTTCGAGCAGATTATGCCCGGAATCCAGTATGATTTTGTTTTGATCCCGAAGAGTCTGGGTTTCACCATATTCGTATAATAACCCTGAAATCCCTATTATCCCGTTAAGAGGCGTACGTAATTCGTGTGACATGACGGATAAAAACTGTGATTTGGCTCTATCTCCGGCTTTGGCGACGTGTGCAGCTGTGGTTAAAGCCCTGTTTGTGCGTTGTCTCCATACGGCGATGGCGATTGCGGCAAGGGTAATAAATAACAAACTACCCGCAAGCGATACCAAGAGGACGACACTGCGTTGTTTGGCATCAAGTTCTTTTTGCTGAAGATCAATTTCCCGTTCCTGGGCTGCTTCACGCTCTTGTTGGCGTTGTTTGCTGTTTTCCAGTTCGGCCAATTGGCTTTGGGCTGTAAGATTAATGCGCTTGAAGGTCTGTTCCATCTCTGCATTTAATTGGGTGTTGACCAATTTGTAGGTTGCGGCCGCGTCATTTCGGGCGACAGCAAGCAGCGCTTCGGCATGTAATTTACGTTTATTAAACCCTGTAATGTCGATTCCGGATTTTTTTGCCAAAACGTCAAATCGTTGGAAACTGGCGTTTGTTCCATGGGTATCCCCCATGCCCGCGAGAGAAATAGCAAGCTGTGCTTCCAAGCTCAGCTCGATACGAACATTTTTTTCTATTTTCAAGGCATCCAGCAAATAGGGTTTTGCTTTCGCGTATTCGCCCGTATTATTTAGACTTTGTGCGTAGCGCAGATAGGCAATGCTGTTGATGCCGAGATTGTTTTTCTTGGTCAGGGCGATGATAATTTCGGTGAGATCGGACGCTGTTTTATAGTCGCGCCATTTTTCAAATAAATAGGCCAAATTGCCAATATGGCCAATGCCGTCGACATTTCTGCCCATTTCCATCCCTTGCAGGACAACCTGTTCTGTCGCGGCAATTCCCAGTTTTGGATTGTTCACGAGGATGTACAAATAGGCAATCATGTCATTTGTCTCGTACATGGCTTCTTTGACATTTGGCCCGGGTGTTGTGGGGATGAGTTGATGGGCCATCTGTACCTGTGTCAGGGCGGTTGATAGCCTGAGGCTCTTACCATTATAGGCGGCTTCTATAGTATAGGCCCGATTGGCAACGAACCAATTGGTACTGGATTGATACCGGTGGAGGGTGTTGATTAAACCTTCGGCGGTTTCGGGATTGAATGTATTGATGGATAGCTGGATAAAAATTGTGTTGATGGCGGCGATGTCCAAATCGGCGGCGCTTTTTTGCAAAACGGCTTCTTTTCGATAATGCTCGTTGATTTTTTCTGCATCAAGCGAATTGCGATAGCTTATAGTATCCATGGCAATCTGGCGGAGGGTCTGGAGCTTGGCTTCGGGCGATTTGTCGTATTGTTTTAAATTCGCATAGGCGAGGTTTGTGGCAATAATCAGGTTCTTTGAATATATGGTATTGGCGATTGTCAGGGCTTTGGCTCTGTCTTCGTCTGTTATGCCACCAGATGTTTGGGCATAGGCTTTTTCGCTGTACGCATATGCAAGAGAAAACATTGTTAGCATCAACAGAATATTGATACCCGCTCTTATAGATTCTAATATATGTTTCGCCGAGAATTGCATATTTACTTAAACTAGAGACAAACCGGGGTTCAGTATATGCTATGGGCGTTAACAAAAGATGGGGAAATTATAATTGTAATTAATAAAATTACAGCTGAATGTATATGTTTTCGGGCATAAAAAAACCCGCCTTTAAGCGGGTTGTCCACACGACTTTTTTTGATTTCTAGAAATCGATGACGATTGGTGATCCGCCAGTTACGATTTCAATTTCTTCAAGAGTTAGTTCACGCATAATGAATTCCTCAATCTATGTTATAATAACCTCATGGTTACTGTTTATAGTAAGTATTTGATTAATATGCGTTTTTCAAGTCAAACTTTTGTGAAGATGAGGATTGATGTTCAAAAGCCCCATAGAATCGGTGTTATTTGCATAAGTTTTTTTGTGAGGCCCACACCCAGTATGGTTAATTTCCAGTTAATCATAGTTAAGAAATTTTTATTTTATGGTTAATATTTTATCGGCGCGATTTATAAGTTCCGGCCTATGGGCGATAATGATCCGGGTCAGGGTCATTTTTTCGAGCACGTCGGCAATTTTTTTCTCGGTTTCCGGGTCGAGATTTGCCGTGCCTTCATCAAGAAACAGCACTTGTGGATCATGGTACAGTGCGCGTGCGAGCAGAACACGCTGGCGTTGTCCACCAGACAAAACGCTACCCATATCCCCGACCATCGATAAATAATGCATCGGGATGGCGACAATATCGTCATGAATTTGTGCGGCGATGGCGGCTTTGTAGACTTTTTGCATGTCTATTTGAGGATCAAAGAAACTTATATTGTCGGCCAATGTACCGGATAAAAGCTTATCATCTTGCATGACAACCCCTACGCTGGCCCGCCATGTGCTGATGCCAAGTTCATCCAAAGGCTGGCCATCAATTTCGATAATGCCCTCATTAGGGCCATACAGGCCGAGGATCAATTTAAGTAATGTGGTTTTGCCGCCGCCGCTGACACCCGTAATGGCGGTCATACTGCCGGCTTTGATCTCGTAATTGACGTTTTCCAAAACCCATGGGTCATTGTCGCTATAGCGAAAACTTACGTTTTTAATGCTGATATTACCCTGAATGTTGGCGGCGGTTTTTGCATTTGCGTCAAGGGTTTCGGCCTTTTCATAGACAATATCGGCCAACCGGTCGAGATGTAGGGATAGGAGCCGGAATTTAATGCCCTCTTTTAAAAGCTGTTTGACGCTCTGCGTAAAATGGCGCTGGTAGGCGATAAAGGCAAACAACATGCCGATGGAAAAGACGCTTTCTTGCCCATTTACGTCCGCCAGTATCAGTTTTGCGCCCAAATATACGGCAATCACGATCTGGAGGCCGACCAACAGGGTTTCGAAAAATTTCTGCAAGACCAGATATTTACCGTGGGCGGTGCTGGCATTGATGGTATCGGCGAACAGATTGCGCCACGCGGCTTCGCGGGCGGCTTCACGGCCAAACAGTTTCACGGTTGTGGCGGCGCGGATGCTCTCGATCACATGGGTGTTTTCAATGGCTTTGGTGACAATAGCTTCTTCTTCGGTGCGGCGCAGGGCCGGATAGATCAGCAGGGTGATGATCACAAGCAAGGCGGTCATGCCGAGCACCACCCCGCCCAAAACGGGAGCGTAGGCGAACAGGACGATCAGGGTGAGGATGGCCATGACGCCATCCAGCAATATGGCGACAACACTTTCGGTCAGGGCTTCCTGAATGGGACGGGCCGATCCGATTCGCGAGATCACGTCGCCCACATGCCGTTTTTCAAACCAGGCGGTGGGGAGCCGTAACAAATGGCGGACAATATTGCCGATCATCTGGAAAGACAATTGATTGCCGTAAACCAGAATGGCCCAGCCGCGAATGGCTTCGGAGACGGCGCGGATGATGACGAGGCCGCCAAAGCCGAGCAGAAGCGCGTACAGAAGCTGGGTATCTTTTGGCCCGACGGCTTTATCGACGACAAGCTGTAGATAAAACGGGGCGGCGAGGGCGGCGAGTTGTAGAATTACGGACAGGGTCAGGATTTGCAACATGGCCCGTTTGGCCCCGCGCAATTTATCCCATAAATGCCACAAGCGTGGTTTGAGCCGGTCTGTCAGTGTGTTGAAATCGGACGCGGGTGACAGCTCGAGCGCGACGCCGGAAAAATGATCCGAAACTTTTTCAAGCGCCATTACCCGCAGGCCACGTCCGGGATCGATGAAATGGACTTTGCCGTTTTTGATTTTTTTGAGGACGATGAAATGGTTCAGATCCCAGTGCAGAATGGCGGGGGTTTGTAGTTTGTGCAGTTGATCCAGTTCGACCCGTAAAGGTCTTGAGGACAGATGCAAGGTGCCTGCCGTTTGCATCACCTGTTTCAGGCTGGCACCTTTCAAGGACACGGATGCGGTTTTGCGCAAGGCGTTGAGATCAATATCATGGCCGTGATAGCGGGCAATCATCACTAGACAAGCCAGCCCGCATTCTGTGGCTTCGGTCTGGAGCACAACAGGCAGGGTTTGGCGTTTAAAAAGACTCATCGTATCAGGTTCATTGTGTTAAAGCCCACTGCCAGAACGGGATGCGGACGCCGTCAATTTCTATGGTGGCCAGCACGCCAAAGGCGACAAGGCCTACCGCGATCACCAGCAATAAACCGGTGATGATCCATGTGGACAGTGGAGCGGCCAGCACCACGTCTCCGAACAAAGCGCGGGTGCGGTGGCGTATGGCCTCTTTGCGGAAAAGCTCTTTCGTCATGGGGCGAGACTAAGGGGGGACGATGGTCTTTGCCAAGAGGGAAGATAATATTTTATTGTGTCGTTTCTGGTGCCATTTTTTGTTCTGGGTCGGGCGTTTCGAAATAGACCGCATAGGCGTCCGGCATTTTATCAAGGGGGCGGATTTGGATGTTTTTGAAATAGGCTTCTGCCGCTTCGCTCTGGATCAGTAATTTGCCTTTCGTCAGAGGCACGGTTTTGCCGTCCCGCACATAGTGCGAGTTTTCAAGTGCCATGACCACATGGCCATTGACGATGTGTATGCTTTTATCGCCAAAGCTTATCAGCTCTAGCGTATTCCATTGCCCGTTCGGGTTTTCAAAATCGCCTATCAGGCGGGCTGAAAAACCGCCATCGCCTCTGTCGCGTGTCAAAGGCGCTTTGGAATTGTACGTAAATGTTCCGTCCGGGTTCTTATCTGCTCGAATATCCATTTGTGATCCGGCGATTGACCAGTAATCTCCCATGCCGCCTTCGATGATTTGCATCTCTTGGGACAGCCACCATGTGAGCCAGTAATCGACACCGTACTCGCCAATGCCGTGATAGAGAATGCCGGTGTCTCTTGGGTCTTCGAGGCGGGGGATCCATCTTTGATCGCCCCATTTGACCATAAGTTTGAGGTGGTAGTTCTCGTAAACTTCCAGACTGCCTAGCCCGCCATAATATTCACCGGAAACCCTCAGAACCGGCTCGCCATCATCGAGGCTCATGGTGAAGACATTGTGGGGGTCATTGTTAAGGCCAAGCGGTGTGAGGGCTTTGCCGTCGGCGTTTGTGGGTGGGCCTTGGATGTTTTGGGTGGTGTGGGCGTAGCTGATATAGCTCTCCCACTTTGAGAGATCCATATCCAGAAGCTGTGTCCATGTCGTGGACGGGGCGGGCGAACTTTGACACGCAGACAATATGAGCAAGCCCAGTATTACGGTTAGATTTTTCATGATAACTCCCCCTATCGAGTTAGTACCAAGCTCTGATCCCAATTACAAATGCGGTTTTGCTGGCGTCCTCGCCGTTGGCGCGGACTATGTCGGCCGTACTCCTGAGTGCCCTCTGCCATTCCACTCCAATATAGGGGGAAAATTCGCGGGTGACTTCGTAGCGTAGACGTAGGCCTGCATCAAAAGAGGTGAAGCCTGTGCCTAGATCAAGGGTCGGGATGTCTTGCGCAGAAAATTCCAGCTCAAGGCGGGGCTGTAAGATCAGGCGTTGGGTGAAGCGCATATCGTATTCGGCTTCAACGCGGGCGGTGATATCACCGTCGGTGCTGATAAAAGTGGCGGCGTCGATTTCAAACCAGTAGGGGGCCAGTCCCTGAACGCCGATCACGCCATGGGTTCTGCCTTTCGGATCAAGATCATAACGTAGGCCCGCCTGTAGATCGAAATAAGTGGAGATGGCATGGGACCATAACGCCTGTATTTCCGCGTCTTCGATGGTGTCGGACGCGAAAGAAAATTCGCCTTCGGTTTTAATCCAGAGTTTGTTTTCGTCTGTGCCGTACCAGGCTTGTGCATCCCAGAGCAAAATGTCTTCACCGTTCGTGCTTTGTAACTCGATGCGGTCGGCCATGAACAGGCTGTGTTTTTGGTCGCCATTTGCTTTTTGTACGGCTTGTCTGGAGGCGCGCATTTCAGCAGGGTCGTAATATTGCTCTGCCAATGACCATGGTGATGCATTTTCTTGGGCCAAGGCTGTGGGAGCCAGAGCTAAAAGAGCGGTTACAGCCAAAGGTAAAATACGCATTATTTCATCCCCCCTGTTTGCATGTCGCCATGTTGCATGGTGTCATGGTTCATTTTCGAATGGTCCATCTTGCTGTGATCTATTTCAGGTTTTTGCGGGTGCATATCCTGCATGTCGTGGTTTTCGTTGGGGACAACGGACACGACTTGCATCATGCCTGCGTGCATGTGGTAGATCAGATGACAATGAAAGGCCCAGTCTCCGACATGATCGGCGGACACATCGACAGACAGCTTCTCGGCCGGTTTGACAATAATCGTATGCTTGCGCGGTTTGTGATTACCGCCGCCATTGACTAGATCGAAAAACATGCCGTGTAAATGGATTGGGTGCGGCATCATTGTATTGTTGATCAGGGTCAGGCGCAGTCTCTCCCCTTGGGTGAAGCGGATGGGTGCTTTGATTTCGGAAAATTTCACCCCGTCAAATGACCACATATAACGCTCCATATTGCCGGTCAGATGTACCACCAGTTCACGGGTGGGCGCTCTTAGATCGGGATTGGGGTCTAGGCTGCGTAAATCACTATAGCGCAAGGTTCTGTGGGGCACATCATCTAGCCCGATCCCCGGTTCGTTCAGTCTCGATGTGGGCATCATGGTGACATTGGCAACGCCTACGCCTCGCTTGATGGCGGCTTCGGTTTTGACGAGCTGTATGTCCGGCCCTGAAGGGTCAGGCCCCATTGCTCCATGACCCATTTCTTCATGCCCCATGGCCGCATGATCCATCTGGGCATGATCCACTTCGCCCATGTCCATATCCATGTCCATGTCGTCATGGCTCATGCCCATATCTTTCATGGTCAGACGCGGGGCGGGGCGAAGTGTGGGGGGCGTGGCGCGCATGCCGGTTTGGGGGGCGAGTGTGGCGACAACCTGACCGGAGCGGTCAATGGATTCGGCGACAAAGGCATAGGCACGGTCTTCCTTTGGTTCGATAATAACGTCATAGGTTTCCGCCACGCCCATCTGGAATTCGTCGACTTCCAAGGGTTGGACATTTAACCCGTCCGATTGGACAATGGTCATGGGCAGGCCGGGAATGCGGACATTAAACAGGGTCATGGCAGAGGCATTGATGATCCGCAGGCGCACCCGTTCTCCGACACGGAAGAGCGCATTCCAGTTATCAAGAGTGGAATGGCCGTTAATCACATAGGTGTATGTGGCAGATGTCACATCAGAAATATCACGTGGCGACATTCGCATCGCATTCCACATGGCGCGCTCGTCAAGGGTGGCTTGCAAACCCTTGTCTGAAATGTCTTTGAACAGATCGCCCATGGTCGGTTGATTGAAATTATAGTTGTCACTCATTTTCTTAAGCTTGTCGAACACACGGTGCGGGTCTTCGAATGTCCAGTCCCCTAACATCAACACATATTCACGGTCATATTGAACCGGGTCTGTGCCTTTTGGGTCGATGATGATCGGGCCGTAATGGCCGACCTGCTCCTGTAGGCCGGAATGGGAATGATACCAGTAAGTGCCGCTTTGGGGCAAAGCGTATTTGTAAGTGAAGGTTTCGCCGGATTTAATACCCGGAAATGTCACTCCCGGTACGCCGTCCATCTGGAATGGCACCAGCAAGCCATGCCAGTGGATTGAGCTGTCAGTGGCCAATGTGTTTTTGACGTTGAGCGTGATTTCTTCGCCTTCGCGAAAGCGCAGTAAAGGTGCCGGTACAGACCCGTTGACACCGACGGCCTGTGTGGTGCGGCCATTAATGGTCACTGGAAATTTACTGATCTGGAGATCAAATTCGGTGCCGTGCAGAGCGGGAATGCCCAGATTGCCTGTGTCGGCAGTGCGTGCCCATGCGGGCACCAGACCAGCGGCGCTATAGGCCAAACCGGCCCCTGCGGCCGTGCTGAGGAAGTTTCGTCGATTTAACATGTGATGTCTCTTGCCATATTTATTTGATTGGAATTGAGGATACCTAGGGTGCAGGCGCAATGGCCCGCTTAAACGTGCAGGTGCTTTGCACGGATCGGTAGGTGTCTAAATCAGGAGACGGGTTTTGGAAAAAACAGGGGGTGTGTTTGGCGGGTCAAACCATTTTAAAGCCGTGAGCGACATTGAGCCAGAATTTATGTCAGCCCTTGTCACGTTTTGTGCCAACACAGGCATGTTTATAGGTGTTAAATAGAGAGAAGGCGGGGCGAGATCACTACTGATGGCGATCACTAGATCGTGCTGGCAAGCATGTCGGGTGTCGTGGTCAGTGTTCTGCTGATCGTGACCCGTGTGTGACATGTGCGATTGGGTTCGCACATTTTGCACAGCCAAATTTTGTATGGGCAAACACGCGCAACAGATTTGCACCAAGCCGAACAGGGTCGCGATAAAGCTAATCACTGCAATTTTGATACGTCCCGTTCTCATGCTTAATCCCTATAATGGCTGCGTGGCAGGGTCAAGTGACAGGAAATTTAGCTGACTTGACGACCATCTTCGGACCAATAGGCTTTGCGGAGTGCCTTACGGTCAACTTTGCCAAGACCGGTTACGGGAATGGCTTCCATAAATTCTACAGATTTTGGGGCCCAAAGCGCGCCGCGCCGGGCTTTGACATGGGCTTGTAATTCGGCAGTCTTGACTTGAGCGCCGGGTTTGAGGGCGACGAAGGCTTTCACCGCTTCGCCCCATTTTGCGTCCGGCACGCCGATCACCGCCGCGGACGCAATGGCAGGATGGGCGAGCAGGGCGTCTTCAACTTCACGCGGGTAGATGTTGAACCCGCCAGAAATAATCATATCTTTGGCCCTGTCTACAATGGTCAAATATCCATCTGCGTCGCGTACAGCCACGTCCCCCGTATGGAGCCAGCCTCCCTTTAGGGCTTCGGCAGTTTCTTCGGGGCGTTTCCAGTATCCGACCATAACGATGGGGCCGCGCACACAAATCTCGCCGGGTTCGCCGATGCCTACCGGTTTCATGTCGGAATCAAATACTTCCACATCGACGAAAAGAGACGGCAATCCGCAAGACCCAAGCCGTGCCGGTTTGTTGATGTCATGATCGATTTTACGCAAGGTGGTGATTACGTTCGGAGCTTCGGTCTGGCCGTACAATTGTACGAACACATTTCCAAACACGCCGATGGCTTCGATCATGCGTTCGGGGGACATGGGGGCGGCGCCGTAAATGATGGTTTGTAAAGATGACAGATCGCGGTGTTTGAGTTCAGGATCGTCAAGCAAAACATAGATCATGGTGGGCACCATAAAACTAGTATTCAGCTTTTCGGTTTCGATAAGTTCGAAGAAGCGTTTTGGGTTAAAACCGGGGGCGAGACGGGTGAAACCGCCGCGTATAAGCACAGGCCACGAGGTGGCGCCGGCGGCGTGGCTGATTGGAGTGCAGGCAAGGAAACGGATGTCATCTGGCCAATCCCAGTCTGAAATCATATGCAAAATCGCTGTGATCAGGCCACGGGGTTTGTGTACGACGCCTTTGGGGCGTCCGGTTGTGCCGCCCGTATAGGCAATATAGGCGATGGTGTCTGCGTCGGCTTCATCTTTGAGCGGTGCAGGGGTGACGGTTTTGGCATCTGCGAGTAAATCGTGCGCGTTTTCGAGCGGGCCGAAACTGAAAAGTGTGCGGACGGTTTTCACGGTTTGGGCAATGCGCACGGCGCGCTCTCCGAAACTGGTCGGGTCACAGATGAGGGCGGTAATCTCGGCGTCTTCGATAATGAATGTATGATCGTCTTCGGAGGCCAGAGGATGTAGGGGTGTGTAGCGTAGCCCCATAATAATGGCGGCCACAGAGGCCGCCATTACCTCTACTCTATTGCCGGCAAGGATGGACAGGCCTTCGCCTCTTTTTAGTCCGGCTTGTTTGTATACGGCAATATAGCGCGCAATCGTGTCTCCGTATTCGGCATAACTCCAATGGGTGTTGTCGTCGGCCAAACAGGGGCGTTCTGCGTGGCGTATGATCGTGTTAATCATCATTTGCCCGACTGTGCCGCCCATTGAGGCGTTATGGGCCTCGTTTTGCTCTTGGTTTCTGACTTCGTTCATGTTGGCCCCTTTTCATCTTCGAAATGCAAGGAAAGGTATCCTCGCAATATTGTCAAGGCTAAACGGGTGAGGGGGTAATTGGCTTCAAGCCTGATATTGACAGCGCTGCCATTTCTTTTACAAAGGGGAAGTAGCCCGTATAAATAGAGGGCATTGGGGAATATGAAGGGGGAGAATATGTCTTTCAAATCAAAATTATTTTTAACGCTGGCATTGGCGGCTTTGAGCGCGTGCGCGGACAGTACGGCACCAACATCGGAACCCGCGCAAATGGCGGCTGCTTTTGCGCCTGTCGAGGTGGTGACGGTTGATACACCGGGGCATGCGCATTTCGGATCGATCGAGATTTGGGATGATGCCTTTGCGAACGCGGTTGCGCCGGACGCGGTTATGGAAGAACTGGCCACAGGTTTTGTCTGGGCCGAAGGGCCTGTGTGGGACAATGTGGGCAAGCAGCTGATTTTCTCCGATGTGAATAATAACGTTACCTATGCATGGTCAGAGGCAGAGGGCTTAAGCCAGTATCTTAATCCTGTTACAGGGCCGGAGATCGCCGCCCTGCATTCCTCGTCGGGTACCAATGGATTGGTGATCGGCAATGACGGAAAAATGCTGGCCGCCGTGCACGGGTCTCGCGCGATTGAAAGTATTGATATCCAAACCAAAGAACGCACGATTCTTGTTGGTAATTATCAGGGTAAAACCTTTAGTGCGCCCAATGATTTGATACAGTCTGCCAATGGCGACATCTATTTCACCGATCCGCCTTACGGGTTGAAGGAACAGGATGAGGATCCGATGAAAGAAACGGATTTTAACGGGGTTTACCGGTTAAGCGCAGACGGCGAATTGAGCGTATTGGATGAAAGCCTGACCCGCCCGAACGGTATCGCGCTGTCACCTGATGAAAGCCGGCTTTATGTTGCGGTGTCGGACGAAAATGCGCCGATGATTTACAGATATACCAAAGACACCGATGGAAATTACGCCAACAGAGAGCTGTGGTTTGATGGCTCCAGCTATTTGGCTGAAGGCCTACGCGGTTTGCCGGATGGTCTGGTGGTTGCCGATGACGGTGTTGTGTATGCCACGGGGCCGGGCGGCGTGTTTGTGTTGTCACCCGAGGGTAAGGCGTTGGGTCAATTTCGCACCGGTATTCCGGCGGCGAATTGCACGCTCGGCGATGACGGGAAAACCCTTTATATTACCGCATTTGATCGTTTGTTACGGGTGCGGGTGAAATCAGGCGTGAGTTACTAGCGCGTGGATTTTGTCCTAGAAAACCGGGCTTTGCTGGCAACAGGGGTTTCGGTCGCATTGTTACTGGCTTTGATCTTACGGGCGAAAATGCATGCGTTTCCGGCGCTGATCCTTGTCAGTATTTTTGCGGCAATTGCCGCAGGCATGACGCCTGACGCGGCCCTGAGAACCGTGACCAATGGTATGGGCGGGTCTTTGGGATTTATCGCGGTGGTTGTCGGGTTGGGGGCCATGTTTGGTGTGTTCTTGCAATCGGGCGGCGGGGTCGAGGCGATCTCCACATGGCTGTTGGATAAAATGGGGATCAAGGCCGGACGCTGGGCCATGGGGATTGTCGGGCTGGTTGTGGCCATTCCTGTATTTTTCGATGTGGCGTTGATTATTCTGGCCCCGATTATTTTCGGGTTGGCCAAACGGGCGAAGACGGCCCCGATGGCATTTGGATTGCCATTGCTGGCAGGTTTGGCTACGGCCCATGCCTTTATTCCGCCGACCCCGGGGCCGATTGCGGTCGCGGAATTGCTGGGGGCTGATCTGGGCTGGGTGATTTTGTTTGGTGTGATAGCAGGCGCACCGGCCATGTTGATTGCGGGGCCACTTTATACACGATTTGCAGAGAAACGCGGTTGGCTTGAAGGCAGTAGCGAAGGCATGGCCGAAGCGCTTGGTATGACGCATCTGGACAAGGACGTAAACCCGCATGCGGCACGTACGGCAATTTCGGTTATCTTGATTCCGCTGGTGCTAATTCTGGCCGGAACGATTGCTAAATCGACATTGGCCGAGGGTCAGGTTTTGACTTTTATTTCCTTTGTTGGACATCCATTCGTGGCCTTGTTGATCGCCTGTGGTGTGGCGCATTTGGCGTTTCGGCCAAAAGACAAAGCGCAAAAATCCGTCTACCGCGAGGCGTTGTCAAAAGCGCTGGAACCGGCAGGGGCCGTGATTCTCATTACTGGTGCTGGCGGGGCGTTTAAACAGGTGCTGGTGGATACGGGCGCGGGTAAGGCGTTGGCCGAGGCGGCCATGTCGGCCGGCCTTGCGCCGATTGTGGCTGGTTTTGTATTGGCGGTGCTGGTGCGTGTGGCCCAAGGGTCTGCGACTGTGGCGATGATTACGGCGGCGGGTCTGACCGCGCCGATTGTCAGTGCGAGCGGGTTAAGCCCGGCCCAAACCGGACTGGTGGTGATTGCGATTGCGGCGGGGGCCAGTGTTGTTAGTCATGTCAATGATAGTGGGTTTTGGCTGGTCAGCCGGTATTTCGGCCTGACGGAAGCCCAAACCCTACGCACATGGACGGTTTCGGTGACACTGGTCGGTGTGGTCGGATTTACAGTGGTGTGTGTGCTTTCACTGTTTATTTAGGGCCCTGTTTATTTAGGCACTATTTATCTAGGGCTTGCTTTGTATAGATTCCGTCAAATGCGGTCGCCCATGTTTTGCCGTTGTCCGTAGAGCTTTCCCATAATTGCTGTACGCTTTTGTCCGGGTTAAGCGTCCATGTGATTTTGTTGATGGTGCCGGTGATTTTACTGGTCTCAAAATTTTCGTCGCTGAGCACCATGGAGCCGTTTGCCTTTAGGTGGCCCTCAAGATACAGGGAGCCACCCGCATTATCGCTCCATGTCTGGTGCCATTTTTTTGTTGTGGCATCATAAAAATTGATGCTCATACCGCTATAGGTTCCGGCCACATATTGCTCCATCATAACGCACCCGCCATGGACCGAGGTGAGGCTGTTCGTGGCCGAGGACGTAGTGGCTCCGGCAGATTTTACATCCCATTCTCCGAGCCAAAATGAAAACTGGCGGTATTCGGGCGTGTTGCACGGGGTCAGAATGGCAATGACTTTTATGAATTTGGGGTTTTCCTTGAAGGTTTCAAACTCGGATGTGCCTTGCAGTGTGTGATAACTGAAACGCCCGGACCCGGCGATATGTTCCAGTTGTTCGAGAGATTTTTCCTGCTGGTTCAAAGAGACTAGGGCGCGGGCCAAATGGTAGCGTGCGGTTTGCAGGCGTTGAAAATTATGTTCAATGGATTTTTCATAGGCTGTGCGGGCACCGGCATAATCTTCCATATGATGACGGGCGCGGCCAAGGTTGAAATAATTGGCTGCATTTTCTGTATCGGTTTCTAGCAAACCTTCAAAGGCGCGCGTTGCTTCGGCCCAGTTTTTATCTTTTAGGAATGCATCGGCGTCGTCTTGCGGTGTGGCCAAAGCTGTGCCGGCCATAAGCAGAGTGAGGGTGCTCATTATAGCGATGTGTTTTGTTTTGCGGAGATAGTTCATAAGGCCTCGCTATGATGTTGCATGTTTTGATGGTTTTTGCGGTTGTGCGTCTATGATGCGGTTCAAAATTGAGCGTGTGCTAATGGCGGCTCTTGCTGCTGTGACGGCGGCTTGTAAATCAATGCCGATCTCTTCAAAAATACCGTCAAATACATCCGATGTGACGGCCAGAAATTTTTCCAGCTTGCGGGCTTGTTTGATCCCTACCGGTGTCAGGGTGATGAGCATTCTGCGCCTATCACGGGTGTCGGGGACACGCTTTGAAAAGGAGAGCGCTTCAAGCTGTGTCAAACGCTGGCTGATAAGTTGATGTGAATAATTGGTACCTTCGGCCAGTTGGGCAATACTGGCTGTTGGCCGTTCTAATAAATATAAAACCAGTGAGATACAGGTGGACGGAATGTCGATGCCGTGAGTTTCAAAGGCGAGATCCATTTGATCTGTGATTTGTATGCGTAATTTGTGCAATCGCATGTCAAGGAATGCGCTGCCATATTTGTCGTATTCAAATTGCATTTTCCAACTTTTCTTTCGGGTTTCAATAATATACAAGTACTTGTATTATGCTTGTATAAAATGTCAATATGGGATCAGAGTGAGACGGGGGAAAGGTGTGTTTGCAACAATTTTTTTTGGGAGGTCTTTTAGGAAATGTGTTCAGAAAACGCACTGAGCAAATCCGTGATAATGGCTTGCGGGGATTGAGCGGCGTCAATGCGAAGCGCGTCCGCGGGCGCAGTTAATGCGTTGAACTGGCTTTGCAAAAGTGCGGGTGGCATGAAGTGGTCTTTGCGGGCGTCAATGCGGGTTTGGATCAGGTTTTGCGGGGCGTCGAGCCAGATCCAATGACATGTGCGTTCTGTCCCGGATTGTAACCGGTCTCGTACATAGGGAGTGAGGGCGGAGCAGGCCAGTATAACGGGCGCGTTCTGCGGTAGTGTGCTAATCGCCTGATTAAGAGCGTCCAACCATGCAGCCCGGTCTTGATCTGTAAGCGGTGCACCGCCTGCCATTTTTTCAACATTGCTTTGGGGATGATAGGCATCTCCTTCTAAAACGGGCCAGCCGGTCTGGGTGCCGAAGGCTTGCGAAATGGTGGATTTTCCGCAGCCGGACACGCCCATAATGATCATCAGATTTTGCATTTAACCCGCGTCCTTTTCGTCGATAAATCTTTGCATAAAGACGGCGTCGAGCCAGCGGTCAAATTTGTACCCGACTTGTGGAAAGCGGGCGACTTCCTTAAAGCCGAGGCGTTCATGGAAACGGATGGAACCGGTGTTTTCCCCGTCAACAACGCCCAGTATCACATGTTTGCCAAGTGCGTGTGCGTACGGAAAAAGCGCCTTCACCAATTGTGCGCCAATGCCCTGTCCGCGTGTATCTGCGCTGACATGCACTGTATGTTCAACTGTGTATCGATAGCCGGGCTTGGGGCGCCAATCTCCAAATGCGGAAAAGCCGAGCACTGTATCCCCGTCAACGGCCACCAAAACGGGATAGTTTTGTGCTTGTTTGGTTTTGACCCAGTTTTGTAGTTCTTCAAGTGTCGAGGGGGTGTCGATATAAATCGCCGTCGAATTGGCAATCACCTCATTGTAGATGAGCAGCATGTCTGAAATATCTGAGGGGATGAAGGGACGGATGCGCATACGTGTTTCTGGTCATGACGGAAAGGTTGAAATCTTTGTAATCCAAACGGGGAGGATACACAAATTCTGCGTGAAATTAGACACGGGCGCGCATAAAAAAACGGGGCCTTGCGGCCCCGCTTTTCAATATTGAATATCTGGTATGGATTATCCGGTTTTTTTATATTTTTTAGGCGCGGCTACAGGTTTCACCGTATCGCACTCGGATTCTAGAGCAATGTTTTCCATTTTATTCCATGCATCCAGCGCTGCCACTTTATAGGCTTCGGCAAGGGTTGGGTAGTTGAAGATATTATTGATGAAATAATCAAGCTTGCCGCCCAAATTCAAAACGGCCTGTCCGATATGGATAAGTTCGGTCGCGCCTTCACCAAGAATATGTACGCCCAGCAATTCGCGGGTTTCCAGAGAGAAGATCATTTTCAGCAAGCCGGTATCAATCCCCATGATTTGGCCACGCGAGGTTTCGCGCAGACGGGCCACACCGCACTGATATGGAATTTTCTGTTCGCGGACTTGTTGCTCGGTCAAACCGATGGTAGAAATTTCAGGCACGGCATAAATACCGTAAGGGAAAAATTCCGGTTGGGTTGCCATAGGAATATCAAAAGCATGACAGGCGGCGACCCGGCCTTGTTCCATAGAGGTCGAGGCGAGGCTCGGGAAGCCGATCACATCGCCGGCCGCATAAATATTTGGTGTTGCGGTTTCATAAGTCGCGCTATCGACAGAAATCCGGCCGCGATGATCGACAGCCAGCCCGCATTTTTCCAGACCAAGTCTTTCTGTAGATCCCATCCGGCCAGCGGCGAACAAGACCATATCAGCCCGGGTGACGCGCCCGTCTTCCAGTTTGACAAAACAGCGATCTGCATTTGATTTGACCTCTGTCGCTTTAGCGCCGAGGCAAAGTGTGATGCCGCGATTGCGGAGATCGGCCAAGAAATCATCGACGATTTCGCCGTCAAGGAAATCCAGAACCGTTTCACGTGGTTCGATCACTGTGACGGGAATATCAAGGGCGCTGAAAATGGTCGCATATTCAAGACCGATGACGCCGGCGCCAATGACGATCAGCGTTTTGGGAAGCTCGGTGATATCGAGAATTTCATCACTGTCCAAAATGCGCTTGCCGTCAAAGGGTATATAGTCGGGACGGAATGGTTTTGTGCCTACGGAGAGCAGGATTTTACCGAATTTGACGTTATGAACTTCGCCGTCTGCCATGGTGATGCTGATCTCATTTTTAGAGAGAAATTTTGCGAACCCGCTGACCATTTCTACATTGTTGCGCTCGAACTGGTTTTCTAAAATTTCAACTTCGTGCTGAATGGTCATTTGCAAACGTTGTTGTAAATCTTCAGCGGTGATGTTGGATTTGACTTTGTAGGAGCGGCCATAAAATCCACGTTCGCGCCAGCCTGAAAGGTTCAAAACGGTTTCGCGTAAAGTTTTGCTCGGGATCGTACCTGTGTGCACACACACACCACCGACGCATCGGCCTTTTTCAACAACAAGTACGGATTTCCCGGCTTTTGCCGCCTGAATCGCGCCACGCCGTCCGGCAGGTCCGCCACCGATCACTATAAAATCGTATTTCTTTTCCATCTTCACCTACCCTATGTTGGTCTTTATTATTTTGATCATTGGATACGTTTCTGATGAACGTTTCCCACAGCGACCAAGGTTAATACCCGTGTTTATGAAAACAGGTTTATGCGAGAATGGTTGATTTTCTCTTTAAATTTTTCAAATGAGGTGAAATTAATTTTCTAAATAAAGTTGAAATGTATTTTTCTGAACGTAGAGTTTCCCCCTGCGTGCATTATTGTTTGCAGTCCTTTCCTGTTTGGTGCTTGTGTGACGGGGCGAGGGTGGCATAGTTGTGAAATGACAAAACCTATACTGTTCTGGTTCGATTTTGCGTCGACATATTCTTATCTTTCCGCCATGCGCATTGAAGCCGAGGCGAGGCGCAGGGGGGCGGATGTTCTCTGGAAACCCTTTCTGTTAGGCCCGATTTTTGCGGCCCAGGGCTGGACAAGCTCGCCGTTTAAAATTTATCCGGCGAAGGGCGCGTATATGTGGCGCGACATGGAGCGACGGGCGGCACTTTACGGGCTGGAGTTTCATCGTCCACTCGCTGATGATCCGAGAAATTTTCCACAACACAGTGTGTTTGCCGCCCGTATTGCCTTGGTTGGATTGCAAGAGGGCTGGGGGCAGGATTTCTGCAAACGCGTTTTTCTGGCCGAGTTTGGTGGCGCTCAGGATATTTCTGATCCGCAGATTTTGGCCGCACTGGCGGCGGACGCGGGTGCGGGGCCGGATGTGACGGTACGTGCAGTTAGCGGTGAGATCAAAGCACTTTTACGCACACAGTCGCAAGACGCTATGGACAAAGGCTTGATCGGCGCGCCCAGTTTTACGGTTGGGGATGAGTTGTTTTGGGGCGATGATCGTTTGGAGGACGCGCTGGATTGGGCTGTGCAGAGTTAGTCCGTGTGTAAAATCCCGGCGAGAGCGATATCGACAAGCTTCTCATAACAGGTCCAATCATAACCTGAAATCGTGATGAGATTATGGGCAATACCGTGCAGGCTACACATAAGAACATCTGTTTTAAGCTTCAAATCATTATCTTCACCGATAACCTGAGACAATGTGGTAAAGAGCACCGCGTATCTTTGTAAAATTTGCGTGTCCCCTATAAAAATACTGACATCGGGTTGTGTGATACCATCAACCATGAAAACCATTCGGTAATGATCCGCGTGGTCTAGCCAATATTTAACGTAGGCACGCGCCATAATATGCAAACGCTGTTTGGGGTCGCTTTCATTGGCTGTAAGGTGTTCGAGTTCATCGAAGAGAGTGTCAAAAATCTGTGTCCACAGGACACGTAGAATACTGGTTTTATTGTCGTAATATTTATACAGGGTCATAGGCGTACAGCCTACATGTCGGGCCAGTTTGCGCATAGAGATTGCCCGGTAGCCTTCGGTTTGAAATAAAGTGTGCGCAGTTGCGGCAATGCGCGCCCGCATTATTTGTATTTGCTCTTTTGTAAGGGGGGGGCGGCCTTTCTTTGACACAGGCTTTGACATAAGGCTTTCTTTGTTTTTTGTGTAAAAGGACAATGTTGGCTTCATCTTTGGTACATGTTTGACATATTGACAAAGGGGTTGCAACAATATAATTATAACATGTATATTTAAATGGAGTTGTAGATGAGATATTTGATTTCGGGCTTGGCCGTTTTGGCAGGTTCATGTTTGTTTTCGATTCCAGCCTTCGCTGGGCCGCAAGATGTGTCCGGGTTATGGCAGACGGAAAGTGGTGGAGCGCATATTAATATTGCCGATTGTGGGGACGGGACACCGTGCGGGATTTTGGTCTGGTTAGACCCGGTGGAGAATGCGGGCGCAGTGGATGGGCGTAATCCTGATAAGGCTTTGCAAGCACGTCCTTTGATTGGATTGAAAATGCTTTGGGGGTTTAAGGCGAAAAAGACAGGCTGGAAATCGGGGAAAATATATGATCCTGAAAGCGGCAAAACCTATGGCTCGCGCCTGAAGGTAAGTGATGACGGTATTTTACGCGTCAAAGGCTGTATTGGCCCTATTTGCCAAACACAAAAATGGAGCCGCGTTACGCAGGGCGGGTCTGTGGCGACCGCGGGTGGCCAAGAATGAAAAAATCCACACAAAAATCCACACAGAAATCAACACTGGGCTTGCGGGTGCTTTTAGGGCTACTTGGCGTTATGATTATTGTGCTGGGTATAAATGTCGGCTTTGGCGGTATGCGCACACTTGGCTGGCAAGGTTCGACCGAATTTATCACTGTGGCCAATCAAGCCGACTTTGCGGTGCAAGATAGCCATGTCCGGTTTTTAGGTGGGACATGGCTGGGCTTTGGCCTGGCTTTATTGATTGGCGCTTTTGCATTTGTGCATATGCGGCCCATCCTCATAGCTCTGATGGGACTTGGATTTATAGGCGGGCTGGCCCGGTTTAGCGCTCTTGACACAGACGTGCTTTTTGGGCCTGCCGTTGGCCCTTCCTTGGCGATCGAGTTGATAATCTTTCCGTTGCTGGCGCTTTGGATATCGAAAGCGCGTTAGGCTTTACTCTCCTAAAACCCAGTGCAATCCACCCGCTACATGGGAGAGGAAAATCGGTTCCGCATAGGTTTCGTTTGTGTGACCCATAGAGGTGTAGAACACACGACCGCCATCATATTCATGGAACCAGGCAACCGGCTGTGGGCCTTCATCGGGCTGTCCAATAGAGACAGGGTCGATTGTGATCAACAGGGTCACATCCGTATTGAAGTCCTTGACGTAATACCACTCATCAGTACGGACAAATTCGGTCGGGATGTCTGCGGTTGAAGGATGATCTGTATTGATAACGGTGAGGGTGCCGGTTGGTGTGCCTTTAGGGTGGCGCTTGAAATACCCGCCGATCATTTTGCCGTACCACGGCCAGTCATAATGGGAATCGGTGGCGGCGTGAATGCCGACAATGCCGCCGCCGTTTTGTACAAAAGCTTTGAAGGCGGCTTTGCGTTCGCCGACAAACCAATAGCTGTTTTCTGTTTTGCCGTCCGCAGTGGTGTTGAGCAGGATGATGGCATCAAAATCTTTTAGGGATTCGGTCGAGAATATGGCCGGGTCTTCTGTCGCGACCATTTCGTAGCCTTCACGCGCCCCAAGGGCTTTCAAGGCTTCAACGCCTGTTTCAATGGATTTATGCCGCCAGCCGGTAGAGTGTGAGAAGATCAATACTTTGGCCGATTCCTGTTTCACGAAGCTCTGTTCGTGGGTCTCGCCAGCTTTGATGGCGCTACAGGCGGCCAAGCTCAGTGTGCAGACGGCTATAAGTAACATACGTAATGTGCGGATCATATCGCGTTCCCCCTTTTGGATATATGTTGCACGCTAACATAAATTTTCCAGATATACAAATACTTGCTTGTTTTGGTTCGTTTCTGGCTTGTCTCTTGCAGATTGGTCGCTGGCACGGTAGTTTTTCCTATGGTTTCTCCGATTCAAATTTTCATAGATGCAGATGCCTGTCCCGTGCGCGAAGAAGTGTACAAGGTGGCCTTGCGCCACGCTACGCCCGTCTGCGTTGTCAGCAATAGCTATCTACGCGTACTGACCCATCCTTTGATAAAGCGGATTGTGGTGTCGGATAATTTTGATGCGGCCGATGATTATATTGCCGAGCGCGTGGACGCGCGCGCTATTGCGATTACGGCGGATATATTGTTGGCGGACCGGTGTATAAAGGCGGGCGCGATTGTGATTGGGCCGAACGGTAAACCATTTACGCCCGACAGTATCGGCGCGGCGCTTGCGACCCGTGCGATCATGGTTGATCTGCGTGCGGGCCTGACGTCTGATAATATTGGTGGCCCCCCGCCGTTTAAGCCTGCGGATCGATCCCGGTTTTTACAGAGCCTGCATGAGGCGATTGTCAAGATGAAACGTGATGGCTAGAAATGCCCGTGGAGATATGTTAGGCATATATCTCACAGTGGGTGTATCAAAAATGGGGAGTAATCATGAAATATTTAAACGTTGTTAAAGGACTGGGGATTTGTGCATTAGGGTGTGTGGCGCTCAGTACGAGTGTCAGTGCAGATGAAAAGAAAACGGAAAAGATGAGCTTTTTCATCACCAGTGCCGGGCCGGGTGATGGTGCTAATCTTGGCGGGCTTGCGGGTGCGGATGCCCATTGTACCCAACTGGCGGAAGCCGCGGGTACGCACGGACAGACCTGGCATGCCTATCTCAGCACGACGGGCGAGCACGGTGTGAACGCTAAAGACCGTATCGGGGCTGGCCCATGGGTCAATGCACACGGGGAGACAGTGGCGACCAGTGTCAAAAACCTGCTTTCCGAGCATGTCAATCTTTCCAAAACCGCGTCAATAAGCGAAAGCGGGACGATGATTAATGGACGCGGCGATAAACCAAACCGTCATGATATTCTCACCGGTACCAAGCTTGACGGCACGGCTGGTGATAGTATGTGCGGCAATTGGACACAAAACGGCGAAGGCAGTGCCTTGGTCGGGCATCATGACCGTAATGGCGGTGGCTCCAATCCAACCTCGTGGAGCAGCGCACATGGTTCACGTGGCTGCTCCCAAGCTAATTTACAAAGCTCTGGTGGTGACGGGTTGTTTTACTGCTTTGCGGTAAAATAACCTGCTTTAGGCTTTGCCAAGGCAAAGCTGTGGTTCACCGTTTGAGGTTTTTTGCGGTGATTGGCCCTTGGGGCCAATCACACACTGTACCCGTTTGCGAAATGCTGAAAAACTGTCGAAGGTGACAACATCGACGGGTTCGTCAAAATCCAGCGTTAAGCGCATATGGTCGCTGCCAATGGCCTCGACCCCGTGAATATGTCCTCGAAAGAATTGGCCAAGATAACGGCCCTGTACTCTATCTCCGACATGATAGCCATTAGGAACTATGAACGGGGTCGCCTGTTTTTGTAGGGTGGCATTAAAGCTGTTCCAGTCCTTGAAGCCGTGTTGGTGGGCGAGCATCTCCAAAGTTTTGGAATGTGAAATGGGGGTGCCATCTGCTCGCAGTTTCGCGCGCAGGCGCTTGGCTTGGGCCTTAATGACCATACGTGTCGGGAGGTCTTGAAAATTGACCATAATATATATCCTTGCATAATTGAATGCTGCAAAGTTTTAAGACGGGGTCTGCATTGCCATCAAGCCGCATTCAAACATGGGGAGATGATATTATGTGTAAAGGCTTCACCATGACTTTCGTCTGCAGACGGCAGGGGCCTTACGCCCTGCGGCTCATCTAGCGGAGTGTTGAACGTGTGTCAATTTACAATTATCTAGGTTTGCAATTATCAGGGTGCGTAGGCCCGTAAATGATTGTAAGATATGGGAAATAGAAAAAGGATGGATGTGGTGCAGAAATTATTGATCGCTAATCGGGGCGAAATCGCGGTTCGGATTGCGCAGGCGGCGGCAGGCATGGGCATAACTTCCGTGTGTGTTTACGCCGAGGACGATGCGCAGGCCTTGCACACACATATCGGCGACGCCGCGGTGGCGTTGGACGGGCAGGGTGTGGCCGCGTATCTGGATCAGAAGCAATTGATCGCGATTGCCGAGCGTACAGGCTGTGACGCGGTGCATCCGGGCTATGGTTTCTTAAGTGAAAATGCGGAGTTTGCGGAGGCCTTGGAAAAGGCTGGATTGATCTTTGTCGGGCCGGATGCACGGGTTTTGGAAATGTTTGGCAACAAGGCTAGTGCGCGGGCGTTGGCGAAAAAACTGGATGTGCCTTTGCTCCCCGGTACGCAGGGGGATGCAACGCTGGAGGATGTTCAGGGGTTTTTTGAAAGCCTGAAACCGGGTGACGCCATGATGATCAAAGCGCTTGCGGGCGGTGGTGGGCGCGGCCTGCAAATTGTCCGCACAGGGGACGCGTTGCCAGCGAAATACGAGCAATGCCGCAACGAAGCCCGTATGGCGTTTGGCAAGGACGCAGTGTATGCGGAGCGCTATATTTCTAAGGCCCGCCATATAGAAGTGCAAATTCTCGGAGACGGGACGGGTGCGGTCAGCCATGTGGGGGAGCGGGAATGTTCCTTGCAGCGCCGGCACCAAAAACTGGTCGAAATTGCGCCAGCCCCTTATATTTCGGATGTGCTCCGTGAACAGCTTTGTGATGCGGCGGTGCGTATGGCTGTGTCTGCTAAATACCGCAATATCGGGACGTTCGAATTTTTGGTAAATGTGGACGACGGGTTCTTCTTTATGGAAGCCAATCCGAGAGTGCAGGTCGAGCATACAGTGACGGAGGCCGTGAGCGGTCTCGATCTGGTGCAAATTCAATTACAATTGGCGCAGGGAAAATCCTTGCAAGATTTGGGTTTGCTACAAGAGCAAATTCCGAACCCGCGCGGTATGGCCGTGCAGGTGCGGATCAATATGGAAACCATGGAGGCGGACGGCACATTGAAACCGGCAGCCGGGACAATCCGTGCGTATGAACCGCCGTGTGGTTCGGGGATACGGGTTGATGGCTGTGGGTATGTTGGCTACGCGCCAAGTCCGCGCTTTGACAGTCTGCTGGCTAAAATCATTGTGCATTCTGCAGTGCCTGATCTGGTACAGGTTTTACGTCAGAGCTATCGGGCTTTGTGCGGGTTCAAGATCGAGGGGGTGGCGACGAACCTCGAATTTATGAAAACCCTGCTTAGCCATAAGGATGTGTGTTCGGGCCAATATCATACAGGGTTTATTGATGCCCATATAAGTAATCTGGTAAATACAGAGCAGGATCACCCTAAGCTTTATATGAGTTCGTCTGAAGCGCGCGCGGAGGAAAACAAAGTCCAAAGTGTGCAAGGGCCAGCAGGTTCTGTGCCGATTTATGCGCCGATGCTGGGGACAGTGATTGGGGTGAAGGTCGAGACTGGGGATGTCATTCCGGCGGGTCAGAGCGTCTTGATGATGGAAGCCATGAAGATGCAACACATGATACCGCCGCCAGAAGCCGGTAAAATCGTCCAGATGTGTGTGGCCGTGGGCGATATGGTGTCAGAGGGGGATGTGCTCGGATTTCTGGAACCGGGGGATGTTGGCCAAAGCGTATCGGCGCAGGTGGATATTGATCTGGATGTTATACGCCCCGATTTGGAGGAAATCCAGAAACGTCAGGCTTTGACCCAAGACGCGGCGCGCGCAGACGCGGTGGCTAAACGTCACAAGACGGGGCAGCGCACGGCGCGCGAGAACATCAAGGATTTGTGTGACGCGGATACATTTACCGAGTTCGGCTCTTTGGTGGTGGCGGCACAACGCACGCGTCGATCGCTTGAGGATTTAATCCATAAAACACCGGCGGATGGTCTTGTCACCGGTTTTGGTCGGGTCAATGGAGATGTGTTTGCGCAGGCTGATCTATGCGCCATCCTGCATTACGACTATACGGTGATGGCGGGCACGCAAGGGATGAAGAACCATGCCAAGACGGATCGTATGCTGGAGATCGTGGCGAAAACCCATCGGCCGGTTCTGTTTTTCACAGAGGGCGGTGGTGGGCGTCCGGGAGATGTAGACGCGCAAGTAGTTGGCGGTCTGTTTATCAAAACCTTTAGCCTGTTTGCCAAGCTGAGCGGGCTTGTGCCATTGATTGGGATTAATTCGGGCTATTGCTTTGCCGGCAATGCGGCGTTTCTGGGATGTTGCGATGTGATCATTGCGACAGAAAACGCGTCCATTGGTATGGGCGGCCCGGCGATGATCGAGGGCGGGGGTCTTGGGGTGGTGCATCCGGCCGAGGTCGGGCCAATAGATGTGCAGTCCAAAAACGGGGTTGTTGATATACGGGTGCGCGACGAGGCGCAGGCGGTTGCGGTCGCCAAGCAATACCTATCCTATTTTCAGGGCGAGTTAACTGAGTGGACATGTGAGGATCAACGTGGTCTGCGCCACATTATTCCCGAAAACCGGTTACAGGTTTATGATGTGCACAGGGTTATAGATATGCTTGCGGATAGCGGGTCTGTGCTGGAGTTACGGGCTGAATTTGGTTTGGGCATGGTCACGGCTTTTGCGCGCATTGAAGGTAAGGCATTTGGTATCATCGCCAATAACCCGGTGCATCTGGCGGGCGCCATTGATAAAGACGGCGCGGATAAGGCGGCCCGGTTTATGCAATTGTGTGATGCGTTTGATATGCCGTTGTTGTTCTTGTGCGATACGCCGGGGATTATGGTCGGGCCAGAGTCTGAACGGGGCGGGCATGTGCGTCATTGTACCCGCCTGTTTGTCAACGGGGCTAATCTCAGTGTGCCGTTCGTAACGATTATTTTACGCAAAGCCTATGGTCTTGGCGCGATGGCGATGGCGGGCGGGGGCTTTCATGAAAACCACGGCACGGTCGCTTGGCCGACAGGCGAGTTTGGCGGTATGGGGTTGGAAGGGGCGGTGCAACTCGGCTTTCGCAAAGAGCTGGAAGCGGTAGACGATCCCAAGGCCCGCCAAGATTTGTTCGAGGCGATGGTGGCGAAAATGTACGAGACGGGCAAGGCGTTGAACACGGCCAGCCTGTTTGAAATTGACGACGTTATTGATCCGGCGCAGACCCGTGCCTGGGTAAGCATCACCTTGTTGTCTGCGCCGAGAGTTTTGAAACGCACTAGGAAGAAGCGTCCCAATATCGATACATGGTAGGGTCTGGCCCAAGGGTTTGAGGCGGACTTGAGAGGGTGCAAATCGCAAGCCTTTATTAACCTATATTATCAAACTAATAATAACTGCGTTCTTTCACGGCATTTTTAGGCGCATGTGCCCATGCTGTTCCCTTCAATGGACGCACTTGGTGTGTTCGCTCGAAACAGGGGATGGATATGCGGCGCAATACGCTCATAACTTTGGGACTCTCAACGGCCTTTGGTGCTTTGGCAATTGTTTTGGCCAGAGGCTGGATCAATACGGCTGTGAGTACACAGTACGAACAAACACGGCCCGCCGCTGCGGCGCAAGCTGTGACAAACATAAAAACGGTGCCCGTCTTGGTGGCAGACATGTCTTTGCAGTTCGGGGATCGGCTGACGCCACAAAATGTCCGGATCGCCGAGTTTCCGGCCGACGCTGTGCCCGAGGGCAGTTTCTCCGATATTGACAGCCTGTTTTCAAATCCGGACGTGCCAACCGTTGTGCTGGGCCAGATGGCGGCCAATGAACCTATTCTCGGCTTTAAACTGAGCGGGCCGGGTGGACGGGCGACGCTTTCGGCTTTGTTGGGCGAAAATATGCGCGCGGTGTCTTTGCGGGTCAATGATGTCTCCGGTGTCGCCGGGTTCGTGCAGCCGGGGGATACGGTGGATGTTTTGTTCGTTCAGGAAATGGAAGATACGAAAGGGGCCTCGCCCCAACGTGAATTTATGCGCAACAGCGAGCGTTCCAAAACCAATTACCAGAACATGACATTGGTGCAAAACATCAAGGTGCTCGGATCGGGTCAACGATCTGAGACCGTGAACAATCAGGTGGTTGTGGTCAAGACGGTTACGGTCGAGGTCACGCCCCGGCAAGCGCAAAAATTGGCATTAGCCATGCGGGTGGGCGAGTTAAGCCTGAGCCTGCGTCAAGCCGGATCACAAGCTCTAAACGCCCTTGAAGTTATGAAGGGCAAAGATTTGCGCGCCGATAGGGCGGCACCAAAACACGGTGCAAAAATGAAAACAAAACGGGCGTATACGCCCAAACCACGTTCCAAAAACACAAGTGGTGTAGCCAGTATTATCGTCGTGCGCGACGGTAAAGTGAAACAAGTCAAGGTGTTTAAAGACACAGATACGACTGCAAAATTGGCAGGAGGATAAGAGGATGGCTAAGGTTTTGAAGAAATCTCTTTTGATATGTACAGCTGCGGTTGTGATGTGTGGGGCTTTGGCGCCGCAAGCGATCGCGAAATCCTGGGTAGAATCGGGTCAGGCCAGTAACCAGATTGAAGCCAATCTGGTTAAAGGTGGCACATTGGTCCTTAAATCCGACACGGCATTTTCCGAAGTGCGGGTGGTGGATAGTTCTGTGGCCGATATTGTCGTGCTGAGCGATAAATCGTTTCAATTGCGCGGCAAAGACCGGGGCAAAACCAGTGTCATGATTTATGACAAGCAAGGTCGCCTGACCGATGTGATCGAAATTAATGTCGGGTATGATATTCAGAGTTTGAAAAAAAGCCTGTATGAGAGCTTCCCCAAAGAGCGCATCGAAGTGCGCAAACTGGCGGATCAAATTTATATGTCCGGCAATGTAAGTTCGAGCCGGATTGCGGATCAGGCTGTTAAAATCGCGCAAGCTTACGGCGGCGAGAATGTAACGTCTGGACTGACGGTCCGCGATTCCCATCAGGTCATGTTAGAGGTGCGGTTTGTTGAAGCCAACCGGAGTGCAATTAAGGAATTGGGGGTCGGATTGTTGATCCAGCAGGCTGGCCAATTTTCAATGACCAGCGGGGTTGGTACGCTTGGAGGTGCGCCTGCTGCCAATGCTTTGATGCAAGGTGTGGTCGGAGCAACCAGTATTGATATGAGCATTCACGCGCTGGAAGAAAAGGGCGTGATGCGGACATTGGCCGAACCGAATTTAATCTCTATGTCGGGCGAAACTGCTAGCTTTTTGGCGGGCGGAGAATTTCCGATACCGGTCGCGGGACCAAATGGTGAAATTGCCATTACCTATCGCCAGTTTGGTGTGGGTTTGTCCTTTACGCCTCTGGTTTTGGACGACGGGATTATTCATTTGAAGGTCAGCCCGGAAGTGAGCCAGTTGGATACAACCAATTCGGTGCGCGTGGGGGGTGTCGAGGTACCGTCTTTAAGTATCCGCCGTGCCGATACAACGATTGAGCTTCGCAATGGTCAAAGTTTTGCGATTGCAGGGCTGCTCCAAAACACACAATCCGACCGTGGTGTGCAAGTGCCGTGGCTCGGGGATATACCGATATTGGGCACGCTTTTCCGCTCGTCCAGATATAAAAAGAACGAGACGGAACTTGTGATTATCGTGACGCCAAGACTGGTGCAGCCGGTTTCGGATATTCGTGAACTGGCGACGCCGCTGGATGGTGTGAGAACACCGAGCGAGATGGAATTTTTCCTCAACGGGAAACAGGACGGAGGGGTTTCGCCTTCTGGTTCAAACACCGCCAAGTCTTCCTTTCAGGATATGGCGAAAACCAGTGCGCCGGGCGGGTTATCTGCCAGTTACGGTCATTCTATTCAATAGGCTATCCAATAGGAGTTAGTTATGAAAATTTTACACATTTCAAGTCTCGCCGCTCTCGTGTTTTTGGGGGCGTGCGCCACGACGAGTCAACCCGTGTTGCAAGGCCATCTTGATGAACGTCTGGGCACGGCGACACGCACAAATATTACTGCGCATTTTGTAGCGCCGAGCGCGGCACAAAAGGCCAATACATTTATTCCTGCCGACCCGGCCCGTACGGCCTTGGCCCGTAAGGACTACGAGGAAGGTAGTTTGCCGGTGCCGCGTTCAGGCGGAAATTAAACAGCTTTAGGAGGACAAACCAATGGATAAACATTGCGAAAATGATGATGTTCTTTTGCTCACAGATATAGTGACGCAGGGCGAAGATGATATGCTCACCATTCCCGAGTGTGTGGAAGTCGATCTTGAGCAGTCTGATTTTGAAGATGCGGCTTTCGAGGTTGCCGATTTTGTGGCTTCCCCTGACGATCATAAGAACGAAGACGGTTCTGAAGACGGGCCAGAAGACAAGAATGACGACAAAGCCGAGATCAAAGATGGCCAAATTTGGGCTTATCTCGGTGTTATGGGCGGGGCCGGTGTGACTAGCCTTGCGGTACAGACAGCGTTTGAATTGTCGGCGTTGCATAAGGACAAGACGGTGTGTTTGGTGGATCTGGATTTCGAACGCGGTGATTGCGCCGGGTATCTGGATATTATGCCAAGCGTTAATCTGGATGAATTAAACGCGGCCAAGGGGCGTATGGATGCCGACTTGGCGGCCACATTTATTGGCCAATACAAGAAGAAATTTTCGGTCATTTCTTCCGAGGGTGAAATGGGTGGCAATGACCGCGTCGATACGGATGCGCTACTTGGTTTATTGGATTGTGTTTGTGGCATGTTCGATTTTGTCGTGCTTGATATTCCGCCCATGTGGCGTCCCTGGACGCAGGCGGTGATCGGGGCTGCGGATAAATTTGCATTGGTGACAGAAATGCGGGTACCAGCGCTGCACCGCACGAAAAAGCTATCCGCTTTTATTTCTTCTGCCATGTCGCTTCCGGTAGAGATTTCTATTCTCGTCAATAAATACGAGCGGAGGAATCTAAGCCATTCTGTCAATATTAAAGACGCGGGACAGGTTTTGGGAAAAGCGGATTTTGGCCAGATTTGTGTCGATGAAGAGACAGTACGCTCCGCTATCAATTGCGGCAAGCCGGCAGGCAAGATCAGTCCCGAGGCGCGCTACACGAAATCCGTACGGGCCCATGTTCATCACTGGCTGGGCACGGAGGCTAAGTGTGAAAAGGCACCAATATCGTTGTTTAAACGGCGTCCGAAATACGAACGTCGCCGCGAACGCGAACGCAAACGGGCTTAGGCGCATTTTAACCAAGCTTCATCATCTGAATTTTACAAGCAGGATTTAAAAGTAATTATGGGACGATTTTCGAGCATAAAAACACCTTCACCCTCTGAGCAAACGCCACAGATCGTAGAAGATATTGTTACTGCGGATGTACAAGAGACGGCCGCGCATATCACGCCTGTTGAAGTGGTGAAAACCAAACAAGTGAAACTGGGGCCTGCGCCAAAACTCGGCGCAGGGGAACTGGCAGAGAATGCCCGTGTCTTGAAGGACAAGCTGCGTATTCATGCGAAACTGATTGACGATCTTGATCTGTCTTTAATCGATCAGTTGGACGGGGAGGAACTTCGTAAACAGATCGAAACCCAAGTTGCCGAGATTGCAGTGGCCGAGAAGATGAAGCTGAACAGGGGTGAAATTCGCGAATTTACCAAAAGTATTATCGACGAAATGACTGGCCTTGGGCCGCTTGAGCCTTTGCTGGCCGATCCAACTATCAGTGATATTTTGATCAATACCCATGAACATGTGTTTATAGAACGCGGTGGTGAGTTGGAAGAAACGGATGTGAAATTTGCCGATGAAGCGCATTTACTGCGAATCATCAATAAAATTGTTTCGGCTGTTGGACGTCGGGTTGACGAGAGCCAACCAATGACCGATGCCCGCCTTATGGACGGGAGCCGGGTCAATGTGGCGGTGGCGCCGATTGCTGTTGACGGGCCATTGGTGTCCATTCGGAAGTTTTCCAAAAATCCGTTTACGCTGGATGATCTGGTGGGCTTTGGGGCTTTGCCGGATGTGGTGGCGCAGTTTTTATGGGCGGCCTGTAAGGCAAAAACAACGATTTTAATCTCCGGGGGTACCGGTTCGGGTAAGACGACATTGTTAAATGCCATGTCTCAGGCGATTAGCCATAAGGAACGGCTGATCACGATTGAAGATGCGGCCGAATTGCAGCTGTTGCAGCCGCATGTGGCGCGGATGGAAACCCGTCCGCCCAATCTTGAAGGCAAGGGTGAAATCCGTCAGCGCGAGTTGGTGAAAAATGCGCTGCGTATGCGCCCCGATAGAGTTATTCTGGGGGAGGTGCGCGGCGAGGAAGCTTTTGATATGTTGCAAGCCATGAATACGGGCCATGAGGGTAGTTTGGCGACTTTGCATGCCAATACACCTCGCGATGCGCTTACCCGTCTTGAGCAGATGGTGGCGATGGGGGATATGAAAATTAGTCCCGAAGCCGTTGCCGGACAAATTGCGAATGCGATTGGTCTGATTGTACAGGCCCAGCGCCTCAGCGATGGTCAGCGGAAAATCACATCGGTTTCCGAGGTCACCGGTATGGAAGGCCGGGTGATCCAGATGCAGGAAATTTTCAACTATACCCGTACGGGCTCTGGCCCGAATTATGAAGTTATAGGTGAATTTCGCGCGACAGGGATTCGTCCACAATGTCTGCACGAGATTTTGACAGGCGGTCATAAAGTTGACGAGAGTATTTTCGAACCAGGTGTTTTACCGGTCGGGAAGGTTTCCGAGAAAACTATGGCGGAGTTAATACCCTAGATGTCCCTCTCTCCTGTCCTCATCATATATGTGCTGATTTTCGCGGCCGCTTTCACGACGATGCAATTGATCGTGGGGGCCGGACGACACGGTGCGCGCAAGGTTAAAATTGTCAATGCCCGCATGCAATTGCTGGCGAAGAATGAGTCGCAAACGGATGTGCTCAATATTTTGCGAAAATCACGCGGGCTGGATAATGAAGGCAAAATCGCCAAGTCGAAGAACTGGCTGAATGCGCAAGTTGTGCATTCGGGCCTGCCGCTTGGGGAAAAGCGTATCTATATGATTATGCCGGTGACGGCCATTGTCTGTGCCGCGCTTGCTTTTTTCTTTACCCGTAATGTTTTGGCGTTTGGGGCAGCTGTGCCTTTAGGGTTGGTTTTGCCGGTGTTTGTGGTGGTGACTGCGGCGCGTAAGCGACGTGAGAAAGCCATTCGGCAATTGCCGGATAGTCTGGACGTTATTGTGCGCTCACTACGCGCCGGGCATCCGGTGCCGGTCGCGATTAATTTGGTGGCGCGGGAAATGCCTGATCCTATCGGGTCGGAATTTGGCATGGCCAGTGACGAGATTACCTATGGTACGGAGCTTGGCAAAGCCATTCAAAGGCTGGCGGGGCGCGTCGGTCATCCGGACTTTGATATGTTGGCGGCGACGGTACGCTTGCAGGAGAAAACCGGGGCCAATCTGGCCGAGCTGCTAGGTACAAATGCGAAGATGGTGCGTGATCGTCAGAAAATGCGCTTGAAGATCAAGGCGGCGTCTGCGGAAGGGCGCATGTCGGCGATGATCCTGAACGTTGTGCCGTTTCTTTTGTTCGCGGCCGTGAATTTGCTGTCCCCGGCTTTCTACGGGGATGTCAAGGATGTGGCCTTTATTAAATATGGCCTGATCGCTGCCCTGGTCTGGATGATGATCGGGAATCTGGTGATCCGTAAAATGATCAATTTTAAGATATAGGTGTGATGTGTTTGAGAGCTTACCATTAGGAGCATTTATAGGGGTTGTCTTGTTTTTGGGCATGTCCCTGAGCATGATTGTTATCATCAGTCGTCGTGTATTGATGCAAAATCATACACTGACACGTAGGTTGGCAGGTGTCTCGGGCCCCCAGAAGGATGTGCAGAAAGGTGCCGCTAAATCCGGTGGATTGGTGAGCAAGAAACTGATCGAGCGCTTTGGTAAACATATTGCTTTGCCGGATGTGAACGAGATTACCCGTATCCGTTTTAAGCTGGCCCAAGCCGGATTTTACGATGCACAGGCTGTGACCATATATTGTGGTGTACGGGTGTTCGCCCTTTTGGTGCCGCAACTGGTATTGCTGTGTGCGTGGCCGATCTTCCTGCAGGACATGGAAACCAAAACACTTTTAATGATCTCGTTTGGATTGATCGGCGCGGGCATGTTTGGCCCGGATTATGTTCTCGGTTCCAAGATTGCGACCCGCCAGCAATTGGCGCGCGACGGGTTCCCGGATTTGCTTGATTTGCTGATCTCGTGTCTGGAGGCGGGTCTGGGTCTTGATGCGGCTTTGTCAAATGTAGCCGAGGAGCTTGGTACACGCTTCCCTGTGCTGAAGATTAATCTTGATCTGCTTAATCTGGAACTTATGGCAGGTCGTCAGCGTTATGAGGCGTTTAAGAACTTCGCCGAACGGCTGGGGCTTGAGGAGGCCAAAGCCTTGACAATTATGTTGAAACAATCCGAAGAAATGGGCAGTTCGCTTGGACTGGCTTTGCGGACATTTTCAGAAGAAATGCGGTCGAAACGAATGTTGCTGGCGGAAGAAAAGGCGATGGCTTTGCCGGCGAAGATGACCGTGCCGCTTATTTTATTTATCTTTCCCACGATTATGACTATGTTGTTGCTACCGGCAGCGGCGCGTCTAATGCAATCTTTTTAATTAAGGGAAAGTTATGCTTGGTTTTCTCCTGAGGAGAGTGTTATATATGGCCATACCTGTTAGTATTGTGGTTTCTGGGTGTACGACAAACCGGTCGGTTGTTGATGTGCGCCCCTACAATATTGGGAATAACGGGAATGTTGATTTGGGGGCTGTGCGGGACAGGGCAGCGCTTTTCTATGAAAGAGGGACGTTTATTTCCGCGTACACAGACTATAAGACCGTTGTCCTGCAAATGCCCAAGGACAAGGATTACCCGGCTTTACTTGGGTTTGCGGATGCCGCTTTGGCCTTAGCAGGACTTGGCGAGCAATATGCGGATGAGGCTCGTATAGTGTACGAAAACCTTGTGGCCACGGATGGTCTCTCCAATCCTTTGAAAATTCAGGCCGAAACAGGGCTGATTTTACTTGATGTTATGGCGGCTGACCGTGGGGAAAGCCCAGAAATATCCGCATCAGAGACATCTGCAGAAGCGCTTATCATGAGGGCGTTGGATACAAATCCACAGGACCCGCGTTTATGGAATGCATTGGGGCGGGCGTATGACCGCAAACAGAACTGGATATCTGCGCTCGAATCCTATGTAACGGCTTTGCGGCTTTCACATGACAATACCGGGGCTGTGGCGCCGGTTCAGAATAATATGGGCATGTCTTTGTTGTTGCAGGGGCGCACGGAGGAGGCTCTGGTTAAATTCAGACAAGCCCACATGGCCAATCCCGAAATACAATTATATGATAATAATACCCGACTGGCGCTTATTCTCTCGGACGATTTTGCAACCGCGCTTGAGGGTCTTGATGATATTCCCATGGCCCAGCTTTATAATGACGCCGGATTTATTGCGGCCGGGCACGGGGATGTGGCGCGGGCGCGAGGTCTGTACGAGAAAGCGATCGAGATCAATCCGCTTTATTTCGAAATCGCCGAGCAGAACTTAGCCGCGCTCGATTAGGGTTTAGACCCCAGTTCTAGTCCAAAGTCCTAGTTTTGGCCCTTCACTGAATCACGAATGGCCTGGATGTTGTTGGCGTAGACGCTTTCGTCTTGACCACCTTTGCCGAATACGGCTGAACCTGCGACCACTACATCTGCACCGGCTTCAACTACGAGCGGGGCCGTTTGCGGATTGATGCCGCCGTCCACTTCAATGAGAATATCACGGTCGCCGATCATGGTTTTCAACTCCCGAATTTTTCCGATTTGCGAGGGCAGGAAGCTTTGCCCGCCAAAGCCCGGATTGACACTCATCACGAGGATCAGATCCAGTCTGTCCATCACATGGGTCAGGACATGGGCGGGGGTGGCAGGGTTAAGGGCTGCGCCGGCTTTGCATCCCAAATCGCGGATAACCTGTAGGCTACGATCAAGGTGGGGGCAGGCTTCGGGGTGTACGGAAATATAGTCTGCACCCGCCTTGGCAAAGGCTTCCAGATACGGGTCGGCAGGTTCGATCATCAAATGCACATCCATTACCGTTTTGATATGGGGGCGGATGGCTTTGCACACGAGCGGGCCAATGGTGATATTGGGGACGAAATGCCCGTCCATCACATCCACATGCACCCAATCACATCCCGCGCTTTCGATGGCGCGTATCTCGTGTCCGAGATTGGCAAAGTCGGCTGACAGGATGGAGGGTGATATTTTTACGTTGGCCATAGGATCGGTCTTTATGCTGGTTTGGGGGCGAGGCTACCCTCTGCATAGCGTTTGGCCATGTCTGCGAGTGAAATCGTTTGGATTTTATGGGCTTGTCCGGCGGCGTTGAACTGCTCAAAGCGTTTTTTACACAGGGCTTGCATGGCTTCCAGCGAAGGTTTGAGATATTTGCGCGGGTCAAATTCGCCTTTGTTTTCCAACAGGACGCGGCGGACTTGTCCGGTCATGGCAAGACGGCAATCGGTGTCGATATTCACTTTCCGTACCCCGAATTTGATGCCGTGAATAATTTCGTCAATCGGCACGCCGTAAGTTTGTGCCATTTCGCCGTCATATTGGTTGAAAATATCCTGTAGCTCTTGCGGGATAGAGGAAGAGCCGTGCATGACCATATGGGTGTTGGGCAGGAGCTTGTGAATTTCTTCGGCAACATGCATGGCCAGAATCTCTCCGTCCGGTTTGCGGGTGAATTTATAGGCGCCGTGGGATGTACCCATGGCAATGGCGAGGGCATCCACCTGGGTGGCCATGACGAAATCGACGGCTTCATTCGGGTCTGTCAGCAACATGTTGCGGTCAAGTGCGCCTTCAAATCCGTGCCCGTCTTCGGCTTCGCCTTTGCCGGTTTCGAGCGAGCCTAAACAGCCCAGCTCGCCTTCGACGGAGACGCCCATATGATGGGAAACATCTGTGACATGTTTGGTGATGTTAACATTATAGTCATAGCTGGCCGGTGTTTTCCCGTCCGCTTCCAGAGAGCCGTCCATCATGACCGAGGTAAATCCGGTGCCAATGGCCGAGAAACAGGTCGGGTCACTATTGCCGTGATCCTGATGCAGGCAGATCGGAATATGCGGGTACATTTCCTCGGCCGCCTCGACCAGTTTGTTGAGCATTATATCGCCAGCATAGGCGCGGGCACCCCGACTGGCTTGTAGGATAACCGGGCCGTCAACCTCGTGAGCGGCGGCCATGATGGCAAGAACCTGTTCCATATTATTGATATTAAACGCGGGCACACCATAGCTGTGTTCTGCTGCGTGATCGAGGAGTTGTCTTAGGGTGATTCTTGCCATTGTATCCAGTTACTTTCGTTAGGGGTGTTCGCTTAAAATATGATGCGCTTTTGCGATGAGAGCTTTGGTTGTGATGTTGAAATGTTCGAACAGTTTTGGCGCGGGTGCAGACGCCCCAAAGCCGGTCATGCCGATGAAGTTTTCGCTGTGCTGGGTATAACGTTCCCAGCCCATGCCGACGGCGGCTTCGATGGCCACGCGTGGCGCGGTGCCGAGCACGTCTGCCTTGTAGCTTTCGCTTTGGGCGTCAAATAATTCCCAACATGGCATGGAAACAACGCAGGCTTTGATGCCGTCCTTGGCAAGCGCTTCGGCCGCTTCGACGGCCAAGTGTACTTCGGAACCGGTGGCGAGGAAGGTGATGTCGCGCGGGCCGGTGCAGGTGCGCAAGACATAGGCGCCTTTGGCGACAAGGTTCTCAGAGGTGTGCTCGGTGCGTAATGTTGGCAGACCTTGACGGGTCAGGACGAGCGAGCTTGGGGTTTTATCTGCAAGCAATGCGCACTCCCAAGCTTCTGCCGTTTCCACGGCGTCGGCAGGACGAATGACATTCATATTGGGCAGGGCGCGCAGTGTGGCCAGTGTTTCCACTGCTTGGTGGGTCGGGCCGTCTTCGCCGAGACCGATGGAATCATGGGTCAGCACATAGATTGTCCGCAATTGCATCAGGGCCGACAGGCGCATGGCGCCCAGCATATAACCGGCGAACACGAAGAAGGTGCCGCCGTAGGGAATGAACCCGCCGTGCAGGGTAATGCCGTTCATGATCGCGGCCATGGCGTGTTCACGCACACCGTAATAGACATAGCGGCCGGAGAAATTATTGGCGCTGATCGCGGTCATGCCGTCGGTCAGGGTTAAATTGGAACCGGTCAGATCGGCCGAGCCGCCAATGGTGTTGATACAAATATCATTGACCACTTCAAGAGCGTTCTGGGAGGATTTACGAGTGGCAAGTTTTGGCGCGTCTTTGACAAGGCTTGCGATAAACGCGTCCATACGCGGGCGTAAGTCATCTGGCAGATCGCCCACATCTCTGGCGTTAAATTCTGACGCCTTGCCGGACGCGGCCAGACGGGCATCCCAGTCCGCACGGGTATTTGCATTGCGTGTGCCTGCACTGCGCCATGCAGACAGGATCGGAGCCGGAATTTCAAAGGCGGGGGCATCCCAATTCAGAGCCGCGCGGGTGGCGGCAATTTCGTCTGCACCGAGTGGGGCGCCGTGGACTTTATTGGTACCGGCTTTATTGGGAGACCCTTGACCGATGACGGTTTTGACCGCGATGAAGGACGGCTTGCTTGTGTCGGCTTTGGCGGCAGTAATGGCTGCGTCGATGGCGTCGGCGTCATGGCCGTCAACGGATTGTACGTGCCAACCGCAGGCTTTGAAGCGGGCCAATTGGTCGGTCGATGTTGAAAGGTCGGTGGTGCCATCGATTGTGATATTGTTGTCGTCCCACAATACAACGAGGCGGTCGAGTTTGGTGTTGCCGGCAAAGTCGATGGCTTCGTGGCTGATGCCTTCCATCAAACATCCATCGCCGCAAATCACATAGGTGTAATGGCTGGCCAGATCATCGCCGTAGCGGTCGTTTTGCAGACGTTCAGCCAATGCCATGCCAACGGCCATGCTGATGCCTTGGCCCAACGGGCCGGTGGTTGAATCGACGCCGTCCACATGGCCATATTCAGGATGGCCTGCGGTGATCGCGCCAAACTGGCGGAAGTTTTTCACTTGCTCGATCGTCATATCTTGATACCCGACCAGATAATGCAGGGCGTATTGCAGCATGGACGCATGGCCGGCGGACAGGACAAACCGGTCGCGGTCGGCCCATTTCGGGGCGGCCGGGTCAATTTTCAAATGTTTGGTGAACAGCACAGTGGCCACATCGGCAAGGCCCATCGGGGCACCGGGATGCCCGGAATTGGCGGCTTGGACAGCATCAATGGCGAGGAAGCGGATGGCATTGGCCATGTCATTGTGGGAAACTGGTGTGGTCATAATGAAAATCTCAATTAATGTTAGCGTTATCTTTTGTGGTACATAACGCGTTTAACTTGGTTTTTCGAGCCAAAAATGAAAGGAATCCGCTGATGCAGGGTTTTAAGTGATTTTTCGAGTATGCGGGTGTGTCCGTCGGTGGCGGAACCGCCTGCCTGTTCGATGATGAAGGCAACGGGGGCGGCTTCGTAGAGCAGGCGCAAGCGGCCATGTTCATAGCCATTCCGATCGTCTTCGGGGTAGAGGAATATGCCGCCGCGCATCAGGATGCGGTTGGCGTCTGCGACCAGTGAACCAATCCAGCGCATGTTTTGCTTGGCACCGAGCGGGCCAGCCTCGCCGTGTTGGCATTCTTCGATATAGGCGCGTATGGAGGCGTCCCAATGTCGGGTGTTGGAGGCATTAATGGCAAATTCATGGGCGTCTTCGGGGATGTGCATTTCTGCAATCGCCAGTTTGAACACATTGTCGGTGCGGTCGAGCACATAAAGCTCGGTGCCGTCCCCCGTGGTGATGACCAGCGAGGTTTGGGGGCCATAGACGAAGAAGCCTGCGCACAACTGATCTGTGCCCACGCGCAGGAAGGAGGCTTCGGCGGTCTCGGCCTTTGGGAAGACCGCGAATATGGTGCCGATGGAGACATTGGTGTCGATATTTGACGAACCGTCGAGCGGGTCGGAGGCGACCGCGAGCGGCTGGCTCTCGTCCAACGTGATAATGTCGTCTTGCTCTTCGGAGGCGTAATAGGCGACGGGGACGGTTTTGAGGGCGGCCGTGATTATTTCGTCGGTGCGCACGTCGAGGGCTTTTTGTTGATCGCCATCACTATTGGCCGTGCCGGCCAGAGCGCCGAAGGCGCTTTCCAGTGGGCCACGGGCGCAAAGCTGCGAGATTTGTTCGGCAGCGGACGCTAACGCGGTAATTGTAGCGCTAACACTTTGCTGGTGTTTAGGGAGTGAGAGGTTTTTTGCAAACTTTGAAGAAAATTCGATACTCATTTTCTTGGTCCATACTCACGAAAAGACAGGTTCGATTAGCATGTATTACGGGTGCTGTCGCGTGATAATTTGTATAATGGTGCCTATTTTTATGGGGTTTTGCGCCTGATGGTCGAGGGGGGCCGTTTGTAGGTTTCCTTGAATACGGTGTTGAAGCGGCGCAGGGATTTGAACCCGGATTTAAACGCGATCTCGGTCATGGGCAGGCCGGTTTCATCCAGTAGACGTTTGGCCCTTTGTACGCGTACGGTTTTGGCCATGCGGCTCGGCGTGGTGCCCAGATGTTTTTGAAACAGGCGGGTCAAATGACGGGGGCCAACGCCGAGCTTGGCAGCGAAGGCGTCCATGCTGAGTTGTTGGTCAAGCGCTCCGTTTTCGATCAGTTTCAGGGCGCGCGAGACGGTGGTTTTTGTACCGTTCCAGGCGGGGGAGAACGGGGCGCTTTCGGGGCGGCATCTGAGGCAGGGGCGATAACCCGCATCCTCACAAGCGCTGGCGCTGGGATAATAACTCATATTTTTACGCAGGCAGGTTTTGGCGGGGCATATGGGACGACAATAAATGCGGGTTGTTTTGACGGCGGTAAAAAACAGACCGTCAAAATCGGGGTCTTTTCTCAACCGGGCGGCGTCGCATATATCAAAGTCTAGCATTTATGTCTCCGAATTCTGGACGAGCATAAAACGGGTGGCTAGATTTGCCCATGGATAAAAAATTACAAAGTCCGATTCCGGCGAGCTAAAACATCTCATTCCTTTCATATATAGATTGAGGGCATAACTAGATTGAAGACACGGACAAGCCCGTGTTACGGTAGGGTACAACTGGAGTCAGACTAGCATGGATTTTAAAGCAGTGGATAAGCGCACGGTCGACAAAAAATCTGTGTCCAGCCACATTACCCATTATTGTTACATGGATAGCCCGATCGGTCTGTTTATGCTGGCGGGGTGCGAGAAGGGCTTGCGGTTGGTCAATTTCCCCAAAGGGCCACAAGCGCGTAAACCCTTGCCGGAATGGCAAGCAGACCAAAGCATGTTTGTGCAGGCCAAGCGCGAATTAAGTGCCTATTTTGCCGGTGATCTACAAGTGTTCAAGACGCCGGTTTTGTTGGAAGGCACCGTATTTCAAGAACAGGTTTGGCGCGCGCTTATGGAGGTGCCGTACGGCGAGTTGGCCTCTTATGGGGATATTGCCAAGTCGATTGACAATCCGGGGGCTTCACGGGCGGTTGGCGGGGCTAATAATGCCAATCCGATCCCGATCATTGTGCCGTGTCACCGGATTATCGGGTCTGATAAATCCCTGACCGGATTTGGGGGGGCTGAATACCAAGAAGTATTTGCTTGATCTTGAAGCACGCTATGCGGTTTTTCCGGATCGGTTGATATAAAAAAAGCCCGATGCGAACATCGGGCTTTTTAGTTTTAAATATGTAGCTGTATTTAGAATAGGCCACCAATGGTTAGCAATGGTGCGATGACCAAGCTGACAATCGCCATCACATTGATCAGGATATTCATGGCCGGGCCAGATGTATCCTTGAACGGGTCGCCAACAGTATCACCAACCACAACGGCTGTGTGGGTGTCTGTGCCTTTGCCGCCGAAATTACCTTTTTCAACGTATTTTTTGGCATTGTCCCACGCGCCGCCTGCATTGGCCATAAACAGAGCCATCAGCACACAGGCCAGTAGAGCACCGGCAAGGAAGCCACCGAGGGATTCTGCACCGAGCAAGAAGCCTACGAGCGGCGGCGTGGCCACCGCGATAAAGCCCGGAAGCAACATTTTCTTCAAGGCCGCTGTCGTCGCGATGTCGATACATTTTTCTGTATCGGGATCGGCTGTACCTTCGAGAAGGCCCGGAATTTCTCTGAACTGACGACGGATTTCGTTGATCATTTCAAAGGCTGCGTCGCCAACCGCTGTCATGGTAATGGCAGAGATCAGGAACGGAATTGTGCCGCCGATAAACATGCCGACTAGCACTCTCGGGTTGGACAGATCGAGATTGAAGTCCGGAAACTGGACTTTCACGGTTTCGCCAAACGCGGCGATAATGGCCAAAGCTGCTAACGCCGCCGCTCCAATCGCGAAGCCTTTGCCGATGGCGGCAGTTGTATTGCCAAGCTCGTCAAGGCCATCGGTGATTTCACGCACCTCTTTGCCCATGCCGCCCATTTCGGCAATGCCGCCTGCATTATCTGCAACCGGGCCGTAAGCATCAATCGCCATGGTGATCCCAACCGTGGACAACATGCCGACCGCCGCAATACCAACGCCGTAGAGACCGGCAAGGCTGGTGGAGACGAAGATGATGGCTGCGATCACGAGAACCGGCATAACCACAGACTGCATGCCGACGGCAAGGCCGGTAATCATTACAGTTGCTGGGCCTGTTTCGCCGGATTTGGCAATTTTGCGAACCGGAGACCCGCCTGTGTAATACTCAGTGATTAGGCCAATTGCCACACCACCTGCCGCGCCGCTGACAACGGCCCACCAGTAATTTATATGGATGCCCATATGTTGACAGTAGAAATAGGCGGCGGCCAAGAATATTATTGGCGCGCCAAGTGTACCTGTGCGCAGTGCGGCCGCAGGGGCTGCACTGGCGCGTAATTTTACAACGCCGATCATCAGGATGGAGGCGACAAGACCAATAGAGGCCAGTGCCAAGGGGAAGAACATAAGGTTGATGCTTTTCAAGGTTGCCGCGATGGCGATAGAGGCGATCATAGCGCCGCAATAGCTTTCGAAAATATCGGAACCCATACCGGCAACGTCGCCAACATTGTCGCCTACATTATCAGCGATCACGCCCGGATTGCGGGGGTCATCTTCGGGGATACCGACTTCAAGCTTACCGACAAGGTCGGCGCCAATATCTGCGGATTTGGTAAAGATACCGCCGCCAATACGAGAGAACAAAGCGACACAGGATGCGCCCATGCCGAAACCTTCCAGCGCATGTACACTATGGTTCAGATCTTCTTGGATCAGGGGCGCGCCCAGTCCGAAATACCAAAACAACCCACCAAGGCCGAGTAGGCCTAGGGCGGCTACACACAGGCCCATGATAGATCCGCCGAAAAAGGCAACGGTGAGCGCACTGGCGGCACCGCTTCGTTGTGCGGCTGTGGCTGTGCGGACATTGGCCTTTGTGGCGGCAAACATGCCGAGCCAGCCTGCGATAGAGGACGAAATTGCGCCGACGATCACAGCAATGGCTGTATCCCGACCAATGGCAACCCAGACAATGGCGATCAGGACGATCAGGAACATGGATAGCATTTTGTATTCACGCTTCATGAACACCATGGCACCCAAATGGATTTGGTCGCCAATTTTCTTGATGTTGTCATCCCCTTCAGGATATCTTTTGACAATAAAATAAAGTGCCAAAGCAATAAGTAGGCCGATCGTACCAATGAGTATTGGTAGCGGCATAAGTTCGTTTACGGACATGTTCCCCCCTGAGGATTAGTTTATATTGAGGAATGTTTTAGTTGCAAATTGGTCTGTGTCCAGTGTTAATCGTGTGTCGCGGTGGGCGCGGGGTTTGCGGTTTTGCCAAATTAACGATATTTTCAAAATTTTCAGCACCAAACCCACCGCGCCTAAAAAGGCCGGTGTGGTGATTTCTTTATGGGTGCGGGACGGGCCCGTGCTGGTTTTGCTCCACTGGAAATACCAAAGGAAGCGCAGAAAAATGTTTCGTGAAGCTCTCCCAACACGGCGGTGTCTTTTT
>NVWK01000012.1 GCA_002733605.1 Robiginitomaculum sp.
TACAATGCGCAACCGTGTGGACTGTGCGTTCATGCCCTGTGTTGCGGCTTTCATTGCCCCAGAAATTGTACTGTTTCCCATAAAGCCTCCTGCTTGCGTCGGGCGAATTCACATCTTGTGAATTCGTATTCGTTCTTACATATTTTTCCCAAGTGCCATTTTCATCATATCGAATGTCTTGCGGTAAATTGCCAAAGCCAGTTCATGATCCCCCACAGACTCTGCCGAGGTTAACATCTGCTCTTCCAGCGAAACCGTGTTGCCGCTATTGCTGGCAATTCCGGGCATTTCGACAAGCTTGGACGTCAAGGCGAGCATGGAAATATCTTTCCCTTCCCGGGCAGCTTGACTATAGAGACTTGCAAAAGTTTCTACGTCCCGTGCTTTGTACTCGGGCGTGTCGGCATTTGCGATGTTTTGTGCAATAACAGTATGCCGACGGGCGGCATGCTGGGCCATTGCCGAAGCATTTTTTAGAATTGCCAGATCGTTCAACATGTTAAGCCTTCTAAAATTTTTGTGGTTAACGAATACCTAATATTTACAGGTATATGCTAAACAAAATGTTAACAAACGCCTTAACTCTATTAACCAAATGTCAAAAAAAGCAGTAATACCGTCCTGAAATGCATACACGTCTCGAAAACACACTGGCCCAAGGCCTCTCGCCAAGCCCCGCACGGTATTGGGGTCGAATCACACGGCTGTCGGCGCAAACCATTGCAATTGATGGATTAGCAGCCCTTGCGAGTATTGGCGACAAGGTAGAAATGCTCGGGCGCGGAAATACACCTGTCTTTGGTGAAATCATCAGCCTGACAAAAAACGAAGCCATTGCGACCGCGTACGGCGAGGTAAGCGGCCTGACCACCGGAACGGAAGTTATATGGCACGGCCAAACAGACCCGCGCCCAGATGCGGCCTGGATCGGTAAAGTTCTAGATCATTCAGGGCGCATGCAAGACGGAAGCCTGCCAGAACAGGGCCTCGTTTCCACCCCTTTGAAAGCCACTCCGCCCTCGACAATGCGTAAAGGCATTGGCCCACGGCTTAATACCGGTGTTGCCGCTGTCGATACGTTTCTGCCGCTCTGCCAAGGACAACGTACAGGCCTGTTCGCGGGTTCGGGGGTTGGTAAATCCAGCCTGCTTGCCGAACTGGCCAAAGGCACGAATGCGGATATTGTAATTTTGGCTCTAGTCGGGGAACGTGGACGTGAAGTGCGCGACTTCACCGACCATACCCTTGGTCAAGAGGGTATGAAAAAGTCGATTGTTTTTGTGGCAACATCGGACGAGCCGCCTGCATTAAAACTACGCGCGGCTTACCTTGCTATGGCGACGGCCGAGTATTTTCGTGATCAGGGCCTGCAAGTCCTTCTCTTATTCGATTCCCTCACCCGCTTTGCCGAGGCGCACCGCTCTGTCGCACTTAGCGCAGGCGAAACGCCGTCTTTACGGGCGTTTCCACCTTCGACGTTTCAGGCCTTGGCAGGGTTATGCGAGCGGGCCGGGCCGGGTGTTGAAGGTAAAGGCGATATTACAGCCGTGTTTAGTGTTTTGGTTGCGGGCTCCAACATGGAAGAACCTGTGGCCGATATGGTGCGCGGCATTCTGGACGGGCATATTGTACTGGACCGAACCATTGCAGAGCGCGGACGCTATCCTGCAATTGACATTCGCCGAAGCGTATCACGGGCCCTGCCCGGATGTGCGAGCGAAGCGGAAAACGCCCTGTTAGGACAAGGACGCCGCCTGATCGGCGCCTATGAAGACGCGCGCACCCTTATTCAGGCGGGGCTATACCAAAGTGGGAGCGACCCCCTCCTAGACGAAGCCGTTTTGAAATACCAAGCTCTTGACGGGTTCATTAGTTTGAAGGCGCAAGGCAACGCTGAACACTCTTTCGGCGTGCTGAGCCAGATTATCGAAGATAAAAAAGAGGAAGGGGCTTAATTGTTCGACATGAGCAAATTAAAGATGCCCGCAGCTCCGAAACTATTGCCTGTTCCGCCTAACAAAACCAGAGCTGCATAGCCCGGCGTTGTCAGATCAGGGCCGTTTTTGATCTGCTCGCGCAATTGAAACCGGCGAATGGCTTCGTCGATCTTATCCACATCAGAAAACACTTTTATACTGTCGCCGCCAAAATACTGCTTGGCCTTGTCAACCATAGTGACCAATTGCTGATCCAGATCGATTTGAGAGAAGGAAGCGGGCAGATTAAATGCGGCCTCCAATACAGCCCTGATGGGTTTGGAACCCATTGCACGAAACCAGCCCGTATCACGTGATAAATCTTGATCCGCCAGAAGTTTCATTTCGCGTTTAAAGTTCAATGCCAAACGCATTGTGTTGTCTACTTCGCCAACAGATTCTTCGAAACTAATCGTCAAATACTTGTCAACAACATCATCGATTGTCTCTGATGTCGGGAAAAACCCGCTGTCTTTAAACGGAAAGGCCTCGGCAAAGGCAATGTATTTAGAATTGGATAGGCGATTGGCAAAAGAACGCTCGTCAAATAGGCCTTCCTCCAGAATTTTACGGACAAACCCCTGTTTATTAATCTCGTCAGAAAGCCCGAAAGCGCCGAGAGCGACGGTCAGCAGTCTACGGTCACCGACAAGCTCTTTTATGGTTGTTACATTCTCGATATTTTCACGAAAATATTCAATATTGCGCTGAATATCTGGTGATCTATTAAAAACTTCCTGTTGTCGCTCTTGTGTACGCTCGAGGAATTTCCATCCCCCGAGGCCACTAATAGGTATAACAGGTGCGAAAGGCATTAGCTTACAGCCTTCAAACGTTGCACTGGAGGCTCTTCCTGTACTGGAAAAGTAGAGATTTGATGTGACATTTCCAACATGGACGCTTCAAGATCAAACACGCGTTTCAAGCAACACAATACGGAATAATACCGCCCTGCCGCCGCCGCTAACATGGCCTTACCAACGTGTTCGCCAGCATTTGTCCCCACGAAAACCTCGTTTAAGGTTTTCAGGGCAGACAAGAGATCGAGGGCGCCACTTTCCTTGTCCGCGTCTCCGGACAGGATAAGCTGGGCAATATAATATGCGTGGCGTACCGGTGTGTTAATTGTATCAGGGTGCAGACAGTCGCTGAGACGGAGCACATTGACGGAAGAATCCGGCAAGTGAATTTGCCCGCGCTTGTCACCGTTCTGGATCAAGGCACCGTTGACGAGAAATTTTTCATTTGCTTTTAAGCTAAGGACGAGACCGGACATTATGCGGCCTCTTGCGTAGATTCGAGCTGAGCACGTTTGCCCGCAATAATGGATCTGTTGATTTCGATAAGAATACCGACCTCTGCTTCACCGTTCAAAACTTTGATCGTGTGCAAGCGGGTAAATTCGGCTAAATAGAGCAGACCATTTTTCAATTCGAGAGGCAATGTATTGCCTTTATGGGTCATATCGATGAAAAGTAGATTCCAAAGCCTTGCATTGTCGGTTACGGCTTCGGCCAAGTCGGTCGGGCCACCGGGGGCCTTGATATCAACAGCCGCAAGGCGTCCTGTAATACCGGTAAAAACTTTTAGTTCTAGCTCGGTCTCTGAAGCGACCTGCTTTTGAGATGTTGCATAGCCTCTCTTGGCCATTTCTGAATTTTGCATACTTTTGAATCCTTCTAAAGTAAATGAATGTTAGTGTGACCGGTGCAGAAACCGCACCGGTCGTGTTATTATAAATCCAGAGTCTATCTGAAGAGTGCCAACAGTGACTGAGGAGCTTGGTTAGCCATTGAAAGAGCCTGAATGCCCAATTGTGACTGAACCTGTAAAGACTGTAGACGCGCTGAGGCTTCTTCCATGTCTGCATCGACCAATGCGCCGATACCAAGTTTCATGGAATCCATCAAAGAACTCACAAAGTCGCCTTGAATTTCAATACGTTTTTGCGCAGAACCAAAAGCGGTTGACGCGTCAATAGCGGTTGATAGAAGTCCATCAATAGCTGAAAGTGCTGAGGCAGCGCCAACTTCTGTTGACACATCAAGTCCAGACAAAGCATTAAGCCCGCCGCCGATTGTACCGCCATCAAAACTAGAGGATGTCATTGTCAAACCACCAGCTGTTGTATTGGTGATAGAGATCACTGTATTTGTCGCGCTCGGATCAGATACGTTTGTGATATCTACGACCCACGCATTGGCAGTCAAAGTCTGATCGGCCTCAATCAAGGCCTGCATGTTTACGGCAACGTCATTAAGCGTTTCATTGGCCTTTGCAACATATGTAATATCTTGGCCTTCAAGGGCGATTGTTAGTGTATACCCTTCAACGATAGCGCCAGCTGTCAATGTAACTGTCTCTGTTGCAGTCGTTGCGATTGTACCGCCACCTGTTGCCACCTGCAAACCTGTACCAGCTACAACAGCTGATGTACCGGCAGTTTCGGCAGATGTTTCCAAGCTTACGCGATTAACATTGATGCTACTGGCTGAAACCGTGCCATCAGACGCCCGATCAAGAGAAGATAGAATATCAATAGAACCGCCACCTTTAAGAAGGTTCAGGCCGTTAAATTGGGCCGCATTAACGATTGTATCGATTTGATTTTTAAGAGCCGTAACGTCAGTTTGAATCTTTGTACGGTCAACGTTATCTTCCTGAGCGGACACGACCAATGACTTCATGTTTGTCAAAAGCTCGGTCACTTTCTCTGAAGCTGCGCGAGCAACACCAACGGTTGCATTACCGAGGTTCAATGAGTCAGAAATTTTGTCGAATGACGCAACATCTGATTCCATGACGGTTGCAATCGCGAATACAGCTGCATTATCTTTAGCACTTGATACGCGTTTACCTGTTGAAATTTCACCTTGTACTTGGCCCATTCTCATGTTGATTCCCCGAAGAGTCTCAAGAGCGACCATAGCACTGGCGTTTGTTAAAATACTGGACATAGGTTTTCCTTATAAATTGTCTCCGGCACAATTGCCTTTGACTTGCGCTCCCCCACCATTTTGGAAAAGCTGTCGCTCCGGCGTTAGGCCTTTGCGACACCTACATCGTCCTGATGTATGCTGCTTGATGCAGCCAACCTTCTTAGATTGTGCCTCACTATATGCACGTAAATGGATAAATTAGGATTAACGGCCCAATTTATTTTTAAAAATGATCTCAAAAAAAAAGCCGGAGCGCAAATGGCTCCGGCTTTTTATTGTTATTTAGCCTGTTGTTACTGGAAGAGCGCCAGTAATGCTTGCGGTGCCTGATTAGCCATTGAAAGCGCTTGAACGCCCAATTGCTGCTGAACCTGCAATGATTGTAGGCGCGCAGACGCTTCTTCCATGTCTGCATCGACCAATGCGCCGATACCAACCTTCATGGAATCCATCAAAGAATGTACAAATTCGCCCTGAATATCAATACGCTTCTGCGCTGAACCAAAAGCGGTCGCCGCGTCAATAGCGGTTGTCAACAAATTATCAATCCCCGTAAGCGCCGCGGCAGCACCAGCATCTGTGGACACGTCGATCGAGGTTAGACCCGCTAACCCGCCGCCGATTGTACCGCCATCGAAACTAGAGGATGTCATTGTCAAACCACCAGCTGTTGTATTGGTGATAGACAGCACTGTATCTGACGCGGATGGATCAGATACGTTTGTGATATCTACGACCCACGCACCAACAGTCAAAGCCTGATCGGCCTCAATCAAGGCCTGCATTTTTACGGCGACATCATTAAGCGTTTCATTGGCCTTTGCAACATACGTAACATCAATACCCTCAAGGGCGATTGTGAGTGTATACCCTTCGACGATAGCGCCAGCTGTCAATGTAACTGTCTCGGTTGCTGTCGTTGCGATTGTACCGCCACCTGTTGCTACCTGCAAACCTGTACCAGCCACGACAGCTGATGTACCGGCAAGTTCGGCAGATGTTTCCAAACTGATGCGGGAAACGTTGATATTACTCGCCGACACCGTACCATCAGACGCCCGATCAAGAGAGGATAGAATGTCAACAGAGCCGCCGCCTTTTAGAAGATTCAAGCCGTTAAACTGGGCCGCGTTTACAATAGAATCAATTTGATTGCGAAGGGCGGCAATATCTGTCTGGTTTTTTGTACGGTCGACATTGTCTTCCTGAGAAGAAATGATAAGCGAGCGCATATCCTTTATAAGATCAGTGACCTGCTCTGAAGCGGCACGGGCAACGCCAACGGTTGCAGACCCGAGATTTAACGAGTCAGAGATTTTATCGAATGATGCGACATCCGAGCTCATGACCGTCGCAATCGCGAATACTGCGGCATTGTCTTTGGCGCTTGAGACGCGCTTGCCTGTTGAAATTTCAGCCTGCACCTGGCCCATGCTCTTATTGATACCGCGAAGGGTCTCAAGAGCGACCATCGCGCTGGCGTTTGTTAAAATACTGGACATAAACGTTCCCCTATGATTTCGACTCTTGGCATTACTGCCCCTAACTTGTTCAGCCTCATCACTCGAAAAACAGTCGCCATAAGTTCATACACATGACGCCTACATCATCCTGATATAAGCTTATACACACGTCCCATCGCCCAATTATGGTTAATAATCTGTGTTATGGTTAACAACCTCTGCCCAAAAGTATAAATTATAGTTAACGCCGGAATTTATTTTATTAAAGTGACATTTCGCGGCCCGAAGCCTGCTCATGAAAATACAAGTTACGGCCCGCACGCCCATAGGCACCGACTTGCGCGCTCTGGCTTTTAATTCTCTGCACCCGATCATGGGCGGACTTAATGCCGTTATAGACGCTCTTTAACATAATGCCGTTTTCCGTACTCAATTTCTGCAAGCGCACGAACTGTGGCTCAAGCGCCTTTAAGAGGGCCGGCTCGCCCAATTCGGCGACAAGCGCACTTAACTGCCCCAGTTTCTCGGTTTTCTCTGCCGCGAATTGCCCAAACAGGTGCATATCCCCGCCCCGCAAAGACTTAAGCTCTGCTTTTAGCACGTAAAAAAGCTCGGAAATTTTTGAATTACAATCGGCCAAGGTCGCCATGACTTTTCCCTTTCTTCACGATGCTCTCGTAGATTTGATCCGCAAGGCCGAAGCCGCCACCCTCGGCAAGATCCTCAGCAATGGCTTCCATATAAAACTGCGAGAAACTCGCGACATCTTCCCCACCCGATGCCGTCAGCGCTTTTGCAAACCCGCTATATGTAAGCATTTGCGAGATGAAAGCGGCCTCAAAGTCTTTGGCAGATTGCCAGGCTCTGGCATCTTTCTTCTCGACAGACACATCGTCTTTCTTGGCGAGCGTACTCGCTTCGCTTGCTGGCAATGACAAATGTGGTACAATTAGATTCATGCCGCAGAGCCTATAATGAGAGACGTTAATGGTAAGTTAAGCATATATCTTTAGACATTCATTTATGACAGGACTTCAGAACACATCGACGGATACGATGTTTGCGCCTTTAAGTTCCACCCCATCGAAAGACGGGCGTGCGGACGGAAAAAGTGCGGACGCGTCCAAAAACGGCGAAGAGCCTACAGCGGACATGTTTGCAAACATGTTCGAGCTGTTAGAACATTCCGATATCAATACGGGTGCCGTTGAATATCCTATTTTGGCAGATGTGTCCGAGTTAAACACTTCCGACACCGCTACTCCGCTGCAACTTGTTCAAGAAGACCAAGCCATTCCTGAAATAGAGATCGCCATAAATGACCTGGCCATTACGAAATCGTTGCTGGGCAATGTTGCGGTGATGGAACTTTCTGAAAACCCGTCCAAAATTGGCGCCCCGACGGCCACCGCCCAAACACTTACAGGTGAATTTATCGCGCCGAGCGTGACACCTGTACCTGCTTCTGTGGCTCAAGAGCTGGCTATCGCCCCGGAACTGGCCCCAAAATCAGAGCTGGAGCACTTGGCAAACACAACAAAAGCGGCCCCGGTGTCAATAACACCTCTGATACTGGCCGGAACACCTCTGGCACTGGCCGGCGAGCCGGAAGCTGTCAAAACCCATGCCCCACTGCAGATTACGCCAACATCGGCACCAATCTCTGGCGTCAATGAAAATACGGCCGCGACATCAGGGGGGACTTCGACAGCACCCGTAATTTCCTCGGTGATCCGCACGAAAACCGCCATTGTTCTCCCTATTTCCGAACAATTGATCCTCTCGGAATCTTTGCCGCAAACCTCAAGTCAAAACATCCCAACAGAGGACGCGCCTAAAGCTGCGCGAACCTCCCTTCCCCTTCCCGCAATCAGCGCGGAGCAAGGCAATGCAGGGACGGATACTGGAACGGATACTGGGCAAAAACAGGGTCAGGCTCCACAGTCTCATACGCCGCAAAAATCAGAAATGGCTGCGCTTGCGCCAAATACGGCCGTTGACACAAGCCCTATCTCCACCGAATTCCGGGTCGCAGAAAATGCTTCCATTACGACCTCCACATTGGCATCAAAGACAGCCACAACGCCCGCACCCCAGATTGCGACCCATGTCGCAGTGCAACAAGTCGGCAACGCGATTATTCAACGCGGCGACAAAGGTGGCGACATTGTTTTACGGCTGGATCCTGCTGAGTTGGGGCGGGTGGAAATCTCGTTCACATTCGACAAAACAAATGGCGTAACCGCGAATGTTGTTGCAGAAACAGCACAAACTGCGGCCATTTTAAGAGAACGGTCTGACATTTTGAGTGCGCAATTGAAACAAAGCGGGTTTGATAACATTAATCTAAGCTTTGACACGCGCGAAGACAGTCAATCCGGAAAAGGATTTGGAGCCCAGTTCTCCGATCAACAACGCACAGATAAAAACGCGCAGCAACAACAGACCAAATTCTTTGATGTTATTGCGCAAGAAGAGCAAGGCACTGCCACATCTATTGTGAACACACCGACCGTGCACGTTTCTGGCTCTGATGCCATTGATATAAAACTATAGGAGAGCAAAATGAATATTTCCGAAACCGCGAACTTGTTAAAAAACCAAGCTTCCACAAGCATTAAAGAGAAGCTTCTGGCACAACAAGAGGCTGGACCTGTAAAGGCGGAAGAAACGGGTGGTGCCGATACTGGTGGAGGTACTTTTGACAGTCTTTCCCAAGGTGAGGATTTCAACACATTTTTGACACTTCTTACCGCCCAAGTCAAAAATCAGGATCCTCTTGCCCCTCTAGATTCAACCCAGTTCGTTCAGCAATTAGCGACATTCTCCGGTCTGGAATTACAAGCCAAAGGCAATCAGGCGCTTTCTTTCATTGCTTCGCTTCTTGAACAACAGATTGCGCTCCTCACGCCAGATGAAACGCCGAGCGCGACTGATGCTTAAAAACACCATTTGTTTTTAAGCCATCTCATTTAATAAACTTTTGATTGCCTTACTACTGTTCCTGCCTGGAAAGGTCGAGAATGAGCACGTTTTCTATACCATTCTCGGCTACCTCTCTTGTCGCTTTCAACAATTCTATCTGTAGCTGCTCATAGGTATCCGCGCGGGTCAAATCTCCCGTGAAAACACCTCGATGCGACAAACCTAACAATGCACGCATAAGGGCGTCCCGTAGCTTTGGTTCCAGAGAGTATATGCCCTCGGACGCATTCCTGTTTAGCTCTAAATTCAAGTTCAAGAGTACAAGAGATTCGATTCTACCATTCCTGACGACAGGCACCACAAATTGCCGCTTGAATTTTAAATAAATTGTGGCCTGACTTGATGATCCTTCATCATCAGCACCGTGGCCGCCTTTTTTCTTTTTCTTTTTCTTCTTCTTACCATGACCATTATCGGATTTTTTACCATGGCCCTTGTCGGCTTTCTTGCCGTGGCCATCCGATTTTGTGCTTGCATGGGCTTCCCCGCCAGAGCTAGAATCGCCACTACGTAAAAAATCTGCGGTAACACCACCGAGAATAACGCCTACGATCAACAGTATAGGGAAGAGCAGCTTATTAATCATTTCAACCTCTTAGAATGGGAGCAATTTTCTCAACAACTTATTACCAAGCTTTGGTTTAACGGTATTGGTAATCTGGCCTTGTCCGCCATAATATATCCGTGCCTCTGCTATTTTGTCGTATGTTATCGTATTAAGTCTTGATATATCCTGAACGCGGACAAGCCCGGTGATTTGAAGCTGGCGAACTTCATGGTTGACCATGATCTCTTGGCGACCAATCAAACCCAAATACCCGTTCGGTAAAACGGCATTGACCCTTGCGGCCAAACGCAGGGTCAGCTTCTCCTTACGACTAACACTTCCCTGCCCCGTTAAGCTGTGGCTCTTGGAAAGATCGACAGCCGGGCTTAATGATGCACCGGCCGGTAAGATACCTGCGGCTTTTTCCGGCAACCCAAAGAATGAGTTCACTCCAAATGTCTCTGCATTCGCGCGGTTTGTTGTCACTGAATTTTCCAGTTCCGCTTCCTCGTCCAATTCAATAACGACCGTAACAATGTCACCAAGTTGACTAGCCCGCCGGTCCCCGAATAGAGACTTGGGGCTACTACTCCACAAGGACGTCATCACTGCAGCCGGACGCACCATCTCATGACCAATTCCGCCATAGCTCCCGCGCAATGCCTGCTCAGAGTAGCGTCCCGGCATGGGCGCGTCTGCCATTTGCCAGTTGGCGGGCATTGACTGTGGTGCAGATAAATTTTTAGCGGAACTACAGGCTGTAAACACTGTTGCGGCTAATACTATTGTTATAAATTTTTTATTCATTGAGAAATCTCCACCAATTCTGGGCCGCTGACAATTCCGTAAACTTTTTTACGCGAGCCGATATTCACGATCGTGACACTCTCACCGATCGAGCCTGCACTCAGCGCTCGCCCTTTTGCCGTCAATTTCATCGTGCCGTAGCGATATACCATCGTTACAGGGCCGTTGCGTTTGACCAAAATCGGAGGGCCTACATGTGTGCGGCTGATTTTGTGCCCGGCATAAACCGTTCGTTTAAGTTCAAGACCGATATAATTTGTCCGGATCAATGCCTGATCCTCATCAGCATTTGTTTTAATCAATACGTCAGCATCGGTTAACACTGTGCCTTTCCTAAGAAGTGTCGTTGCCGTCACTTCTTCTGCCTGTGCACAAAGCGGCATAACAAAAATGCTACCTGTGACCATCAACCCCGTAATTAAAAATAAAGATTTCATCTAACGCATCCGTGTTATGGCTGCGTACATTTCATCGGCAGTGGTGATCACTTTCGAGTTCAATTCATACCCACGCTGAGCCTCAATCAACTCGGAAATTTCCGAAACAACATCAACGCTGGAATCTTCCAAATACCTCTGCAGCATGATGCCGACCCCTTCCGTACCCGGTTGCCCTGTCAGAGGGCTACCAGAAGCATCCGTTTCTCTGAATAAATTCCCGCCTAAAGCTTCCAGCCCTTTTTCATTGGCGAAGGTTGTGAGTGAAATTGTACCAACAGATTGCCCGGATATTGCATTATCATAAAAAGCCAGAACTTCACCGTCGCGGCTAATCTCGATATTGCGTGCATCATTTGGAATGGTGATATTGTCGGCAAGTGAAAACCCGTCAGAGTTGACCAGAAGCCCCTCTCCATTACGGTTAAACTTACCATCTCGTGTATAGGCAGAATCACCGTTCGGCATGGATATTTCAAAATAACCCCGACCATCAATCGCAAGATCAAAATCGCCACCTGTGGGGCTAAGTGCACCTTGCCTGATTTGCATTGAAACACTGGTGGGACGCACGCCCATACCCATTTGAATCCCTGCGGGCACAATTTCTCCCGTTTGCGAGGAAAGCGCCCCGGGGGTCAATTCCTGTACATAGAGAAGGTCTGCGAATTCGGCTACGCGCGGCGCATAAGCCGTCGTGCTCATATTGGCAATATTATGGGCGATAACATCAACACGCATCTGCTGCGCGGCCATGCCGGTTGCGGCAATCTTTAAAGCGTTCATTTCATGCTCCTTCCTAGAGCGTAACGAGGTCACATTGTGTTGCAAAGGACCTTTATTTAGTATCCGTTAGGTGACAGCCTGCCGAATAGCGGAAATCGTTTTGTTGACACGGTCATCTTCAAAATCCACCATTTTCTGACCTGCTTCATAGCTGCGCTGCACCTCAATCATACGGGCAATTTCGTTTACGACCTTGACGTTTGACCCTTCCAAAAACCCTTGTAAAACGCGGGTGTTCGTATGGGCTTCTGCCGCTCCCTCTGCGACTTCCCAAAGATTATCGCCCATGCGCATCATCGCTGATTGCGGCGCTGTAAATACACCTATACGACCGGCAGGCACGCCGTCAGCACTGATTGTGCCGTCTCCGCCAATCGCAATCTGACTGACGCCCTGCGGGATTTGAATAGGGCTGCCTTCATTATCAAGCACAAAATAACCACTTGGCGTCACCAAAGCACCCGTTTGGTTTGTCATAAAATTTCCGGCCCGGGTTAAACGCGTGCCAGCAGGCGTTTCCACGCTAAAGAAACCCTCCCCATCAATTGCCAGATCAAAAGTGCCGCCTGTTTGCTTCAGACTCCCGACAGAAAAATCACTAAAATGAGCACCAAGCCGACCCATAGATGTGACATTATTGGCCCCCTCTACACTGCCTGCACCTTCTTGCGCTTTGACAAATTCCGTAAAGATTGCCCCCTCGCGTCGATAGCCTGTTGTACTGACATTCGCAATATTATTGGCGATCATCCTTAGCTCTTTAAGCAAGCCGGACTGACGGGCAATATTGATATAACTTGAATTATCCACCGTTCACATACTCCTTTATGATCTCGATATCATTGTCTAAATACGTCTGAAGTCTTTTCAGTTCCCCTATGTTTCGGGAAGCTTGCACTGGCGTGAGATGTGGCGAAGGAACACTGAGCGTTGAGGCTAGGTTTTCTTTGATCTTCAAGCCAGTATCAGAACCCGATTGTACATCGTTTAAGTCCGCAATCGCCTCCCTGGCAATCCCCCAATACCCAGCCTCCCAAGCTTGACTTGCCGTCATTTTCAAGGCGGCTTCATCCTTCGGCATTGTCCGCAAAACAGCCATGGCTTCGCCTGGCCGCTTATCTTGAAATGCGGATTTAATTTCGGCCACTTCAAATTCGCTCCCGCTAAAAGCTTTGGCGGGCAGATGGACTTTCATATCTTCCGGTAAAGCCTGCGCCAATCCACGCAAAATATGCATGTCAAGCCGACCCCATTGATCTGTCGGCAGAATTTGCGGGGCAAGCTCCGCCAGTTCTAAATCCAAACTAGCGCTGACCCCTGCTTGGCGCAGCGGAAAGCCATCTGCCAAAACATCAAAGAAAATTTGCTCGCGAATAAGCGTGTTCAAGGCCTGGAGTTTTTGCTCTGCATCCTGCCCTAGCAATTGTACTTGCATGTGTTCGCTGACAAGAACAACGCTTTCAAGATAATGGGCATCATCGGGTGCGAATTTTTCCTTTGTCATGCCAATCGCTTGATTGATATTATTCGTCGATACGAAAAACCCAATCTTTTGCGCAAGCGCCTGCTTACCTTCAGGATGCTGCGAGAAGACATGCGCCGCCCCATCCAAGTCCTCATCATAGCCGGGGTAAGCATGATGCCCGTCTTCAAATGTCGCAGCGCCCAGTATATTCAAAGCCCGCACCTGCATGACCCCGTCTCTTTTTGCCAGCGCTTTTAATACCGGATAGGCATGCCGATCACCTTCAGCCAGCTTGTATATAGCTTCGAAAAACTTGCCTTCATCATCGAAAGGGCCAGCGTCTTCATCTTTTTTCTGCACATCTTTCAAGAACTCCAACAATGGAGATGCTGCGCCCAAACTCCCATGTTCAACAGCACTAATCCCAAGCCGTTTCGCCATCATGGCCGCTAGGCCGTATGGCAAGTCCTGAAGCTGGGCAAGCTGCTTTCTCGACAGCTCAATAGAGGCCGTCGAATGAGATTGAGCACCCGCTTCCTTTGTTTCTGCTCCATGCTCTGTACCATGGCCCATTTCTGTTTCTGCGCCATGTTCAGATGTGTCTGGTTCAGATGTGTCTGCGCTATGGGACTTCGGCACATCATCATTGTCCCCATCGTCATCAGCATCAGCATCAGCATCAGAGGCTTCGGTGAATTGGACCCTTGCAAAATATGACCACAGAATCGCTTCTGGATAACACTGCCCCTGCGCCGCCAAAATTTTCAAATCTTCCGCCACCACAAGCCCACTAACAGCGCGTCCCATTGCGTTCAGCACGGTTTTTTCCGGGCCATCTAAATAGTCTGAAAAAAGCTGAGCTTCCTCACCAAACCCGAGCCCCAAATACGCCAAAACCAACAAACGTACCTTATGCTCATCGACCTGATCCAGCTCTGAAATAATTGAATTTTTTAAAATGCTTAAATCTGAAAAATCATCGACATACACACTTTCGGGAAATTCAAAAATCTCCTCCGCTACGCACTGACCATGGGCGTTTTGCATCGGATGATCTGCCATTATTTTTTTATGACCAGTCTGCTCATGACCCGACTGCGCATGTGAGACGTCAGGTTGATCCGGCTGCACGTTATTTTTTTGGTTTACGGCTGCCAGTATCAACGCATTGAGCCTACGCTGCGTTTCGAGCAGACCATCGTCGCCCTTAGCATCCGGGGCTTTAGTGTTTGAAGCTTTAACCTCTTCGCTATGTGCGCCCTGCGCTGGCGCAGCTTTCTTCTCTTCGGCCGCAAGACTGGACAACGGCGCTAAAAAAGCGGCCCCAGCAAACAGAAAAGCGGTCAACTTGATCATCACGCAGCCTTTTTGAGAGCCTTAAGAGCGTCCTCCACATCGGCAAAACTAGGACGCTGATGCTTGGGCGCACTCCGGCGCGCAACTTCCACACAAATATTGGTGGGGTTTTTATGCAGGCTTGAAACTAGAACCTCGCGAATGAGGGAATAAAAATAATGCTCTTGCTCCCGCAACGCCTCAACCTTGGCAGACATAGGCCCGATAAAAGCGTAGGCCAAGAACACGCCCAAAAACGTACCCACAAGCGCAGACCCGATCATGCCGCCCAAAATTGCTGGTGGCTGATCAATCGACCCCATAGTTTTAATAATACCCAAAACCGCGGCCACAATCCCCAAGGCAGGCAAAGCGTCAGCCATGCTTTGCAACGCATGCGCGCCGTGCATTGAATCTTCCTTCATGCTCGCCAACTGCTTGTCCAGCAATTCCTCGACCTGGTACACATCATCAAAATTCATAATCATTGAGCGAATCGTGTCGCAAATCAGCTCGACGAATGCCTTATCTTTTAAAATTTTCGGGTATTCTTGAAACAGGCTAGACTCGTCAGGGCTCTCGATATGCGCTTCAATTTCGACGGGACTTTCGCGGGAAATCCGCACTAACTCATGCATTAAACACAGCAAGTCGTTATAGTCCGACTTCTTCCACTTAGCCCCTTTAAAAACAGACACAACATCGCCAAGCGTCTGCTTGATCCCGTGCGCATCATTACCGACCAAAAACGCACCAATCGCCGACCCGCCAATGATAATCATCTCGTGAGGGGCCGCATGTATGATTACATCAAGCTTGCCACCCGCCAGAATAAACCCGCCGAATACCATTATAAACGTAAGAATTATACCAATTATTGCTGCCATATGCCGTTATACCGCCCTGCTGTTACACTTGCGCAAACATACAATGATTATAGTTAACAAAACCTTTCGCGCGAGAAAGGACAATCAAGAAACTGGCCAAGAAACTGGCCAAGAAACTGGCCAAGAAACTGGTCAAGAAATTGGTCAAGAAATTAGCCGGAAAATCAGCCGAGCATCACGCTGCCAATATTGGACAAAAAACCGGGATCAATATCATCCAGCAACTTCACAGCCTTATTGGATTTAGAAACCCCTAAAGTAGATTTTGCCAAACTTACCAAACCCGTCTTCGTCTCGGTACTCACGCTTAGATATTTATGAGAAGCGCCCGGCAAAGCTATAGTTTGCCCAAGCTTGAGACGCGTACAATCTGCAACAGACATATCCAGAATTTCAACGATAACCTTTAACGGCAAAGTGGACTGCATAACCGTACCATGCATGTGCGCCGACCACGGATTTGCGCGGTCTATCACCAAATCACCAGCACCTTCATTTACGGCCTTAACAAGAGTATCCGCCATTAAAGCAGAAAAAAGAAATGTGATACTGATATCTACAGCCGTTTTTTTTGCTTTTTTACCCAAATCTTCTTTAGGAATAAGCGGCAGGGTTAGCTGCAACCACTTCTCCCTCTCGTCAATGTCGGTCACGTCCTCAATTGACAAATGACGCCCCCTGTATTTTAAATCCGCCACCTCTGAACCCAGAGAAGCCTTCAACGCCTCAAGAATTTTATCCGCGGCCGATTGCATCAAAATTAAATCCAGAAGCTCTAACGCGACCGTATCGCTAGCTTTTGCGTCTTTCGTTCCAAGCTTTTTCTTGCAGGTCATCTGCGCCAGCGGCCTTGAAAATTGCAAAACTGCCAAATTGGGAAAATTCTCGGTACCCAATACGAAACACGGTGCGCCGGCGTCCGAATTTTCAAGGATAGCTTTATAGGTGCCAGAAACGGCGACGCCGCCCCCCTCCCCCAAGACAGTTTCTGTAAAAGGCTGGGCCACTTCAAGAAGCGCCTTCTTAACGACATCCAACTGCCCGCCTAGCGCCGCATAAGATTCCGCTACGGTTGTGACAGCCGATATTTTTTTCGTCAAAATGCTCATATTTAACTCAACGCCTCGAAATACATAAAATATTAACCATGTTTGTTACACGATCATTCAGCATCTTCCTTAAGATTCACTTTACTAAATAGAGCCTATAAATTTATAGCAGGTTAACAAAAAATGAATGAGCCAGTCCAACCCATTATTATTCGCAGGAAGAAAATTTACCAAGTTGCAGGTGGTCATCACGGCGGCGCATGGAAGGTGGCTTATGCCGACTTTGTGACAGCGATGATGGCCTTCTTCTTGATGATGTGGTTGCTTGGCGCCACGACAGAGGATCAACGCAAAGGCATCTCGGACTATTTCAACCCCAACATTCCGCTTGCGGCCGTTTCGGGTGGCGGCTCGGATGCGCTTGGCGGTGACAGCATCTTTGCCGAAGATACAAATGCCCAGAACGGGGTCGGCGCTACAAGCATTAAACCCCACAATAAAGGCACCGCCGAGACACAAAATTCAGAAAATGAAGAAGCGGGGGAAAAGGAAAGGCTCGAGGCCCTGAATGAATCGCTGGCCGAGGAAAGCCAGGACATTTCCGAGCACATGCAAATCAAGATGACGCCGGAAGGACTGGTTATAGAACTTGTCGACAGCGAAACGGAACCTCTCTTTACTGTTGGCGGCACCGTTCCGTCTCCATTATTAAAGAACCTGATCAACATGGTCGCCGCCGCCTTTCAGGGCGTGCCAAACAACATCAAGATTGTCGGTCATACGGATAGCCGCTCTTATAATGGCGGGGCGGAATATTCTAACTGGGAGCTTTCGTCGGATCGGGCCAATATGGCGCGCCGCCTGCTTATTGCCAGCAAGTTTCCACATGCGCAGATTGTAGAAGTGTCCGGCAAAGCCGATACCGACCATGTGGTTGATGATGGCCTGGCTGCCCAGAATCGCCGCATCTCGATTATAATCTTGAAATAACCGATTGCAGCTCGCCGTTTGGCGTCACTGTAACACGTTGGAATCATACTTAAATTTTTATTAACTAAGATCGGCTAGCGTTGGCGTGTTGTTTTAATAATATTAGTTTAGGATAAACTTATGACAATCTCATCTGCCCTTAACGCCAGCGTTATGGGGTTGCAAATCAACTCTACGCGTTTGGCTACAATTGCTGACAATATTGCAAACTCTGCTACCATTGGCTATAAACGTAGTGATGTAGATTTTTCCTCCATGGTCATCAACCAACGCGCCAGCATCTATTCTGCCGGCGGCGTGCGTGCGACGTCATTTAAAGAAATCTCCAGTGAAGGTGCCTTGATCGGCACAGGTAATTCCACAGACCTTTCCGTGAATGGTCGGGGCCTTATTCCGGTTACAGACCAATTCGGTAGAGACGAGCCTGCCAATCAACGCGCTTTAATGCTTGTTCCGACCGGGTCATTTTCGCCGGATCAAAACGGTTTCCTTCGTACATTGAGCGGATTGCAGCTTCTTGGCTGGCCAGCGAATGCCAACGGCGTCGTGTCTGCGGTTAGTCGCGACAGTGCGGCAGGGCTTGAGCCTGTGAATGTTGGCGTGAGCCAATTTACGGCCTCCCCTACCAATCTTATCAATTTGGGGGTTAATCTCCCTACTGCGGCATCACAGGCAGGCGCTGCGGGTACGCCGTACTCTCTTCCTGTCGAGTATTATGACAATCTGGGTCGTCCTCAGACCGTTACCTTCGAGTTTACCCCCAATGTCACCGCCATAGGGCCGCGCGACACATGGGATGTAAATATCTATGATACCGCAGGCGGTACGCCGGGCGTCATTATTGGAAACTTATCAATGACATTTAACGATACGTTCCCAAATGGTGGCTCGATTGGAAGTGTGACGGCCGTTCTACCCACAACCTATGACATCGCGTCAGGTGAGATTACCTTTGATGTCGACAAAGGCCCTATGGCTGTCTTCATCGGGAAACCAAATGACACCTCGGGTGTTACACAACTGGAAGCGCCGTTCTCGCCCTATAATGTGGATAAAGACGGTGCGCCTATTGGCGATTTGGAGTCTATTGAAATTGACGACAAAGGCTTCTTGGAAGCTATTTACGACTCAGGCTTTCGTCGGACTCTGTATCAAATTCCGATTGCAGATGTGCCAAACCTCAATGGTCTTGTTGCCCGAAGTAATCAGGCATTTTCGATTTCACAGGCCAGTGGTGATGTTTATTTCTGGGATTCAGGTACCGGGCCGGTCGGGTCAATCGCCAGTTATTCCCTCATGGAATCCAATACGGATATTGCGACAGAGCTTACGAATTTGATTGAGACCCAGCGGGCCTATTCTTCAAATGCAAAAATCGTACAGACTGTTGACGAAATGTTGCAAGAAACGACAAACCTAAAACGTTAGGTAGTTTAAAATGACGCTTAATTCGGCACTTGCTTCAGCTTCTTCCGGCCTCGCGGCGACATCGCGGCGAGCCGATCTGACGGCGAGCAATATTGCTAATGCCTCGACGCCGGGATATGTACGCCGCGAGCTTGTCACCGAAGAACGCGTTGTTGGCGGACGCGGTCAGGGCGTCACCGTTGTTGGGGTCAACCGGGCTCAGGATATGGCCCTGTCACGGGATCGCCGGGACGCCAGTGGCTCGGCCGCACGTGCCGACATCATTTCCCAGGCCTACACGCAGCTCAACCGTGAAATGGGCGAGCCGGGCGACACGTACGGCCTGTTTGCGTCTTATCAGAATGTAGAAACGTCCCTCCGTGATTTGGCGGTCACCCCGGAATCTCTTGCGTATCAAAATGACGCTTATAATAGCTTGAACGGGCTGACGACCCAGTTTAGCGAATTGTATTCTATCGGCATCAAACAACGTGTTAACGCCGATAATGCTATTGCTCGCGATGTGCAGGTCGTCAACCAGAGCCTGCACCGTATTAGTCAGTTAAACGAGGAAATATCAAAAGCAGGTAAGACTATCGGCGGCGCGGCCAGTCTTGAAGATGAACGCCAGCGTCTGCTTGATAAAATCTCGCAAATCATTCCCATTAAAGATTTGGTCAAAGAGAATGGCCAGATCGAAATTACAACACAAGAAGGTCTATTTCTGATTGCGGGCGTAACTGTACGGGAATTGGAATTTACACCTGCCGGTGTCATCCCGCCCGGTGCGACATATGCGCCACCAGTCCCGGGGCTTCTCTCCGGCATAACGGTTGGGTCGGAAAACCTCACACCGGGAAATGGCTCTTTTGGCATTCAGGGCGGTTCACTGGCCGGATATTTTGCTGTGCGTGACCAGACGGCGCCTAATTTCCTCAACCAGTTGGATAGTCTGGCTGCCGATCTGGTTAACCGGTTTACCGGCGCAACTGTTGACCCGACCAACGGGGTGGGTGCGGCAGGTATTATAACCGATAATGGCGGCCCCGTTGTCCCTCTGGCTATAACAGGGATTGCAAGCCGGTTACGGCTTAATGCGGCGATAGACCCCAATCAGGGCGGCACAACGTCGCGCCTAAGAGACGGCATTGGCTCGGTCGTTGCCGGGCCTGTCAGCAATGCGGATATCTTGAACAGTTTGCTTGATGCATTTACCAATACAAACACAGCCCCTACAGGATCAGGAATTGTCGGAGATTTCACATCAACAGAGCTGGCAGCGGGCTTAACCTCGTTAATAGGTGAGGCGCGGATCAATGCCGATGCTCTTGCCGCCTCGTCTCTTAGTCGCGCCACGACCCTGGCAGATATTGAGTTGTCCCAAACCGGGGTGGATACGGATGCAGAGATGCAAAACCTTTTAGTCATCGAGCAATCTTATGCAGCCAATGCCCGCGTCATTCAAACGATCAGTGAGATGATTGACATATTGATGCAGATTTAGGGGGTCTTATGGTAATTTCCGCGCTTCCAGATTTGCTCGCCTTCCAAAGACAGGTTCGCCTGACAGGTGATTTGAAAGCCCAACTGGCCCGCGCCTCACACGAGGCCGTGACCGGAAGATATGACGACATTACGGCGGCTGTAAATGGCGCGGTTGGCGAAACTCTGCTTTTGCAAAAGGCTTTGGATGATATTGATCAGGATACTCGTATTAATGCCCTCTCAAGCGCACGATTGAGCCTTATAAGCACTTCGGTTCATTCTGTACGCGATGCGGTAGACGGGCTTGCGGCCCAAGGCCTCGTTGCCCTGACCACCGGAGACAGTTTCAGCCTTGATACGGTCGCCGTGCAAGCAGAAGCGAATTTGCGGAGTGCGATGGCTGTATTGAATACATCTCACGGGAACCGCAGACTTTTTGCCGGAGACGCAACAGATAAGCTTCCGCTTGCGACAACCGATATTCTTTTGGCAGATCTCGGCGCCATTCTGACAGGGTCCCCAACCCCGGCAGCCGTAGCAATTGCGCTTGATACCTATTTCAATGATCCTGCGGGCGGGTTTGCGACCAATATCTATCAGGGCGGAAGTGCCGATGCGGCGCCTGCATATCTGGCTGATGGCTCAAGAATACAATTCGGGGTGCGCGCAGACAATCAGGCAATACGCGATACTTTACGAGGGCTCTCCATCATGGCGCTTGCAGGCCAGAGCGGGCATTCCATTACCAGCAGTTCTTTCAAGGATATTTTCAAACAGGGGACTAATCTTGTTGAAACAGGAAATAATGCCCTGATCAAACTGGAAGCAAGTATTGGCGTGTTTCAGGGGCTTGTCGAGGATTCGACCGCCCGGCAAAGTGAAGAGCGGCTCACAATCAACATTGCCCTCAACTCCATGATTGAGCGCGATCAATATGACGCGGCAGCAGAGTTGAAGCGCCTCGAGACCCAAGTGGAATCTTCTTATCTCATTACTGCGCGCCTTGCCAGTTTACATTTATCCAATTTTCTTCGGTGATTCATGAAATTATTTTTATCAATATTTATCTCCAGTTTGCTTCTCTGGGCCTGTGCGTTTTCTACGGCACATGCGCAAGTAAAAGTGAAAGACCTTGTCGACGTTGAAGGTGTGCGCGGGAATGATCTGGTGGGCTATGGTCTGGTTATCGGGCTTAACGGTAGCGGCGATACGATTCGTAACTCCCCCTATACCGAAGAAGCCCTGTCCAATTTACTGGAGCGCCTGGGTGTGAATATTCAAGGCAGTGATTTTCGGCCCAATAATGTGGCCGCCGTCATTATTACCGCCACCCTGCCTGCCTTTGCCCGTGTCGGGTCTCGCATCGATATAAATGTGTCCTCTATTGGCGACGCTAAAAACCTTGCCGGAGGCACATTGGTCATGACACCTCTCAACGCGGCCGACGGCAATGTCTACGCGGTGGCGCAGGGCAGTGTCCTGATTAGCGGCTTTCTGGCTGAAGGTGATGGTGCCAGTGTGACCGAAGGTGTGCCTACGTCGGGAACAATTCCGGGCGGAGCACTGATCGAGAAAGAAATCGGGTTTAGCTTCGCGTCCATGTCGTCTATTCGTCTGGCGCTACGTGCCCCTGACTTTACGACGGCAAGCCGGGTTGAAAGCGTAATCAATGATCAATACGGAAAGCCTTTGGCAACCATGCTTGACGCGGGAACGGTCGAGTTGAATTTAACCGGCGAGACACGCTCACCGGCCGCCCTGCTGGCCATGATCGAAAACTACACGCTGATGCCGGCCCAAAAAGCAAGAGTGGTTATCGACCAACGATCCGGCACGATTGTGCTGAGCACAAATGTAAAGGTCTCTGCGGTCGCGATTGCCCAAGGCAATCTTTCCATTACGATTGCCGAAGCCCCGGAAGTTTCTCAACCCAACCCGTTCGCACCGGGTGAAACCATGGTCGTTCCCCGCACCTCAATCCAGATTAATGATGGTGCCCCCGGCAATATCGGGATGATCGAAAGCAATGTAACATTAGCCGATCTGGTTGCAGGACTGAACTCTCTTGGTGTAAGTCCACGCGAAATGATGGACATTCTTAAAACCATGAAAACCGCAGGCGCCCTACATGCAGAGCTGATTTTACAGTAATCGGTAAAATCGGTTTCTGACAAACACCCGCGCCAGTTTCACGCTTTATCCGCATGAATAACGGATTCGCTCTCTCCAAGAGCATTTTTGTGGATAGGAAGCGCTAGCTTATTCGCCCTCAGCGTCCTCGGCGTCCATAACAGGTAGATCAAGATCCATCTCGAAAGCCGCCATGCCCGTGTCGGAATCATCGCTAACTTCGATATAGGCAATCGTTCCCGCTCTTTCGAGACCGGATATAAAAGCCATGAGAGCGATAATAGCCGATTCGCCTTCTTTTTCCGTCATTGAAGGTAATGAAGCCATGTCCTCTTTGTACTGCTCGGCCATTCTCTGGGAAATATTGCCAAACAGGAAGCCGGTTGTCATAGGTTCCGAGCCCTCGCCAGCTTTCAGAGCCTGCAAGAGGGTTTTGTTGTCCATATCGCGGAAAATCATTGGTATAGCTGTCTTCGGCAAACGCACTGGCAAATCTTCGAAGGTCAGGAGACCTCTACGTATGCGCTCGGCTTGTTCAGGATTGCTTTCTTCGATTATATCCATCAAACGGTCACGTCTATTGCGCGGAAGCACACCCATAACATCCGACATAAAGGACGCAGCTTCGGCATTTTCATCGACGCTGCCTTCAGCCATAAATTCGATTTCGACAACTTCCGCAATGGCCGCTTTCGTAATGTCATCCGCATTACTGCCTTCTGCCATCATGTGTCCTGCCGCTTCTGCGGCTTCGTCTGACATTTCGCCCAAGATTTCTCCGGCTTTAATGGGGCTAAGATTTGAAAGGATAATATTGGTCACTTCGGGACGTTTCGTGTTGAGATAGTCTGCAATTACGTCCGGTTTTTCTTCGGCGAGCTTCACCCAGACCGCGTCTGTACTATTGCCTTCAGCAGACAGTATCGGGGCGCTAAACAACCGGTTTGCCCGTTCTGAATCCAAAAGCTCTGTTGCAATCTGGCGCGCTTGCTCCTCCCCGCCCCGGAAACTGCCATTGCGCGCATTCATATTGGTGATAAAATCGGCTACAGTGGCCAACAGGACAGGGCGCGGGACCAGCTGAAGGGTTTGCATGGCCTGCACAAAAGAACGCATATGTCGCTCTTCTATGGACTCGATAAGCGGTTTGGCGTTTTCCGCTCCCAAAAGGGCAATAATAATCGCCGCTTTTTGCATACGCGAAAGATTGCCGGCGTCTTGCTGGGCTTTCAGAACTGCGGCATCATTGCCTGGATTTGCGTGGTCAATCATCAACCATACCCCGCGATTAAAGCCTCGGTTATTTTCAGCCAACCATCCGCAACGACGAAAAAGGCCAATTTAAACGGCAAGGATACGACCGCAGGCGGCACCATCATCATACCCATAGCCATCAATATAGACGCCACGATCAAATCGATGATCAGAAAGGGCAGGAAAATAACAAAGCCGATTTGAAACCCGCGTTTAATCTCTGATAACATGAAGGCCGTGACCAGAAGACTGAAAGGTGTTTCTTCTTGTAGATTATAATTCCGGGACGGCATTGTATCGGCCAAACGCTGTACGGCATCGTCTGTAATGCGCTTTTCCATAAAACCCCGAAACGGGGTCAATGTACGCTCGGTCGCTTGTAGCTCGGTAATTTCACCGTCCATATACGGGCTTAGCCCCTCGTCCCAGGCTTGGGAAAACACCGGCTGCATAATGAAAAACGTCAAAAACATAGCCAATCCCATAATCATCATGTTGGGCGGGGAGGATTGCAAACCAATCGCTTGACGCAGAAAAGAGAATACGATGACAATAAACGGCAAGCACGTAATCATCATAGCAATGCCCGGTGCCAGGCTGAGAACCGTTACAATCAGGAAAAGCTGGATAATACGTGCGTTTAGACCTATGCCCTCAAGCGCAGGAACGCCATCCAAAAGGCTGGGTGCATTATTTGCAGGGTCAGGCACTTGCCCAAAGGCTGTACCCGCTAAAAACAAAGCTGCCGTCAGCCAGACGACAGCAAAAATCCAAAGATGTGCTTTGGTTAGCTTCATTGCAACATGTCTTCGGTCACATCAACAATTTCGGTTAACTGCACCCCTATTTCTCCGGTTGCAGGATCGGTTTCAATAAGCTCTCCACGGGCAATCACACGATTATTGATGACGAGGTCGACAGGGTCTTCCAGTTTGCAATCCAGTGTGATCAAAGAATCACGTTTCATTTGCAACAATTCACCAATCGTCGGATTGGCCGTACCTATCACGACCTGAACATTAACGGACAACGCGTAGATAGAGCGTTTATATTGGTTTGCACCATCCATATCACGACGTTCCTGCACAGCTGCCTGTGCCTTTTTTGGTGTCGCAACCGGTTTGTCTTTCGCTGGTTTAGCCATCCTGGCCTCCTTACTCTTCCTAAATCGCGCTTCAATCCCGCGTTAATCGCAGTTCACTCACTTTGGGCTGCCGTTAACAATGCCAAGCAGTTTTGAACGGCCGCATCAATATCAATAGACCCGCCACCACTACACCATTTTGCATCCACTGCCGTACCTGCCATGTTTTCATCAACTTCGATGATGAATTCCGGCGCATCATGAGCTGAAGCTTCGAAGCTTTGGGCAACTTCATTGACGGTGGCTTCATAAGCAGGGCTTACACGTAATGTGATTTGGCCCTGCAAGGCCTGTCCGGCTATTTGCCCTAAGAACCGGCTAATTTCCATCCCTACGGCCTCTTGCGCCAAATGCGGCAGAACGGCTCTCAGAACACTGGAAACGGCCCGATTATGACTGGCTTCTATTTGCGCTCCAAGCTCTAATAGCTTTTGTTGAAGACCTTGTGCAAACAGCGCGCCCTCATTCGTCGCCAACACACGCCCGGCTTCTACGCCTTGTTCATATATTTTTTGCGCCTCGATATCTTTGGCTGAAAGCGGCATATCATTCGCATTTGAAAAGCTTTGATGAAATACGTCCAAATTACTTAATGTCGCCCCGCTCGTGTCCAGGCTGCCAAAGGGCATTAATCTATCATTGATTTTTGTAAGAGGCGTTGCATTCATTTTCTAATTCCCCTTCCTGTCTTAAGCGAGTTTTTGTTGTTCGAGATTGGAATCGTTATCTAGCCATGAGCTAAGAAGCTCTGCTGCTTCGTTCGGGTTGTCCATAGTGATTTGCTTTAGCAAGTCAACTGGATCTTGAGCCGCGCCCATCTCTACTCCCATAGCAGGGTAACCACCCTCGGCAGCCGCTTGAATCGCTCCTGTAGGCATTAATTCCATAGGCAACAAACCGCCGCCTTCTTGTGCTGAATCAGACGGCGTAAACAGAGGCCTCACAACGAACATGCCCAAAATCAAAGTAATCATGCCTAAAAACCCTGCCTGCACCATGCTCCACAGATATTGCTCAAGGAATTGCTGGAAGAGACCGGGCGCTTCAACACCACCGGTCAAATCAGGGGTTTCAAACGGGAAACTTTTTAACGTGAGCACATCGCCCTGCTCCGCATTGATCCCCGCAGCCGCCAAAGCCAATTCCTGTAAGGCTGCCATCTCTTCGGCGCTACGCGGCTGAGAGGTTGCGACCCCGTTGGCATCGACAATGGTCAAATCATTGACCAAAATTGCAACGGTCATACGTTTGATCGCTCCGGGCAAAATTTCTGTATTGCGCACCAGTTCGGATAATTCATACTGGATGCTTTCCGATGTTTCACCCCGACTGGCATTACTGGTTGTGCCTTGCGAAGCATCCCCTTCAGGCAAAGAACTGGCAACGGTCACAGCCCCACCCCGACCATTACTTGTATCGGTAACTTCAGTAACGGTTTGGGATTTCACCACACGCCCTGCAGGATCAAATGTCCGCTCGACCAGTGTTTCGTGTGTACGGTCGATATCGAGGTACACACTGACCCGTGCATTCCCACTTCCAACCCGCGCTTCCAATATGGACAGGAGGTTTTCTTTGATTACCGAAGCCCGATGCAGCCCATCTGTACTGCCACGCCCCAACATTTCTGAGCTTCCCGGCCCAGCAACAATGCCTGCACGGGCGTCAATAACAACGACATCCGTGGGCGAAAGCCCTGCGACAGCCAATGCTGTTAAATACTGAATTGCTTTAGCCGTCTGCGCATCCGTTCCACTTGCTGTCCTGACGGTTACAGACGCAGACTGTGCAGATGGCGTAGAAGAGAAACTGGCACGCTTTGCCGTTCCCAAATGCACACGGGCCATACTGACATTGGGAAGCCCCAGGATTGTGCGACCAAGCTCGCCCTCTTTGGCGCGCCAATAGGCCGTATTAAACATATCCGATGTCATGGCGAAACTGTTGACATTGTCAAACAATTCATACCCCGCCATGCTTTGGCGCGGCAACCCGTCTTTGGCAAGTTCCATCCGAAGGGAGTCACGACGTCCCGCTTCGGCATAAATTGCAGACCCACGCACCTCGAAGACGACACCTTTAGCCGCAAGCTCAGCCACGACTTCACCCGCGACTTGGCCCTCCAGCCCAGAATAAAGCAAATCCAGCTTTGGCTCCATGGTCTTTTGGGCCAGGAATGAAAAGGCAATAATCGTTGCAAAAACTGACACAACAGCAACAAGCTGTTTCTGCCATGTTAAAGATTTAAACGCCGCAAACGCATTCATGCGTATCTCTCTCCCATTCCTTGGTACAAATCACAGTCGTCCTGACTATGTTTTTGATTAGTTAAAAGTTCTTAACAAAGTATTTACCATAACTGGTTTACGGACAGTTAATTGCTATTATAGGCATGTTTGTTCAAGTGGCAGGAAGCCTTAATGAAAAAACCCAAAAAAAACCCAAAAGGCGATGCCGCTAAAGGCGGTGCAGATGGCGCAAAAAAAGGCGGCATGGTCGGCAAGCTCGCGCTTGTCGTGGCTATGGGCGCAACATCTTTTTGCACCGTATTTTTCCTCCCAAAGGAAGATACTGTTACGCCCGAACATGTCGAGGCCGGCGAACATGACGTTCCTGCCGTAGAAGAGCTTCCACCTGAACCGATTGTAACAGCGTTCCTGGATATGGAATCCTTTACCGTGTCCTTAAAAGGCCGCAGGCGCATCCTTCGTCTGGGCGTCGCGCTCGAAGCCCCCGAAGATATGGTCGAATTTATTGACCCTAATGACCCACAGCTTCGCGATGCTTTTATGGGGTATCTAAGTGCGATCGACATTGCACAAGTTGAAGACGCTGCGTTTTTGGTGCGTCTACGTTCGCAACTGACCCGACGTGCCAAATTTGTTCTCGGTGACGCCAATGTCCAGAATGTGCTTATTACAGACTTTCTGGTGCGGTAAATGCCCAATGCGATGACCAACATATTAACTCCGGATCATATTTTTGATCTTGTCTTGATATTCATTTCAGGCACGGCTGCATTCTATTGCTGGCTTCTGAGCCGCCGATTGAAGGGCCTACAAGACCTTGAGAGCGGGCTGGGCGCCTCTATTGTCTCACTCACAAACGCCATTGCGAAAACCAATCAGGCGGCGTTTGAAGCGCGGGAATCCACTGTTGCTACGGTGAGAACCCTGAAAGATTTATTGCGCAGCACCGAAGCCACGCTTCCCCTCGTGGAAGCAAGGTTGGAAAGCCTAAGGCACAGTCAGCGCTCGGCACAAAACAAACATGACGAGTTGGATGCGATTTTGAAACGATCTGTTGACCCGGCGCTTAAAAACGCCCGCGCAACCTCTGAATCCCTCCTGCAAATCATCAAGGAAGTGAAGAAGTTTGAAGCGGAAACGCTTGCCAAGACCAAACCTAAAACCAAAAGCAAGGCTAAGAACAAGACCAAGCCTAAAAAAGGAAATCCCACATGAAAACACGTGTCCTTCCCGTACTCGGCCTTCTGTTTGCAATCACCCTCGTCAGCCGCACTGTGGCTCTGTCTAGCGAGGTGAATGTAGATCAAAAATCGCCGGCGGCCACGGCCCATGTAGAGAAAAGCGCGGAACATGCGCAGACCGATCTCACACCGGACACCGCACAACAACTATGTGTTACCGGCGAGGTGTTAGAGACAATTAACAACAAAATGGAGCGGTTAAAGTTACGCGAAACGGAAATTTCCGAACAGGAAACCGCTTTTGCAGCTATTGAGCAACGCTTGAAGAAACAACTTGCCGTCGTTGAAACTGCAAAAAATGCACTCGCCAAAGAGATAAATGAGCGCACAGAATTGGCAAAAAACGATATCGTGCATCTCACAACCATGTATGAAATCATGAAACCCAAAAAAGCCGCCGTTATCTTTGATAGAATGGATTCAAAATTTGCTGCCGGTTTCTTGCGCGAGATGAAAAGTGCACAAGCCGGGCAAATCCTCGCAGCTATGGACGCCACCAAGGCTTATGAAATCAGCCTTGTTATTGCCAGCCGCCACGCTAAATACCGGCCTCGCAAAAGCCCGACGCTTCCTTAAACACCAGTCGGGCTTAAACACCATTCTGGATTCGGATCGACGCATGTTGGCCGAGCATCTATACACCTGAACAAATCTCAATTTCAGGAAAGCCTTTGGCTTTTTTAAGGTTTGAGTTAGTGTTTTCCCAACACACATATTTATCAGGAGATTCCCGTGAAACACGCCCTTATTTTGGCAGCTTTATTGACCGCAGCCTGCAATAATTCAACTCCGTCCACAGACACCAGCGCACCAAGCGAAACCGAAGCCGCATCTGTGAAGCTCTACGTGTTGGAATGTGGACGCATTAATATGCTTGATCTAGGCATTTTTGCCAGTAATGGCGCCTTTGACGGGCGTACCAACGAGGCCGTCTCCAGTTGCTATCTTATCCGTCATCCCAAGGGTGATCTTTTATGGGATACGGGCATGCCCGATGCGCTTAACGCCATGAAAGACGGGCTTACGAACGGCCCGTTTCATGTCTCGGTTCCCCATACGCTTTCAGGACAACTTGCAGATATCGGGATCAGTGCCACGGATCTCGACTATTTATCCATCTCTCACAGCCATTTTGACCATGCGGGCAATGCAGGCACCTATGCGAGTGCAACCTTCATCGTCTCGGAAGCCGAACTGGCCCATATGTTCAGGGATGAAGCCCGGGCCGATGCCCAAAGCTTTGCGGCCTATAGCGCCCTTGAAACATCTAAAAAAATTACTTTTAACGGTGAACATGATGTTTTCGGGGATGGCAGTGTGATGATTATCGAAACCCCCGGGCATACACCCGGACACACGATCTTGAAGCTGGAGCTTGCGCATACAGGCACTGTGTTACTGAGCGGTGATTTATATCATCTCAACGAATCGCGAGAACTACGTACCGTGCCCGTCTTTAACACGGACGAGCCGGAAACCTTGCGGTCTATGGACGTATTTGAAGCCCTTGCCGAAGAGACAAATGCTAAAGTCATCATTCAGCATTCTGCTCAGGATTTCGAAGCTTTACCGAAACCACCAGAATATATGGATTAATCCGCAAGCGTTTAACGGGGCCTCTGCCTACGCTAGGGTTTTTGAAACAGGCGAAACACCTGACATAAAACTCTAGGCAAATGTCAAAACCCCGTATAGAAGGCGCGTATAAATGTTAACCCGAATGGAGTTCAAGATGAGCTATTGCGTTGCCGCTCTATATCATTTCACAACTTTGAAAGATTATACGGCTTTGAAGGCCCCTCTCCAAGACATGTGTGAGCTGCTCGCCATCAAGGGGACTTTGTTGTTGGCGAACGAAGGCATAAATGGCACGATTGCCGGCAGTGACGAAGCCATTGCTGACATTCTCGCCTTCCTGCGCGCAGACCCGCGCCTCGCGCATCTGGATCACAAAGAATCCCGAGCCGATACCATGCCGTTCTACCGTATGAAAGTCCGGTTGAAGAAGGAAATCGTCACGATGGGCGTCGCCGGTGTCGACCCTAACAAAATTGTTGGCACCTATGTTGACCCCAAAGACTGGAATGCCCTGATCACAGACCCAGACACAATTCTGATCGACACCCGCAATGATTACGAGGTCGAAATCGGGACGTTTAAAGGCGCGGTCAATCCACAAACCGATACTTTTCGTGATTTTCCGGCCTGGGTTGATGATAATAAGCAACTCCTCGCCAAGCCCAAAGTCGCCATGTTTTGCACGGGCGGTATTCGTTGCGAAAAGGCGAGCGCTTTTATGAAATCCAAGGGCTATGACGAAGTTTACCACCTAAAGGGCGGGATTTTGAAATACCTCGAAACCATACCGGAAGCCGAAAGCACATGGGAAGGCGAGTGTTTTGTTTTTGACCAACGCGTTGCCGTAGCCCACGGGCTTAAGCAAGGTGAATATGATCAATGTTTTGCCTGTCGTTATCCAATTACAGAGGCTGAAAAACAATCGCATCTGTATGTGAAGGGTGTCGCGTGCCCGCGCTGTCACAATAAAATGAGTGATGCGCAGCGCGCCCGCTTTGCAGAACGTCAAAAGCAAATCGCATTGGCGAAAAAACGCGGTGAAATTCATATGGGACGGAAAGAAACCGTTTCAGGTTAATGCCAATTTTGTATTCCTTTCGACGCTGTCCCTATGCCATGCGGGCCCGTATGGCCTTGCGGGTGAGCGGCGTAGACTATGAACATCGCGAGATTTTACTGCGCGATAAGCCACACGAAATGCTGGATGTATCGACCAAAGGCACGGTGCCCGTTCTTGTGCTGGATGATGATCGCGTGCTGGACGAAAGCTTTGACATCATGCTCTGGGCGCTTGGGCATAATGACCCGCAAGGCTGGTTATCACCGGGTTTGGATACCATGCTCCCCATGATTGACACAATTACCGGAGATTTCAAAACCCATCTTGACCGGTATAAATATGCGAGCCGCTATAATGCGGACACAACACGGGGCAGTGTTGATCTGTCCCATCGTGAGCAGGCCTGCGCGGTTCTGGAGGCATACGAACAGCGCCTTTCGAAAACCTCCTATCTTATGGGCAGTGCCCCAAGCCTCGCAGATTATGCGATTTTCCCGTTCATACGACAGTTTGCCAATGTCGAGCGCGATTGGTGGGACACGCCGCGATTCCCAGTGCTACATGCGTGGTTGGAAGGTTTTCTCGACACGGATATCTTTAAGCATGTCATGCAAAAACATCCGGTTTGGCAGGCAAACCCGTCGCTCTAGAGCTATTTCGGCGGTAAACTAGCGGTAAATTCCAATGCCATTGACAGCACTTTTCCCCGCGTCTCGTCATCTTCCAACAGTGCGCCGACGCATTCGACCAAACCTTTCATAGGACGGCCGGTGAAGGTCAACTCGCCAATGCCGTCAATCTGCATCGCCGCCTGATAGCTCTCGGGGCCAACCCGGAACATCGCCCCATCCTGCCCGTCTTTATGATGCACACCGCACAGCATGTGCCCGTTATTCATAAAGCACAGCCCCCCGAACATTTTCTTTTCGATAACAGACGCATATTCCGCGAGATCATCGCGGAATATTTGTGCTAGTCCTTCATCATACGCCACGGCTAGAACAGGTTTAAGACTGCGCGCACGGCCAGCACCATGAGACAGAGAGAGCCCAGCCCAAACAAGCCGAAACGCACCAACACCTTGTTGATCGTCACCTGCACAAGGCTATGGACGACCCGAATACCGACATATCCCCACGCCAATGCCAGATTAAATGTGTCCGTTTGCTGGGTCATAAATAAATAGGCCATGAGGGCGTAAAACAGCACGGGTTGTTCGTGCAAATGGTTATAATTATCCGCCACCCAGCGAGCCTTCTCGGGAATTTGTTCGCCCAATTTCGGGTTGCGAATGAACTCTTGCGTATCCTTACTAATCGCATTCATCGCAGGTATGCGGCGCTTATACATCCATAAAAACATCACAAATGTCCAAACGATAAGTGCCAGCATTGGCGTCAAAAAATCTTGCATAGTTTTTCTCCCTTTAGAACGGTATTGAACGCAGTCTTAGCGAGATTGTCAAGGTGGAGAAGGCCTTTGATTAAGCCCATGCGGGACAATGCGACACACCCTCAAACGCACGCTTTAATCTCTGCACACGCTCCAATATTTGATGCTCCGTAAGCGGCGTTAAGGGCTGTACACCCCAGACCGGAGCGGGCCATGCAGGATCAGAGGGGGCGCGGACAATATGGTGGATATGCAGTTGTGGCACCATATTACCAAGCGCCGCCACATTCATTTTTGTGCCCACAAACGCTGTCATTAAGGCAGCACACAATGCCCTGCTCTCGCGCAACACTTGCATATGTGTTTGCTCATCCAACTCATGCGCATCTTTTATGTTGGCCACTCTTGGCACCAAGACAAACCAGGGATAGGCAACGTCCTTAATCATCAAAAGTTTCGAGATTTCAAAATCCCCAAGATCAAGACCATCTTTTGCGAGTTGTGGGTGAAGGGTGAATGTCATAAGGGGAGTTTAGGAAGGTTTTAAGGATTTAGGAAGCTCTGATATTGTCAATTTCAGAGTAGGAAGGTCGGGTAGGGTTTAGACATATGCCTTTGGAATATACATATGCGAGGAGTCATATATCTGCTCTTCTGTCAGCCCGTCATATAAATCCAGCCAATCCGGATTTGAGGTTTCGATCAACTGTAATTTCCAAACGCGGTTCCATTTTTTGGTTTGCCGTTCACGCTGGAAAGCCCCCTCTCGCGTTTCATGTGTTTCAAACCAGACAAGCCGATCGCAGCTATACTTGGACGTAAACCCTTTGTACGCTTTTTGCTTATGCTCCCAGATACGCCCACTCAAATCATCCGTATGCCCGATATAGAGCGTACCATTCCTATTATTCGTCACAATATACACAAAGAAGATTTAGTGAACATATGCTAAAATACACATAAACACAACCCTGCTTTCTTTCCCACTCACCCTCCCTCCACACTCCCGCTCATACCCACAAACGTGGGTATCCAGTATTTTGGGTGATAAGATGGGAAAGATGATGTTTCGTTCGTCACCCCATGTGCAGATAAAGACCTAGATCCCCGATGTCTCGGGGATGAGCGGGTAGGCAGGGAGAATTATGGAAGAGCAAATTACGGGAGGAAAATTGCGGGAGTCGAGAATTACACAAACCCGAAATTACGCAAACCGAGAATACGGAGGGAAATTACGGGAGTTAAAAATTACACAGGCCGGAAACTACGCAAACCAACCATACCACGCCCCCTCAACACCTCCGCTCATACCCGCGAAGGCGGGTATCCATTGCAGTAGAAGCAATCCACTCCCTGCCTCCACAACAGCCTCATCCAAGTAAATCTATCTGCCCGTTTCCTTATACATGTTACTTAAAATCGAGCTCGCATAAAGTTGTTTTACAAAATTCAATCATGTTCTTTCTGATACGCTCTATTCCCTGAGAATCTTCAGGAAAATGTTCTGGATAGAAATTCCGAGTATCTATATTCCATGAATTTTGTGGTGTTGGCCTGTATTTCTTAACAATGACAACCTTATTTTCCCCGTCAACATGGGCAAATCCGTGGACCAAAAAATTTCTTGTAGCAATACACTTGTCAATACTTTCGATTACTACTAATGCATCTTTTTCAAATGGCCGCAGCTCTAAGAAGAGAGAGAATACTTGTTTGAATTTTTTAATACGTTTTTCCACTGGGTATGGCAATTTTTCAACATTAACGGAGATATTCTCGGATTCATGAAGGATTTGAAGAAAATCCAAAATCGTATATTCCATTTGCCCAAAGCTCGCAACAAATCCGCCACGGAAAAGATTGAACTCGTTCGCAATTCGTAATGTATATGGAGATTCATCCGATACTGTTGGCACTTATCATCCTCATTCGACCTCCCTACTCTCCCGCTTCCACAACAGCTTCGTCCAAGTAAATTTGCCCCCCCATTTCCTTGAACTTATCACTCATCCCTGCCATGCCTTCTTCGGCAACGGCTTCGAGGCTGGCTTTTTCGTTGTCGCTGAGGGTGTCTGCGTAATCCCTTACATCCTGTGTGATTTTCATGGAGCAGAATTTGGGGCCGCACATAGAGCAGAAATGGGCGACTTTATGGGCTTCTTTGGGCATGGTCTGGTCGTGATAATCTTTGGCGGTTTCGGGATCGAGGCTGATATTGAACTGATCTTCCCAACGGAATTCGAAACGGGCGCGGGACAAGGCATCATCCCTGAGCTGCGCCGCCGGATGCCCTTTGGCCAAATCGGCGGCGTGGGCCGCGAGTTTATAGGTAATAACGCCGACTTTTACGTCGTCGCGATCCGGCAGGCCCAAATGCTCTTTGGGGGTAACGTAGCATAACATGCTTGTACCAAACCAGCCGATCATGGCCGCGCCGATGCCGCTGGTGATATGGTCATAACCGGGGGCGATGTCCGTGGTGAGCGGGCCGAGGGTGTAGAACGGGGCTTCGCCACAGGTTTTGAGCTGCTTGTCCATGTTGGCCTTGATCTTGTGCATGGGTACATGGCCGGGGCCTTCGACCATCACCTGACAGCCTTTGCGCCATGCGATCTGGGTCAACTCGCCGAGGGTTTCCAATTCGGCAAATTGGGCGCGGTCATTGGCATCGGCAATCGAACCGGGGCGCAAACCATCGCCGAGCGAAAACGACACATCGTAGGTGCGCATAATATCGCAAATATCTTCGAAATGGGTGTAGAGGAAGCTCTCTTTATGATGGCTGAGACACCATTTCGCCATGATAGAACCACCGCGCGAAACAATGCCCGTGACCCGGTGCGCGGTCAGATGAATATAGGCAAGGCGAACACCGGCATGGATGGTGAAATAGTCCACGCCCTGCTCTGCCTGTTCGATCAATGTGTCGCGAAAGATTTCCCATGTCAGGTCTTCGGCCACGCCGTTTACTTTTTCGAGGGCTTGGTAAATCGGCACGGTGCCGATCGGTACGGACGCGTTGCGGATGATCCATTCGCGGGTGTTGTGGATGTTGCGGCCCGTGGATAAATCCATCACATTGTCAGCACCCCAACGGGTCGCCCACACCATTTTATCGACCTCTTCCTCGACCGAACTGGCGACGGCCGAGTTGCCGATATTGGCATTTATTTTCACAAGAAAGTTGCGGCCAATGATTTGTGGTTCGACTTCGGGATGGTTGATATTGGCCGGAATAATCGCCCGTCCGCGCGCGATTTCAGAACGGACAAATTCGGGTGTAACAAAGGCGGGAATGTCTGCGCCAAAACTTTCGCCCGCGTCGACGCGGGCTTGCGCGCCGGGCACAGCTTGTTGGCGCCCAAGGTTTTCACGCTCGGCGACATAGATCATTTCCTTGGTAATTATACCCGCATTTGCGTACTCATATTGCGTGTTTTTTGATTCCGGAAGTCCGCGTAACGGTTTGTTTTTTATGGGGAATTCTCGTGCCAAATGGCGGCCTTTGGCGCCGCCATTGTCTTCGAGTGTCATTTCGCGTCCCTCATACTCTTCGAAGCCGCCGCGCTCTAATATCCAAGCCGTGCGCGGGCGCGGCAAACCTTTCTCAACGTCGATTTCTACATCCTGATCAGAGTATGGGCCGGACGTATCATACACCTGTACGTCCGGTTCATTGGCACTTGGATGCAAGGCAATGGCACGGTGTGGCACAGACAAATCGGGGGCGTCAACAGGGTGGGTATAGACTTTGCGCGAGGCGGGTAATGGGCCCGTTGTTACCGTTGGTGTTTTGAATGCAGATTGGTCAATTGGTTTATTCATCAGGTTGGTCTTTCGCAAGTTTTGGAGCAGGTGTTATTGTGCGGCTCTCGCCGATTTTAGAGAAATAATCGTGTGGGCCATTTGTCAATCCAGCGGGCACTTTTATCGGCACATGAATGCCGGTCGCGGTTTTGGCGTTGATGCGGGTGGTCAGAATTGTGTTGCCTTCTTCGCTGTCAAAGAACCAATAGGGCGGAAATGCATGGTCTGTGACGCGGGCTTTCCAATGGCTGTCATGGGGTTTGTAGTGGCTGTCATTTACATCGGCATCGCCCATATGCATGACCGTTGTGCCCTCACCCAATGTGACCCTGAAAACCAGATTTTGCACATCGGCACGGGACGGCCAACCGGCATGGGGAATACGGACGGCTTCGGCAGTTATATCGCCAATGGTTATCGTTTTTGCTGTATCGCCATATTCAAGGGCGAAGGCCTGTACGCGTTTGAAAATTGCATTGTCCGGCGTAGTTTCTTCGCGCAACATCTCTACCCCTTGTGCAGAGATAAACAGATGCACGTCCCTGTGGGCGCGCATATAGGCAATCGTGTCGGGGGCTGAAAAATGATCGGGATGTACGTGGCTGACGAAAATCGCGTCAATACCGTCAAAGGGGGGCGTGCCTGCCATGATTGCAGTTTTCATATCATCCGGGACTTCTTGGTAGGTGCCAAAACCGGACGGGAAAAACGGGTCGAACAGGACTTTCGTATCCCCTTGCGCCACCAATATGGCTTCATTGGCTAGATAGGTGGTATCTGCGTGGGTTTCATGGGCGGAGGCAGGTATTGCTGTGTGCCCTAATCCCATTCCTGATCCAAAAACGGCAAACGCCGCACATATGAGTATTTTTTGCATATTTAACGCCCGTCCTTACGCTGGTCTAATCCAGATCAAGTTATAAGGGTGCGTCTCAATCCCGCATACTGCGGGATGCCCCTCGGATGGATGGCTTATGACACGGGGGGACCTTTCCTACAAGAGGGTGGCTATTGGTTTAGCCCCAGTTCTTTTTGTAGCTTTTTGGTCAGCCCCAACGAGACGATGCGGTAGCTTTGCTTGATATAGTCTTTCAAATCCACATCACTCATGCTCTCGGTGCCTGTGCGCTGTATCCATTTCAGACCACGAGAGGCCAAATAAGGCGCAGGGCGACAGCCCGGCGCATCGCGAAGCATTTCAAACCCGATTTCGGAGGTCTTAAAGGTCACACAAAATCCTACACCCTCATTCCAACCACCAATCGCAAATACCTTGGCCCCGATTTTCCACACATCTGCCCCACCCCATTGCACCACATGGGTCGTGTGGGGAAGTCCCTCGCAAAAACTGTTAAATTCATCTTGTGTCATGCTCATCACCAATGCCTGTCTTTTAAAATAACATGTGCAGCATTATGTCCCGGCGCACCGGTTACCCCACCACCGGGATGCGTACCGGAACCGCACATATACAAGCCCTTGATCGGGGAGCGGTACGTCCCATGCCCCAAGACGGGACGGGCAGAGAACAATTGGTCGAGGCTCATCCGGCCATGGAATATATCCCCGCCGACAAGGCCTAATTTGCGCTCGAGATCAAGGGGCGAGAGCACTTGGCGTCCCAATACGGATTTTTTGAAACCGGGCGCATATTGATCGACCGTGTTGATGATGTGATCAGCGGCGCTCTCACGCAGATCATCCCATGTTTGACCGTCCGGTAGATCATAGGAAAATTGCTGGCAAAACAGGCTCGCTACATGTTTGCCTTTGGGCGCGAGGGTGTCGTCAAGGGTGGACGGGATGAGCATTTCTATGATCGGCGCGTCCGACCAACCTTTGGCTTTGGCCGAGAGCCACGCCTCGTCCATATAAGCGAGGCTCGGCGCGATGACGATGCCGGATGTGAGATAATCAAAGCCTTTGGGGGCATTGGTAAATACGGGTAATTTATCTAGGGCCACATTCATCCGAAACGTTCCTGAATGGGATTTGTAGTTTTGAATACGGGTCCTAAAATCTGTGGGTAAGGCATCCTTCTCTATGAGGTTTTCATACAGGATTTTGGGATGTACGCCCGCCGCAATGACAGGCGCTGTGTAGGTTTGATCTCCTGCCCTGACACCATATGCTTTGGCGTCTTTGACGAGGATTTCGTCAACGGGCGTATCTGTTAAAATATCGATGCCCTGCGCCCTACAGGCACGTTCCATAGCTTGGGTGATGGCCCCCATACCACCGATTGCGTGGCCCCATGCGCCTTTCACGCCGCCCGCTTCGCCAAAGACATGATGGAGGAGCACATAGGCCGATCCCGGCTCATTGGGCGAGGCGAAATGACCGACAATAGCGTCGAACCCGAACAGGGCTTTCACTGCGTCATGCTCGAAATATTGATCCAGAATTTCTGTGGCAGATTTGGTAAAAAAATCGAGAAAATTACGCTGGGCTTCAAGCGAGAGCTTCCGCATCCGGTTGCCGGTTTTTAGAAGCGCCAGTAAATCCCCTAGTCCACCGCCCGCATTCGGAGGGACCACCAGTAAAAATTCACGGATGCAATCGACAATTTCGTCGAGTGCCTTCTCATATCGCGGGTAAGCGTGAGCATCGTTTGTACTCAAACGGGCAATTTCACGCGCTGTTAAACCATTCCGCCCTGCCAGCAAATATCCATCCGCCAACGGCAAATAATTATCGACTTTACGTAATACGACCTTAAGCCCGTGATGCGTCAAATCCATATCTTCTATGATTTTTGGTTGCAGTAGGGACACCGTGTAGGCCGCAACAGAATTGCGAAATCCCTCTTCTCCCTGACGATAAAATTCTTCAGTAATGGCAGCGCCGCCGACAATTGGGTTGCGCTCTATTACACAGGTTTTCAGCCCCTTACGCGCCAGATAAAATGCGCAGACCAAGCCGTTATGTCCACCGCCCACAAGGATCGCATCATAGTTTTTCATCATAGATCAACCATATGCAAACCCCGTCCCGAATACAAGTTTGGCATTGTCACATTTCTTACACATCCATTCGCTAAGCTTTGGCTATGAATACCGTCACCCCCACTGTTTCCCAAAGAACCTATAACAGTATTTTTATCAGTGATATTCATTTGGGAAGCAAAGGCTGCCAAGCCGACGCATTGTGTATTTTTTTAAAACAGAATACGTGTGAGAATCTGTTCTTGGTCGGTGATATTATTGATGGTTGGCGGATGCGGAAAAAATGGTATTGGCCGCAAAGCCACACCAATGTTATTCGCCGCATTCTTACGGCTGCAAAACGGGATACGAAGGTACATTATATCATCGGCAATCATGATGAATTTCTGCGCGCCTTCATGCGCTACGGGATCAGTTTTGGCCGGATTAAAATCTCCAACCGCTATAAATACAGAGGGCTTGATGGTAATTTATATCTTGTCACCCACGGGGATATGTTTGACGGGTTGATGCGTTCTGACCGTAAATGGATCATGTTTTTGGGGGACAATCTTTATAACTTTCTGATCTGGGTGAATGTGAAATTTAATTTCTTTCGCAAGCTTATGGGTCTGCCCTATTGGAGCCTGTCCAAATATCTTAAAACCCGCACAAAAAAAGCCCTAAGCTTCATCCATAGTTTTGAGGATCATGTGGCTGGGTATTGCAAACGCAAAGGGTTTGCCGGCGTCATATGCGGGCATATCCATGTTGCGGAAATCCGTAAAATTGGTGAAATCATCTATATGAATGACGGGGACTGGGTTGAAAGTTGCACCGCCCTTGTCGAGCACCATGATGGCCGTTGGGAATTATTACATCACGAGAGCCAACACTAGGCTTCCCTCGATTGCAATTTTAGAACATACTCCCATCCAGAACATTCCAGTGCGGGAGGGCATTATGGCATCACCAGAAGACATGGCGAAGACAATGATTGCAAATTTAGCGGCAAATACAGGGAAAGCTTTGCCGGAATGGTTGAAAACCACCAAGGCAAGCGGACTTGAGAAGCACGGGCAAATTCTCAAAATGCTTAAAACCGACCATGGTATGACCCATGGATATGCCAATATGATCGCCGCTAAAACACTGGAAACCGGCGAAGATGTCGATTTAGTTGCTGTGCAATATAGCGGTGCCAAAGCCTCCTTAAAACCCGTTTATGACGCGCTCATCACCTATATAAAGACGTTCGAAGGCATTGAAATCGCGCCTAAGAAAGCCAGTGTTAGCTTGCGTCGTGCCAAGCAATTCGCGCTGATCACACCTGCGACTAAAACACGTATTGATCTTGGGCTTGCCTTAAAAGGCGAGGACATCACCGATAGGCTGGAAAAATATAATGCTATGTGTAGCCACCGTGTCCGGCTGGAAACGGTTGAGGACATAGACATGGATGTTAAAAACTGGCTAAAGCTCGCATATGAACGCGCTGGCTAGCGCCTTTTTCTAACAACAACTTTCCCGCTGGCTTGGATCTGTGGTCAGTTTCGGAGCCCCTTTTTTGGTTTCTTGAGGGTCACGGCGGCGAACGCCACAATCAGACGTAGGCCATTCAATGCGTTCGGTAATTTCAACCAGCGGCTCAATATAGCTAAATTGTCCGGCGTACGGTTCTTGTTGCAAAAGTTTGAAGGTTTTTTCGCAAACGGCAGAGCGTTCGCCGCGCCGGAAAACATGACCGTCATCATCCTGTATATTGCGCCATGGGCCATTGTAAATGACAGCTTGGTTCTTCTCCAGACATTCACCCTGTTTACCTTTATAGGCCAGATAGGTGGCTGAGCGGTATTCTATACCTTCGACGGTTTGCCATGGTTCCAATTCGAATTTATCAATGGTGATCCCGTGAAATCCGGCCTGTTCAAGGGCTTGGCCAAAGCCTTCTTCTGTCAAAGCCCCTGAAATACAGCCAGACCAGAGACGGGCGTCCTGCTTTAAACTCTCGGGACTATCCTCGTCGGAAATGATGTCGGATACGGCCACACGGCCCCCGACTTTCAAAACACGGAACATCTCGGCAAAGAGTTGCCTCTTTTTGGAATCAGAGACGAGATTTAACACGCAATTGGACACAATCACATCAATGCTATTGTCGGGGATCATTGGCAGCTCGGTTTGCAGGCGCAGAATTTCGGCCTCCATCGCTTCCATGCCGCCAGCGTCTTTCACAGGGTTGGCCGCCAGCCATGTGTTCAACTGGTCAAGATCGGTTTTTAAATCCTCGATATGGCCACGCTTGAACTCTACATTTGCATAGCCAAGGCGCTCAGAAATGATCGGCGCATTGGTGCGGGCCAGATCAAGCATATCATCGGTCATGTCGACGCCGATCACCCTGCCCTTTGGCCCGACAATTTGGGAAGCAATGAAACAAATTTTGCCGCCGCCGGAGCCAAGATCAAGCACGGTTTCTCCCTCGCGCACATAGCGCGACGGGTCACCACAGCCATAATCCCGATCTAGAACGTCTTGGGGGATGATTTTTAAATATTGGGGATCATAATCAACCGGGCAGCACAAAGCCGCTTCAACTTCGTTGGCGCCGCTCGCATATCTTTCTTGTACATCGCTCCGTACATCTGCATTTGTAGCCTGTGCACTTGTAGCTTGTGCATTTGTTGCATGCGTATCGCTTAACCCATCCATAGCTCTTCCTTTATTGTTTGTGTGCAACATAGGCCTGTTGCGCGTTCTGGCAAGGACTGGACGCTATAAATCTGTCACAAATTTGTGAGTTTCCGTGAAGACACAACCAGAGCGCAAGTGATCTTTCTGGACATATAGACTTGGGGTGGATACCATTTGCGCAACAATGATTACGGGCATTACGGGGAGATGAAAATGAAAAGACATTCACTATACACAGGGCGAATTTATATGGGGCTAATCCCCTTGATTTGCGGCACTGTTCTTATGGGATGCCAAGCCAAAACGGAAAGCCCGGTAGAAACGCAGACAGCCACCAACTTACCCAGCTTGGAAAAAGTATGGGAAACGGCAGGATTTGATACGCCGGAATGCTTGTTGCTCAGTCCGGATAAATCGTTTCTCTATCTTAGCAATATGAACGGCGATGGGAGCGAACATGACGGAAATGGCTATATTTCAAAACTTTCTCCCGACGGGGCAATCCTCACCAAAGAATGGGTGACGGGTCTTGATGCGCCCAAGGGTATGGAGTTGGACGGCAACACGCTTTATGTTTCCGATATCGACAAGCTGATTGCGATTAATACGCAAACTGGTGAGATTACCAAATCTCTTGTTGGCCCCGGCGCATTGTTTTTAAATGATGTCGTCGTTGTCCCCGGCCTCGGCGTTCTGGTCAGCGATTCCCAAACCCAAAGCATTTTCCTCTATGACGGCGAGGTATTTGAGCTCTGGATGCAAGATGATCAACTGGACGGGATTAACGGGCTCACACTTCACGAGGGGCATGTGCTTATCATGACAATGACTAAGGGCGAGCTTCTGTCTTTGGATGTGCATGACAAAACCCTGAGCGTTCTTGCAGGCGGTATGGAAAATGCGGACGGGGTTAAGGTGCTCCGCGACGGGAGCTATATAACATCAAGTTGGCCGGGCCAGCTTTGGCATGTCTCCAAAGACGGCAAAACCAACCTGCTACAGGACACAAGCGCGCAAGAGATTTACATGAATGATTTCGATCTAGATGGCAATACGATTTACATCGCCAATCTAAACCGGGGCACCGTGCAGGCGATTGAGATCAAGTTCTAGGCTTTAAACGGGTCACGCATCAAAATCACATCTTCGCGTTCAGGCGAAGTGGAAATCATGGCCGCAGGCACGCCGATTAATTCTTCGATCCGGCGAATATATTTGATGGCCTGAGCGGGCAATTCGGCTGTGGTGCGCGCACCCGCAGTCGAGCCGGACCAGCCCTCCATGCTTTCATAGACAGGTTCGACGGCGGCTTGATTGGCGGCACCGGCAGGGAAACGGCGGAGGCGCTTATCCCCTAATTTGTAGCCAATGCAGATTTTCAATTCTGGCAGGCCGTCTAAAACATCCAGCTTGGTCAAAGCAATGCCGTCAATGCCGCCAGTTATAATTGCCTGGCGTACCATGGTGGCGTCAAACCATCCACAACGGCGCTGACGTCCTGTGACCGTGCCAAATTCATGGCCGCGTTCCCCAAGGCGCTGGCCGACATCGTCATGAAGCTCTGTCGGAAATGGGCCCTCGCCTACGCGGGTGGTGTAAGCTTTGGTAATGCCAAGCACATAGTTCAAGGCCCGCGGCCCCATGCCTGTACCGCCGGCAGCTTGCCCGGCAGTGGTGTTGGACGAGGTCACAAACGGATAGGTGCCGTGATCAATATCGAGCATGGCCCCTTGTGCGCCCTCGAACAAAATACGTTTGTCTGCCCGGGCGGCTTCATCCAGCCTGTGCCAGACGGGGCCGGAGAATGGCAGGATTTTTGGCGCAATCTCCAACAATTTCTTGGTCAACGCGTCCGCATCAACGGGTGGATGACCAAGGCCTTTGCGAAGCGCATTGTGATGGTGCAACATGTTGGCGACACGGGCCGGAAGCCCTTCCTCATCAGCAAGGTCACAAACGCGGATTGCGCGGCGAGCGACTTTGTCTTCATAGGCCGGGCCAATACCGCGCTTTGTCGTACCGATTTTAACACCATCAGCCCGGTTCTCGCGAATAGCGTCCAGTTCCCCGTGCACAGGCAGGATCAATGTGGCGATTTCCGAGATAACCAGATTATCAGGAGTGATTTTGACGCCCTGCTCGCGAATGCGGGTCATTTCCGTGATTAAAGCCCATGGATCGATCACAACGCCATTGCCGATGACAGACAGCTTACCCCCACGGACAACACCAGACGGCAAGAGGCTTAATTTGTAAACAACACCGTCAACAACCAGAGTGTGGCCAGCATTATGCCCACCTTGAAAACGGGCAATCACATCGGCCCGGCTCGAGAGCCAGTCCACGATTTTCCCTTTGCCTTCATCTCCCCACTGGGAGCCAACAACAACAACATTTGCCACTTTAGAATCCTTTATTTAAAACCGATGCGCGAGGCGAACGCCAACACTGTTCGCGCCTTCATTTTCTGGTCCACCCAAGAGTTGACCATGACTTAGATGTTCATAGGTGATTTCACCAGCCCATTTGTCATTAAATCTGTAGCCAAGGGCGAAATTTTCCCGAAACAATACGCGCGAGCCAAATTCGATCTCCGCCGCTTTACGCGCATGGCGAATATCCACTTCCTCTGGCGTTGTTGCGTCAATAGGGTTTGGGGTGCGGACATGGCCCGAGTGCACAACCAAGCCAAAGGAAAAATCTGCATAAAAATTATTCCAGAACGCGCCGCGCCAAACAACACCGCCGCCGCCATGAGATGTTTCTGCCTCAAGATTGAGCGTACCGCCCACATAAGGCCGCGCCCCCCAAGCCCAATCGAGCCAATCCGGTGTATCCCAGATATATTCGGCGGTCAAAGACATGCTTTGTTCCTTGCCGTGCTTGCCACCAAATACCAAATCTTCGAAAAACTCTCCGTCATGGAGCGAGACACCCGCGCGCATTTCGTCTGCCTGTGCAGACAAAGTGCCGCCGAGCAGAATAAACAAGCCCAGCAGACCCGCACGCAAGACTTGACGTAAGACTTGAAATTTTTTCATGTGCAAGCCCCGCCTCTGAATTGAAGGTTTCAACAGACGAGGACTAACACACTTTGCTGCTCTGTGTAGGCAAAAAATGCCATTTTAAAAATTAAGAGCCCGGTTAAAAACTAAGAGCGCGGACAAATTTTACCTGATCAAACTTGGAGATTTTATTCTGAATGTCTTCACAAACCGGAGCGTCAACCGACACCAAACAGATCGCACTGCCGCCCTGATGATCACGTCCGAGCGCAAACGTCGCGATATTGACCTTGCTCTCGCCAAGCAAGCTCCCGACAGCCCCGATAAAACCGGGTTTATCTTCGTTACGAACATAAAGCATATTGGGTGCGAAATCTGCATCCATTGGCACACCAAACAGATTGATCAAATGTGGTTCCCCGCCGTAGATCGTACCGGACACCTCATAGGTTTTGTCCTTAACGGTGAGAATCAGTTTGATTAAATTGTCGTGATTTTCGGCTGATTCCAGTGTGGATTCCTTCACCTCTATGCCTCTGTCCCGCGCAATCGCAGGCGCAGAGACCATATTCACTTCCGGCATCATCGGCTTCAACAATCCGGCCAAAGCCGCTGCCGTCATAGGCTTGGTGTTAAGCTTGGCGACATTGCCCTGATAGCAAAATTCGACCGCGTCTACAGGCTCGCTTAATAACTGGCCTGTCATTGCGCCCAGTTTTTTTGCCAGTTCGACAAACGGTTTCAAGCGCGGGGCTTCATCGGCAGAAATAGACGGGGTGTTGAGCGCATTCGAGACCGCGCCGCTGAGCAGATAATCAGCCATTTGTTCGGCGATTTGCACAGCCACATTCTCTTGTGCTTCAAGGGTTGAGGCACCCAAATGCGGCGTTGCAATGAAGTTTTTCGTGCCAAACAAAATGTTCTCTTTGGCAGGTTCAACACTAAATACGTCCAACGCAGCCGCGCGTAAATGCCCGCTTTCCAAAGCGTCTTTCACGGCCTCTTCATCCACCAATCCACCGCGAGCGGCATTGACAAGGATAAGACCCGGTTTGGTTTTGGCGAGCGCTTCTCGGCTAATAATGCCGCGTGTGCCATCAGTTAATGGCGTATGCAATGTAATCGCATCGGCGCGAGCGAAAATATCGTCCAGTTCAACCTTTTCCACACCGATTTCAATCGCGCGCTCTTCGGTCAGATACGGGTCAAACGCAATCACTTTCATTTTTAGGCCCAAAGCCCGTTCAGATACCAATGCGCCGATATTGCCACAACCAATCACGCCCAAAGTTTTGTTATAAAGCTCGATCCCTTTGAAGTCAGACTTTGGCCATTCACCGTTTTGAGTACGGTTGGAAGCCGCCGGAATTTGCCGTGCACAGGACAGCAGTAAAGCAATGGCGTGTTCGGCCGTTGTAATGGCATTGCCAAACGGGGTGTTCATCACGACAACACCACTGTTTGTGGCCGCGACCTTGTCGATATTATCCGTCCCGATACCGGCACGGCCAATGACCTTTAGATTGGTAGCGGCCGCAATAATGTCGGCGTCCGCAGTGGTGGAAGACCGGATGGCCAGACCATCGTATTCGGGAATGATTTTGATCAGTTCTTCTTTGGAAAGACCCGTAATGACATCAACATCGACGCCTCTATTTTTAAACACATCTCTTGCAGATGCTGACATCTTGTCAGAAATTAGAACTCTTACCATGAGAGTCTCCTTATTAAATAAATTGATTAAGTCGCGACTTAAAATGTTTGGGCGGCGATGGTTTCAAAACCCCATTCCAGCCATGGCAATAAAGCCTCTATGTCAGATTTTGCGCACAAGCCGCTAGCCCACACCCGAAAGCCCGGAGGGGCCGTACGATAAGATCCAAAATCAACAGCCACACCTTCATCACCGAGCAATTTAACAATTGCCCCTGCGAAGGCCCGTTGCCCATCAATGTCCAGAGCCTGAAAACGCGGATCGACAATTTTCATGCATACGCCGGTATTCGAGCGTTGCTCGGCCACTGCGCACAGGTTTTCAATCCAGGGCGTGCGATCCATCCAATCCCATAAAGTCCGGGCATTTTCATCGGCACTGTCATGCATATATTGCAGGCCACCCTGCGCGCGCACCCACGTCAAAGCGTCCAGATGATCCTCGACACACATTAAAGACGGGGTGTTGATCGTCGCGCCTTTAAACAGGCCTTCGTTGATCTTGCCGCCTTTGGTCATGCGGAAAATTTTCGGGAGTGGCCAAGGCGGGGTATAGCTCTCCAAACGCTCTACAGCGCGCGGGGACAGGATCAACATGCCATGTGCAGCTTCGCCGCCCATGTTTTTCTGCCAAGAATAAGTAATAACGTCCAGTTTGTCCCACGGAAGTGGCTGGGCAAAAGCGGCAGAAGTCGCGTCACAAATCGTGATACCTTCGCGGTCCGCAGGAATGAAATCGGCGTTGGGGACTTTTACGCCGCCGGTCGTACCGTTCCACGTAAAGACCAAATCCCGATCACCGGTATATTGGTCAAGATCAGGAAGCTTGCCATAATCTGCCGTTAAAATACGCACATCTTTGAGGGGCAATTGGCTTTCGGCGTCTGTGACCCATGCTTGTCCAAAACTTTCCCAAGCCGCAACATCTACGCCGCGCGGGCCGAGCATTGACCACATGGCCATTTCAACCGCGCCTGTATCGGAAGCCGGAACAATTGCAATCCGGTAGTCGCTCGGAACTTCGAGAACTTCACGGGTAAGGTCGATAATTTCTTTAAGTTTGGCTTTGCCAAGTGCACTGCGGTGAGAACGTCCAAGGGCGGCATCATTGAGAATGGCGGGTGTCCAACCGGGACGTTTTCTGGATGGTCCTGCTGAAAAACGGCCATCCTCCGGCTTCACAGCCGGGCGTGTTAGTGTCGTCATATCTGTCTCCGTACGGTCGTTTTTGTAACCGCGTAAAGTACGCTTTGGTGGGAAAGCGCGACCCAAAGCCCGTATGCTGGATTCTGTGAGGTGGGTCAAGAGCTAAGGTGAGAGAGGTATATGTCTCTTAAAGGCACCCGATATTGCACCACACCCAAAGTGATGAAATTTTGTGCATGTCACAAAATTGTGCTAAAAATTTAGACAATTTGACATTTTTAACCTTCTTTTAACCCGTTTCCGCCGCGCTCATGTCGACTCTCTATCAAGTATAGATTTAAGGCTTGAGCCACTAGGGATTAACCCCTCGCAGTAAATTGCCCAAAGTGGTGGAGGAGAGTGAAATGAAAAAAATAGAGGCCATCATCAAGCCGTTCAAACTTGATGAAGTAAAAGAAGCCCTACAAGAAATTGGTATTACAGGGATGACAGTGGTCGAAGCCAAAGGTTTTGGTCGCCAGAAAGGTCACACAGAATTATATCGCGGCGCGGAATATGTTGTTGATTTCCTGCCGAAGATCAAACTGGAACTGGTCATTGCAGACGAGTTGCTCGAAGCCACACTCGAATCCATTCAAAAAAGCGCAGGCACAGGCAAAATCGGGGACGGCAAAATTTTTGTCTCCACTATTGAGCAAGCCATTCGTATTCGCACCGGCGAAACTGGTGAATCTGCGCTTTAATCCCACAAAATTGGAGACACATAATGTCTAAGTTTAAGAAAATTATCGGGGGACTTTCCCTCGCACTATTTATGGCAGGGACCGCGCACGCGGAAACGCTTGATCTGGAAGCGCTCAATGCGCTTGTAAATTCAAATGCGGAACAAGATTCCTATATTTTTGGCACCTTGCTGTTTCTCATCGGCGGGTTCCTTGTCATGTGGATGGCGGCTGGTTTTGCCATGCTTGAAGCGGGCCTTGTTCGCTCTAAAAACGTATCCATGCAGTGTTTGAAAAATATCTCGCTCTACGCTGTCGCCGGCATTATGTTCTGGCTCATCGGCTATAGTATCGCCTATGAAATTACCGAAGGTGCAAAATTTGCAAATTTCGCCAGTCTTGGCCCAAGGGTTTTCGGAGATGCTGCGGATAATAGCGGCGGATACTCGGCTGCGTCCGACTGGTTCTTCCAGATGGTTTTCTGTGCAACGACGGCCTCTATTGTCTCGGGCACGTTGGCAGAACGCATTAAATTCTGGCCTTTCCTGATTTTCACGGCTTTGCTCACCGGCTTTATCTATCCGGTTGTCACGTCATGGGAATGGGGTACAGGCTGGCTCGATGCACTCGGCTTTAGCGATTTCGCCGGGTCCTCTCTTGTTCACTCTACCGGTGGCTGGGCCGCTTTGGTCGGGGCTATCATTCTTGGTGCCCGTAAAGGCAAATACGAAAATGGTCGTGTCAACCCTATGCCAGGTTCCTCCATGCCTCTCGCGACTTTGGGTGTGTTCATCCTCTGGTTAGGCTGGTTCGGGTTTAACGGCGCGTCACAGCTCGCAATGGGCACAATTAAAGACGTAACGGAAGTTTCAAAAATCTTCGTCAACACAAATTTAGCCGCCTGTGCGGGTGTTGTCGTCGCGATTTTCTACACACAAATTCGCTACAAGAAGATTGATTTGACCATGGCTCTCAATGGCGCACTCGCTGGCTTGGTTGCCATTACAGCGGAACCTCTCACACCAACAGTTGTTCAATCTTTGCTCGTAGGTGGTGCCGGATCATTGCTCGCAATGCTCACCGTGCCTCTGCTCGACAAGTTTAAAATCGATGATGTTGTCGGCGCGATCCCTGTGCATTTGGTTGCCGGTATATTCGGCACACTTGTCGTGGCCTACACCAATGCGGATGTTACGTTCAAGGCGCAACTCACAGGTGTGGTTGCGATCGGTGTCTTCACTGTCGTCGCAAGTGCTATTGGTTGGCTCTTGCTTAAGTTCACCGTTGGTATCCGGGTTTCCGCAGAAGACGAGGAAATGGGTCTTGACCATGCCGAGGTTGGTGTTGCGGCCTACCCTGAATTCACCACTTAATTTCTATAAATATTGATCAACTAAGGAAAATATCATGAAAAAATTACTCTTAACCAGTTTAGCCGTCCCTGCAATGATGCTGGGCCTGTCAACAGCCGCCAGTGCGCAAGAAGTCGAAGTCAGCGCCAGTGTCGATTATGTCTCGGAATATGTATTCCGGGGCGTCACCCTTGCCGGTGACGCGATCCAACCGGGCCTCGAAGCCAGTTTTGGTAACTTCACATTTGGTGGATGGCTTTCCGTCCCTATTGAAAATGGCTCCAATTTCGATACCGAGCTTGATCTGTATATCGGCTATTCATTTGATTTGTTTGAAAACGTATCTACGGACGTGGGTCTAACGGTTTATCACTATCCTGAATCCGGTGGTCTATTTGACTTCGGGACAGGCGGCGGTGCAGCCAGCACAATGGAAATCTATGGCGCCCTTGGGTTTAGCGGGCCGCTAGAGCCAAGCCTAACCGCATATTATGATCTCACCCTCGAAGCCTTTACCCTTGAAGGCAGTGTCGGGTATTCAGTACCGCTGGCAGAAAAAACCAGTTTTGACATTGGCGCGACTGTTGGTGCGGTGAGCGTCAAAGGGGCTGGCGATTACCAATACGGCTCTTTGAGCGGCGCGGTAAGTTATGCCGTTTCAGAGGCAACGTCCGTCTATGTAGGTGCGAATTTCGGCTTTAGTTCCGAGGACACATTCCTGAAACTTTCAAGCTTCACACCAAAAGGCTCAAGCGCCTGGTTTGGTGCAGGGATTTCTACCGGCTTCTAGGCGCCGGTGACCCTCCGGCGCTCTGCAAAACAGGGCGGAATGCGGAGGTATTTACAAAGGGTGCCCTGAAAAGGGCATCCATACATTACCCTTAAACTTATAGCGTGATTTCAGATTTTTCTGGATCACGCTTTTTTTTGCTTCCTTCTAGGCACTTTCCCGTTAGTCTGCGGGCAATTTTGACGATCTCCGAAAGAAAGTAAGCGCCATGGCATCTGATAAAACGGCCCGCACCACCCTCCTGTATATTTATGTTGCCTTGATGGTCTTTATTTGGAGTACCGGATACACACTGATGTTCTACGCCGTATATTCAGGCGGGTTTCCGGCAGAATGGGTGCCAGCGGCCCGCACGACCCTGCCTGCGATTGGCATTACAATCTATCTTTATTCACGCGGCCTGAAGCTGCCTTCCCTCAAGGACAAAAGATGGTTCTGGTATGGGTTGATGGGTTTTTTTGGCATGACGGCCCCGTTCTTTTTGCAAGCCAAAGGTAATGAGTTAGGGGTGGAGAGCGGTATGTCATCTATTCTTGTAAGTGGAGCCATGCCTTTATTTACGATCATTCTGGCGCATTTTTTCGTCAAAAGCGAACCTTTGAGCTGGCGTAAAAGTATTGGGTTTGTGATCGGTTTTATCGGGATCATCTTTTTATTCCTACCCGAACAGATCAGCTGGGATTTGATACAAAACTGGAATGCACAAGGCATAATGTTGATGGTGGCCCTGTCCTATGCTTTGGCCTCTATCGTCGCCAAACGCGCACCGGACACACCCGCCAGTATCGGGGCCGCGATTATGCTGATCACAGCGGCCATCACCGCATTTATCATGGCCGCACCGGCAGGATTACCTGATACCCATGTCTCGAAGGGTGTATTGATTGCCCTTCTGGTTTTGTCGATTTGCTATACGGGCCTGTCCGATATTTTATATTTGAAAGTGATCGAGTTGAGCGGGCCAAGCATGATCGCAAAGATCAATTATATTGTGCCCGTGTTCGCGCTTGTCTTTGGCATGATCTTTCTGGATGAAATGTTTAGCTGGCGCTCTATCGCCGCTATGATGATCATCATTACCGGGCTGCTCATCGCGCGCATCGGTGAGAAAAGCGGCAATACCAGCTAAGGTGAAACATGCACAAAAGCACAAAAACAAGCGATAAAACCCTTATTTACGCCTATTCTATTGCCCTTATTCTTATCTGGGGTACGGCGTATACAATGGTCGGATATGCGGTTGTCCATGTCGCACCGGTTTGGCTTGTCGCCTCACGAACCTGTATTGCCGCAATCATTCTCACTCTCTATATGTATATAAGAGGGCGTAGGTTTCCACCACTCACAGACAGTGTCTGGATTTGGTATGGCGGGCTTGGCTTTGTTGGCATGACCGCCCCGTTTTATTTCATAGCGCAAGCGCAAATGCAGGTAGATAGCGGCCTGACAGCCATCCTTATCGGATTTATGCCGCTTGCCACCATCGTGCTGGCACATTTTTTCGTCAAGGGCGAAGCTTTAAGCTGGCGCAAATCCATAGGGTTTATCATCGGGTTTTCCGGCCTTTTCATACTGTTCATGCCAGATACATTTGCGCTGGAATTGATCGAAGACTGGCGCGCCCAAAGCCTGATCCTGTTAGGCGCAACCTTATATGCCATAACGACGATACTGGCCAAACTAGCCCCCGAAGTCCACGCCAGTGTCGGGGCCTGCATGATCGTGATCGGGGCGGCTGTATGGTCACTTGTCTGGCTTGCATTTTCCGGCACCCCACAAACCCTTCCGCCTACATCTGCCATACTGGCTATTCTCGGCATTGCTGTCGGGTCAACCGCCTTCGCGCAAATCCTCTATCTACGCCTGATCCAGATCAGCGGGCCGACCCTGATCGCCAAGTTGAATTATCTGGTGCCAATTTGCGCCCTTGTTTCCGGGATCGTATTTTTAGACGAGCGCTTTGGCTGGCGAACCCTTATGGCCATGGGCGTTATTTTTGTCGGGCTTCTGATCGCGCGGAGCAAAGGCAAACCTTAAGTCTTTAAATCCTTTAGGGCAGCAAATGGATTGGGCTTGCCGTCCGATTTTTGGACGTCCACGTCCATGCCTGCCGCGAGACCATGATTGAGCGGCCCATTGCCTTTGCCCAGTTTGGGGGCCGTACGAATAGCTTCAAAAATAAATTCGCGAGCCTCTTGCACAGCCTGCTCAACCGGCATGCCCTGGGCCAATAAAGCCGCCATAGCGCTTGCCAGTGTACATCCGGTGCCGTGAGTATGGCGGGAGTAAATGCGCGGGGCGCTCATCATCTGGTTGCCCTCGGGCGTCACCAGTACATCCAATATGCTTTTGCCTTCCAGATGTCCGCCTTTTATCAACGCACCGTAGGCCCCCATCTCCAGCAATGCTTCACCGGCCTTGATCATGCCGTCCACATCCTTGACCTCGACGCCAGTCAATATGGCCGCTTCAATGCTGTTGGGGGTGACGAGATCGGCCATGGGTAACAGATTGTCTTTCAACGAGGCTATGGCCTCAGGCTCCAAAAGCGCATTCCCGCTCGTAGACACCAAAACGGGATCAAGGACAATTGGAATATCTTCGCCTTGCTCAGCAATCACCTGCGCAACGGCGTCTATGATAGCACCATTGGCGAGCATGCCAATTTTGATTACGTCCGCCCCAATATCGGACAAGATACTCCGCATTTGATCCGCGACCAAATCTGCTGGCAGGGCTTCAACTCGCTGCACATCCACTGTATTTTGAGCCGTAATAGCGGTAATTGCCGTAGCACTGTAGACGCCAAATGCGGCACAGGTTTTTATGTCGGCCTGAATACCGGCACCACCACCAGAGTCTGACCCGGCAACGATAAGGACGCGTGCTATTTTTGGTTTATCCATTTTTTTGTTTCCTCATCGCCTGCCAGACTTTCAAAGCCTGAGCGGTTTCTTTCACGTCATGGACGCGCACGATAGATGCACCCAAGTTTGCCGCCCACAGGGCGCTGGCGAGTGAGCCACCAAGGCGCGCGTCTGCCGGGCTTTTATCAATCATGCTGATAAAGTTTTTGCGGGATGCTCCGATCAAAACGCGGTACCCAAGCGCGTTCAAATCATCTACCTCTGCCAAGAGCAAGAGATTATCCTCTAGCCGCTTGCCGAAGCCAATACCGGGATCGAGGATTATATTTTTCGCCTGCACACCGCCTGCCATTGCGGCCTCTAGCCGGCGTTTCAAATACGTGCACACCTCGTCCACAACATTGTCATAGACGGGGTTCTCCTGCATTGTTTTAGGCGTGCCTTTCATATGCATGAGGACAATTTCACAGCCCAACTCGGCAGCCATTGAAATACTGTTTGCTTCAAAGCTTAAGGCCGTCACATCATTCCAAATGCTTGCGCCCGCTTTGATAGCCGCTTTCGCCACTTTGGGGCGACGGGTATCAATAGAAATTTGAGCGGAAAGGTTTTCAGAGACAAGCCCTTCGATCACCGGTAAAATCCGTGCAAGCTCGTCTGCCTCGCTCACGACATCCGCACCCGGACGTGTAGACTCGCCGCCAATATCAATGATATGCGCCCCGTGGGTACACATCTCGAGCGCATGGGTAATGGCTTTATCTGTACTGGAGAACTGGCCGCCATCCGAGAAACTATCCGGCGTCACGTTTAGAATACCCATGATCTGGGTGGAGGGCTGGGACATAATCCGGCTTATTTTACACGCTCGGAAATAGACAATATGTTGCCATCAGGGTCTTTGAACCATGCGATTTTAGTCCCGTCAGGCGAGCTCCAAACATTGCGTTCATCCATGCCCATCTGGTCGTAATGCTCGAACTTTACACCACGCTCTTCCAATTCATCCATAGCGCTGGAGAGATCGGGAACCTGCCAATCAAGAACGGTAAACGGCATTGTGTTGAATGTAGGCACTTTGGAAATACGAAGCTCGACCCCTTTAAGATCGAACACCAATGCAAAATCATTTTCCTCGCGTAAATCCAGTCCCAGCACCTGCGTATAAAACGCCAAGCACTCTTCAGCTTTGACTGTTGCCAAGAAGATCGAAACATCGAGGGACTTAAACATAGCGGCCTAACTTTCTGGTTGCGCCTTTGGTTTACGCTTACGCTTGGGCTTGGAGGCTGGTTTGGGTTTTACCACAATTGTGGTTGGCACAGCGGATAGACCGCCCGTACCGCCGTTGCCACCTTCGAAATCAGGACGTTTGGGAAGTATGTTGTCCTCCAGGAGATCTGTAATCTCGTCCCCGGACAGGGTTTCATATTCGAGAAGCGCTTCGGCCAACTTGTACCAATGTTTCTTTTTCTTCTTTAAAACCGCCAATGCGGTTTCGTGCGCTTCTGTGACAAAGCGTTTGATCTCGTCTTCGATAACCCGCGCTGTTTCCGGCGAGATCGCAGACCCACGCCCGATCCCGGGCATGAAACTGCTTTGATCGGTATTCTTATAGGCAATTGGGCCGACTTTATCAGACAGGCCCCATTCGGTGACCATAGCGGTCGCGATACTGGTCACTTGTTCAATGTCTGACGAGGCACCAGATGTGACTTTGTCATAGCCGAATTTCAACTCTTCTGCGGCCCGTCCCCCCATCGCCATCGCCATGCGCGCGATCATTTCTTCGCGGGATTGGGAAATCTGGTCCCGTTCGGGCAAATACTGCACCATGCCAAGGGCACGGCCACGCGGCATAATTGTTGCCTTATGGATTGGTAAACTGCCGGGCATATTCATACCGACAATGGCATGTCCCGCCTCATGATAGGCCGTGTTGGCGCGCTCTTCCTCTGTCATCGACAGGGATTTACGCTCGGCCCCCATCAGAACTTTATCGCGGGCGTCTTCAAATTCACGCATGGTCACTTTACGCTTGTTACGGCGTGCGGCCAAAAGTGCCGCCTCATTGACCAGATTGGCCAGATCTGCACCGGAGAAACCGGGTGTGCCACGGGCAATGTACTTATTGTCAACATCCTTACCAAGCGGCACTTTTTTCATATGCACGGCGAGGATTTGCTCCCGGCCACTAATGTCGGGGAGCGGCACTTCAATCTGGCGATCAAATCGGCCCGGACGCAACAAAGCTTTGTCCAGAACGTCGGGGCGGTTGGTTGCCGCAATAATAATCACGCCTTCATTACCGTCAAATCCGTCCATTTCAACCAAGAGCTGGTTGAGGGTTTGTTCGCGTTCTTCATGACCACCGGATGTGCCGACACCACGATGGCGACCGACCGCATCAATCTCGTCAATAAAGATAATACAAGGCGCATTTTTCTTGGCTTGCTCAAACATATCGCGCACACGACTGGCGCCAACACCGACAAACATCTCTACGAAATCAGAGCCTGAAATTGTGAAAAACGGTACACCGGACTCGCCCGCGACAGCACGGGCCAACAGGGTTTTACCTGTACCCGGAGGGCCTATCAACAAAGCGCCTGTCGGAATTTTCGCGCCCAAACGATGGAATTTCGTCGGGTCTTGTAAAAATTCAATAACCTCTTGCAAATCCTCTTTCGCAGACTCGACCCCGGCTACATCGTCAAATGTCACCTTGCCTTGCTCCTCGGTAAGCATTTTTGCGCGTGATTTTCCAAAGCTCATAGCGCCGCCTTTACCGCCGCCCTGCATGGAGCGCATAAACCAGATGGCAATGCCGATAATGAGGACGAATGGTAATACATTGACCAAAAATGCGGTCAGCAAGCTGGTTTGTTTACGGGGCTTAAGATCGTAGGGCACGAGGTTTGCGTCCCATTTTTCGAGCTGTGCTTCATAGACAATGCTATTGGAAACAAACTCTTGGCCGTTTTTAAACGTACCCGAGACCTTATCGTTTTGGACATCGACGACCATGTGTTCGACCCGGCCAGCATCTATCGCCACGTTCAGTTCATGGGTTTCTATCAGATTGCTCTGTGCGGGTTTTAACGAGTTTTGCGAGACAGAAATCACAACTAAAAATGTCAGGAGGATTGCTGCCCAAAAGGCCATAGTGCGCATTTGCATAGGTTTAAGTCTTTCCGGTTTCCGCGTCTTGGTACGGATTCGTTTGAAGTAGCCTACTATATAGGTACTCCTCCGTCAAAGTTAAGTCCCTATAGGCGGAAAACTCTCTAGTTTCACAGTTAATTTAGCATGGCTTGCAAGTGTGCTCCAATCAGGCACGTTAACCGGAAAGTTGCGCCCGTTTGTTGCGGGTAAGCCCACAGCAATTCACATTCTTCTGATGTGCTGCCCCCCGACATATTGTCGCGCAAAATGCAAGGCAGTCCGGCCCGCGCTGGCTCCGGGATATTTTTCAATGCTTGTTTCTGTTGCTTGTCGAGTTGATCCGCGTACGTCATAAGCGGTGCCATATTGAGGCCAGCTTGATCCGTTTCGACTAAAAAACGACCATCCCAAAGGGTCGGGGTTTGTGTGGAGAGCGCTATAGGCAATTTTGAAGGTTTTTGTTTGCGGCCAAGCACAGCTCCGGGATCACGGACAATCAAGACATCATGTTTACCGCCCACGAACTGCGCGCCGCCCAAAGTCGCGCCCCTAAAACCGGGTTTGAGTAGCTTCGCATTCAATCCGTTTAATTTATCTAACGGGATAGCCTGCGCTTCGCCTGATACCGCATGGATTAGGTATTTCAAGATTTGCGGGGCCAATTCCGAATTTACCTTTAGTCCTTGCGTCTCAAGAGAGGCGCCACCCCATTTATGGATTTTTACGTGTGCCGCCAAGACGGTTTTGATTTTGTTTTTTTCTTCACGCAGGCACTTTTGCGCATGCATGGCGGTGCACAGAAACTGGTCTTTAACTTCCGGCATTTTTGCCAAAGCCGTGCGGGCACGGATGCGGGCAAATTTGTGGTTTTCGTTTGAGGGATCGTCAATAAATTCCAGATGGTTTTCGGCGTTAAAACGGCGCAGTTCATCTCTTGAAACATCCAGTAAAGGGCGCATGATTTCAACCGCGTATAGCTCTGGCCAGATCGGGGCCAGACGCCGGATCCCCATGCCCGCAAACCCACGCCAGCCACTGTGTTTTTGAGCCCGCATAAACAGGGTTTCGGCCTGATCGTCTCGTGTATGGCCCAACAGGAGCTGAACACTTCCCAATTGACGGCAGGTCTCCCCCAGTAATTTATATCTGGCCTGTCTTGCTTTTTCCTGAATGCCGGTGTCTGGTTTCACACCTTCCCAGCGTAGAATTTTGGCTTGCGCCCCCATTGCCTGTGCTCTTTTTGCGGCAAGCTCGGCTTCTTTACCGGAACCCTCGCGCAGACCATGATCTACGATCAGGGCAAATACGGGGCGTGCCTGTCGTTTGGCCCATTCGCATACGATAAATAACAGAGCGGTACTGTCTCCGCCCCCTGAGAAAGCGACACTTAACGGTGGGCCGTTCTTACCGGCCACCCGTGTGAGATGATCGGAAATTTCCTGAACTAGCATCCGCTACGTTGGGCTTCACGGGCAGCTTTTGTCCGCACCGTCGACGAGACCCTAGGGAATTGCCCCGGAAAACTTGCCAGTGTTTGACAGGCCATATCCGTGTTGCCAAGGGCCCGTGCAGTGGACGCCAAACGGATCATGGCATCAGGTGCAAAAATACCTTTCGGGGCGGCCCGCATGGAGGCAATATAGGCGTCCGCCGCATCCGCATATCCGCCCATGACATAATGGGTTTCCCCGAGCCAGAAATAGACATCGCCGCGATCAGGCGCATTTTCGTTTAATTCCAAATATTGTTTGAACGCGATCTGGGCTTGTGAAAAATTACCTTCTTCCATTTTGTCCAGACCAATCGCAGCCAGTTGGGAGACATCCATGCCCGCACGCATACCCGCAGGCGAAGTGCCGGATGATCCACCCTCTAAAATCGTTGGCGGACCTGCTATGGACGAACCATTACTGTAGAGACCGCCGCCGATGCGGCTACCCCCATATACATCTTGGCCAGAATCAGACAGCCCGGAACCAGACTGGCCGGAACCAGACTGGCCCGAAAGCGCATACCCTCCCCGCTCGGCAACAAGATCGACAGCTTGCAAATGGCGGTCACTGGCCTCGGCACTGGATTGGAGTTGTGTAATATTTTCGGCTAACGCGCGGACTTCATCTTGTAATGTGTCGCGTTCATAGCGCAATCTCTCCACCTCGCCTGTCTGGGCGCGCTGGGAGGCTTCCAAAGCGTCCATGCGTTGCATTAACCGCTCTGCGGCCGGGTCACCTGTCAGCATTCTGTTTTCAAGAATGGTCAAACGTTGCGCCAAACGGACATTTTGTGCGGCGAGCTCTTTCTTGCTTTGGGCGTGAGCGAGCGAAGCTGGCTGAGCCAACAGACAGACGGCACATAGGAAGAGTAAAAATATACGCATAGCGAACCTCGAAACGCAAACCGGAAAGACTTCTGTAAAATCTTATAGCGGCGAAATTATGGCGGCGGTCATTAAATTGCAGTTAAAACCCTATGTAACAGGATATTCAGGGTTACAGGATATTCAGGGTAAAACCCTAACTATTCCCGCCAATCAAAACGGACGAATGGGCATTGCGGTTCAAGGCCCAGGCCGCCTCGTTCGAGCCACCATCAATCGGGCGTTCCTTACCATAGGACACTGTGGTGATCCGTCCGGGGGCGACCCCCTGACTGACCAAAAAGGCTTTGACCGCATCGGCACGACGTGCGCCTAATGCCAGATTATATTCACGGGTGCCGCGTTCATCCGCATTACCACCGACGATAAGAATGGCAGACGGGTACATGTTCAGCCATTGGGCTTGCCTGCGTAAAACATCGCGGGCAACCGGAACAAGATCATATTGGTTATATGCGAAATAGATCCGATCCTCGCCTGATGTATATTTAAAATCATCGACAGTGCCCGGTAAAGGGCCCAATGGTACAGCACTTAACTCTCTAACCGGAGCCCGTACAACAGGCGTGATAGGGGCCGGACGCGTTACAACAGGCGGTATGATTTGTTGATCCGTATTTGCAGCGGACATGTCTTTTGGTGTGCTTGCACAGGCTGAAAGTGCGAAAATCATAGCACCTAAAAACGCGTATTTCATTTTCTCATTCATATCACATATCCCAGTTTCAGTTTCTCACGAAAGCTATTTGCGAGTTTCCCAATATCTGCGCCGTAAAGTGGACGCGCACCTACTAAGTGTCAAGTTGACAATCCTTCACGTTGTTTCATTCCAGATCAATATGTCAAAACTAGGGCAAGATTGGTGACCATGCCGGATCAGAGGCGTCACCCGGCGTGGCAACTTTGCGCAAATTCTTTCCAGTTAAATCAATTGACCATATTTCAGAATGCCCCCGTATCCCGCGCGTGCCACGGGTGAACAATATGACCCGTCCATTTGGAGACCATGTTGGCCCTTCGTCGAGATAGCTGTCGGTCAGCATGCGTTCTGCCCGCCCCGTTTGCGCATTGATGACACCGATATGGAAACGGCCATGATGACTATTGGTGAAAGCAATCAGATCACCACGCGGTGACCAGTTGGGCGCTGTGTAGCGACCCTCGCCAAAGCTAATGCGTTTTACGTTCGATCCATCCGCATTCATAGTGTACAATTGGGGGGTACCGCCACGATCGGAATTGAACACAATTTTCTTGCCATCGGGCGAGAAACTGGGCGAGACATCGATCGCTGAATTCGTGGTCAAACGGCGTGTGGAACGTGCGCGTAAATCCATCACATACACATCACTATTGCCCCGTTTTATCATCGAGAAAATCAGGCTTTGGCCATCGGGGGAAAACCTTGGGGCCAAAGTCATGTTCGGGAAGTTGCCTAAAAGCTCCCGCCGTCCGGTTTCAATATCAAGCAAATAGACTTGTGAAGTTCCTGTTTCCCACGACAAATATGTAATCTGTTGAGCGGAAGGCGCGAAGCGAGGCGTGAGAACCAAATCGGCCCCTGCCAGCAAGGTTTGCGAGTTTGCACCATCTTGATCCATGATCGCCAATTGTTTGCGGCGATTGGTTTTCGGGCCACTTTCGGCCACATAGACAATACGACTATCAAAATAACCGGCCTCGCCTGTCAGGCGTTTATAAATGGCGTCCGAGACTTTATGAGCAATCCGACGCCAATTATCAGGCGTGGTGGCAAAACGAATCCCGTCAAGCTGGGTGCCCCCGTAAATATCCCATAGGCGAAATTCAACCTTTAACCGATTAGCACTTTCGCGCACAATCCGGCCCGAGACCAAAGCCCGTGCCTTTATCAGGCGCCAATCTGCAAACCGGGGTTGATAATTTATATCGGTTTGTTTTTCGATAAACAGATCATGGTTTAGCGCGTCAAACAGGCCGGAGCGTTCCAAGTCGTCAGAAATGACCCGGGCCATGTCTTTGGCAATGCGGTCGGTTTCGGTGTGGGCGCTTAAAAAGTCGGGAATGGCGATCAGTGTTGGCTCGGCATTGCCTTTGGTAATATCGATTTCCAGTTGAGCGGATGCCGTCAGCGAGAAGAAAAATGCCGCCAAGACAGCCGTCACAGTCGCAATAAATCCGTTGATCCGCTTAGATTTCATCATGTGTTGCACTATGTATCTCCGGGTTGAAAATTGAGTTTCATGGTTTTCCAAATGTTATAATCGCTTGTGCGTAACCCGTCATAGGGCGCGCATTCGTTTAAGGCCGCCACCACGTTTTCACGAGCCGCACGCCAGGCATTGTTAGGCGACGCAATAATTTGCGCGCCGTTGAGAATGTTGAGTGTAGAGATTTCTCCCCTTTCATTCAAGCTGAGCGCGATTTCTACGCGCAAAAGCTGATAGTCCCTGGCCCCTTGGTCAATAAGCCAGCACGGCTCCATCTTGGCCTTTATATATTCCTCGGGACTAACCGTTAATTCGGACCCCGCACCCGCTCCATTTTGGTTTTGTTTGGCAAGCTCCGCCTCCGCGATCAAGATTTGTTCCACGTTCGCGTCAGGGTTCTCGGCCCGGCTCTTGTTAATCATCGTCGCAAAGGCGTCGAGGTTGAACGCTGGTTGTTTCGGGGCAGATTTTTTCACCGCAACAGGTTCAACTTGTTTTGGCTCGATCTTCTCTGGCTTCTTTTCTGGCTCCGGTTTTTTTACAGCTTTAGCCACAGGTGCAGGTGGAACTGGTTCTGCGGAAGCCTGTTGTTCCGGCGTTTGCACATCAATGCTATTTTCGCGGTCTTGTGGGCGTTTCTTACGGGTTGGCATCACATTGGTCGTGTCCGCAACCGTAACGATTTCCAAAGGAATGATTTTTACGTCTGCAATGTCCTTGATCCCGTTACTCCATAAAAACACCCCGCCCGAGACAACAAGGGCATGCAGGGCAAAGGATATGGGGAGGCCAAATTTCATAACCGGCCTTAAGGAGATATAGGGTCCGTTACCAGACCTATATTGGTAAACCCTGCGGCATTAATGGTCGCCATGACCTTCATCACCGGCCCGTAATCGCCGTCTTTATCTCCGCGTATATTGATGCGTTCCTCATATCCGTTGGCGGCCATTGCGACCAAGCGAGTTCTGAGTTCCTCGAGGGTCACTTCTGTTTCCTGCAAGAAAATAATACCGTCCTTACTGACCGACACAGTCAACTCGTCCTGCTCGGCGCTCATGGCTTGGGCATCGGTTTTGGGAAGTTCGAGCGGAATGCCAACGGAGAGGAATTGTGCCGTCAAAATAAAGACGATCAGCAAGACAAGCATGACGTCAACCAGAGGCGTGATATTAATTTGCGAGTTCAGCTCGCGCCGCGCCCTGCGACCACGACCAGACTGGCCTGTGCGTCCATATCTCGCCATGCTCATGCCTTAGCCCCTTTTGCCGAGTTTGCGTGATAATATAGCAGACAACTCGTCCGTAAAACCGTCGAGACGGGCGGCGTATTTATCCAAATCGGCTGTAAATTTATTATAAAATACTGAGGCAGGAATCGCAGCCACCAAGCCTAAAGCTGTCGCGAACAAGGCTTCGGAAATCCCCGGTATGACAACGGCCAGATTGGCGCTTTGGGTTTGATCGATAGCGCGGAATGTGTTCATAATCCCCCACACCGTACCAAACAGACCAACAAATACGGAGGCCGAACCGACCGTCGCCAATACGGTCATACCGCGTTCGGCTTTGGCAAGTTCACGGCTAACGACCAGCCCCATAACCCGGTCGATACGTTCGCGGGTTCCAAATATGTCAGAATCTGAGCGCCCGCCCATGTCCTTGCTTTCTTTCCATTCCCGCATTGCGGCGTTAAACACACGGCCCATAGGGTCGCGGACATCGCTTGCCAGTCCGTCCGATAACTCGTCAAGGGTGCGGCCGGACCAGAAGGTCTCTTCAAATTTTTTGGCGCGCCGCTTGAGAATAAAAAAGCTAACGCTTTTATCGAAAATCACACCCCATGACCAAACCGAAGCAATCGCCAAGATCGCCATAATGGTCTTTACCATCATGTCTGCACGTTCATAAAGTGCGGTAAAACTGTAATCCGGCGCCCCCAAAGGCGCGGCCGCGACAACAGAGATCATCATATCAGGCATCATGGTTATGGTATTCATTATGGGCGTTCTCCTCGATCCACTTTCTGTGCACACTACGGCGAAAATGTGGCGCTTCACTAATTAACACGCGTTAATATTACAGTATAATAAATACGCGCTTAATCACGGGGTTACGACAAGTCAGGGCCAGCTTCAATGAAATAACTAAAGGCTGTGCAGGTATTGTTTAAATATTGTAGCGTTTGGCTTGCGTTTATTGTGTGTGCGTCATAGTTTTGACGTATTGCCATTGTCTTATATGGCTAAAGCCCTTTCAAAATGTTTGCTGAAAATGTGCGCAGGGCGTTAGAGGGCGAAAGAAAGGCCGTGTCTTATGAAAAAATTACTTAAATCAGCCACATTGTTTCTACTCCCGGCAATCGTGTTTCCGGTGGCCCTGAGCGCATGCGCGACAGTCGAGCCGGAGATGGATAGGATATCGATTGATACCCCTATCGCGGAAAACTGCTATCCGATTGCCTCTTTGGTCAAAGTGACCGTGCCAGCAGTTGTAAAAAGAGGGTTTAGTGTTGTTTCGATCGAAAACCCGCCTGAATATTATACGGACCCAGAAACGGGAAAAACAATAACCATCCAAAACCCGCCGATTGAGACCAAAACCCCTTTTTCGCGGATTGTAACACCGGAAAAGCATTATTACACAACACCCAAAGGTGAGTTGGTCAACAATATTTGCGAGTTGAATAAATACAATCCAGTTCAATAGGTAATACTATTCCGACAAGAAATAAGGCGTAAGCTTTTCAACCATTTTTGGGGTGGGTCTACGAGGCCTCCCGGTGAAATCTATGCAGGCGGCTTCGCTGTAAGCGGTCAGGAGTAACGTCTCGCCGCAGTAAATTTCCTGACTTACCCAGAGGCGGGCGCCTTTGTATTTATCATAGCTCGTCATCACCAATAAAGCATCGTCAATACGGGCGGGTCGGATATAATCGAGATTAAGCTTGCGAATGGCGAAGCCGAGCGGTTTGTCCCGCTCTAAAAGTTCGGCATGACTAATGCCCGCAAGCCTGAAGAACGATGATCTGGCGCGTTCTAAAAACCGTAAATAATTGGCGTAATAGACAACACCGGTAAAATCCGTGTCCTCATAGAAGACCCGTAACGGGTAATAATGTTTACGGCCTTCGAAATAGCCCATGTCTGGGGCGTCACGGCCTGATTCTGGGTCTGAAACTGAATTTGGGTCTGGCTTATCCATCATTTGATCCTGCAAACAGTGTCGGGGACACCAAATCCAAAGGTGCCGACAATCCTAAATGGGCAAAAGCGTGCGGAGTGGCAACACGTCCGCGCGGCGTACGTTGCAAGAACCCTTTTTGAATTAAATAGGGTTCGACTACATCTTCCAGAGCGTCGCGAGCCTCGGAGAGCGCGGCCGCAAGGGTTTCCACCCCGACAGGGCCGCCCGAGAACATCTCGCACAATGCCTGCAAATAGCGCATATCTTGCGTATCAAGCCCGATATCATCGACGCCCAAACGGACAAGGGCTGCATCTGCGACCTTGGCGTCGATCAGGGTTGCCCCTACGTGTTCGGCCAAATCGCGCACACGGCGTAGAAGCCGGCCCGCCACACGCGGTGTTCCGCGCGCCCGACGGGCAATTTCACGCGCGCCGTCCGCGTTCATTTCTATGCCAAGCTTATGACCCGCGCGGGTGACAATTTTAGTCAACTCTTCCACATCGTAAAACTCGAGCCTAACAGGGATGCCGAAACGGTCCCGCAAAGGCGTGGCCAGAAGTCCAGCCCGTGTTGTCGCACCGATCAGGGTGAACGGGGACAGATCGATTTTAATCGAGCGGGCGGCAGGCCCCTCCCCGATGATCAAATCCAACTCGAAATCTTCGAGTGCGGGATAGAGAATTTCCTCTACGGTCGGGTTGAGACGATGGATTTCATCAATAAACAACACATCACGGGGTTCGAGATTGGTCAGGAGCGCGGCCAAATCCCCCGCTTTTGAAATAACGGGGCCAGAGGTTGCCCGGAAATTGACCCCCAGTTCACGCGCGACGATTTGCGCCAATGTGGTTTTACCAAGTCCGGGCGGGCCAGACAATAATAGATGGTCAAGCGCCTCGGTGCGCCGCCCTGCGGCCTCGACGAAAACTTTCAGATTGGCAATGACCGTTTTTTGGCCGACAAAATCCGCAAAGTTCAGGGGTCGCAAAGCCTTATCACGGCCATCACCAAGTTGGGTGTCAGAATCTATGATACGGGTCTCATCCATGCTCTACGAACTCAATTCCTTAAGGGCGGCCTTCACAATCACATTTAAGCCAATGTCGTCACCTTCGGTCTTAACCGCATTTGCCACCGCACGCAAAGCCTCGCTTTGGCCAATACCCAGATTGACCAGTGCGGACACCGCGTCTTTATGCAGGCCCATCACGGAGCTATCAATGATTTTATTTTCAGATGTGTGGGCTGGCATGCCCGCCGTGAAGCCGCGCCCGAGCGGGGCGGGTTTACCGGACAACTCAACCACGATCCGGCTGGCCAGACTTGGTCCAACACCGGTTGCCCGCGAAAATGCCGTTTTATCTTCGAGACTGGCGGCGGAAAGAATTTCGGAAGGTGACAACACATCCAAAATGGCTAAGGCCGCCTTTGGCCCGACCTTTTGCACGGTTTGCAATTTGACGAACCAGGCCCGTTCTTCCTCATCGCTAAACCCGTAGAGGGTAATCGCCGTTTCGCGCACATGGGTTTCCACCTGTAGCGTCGCCACCTCGCCCACAAACAGGCTGGACAATGTCCTGCGCCCGCATTGCAGCAAATAACCAACGCCGTTCACATCGATGATCGCTTCACCTGTACCGATGACCAAAACCGTTCCTGTGAGCATGCCTATCATGCAAACCTCCTGTGCAGAGCGCCAGCCGCACTGGCGCGGTGAGCGTGGCAAATCGCAATGGCAAGCGCATCGGCAGCGTCACCGGCGGTAACTTTAATCCCCGGCAAAAGCACGTTCATCATGGCGGCGACTTGCACTTTGTCTGCCCCGCCCGTGCCGACGACTGATTTTTTGACCTTACGGGCCGAATATTCCCCCACATACAGGCCCGCCTGTGCAGGCGCGAGCAAACACATAGCGCGGGCATAGCCGAGCTTTATCGCAGAGTTCGGATTGTTTTTAAAAAACATATCTTCGACCGCCGCCTCGTCGGGCGTATGAATTTCGATTATGTCTGTGATGGCTGTGTGTAATTCGTGCAAGCGTAAAGCCATATCCCTCTTGGTATCAGGCTTGATAACACCGTGGGCAACGTGGGTGATTTTCAAGCCTTGTGCCTCGACAATGCCCCAGCCGCATTTCACAAGACTGGGGTCTAGACCCAATATACGAATAGCCCGACTCATGTGTGCTCCTGTCCCATAAAAAGAACAATACGGAAACATTTGCGGTTTGCCAAGGGTTTTTGCGTTAACAAAACCTTACTAATCAGGACTGCAAGGCCATGAAAACGAACGTCCTCTTTGGTTTACGTCTCGACTTTCAAGACCTTATCCAGTGAGAAGCGGCCCGGCCCGTGTGCGACAACAACGAAAAGTGCGATGAACCACCATACATGGCTCCCCCACCATGTGGCAGCATCCGGAAACACAAAGAACTGAATAAACAGGGTCATCCCCAACAACACCAACGCAGAAAGGCGGCTATACAGCCCGAGGATCAAGGTGGCCCCGAAAATAACTTCTGTAAGCCCGGCAATATTGGCCAATCTGTCTATGATAAAGGTCATAGTGTTGCCGTCTTCGGGGTAATCGTTGAGGGCCGCGGCACAGAGCCGGAGCGCCCCTTTGCGCACCTCTTCGGGGCAAAAGAACTCGTAACGGAACAGATCATAGCTCGTTGCATCGAATTTGAAAAAACCTGACCATTTCGCCAAGCCTGAGAGTAAAAACACACGGCCAACAACCACGCGCGCGAACAACAGAGAAACCGGGCGTAATTTGTCGGCGTGAGGGTGCCAGAATGTGAGTAAACCAGATATGGATTTCATAAAATTACGCATCAGTGTCTCCTGTGAGAGGTTGAAAAATTTCAGCTTCCACCATTTTGGGCAAAAGTGTGGTCACGTCGCCATCCGGCAAAGCCACAATAGCGAGGTTGAGGGCTTCACCTAAAGGCTTATCTTGCAAGATTGCTGTTATAAAGGCAAATTCACCCGCACTTAAACTACGCGAGATCACTTCATTTTGATAGCGCCACACAAGCGCCTGCTCAGGGTTTTGGTTGAGTTCCATGGCCTCAGATATTGCCTCATTCTGTCTAAGCTTTGACCAGATACCCAACACCGGCCAGTCCAAGTCTACGAGCTTGACATCAGGTTTTAAAGACAGTGTTTGGCTCTCTAAATCAGCTCCAGCACCAACTATATTTGCCAAATCCTGCATCACCAAAGTGGCGCTGTCAGGGGCAATATGGGCTTGTGTCCACGCACGGTCCAATCTGGCAAAGCTCTGCAAATAAGGGAGATTATGTTTATCGAGATGTGCGCCTATCAGTTCAGGAAACCGCTCCCCATATCCGACAAGTGTACGACGGGTCGTACGGTCTGTTTCTCTATATATGCGTGCCAAGGCGGAGGCATATTCATCACCGATCAATGTGGTTACAGACGGATAATTACTGAGCAAGGCACCCCGCAGGGCACTGGCAGAATTGTTGCTATAAACCCGTACAAACTTCGGATCAAAACCTGTGTTTTCAAAGGCCTCTACGTCGAGCGGGCCTGTGCCAACAATACTATCTGCCATGGCTTTCATATAGCTCTTCATGCGCGCCGCTCCTGCGTACAGACGTCTATCAAGGCTTTCTGGGCGCGGGCATGCTCGCTGAGCAAGTCTTCGAACGGGGGAATATTACCGTCACGCTCCAACAGCACAGGTCTTGGCCCGATATGGGCAAGGGCCGTCTCGAGCAACTCCCAAACCGGTTCGGCCACAGGGGCTGAATGGGTATCGATGAGCAGGGCTTTGCCCTGAACAGGGTCTTCGGTGAAGCCTGCAATATGGATTTCTCCGACGAGTTCGGGCGGCAAGGCCCGAATATAGGCGTGAGGATCAATGCCCGTATTGACGGCGCTAATATAAACATTGTTCACATCGAGCAATAGCCCACATCCGGCCCGTTTGGCAATTTCGACAAGGAAATCAGGCTCATCCAGCTCGAAAGTGCCAGCCATGTAATTTGTCGGGTTTTCAATGAGAATCCGTCTGCCAATCGCAGTTTGAAAGCTTTCTATGCGCTCGACCATATGGTCTTGCACGGCGCGTGTACGCGGCAATGGTAATAAATCGGCGAAATAGCGACCTTCAAAACTTGACCATGTGGCATGTTCGGAAACTTGACGGGGTTCAAACCGGTCAATGAGGCGTTTTAGAAATGCGAGATGATCTGTGTCAAATGGATCAAGGCCACCTAATGACGCCCCGACGCCGTGAAAGCTTAGCGCATGACGATCGCGAATGGCGCCGAGCCACGCAAGTCGCGGGCCACCTTCGACCATATAATTTTCCGGGTGAACTTCATACCAGATTTGTGCCGGATCATGATCGAGCGCCCCGTTGAAAAACTCTGGCTTCAATCCTATTCCGGCACAAATTGGCAGTTCAGTTTTCAAAGCGGGCGAGGCTCGCCCGCTTTGTTGTTCGGTTATGAGCATTATAGACGCAAAGACTTACAGTGCGCTTTTTGAACCGTGACCATTTGGTGTGACAATGAACTCACAGCTGCCTTTAGGGGCATATGTCCATGCATCGCCTTGGAAATCAGACGTCGACGTGCCTTGGCAACTTGTGCCAGCGCCAGCTTTGCAGTCATTTTCTCCGGTCAGGGCAATGCCGTAACACTTATCTTTACGGCCTTTAAGTTTGCCACCCTCAACCCAGCTATTAAATGCAGTTTGCACGTTTTCCGGTGCAGCAGCAGTAATAGAGAGCTGTGAATTTGGTTTCGCCATTGCAACGCTCACAGAGGCAGCAAGGATGGCGCCAATAGCGAGAGTTTTGGCAATTGTTTGAGGTGCGGACATAGTATGTCTCCTTTATTTCACATCTAATTCAAATGAGGCGAACATTCGTCTCAGCTTAGCTATAGCTCTTTATTCAGTCAAGGAATCTGACATTATGCTCTCATTACGTAACTTGATTGTGATGTGTGCGTGCAGTGTCTTTGCCGGTTTTGGTATTGGGTCTCACAAATAAACTGATCCGAATGCAGAGTGACAAGGTGAAAAACTCAGTCTGTCACATCAAATACCGACGCACTACAGGTACACGACGCGATTATTTTTCCGGTTTCGATATCTATCAGTTTTGCCTGAGCATGGCCAAGATTGGTTCCCAGATACACCATTTCCCCTTCTGCACGGCATTTTTTGTTTGGCACGAGCGGACGCATCAATTTGGCTTCAAAGGTTGCGGTGACGCAAATTTTCCCCTGCGGCAATGCGCTTACAATCGAAAGCACAGAGGCCGCGTCCAATATCCCCATCGCCCAGCCGCCCTGTACCACCGAGCGCGGATTTAGATGGGCTTTCAATGGCGTGCCTTCATATGTGCATTTGCCCATTTGCGCCTGTACCAATTCAATGTTCAGGGTTTGCGCCATAGCGTCATAGAGCGGATATTGCCCGCTCAGCATATCTTGAAGGTTTTTCAGCCCGTTGTTCTCGGACCATTTTCTTATTGTACGCATAACACCCTGATTATTTTTATTTGGATGTTTAATGAAACGAAACGGGGTTAGCGACTACCCCAAATCATCTATGGCCCACATAGTATTTAGAGCGTGCCCCATTTGGATGAGAAAGCTTTAATCCTGTTCAGGATCATAGCCACCCGAGATGACTTCACTTTTGGCAGCGTCCATCACGGCGTTTTCCAAAGCTTCATCATCGGCAACCACACCGTCTTTCAGCTTTTCTTTCACGACCATGAAAGGAGAAGAGGCCGGTTTTTTGCCAGCAAAAGCTTGTGCGGTGAATGTGTTTCTATCCCACTCGCCTTTGAGCGTATAATTTTTACCATCATGGCCAAATTTTGAAGTCTTCATGAGGGTTCCGCCTACTCTTCTTCTGCGGCAGCGGCTACGGCGGCCATGGCCGCATCGGAAAGTTCCAGATTGTGATAAACAGTTTGCACATCATCCAGATCTTCGAGCGCGTCCACAAGGTTGAGGATCGTGTTGGCTTTGTCAGGGGCATCGATCGGGGTTTGGGCTTTCCAGATCATATTGACGCCTTTTGGCTCTTGTCCCAATTGCTTTTCAAGCGCGCCCGCGACAACGGCAAGCTGGTCACGTTCGGTGTAGAATGTGTGCTCCGGGCTTTCGTCAGGATCATCACTAGGCTCGTCAGAAACCACATCATCTGCACCCACTTCCATGGCCGCTTCCATCATGGCGTCTTCATCACCGACGGCGAGAGGATATGTGATCTCGCCGACTTGATCGAACATAAAGGACACGGAACCGGTTTCGCCGAGATTGCCACCACTTTTAGAAAATGCGGTGCGCACTTCCATGGCGGCGCGGTTTTTATTATCCGTAGAGACCTCGACAATAATGCCAATGCCAGCCGGGCCAAAACCCTCATAGCGCATTTCGTCATAATCGGCACCATCACCTTTAAAGCCTTTATCAATCGCCCGTTTGATATTGTCTTTGGGCATGGACTGGCCCTTGGCATTGTTAATCGCCAAGCGCAGGCGCGGGTTCATGTCCGGGTCGGGACTGCCCATTTTGGCGGCAATGGTGATATCTTTCGAGAGCTTTGAAAACAGTTTCGAACGCAATTTGTCCTGACGGCCTTTGCGGTGCTGGATATTAGCCCATTTTGAATGTCCGGCCATGAAGCCCTCCATGATATTATTATGATTTAAAGCGTGTGTAGCGCAGGATATGCGCCGCTTCAAGACTACATTGTAGGTATTGTTTCGCGCAGATGCGGGCCTATGCGGATCGGCTCGACGCGCACGGCCAAGCCTGTCTTGTTATCGGTCTCGACAAACACACCGCAAACTGTGGCCTCACCAGTACCCACTGTAAACCGGCTCGAGCGCAAACGGGTGGTAAAGCGTTTGATCGGTTCTTCTTTGTCCATGCCGATAACACCCGAATAATCGCCGCACATGCCTGCATCGGTCTGATAGGCCGTACCGTTGGGCAATATGCGGGTATCGGCAGTGGGGACATGTTGATGGGTGCCAACCACAAGGCTGGCCCGCCCGTCACAGACATGGCCCATCGCGTTTTTCTCGGATGTGGCCTCGGCGTGCACATCGATCAGCACCGCGTCCGCGACCATGCCGAGCGGGCAAGCGTCCAACTCCTGCTGCACCGCAACAAATGGATCGTCGAGCGCGTCCATAAAGACGCGGCCCAACACATTGACCACCAGCAAGCGGTAGCCATTTATCTCGTAGAGATTGGCGCCTTTGCCGGGAGCCATGCCTTTGGGATAATTGACGGGACGGAGCAAACGGGGTTCGCGCTCTATATATGTTAGGGCGCCTGCATTATCAAAACTGTGATTGCCAAGGGTGATAACATCTGCGCCAGCCTCGTATAACTCACCCGCTGTTTTCTCGCTGATCCCGAAGCCGCCACAGGCATTTTCGCCGTTGACGACCACCGCATCGAGCCGCAAATCTTCGCGTAAACGCGGCAGGTGTTTTTGTATGGCTCTACGACCACACCGCCCCACGACATCTCCAAAAAATGCTAGGCGCATCTAAAATCCTTAAATCCTGCTTCGGTTAGCACACCGTCCAGTCCCTGATCATGGTTCCCGGACGGCAATATTGGCACTTCTTGCCCAGAGTAAGCCAAGGCGCAAGCAAAGATTGGCTTTTCCCCTGATGTTTTCTGCCGTAATTGCGCCAATGTCCGGTCATAAAACCCGCCGCCATAGCCAAGCCGCACACCAATCCGGCTATAGGCCAAAAGCGGGATCAGGACGATATCGGGGCTGATAAGAGGGGTTGTTCGTGCAGGTTCCTTGGTTGCGTAGGCGCCTCCGCGCAATTTGTCGCCGATCTTGTAGCTGCGAAATTCCAGAGGATGATCTTTGCGTTTGATACACGGGAGCGCGAGGGTATGGCCTGCGTCTTCTAGGGCCTGCATAAGCGGGCGTGGGTCAATTTCGGTTTGAAGGGGGATGTAACCGGCCACGACGCCAGACTTTATGCGCGTTTGCGGCCAGTGCTCGATCAATCCTATCCCTGCGTCCGGGTTCGTCTGCGCTAGTCCCAAACGTATCATCTTCGCCGCATTGCGGGCGCGGGTTTTTTCTAGGGAATCAAATGTCATGACGGGGGTGTAGCCTATTGGGGGCATGTATGGGAGGAATTTGAAAATATGGGCAGATGGTGTTAAATCTACCTGTACATGCCCCGAACGTTCGCGCCGATATTTTTTTGGGCGAAGCCCAATTGGCAAAAATAATATCGGCGACCACAAAACCGTGGAGACGGGTGTAACCTCGTGAACCAATAGTTCAGGTGGGCACCGCGTAATAAGACCACGGTCTTAACAGAGGCAGCTCCCTAAGGTTTAAGTTAAGGGCTCCAGGATACGTGTCTCTCACATGCTCCGCAGCCGCCGACCCGCATAATATGGGGGTTTGGACGCAAAACCGCAAGGCATAAAAACCTGTGCTTTATCTTTCTCTGAGTTTGGTTGCCAATTTTTCGATCTGCAAAGCGGCAGATGTAAGAGCACTGGCTGCGTTGGCCTCGGACTCTTTGGCCTCCATGAGCTCGTCTTCGGCCTTGCGGGCAATATCATCGGACAATTCACGCGCCTGGGTTTCGAGGTTTTGTCGCGATTCTTCCAACTCATCGGTCATGCTGATCCCGGCCATAACAAGAAGACGCAAGTCCCCTATTTGTCCGAACTGGTTGGCCATAACTTTAATCCGCTCATCCAGTTTACGGCCAAGAGACTCTAGGCGTTCCTCTTCGCCGTCATCACAGCCAAGTGCATATTTGCGCCCGTTGATTTCAAGACTTACCTTGCCCATGACTAGTCATCTCCTAAGGCGACAAGAACTTGCGAGATAACGCTTTCCAGTTCCTGAGAGGTTTCATCTGCCAATCGGGCCACATCTTCCTCGCGAGCCTTATAACGTTCTTCACGCGCTTTGGCCTCATCAAGCTCCGTAGCCAATCGGGCACGATCCGCTTCAAAATTTCTGGTGTCCAGAGTTTCCTGCTCACGAATATCTTTTTGGAATGTCTCGTGCTCGGCCGCCTCTTTTTCCAGCGCATACACACGAGCCACCAAAGGCTCCAACGCATTTTCAAGCGACTTTAATGCCTGTTGCAAACGGTCCGCAGCCTCTCGCGTTACCGATGTCTTATTCGAGGATGACTGGGTCATATTCACTGCCGAATCTGTTGTTTATTCATGACAATGGCCCAAGAATCGATCTAGGCCAAGCTATAGTTTGCAAGAAGATAGCGCTCTCATTTCCAAAACACCCCACTTCGACCGTTTTAGAGGCATCCCGCCTATAGATTTTCTAGTTTTAAAGGCTTATAACGCCCTCGAATTTTGTAGACGAGGCTAGGTTTCATCCTACGCCTCATGTGGAGATTTACATGGCTTTACGCATTGCGATTAACGGCTTTGGCCGCATCGGCCGCCTCGTGGTTCGAGCCGTCCTTGAATACGAAATTGATGACGTAGAAATCGTCGCCATCAACTCTCCCGGATCACTAGAAACCCAAGTCCATCTCTTGCGTTATGATACGGCCCATGGCCGGTTACAAAGCAAGGTCATCTCCGCCCCCGGCATGATGGATTTCGGGACTGGCCCGGTTCGGGTTACCCATGAACGCGACCCTGCCGATATTGACTGGGGGGCCCTCGACGTCGACGTGGTCATGGAATGCTCCGGCTTCTTTCGCACCAAGGAAAGTGTGCAGGGCCATTTACAAGCCGGTGCCAAAAGCGTTCTCATCTCGGCCCCGGCCAAGGGCGTTGACAAGACCATTGTCTACGGTGTGAACCACGAAGATTTAGGCAAGGATGATCTGGTGGTTTCGTGTGCTTCGTGCACAACAAATTGTCTGGCTCCCATTGCAAAAGTTCTGGTCAATAGTGTCGGCATCCAACGCGGGTTCATGACCACTATCCATTCCTATACGCTAGATCAAAACATTCTGGATAGCTCCCACTCCGATTTATACCGTGCACGCGCCGCCGCGCAAAATATGATCCCGACCTCGACAGGTGCGGCCAAAGCTGTCGGTCTGGTATTGCCAGAGCTTGAAGGCAAATTACACGGGTCTGCCGTACGCGTACCGACCCTGAACGTCTCTATGGTCGATCTGGCGTTTCAACCCGAAACCGCAACCGATGTCGAAACCATCAACGCTGCGATTAAAGAGGCTGCAGAGGGCCCTCTTAAAGGCGTTCTCAGCTATACAGAAGAGCCTCTGGTGTCTTCCGATCTCAACCATGATCCACATTCTGCCATTTTTGCGGCCCCATTGACCAAAGTCATGGATAATGAGCTTGTCAAAATCATCGCTTGGTATGATAACGAGTGGGGCTTCGCCTGTCGTATGATCGACGTGGCCCGAGAAATGAAAATAGCTCACACATAAAAGAGATACACATGGTCGATTTCCGCAGACTTGAAGATGTAAATGTTTCAGGCAAGCGCGTTCTGGTGCGCGTTGATTTTAATGTCCCCTGCGACGACACTGGCAAAATTACCGACGATACGCGCCTTCGGGCCGCTCTGCCTACACTTGCATATTTACGAGACAAGGGTGCTAAAATTATCCTGCTCAGCCATTATGGCCGCCCAGACGGTGTGTATGATGCAGGTGCATCGTTAGAAAAACTGGTGCCAAGCCTGTCAGACTTGATCGGGATACAGGTTCATTTCGCCTCTGACTGTATCGGCCCAAAGGCACAGAGCGCCGTTGATGCTTTGCAGGCAGGCGATGTGCTTTTGTTGGAAAACACCCGTTTTCATATGGGCGAAGCCAAAACAGCCGACGGGCAAAAAGGCTATGACCCCGCATTTGCCAAAGCCATGGCCGATCTCGCTGAAATCTTCGTTCATGATGCATTTTCCGTTTGCCATCGCGCACAAGCCTCGACCAGCGGTATTGGGGACATCCTCACTGCCTATGCAGGGCTGGCGCTGGAGCGTGAGTTGGATCATATCAGTCAGGCTCTTGATATCCCCAAAAAACCTGTCATGGGGCTGGTAGGCGGCGCGAAAGTGTCTTCCAAAATAGATTTATTGAAAAACCTGGTCGGCAGACTTGACTGTCTTGCCATTGGCGGGGGCATGGCCAATACGTTTCTGGCTGCACTGGGCCATAATGTTGGCAACTCCCTCTGCGAGCATGATTTACGCGAGACCGCTCTGGAAATTCTGGAAAATGCCAAGCTGGAAAATTGTGAAATTCTGCTACCAGTTGACGTGATCGCCGCGACAGGGTTTGCGGCCCATGCGCCGCACAGGGTGTGTGGTCTTGATGATGTAAAATCCGATGAAATGATTTTGGATGCGGGCCCTGATACGGTGACCAATATTCTCGATGCCATGGATCGTTGCCGAACCCTGATCTGGAATGGCCCGCTCGGGGCGTTCGAACTGCCCCCCTTTGACACGGCCACGGTGGAAGCCGCCAAATACGCGGCCAAACGGGTTAAAAACAACGGATTGATCGCTGTTGCAGGTGGTGGAGACACGGTGGCGGCGCTTAAACACGCTGGAGCTGCGGATGGTTTCACCTTTATCTCGACAGCTGGCGGCGCCTTTTTGGAATGGATGGAGGGTAAAGCTTTGCCGGGCATTGAAATGTTGAAGAAAGAGCTTTAAAGCAAGTCCGTATTATTAGACGACCCTAAAGACTTCAAATTTTCAAGATCACGCTCAAGGAGAAAAACATGCGTAAATTTTTAACACTGGCGGTACTTTTGCCGGCACTCGCCCTTTCGGCTTGTAGCGACACACCGGAAGAAAAAGCAGCAAAAGAAGCGGATGCACTGGTTGCTCAAACGGCAGCAGATGCAGCATTGCGGGTGTGCGCCCCTCAAAAAGTACTCACTGATATTTCCAGCTATTCAAACGATGTTGCAGATACCTCACTGAACCAAACTGAGTGGTTTGAGGCCAATGGCAAACGCGAGGGCGTTGTTACAACCGCGTCAGGGCTACAATATTCAGTCAATAAAAGTGGCAATGCGGAAGGCCCGACCCCGGTTCCGACACAAACTGTGCGGGTGCATTATCATGGCCAGTTCTTGGGCGGAGAGAAATTCGATAGCTCTTATGACCGGGGCGAAGATATTGATTTTCCACTTAACGGTGTGATCAAAGGCTGGACAGAAGGCGTTGGCCTTATGCGTCCTTGTGATGCGTGGACGTTTTATATCCCGTCCGATCTTGCCTATGGGCCAAGTGGTCGCGGTTCTATTCCGCCAGCGACCCCTTTGATGTTTCATGTTCAACTGATTGAAATCACTGACTAATACGCAAATAAATGAGGGCGTCATGATATGTGACGCCCTCAAAATATGCGGCCTTCTCGAAACATGTGGGCCTCGAAGCATGTGGAAAGCGCCGAATTTTATCCTTATTTTTGGGGTAAAATCTGTATTCTATAGGCCAGTTCAGTGCGGAATATCTGTGCGGCAAGTGGCTTTAAATCATCGAGTGTCATATTTTGGTACGTTTCCTCACGGGTACGGAACGCATCAATACCCCAGCTATCGGTTTGTGCGTGACCAATAACCCCCATCCAGTAACCATTGCTTTCAAGCGTACTATCCATATTTTCCAATACGGGTTGAATTGCGCGCTTGAATTCGTCGTCACTGATGTTTCCGGTTTGGAAATCGGCAGCAATTTCGTCCAGTTTCTTGATCATGGCAGGGACTTTTTCAGGCTCAAGTCCTAAAGAGGCCGACATATATCCATAGTCCTTATAAATACGAGATCCTGACCGTCCGGCAGACGGAGAATAGGCCGCCGCCTCGTCTTCGCGGATAATATCGGTCAGCCGGTTGGAAAACAGCGAGCGCAGGATGCTGAGACGACGATTGCGGATCACATCCGTACCGTCCGGTGCAGGCCAGGAGACTCTCAATAAAGCTCTATTCTCGTCACCGGAATGGCTTAAAGTTACAGGCTTGGCGCGTCCATCGGGGAAAAACAGCTTCGTCATTTCGGGGTAGGATTTGTGCCCCAGTTTCCGTTTGGGTAAGGCTCCGAATGTGCGGGCAATTTGCTTGATGATGATGTCTTTATCTATATCTCCAACGACCACAATTTCGATTTGGCCGTCTTTTAATTGTGGGGCTATCCAGGCTTTGACGTCCGCAATACTGGCGTTCAGCAAATCGGCTTCTCCGGGAATGCCGTAGCGGGGGTCGCCCGAGTGCAAAAGCCGCCCAACATCACGGCTCGCCACACCACCGGGTGTTGAATCGAGGGTCGGGTACCAACTTTCAACCGATTTATCATAACGGGCCTTGGATTCAGGCCGGTATCCGGGAGCAATCAATTGCGCCATAAGCAGGTTAAACTCAGCCTCCAAATCCGACGGCACTGTTGCCCCGCTAATCGTAAAGGCCCTCGTCCCAAGGCCGAAACCAGCACTGACGGCTTTCCCTGCCATAAGATGACTAATATCGTCATTGCTGTGGGCCTCGAACCCGCCTGCGCCCATCACAGAGGCCGCAAGTGAACCTAGTGCGAAATCTTTTCGGGGCGCGGACAGGCGTCCATCTCCAACACTGACAGAAATTTGGATCGTATCTTTCGCAAAGTCAGTCTTTTTGAAGTTGAGGAGCACATTGTTTTCGAACTTGATCAAATATGCGTCCACATCCTCGATATGCCGCTCGCTAAGCACTTTTCCGGGCGTGCCAAAATCCGTATAGGCAAAGACGCCGAGGTCTTTGCTCTCATCGGCGACCACATCGACAGCAAGGCTGGCTTCATAGGCTTTACGAATTTCATCTTCGGGGTTGTCCAGAATTTCACTGGTTTTCAAATATAGGATCGGCGCATCCAATGCGGACCATTGCTCTTTAAACCGCTTCCAGACATCTTCGATGGTAATATCATCGGCATATACATCATAACGCGCAAGGCTTGTCTTGGGGTGGGTATAGACGCCTTCATTGGCAAAACGCCCCAATATACCGCCTGCGAGTCCGTTGGTGCGGCGGGTGTCGGCGGTTTGAATAGAAACTTCCATGCTCTTACGGCTATTGGCCAATTGCTCGTCCAATTCGGCTTGGGTGAACCCGTATTGTAGGGCTTTGCGAAGCTCTTGCTCGCCGACAGCGAGGGCCTTACGCCAGTTTTCAGGGCGGCTTGTCACAGATAAGCTCATTGTATCGGAAGTTTGGTAAGAGGAAGAGCTTCCAACTCCGGCACCGATAAAGACCGCGTCCGCTTTACGGGCCAATGTCGCAAACCGGCGGTTTAATATCCGGTTGCCCAGCCCTTCGATAAAGCCGTCTTTACGGTTTTGTACCGTATCGTCAAAATGGGTATAGGGTTTCAGGGTCGCCAAACTAATAGAGGTCTGTATTTCAGGATCAATAAAATACCCGATATCCATGCCCCGCACAGGGGTTTTCCCGGCGTCAAGTTGTGCCCCTGCCTCACCAACGGCCTGCCAATCGGCAAAATATTCTGCAATTTTTGCCGCTGCATAGCCGGTTTCCACATCACCAACCAGAACAATGAATGTGTTCTCGGGGCGATAATAGGCATGGTAATAAGCCCTAAAATCATCCGCATTCATGCTATCAAGGGTCTCATCCGTTCCAATCGGCAATCTGTCGATAAGGCGGCTCCCTTCGGTCATGAACTCAAAACCGGCCAGCCCTGCACGAGCCCCGGGGCTGTCTTGGCGGCGTTTTTCGGACTTTACAACACCGCGTTCGCGATCAATCGCGCCTTGATCCAAGCTCAGGTTTTCAACCGTCTCGCGCATAATCATCAAGGTTTCGTCAAACAACTCCTCGGTTATATCCGGTAAGTTCAGCGTATACACCGTTTGATCAAAACTGGTGTAGGCATTTGTATCGGCCCCAAAGGACAGACCATGCCGTTCCAAGCGCTTGACCATTTCCCCTTCGGGAATATTTTTCGAGCCATTAAACGCCATATGTTCAAGGAAATGGGCGATACCACGTTGCGCATCGGTTTCGTTTAAAGAGCCCGTCGCGATACGCACTCGCAAAGCCGCCGTCTTGGTTGGTGTATCATTGTGCATAACCGCAAAGCGCAGCCCGTTCGGCAATTTTCCGTATACGACCGCCGAATCGACTTGCAGATCACTGGCTTGATGGGCGAAATCTACAGGTGTATCTGCTACTTTGGGCGCACAGCCCCAAAGTAGAAAAACCGTGATAGCCGTTGCTGAAATAAGTCTGAGTGTCATTAGGTTCCCCAATATCGAAATACACCTGTTCATGAATATACAGAATTTACACTATAAACGCGATTCGCAAGTTAAATCTAATCCAGATTTAACAACGCCGGATCACCACCTTGTGCGGAGATGTTGACCGTGAGGGTATGTTCTGATGCGAAGCGTGGCAAATAATGTGGGCCACCGGCCTTTGGCCCTGTCCCGGATAGGCCTACGCCGCCAAAAGGTTGCACTCCGACCACCGCGCCAATCATATTGCGGTTCACATAACAATTTCCGGCGGGTACCAGCCTGCGAATTTCATCGGCAAACCCGTCAATACGGGTATGGATGCCAAGGGTCAGTCCATAGCCCTTGGCGGCAAAATCTGCGACCAGTTTAGGAAGCTGCTTCGCCTTATAGCGGATCACATGCAATATAGGACCGAAGACTTCCTTCTCCAGACAATCCAGAGAGCCAAGCTCTATCAGGGTCGGGGCAATGAAAGACCCTGTTTTGGGGACAGAGCAGGTTTTCAGGATTTTCTCATCCTTTTTCATACGCGCAATATGGGCACGTAATTCAACCTTTGCATTTGCATCGATCACCGGACCGACATCGGTTTCACTTTGCGCCGGGTCTCCGATGGCCAACTCATCCATTGCGCCCATTAAACAGTCCAGGATATCGTCTGCGGTTTCTGTGGGTAGGAACAAAACGCGTAGAGCCGAACATCGTTGTCCGGCCGCATTGAAGGCGGACGCGATCACATCATCGACCACTTGCTCTTTCAAGGCACTTGTATCGACAAACATGCCGTTTAGCCCGCCGGTTTCGGCGATCAATACAGGAATGGGGCCATCTTTGGCGGCGAGTGTGCGGTTGATGATTTGCGCCACTTCGGTGGAGCCTGTAAAACATACACCGGCGACAGGCGCCGCCTCGACCAAGTGCGCTCCGACATCAACGCCCGAACCGGGCAGTACATGCAGTACATTTTTCGGCAAGCCTGCTTTTTGGAACAATTTGATGGTTTCATACGCGATCAGCGGGGTTTGCTCTGCGGGTTTTGCCAACACCGTATTGCCGGCGGCTAACGCAGCCGCGATTTGGCCGGTAAAGATGGCGAGCGGGAAATTCCACGGACTGATACAAACAAAAACGCCGCGTCCGCGCAGGGATAAATGATTGGTTTCCCCTGCCGGGCCAGGCAGGCATTCGGGTTCTCCGAACAAACGTTCTGCCTCGCAGGCATAATAGCGTAGGAAATCTACGGCTTCACGAACTTCGGAGACACCATCTTCAAAGCATTTGCCGGCTTCCAATGTCATCAAGGCGGTAAAGTCCTCGGTTTTCGCCTCCAACGCGTCCGCCATGCTGCGTAAAATATGGGCCCGCTCAACCCCTCCTCGACGATCCCACTCGGGATAGGCCTTAAGTGCAGATGTGTGGGCGGTTTGCATATCTGCAGGTGATGCCGAGACGCATGTGCCAAGAGCGGTTCCGCTCGCGGGTGCGCTGATGGTTTCGCCTTCTCCTCTGCCAATGCCGGTGCCTTTGATGGTCTTGCCGTTTACAATTGGCCCTGCGGTTATTTTCTTGAACTTCGCGACCCTGTTTTCCAAGTCTATGCGCACAGCGCTTTGGGTTAAATCCAGACCGCGTGAATTTTTACGGGCCTCACCGTAGAGACGCGGCGGAGACGGGATTTTATCATGGCGTACAGGTGGGCCATCTAAAAACGGGGACTTGGCGACCTGTTCTGCGGGCACACTCTCATCTAGAAACGAATGCACAAAGGAGGTATTGGCCCCATTCTCCAGCAATCTGCGTACCAGATACGGCAATAGGTCTTCATGGGCACCAACCGGCGCATAGACGCGGCACGGGGCCGGATGGCCGGGGCTATCATAAACGGCGGCATAGAGGGCGTCGCCCATGCCGTGTAAACGTTGGAACTCATAATGTTCGCCGCCACCTTGGCGGCGCCCGCCTCGTACCATTTCTTCGATTGCGGCAACTGTGTGGGCATTATGGGTAGCAAATTGCGTGTAAATCCACTGGCCCGCATCAAGTAGGGTACGTGCACAGGCCAGATAGGCTAAATCGGTTGTTGATTTACGGGTCCACACAGAAAAATCCGGCTGGCCGCTCATATGGGCATGTTTGATCTCGCTATCCCAATAGGCCCCTTTGACGAGGCGCACCATGAGACGCCGCCCTTTACCGCCACGACATTCTCGTGCCAAATCGGCCAGTTTCTCACAGACCATAACACCGCGTTTTTGGTAAGCCTGTACGGCCAGCCCCAAGCCTTCCCACTCATCTAACGCCTCTTCATTGACCAGTTTTTCCAGTAATTTCAAAGAGATGACAAGCCGGTCGGCCTCCTCTGCATCCAGAGTGAAATTGAGATTGGCTTTGGCCGCTTCAATGGCGAGGGCTTTTACTTTCGGGTAAAGCTCGACCATAAGCTGGTCTTCTTTCCGGGTTTCGTAACGCGCATGTAGAGCCGACAGTTTGACCGAAATTCCGTTTTTCGAGGCAGGCGACGCGTGAACGTCCTGCGTTTTGCCCAAAGTGACAATCGCGTCCCAATAGGCTTTGAAATAGCGCTCGGCATCGGCAGCTGTGCGGGCCCCCTCTCCCAACATATCAAAGGAGCAAATGGCGGGCTTCTTTCCGGGCTCCAACGTTTTTGCCCGCTCCACGGCGGCCTCTATTGTCCGGCCAACTACAAATTGTTCGCCCATAATGCGCATGGCCTGCATCATGGCGGCGCGGATGACAGGTTCGCCGACTTGTCTGGTCATGGATTTCATGAAACTGCCAAGGTTTTTGCGGGCCCGTTCGTCAACTTCAACAATTGATCCGGTCAACATCAAGCCCCATGTGGACGCATTGACCAGCCAGCTCTCGGATTGGCCTTTGTGCTCGCCCCAGTCTCCCGACGAGATTTTCTCGGCAATCAGCCGGTCTGCCGTTTTGGCGTCCGGCACCCGCAACAAGCTCTCGGCTAGACACATAAGAGCCAGACCTTCCTTGTTGGAGAGGCCAAACTCTTCGAGGAAGCTCTCCATCATGCCTTTATGCAAATGGCCCGAACCGTCGGATAATTTACGGGCTTTTCGCACCAGTCCGACCGCATTTTGATTGATATCCGCCTGCTCTTGAGGGCTCAGACGGGTGGTCGCGCCCAATGTTGAGGCCGCAACATTTTCATCCGTAAACTTATGGCTATCAAGCGCTTCCCAATCGATCATCAACGTCCCCATTTATGTGTATATATTCGCCCAGTTCCGAGTATAGTCCAAACAACGCAAAAATAACACTCGAATTGGTACGATTGACCCGTTTTTAAGAGCTTTTGACCCACTTTTGAAGGAATCAAGACACATCCATGCCCAAGAAGATGCACACGCCAGAAAAAACCCGCAAACCGGTACAAATCATTGCTTTCGATTTTGACGGCACGATTACCACACAAGACACATTTGCCCTGTTTTTACGGTATTGGGCAGGCACACCGCTCTGGACCCTTAAGATACTGAAATTACTTCCTATATTTATAGCCTACGGGCTTAAATTTATTGATCGCAATGCTGTGAAAGTCCATGTTATCCGTACATTTTTTAAAGGCGCGGATGCGAGCGCCCTGCAAAGCAAAGCCGATCAATTTGCTCAAGAAATTATTCCAAAATTGATTCGCCCACACGCACTGGAAACCCTAAAACAGAAGAATAAACCTCCATATACGCTTTATATAGTTTCGGCCTCTATCGAACCCTATCTGCTGAGCTGGGCAAAAACACATAATATTCACAATGTTTTATCAACAAAGCTTCACGTGGTTAACGGAAGGTTAACGGGCGAAATCGACGGGCTTAATTGCTGGGGCGCGGGCAAAACTGCTAAAATTGCGTCAGAAATGGCGGATACACCCTATAAAATCGCTGAAGCCTATGGTGACACCCGTGGAGATCGCGAAATGCTCCACGCCGCAGAAGCGTCTTTCTGGTTACCTTTTCGCCTGTAGGTAACAATGCGATTGATTCCATGCCCTAATATGTACTAGCAACTGTATTATCGCCTAGCTTAAATGTTAAATTTTTGTTAGGATGTGGGGATTCTGTATGTATGCAGATATCTGTATTTTGGTGTTTTTTGGGGGATCCATAATGAAACGCACACTTCTATTGGCAGCATGCGCTGCCGCTTTCGCATCAACGACAATTGCGCAGGATTTACCGCCAGGTAATCCGCTCCCCGGTGAATGTTTCGCTCGGGTTATTGTGCCGGCACAATACCGGACGTCTACAGAGACAATTGTCTTGCGTGAAGCAGGAGAAGAGCTTCGTAAAATCCCGGCAACATACGAAACCGTTACCGAGCAAGTTCTGGTTCAAGAAGCCAGCTTTGAGCTGGTCACGGTTCCAGCAACGTATAGAAATGTTACACAAACAGTTGTTGTTCAAGAAGCCTCTACGGATTTGGTCACTGTCCCTGCTGTCTACGGCACAGCCACAGAAACGATTATCGTGCAACCGCAATCAATTAATTATGTTGCAGTTCCGGCCGTTTATGAAAATGTAAGTGAAACCGTCATTGTCCAAGAAGCGTCTACAGCTCTCGTAACCATTCCCCCGGTTTACGAAAATGTGACCCAAACCGTCATCGTACAAGAAGCGTCTACAGAACTGGTGACGACCCCGGCTATTTTTGGCACCGTCACTGAAACCATTATTGTGACCCCCCGCTCTGTTACGTATGAGCAGATACCTGCAACATATGAAACCGTCACGGATACGATTGTGGTTCAGGAAGCCTCCACAGAGCTTGTGAGCATTCCAGCTATTTTTGAAAATGTATCCGAAACCATTGTTACCCAAGAAGCGACAACGGAACTGGTGAGCGTACCGCCTGCTTACGAGACCGTATCCGAAACCATTATTGTTCAAGAAGCCTCTACAGAGCTTGTCACTATTCCAGCCACCTTTGGCACAGTCACAGAGACCGTCGTTGTGACACCGGAAACAATTGAGTATGTGAGTGTTCCTGCTGTTTTCGGAACGGTTACAGATACAATTGTGACACAAGAAGTTTCTACAGAGTTAGTGAGCATTCCAGCTGTTTTCGGATCTGTTACCGAAACGATTGTTGTTCAAGAAGCTTCGACAGAATTGTTGAGCCTGCCCGCAACCTTCGAAACTGTCTCAGAGACTGTCGTCGTGCAAGAAGCGTCGACCGAGCTTGTGAGTATTGCGCCCGTATTTGAAAACGTAACTGAAACCGTTATCGTTCAGCCGGAATCTGTTGAATATATCAATATCCCAGCCGTTTACGAAAATGAAACAGAGACGATTATTGTTCAAGAGGCCTCCACCGAGTTGGTCTCCATTCCGGCCACATTTGAAACGGTTACAGATACAGTCGTTATGACGCCACAAACCGTAAATTATGTTACTATTCCGACCACATACGAAACGGTTCAAGATGTTGTAATTGTTCAAGAGGCTTCGACCGAACTAGTGACGATCCCGGCGACATTCGCAACGGTTACGGAAACCATTATCGTGACCCCGCAAACCGTAGACTACGTCACGGTTCCGGCCACATATGAAACGGTTCAGGACGTCGTGGTTGTTCAAGAAGCCTCTGCCGAGCTCGTCACGATTGCGGCGACATTCGAAAACGTTACAGAGACCGTTGTCGTTCAGGAAGCCTCAGTTGAATATGTCAGCATTCCGGCTATCTACGGCAATGTTACCGAAACAGTTGTCGTGCAGGAAGCTTCAACTGAACTGGTGAGCATCCCAGCCGCATTTGAAACGGTCACGGAAACCATTATCGTAACCCCGCAAACCGTGAGTTATGTTACCGTTCCGGCCACATACGAAACCGTTCAGGATGTTGTGGTTGTTCAAGAAGCCTCGACAGATCTGATCACAATCCCGGCCACATTCGAAAATGTTACGGAAACCATTGTTGTGACCCCGCAAAGCATGGACTATGTTACCGTTCCGGCCACATATGAAACCGTTCAGGACGTTGTGATTGTACAGGAAGCTTCAATAGAGCTTATACAAATCCCGGCGATCTTTGAAACGGTCGTAGAAACTGTGGAAGTTACACCGCGAACCATTGAATACATTGTGATCCCTGCCGTATATGAAACCATACAGGAATCATATATCTCTCAAGCTGCCTCAACAGAGCTGGTCACGATCCCGGCCACATTCGAAACAGTGACAGACCCGATTATTGTGACGCCACAAACCGTAGACTATGTCACGGTTCCTGCCGTATATGAAAGCTACCAAGAGAGCATTGTCGTACAAGCTGCTTCGACAGAACTGGTCACGATCCCGGCCACATTTGAAAATGTTACCGAGACCATTATTGTTACACCTCAAACCGTAGATTACGTCATGGTTGCGGCCACATACGAAACGGTTCAGGATGTTGTGGTTGTTCAAGAAGCCTCGACTGAACTGGTAACCATTCCAGCGACTTTTGAAACCGTTACAGATACTGTTGTCGTTCAGCCCGCAGGCATTGAATATGTAACCGTACCTCCAGTGTACGAAACCGTCAGCGAAACAATTGTCGTGCAAGAAGCGTCTAGCGAGCTCGTGTCCGTTGCAGCCACATATAGAAATGTTATGGAAACCATCATCGTGACCCCGCAAACCGTGAATTACGTCACGGTTCCGGCGACATACGAAACGGTTACAGACACAGTCGTTGCCCAAGAAGCCTCTACAGAGCTGGTAACCATCCCGGCAAGTTTCAACACGGTTACAGATACCGTTATCGTCACACCACAAACCGTGAACTATGTGACAGTTCCGGCCACATACGAGACGGTTAGCGACACTATTGTCGTTCAGGAAGCCTCCACAGAGTTAGTGACAATCCCGGCGACATTTGAAAATGTCACGGAAACCGTACTGGTTCAGGCCGCCGGCATTGAATATGTAAATGTCCCCGCCACATACGAGACGGTTAGCGACACTATTGTTGTCCAAGAATCCTCCACCGAGTTGGTGACAATCCCGGCGACTTTCCAAAACGTGACCGAGACGGTTGTTGTTCAGGAAGCGTCTACAGAACTGGTTTCCATTCCGCCGTCATATGAAAATGTGTCCGAGACAATTGTTGTACGTGAAGCGACAACAGAGTTGGTCACTATTCCGGCTACGTTTGAAACCGTTACAGAGACCGTTATTGTGACCCCGCAAAGCGTGGAGTACAACACGATCCCGGCCCGGTATGAAACCTATCAGGAAACAATTATTGCTCAGGAAGCCTCAACAGAACTTGTTGCTGTTGCCGCGACATTCGAGACCGTGACCGAGACCGTTGTTGTTCAGGAAGTCTCCACAGAGTTGGTGACCATCCCGGCCCAGTATAACACTGTGTCCGAAACAATTGTTGTTCAGGAAGCCTCGACAGAACTTGTCACCATTCCGGCAAGTTTCAGAACGGTTACGGACACCGTCGTTATGACACCGCAAACCGTCGCGTATGAAACGGTCCCGGCCACATACGAAACATATCAAGAAGCCATCGTGGTGCGCGAAGCGACGACCGAGCTGGTTGTTGTACCGGCAAGCTATAGAACGGTTACCGAAACAGTTATTGCCCAAGAAGCGTCGACAGAACTGGTCACAGTTCCGGCAACATACAGAACTGTCACCGACACGATTGTACTCACACCCCAAACGGTTGAGTATGTTACGGTGCCTGCCAGCTTCCGTGACAGCACGACGACATATGTTGCACAGGACAGTGTTGAGCACATGATCGTTATTCCGGCCATTTACGATACGGTTACGGAAACTGTTATTACGCAGGAAGCCTCGACAAACCTTCGTGTTATTCCGACAACATATCGTACTGTTACAGAGACGATTGTTATACAGCCTGCACGTACCGAGATTGAAGTTATTGCCGCCGTCTACCAAACCCGTACCGAGCGTGTTTTGATCTCTCCGGCACGTGAAGAGTGGAAACCGGGCTCTCAAGCCCTCAACTATGGTCAAATTCAGCAATCAGGGCGCTTTAACACCAATACACCGCGTCAGTTTACAGTCTTTAACGGCGTGTCAGAACAAGTGGTTGTCTCGACACAAACGATCGTGAACCAAACTGGTGAGATTTTGTGTCGTGTGTTAATTCCGGCCCAGTACAAAACCATTACCAAGCGTGTTGTGAAAACAGCCGCACGGACGGTTGAGCGGGCGATCCCTGCCGTCACCAGACAAATTACACGTCGCGTGGTCGAAACGGCTGCTAGGACTGAAACTATCGCTATTCCGGCCGTGACCAATACAATTACCCGCCGGGTTCTTCGCTCCCCTGCCCGTTTCATTCACTTTAGTGAAGCGCGTCAGTCAAACTTACTGATCACCGCCGGATACACTGCGGACGGGAAGATCGTCGGTTTTATTGATAATAATGGTGATGGCGCTGATGACCGTGATGGTCTTTCACAAGCCGAAGCCGCAGCTGCGGATCGCCGGGGCAATGGATCACGTGCGCTTGGCAATGGTACCTATGGCCAACAAATGGGCAACGTAAATACACGCGTTATTACAGAAAATGCAAAAGTGGTTGAGCGGGTTATTCCTGCCGTGACCAAACAAATCTCACGCCGTGTCGTTGATCAGGCGGCACATACGGTTGAGCGCGTTATTCCGGCCGTAACCAATACAATTACCCGTCGCGTCGTTGACCGTCCGGCCAGCACACAAGAACGTGTCATTCCGGCCGTGACCGAGATGGATACCCGCCGCCGCATTAAAACACCGGCACGCACGGTTGAACGTGTCATCCCTGCCGTGACCAAGCAAATCACACGTCGTGTGGTTGATCGTCCAGCAAGTACGCAAGAGCGTGTTATTCCGGCCATCACGAAAGTAGAAACACGTCGTGTGGTTATAACGCCTGCGACGACACGCGAACGCGTGATCCCAGCAATCACCAAACAAGTCACCCGTCGTGTGGTCAGAACAGCAGCAAGTACGCAAGAACGCGTCATTCCGGCCGTGACCAGACAAGAAACACGTCGTCGTATCGCGGCGCCAGCGCGCACCGTTGAGCGGGTTATCCCGGCTGTGACCAAGCAGATTTCTCGCCGTATTGTGAGAACTCCGGCCTCAACCGTTGAAAAAATTGTTCCGGCTGTCACAAGAGTGGAAACACGCCGCGTTCTGCGCGCGCGCGCAAGTACACAAGAGCGGGTCATTCCGGCGATTACTAAACAAGTCACCCGTCGCGTGGTCAGCACGCCAGCCCGTACGCAAGAGCGGGTCATTCCAGCGATCACTAAAGTGGAAACACGCCGCGTTATAAGAGCAGCGGCCCACACGGTTGAACGTCCTGTCGCGGCCATTACCAAGCAAATCACGCGCCGCGTGGTCAGAACACCGGCCCGTACGCAAGAGCGCGTCATTCCGGCGATCACGAAAGTGGAAACACGTCGTGTGATTAAAGAAGCCGCCCATACGGTTGAACGCATTGTACCGGCGATCACCAAGCAAATCACACGCCGCATCGTTGACCGTCCGGCCAGCACGCAAGAGCGTGTTATCCCGGCAATCATCAGACAAGAAACCCGCCGCGTCATTAAAGAGGCGGCCCACACGGTTGAACGTGTCATTCCGGCCGTGACCAAGCAAATCACACGCCGCGTTGTTGACCGTACGGCCAGCACACAAGAGCGTGTCATTCCGGCCATCACCAAAGTAGAAACCCGTCGTGTGGTCACAACGCCTGCAACAACGCAGGAGCGGGTCACACCGGCGATCACCAAACAGATATCACGTCGTGTGGTCAAAACACCGGCCCGTACACAAGAACGGGTTATTCCGGCGATCACCAAACTAGAAAGCCGCCGCGTCATTACGGAAGCGGCCCATACGGTTGAACGTGTCATTCCGGCGATCACCAAACAAATCACCCGTCGCGTGATCAAAACTGCGGCAAGTACGCAAGAGCGCATCATCCCGGCTGTGACCAAAATGGAAACACGTCGCCGCATTACAACGCCGGCGCGGACAACGGAACGTGTTATTCCGGCAGTGACCAAACGGGTCGCACGCCGCGTCGTGAAAACGGCGGCCATTACTGTTGAAAAACTTATTCCAGCCATCACAAAAATGCGCGCACGTCGCGTGATCAAAACACCGGCCCGCACGCAAGAACGTATTATACCGGCGGTCATGGAACAGATAACCCGTCGTGTTGTGAGAACAACTGCGCGTACAGAGGAACGTGTTATTCCGGCGATCACCAAAATGGAAAGCCGTCGTGTCATTAAAGAAGCGGCCCACACGGTTGAACGTGTGGTTCCGGCGATCACCAAGCAAATCACACGTCGTGTGGTTAAAACTGCGGCAAGCACCCAGAAGCGTGCCATTCCGGCGATCACCAAAATGGAAAGCCGTCGTGTCATTAAAGAGGCGGCTCACACGGTTGAACGTGTGGTTCCGGCGATTACCAAACAAATTACACGTCGTGTCATCAGAACGTCTGCCAGCACACAAGAACGTGTCATTCCGGCGATCACCAAGCAAGAGACCCGTCGTGTGCTCAGAACCCCGGCCAGCACGCAAGAACGTGTCATTCCGGCGATTACCAAACAGATCACACGTCGTGTCGTGAAAACGGCGGCGCGTACTCAAGAACGCGTCATTCCAGCGGTCACAAAACTGGAAACACGCCGTGTCATTAAAGACGCGGCCCACACGGTTGAACGTGTCATTCCGGCCATCACCAAGCAAATCACACGTCGTGTGGTTAAAACGGCGGCGAGCACTCAGGAACGTGTCATTCCGGCGATCACGAAAGTGGATACACGTCGCGTGATTAACGAGGCGGCCCATACGGTTGAACGTGTGGTTCCAGCTGTCACCAAGCAAATCACACGTCGTGTCGTCAGAACGTCTGCCAGCACACAAGAACGTGTCATTCCGGCAATCACCAAGCAAGAAACCCGTCGTGTGCTCAGAACCCCTGCGCGTACGCAAGAGCGTGTCATTCCGGCGATCACCAAACAGATCACACGTCGTGTGGTCAGAACGCCTGCCAGCACACAAGAACGTGTTATTCCGGCAATCACGAAGGTGGAAACATATCGTGTGGTCAGAAACTCTGCACGTACAGAGGAGCGCGCGATTGCGGCGATCACCAAACAAATCACACGTCAGGTTGTCAGAACCCCTGCGACCACACAAGAACGTGTCATTCCGGCGATCACCACGCAAGAAACCCGCCGCGTGATCAGAGAAGAAGCCCATACGGTTGAACGTGTTATTCCGGCCGTGACCCAACAAGTGACCCGCCGCGTGGTAGAAACGCCAGCACGGGTAACCGAGCGGGTTATTCCGCAGATCACCAAAGTGGAAACACGTCGTGTGGTCAGAACGCCAGCCAGCACGCAAGAACGTGTCATTCCGGCAATCACCAAACAAGTCACACGTCGTGTGGTGAGAACCCCGGCGAGTACACAAGAACGTGTCATCCCGGCGATCACCAAATTAGAAACACGTCGCGTGATTAAAGAGGCTGCGCATACGGTTGAACGGGTTATTCCGGCTGTGACCAAACAAGTCACCCGCCGCGTGGTTCAAACACCGGCGAGTACACAAGAACGCGTCATTCCGGCGATCACCAAGCAAATCACCCGTCGTGTGGTCAAAACACCGGCGAGCGCACAGCAACGTGCCATTCCGGCCATCACCAAAGTGGAAACACGTCGCGTCATTAAAACACCGGCAAGTACGCAAGAGCGTGTCATTCCGGCCATAACACGTCAGGTCACCCGTCGTGTTGTCCAAACGGCCGCGACAACGCTTGAGCACGTTATTCCTGCGGTCACACGTCAAGTTACACGCCGTGTAGTTGATGTGGCTGCCCACACGGAACGCCGCGAAATTCCGGCACGTTACGACACAATCTCGGTTCAGAGACTGGTTACCGCGGCCCGTATTGAGCGGATTGCGATCCCGGCTGATTTGGGCACGATTGAGAAACGCACCCAAATCACGCAGGAGAAGGCTGAATGGCGTCAGGTTCTTTGTGAGGCGAATGCCAACACAGCCGTCATCTCTGCGATCCAGACCGAGCTACAATCCCGCGGGTTCTACTCCGGTGCCATTGATGGTCGACTTGGACAGGCTACCTATAGCGCGGTTGAGCAGTTCCAGATCCGCCAAAGCATGTCCACAGGCGGTTTGACCCTGGATACAGTAGATGCCCTTGGTGTTAACTGGCGTACACTGGTCAGCGGCACAGGTGCTGGCGGCTATGCAACCAGCTCTTATGGTGGCTATACAATCGGTACGATCATCACGACCACGTCGGGAAGCTATACTGTTGGTCGCAATGGCCAAATTCTGAGCTCTAACGGCGCTGTCATAGGGCGGTTTGGTTCAAACGGCACCATTGTTGATCTTAACGGCAATGTTATTGGCCGGATCACGACCACATCAAACGGCTTTAATAGCTCAACATCATCATCAGCCACGAGTATGAGCTATACGGTGGATGCAAATGGTGTGGCCACAGATGCAAATGGCGTCATTATTGGTCGCTTGGATGCAAATGGTAATATTGTGGACGCTCTTGGCAATATCATTGTTGACAATAGCCAGTTCTCTACCGGTTCATTTGGGAACAATGCCCGTGTCATCTCCGGCAGCTCTAGTTCTAGTAGCTCCAGCTCTAGCAGCTCAACAACAACCGGTGGGTTTACAACGACAAGCTCGAGCACAGGATTTACTGTTCGCACGAACGGAGAAGTTGTAGATGCATCAGGCGTCATCATCGGCCGGGTGGATGCCAATGGCAACATCATTGATACTGCCGGTATCATCATTGGCCGCGTAGACAATTAACCAGGTTTAAAACCTCGAAGTTTAGAGCTTAGAATTTACGCACACTCATTTTAAAACCCCGCGCCCTTGGTGCGGGGTTTTTCATTAGACCAGGACAACCGGGGGCCAACAAGAAGGCCACCAGAGAGCATTCGTTAAAACCACCAAAACACCGGTGAAAATAATATTCAGCAAGTATGCAATTCCTTCGTTGACTCTGGGAACTTTTTTCGTATATTTCCGGCTCTCTATGGGTTCGTCGTTTTGATGGGCTCTGGAATTTCAGATTTGAATGCGGCGTAAGGCACCCAGACCACGGGATTGGGGCCTTTGATACGTACGCGATAAGAAGGATAAGATTATGTTCGCAGTCATCAAGACAGGCGGCAAACAATATAAAGTCGTTAAAGACGACATTATCATTGTTGAGAAGCTGGACGCAGAAGCAGGCAAGACCGTCACTTTTGACACCGTACTGATGTGTGGCAAGGACGCGGACGTTAAAATCGGCGCGCCAACAGTTGAAGGTGCCAAGGTTAGCGGTGAAGTGCTTGAGCAACGCAAAGGCAATAAAGTTCTGGTTTTCAAAAAGAAACGCCGTCAGAACTATCGTCGTAAAAAAGGCCATCGTCAGCATGAAACTGTGATCAAGATCACAGCGATCAAAGCCTAACACAATTCGAGCCTTCACGGGCTTCACTATTTACCCTACCCTCTTATATGAGGGCCTATTATGGAGATCAGACATGGCACATAAAAAAGCAGGTGGTTCATCCAACAACGGCCGCGACAGTGCTGGCCGCCGTCTTGGCGTTAAAAAATCCGGCGGACAAGCCGTCATTCCAGGCAACATTATTATTCGCCAGCGCGGAACCAAGTTCTATCCGGGCGAAAATGTAGGCATGGGTAAGGATCACACCCTCTATGCAAAATCCGAAGGCCGTGTGGCATTTACGACGAAGCGCAACAAACGCACATTCGTATCTGTGATGCCCGCAGAAGCATAATATAGGCGATTTATATTTCGCCACACTCTGGCGATTTAAACCTGAATTTAAAAAGGGAAGATGGATCGCCATCTTCCCTTTCTTCGTTTAGGAGCCTGACATGCGTGAAACCCTCACCACAGACAGACTGGTTCTTCGCCAACCCAAGCTTAGCGATGCGCCCATTATGGCCAAACTCCTCAACGAGAAGGAGATTGTGCGTATGACGGCCTCTCTCCCCTATCCTTTTTTGAGCCTGAGCGCCGAGTTTTGGGTTTTGCGCCAACAGGCCGATTGGCAACGCGGGATTTCGCACGATTATATCATCACTGACGACGGCACCAATATGATCGGCGTTATGGGATTGTTCGAAAACAAGGTTGGTGACAAAGAAATCGGCTATTGGATCGGCAAGCCCTATTGGGGCAAAGGCTATATTACCGAAGCGGCCAAGGTCTTAATTGCAGAAACTTTTAAGGCCTTCCCCCTTCCCTATGTCGATGCGGGCTATTATGCAGACAATCCGGCATCCGGGCGGGTATTGGAAAAACTGGGCTTCGTCTCCAAAAACGAAACCAGCAATTTATATTCAATTGGCCGCGGCGCGCGGGCGAAAGGAATTGAATTGCGTTTACATCGCAAAACCGCCATGAACATGCACGAACAGGGCAAGGAACAAAAACAGGTAAATTCATGAAATTTCTGGATCAAGTAAAAATCTATGTCCACTCCGGTAATGGCGGCGCAGGCTGCGTCAGTTTCCGCCGCGAAAAATCTATTGCCTTTGGTGGCCCGAATGGCGGCGATGGTGGCAAGGGGGGTGATGTGTGGGCTGTGGTCAATGAAGACCTCAATACACTGATCGACTACCGCTATAAGCAGCATTTCAATGCCGGCACCGGCAATCATGGTATGGGGCGCGACCGGACGGGCGCGTCAGGCGAAGATATCATCATCCAAGTGCCTGTCGGCACCCAAATATTTGACGAAACCGGCGAACATCTTCTCATCGATCTTATAGAGCCGGGCCAAAAAGCATTGCTGGCCAAGGGCGGCAATGGCGGCTGGGGGAATGTGCGGTTTAAATCTCCGACCAATCAAGCCCCACGTCGTGCCAATCCCGGCGAAGAGGGAGAAGAACGCTGGATATGGTTGCGGTTGAAATTGATCGCTGACGCAGGGTTAATCGGCCTACCCAATGCAGGAAAATCGACTTTGCTGTCTGCCATTACGGCAGCACGGCCTAAAACTGCGGATTATCCGTTCACCACATTACGTCCGCATTTGGGTGTGGTTGAGTTGGGAGCCGCAGAGCGGTTTGTTATGGCGGATTTGCCGGGCCTGATCGAAGGGGCGGCAGACGGGGCCGGTTTGGGTCACCGTTTTTTAGGTCACGCAGAACGCTGTGCGGCCGTATTACATCTGGTCGACGGCACGGACGAAAATCCCGGTCAAGCCTACACCACTATTCGCAACGAGTTGGTGCAGTATGACAAACAATTTCTGGAGAAACCGGAAATTGTGGTGCTGAACAAATGTGACGCACTTGATGAGGCCACGATCGAGAAACATAAAGCAGAGCTGGAAACGGCCTGCGGGCACAAGGTCTTTACCATGTCCGGTGTTTCCGGCATGGGGATAAAACCGATTTTGTCAGAAGTGTATGACTATGTGAAAGCCCGCCGTGTGCAGGAAAAAATAGAACGCACGGCTCTGCGCAAAGCCAAAGAACGCGAAGACAAAGGATTGGAGCCTGAAAGCGATACATGGCATCCTTAAGTACATATTCGCGGATCATACTTAAGATCGGCTCCTCCCTCCTCGTAGATGAGCATACAGGCCGGATCAATCAGGACTGGCTGCAGGGCCTCGCGCTCGATATTGCCGAATTTGCAGCGTCAGGCACCCAAATTCTCATTGTATCTTCTGGCGCGATTGCGCTTGGCCGCGAACGGCTTGTTTTGGGCACAGGAGCGCTTAGCTTGGCACAGAAACAGGCTTGCGCCGCCGCAGGGCAAGCCCTGCTGACCCAAGCCTATGAGGCTGTACTGAGCCCTCACGGGCTTGTGACGGCGCAAGCGTTACTGACCCTGAATGATACGGAAAACCGTCGACGCTGGATTAATGCCAAGGCGACCCTTGCCACCTTATTGTCTTTGGGCGCCATCCCGATCATCAATGAAAATGATACGGTTGCCACGGATGAAATCCGCTATGGCGATAATGACCGGCTCGCGGCCAGAGTGGCACAAATGGTCGAGGCGGATCTGCTCATTCTGCTGTCTGATATTGATGGCCTCTACGATAAAGACCCATCGCAGAATGATGATGCACACCATATCCCGACGATTACAGAGCTTACCCCGGAGATTATGGCGATGGGCGGCAATGCCAATAGCGCACGCGGTACAGGTAGTGGCGGTATGGCAACGAAATTACAGGCCGCCAAGATTGCTACAGAGGCAGGCTGTACACTTGTGATCACCAAGGGCTGTCATGAACGCCCCCTGAGCGTGCTTGATGCGGCAAGCGCCAAAGCCAGCTGGTTTAGTGCCAAAACCAACACACAGGCGGCGCGTAAGCAGTGGATTGCGGGAAGTTTACAGCCCAAAGGCACTTTGATCATCGACGCTGGCGCCATACGGGCGCTCCGTTCAGGCAGTAGCCTGTTGAGCGCCGGTGTACGGGCCGTAGAGGGTCAGTTCGAGAAAGGTGATGCAGTGCTGATCCACGACGAGCACGGCCACGAAATCGGACGGGGCCTCACCGGCTATTCAGTTCTCGAAGCCGCTCATATCAAAGGCTTGAAATCCAAAGACATTGCGAAAGTCCTTGGCTATGATAGTGGCACACCTTTTATCCACCGCGACAATATGGTTCTAAGCACATGAGTATGGACATTACATTCGAAAATTTGGAACCAGCGCTACAACAGCTCGGCGTCAATGCCCGTGAGGCGGCGAATACGCTGCGCCTCGCTAGCTCCGAGCAACGTACCGAGGCTATTTGCGCGATGGCCAAACATGTGCGAGCCGATATGGACGCGATCTTGTCTGCCAATGCGAAAGATATGGAAGGCGGCAAGGCCAAAGGCTTAAGTGCGGCCATGCTTGACCGGTTACAGCTTAGCCCTGAACGTGTCGAAGCAATGGCGCAAGGGTTGGAGGCTGTTGCCCAGTTGCCCGATCCTGTCGGCAGTGAGGACGAGCGCTGGACCCAACCGAGCGGACTTACCTTTGTCAAAGTCCGTACACCCCTCGGGGTGATCGGCATGATCTATGAAAGTCGCCCCAACGTGACCGCAGATGCGGCCTCCTTGTGTCTTAAATCCGGTAATGCCTGTATTTTACGTGGCGGCTCAGAAGCTGTGCATTCCAATATGGCGATCCATAAATCCATCATAGCCGCGCTGGTCGAAACCGGTCTGCCCGAAAGCTGCGTTCAGTATGTCAATACGACGGATCGGGCGGCGGTTGGCTATATGCTGGCGGGACTTCATGGTAATATTGATCTGATTATACCGCGCGGCGGCAAAGGCCTTGTCGGGCGGGTACAAAAAGACGCGCGGGTGCCGGTGCTTTCCCATCTTGAAGGTCGCAATCACACCTATGTGCATACGGATGCAAACCCCGACATGGCGCTTGATATTATCGTCAATGCCAAGATGCGACGTACAGGTATTTGCGGGGCGACCGAGACATTATTGATCGATCAGGATGTTGCTCATTATTTACCCAAACTGGCCGAAGCTCTACAGGCGGCCGGCTGTGTCCTGAAGGGCGATAGCAAAGCACAGGCCCTCCTGCCCGGAATTGCTTTGGCAAGTCAGACAGATTTCGAAACCGAATACTCAGACGCCATTTTGAACATTAAAGTCGTTGCAAACCTTGACGAAGCTTTGGATCATATTGCCCAGTTTGGCAGCGGTCATACGGACGCGATTGTCACCGGCAATGAAAGTATTGCACAGCGTTTTCTGGCCCAAGTCGATTCCGCAATTGTCATGCACAATACCTCAACCCAATTTGCCGACGGGGGCGAGTTCGGGTTCGGGGCAGAGATCGGTATCGCGACCGGTCGTCTGCATGCACGTGGCCCCGTGGGTGCGCAACATCTGACCAGCTACAAATACCATGTATTGGGGACAGGACAAATACGTCCATGACGGCACCCCATTTGAACACATGTATGAGTATCGGCCTGTTTGGCGGGTCTTTCAATCCGGCCCATGCCGGTCATTTACATGTCGCCAATTGCGGATTGCAACAGTTGGGTCTGGATCAAATCTGGTGGATGGTCAGTCCGCAAAACCCGCTTAAACCGGAGCAACCACCTTATGAGGAACGTGTCGCGAGTGTACGCGCCCTAGGCTTGCCGCCGCGTATGCACATTAGCCATATGGAGCAGGACTTCGGGACACAATATACAGTTGAGACCTTGCGCAGGGCCAAGAGGCGCTGGCCACAACACCAATTTGTCTTCCTGATGGGAGCCGATAATTTAAGACAGCTCCCACAATGGAAAAACTGGCGCGAAATTATGGAAAGCGTGCCCATCGCCGTCATTGCAAGGCCCGGCCAAAACCCGTCAGACACCTTGAAAGCCCGCCTGAGCCAGGCAGCGCGCATGTATAATTATGCACGTATCCCCGAAGGCCAAGCCCATACACTTGTCTGGCATAAAGCGCCAGCGTGGACATATCTGACCCCGCCGCTCAATAATTTGTCCTCGAGCGCGCTGCGCGCAAAAGGAGCATAGCCTTGACTTCCAATTCGTGCTATACCATAAGCCGCGTCTATTAATGGAGTAAGACACTGAGTACCGAAATCAAAGCGCCTCAAGGCACGCGAAAATCCGCAAAGAGCGGCATAGACGCTGATACAATCGCAGCCCACATTCTCGACATTCTCGAAACCCAAAGCGCGGAAGACATTGTAAAAATCGATCTTGAAGGTAAATCCTCAATTGCCGATTATATGATCGTGGCCTCTGGCCGCTCCAACCGGCATGTCAGTGCTTTGGCCGACTATATTTTGCGTGGATTGAAAGAAATTGGCCATCCCAAGCTCGGGGTCGAAGGCATGACGCAATGTGACTGGGTTCTTATTGATGCTGGTGATGTGATCGTGCATCTTTTCCGCCCTGAAGTGCGCGATTTTTATGCATTGGAAAAAATGTGGTCTGTACCCAGAGTTGGTGACGACGCCCCTCTTACATGAAAATCACCATTCGCGCGGCAAGCCTGATTAAATCCGGGCCGGAACGCGAATTGATTACAGATTATCTTAAACGCGCCAACGGAATTTCCCGAAATCTCGGCATCACCGAAGTGAGCGAAAGCGCCGTGGATACACGCTCGGCCAAATCGCGTACGGACGAGACAAACACTATTCTCTCGCGCACAAACCCGACCGATATCGTAGTGATTTTGGATGAACGCGGCAAAGCCCTCACCTCACGCCAAATGGCCAAACAAATCGCCCGCTGGCGCGATGACGGGCATCGTCAATTGACGATTGCTATTGGCGGTGCAGATGGTTTCGAGCCATCAGCCCTGCCCGCCAATACGATTAAATGGAGCTTTGGCATCCAGACATGGCCACACAAGCTTGTGCGCGTCATGATCGCTGAGCAAATCTATCGGGCTTTGTCGATACTGGCGGGAAGTCCCTATCATAGAGATTAGCGGGTAAACGCTATAAACCTGACAATTCATTATTTAGCCTTGACTCTAATTAGACCGTAGGCTAAATAAGAAATTATGAAAATAAACACCGTATTACAGGCCCTCAACCATCCCATACGTCGCGACATTATTGCGCGTCTGCAAAATGGCCCGATGACGGCTGGTGCTCTGGCAGAAGCCTATGATGTCTCCAAGCCGACCATGTCTACGCATTTCGCGAGTTTGAAAGATGCGGATTTGATCGAGGGGAAGAAAGCTGGTGTCAGTATTATCTATCATTTGAATATCACGGTCGCCGAGGAAGCCATGTCTGCGTTGATGGGCTTATTGGGGGGAAGCATCACATCCCCACAAACACAAATGGCTACCCCGGAGCCCACCAAGGAGGAACACTCATGAACCGCACACTTTATCTTGCGATTGCCATCATCGCTCTCACGGCCGCGATCAGCATTACACTTTCACTTATTGGATACCCGCTACCCGCTGACGGTATTCAGACCCTGACGCGCCGCATCGTCACGACCCCTCTTTTGTGGGCAATTTTTAGTGCAGCCATGACGGCTTATGCAGTCTCCATAGTGAACAAAAAACCCGCCCAGATAACGGGAAAATCGAAAATGATTTCGAATATAAAAATCCTCTATTTCCCATTATTATTCTTATGTGTGCAAGTATTGCTACCCTTAAAAATTCATGGCGTGATTGGAGGCGATGCAATGCAATATGTGATGTTTGCGATCAATCTCACCTTTTTCATGAGCATTGGGAACTATGTCAGCACCGTTAAACCAAATGGCCTCGGCGGCCTCCGCACACAGTGGACTTTGGCCGATCCGGTGGTTTGGGCGAAAACCCAACGGTTTTATGGACGCGGTATTGTTATGAGCAGTCTCGCCGCAATTCCTTTGGCTTTCTTTGGAAAACCGGAAATGGCTCTGTGGGCTTTAGTCGCCGGATTTATGGCCGCCTTGATAATTTCAAGAGCCTATTCCCACCGGATCGCAAACGAAAAATCTGCCTGATGTAAACAGGTTATGATTTAACTTTAATCAATAGAACTGGAGAAAAAAATGGTGAACACAGCCAACAGGATAATTGTGCCTAAAATTTGGAGCATACTTACTGTATCCTTCATACTCGTACTGGTACTTGCCGGATGTAATGCCGATCAATCAAGCGCAATCCAAAATCAACCGCCCGCTTCCGAGGGTCCGGCACTTTGGACATTGCAAGACGAAGATACAATCATACATTTATTTGGATTGGCTCCGATTTTAAAACCCGGCACAGCCTGGAAAAATGACGTGTATAACACTGCATTTACGCAGGCACATATTGTCATTCTGGACGTCGACAACACGAGCCCTGACATGCAAACAATGGTTCAGCGTCTCGGCTTCTATACAGATGGCAGCACGTTAAACGGCGCGTTAGACAGTTTACTGAGCGAAGCTGAACATGAAGAAATCAATGCGGTCTCTACCGGCTTGGGCGCACCTCTTATTGCCTTAAACGCTCTTAAACCATGGCTGGCAAATTTACAGCTAGGCGTTATGTCTCTTACCCAACAAGGCTATGATTTAGCATCTGGCGGGCCGACAGCCGCCTTGGCCATACAGGCTAAAGACGAGGGCAAAACAATTCGGTATATGCAAGAACCGGAAGAACTACTCAACATGATGTCAGAACTCTCTCAAGAGGAACAAGTCAACATGCTGCTCCACACGGCGCGCCAATTACGTGATAAACCAGATCAATCGGCACACATTGCAAAAGCATGGCTGGATGGTGATGTCGACACAATTGGCGCGATTTTGCACGGCAAACCCAATTCATGGTCAAGCCCGCTCATTTATGACACATTTGTTGTTCAGAGAAACGCAAGCTGGGCCAAAGAAATTGAACGATTGATGCAGGCAGAAACCGGTACGATTTTTATGGCCTTTGGTCTAGGGCATTTGGCTGGAAAGGACAGTCTTATTGGCATGCTTGAAACGGCGGGGTTTGTGCCTGTACGCCAATAAACATTCCCAAACGAGCTTGGCCTAAACAAGTTTGGGAAAACACACCCGTCATTATTGCCCATAATTTATGGGGAAGGGTCTACACAAATCTTGAAAAGCGGACTAAGCTCGTTGCATGGTTCGCTTTTTACTTTCCTTTGCACTTATTGTTTTATTGAGCCGCACAGCGTTTGCGCAAACCACTGATCCCAAGCAACTCGATACCCTCTCCGAACAGCAAAAGGAAGCAGAGCAAAGGGCCAATGCCCTTTCGCAACAACAAGACGAAATCTTGAACGAAATATCAGGCCTACAACGCGATCTTGTCAATGCAACGGCACAAAGCCGGGGCTATGAAAGGGCACAGAATCAAGCACAGGCGCGGCTTTCGGAACTTGAGCGTGAAGAGACAAAGTTGACGGCTCTGATCCTGAGCGACAGATTGGCTCTCAGCGATATGCTCGCCGCCTTGCAGCGTATAGAACGACGCCCTGCTCCCTCTCTATTGGCCAACTCTCAAAGTGCGCTGGACGCGGCAAGAGCCGCCAGTTTACTGTCTTCTCTGAGCCTTGATTTACAAAAAAAATCGGAAACCTTAAAACAGCAATTGGTCGAATTGCATATCCTTCGCCAAAACATGGTCAATAACCGTCTCGAAATTACCGCCCATGCCCAAGAAGTTGATGTGCGTTTAAAAGGCATAAAAACCATAATTTCCAACAAGTCCACATTGAATAACAAGCTCGGTAAAGACCGGGAAACACAAGCCCAAAAGGCCAAAAAACTGGCTGCAGAAGCCCGTGATTTACGCGATCTCATTGCGCGGTTTGAAGAACAAGCTGAAGAGATTACCCCACGATTAAAACCAAAAATCAGCAACCTCCCCCCCAACCCGCACATTAAGCCCAAGCGGGGGAAAGCGCCGGCACCCGTGTTTGTGGCGGCCGGATCCGGGCGGTTCGCGGATGCACGCGGGAAATTACCACTGCCGGTGCTCGGCACGCTCTCGCGGAAGTTTGGTGCCCTGCTGAGCGAAGGGGGGCGTGCGAAAGGCATAAGTTTGCGGACCGCATCAAGGGCGCAAGTTGTGGCGCCCTTCCCGGCCCGGGTTGATTTTTCCGGCTCGTTCAACAATGAATCGGTTGTGATTTTATACGTTGGCAACGGATATTTCATCATCCTCACCGGCCTTGGCGAAACATTTGCATCGGCCGGCGAACATGTTGCTGCTGGCGAACCACTTGGCCTCATGCCAGTGCGTAGAGGGGCAAAACCCGAACTTTTCATGGAATTTCGTAAAAATAAAGCCAGTATTGACCCAAAACCATGGATTGGCCCGGCACTTGCACAGTAATTTGCTAATAATTGGTCGCTAGATTGCCGACAAATATGACGCTTTTTTCATCTGTCGGGCACGTAAATTACTGGAAATACGGATGTTAGAGCGATAGAGTATAACAAAGGGGACCTTATAAAGCTCACAAGAGCGAAGGACACGGAGACACTATGAAGTATTTACTACCAACTGTCGGCATTGTTGCGGCCAGCGCATTATTTGCATTTTCCACAACGTCCCAACATGCGATCGCCGTAGAAAAATCTACGCAGGAACGCACGTTTGAACAACTTGATCTGTTCGCGGATGTGTTGGCGCGTGTCCGTAATGATTATGTTGTCCCCGTGGACAATGCAGAGCTTATCGATGACGCGATTAACGGGATGTTGCAGGGCCTCGACCCCCATTCCAGCTATGTAAACCCCGAGCGGTTTGCGGATTTGCAAATCTCTACGTCTGGCGAATATGGCGGGTTGGGCATGGAAGTAACCATGGAAGACGGTGTGGTTAAAGTGGTTGCGCCTATCGACGAAACCCCTGCCAAAAAAGCCGGTATTTTATCGGGAGATTATCTGACAGCCATAGACGGGGAAAGTATTTTGGGGCTGGGCCTGAGCGAAGCGGTTGACCGCATGCGCGGCAAGCCCGGCGAAGCGATCACCGTCACGGTCATCCGGCGAGGTGAAGACCCGATGGATATCACCATGACCCGCGAAATCATCAAACCGATTGTTGTACGACACCGGGTTGAGGACGGGGTCGGGTATTTGCGTATTTCACAATTTAACGAGAAAACGGCCGGGTCACTTGGTGAAGCCATCAAGGCCCTAAAGAAAGAATTTGGTGGAAAAATCCCGGGCATTGTTTTGGATTTACGCGGTAACCCCGGCGGCTTGCTTGACCAGTCCATAAAGGTCAGCAGTGCATTTTTGAACGGCGGTGAAGTTGTCTCCACACGTGGTCGCCACGAGAATGATACCGAGCACTATAATGCCAAACGCGGCCAGTTGTTGAAAGGTGTACCTGTTGTCGTCTTAATCAATGGGGCAGCAGCGTCTGCGTCTGAAATCGTTGCCGGCGCCCTCCAAGACAGAAACCGGGCGCTGATCGTTGGCATGACGTCCTTTGGTAAAGGGTCTGTGCAATCTGTTGTACCGTTACGCAATGGCCGGGATGGTGCTTTGCGTCTTACCACTGCACGCTATTACACACCGGCAGGCCGGTCCATTCAGGGGACGGGTATCACACCCGATGTTGCAATTTCCAAAGTGCATGATGATGGCAAAGGCAATGAAGGCCAGATATCCGAATCCGATTTGCCCAATGCGATTAAAAACGAGCAGGCAGAAATGGAAGCCGCCGAAGACACATCCGAGATGGTTGTGGAATATCCCCCTGAGGATTTTGATGTTGAAGATGATTTCCAGCTTAAACGGGCTGTCGAAATTTTGAAAAATGGCACGTATAAGACCCTGCTTGCCGAAGCCAAAAGCTAGGAATAAAACCTTGGGTGCATCCTTAAAAAAACTGATGAAATTCACGTCTCTTGTCGCCCTCGGGGCGGCACTTGGTGTGTCTGCGGCCACATTTGCAGAGCCAAATTCAAACGAAAATGCGCACAGCTATTACCAATTGGTCATTTTTGCGGACGTGCTCAGTCGTGTACAAGATGAGTATATAGAGGATGTTGATCCGGCCGATCTCGTTGCAGATGCCTTAAACGGGGCGCTCCGGTCTTTAGATCCTCACTCTCATTACTCGCCTCCGAAAGACTTTGAAAGACAGCAAGAAATTTCACGTCGGGAATATGGCGGCCTTGGAATCGAGGTCAGCATGCAAGACGGGTTTATCCTTGTTGGTTACGCCAATAAAGGCGCGCCTGCGGCACGCTCAGGTATAAAAGCCGGTGATCTTATCACCCATGTCGAGGGCGTCAGCATAAAGGACAAGGATTTAAGCGAAGCCGTCGAAAAAATGCGCGGTTTGGCCGGAGACCCGATCACAATTACAGTCAAAACCGCAGAAGATGAGCCACGCGATATTATCGTTGTGCGCGAAGTGGTTCAGGGTCGGGCCGTCCGCAACCGCATGTTCGAAGGCATGGGGTATATCTATCTGGAGACCTTTAACAATGCGAATGTAGCCCGTGATTTGGGTGAAGCTATCGATATTCTAGAGGCCGAGCACGGCGGAAAACTTCCTGGGCTTGTTTTGGATTTACGCGGTAATGGCGGCGGGCTTTTGACCCAAAGTGTCGCGGTGAGCAGTTATTTTCTGGATGGTGGTGAAGTGTTGTCTGTGCGCGGACGACGTGCAGCAGATAATGATCGTTATCACGCCGAACGGGGCGAAAAACTGGCGGGTGTACCTGTGGTGGTGCTCATAAGCGGCACCTCGGCATCTGCATCCGAAATTGTTGCAGGGGCCTTACAAGACCGTGGGCGCGCCCTGATTGTCGGCACCCAATCCTTTGGCAAAGGGTCCGTACAATCGGTCTATCCACTTAATAACGGCAAAGACGGCGCGTTACGTCTAACAACAGATAGGTATTTCACCCCGTCCGGGCGGTCTATTCAGGGCCTTGGCATTACCCCCGATATTTGGGTTGAAGCTTTCCCCGACACTGGCCAAAACCGCATTACGTTTCGCGAATCCAGTCTCGCCAATTCTTTGGATGCAATCATATTGGAAACGGAAGGCAACCCGAAGACGCACAAAGATGTTGAGCATGAATACCCGCCCGAAGATTGGGCCAGCGACCAAGACTACCAACTCCACCGTGCCGTCGAAGTCTTGAAAGCCGAGGATTTCAAGAGCCGTTTGCAGCACGCTTTCAACGACTGAAGACCCTCTTTTCACACCAACTACAGAGTGTTCGGGTTGCGTTTGGATGTGGCACGGGATATGCAAAAGCATGACAAAGAGTGTGCACCGAAAAACCCAAAAACTGACATCTGTACGCAAACACGGATTTAGTGCCCTCTTATTGCTAGCCCTGATTGGCCTGTCCACATTTACGTGGCTACAAATCGTCGGGAAGCGGGTGAATGTAGCGGCAAATGCCGACCCGGAATTTGCGCTTTCTCCGTATCAAACGCCGCAAGCGGCGAATGTTACGCAGCCCCAGCCCCTGCCCGATTTGCTAAAAGACGACAATATCCCCCTTGATGTAAACCCTACAGACAGTGTGGAATTGTTGGGCGGGGTCGAAACAAACCAGACCAGCTTAACTGCAAATACACGATCAAGGTCATCAATTATCGAAGCATTGGCGGATGTAACCGGCCCGAAAATTATACTCATTGACGGGCAACCCGTCCGCGGAAATGCAGACACCCCCCTGGCGTCGCCCTTGATCCGTGCACCAATACAAGGTCTGACCCGTATGTCGCCTTTCGGGCGCATGCCGATGATCGCAGCCAATGGACGTACGGTTCTGAACAGCTACGCCAAGCCCTTTACCCCCATCGTCGGCAAATCCTACACCTCGATCATTATCGGTGGTCTAGGTGTCAATCAGGCGCTCACCCAGCGCGCTATTGATGAGTTGCCCGGCGAGGTTAGCCTCGCATTTGCGGCCCTGACCCCCAATTTGCAAAGCTGGATTGATCGGGCGCGCGCCAAAGGTCACGAGGCCTTGATTGAGCTCCCGATGGAAAGTGCCGGGTTTGACGCGACAGCCCCGGATGCCCGTTACACGCTCGCCACAACCGCTCTGGACAGTGCCAATATCCGCAATCTGGATTACTTGCTCAGTCGGGCAGAGGGCTATTTTGCCCTGACCAATTATGGAGGCGAGGTTTTAGTCAATAATGAGAAATCTCTAAAACCCATTGTCGAACATATTAAAAATGCAGGGCTTGGATTTATCTATGACGGCGGCGGCAAAGGGGCCCGCATTCAACAACTGGGCCGAAAATATGCATTGCCTATCGTAACCGCCAACCAGTTCCTTGACGAGACGACCCGCACCCGTGAAGATGTACGCCTCTCCATAAGCGAGATGACGGCCCAAAAGGCCAGCCCTGTCCCTATCGGTATGGGGTTTTCTTACGGCGGCACGATTGACGGCGTTAAAGACTGGCTGGCCACCAAACCGGCCAATACTGAACTTGCCCCTGTCTCATACGCCCTGAAAACAAATCTCTAATGCAAAATGCTCCAACTCTTTATAGGCCTGCTGCCGGGATTGCTTTGTTCAACCCACGCGGCCAAGTGTTTTTAGGGCGGCGTAAAAATGCGTCTGGCCCCTATATATGGCAATTGCCCCAAGGGGGTATTGACGCGGGGGAGACGGCGAAAGACGCGGCCATACGCGAGTTGGAAGAAGAAACGGGCATCGCCCCCCAGTTAATCACACCCTTAGGGGAAATAGAGGACTGGCTGCATTATGACTTCCCTGCGAATTTGAAAAACAGTCGTATGGCGCGGCAATGGCGCGGCCAGAAACAAAGATGGTTTGCGTTTCGCTTTATTGGCCAGGACGCACAAATTGATTTGACGGTGCACAACGAGATCGAATTTTCAGACTGGCGCTGGGATAGTCTGACACAGGCCGTAAAACTGATTGTGCCGTTCAAGCGAAGTGTTTATGAACGGGTTGGGGCAGAATTTTCCATATTTGAAAAGTAAAGTGATGAGTAAATCCGTCGGACATAATGCGCTGATTTTTATCGTTATAGCTGTCGCTATTGATGCGATAGGTCTGGGTATTATTATGCCCGTCTTGCCGGATTTACTGATGGAGTTGACGGGACAACCGTTGAACGAGGCGGCTCTACACGGGGGCTGGTTGACCTTCACCTATGCGCTTATGCAATTCGTGTTCATGCCGATCATTGGCGGGTTATCGGATGCGCATGGGCGCCGCAAAATCATGCTCCTGTCCCTGTTTGCCCTCGGGCTTGATTATTTATTGATGGGCTGGGCACCGACCATTGGTATTCTTTATATCGGGCGGATTATCTCTGGCGCGACCGGGGCGATATATTCAACTGCAAACGCTTATATTGCCGACATATCGCCGCCCGAAAAACGGGCCCAAAACTTTGGCATGATTGGGGCGGCCTTCGGGATCGGCTTTGTTCTGGGGCCGGTCATTGGTGGGCTTTTGGGCGAGCTTGGCCCCCGCGTCCCGTTCTATGCGGCGGCGGGGTTTTCCTTGCTTAACGTGGCATATGGATATTTCTTCTTGCCGGAGACTTTGAAAATTGACAAAAGACGACCTTTTAGCTGGCGACGGGCCAACCCGTTCGGCACGCTCAAATCCGTGTTGGCCCTACCCCAACTTGGCGGGTTCCTCATTGTCATGTTTCTGTTTTCGTTTGCACATTTTGCCTATCCTAGCTGTTTCGCCTTTTTCACGAAACAGGCTTATCAATGGAGTCCGCGTGATGTCGGCATGTCGCTGGCTTTCTTCGGGGTGGCGTCCGCATTTGTGCAAGGCTATCTCATCCGTATTGCGATCCCTAAACTTGGCCTGGTACAATGCGCCATTATCGGTACGCTGATGAATGTGGCTGCATTTGTCGGGCTGAGCATGGCGGCAAGCGGGGCTATACTCTATCTCTGGCTCGTCCCGGCGGCTCTTGGCGGCTTAGCTGGCCCTGCGATCCAAAACCTGATGTCTGTGCGTGTGGCGGAGGACGCGCAAGGAGAATTACAAGGGGCGATTGGCTCTATCAGCAGCATCGCCATGCTGGCAAGCCCTTTGCTTATGACCCGCCTGTTTCATAAATATGCAGACACAGAAGCAGATATTTATTTTCCCGGCGCGCCCTTCCTTTTCGCAGGCATTCTGGTCGCAATCGCATTACTGGTCTTCATCTGGGCCGTGCGGTCAACGCCTGTGGTTGTGGCCCCGACAGAGTGATTACGACGATTTCGGGGCGAGCGCGAAAGCGTGCAGGCAGAATGGACGTACCAATCCCCGCCGTTATAAATACCGGAATACCTTGCCATACAGCTTTCCCATAGGCGTATTTTTGACCAAGCTTGGTTGAGGTGACGCGACGGCCAAGTATAGGGATATTAATCTGGCCGCCATGTGTATGCCCCGCAAGCGCGAGAACCGTATCGGAACGCATCAGATTAAAACTATCGGGGGAGTGCATAAAGACAATCATGTTTTGCCCTATAGGGCAGTGTTTAAATACACTTGTGTCCCGCACACCTGTATTAGAATCTGCGAGGCCTATCAGGCATAAATTGGTATTTTTATCCGTGATATTTTGCTGTTGATTGTCCAGCACCTTGATCCCTGCCCTTTGCAAAGCCTCTGTGATTTGCGTCCCCGCATACCACGCATCATGGTTACCCAGCACCGCATACACGCCGAGGGGGGCCTGCAAATTTCCCAAATTATGAAGACCCGATTGTATAGACGCGTTAAATGCATCTGAATGCGCGCCCATAGGCTTATGCCCGTTTACATAATCGCCTGCCAACAAAACAATGTCGGGCGAAAGCGCGTTCATATGTGTCACGATTTTTGCAACACGGTTTACGTTCACATGCTGTCCGCCAATATGGATATCTGCGATCAAGCCAATCTTAAGCGCAGGCCCCTCCCAATGGCTGGAGTGAATATTGACATGGCGAATGGCCAGTGTTTTCGGCTCGATAAAAAACCCATAAACAAGGCAAAGCCCTGCGAGAACAATAAGGTAGTATATAAAACGAAAAAAACGGGCCTGCGTAAACATGACCCGTTTATATCTTATATTTTGTCAAGATTATGACCGGAATTTTTAAAGCGTTCCTTGAACCAGTTTCAGACCGTCAAGATGTTGGGCGGCGTCAAGGCTGTCATCACCTTCGGCCGCTGCCAAAGCCTGTTCGGCCTTGGTTATATCTTCGGCCAGAGCCTCGGCACTTAGATCGCTAAGTGGTGTGCATTGTTCGGCCAGAATGGTCAGGCCACTTGGCATCACATCGGCAAACCCGCCCTGAATCATATATTTGGTTTCAACGCCATCATTGAACACGGTGATCGCACCTGTGCGGATCGCGGCCATGAAGGGCGCGTGATCGGGTAATACGCCGAAATCGCCCTCTGTACCCGGCACGTCAACCTGATCGACAAGACCGGAAAACAATTCGGCCTCAGGGGATACTAATGAAAATTGCAATTTATCTGCCATTTTACGCTACCTTAGCTTCGCCTCGAACATTGAAGCCGCTTTTTCAAACTTATCCCGACATCCCCTATTACAAAATCCAACCACTTGGCCTTTGTAAAGTGTCAGGCTATCCGCACTGACCGGATCGCCCGACCAAGGACATATATCATTGATACAGTCCTTGATATCGAGCATCCCGCTCATCCTTAAGCCGCGTCAGCAGCCATTTTTTCGGCTTTGGCAACCACTTCGTCAATGCCGCCAACCATGTAGAATGCTTGTTCTGGAAGGTGATCATATTCGCCTTCGCACAGACCTTTAAACGACTTCACAGTGTCTTTCAGATCAACAAGCAAGCCCGGCATGCCGGTAAAGATTTCAGCAACGTGGAAAGGCTGAGACAAAAACTTCTCAACTTTACGCGCACGGGCCACAACCAATTTATCTTCTTCGGACAGCTCGTCCATACCCAGAATGGCAATGATATCTTGCAAAGATTTGTATTTTTGCAGAATTTCTTGCACCATACGGGCCACTTGATAATGCTCTTCACCAACAACCCGTGGCTCAAGAATACGTGATGTGGAATCGAGCGGGTCAACCGCAGGATAGATACCTTTTTCGGAAATCGCACGGTTCAAAACGGTCGTCGCGTCCAAATGGGCAAAGGATGTCGCAGGGGCCGGATCGGTCAAGTCATCGGCTGGCACATAAATCGCCTGCACAGAGGTAATCGACCCTTTGTGGGTTGAAGTAATCCGTTCCTGCATTTGGCCCATTTCAGTGGCCAATGTAGGTTGGTAGCCCACAGCGGACGGAATACGTCCAAGAAGCGCGGACACTTCGGAACCGGCTTGAGTAAAGCGGAAGATGTTATCCACGAAGAACAAAACGTCTTTGCCTTCTTCATCACGGAAATATTCGGCTTGTGAAAGACCGGTCAAGGCGACACGCGCACGCGCACCCGGAGGCTCATTCATTTGTCCGTACACGAGGGTACATCGGCTATCGCCGCCGCCGCCTTCGACGTTCACTTTGGATTCGATCATTTCCCAGTAAAGGTCATTGCCTTCACGGGTACGTTCGCCAACACCGGCAAACACAGAGTAACCACCATAAGCTTTGGCAATATTGTTGATCAATTCCATGATCAAAACAGTTTTACCAACACCGGCACCGCCGAACAGGCCAATTTTACCACCTTTAACGTAAGGGCAGAGCAAATCGATCACTTTAATACCGGTTGCTAGAACTTCGGATTCTGTCGCTTGATCTTTAAAGGCAGGCGCTTCTTTATGAATAGAAGCCCGTAATTTGGTTTTGATCGGGCCAGCTTCGTCAACAGGCTCACCAATCACATTCATGATACGGCCAAGTGTTGCGGGACCAACGGGGACCATAATTGTCTCGCCTAGATCGGTAACAGGTGTACCACGGACAAGACCTTCCGTACTGTCCATCGCAATGGTCCGTACGGTGTTTTGTCCAAGATGCTGTGCGACTTCCAATACAAGGCGGCTGCCTTGATTGTCTGTTTCAAGCGCATTGAGAATAGCCGGTAATTCGCCCACAAATTCCACATCGATAACCGCACCGATAATCTGTGAAATGCGGCCAGTTGCCTTGCGAGCCGATTTTTTAACAGCAGCTTTTTTAGCAGGCACTTTTTTAGCAACTACTTTTTTCGCTGCTGTCTTTTTCACTGTTGCCTTTTTAGGGGCTGGTTTCTTAGCCATTGTTACAGTCCTCTTCTAAAGCGCTTCTGCGCCGGAAATAATTTCAATCAAATCAGACGTGATTTGCGCCTGACGTGTACGGTTAAAGGTAAGGGTTAGTTTGTCGATCATGTCGCCCGCACTTCGGGTTGCATTGTCCATGGCCGTCATTTTAGAGCCCATTTCGCCAGCACTGTTTTCAAGAAGTGCAGAAAAAATCTGGGTGTTGATATTGCGCGGGAGCAGAACCTTCAAAATACCTTCTTCGTCCGGTTCGTATTCATAGGCAGCACCCCCGAGATCGGGGCCTGCAACTTCGCCTTCAGACGTATCTACAAGAGCCGGGATCATGGTTTTAATGGTCGGCGTTTGCGTCATAACGTTTTCAAACTTGGAGAAAAGCAATTTACAAACATCAAACTCACCAGCGTCAAACATGGAGGTAATCTTACCACCCAGTTCTGCCGCAATTGTAGCGTTCAGGGTTTTATGTTCCTTCAAAGAAACATATTCAACAATCAACTCACCATAAAGACGGGTGAGTTGGTCATGGCCTTTTTTGCCGATGCAAAATAATTTCACTGTTTTACCAGCTGCTTGCAGAGCCGTGATTTCTTCACGGGCTTTGCGCACGATATTGGTGTTAAAACCGCCGCACAGACCGCGGTCTGATGTCGCGACCACTAGCAATTGCACATTATCAGACCCTGTGCCCACGAGCAATTTCGGAGCCCCCTCACTGCCGGCCATAGACGCAGACAGATTGGCAATGACCGCAGCGATACGATCAGAGTAAGGTCTTGATTTCACAGCAAACTCTTGCGCTTTACGCAATTTTGCTGCCGCAACCATTTGCATGGCTTTGGTGATCTTCTGCGTATTCTTAACGCTTTTGATCCGGTTTTGTAGGTCTTTCAAGCTGGCCATTGCCGCGCTCCTAAACTTATCTTATCTCGCGTTAGCCCGCAAAGTTGGCAGTGAAATCTTTAAGAACGGATTTCAATGTCGCTTCAAGCTCATCCGTCAATTTCTTACCGGTTTTAATACTTGAGAGCAAATCAGCATGCTGACCATGAAGGTGAACCAACAGTTCTTTCTCGTAGGCTTGTACTTGCTTCACAGCCACGCCATCAAGATAACCACGTGTGCCCGCATACAATACGCATACTTGCTCTTCCACTTGCAGTGGAGAGAATTGTGGTTGTTTCAACAACTCTGTCAGACGCTCGCCACGGGCAAGCAAAGCTTGTGTAGACGCATCCAGATCAGAGCCGAACTGGGCAAATGCAGCCATTTCGCGGTATTGAGCAAGCTCGCCTTTAATGGGACCCGCAACCTGTTTCATCGCTTTAATCTGCGCAGATGAACCCACACGGGACACAGACAGACCTACGTTCAAGGCCGGACGAATACCCTGGAAGAACAAATCGGTTTCCAAGAAAATCTGGCCATCGGTAATAGAAATCACATTGGTCGGAATAAAGGCTGACACGTCATTACCTTGTGTCTCAATAATTGGCAGAGCGGTCAAAGATCCGCTGCCATTGGCTTCGTTCAATTTCGCAGAACGCTCAAGCAAACGGGAGTGAAGATAAAACACATCGCCTGGATAGGCTTCACGGCCCGGAGGACGACGAAGCAACAAAGACATTTGACGATAGGCCACCGCATGTTTGGACAGATCATCATAAATAATCAGGCCGTGCATGCCGTTATCACGGAAATACTCACCCATCGCACAACCGGCGAACGGTGCAAGATACTGCATAGGTGCAGGCTCGGACGCGGTCGCAGAGACGATGATGGAATATTCCATCGCGCCGTTTTCTTCGAGTGTTTTGACCAATTGGGCCACAGTTGAACGTTTTTGACCGATCACAACATAGATACAGTAAAGTTTGTTGTCTTCTTCGTTATTATCGAAGGCCGCTTTTTGGTTGATGATCGCATCAACGGCTATGGCCGTTTTACCGGTTTGGCGGTCACCAATGATCAATTCGCGCTGGCCACGGCCAATCGGAATCAGCGCATCAATCGCTTTAATACCGGTTTGCACAGGCTCATGCACACCTTTACGCGGGATAATACCCGGAGCTTTCACATCAACGCGGCGGCGCTGTGTAATACCTTTTAGCGGGCCTTTACCGTCGATAGGTTCGCCGAGCGCATTTACAACGCGACCGAGCATGCCTTTGCCGACAGGAACGTCCACAATCTCGCCGAGACGCTTGACTGTGTCGCCCTCTTTAATACCACGGTCATCACCGAAGATAACCACACCGACATTGTCGCTTTCGAGATTAAGGGCCATGCCTTTAACGCCGCCCGGAAATTCGACCATTTCACCGGCACTAACATTGTCCAGACCGTGGATACGGGCAATACCGTCACCAATGGACAAAACCTGTCCAATATCTGTCACCTTAGCCGTTGTGCCAAAGACTTTAATTTGCTTTTTCAGAATGCTTGAAATTTCTGCGGCGCGAATATCCATGGGTCTATGCCTCTTTCATTGCCATTTTCAAACCCTCAAGCTTAGTCTTGAGAGTGCTATCAAAATAACGGGATCCGATTTTTACGGCAAATCCCCCGAGTAGTTCCGGATCAATATGGGTTTCAATTGCCACATTACGTCCGAGTGATTTTTTAAGTTGTGCCTTGATCGATGTCAGTTGAGCGGTCGAGAGCTTTTTGGCGGAGAACACCTCTGCAACGCCTGTACCACGTTGACGGGCCAGTTTTTCATCAAACGCGCTGATCATCGCAGGAATATCCGCTGCACGACGATTTTGCACACAAGTGCCGATGAACTGGATTGTCATTTTACCGAGCTTTGCTTTCTTGGCCAGCGCCAATAAGGCCGCGCTTTTATCCTCATCTGAAATCACAGGGCTTTGGACCAAGCGGCGTAGATCGTCACTTTTTGCAAACAAACCTTTTAGGGTTTTTAAATCTTTTTCTACTGTTTTCAAAGACTTGGCAGATTCTGCAAGCTCTAGCAGGGCCGAAGCATACCGCCTAGAAACTTCACTCACGATCACATCCGTGTTCGACATGAAAAAAACTCTCTACAAGACTACGCCAAAACTAACAGATCAATGCTGGCGGATAAATTAAACGGACAAGAACGCCCACATATACCGACTCATACGGCCCTAAGACCGCAAAGTTGACGCCTCTTAGCATGGCCTTTTCGCGATTCCAAGCCCTGTTTTACACTGTTTTGTCACAAGCCTTTTCTGGGCGGTTTTTGCGTCCGTTTCTGCATGCTAAAGACGGCATCTTTCACATAAAACTTTGCGGGTCTATGTCGATTTGGAGTTTGGTTTTATGGGGGGGACGCAGGCGGGACTTCCACGCTTGCATATAGGCAGATAGATTAACCATGGGTTCAGCCTTGACCAGAAACCTGCGACGATGGCGACCTCTTAATATGGCGATCGGGGCTTCGCTAGGGCCCATGATTTCGATGCCTTCGGCGCGCGGGGCTTTGGCGAGGAATTTACGGGCAAATTCATCGGCTTTTTTGCCGTCAGGGGCCGAGATAATCACAGCTGCCAATTTGCCATAAGGCGGCAAGCCAAGCAGTTCGCGCATGGACAGCTCTGCGGCAATAAAGCCCTCGCGGTCTCCGGCAGCCAAGGCTTCCAGGGCCTCGTGTTCGGGCATATGGGTCTGGATCAGCGCCCTGCCCGGTTTCTCGGCGCGCCCGGCCCGGCCAGCGACTTGCACCAAGGTTTGATATGTTCGCTCGCCTGCGCGCAAATCTCCGCCCGCCAAGCCAAGGTCGCCATCGACGACCCCTACAAAGGTCAAATGCGGAAAATTATGGCCTTTCACGACCATTTGTGTGCCAACCAATATATCAATGTCGCCAGCCGCCATGCGCTCCATACGCTCACGAATACGTTCGGGATTGCCCGCCGTATCCGAGGACAGGACTTCTATGCGGGCTTGCGGGAATAACTGGGTGGCTTCCTCGGCCACGCGCTCGACCCCCGGCCCGACGGGATGTAAACTGCCTTCGGTTTTACACTCAGGACACGCGCTCGGCATGGGCATGGAAAACCCGGTAAGATGGCACATGGCCCGCCCCGTGCGCCTATGCTCGACCAACCAGCTATCAGTGTCGGGGGATTTCAATTTCTCGCCGCAGGCCCGACAGATAATCAAAGGCGCATAGCCCCGACGGTTTAGATAGAGCATGGCCTGATCGCCCTGTTCTAGAGCCTCGGCAATCCCGTCAATGAGGGGCTGGGACAGGAAACGTCCGTTTTCAGGCTTATCCTCTTTTAAATCGACAAGTCCAATCTCCGGCATTACGGCGGCACCGGGGCGTTCAGGTAAAATCACATGAGCATAGCGCCCTGTACGTGCATTGGTCAGGCTTTCCAAAGACGGGGTGGCCGAGGCCAGCACCACAGAGGCTCCCGATAATTTGGCCCGCACCACGGCCATATCGCGCGCATTATAGATGACGCCCTCATCTTGTTTGTAGGAATTATCATGTTCCTCGTCGACGACAATCAATTGCAAATCCGCATAGGGCAGATACAAGGCTGAGCGAGCCCCGATGACCAATTTAGCCCGCCCCGCCGCCACTTCGCGCCATGTTCTCCGCCGGGCGGCCTCCCCCATGGCCGAGTGCCATTGGGCCGGTTCCGTACCAAAACGTTGGGCAAAGCGGCGCAATCCCGCTTGGGTCAGGGCGATTTCCGGTACGAGGATCAAAACCTGTCCACCTTGGCGGAGCGCCTGTGCAGCCGCCTCCAGATACACCTCCGTCTTCCCCGATCCCGTCACCCCGTCGAGCAGGGCGATTGAAAATTCTTGTCGAGCGACCAAATCGGCCAGCTCCTGACCAGCCGTGATTTGTTTGGGGGTCAGGGCAAATTGCCGGCCTTCATGATCGGGATCAGGCGTTCCAAACGGTGGATCGAGCGGAACCGAAATTTTTTCCAGTAGTCGTGAGGGGCCCGCCATTGTGCGCACAACGGAGGCTGAGACATTGGCGGCCTTGGCAATATCGCTGGCTGTAGCGGGCCAAATATCTTGTAAATCCAGCACCCGTTTTCGGCCTGCGCTTAGGCCTACAAGCCGCTCCGCGCTTCGGGGCGTATACATGGTGACAATCGGGCTGGGGTCGAGCGCTTTATAGCTGCGCAAAACCATGCGCAGAACCATGCCGAGCGGGGCGCAATTATATTTGGCCGTCCAGTCGACAAATTTCAACATGCCAGGGTTTAGCGCCCGACAGTTTTTTCGCTCGGAGATATCTTTTAATTTGCGGTCAGTGTCCGCCTGACCCAACCCCCAAACCACGCCGAGCTTCATCTGTTTCCCGATCGGGGCGTAGACAAAATCACCGCATGCCAACTGCATGCCGGTTGGCACCACATAATCAAACGGCTCGGGAACACCGACCGGAAATAACACCTTGGCGATTTGCTTCATGGCCTAGGTATCAAAGATTCGTAGCCAGTTGGCAATGGGCAGAAAGTTAGTCTTGGTCTTTCACCAATGTTAAGTTTGGCGTGCGGCCCTTGTCCTTATAAAAACTTTGCCCCACGGCGATCCCTGTAATTGAGGAGTATTCTTCCAGTTTTCGGGATTGTTTATGATGATCCCCGCGCAAGCTTTCCATGTCAGACAACAGGTTTAGGAACTTTTTGTTCAACGCGTCATAATTTGCGTTCATGCCTGTAAGCGCCAGCCTATTCTCGTCCAATTCCGTCGTTTTTTTGCCCAAACGCGCGGCCATGCCTTCGACGCGGCGGGTATCACGCTCGGACAAGGTTTTTAGTTTGGTTCTCTCAGAAGCGTCATAGCGGCTCATTTCAGTATTGACCTTTAACAGGGCCTCCAATCCCTCGATTGTGGCGCCCAACGCAAAGATTTTGTCGTCACTGCGCTGGCGCATATCCGCAAGGGCGTTCTGGCAGGCCGTGGATGCATATCTGGCCTTATCAAGTTTTGAAAGCGTTTCAATATGGGCCGATTTTTCTTGCGAATAATCGAGACGCAGGGTTTTCAAACCGGATGTCACCGTCTCTTTATGGCTGTGCTCATCCTTTATTCTGGCACGAAATAAATCTGCCTGTCTTTCAAGTTCCGTATTTTGCCGTGCCAAAACAGCGGTCGCGTCTTTCAGTTTTAACATTTCTTTTTGAACAACAAAATTCTCCGCCTTTAAGTCTTTGACCCGCACGACAAGCCTATGTTTTTCGCCTTGTAAATCATCCATGTCTGCATTCAGGCTGGAATATTGTGCCGTATCGTCACGTAGGCGCTCGTCTTGCTCGACCATATGCCCGCGACAGATTTCTAATTCTGCATAGGCTTCGTCGAAACGAGCCTGATAGGCCACGGCTTTGCTTTCCATTTCATTCGCCCAGACCGTCTTCTTGGCCAAATCGCTTTGCAGGTTTTCCAAACGGGTTTTTAGCTGGGCATTTTCGGGCTGTAAACGTTCCAGACTGAGTGTGTTTAATTCGACAGTTTTCAAAAATCCGCCCAGTTTATCAATTTCTCTGACCGTCCCCTTGTTGAGCCGCATGCTCTCGCGCAAGGCTGTCGCCATTTTGCTTAAATCGCATTTCAAATCCCCGATTTCACGCATTTGTGCGGACATACGTCCCGAGACATCCGGCAAAATGACGGGTTTTGTCCCCCGGGTTTTGCTCTTGGACGTAACGGCTAATGGTTTTTGCGACTTTTTCCCAATTTTACTTAAAATTCCCACAAGAAATCTCCAGTTTTAAGTTTCCAAAATTATGGTTGCGCGAATACAGATATACACTCTGTTCAGCAGTCAAAGTAATTCGAAAAACTGTCCCACAACCATGCCGATTAACGAATCAGCATGCGTTCAATGTTTATAAACTTTCCTAATTATTCCTTAACTGCCGCACGTTAGGGCTGTTAAAACTATGTCACAGCAAGCAGAAATTAACGCGCTCCCGCTCGATACGGCTCTGAAGTTGTTTTTAGCCCATCTGGGTGGGGAACGTAGGCTGGCCGATAAAACGGTGGAAGCCTATCAACGCGACCTCGTTAATTTCTTTGCCTTCCTCAACATGCATTTAGGACGGCAGGTGACGCTTGGGGATTTGCAGACCCTGACCATCACGAATTTTCGTAGCTATATGTCGGCGCGCAGGCGCGGTAATGACGGCATTTCGGCCAGTTCTCTGGCACGTAATTTGTCTGCCTTGCGCATGTTTTTTCGCTATGTCGAACGTAGATGGGATATAAAGAACACGGCAGTGGCCCTGATTAGAGGTCCACGCTTGCCCAAAAGACTCCCTAAACCCATAAGCGTTGAAGCCAGCAAAATTTTACTGGACGCCGCCCCTGCCACAGACGCACCCAAGTGGGTTTCGGCACGAGATACAGCCGTGCTAACCCTACTTTACGGAGCTGGTTTGCGGATTTCAGAAGCCCTGTCTCTGACAGGGGCCGATGCCCATATAGGAGATAGCTTGCGCTTGACGGGTAAGGGCAACAAAACCCGGCTTGTTCCGATCCTCCCCGTTATTCAACACGCAATCACTACGTATGTGCACTGTTACGAGGCGGCCCATTCAACGCCCTTGCCACAAGATGGCCCCCTGTTTCGCGCTATACGCGGCGGGCCTTTACGGGCCGAGACGATACAAAGCCGGCTTCGGATCTTACGCGGCCAGCTTGGATTACCGCAAACAACGACCCCGCACGCCCTGCGTCATTCTTTTGCCACCCATCTCCTAGCGGGCGGCGGGGATTTGCGTACGATTCAGGAATTGCTTGGGCATTCCAGTCTGGCCTCTACACAGGTGTATACTGATGTGGATGCGACGAGCCTGATGAGGGTCTACGCGGCCGCGCATCCCCGAGCTTAGGCCCACACTCCCCTTAACTCCACATTCTACATTCTACATTCTATGATGTTTTTGAGGCTTTTGTAAAAGGACTATATCTAATAATCTATTTTTAGTTTGTTTTTCAAACTAGTTTGCTACATGTAGAGAAACATACAGGAGACACAAATGACAAAAACTGAAATTCTTGATGATATTGAATATGTGACAGCGCTTGCAGTGGAAGGACGAAATGCTCCCTATCTTGGCGGCAGAATAGGTCTGATGTGGGGTGTTTTATTATGTGTGACCTTGTTGATACACTGGGCCACCCTTACGGGCCACCTAGCGTTTCCGCAATCCTCGCTGGGCATATTATGGATAGTCTATGGGGTTGTCGGGTTTGTCCTCAGCGGCATTTTAAACCGTGGCACGCCTGCAAAACCGGGACAATCCTCCATGAATAACAAAGTTGCAAATGCGCTCTGGGTCGGCAATGCCATTTTCCTGAGCATCTACGCCATGTCCGCTGGACTTAGCGCAGGATTCGGCGGCAATGACTTTATCATTATGGATACAATTCTACCGCTTGCCTTCGGATTATATGGGTTCATACATTATGTTTTAGCCCGCATCAGCGCTGAAAAATGGCAGTATGTTTCTTCAGCCGTCTCTCTTGGATTTGTACCCATCTGTCTGTTTTTGCAAGGTGAGGCCAACTTGTATCTTGCCTCGGTTGTAGGTATTATTGCGACAATTATCGTACCAAGCCTCCTCTATATCAAGCGTGAACCGCACGATGTGATCTAACCATGAGCGCTTCAATCAAAAACATAAATGACATTATACACGGGCGTTTGCGGCTCGGTGTGATGGCCTACCTCTCCACGGCGAGCCCCGTCAGTTTTCCAGAACTGCTTAAAGTGACCGAGGCAACCAATGGTAATCTGTCCACACATCTGACCAAGCTCGAAACGGCCGGCTTTATCCATCAAGAGAAAGGCTATAAAGGCAAGCGCCCGCAAACTCTTGTGCACCTGACCGATGAAGGGCGTAGCGCCTGGATTGAATATCTGAAAGCCATGCGGCTCATGCTGGATATCTGACATCTTCCCGTAGATGTTCAGCCAACTCGATCCCCGGCCATGTGTCGGGGATTTTTTCTATATGCTTTTTCTATATGCCGCCTTTCTATATGCTTGGGTTCAATTATTGATAGTATTCACGTACGAAGCGAGGTATGGCGGTCTTTCATATTCATACTCTGAAGCGAGACCCGAATGTCCATTGCCCCTGCCCTTTTAGAACGTGCAAACAGTGTGTGTGAGCTTTGTGCCGCGGCGGATACACTTGAGGCGTATGATGTCGGGCCGGAGGACAATGCGCCCCCGGAAAACACCATCCTTATATGTGCGAGTTGTAAAACCCAGAGCGAAGGACAGGCCTCTCTTGATTCCGAACACTGGAAAGCTTTGAGCGACAGCATGTGGAGCCAAGTTCCAGCCGTGCAAGTTCTGGCGTGGCGGATGTTAAACCAGTTGTCTGGTGAAAGCTGGGCGAGTGAGCTTCTCGACATGATGTATCTAGAAGACGAGGTCAAATTATGGGCCGAAGCAGGACTGGCGGCCCAGAGCGCAAATTCGGACACACCAACCCGCGATAGTAATGGTACCGAGCTAAAAGACGGCGACACAGTCACCATAATCAAAGACCTTGTGGTCAAAGGTGCCGGATTTACCGCCAAACGCGGCACGGCGGTGCGTAATATCTCTTTGACGGATAATCCTGAACATATTGAAGGTCGGGTCAATGGCACACGGATTGTGCTGGTCAGTGCATTTTTGAAGAAGTCGGTTTAAGCACACACATGGAAATTTACGGCCAAACGTCCAAATCAATTCCCCAGAAGATCACTGTCACGATCATTGAAATTTTCCTCATAGGATTGTCGGCATGGATAATGATGGGAAACGGTCAAAACTTCGTTGCCAATCTCATCGGCTTTGATCTTCCCGCAAGCATTCCGGCAAGGCGGTGGGTGATACTGACTTTCTCCATCATGGTGTTAATCCGCATGGCCATAATGATGTTCAAATTTTTGCACCGCCGCATGCCTTGGTCGGAAACGCTGGCTGTTCCGGGTGCCTTCGCGATCTATTATGTTGGGTTTGCGCTATTATGCCTGCCTGCGTCCCGATCCTTGGGCCTGTTTGACTTCGTTGGTATTGGAATTTTCATACTCGGCTCGTGGTTCAATACATGGTCGGAATATCAACGCCATACTTTCAAGAAAGATGGCACGAATAAAGGTAAATTATATACACAAGGCCTGTTCGGCACCTCCATGCATATCAATTATTTCGGAGATGTGCTTTGGGTATCGGCCTACGCAATCCTGACCCAAAACCTATGGGCATGCCTCATCCCCGTGATGCTGTTTTGCATGTTTGCGTTCTATAACATTCCACAACTTGATAAATATCTGGCAGGGAAATACGGAGACGATTTCCAACACTACGCGGCCACGACCAAAAAATTTGTACCATTTATTTGGTAGCTGGCTTATTCTTCCTCACGTTGAGCGCCTCCTTTTCCCACCCGCACATCCCTGCGCAGGCAGGGGCCTATTGCGGTGTTGGCAAATTAAGTTTGGGTTTTTTACATCTATTTGGAAATATCTCAGTGGATCCCTGCCTGCGCAGGGATGAGCGGGGTGCTGGGGTAGTTTTAGATAGTGGGTGGGGAGGAAAACCCCAGCCTACATCTGCATTGCCCATTTTTCCACGTCCATACAGGCCTGACGGACGGCTTCGGAACAAGTTGGATGGGCGTGACAGGTACGCGCGATATCCTCAGAGGCCGCGCGGAATTCCATGGCCAGAGCGACTTCACCAATCATTTCGCCAACGCCTGCACCGATCATATGGGCACCAAGGATTTCGTCGGTTTCGGCGTGGGCCAGAATTTTGACGAAGCCATCGGTTTCGTGGTTTGCGCGGGCGCGGGAATTGGCGGCAAACGGGAATTTACCGACTTTGAACGGGATGCCTGCTTCTTTAAGCTGCTCGGTGGTTTTACCGACACAGGCGATTTCCGGCTTGGTATAGACTACGCCCGGGATGACATCGTAATTTACATGGCCGGCCTTGCCAGCAATCAATTCGGCCACAGCCACGCCTTCATCTTCGGCCTTGTGGGCGAGCATTGGCCCGTGGGTACAATCGCCTACGGCCCAGATACCGGCCACATTGGTTTTGAAATGATCGGTTTCAACGAAGCCGCGCTGATCCGTCGTAACACCTACAGTCTCCAGTCCAAGGCCATCCGTGTATGGACGGCGGCCAATGCAGACGAGCACTATGTCGGTCTCGAACTCTTTGGGTTTACCGCCAGCGGCAGCTTCGGTTGTGACAATCACACCGGACTTGCTCTTGGTGACGCCGGTGACTTTACGGCCCAGTTCAAACTTTACTTTTTGTTTCTTGAAAATGCGGGTGGCCTGCTTTTGAACCTCCCCGTCCATACCCGGCAGGATGTGATCCAGATATTCAACCACGGTCAGCTCTGCCCCCAGACGCCGCCAAACGGAGCCAAGCTCCAAGCCGATAACCCCTGCTCCAATCACCAGCATTTTACTCGGCACTTTAGACAACTCAAGCGCGCCAGTGGAGGAGACAATCTGCTTTTCGTCAATGTCGACGCCCGGCAAGGTCGCCACTTCGGAACCGGTGGCAATAACTATGTTTTTGGTCTTGAGGGTCTTCCCGTCGATTTCGACCGTGTTGGCATCGACAATTTTACCGAAGCCGTTGATGTGCTCGACCTTGTTTTTCTTGAACAAAAACGCAATGCCCTGCGTGAGACCATCTACAGTTTGTTCCTTGGCGCCCATCATGGTTTTTAGATCAAGCTCGACTGTGGCCTTGATGCCCATACCGGCGAAATCGTTTTGGGCGGTTTCGTACATTTCAGACGCATGTAACAAGGCTTTGGACGGAATACAGCCAACGTTTAAACAGGTGCCGCCAAGGGTTTTACGGCCCTCGATACAGGCGACTTTCAGGCCCAATTGTCCGGCGCGAATGGCGCAGTTATAGCCACCAGGGCCACCACCGATTACAAGAATATCATAGGTTTCAGACATAAGGAGACTCGCTATTTTCTGCGTTAATACACCTGCAAACTGCCCCTCCTGATCGTGTGCGTCAAGCGCGGATTACGGGCTTAATCATGATTTGGCAGGCGCTCCAGAATTTGTACATACATGCGGTCAATGCGGGTGCGTCTCTCGGCGCTTACCGGTGTGTATATTTGCTGAAACCCGACAAGATATGCGTAATTCATCACGGCCAGATCAATGGCCTGCTGAGACGATATGTTTTTTGCCTGTTGCAAAAGGCTCGCTACATATTCAACCCGCCTTTTATCTACCCGCTTAATGGCCCTTTCCACCTGTGCGTCTGCCCCCGCCCAGCGGCGTAAAGCGCGTTCGACCCCCATATCCGTTTCCATCGTAATTTTATTAAGTGCGGTCAAGCGGGCAACGGGGTCCTCCTCCCTGTCGGCTTGGGCGATAACGTTTTGTGTGAGGGTTTGCTCCCAGCGGGCCAAAAGTGTGGATACAAAGTCCTCGCGGTCTTTGAAGTGATGGTAAAACGATCCTTTTGTCCGACCAGCAGCCGTGCACAACCCGTCTATACGAATGGCAATGGGGCCCTCTTGAGCTAATCGTTTTAGCCCTAAATCAAGCCAGTCTATTTTCGAAAACCGCGTCATCACAATCCCGTCTGCCTGATACTGTTACAGATACATATGGTATCCATTTCGGGAAATACCAGATGTTCATAGATAATACGCCCCAACACCAATTGCGAACAATGTTGTGGCAAGACTTGCACCCCAAAATGGGATATTGAACCAGAATAAATGGGCCATAACGCTGTACGCCGCCCCTGTCCCCACTAAAATAACGGCCAAAACCGGATGGAACAAAATCGAGGGTGCAATAAAGCTCAGGCACATATAAATGGCCGCGAAAATAAGGATGCCCACACTATGGCTCATGTGAAATCCCATATAAGACCGCCAAAAACTATTGGCATTCGCAGCCGGGTTACGCACCAATTTCACATGTGTGTTTTGCAAGAGCGGTAATACGTTTTTGTCATGGGCGACAAAGTATCGCGGGCGTTTTAAATCTGCGAATGTGTATTTTAGATGCAAAGCCCCCAAAACGGCCAAAATCAACAGCCCAATGCGAATACAAAGTATTTCCATCATCAACCTCACTTTCCGCTTTAGTACATACCATACTATATGGTATTGTCAATATAGAGAGCAAGAACACCTATTGGTAGGTATAAAAAAGCTTATTTCAACCAGTTCTTTGCCGCACTGAAGCGGGCGAAAATAATGAGCAGAATGGAAATGATCGGGATCAGAACCGGCATAACCAATTGCCCTGCCCCAAAAGAGCTACCTATCTTTAGAAACCCCCACCAATGTATTTGCTGGATGATGACGCCGAGCAAAGACAGATTTAGCACCCGAATGGCCAAGCGTTTTCTCAATACAAGCAGTAGGCAACCAAGGGCTCCGCAAAACACAGCGACAGCAAAGGCCGCTGTCGCCCAAGCTGCAGGTGCGGCGTCATATCCGGCTTGTGCGGCTTGAGCGGCTTCAGACATTTTAGCAATGGCCTCTTCGCTCATATTCATCTGTCTGAAGAACTCCATTAGCCCCATTAGGTTCCACAACAAAGCGACTACGCTCACAACCCAAAACCAGATCGGCGGTTTATTTTCATTTATTTCAGACATTATGTCCCCCTTATTTAGTATCTTTTTTATTTACTTTTTTTGTTTTCTGGCGCGGAGAAATAGCATATTCGCGCGTGTTTTGGAAGGAAAACCAAGCAAACTTGTTTAATATTGAACTATGTGCTATATAGTTCAATATTAAACTAATGGAGATAGATATGCGTAGAAGACAATTTTTGAAAATTGCAGGTGGATCGGCAGCACTTACCGGTGGGGCTGGTTGTGTTTATGCCGCCCCAACGGCCAAATCCGCGCGCGCAGCCTGGGAGAGCGCAGGCGCATATACTGACCCGATGCGGTTCGCTTTGTCCTACGCCATTCTTGCGCCTAATCCGCACAACCGCCAACCGTGGCAAATCGAACTTAAGAGCGAGCATGAGGCCATATTGTATTGTGATCCGGAACGGCACCTCCCCGACACAGATCCGTTTGATCGGCAAATCACTATAGGGCTGGGGTGTTTTCTGGAAGTGTTCGCACTGGCGGCGGCCCATAAAGGGTATAGCGCACAATTCGAATATTTCCCGCAGGGTGCCAGTATGCCGCTGCTAGATGCCCGTCCTGTCGCTCGTTTATTGTTGAAGCCGGACACAGCGGCGAACCCGGATTTATTTCCCTACATCCCCTTTCGCAAAACGGATCGTAGCCCCTATTCCAACCGCGTTCCCGCAATACAAGATTTAGAGAGCGTACAACGCGCTGGCGGGATTATGGCAAATGTATCATCAGAAAAAAACACGGTACAAACTCTGAAACCCATATGTATTGCGGCCCTTCGAACTGAATTTGGCACACCGCACACATATCAGGAATCTGTCGATCTAATGCGTATTGGCCGTGCGCAAGTCCGGAGAAACCCGGACGGAATTTCTATTGAAGGCCCGATGGTCGAACTGCTTAAAATCGGGGGCGTTCTTTCCAAAAAGGCTCTACAAAACCCGCAGAGCACCGCCTTTCGACAAGGGTTGCAAATAGGGCTGGACGGGATCGAAAACTCTCCCGCCTTTGTCTGGATAATCAGTCCAGACAATACGCGCACGGATCAAATCGCAAGCGGGCGGGCCTATGTGCGCGCTAATCTGCAAGCGAGCGCACTTGGCTTGTCCATGCAACCCTTAAGCCAAGCCTTGCAGGAATATTCCGAAATGGCGCCCCACTATCAAGCCATATATGAAGCTCTTGGTATAAAAACTCCAAACTGTCTACAAATGCTGGCGCGGATAGGGTATGGTCAGAAAAAGGGACGGGCTCCACGTTGGCCATTAGACACACGGATATATCCTTATGCAGAATGATGCCCGACTTCTATTCCAAACATTTACAGAAATCGGAATCATCAACCAGTTGGCCCGTGCAGAGCTAAAGCAAGCACTTCCCGAGGGCATGAGTAATGCGCAATTTGAGACGCTCACCCATCTTAACCGGGTTGATGGCCCGCATGGCCCGAGCCAAATGGCCACGGCTTTCCAAGTCACGAAAGGGGCAATGACGCATACGCTCGGGCTATTACAAAAAAACGGCTGGGTCCGCGTTGAAACCCATCCCACGGATGGGCGCGGGAAGACAGTCGAGATTACCAAATCTGGTCAGGCAAAATACCAAGAGGCCCAGCAGACACTCTATGCTCTCATGGGCGAGTTGCTTGCCTTCACATCGGATATGGATTTGGAAACCCTGAACCTAAATCTGGAAAAAATCCGCGTGTTTATGGACGCGGCCAGAGATTGACGGGCGCCCTTCTCTACAGATCAAGCAACATGCGTTCAGGGTCTTCCAGACATTCTTTGACACGGACAAGGAATGTCACTGCACCCTTACCGTCAACAATACGGTGATCGTAGGACAGGGCCAGATACATCATTGGCCGGATCACAATCTGGTCGTCAATGACCACGGCCCGTTTTTCGATCTTGTGCATGCCGAGGATGCCGGATTGTGGCGGGTTCAAAATCGGGGATGACATCAGGGAGCCGTAAACACCACCATTGGAAATGGTGAATGTGCCGCCGCTCATATCGTCCATAGACAATTTACCGTCACGGGCTTTTTGACCAAGCGCACCGATGCCTTTTTCAATACCTGCCAAAGACAATGTATCTGCATCGCGCAAGACCGGCACAACCAGACCTTTTTCCGTGCCGACAGCAATGGAAACATCATAGTAGTTTTTGTAGATAACGTCTGTACCGTCAATTTCCGCGTTCACGGTTGGTACGTCTTTCAAAGCGGTTACACAGGCTTTGACGAAAAAGCTCATAAAGCCAAGTTTTACACCGTGCTTGTCAATAAACACCTGCTTATATTTTTTGCGCATTTCCATAACGCTGGTCATATCGACCTCATTATAGGTGGTCAGCATAGCGGCCGTATTTTGTGCGTCTTTGAGGCGGCGTGCAATTGTCTGGCGCAAGCGCGACATGCGTACACGTTCTTCGCGCGGGCCGGTTTCGCGGGGTGCGCTGACAGTGGCAATCGGCGCGGCCGGAGCAGGAGCCGGGGCCGCTTTTGCAGCAAGGGCATCGCCCTTGGTGATCCGGCCATCTTTGCCAGAACCTGCAATAGCGCTAGCGTCTAGTCCTTTTTCTGCAATGACGCGCTGAGCGGACGGCATCGGGTCTTTTGTTGTCGATGGGGCGGGCGCAGTGGACGCAATGGCTACAGGCGCCGCACTTGGCGCAGACGCGGCAGGCGCATCACCTGTTGTCAGTTTTGCCAAGGTCGCCCCGACCAAAGCGACTTCGCCTTCGGGAATGAGAATTTCGCTTAGGATACCAGCGCTTGGCGCGACCAATTCCTGAGCGGCTTTATCGGTTTCCAACTCGACCAGAGCTTCGTCCTTTGCCACCGTGTCGCCAGCCTGTTTCAGCCACGTCGCAACGGTCACTTCGGTTACGCTTTCGCCGACATTGGGCACATCAATATTTATCACTTCACCAGAGGCGGAGTCTGCGGCCGGTTTTGTCTCTGCTGGGGCTTCGGCTTTTGGAGCTTCAGCTTTTGCGGGCGCAGTGGCGGCCCCTTCGGAAGACATGCGGGCAATGACCACGCCGATTTCTGCGTTTTCACCCTCAGGGACGAGGATTTCCGTGAGCACGCCATCCTCGGGGGCCACAAGTTCCTGCGCCGCTTTATCGGTTTCCAACTCGACAAGGGCTTCGTCTTTTTTGACGCTATCGCCAACCTGTTTCATCCAGACGGCAATGGTAACCTCGGCAACACTTTCGCCTACATTCGGGACTGTAATATCTGTCATAATCTCACTCTACTTCGCAAAAGATTCATCTAATATAGCCTGCTGTTCGGCTTTATGTTTACTGGCAATCCCGGTCGCGGTTGATGCACTTGCCTTGCGACCAACATAATGTGGACGGGGGTGCTTGGCGCCGATTTCCGCAAGGGTTTCCTCGAGAAACGGTTCAATAAATGACCATGCGCCCATGTTTTTAGGCTCTTCCTGACACCAGACTATGTCTGCGTTTTTAAACCGGCCCAACTCAACCACAAGCGCGTCGCCGGGATAGGGGAATAATTGTTCGACCCGCATAAGATACACATCTTTGCGCTTGAGTTTTTCACGCTCTTCAAACAATTCATAATAAACTTTGCCCGTGCACAAAACTACACGCTTGATCTTGTCGTCCTCGACAAGGCGGACTTCGCCGTCATGCGGGTTATATTCCGCGTCATCCCATAACACCCGATGGAAGCACGAACCCGGCCCCATTTCTTCAAGGGTCGAGACACATCGTTTATGGCGCAATAATGATTTCGGGGTCATGATAATCAGGGGTTTGCGGAAATTACGATGCACTTGGCGGCGTAGCACATGGAAGTAATTGGACGGTGTTGTTATATTACACACTTGCATATTATCTTCGGCGCACATTTGCAGATAACGCTCTAGGCGCGCAGAGGAATGCTCTGGCCCCTGCCCTTCATAACCATGCGGTAACAACAAAACCAAACCCGACATACGTAGCCATTTTTGCTCGGCAGAGGAAATAAACTGGTCCATCACGACCTGCGCGCCATTGGCAAAATCGCCAAATTGGGCTTCCCAAAGTGTCAGGGCTTTCGGCTCGGTAATCGAGAACCCGTATTCAAACCCGAGCACGGCATTTTCAGACAACATGGAATCCAGCACTTGATAGTATTCCTGTCCTTCTTCGAGATGATTTAGGGGGGTGTAACGGGCTTCGGTTTCCTGATTGACAATATGACTATGGCGTTGTGAAAATGTGCCGCGTCCACAATCCTGACCCGACAAACGCACGGCATGCCCTTTGATCAGCAGGCTACCGAAAGCAAGATGCTCGGCCAAGGCCCAGTCTATATTTTCGCCGGATTCTATTTTTGTGCGGCGGGCATTGAGTAATTTTTTCAGGGTTCTGTGACACCCGGAATCTTCGGGAATGGTTGTGATCCTGTCCCCGATCATTTTCAGGGTTTCAATTTTAACGGCCGTATCGCCACGTCTCTTTTGATCTCCCTTGGGGAGTTGAATGCCCGACCATACGCCTGCCAACCAATCGGGCGCCTTGGTTTCAAATGATTGAGCTGTATCGAACTCCTGTTCAAGGAAGTCCGTAAATTTGTCTTTCATGGCCAAATATTCAGCTTCACTCATCGTGCCGTTGGCAATCAAGCGCGCACCGTAAATATCGCGTGTGGATTTTTTGCCTTTGATGGTTTTGTACATGATCGGCTGGGTAAAGCTTGGATCATCACCTTCATTATGGCCATAGCGTCGATAGCAGATCAAATCCAACACCACATCTTTGCCAAAGGTTTGGCGATATTCTGTTGCCACACGCGCCGCAAAAACAACCGCTTCAGGATCGTCGCCATTCACATGGAAGATCGGTGTTTCCACCATCATGGCCACATCGGTCGGATACGGGGTTGAACGGGAAAAATGCGGAGATGTGGTAAAACCGATCTGGTTATTGACGATCACATGCATGGTGCCGCCAGTTTTGTAGCCCAATAGGCCAGACAAGCCAAAACATTCTGTAATCACCCCTTGGCCGGCAAAGGCAGCATCCCCGTGCAACAACACAGCCATGACTTTCTCGCCGTCGACACTATGATGGGTGCCTTGCATCATTTGTTGTTTAGCCCGGGTTTTCCCGATCACAATCGGATTCACGGCTTCGAGATGGGACGGGTTCGGGGCCAGAGACAAATGCACTTCATTGCCATTGAAGACCCGGTCAGAGGATGCACCCAAATGGTATTTCACATCGCCGGAGCCAAAGTCTTGGGAGCCAGAGCTGACCCCGCCTAGGAATTCAAAGAAAATCGCCTGATACGGCTTGGCCAGCACGGCGGCCAAGACATTGAGGCGTCCACGATGGGGCATGCCGAAATTGATGTCTTTGACACCCATAGCGCCGCCAACCTTGATGATTTGCTCAAGGGCGGGAATAAGGCTCTCGGCCCCGTCCAGACCGAAACGTTTCGTGCCCGGATAGCGTTTTTGTAATAAATCTTCAAACGCTTGCGCTTCGATCAGTTTTTGCAAAATGGCTTTGCGACCTTCGGGCGTAAATTGAATTTCCTTGTCCGGGCCTTCAATCCGCTCTTGCAGCCAGCGCTTCTCGACAGGGTCAGACACATGCATGAATTGTATGCCAAATGTCGAACAATAGGTTCTGTGCACAATATCCAGAATTTCGCGCAAGGTCGCCGTTTCCAGCCCCAGTACATTGTCGATATAAATCGGACGGTCATAATCTTCTGCACTAAATCCGTAAGTTAACGGCTCCAGTTCGGGGTGCGGCTCGCGCTTCACGAGGCCAAGCGGATCAAGGTCGGCAATCAAATGCCCGCGAATACGGTAGGCGCGGATCAGCATGAGCGCGCGCAAGCTATCTTTGGTGGCTTGGCGGATATCTTCAACGCTTGCAGAAGGTTGGGTCGCCTTGATTTTGACGCCTAAGTCTTCCTCGGGCCATTCCCCCGTGAGGGCGGATGTCCACTCTCCATTTGGATCTTGTGGCCAGTCTTTGCGCTTCCATGATGGCCCATCTGCGGTTTTTTGTACCTGAGCCTGCTCTTCACCCAATGTGTCAAAATAGGCGCGCCAGCTGGCGTCCACCGCGTTCGGGTTTTCGCTGTAGCGGGCCTGCATTTGTTCCAGATAGACTGCATTGGTCCCTCCCAGATACAATGTGTCTAGGAAGTCCTGATTTTGCTGTGAGCGCGGTTTGTTCACCATGAGTTACCTCGGTGTTATTGTTGTCTTGCGTTGTGTGCACCCCACATTAACCATAAGGGTGTTACCTATCCTTTAAGCACAGTCATAAGAGTTTCGCCTAATTTTGCAGGCGATAATGATACGGTTACACCTGCGGCTTCGAGAGCTGCAATCTTATCTTCCGCGCCGCCTTTACCACCAGATACAATCGCGCCCGCATGGCCCATTGTACGGCCCGGAGGGGCTGTACGGCCTGCGATAAAGCCAACGACCGGCTTGGAGCGTCCTTTTTTAGCTTGATGGGCTAGATATTCAGCCGCCTCTTCTTCGGCAGAGCCGCCAATTTCGCCAATCATGATGATTGATTTGGTTTCGTCATCGCCAAGGAATAAATCCAGACAGTCAATAAAACTGGTGCCATTGATCGGATCACCGCCAATGCCAATCGCCGTGGTCTGGCCAAGGCCAACCTGTGTGGTCTGGAACACGGCTTCATAGGTCAATGTTCCTGAACGCGAAACCACGCCAACAGAGCCTTTTTTGAAAATTTTGCCCGGCATAATGCCGATCTTACACTCATTCGGGGTCAGAACACCCGGACAGTTTGGCCCAATCAGACGGGATTTAGAGCCACAGAGCGCGCGTTTCACGGCGATCATATCGGCCACAGGCACACCCTCGGTAATGGCGACGATCAATTCCATTTCGGCGTCAATGGCTTCCAGGATCGAATCAGCCGCGAATGGCGGCGGCACATAAATAACGGTTGCTGTCGCACCGGTGACGGCTCTGGCTTCCGCAACCGTATTAAAGTTTGGCAGGCCGAGATGGGTTGTACCGCCTTTGCCGGGCGTGACCCCCGCGACCATTTGCGTGCCATAAGCCTGCGCCTGCTCGGTGTGGAATGTACCGGTTTTGCCGGTCATGCCCTGGGTAATCACTTTGGTATCTTTGTTTATAAGCACAGACATATATTATCTTTCTATTTAGCATATCGAGGCACGATAACAGTTAAGTTCGTCCCTGCTTCATTCAGCTTTGTACTATCAGTCATTACAATTAGGCTTCCCACAACCAGTTCATCATATTTCCAAATACGCATTCTTTGTCCACCTGAAGAATCATCGGCAATAGGGGATTGAGGGAACGTTAAATATTTCCGCAAAGTAGCTAAAACTTTTTTAGACGGAGCATAAGGGTTTGCAATAGAACAAACCGCGACAGGCGGATTTTCTGTTTCTACAATCGAGACTCCCAACATAACCGAAAACTTAGGCTCAATCTCTATAAGCCACGCCTTAAACCACGAGCTGGGGTCTTGCGGAGCTAAAATTTTAGCCATGTCCCCATTAAGTTCCCTCCATTCAAAAACACGGGCTGCGCTTTCCACCTTATCAACCCTAGGCATTGTTTGCACACAATGGCCTATGAAATTTTTAGAAAATTTTTCGATAAAGTCAGGAGCAGCGTACTTGGCGTACTTATCCTCTTGAGCGAATACATTACAAGGCAAGAAAACCATTAACAAAACAAAACAAGTTATTAACCTAATCATCCCTCTCTCCTGTCGAGTATGTGCCTTGACGCTTGAAGCCACCGCCAAACACCCTAGCCTTTTCTTCGCGCTTGCACAGCGGCAACAATTTTTTGGGCAGCGTCATCAAGATCGTCAGCGGCAAGCACGTCTACATCGCTATCATTGATAATTTTCTTGCCGGCTTCGACATTTGTACCTTCAAGGCGCACAACAAGGGGAACCGTAAGACCAACCTCGCCGACAGCCGTAACAATGCCCTGTGCAATCACATCGCATTTCATGATGCCGCCAAAGATATTGACCAATATGCCTTGGACATTGTCATCGGAGGTAATGATTTTAAAGGCCTGAATAATGTTCTCTGTCGTGGCCCCGCCCCCGACATCGAGGAAGTTGGCAGGCTCTTCACCGTAAAGCTTGATGATATCCATAGTGGACATAGCCAAGCCAGCCCCGTTGACCATACAGCCGATTGTGCCGTCCAGAGCAATATAGGACAGGCCGTATTTGTCGGCTTCGACTTCTTTTGCGTCCGCTTCGGTTTCGTCGCGCAAGGCCTGAATATCAGGATGGCGGAACAGAGCATTGTCGTCAAAGCTGATTTTTGCGTCCAGACAATGCAGGTTTTGGTCTTCGGTCACGATCAACGGATTGATCTCGAGCATGGACATGTCTTTGGCCAAAAAGCCTTCATATAATATTTTACCAATCTTGGCAGCTTGCTTGGCTAAATCACCAGAGAGCTTAAACGCGGCTGCAAGTGTGCGGCCATGATGGGGCATAAAGCCTGTCGCCGGATCAACATCAAAGGTGATGATTTTTTCAGGTGTGTCGCGGGCAACCCCTTCGATATCCATACCGCCCTCTGTCGAGGCCACGAAGGAAACGCGCGAGGTTTGACGGTCTACCAAGAGAGACAGATAGAACTCTTTATCAATATCGGAACCAAATTCAATATACAGACGATTGACCTGTTTACCGACCGGGCCGGTTTGGTGGGTCACGAGTGTATTGCCGAGCATTTCTTTGGCGTTTTGCACCACTTCTTCAACGGACCAAGACAAACGCACGCCGCCTTTATCGCCAGCCGCGTCTTCTTTAAATGTGCCCTTGCCGCGACCACCTGCGTGGATTTGTGATTTGACCACCCAAAGCGGGCCGCCTAATTCTTTTGCAGCCGCCTCGGCTTCGCTCGCGTCGAAAATCGCGATGCCTTTGGAAACAGGTACGCCGAGTGATTTTAGGACTGCCTTGCCCTGATATTCGTGAATGTCCATGAAATATTTGCTCTCTTATACACTGTACGGGCGCGATTCGTCCCCCCGACTCTGTTCTGTTATAGCGCGCATAACAGCCCTTACAACAGCAGAAAAGCACCGTTGGGAGCATTTTCTACAGAAACCACACAGAAATGTGAATTGACCCGCGCGAAATGTGAATTGACCAACGTGACATGAGCTTGCACGTTTCGTTTTGTCATTACCAAGGGGTATATTATGAACAAGACTTTGATTTTATCGTGTGTGTTGGCCATGGGCGTATCCGCATGTGGCACACAGGTTTCGCAGGCTAAAGAAAACGCGCCTGCAAAACATGCCACAGAAATGGAACAGACCACGCAGACAATTTTTAAAGCGTCTGACGGGGAAAGTGTATATTCTGATTTTTATGCCTCAGCCCAAGGCAAAGAGGCGCCCCTTATTCTTTTATTTCACCAAGCCGGTGCAAATGGACGCGGCGAGTATGCGAACATCACTCCGAAACTCGTCGCACAAGGGTATAATGTTTTACAAGTTGACCAACGCAGTGGCGGCGGAAGCTTTGGCAGTCAAAACCGAACAGTGAAAGCCCGTGGCAAGTCTACGATATATTGCCCGGCCTATGCCGATATGGAAGGCGCGTTGCATTACGCGACGGAAAACGGATATACGAAAATATTCGCGTGGGGCTCGTCCTACAGCGCCGCATTGAGCTTGAAATTGGCGGGGGAGCACGGCGATAGCCTTGCAGGGGCGCTTGCCTTTTCACCTGCATCGGGAAAAGGCATGGGCGCGTGTGCGGCCAATCAATTCATATCCGCGATCAAGATACCCACCCTTGGCCTGCGGCCCTCTTCTGAAATGCGTCCACCGGGGCAAGCTCAACGCGAATTATTTATCCAGCAGGGGCTGGAATATTTTGTATCCGAAGACGGGGTGCACGGCTCTTCCATGCTTGACCCGTCCCGGGCAAAAGGCGATGTGAAACCCACATGGGACAAGGTGTTAGCTTTTTTGAGCGCCCACTAGCCCCCAAAGAGCACAATGTGCAAGGCGCGCAATTGGAGCGAGGTTCATTACGCCGTTCCTTTCCATGCCCCATGAAAACCAAGTGGCAACGCATAGGGTAGTTCTAATATACAAACCGGCCCGTCTTCAATATGGGCTGCATCTATAATGTTTAGTTGCGTGCGCTGTGTTTCCAAATTCAGGGTCGTTCCGATCAACCAACCCTCATCTTCCCGCGATGATCCCGGGCGCGCAAGGAACAGATGTTCCTCTACGACCGTCGCCTGACCGTAATTATGTCCGGTAATTTTACCGCTGACAAAATCATGTTTTAAAATCGAGGATTGCCCGGGAGCGTCTTCAAAGCTGTCTCCGACAGTATAAAGATAGCGCGCATTTTCCCCCATAACATTGCTGTTAAACTGCGGAAATTCATGAGCAGCCCGCTCTTTACTAACCTTCTCGACCCGTGCTTTCCCATTTTTATACAAGACCACATGCGCCAAATACGTTGGCGTTGGTTCGAACTTTTCGCCGCGCATAACGGCGGTCGCGCCTTTGGTGATAAAACTATCATCACCCGCACACACACTAAAGCGAATATCTCCAACATTGTCTTCCCAAGCATTGCCGTAATGAAACTGGAAACCCGGCGGTAATTCGTATTCACGTCGGGCGTCAAGATTATCTTTCTCCACCACAATCACCCGCTGGCCTTCTTGTGGCAGCCATTTAAATTTGCCGAGGAATGTATCCGATTGCTGTACGGCCTGAAAGGACGGTACGACAAAGATAAGGTGTTTTTTTGTGATGCAAAAATCGTGAATCATACCCGGCGCCACATTTTTAAGCAGGTGCACACCCGCCAACTCCCCATTGGCATGAATTTTGTAAACCAGAAGACGGTTATGAAAAACATCCTGCCCAAAATTCCAGACCGTACCGTCTGTGTCCACTTTCGGGTGGGCCGAGAACGGCATGCCTTTCAGCCCCTTGCCCCATGTTTTAGCCCCAAGGGTTTCTAAGGTCATATCGTCCAAACGGTAGGCGGAACCACCCTCCCAGAGGGCGAGCAGTTCACCACCGATGGGCAAGATGCTGGTATTGGCGGCATTGAAATCATCAGGCCCGCTGACCGGCGCAGGATTGTCAATTTTTGTCCCGAACGCCGATGCCAGAAAGCGACCCGCCTTTTCTTCGCGCACATATTTATCAGTGCGCACCATACGTCCCGTATGGGACACACCGTCCGCATTGATATGATAAGCGTGCACCATGCCGTCGCCGTCGAACCAATGGTGCAGGCGCAGCCCGTCTCTCTCGAACAAGGCCGGCCCATTGCGGTAGAACGTACCGGACAAACCGGTTGGTATTTTACCAGACACCACACGCAGTTTCGCTGTCGACATATCACTGGCAGGCACACTGCGCCAACCCAGTGTCCACGGATTTTTGCGGGAAGATTGTGCAAAGCTTTCAAAATCGCTCAGAGCAGTGTTCGCCGTACTGCTTTTTGCGAACGCGCCAATACTTGCACCAATCCCTGCTCCGAGGCTGGCGCCCGCGCCCAATATGTGTAGTGCTGATCTACGTGTGAAATCCAGTGTCATCGCTGCCTCCTAGTTTAAACGAATGGCTTGAACGGTGGCTGTGCCAGTCGCAGTCACTGTAAACTTAGCCTTCACCCATTTTGCCGGGCCCATATTGCCGGTCGCATTATTGGAAAATGCATATGGCTCTGTCGGCATGCCGAACAAATTCGTGTTCATTTCACCGTCGCCATTCACGTCGTGGAACAATTTGATGGCGTACTCACCTTCAGGCAGATGTTCGAAACTAAAGCTTACAGTGTCCGCTGTCACATTCGTGGTAGAGGCCCGCACACCTTTATTGGTTTTATACCCAGTTTCGCTGTCGAATAACGCCGCCATAATCGCGCCTTTCGCGTTCTTGACGCCACGAATGTCCACTGTGATTTCTGCGGTGCCATTTGTAGGCGTGGCTGATGTAGGCGTAGCGGGGACGTCTGCGGCATGGGCGCATGACGCTGTGCCCGTTGCAAAGATGGCTGCGAGGGCGATTGTGTTCAATGTTTTGTTCATGGGGAACTCCATAATTTAGGTTTTGAAAAGCGTTGTGCCTTTCGATGAGTGGACTATGAACGAGAAAATTTCGGGCGAAAGCAGGGATGCGTGAAGACGGGGTTTGACTACGTGAACGGCAAGGGGTTGCCCTTCGCGATACGTGAACGCCACAGTTTTTCCCTTGCGCAGCGCGAAATTATTGGCATTGTTATTCACGAAGCGCCAAAACAATCAGCGCCCAAATAATCAACAATGTGGGGAATATGAAAAACCAGATCAAAGCTTTAAAGCCAATGGTCGTGACATGCCTCATCGCAGGCATAATCCTAAGCGTACTTGCACCTTACGGCACCCACACCCTTAACCCGGTGATCCGGTTTGTTTATTGGGTAGGTCTATCCTTGGCTGGCGGTTTTGGCGCAGGGATTATAGATGTTATTTTGCACTGGCGTGGATGGACTATAAAACCATGGCAACACGCGGTTGGACAATCCATCACAAGCACAATTGCCGTCGCGAGCATACTTCTGATGATGAGCTATAGTACATTTGGCCCGCCGAGCCTGAAAAGCTTTCTCAGCACACTGTTTTACATATGGGTTGTCGCGGCTACAATCTCATTGATTGGCATGCTCATACGCAAGCAAAAGCTCGCGACGACAAACGTTGAAAACAATGCCCGCCCGGCACTCTATGAACGCTTGGCGCCCAAACTTCGCAGTGCAGACATCTATGCGCTCTGTGCAGAGGATCATTATGTGCGGGTGGTTACGAGCAGAGGAGAAGAACTTGTTCTGATGCGTCTCTCCGATGCCATCAAAGAAACACTGCCGCTGAAAGGCCTCACGCCGCATCGTTCCTGGTGGGTGGCAGAGGCTGGCGTTGACACAGTGAAAAAAGCAGGACTGATGCTACATTCGGGACAATCTGTACCGATTAGCCGCACCGGTATGAAGCATGTCCGCGCAGCAGGATGGGTCTAGGTGTTCGGATTATCCTGCCCGTAAATATAGAACTCCCCGTCAAAAACACCGCCTACATTATTGACCTTTTTCAAGCGTTTTGAGCCAAGTCGCTCGGCAACCACCATACTACCCGTATTACTGACATCTATATTATGGATCACACGTTGCCAGCCCAACACATTAAACGCATAGTCGATTGAGGCACGCCCGGCCTCGGTTGCGTAGCCCTTACCCCAGGATTTGCGGTTCAGCCCCCAACCCACTTCACGGTCTTCCCAACCTTCAGGATACCACGGCCCGACACGACCAATAAAATCACCGCTTGATTTTTCTTCTACAGCAAACATGCCGTAGCCACGAATTTGCCAATGGCCGATCATCGTCGCCATCCCCCGCCATGCGTGGGCACGGCTCAGCGGCTTGCCACCCATATATTTCATGGTTTGCGCGTCGGCCATCATCTCGGCCCAGCCTTCAAAGTCTTCTTCGGCATTCAGAGGGCGCAGGATAAGGCGTTCGGTTTCGATTAATATGGTCATAGCAATCTCCAGACAAAAAAGGCGGGCCGAGGCCCGCCAAATTCCTGATTTTATCAAATCCTAATCGTTCAGATCAGGATCCATTTTCTTACAATCTTCCATCAGGACTTCAACGGCCGCGACAGAGTTGAGGAACATTTCGCGTTCAACTTTATTGAGACGGATGTTGAGAACTTTCTCAACACCGCGTCTGCCGATGATGGCAGGGGCGCCAACATATAGACCGCGCACACCGGAAATCTGACCGGCCAAGCGTACTGCACATGGCAAGACGCGGCGTTTGTCTTTCAAATAAGACTTGGCCATTTCAATCGCTGATTCTGCAGGTGCATAATAAGCCGATCCATTGCCCAACAGGCCAACGATTTCGCCGCCGCCCTTACGGGTACGATCGACAATCGCGTCGATGCGCTCTTGTGTGGTCCATTTCATTTTAATCATGTCCGGCAATGGAATACCGGCCACTGTGGAATAGCGGATCAACGGCACCATAGTGTCGCCGTGCCCACCAAGAACGAACGCGGTTACGTCTTCGATAGAGACATTGAATTCATCTGCAAGGAAATGACGGAAGCGGGAGCTATCAAGCACCCCTGCCATGCCAACAACTTTACGCGGCGGCAGGCCGGAGAATTTTTGCAAAGCCCAGACCATCGCGTCCAAAGGATTGGTGATACAAATCACGAAAGCTTTCGGCGCGTATTCCTTGATACCGGCGGCAACCTGTTTGATCACACCGAGGTTTTTAGAAACAAGATCATCACGGCTCATGCCCGGTTTGCGCGGGAAGCCTGCGGTGATAATGACAACATCTGCACCGGCAATATCGGCGTAATCATCTGTGCCTTTGAAATTGCTGTCATTGCTGAACACAGCAGAGGCTTGGCTGAGATCAAGGGCTTTGCCTTGGGCCGGGCCTTTGAAAATATCAAACATAACAATGTCGCCCAAATCTTCACGGGCGGCGACATGCGCCAATGTTCCGCCAATCATGCCTGCGCCAATTAATGCTATTTTTGCTCGTGCCATGTTTATCTCCTGCACTTGAACCGTGGAATTTCCACCTCTTTACGCCGCATTCTCACAAGGTGCAAATGATTCGCATCCAATATTGGAAAATTATTGCCCAAAATCACAAAAACCGCCTCTGATCTCTCAAAGGCGGTTTTCCAAGATGCATTATCTGTACAAATCTATTTTTTCTTAGTGCGAGATTTTGGGGCGCGTGATTTGGATGTACTAGATTTGGATTTGGGTTTGGATTTGGACTTGGGTGGGAACCATTCGCCAAGTTTGCCCTTTGCCCAGTCGCGACCGCCAAGACCAAAAGCAATCGCGCCGCCAACACCGGCTGCAAATGCGGCCGCCCAGACGAAGGATCTAAAGGCCGTATTGACGATCTCGTCACCAATGCCCATTTGGCTCAAGCCCATAAAGGTCACCAAGACAATCGTAACAATTTTGGTGATCCGTCCAGCCACTTCGCCAAATGCCTGTCCGGCCAGTCGCGAGGCTAGATTGGCAATGAAAAACCCTGCGCCAATGATAATTGCGCCTAGAGTTATGTTGCCACCGAGGCTTAGCAGTTGATTGAATATTCTGGTCAGTTGTTCAATACCGAGAATATTCATGGCCGCGATTGCGCCCATCAGAGAAATGCCGATAAAGGCCATCGTGCCGATCAGCTTTGACGGCACGACGCTTGCATTCGCTTCCCCGTCAAGAGCCCCCAGCGCGTTCAGGGTTTTATCAACCCCAAGTGCAGGCAGCGTAGACTGGGCAAGTCTCGAAACAAAACGGCCAATCATTACAGCCAGCCCCAAGACCACAGAGGCGCTGAGCAATTGCGGAATATAGCTCATGACCTGATCGAGCATGCCTGTGAGCGGCCCTGTAATACTGTCAATATCAAGCACACCTAGCGCCGTCACACCAAACAGGAACAGGACAAACGCAAAGACAACCCCGCCAATAGTTTTGGCAATATTGTTAGAGGCTTGTGTACCGTCATCATCGACACCAAAGCGAATGGCCAATGTGTCGACTTGGGCGGCTTCCAAAGTTGCCGTGGCCGCTTCGCGGAAGATTTTTGCCAAAATCCAACCGATGAAAAAGATAAATCCGGCCCCGCCAATGCGCGGCACATATTTGAAAATATCATCCAGCATGGCTTTGATGCCTTCGAGAGGCTCCGAGAGCTGTGGAAAACGACTTAGACCCATCAAAATAAAGACAAGCCACAACACCCAGAAGACGGCTTTTGACAGGGATTTTCCAATATTCCCGCCAGTTGTTTTTGCTTTACGCCCCAACCCTGTACGGTTGATGGCGCTGGATACAATCGCGGCGGCAATTTTCGAAATGATATAGCCAAAAATGATTGTCATCAGAGCCAAAACCGGCCCGACAAATTGTTGCGGTAACCAGCTCATATACTGTTCAATATTTTCCATTAGGAAGCCTTTCAAGTAAAACTAAATGCTATTCATCCTAGCAATGGCTTCCCTCTGAAGCCCCCCAAAGCGACGAATCCCACATGAGACAACCGCACTTCGTAATACTATTTAGAACTTCCAAGCTGAACACAACCTAAATAAGGGCTATCCTCACCCAAGCAGAGCCCTTACCATTATCTGCACACTGTCTGCGCGCTGGCTACAATCCGGTTTTATATGAAAGCAAAGACACTCTATGAATAAAATAAAAAACCCGGTTTTGTTTAGCGCACTGGTAGTTGTCGCATTTGTGATTTTGGCTTTAGCGTCCATTGGACTATCCATAGCCTAAATTCACAATAAAAGGTCTGCCATGTTCAAAAAAAATCTCGTTTTTATAGTCTCCGCTGTTGTTGCGATCTTGTTTGTCGTCTACTTGGCTCTACCACACGTTTTGGGGTGGAAAGCGAAAACCATCACCAAGCACACAGTTGAATTGGAAACTTTGCTTGGGGACATGGCGTGGGTGTCTCCGGGCCTCTCAGAAACACATGCGCTCTACGAAATTTCCTTTCGAACCTGTCCGGCCTGTATTGCCTATCACAAAACCGAATTTCCCAAGCTTCAGGCCATGGGCGTCGACACACGGTTATTTGTTTTTGCCCATGACGCGGAATGGGTTTCAGCCGAGGAGCGCAGCGTGGTCGCCGCGCTTTCAGAAACCCGAAGCTGGGAACTTGCTCAAGACTGGTATGAGGCCAGCCCCAATCGGTTTTACGCAAAAATGATGGACGATATACCAAGCGCAGACGGGAATGAGGCGCGCACAGCCCTGATTACAAAAGGACAGCAACAAATTAGCAGGCTGTATACAATTCTTGCAGACAACGGCATTATAAGTACGACCCCTGCATTGATATGGCAAAACAAGGCGGGAAAATGGCGCGCGATTACCGGCTATAATTTATATACAAATGCCGAAATCCGAAAAGAGTTGAAGTAAAGAGAGTATATGGGGGTTTTCACATATCTGGAGACGCAGATTGCAAATGGAATGCTGCGCGAAGATGAGGCCCAAATCGAGGCGGCCCACAGGCTTGACGGCCTCTTGGCCAACCTCGCTGAGTATACACCCAAACGCGGGTTGTTTTCCAAAACACGCCAAGCCCCCAAGGGCCTGTATATGTGGGGCGGGGTCGGGCGCGGGAAATCGATGATTATGGATGTGTTCTATGATATTGTCCCCACGCCTAAAAAGAGGCGCGTGCACTTTCACGCCTTTATGCAGTCCATTCACAGGGATATAAATCTTTGGCGGAAATTGACGCAAAAAGAGCGGCGCGCCAGCCCAAACCATGTACGCGGTGCCGGTGACGACCCTATTGCGCCGACCGCCAAAGCCATTGCCCTGCAAACCGATGTTTTATGCTTTGACGAATTTCACGTCACCGACATTACTGATGCTATGATTCTCAGCCGTCTGTTTACGGCTCTGTTTGAACGCGGCGTTGTGGTTGTCGCGACCTCGAACAGGGCGCCGAGCGCTTTGTATAAAGACGGATTGAACCGGTCTCTATTTTTGCCGTTTATCGACCTTTTGAGCGAAAAGCTCGATGTCTTTGCTTTCGAGGGCGATGTGGATCATCGCTTGCGCAAGCTTAAGCGCGCGCCCGTCTATTACGCGCCACTTGATAAAGCTGCCGCCACAGGTATCGAGCAAGCTTGGCAGCGGTTGATCCGGCCCGCAAAGCCGCAGACCGTAACCCTGCACATTCAGGGCCGCGAATTGTCTCTGCTGGCCGTGTCCTCGACCGCACGGGCCAGTTTTGATGATTTGTGCGGGCAGGCTTTGGGGGCGGCGGATTATCTTGAAATTGCCAGAAACTTTACGGCGCTTGTTTTGGAAAACGTGCCGCAAATGGGGCCGGAAAACCGCAATGAGGCCAAACGGTTTGTCACCCTGGTCGACGCACTTTATGAAGCCAAAACCAAGCTTATTCTGTCTGCGGATGCGCCGCCTGAAACCCTCTATGTTGGCGGGGACGGGGTTTTTGAATTTGAACGCACAGTGTCGCGCCTGATGGAAATGCAAAGCCTTGATTATCTCGGGGCTTCGCATGAAACAACAGGCGTTGAAGCCGAAGAGACAACCTCATGAAAACCATGGTTTTAAACATCATAGAGCGCTTTGGTTTGTTTCGGGTTATGCGTTACGGACTTGTCGGTATATGTGCGGCCAGCGCCCATGCGGGTATGGCGTTTTTAGCCCACCGCCAATTTCATCTCGACCCGACCATTAGTAATTTTGCAGGGTTTTTAAGCGGGGCTGTGATTTCCTATCTGGGGTCCTATTATTTCACCTTCAAAAGCACAGAAGGCCATGGCCGCTCCCTGCCCCGATTTGCTCTGGTCTGGCTGATCGGGATTGCGATTAATATTGGCTTGTTTAAAACTTTGCTGACCGCCTTTAACGTGCCCTTTGGCTTGAATGTGTTTATCGCCATTGTTGTCACACCGATTGCCCAATATCTTATGCTGCGGTTTTGGGCGTTCAAGGATAGCGTGGACTAGGCATGCATATTGTTGAAGAACTGATCACGGAACGGGCACGCAAATTAATGGCGAAGCCTAAGCTTTGGCGCATGGTGCGCCCGCCTTTATATAAAGCGCTCGGATACGCAAAAGCGGTGCATATGGCCGACGCTGTCGCAGAGTATTCGGGACGGCAAGCGTTCGAACATGTTAGCCAGATGCTGGCCCTGCGACCAGATATCAAAGGCACACACCATATCCCGCCCTCTGGCCCGCTGATCATTATTTCAAATCATCCGACAGGGTTGGCGGACGGTATCTTCGTCTATGACGCCCTGAAAACCATCCGACCAGATCATATGTTTATGGCCAATGCGGATGCGTTGCGGGTGATCGAAAAAGCCGAAGACATTATCATCCCTGTCGAATGGGTTGTCGAAAAACGTAGTCCAGCCAAAGCCCGCGAAACATTGCGCGTGTTTAAATCCGCGTTAGTCGCTGGCAAGGCCGTGGTGATTTTTCCGTCCGGTGTTCTGGCGAAACTGGGCTTGCGCGGCTTGGTCGAAAAACCGTGGAACGCGACCGCCATCAGCATGGCCAAAAAACACAATATTCCGATTGTACCCTTGCGTATAAAATCGAGGAATTCCGGGCTTTATTATCTGTTCTCGGTTTTAAATAACGAGCTTCGCGATATTACCCTGTTCCATGAGCTTCTCAATAAGCGCGGCCAATCACCGCTCATGACATTCGGCCCTGTGATTGATCCATCCAAACTGCCAAAAGGCTCCGGTGCGGCGACCGCACAAGTGCGCAAAATTGTCGAAGGATTATAGTGTGACAAAACCCGTTTTCATCTATTTTCACGGCTCTCCCGGGGCAGAACAAGAGCTGGACTTGGTGGGCGCGGCAGGTTGGCGTTACGACATAAACTTCTATATTCCCAACCGGCACCCGACAACACAACTGCGCGGCGACGCATTGTTCGATCAAATAGCACTGGATATTCAAGAGGCCTACCCCGAACGCCCTCTCCGGTTGATCGGGTTTTCACTGGGCGGATCATTTGCTTTGCAAATGGCCTATCGATTAGGAGAACAGGTTGAACGGGTTGATCTTATTGCGCCTGCGGCCCCGCTGGAACTTGGTGACTTTCTGCCGCACATGATAGGGAAACCGGTGTTCAAGCTTGCAAAAAAATCTCCGTTTCTTCTCTCTGCGCAAGTGAAAGTGCAAAGCCTCTTGGTACGCTACGCGCCCAACACACTCTACAACATAGTGTTTTCCAGTGCAGTCGGGGGCGATATACCTCTGGCGAAAAATGAAGGCTTTAAAGCTGTGATCATCGGCATACTTAAAACCACAGTTACCACGGGCTCCAAAGCCTATGTGCGCGAACTTTGCACTTATGTGCAACCGTGGGCGCACATCCTTGAACATATAAAAACACCCACAACACTCTGGCACGGTACTGATGATAATTGGGCGCCGCTTTCTATGAGCGAGGCCTTACAAAAGGCGCTCCCTGAAGGTGCTCAACTCAATAAAATGTTGGGGCTTTCCCACTATTCGGCGCTTATAGAGGCCTTGCCCAAAATTGTAAAAGCGTAGGCGTTCAGACCATATTATTTAGTCTCTAAACCAAGAACAATCCGGGGTGTGCCAAGGCCGGTAATTTGCGCGGCCATTGCAGGGATTTTGGTGCCATCGGGCGCTTCACGGGGGACGCTATCAAAATTGGCAATAATGTGTACGCCATTGGCGAATCTGGTTGTCTGCACACGTCTATCCGTTGATAGAAACGCGAAACCCGTCATTTGCTGATCATAAAGCGTACTATGCACAGGCGCAAATTCGGCCATATAGTTGAGAATGGTTGGCAGATCACGTTTCAGGGTTTGCGCGCTTAAATGGTACATGGGCGGAACCATATACAGCATTTGCAACAAGGCTGTACGGTCAATTTCCCCGCTGAATTTCAAGGAAGGATATTCCCAATGATGGGTCGTGACCAAGCTGTCATGCAAAGCTATTTGGTAGAGAGGTAGCCGAAATTCCGGGTCAAAGAACAAGTGTTTTTGCTGTGGCGGCAGGGGTGTAGATTTAAAGAAAATACTCGGCGCTTCGGGGGGCCAATAGACGCCGACATGGTATTTGGATTTCCTGTTGGTCTTCATATCTGCGCTTGTCCATTTAAACGGCACTGTCGTCATCCCGTGCGCATAGTGAAGATATTGGGCAAATGCGGCGGTTCCGCCCTCTGACCCTGTCACTAAATTTAGTGTCTTCATCGGAAGGGCAATCCGCTCTTGCAGGGCCTCGTCCACTTGGCGGCGCGAGGTTTTTCGGGTGGGAGAAAAATCGGCATAGAGTTCTCCGGTTGCATCAACATCAAGAAAATAACTCTCGAAGTTCGTCGCATCGGCAACAGCGCGAATACGGGTAAACGCATAATCTTTGACGGCCGCCGGGTTCGCATATACGCCCCGCCCTGCAAATCCGGTCACGCGTGTTCCGTCCGGTTTTTGAAAAGCCCCCGTCTCAAAAATCTCGTCGCCCATTTGCGCCGTATCCCATGTGTTTTTCAAACTGGTGGGATGGGAACTTCCATAACTGTCATAGGCGCTCAAGAGGTAGCCCGCCTCACGGGCCGCTAGGGCAGCTTCGGGATGCCACAATACATCATTCCAGTTCTCTGCCCCCAGCCATGCGGTCTTGAGAGAGGCCGCTTGCAGAGATTTTATAAGCCCGACAGAGAGACCGCCACCCCATTGCGCGGGCCTCGTAAAACAATCAGGAAACTCTGATAAAAGACGGGCCCTCACCGTTTCAATCCACGCCGATTGCGCATAAGGATCATGCCCGCCCGCCAGAGGTGTATGCGGTTTTACGGGTACTGCAATTGGCAATGTCGCGTTCAAAGCCCGGGTAAAAACTTGCCGGTTATAGGCGCTAACAAATCCGTCTTTGCCCTGCGCTTCTTCTAGCGCAATTCTGAGTTCGGCCCGGGATGCATTTGGCATGCTTTGCCAGATTGTATGGGGAAGACTGTGTTCATCCTCATATTTGTCCGCAAACATGCGGATGAATTTTCGCCATTGTGTTATGTCTTCAACTTTTAACGGCCCCTTCTCCCATAGATAAATATGGGGGGCGCCAGCGAGCTTGCGGACGTTTGGGTTTATTGCCGCTTTTTGTTGTAGCGACGTAAATCGTCCATTTTTTTGCAAGAATTTTCGGTAGAGCTTTGCGCCGTGTACAGGGTCTTTGGGGCCAAAAATCATTCGGACTACGTATTTGTCTTCTATGTTCAACACATTGAAATCATGGGATAAACCCGCCACTAACTTGCCATTTTGTTGTGTGAATGACAAATGGGTATCGTAGGGTGGATCAATGATCCATGTCAGGGAAGTATTTTGACGCATCTCTGACCAGATGGGCAGTGAAAGCGCGGCCATGTCATATTGATCGGCCTTAATGGTTAAAAACTCAATCCATTGCGGGTCATCGGCAGGTACATATTTTCCCTCGCCAAAGATAGGCAGTGCGTAGGCGGTTATTGCCTCGCCGTCTGCGCTTTGTGGCCAGGAAAATGCGCCGGTCTGGGCCGTACTGATGCTCATGACCAAAGCCTCGTCTTCGGTTTTTGCCGAGATTGAAAAGACCCGTTTTCCAGATTTAAGTGACCACTGATACCCCGTCACATTTGACGTGGATGTGAGCGTCAAAACGGTATTGTCTGGATCGAAAACAGCGTGGGCAACTGGCTCGATATCCTTGCCTTGCAAACCGCCTTTAATTTCCAATGTTCGGGCATTGATGAGGAACACACCATTGGTCGTTTCGAGCGTAAATGTGTCAGCACCGGATACTGTGCCTGCCGCATATGCGGCGAAACTTACGCCTACAAATGCGATTAAAATAGAAAAATATACGAATAGTCTACGCAACACGCTTCTCCCCAACAGCCCGTTTAACCTGATCCATTATAATCATGGCCAAATTTTGACGGATCAATACCTTGCCGCTGGGACAGAGGTTAAGCCTATCTCGCCACCATCATGGATTTAATATCGGCAATGGCTTTGGCCGGATTAAGGCCTTTCGGACAAACATTGGTACAGTTCATAATCGTGTGACAACGGTATAGTTTGAACGGGTCTTCGAGCTGATCGAGGCGTGCCTCTTTGCTCTCGTCGCGGCTATCCACCAACCAGCGATAGGCTTGTAGCAAAACGGCCGGGCCGAGATAGCGATCGCCATTCCACCAATAACTTGGACAAGAGGTCGAGCAAGACGCACACAAAATACATTCATAGAATCCGTCGAGTTTACTCCGGTCTTCCGGGCTTTGTTTCCACTCGGTTTCCGGTTCCGGCGTTGTTGTTTGTAGCCATGGTTCAATCGACGCATATTGTTCGTAGAAATTTGAAAGATCAGGTACAAGATCGCGCACAACCGGCATATGCGGCAGGGGCGAAATGGTAATTGTGCCGCCTTTAAATTCGTCGATCCCTTTGGTACAGGCCAGCGTGTTGCGCCCCCCAATATTCATCGCACACGATCCGCAAACGCCCTCGCGGCACGAACGACGGAAAGCAATCGTCGGATCAATTTCGTTTTTGATTTTAATCAGGGCGTCCAGCACCATCGGCCCGCACTCATCAAGATCAACCGTATAGGTATCCCATGAAGGATTGGCGCCGTCATCGGGACTATAGCGGTAGATTTTAAACGTCTTGGTGCGCTTGGCTTCACCCATGGCGGGCCAAGCTTTTCCTGTCGCAATTTTCGAGTTCTTTGGAAGTGCAAGTTCAACCATGGTCCGGCTCCAAACGATTTGTTTTGTTATAGGGTATTTGGCCTTTGAAACAAAACACTATTTTGGGCACGAATTGTGAAGAAACCTTACGCACCTCTCATTTTTTTGACGCTTAGATTTCGGCATGAAACCTGCATTGCCTTGTCCATATAGCGAAATAGGCGAGTAAATGTGGAAAAACTCGCCCCAAAACAGGACAGTTGACCATGAATGTACGCATGAAAGCCAATATGACCCCCAAATTACCCGCCGAAGCGTCTTATGGACATATTCCCGGGCTTGATGGATTACGCGCGCTGTCCGTGCTTATTGTTATTATTGCCCATATGGGGTTCGAGCATATTGTACCGGGGGGATTCGGGGTGACCGTATTCTTTTTCATCTCGGGTTTTTTAATCACCCGACTTCTTCTTGCCGAATCAGAGGCCAAAGGGCGTGTGAAACTGGGTAAGTTCTATATGCGCCGTATTATCCGGCTGTATCCGGCCCTGCTGTTCATGCTTTATACGAGTGCGTGTTTGTATATGATCTTGGGATATGGACACCCTGCCCCAATGGAAGTGGCTGCAGGCGTTGGCTATTTCACCAATATTTTCCAAGTCAGTGCACGCATTGGCGGCGAGCTTCCTTTCATGCCGTGGACGCATTTATGGTCGCTGGCGGTTGAAGAGCATTTCTATCTTGGCTTCCCGATATTGGTAGTTTTATTTCGTAAAAACTGGCGCGGACTGGCGCTCACACTTGGTGGTATTATATGTGCGGCTTTGCTGTGGCGTAATTTTATTGCGTTCGGCACCTCCCTGCCCGCTGAAGATTATAATTATATGATGACGGATGCGCGTATCGACAGTCTTGCATGGGGGTGTTTGTTATCTGTAGTGTTGCATATCGCCAAAACGGCGCGACCATTTAAACATTTAATAGGGGCATTACCCGTCCTTATGGGGTTTGCCGGGCTGGCGATTTCGTTCCTGATTCGCGACGATAGTTTTCGCTATACTTTACGGTTTACTGTGCAGGGGGCGGCGCTGTTCGTCCTGATTTTGAATTTGTATTACTGGCGTGCGCTCGATTTCGCGTTTCACATTCTGGACTGGAAACCCCTCGCTTGGGTGGGCAGTATTTCCTATGCGCTTTATCTGTGGCATGTGCCGATCCTTGATCTGTTTGTGCGGGGGTTCGGGGACGCGCTCTCCGTGCGCATTGCCGCTATTGCTCTTAGCTTCGGAGTGGCCGCCTTCTCTTACCATTATGTCGAAAAACCGTTTATTGCGCTGCGCCGTAAATATGGCTCCCATGCCGGTGCAGGCGAAACACTCGCTCACCCGGGTGTGAAACGTCTGACAAAATTAATGGACGGGAAGTTATAGGGTTTAATCGATCCGCTTTGCGGTAATGAGCGCGCCGTCCGTGACGCTGTAGCCATAGGCTGACTGGCCTGAAACCTTTGCCTCGCCGCGTAGGGTTGGCATGATTGAAATCACGTCATAGCCTTGCGCGTCTAACTCATTACAGGCGTCGGCAATGGCGTCGGCTAAATCCTCGCGCGCCACAAAGCGCGGATCAACCACGGTGCGCATAACTTTGGTGAAGGGTATTTTCTTCTCGGTGGCAGAGGCTCCGATTTTTATCCAGAGGGTTACATATTTGGACGTAGCGTTCATCTATGTTTCCTGTTTGCGACCCATAGATTAATAGACCCGTTTTTTCGGCTTAATATAGTCAATCTCATCGCTCATTGTGTAATCATGGACAGGGCGGAAATTGATTTTCACTTTGCCGTCCTTAACCCATGTCAATGTGTGCTTCATCCATTTCTTGTCATCCCGATCCGGATAATCTTCATGGGCATGGGCACCACGGCTTTCATGGCGGTTTTCGGCGGCGTTCATGGCGGCCAAAGCATTGTCCATCAGGTTTTCAAGCTCCAGCGTTTCCACCAAATCCGTGTTCCAGACAAGGGTACGATCGCTAACACCAATGTCTTTCATGCTGTCATAAACCGCGTTCAATTTCTGGACGCCCTCTTTCATGCTCTCGTCGGTACGGAAGACGGCGCAATGCTCTTGCATGGTTTTTTGCATGTCAAGACGGAGAGACGCCGTGCCGCGTGATCCGTTTGCATTGCGGGCTTTTTCAAGACGGGCAAAAGCTTCTGCGCCTGCGTTTTTAGGGAGCTCCGGTTGATCCTCTTTCGGATCAAGCAATTCTGCACAGCGCATTCCGGCGGCGCGTCCAAACACGACCAGATCAATAAGAGAGTTCGAGCCGAGGCGATTGCCCCCGTGTACGGATACACAGGCCGCCTCGCCCACAGCCATCAGGCCGGGAATGACATGGTCAGGGTTTTTGCCTCTTTTGGTCAGCACTTCGCCGTGATAATTGGTCGGAATACCGCCCATATTATAGTGACAGGTCGGCAGGACGGGAATGGGTTCTTTGGTTACATCCACGCCCGAGAAAATGCGCGCGCTTTCGGAAATACCCGGGAGGCGCTCGGCCAGAATTTTCGGATCAAGGTGATCGAGATGCAAATAGATATGGTCTTTATTGGGGCCAACGCCGCGACCTTCGCGGATTTCAATGGTCATGGCGCGCGAGACAACATCACGGGATGCCAAATCTTTGGCGGACGGCGCATAACGCTCCATAAACCGTTCACCTTCGGAGTTGGCTAGATAGCCCCCCTCGCCGCGTGAACCTTCGGTGATTAAACAGCCCGCGCCGTAAATGCCAGTCGGATGGAACTGGATAAATTCGGGATCTTGGATAGGTAATCCGGCCCGCAAAACCATCGCATTGCCATCGCCCGTACAGGTATGGGCAGATGTGCACGAGAAGAAGGTACGGCCATAACCACCCGTGGCCAAAATCACGGTTTTGGCCCGGAAACGATGCAGCGTGCCATCGTCCAGCTTCCACGCGGTAATACCCCGGCAGACGCCTTTTTCCATAATCAGATCAAGGGCGAAATATTCGATAAAAAACTCGGAGTTATAGCGTAGAGATTGTCCGTACAGCGTATGCAACATGGCATGACCAGTCCGGTCAGCGGCCGCGCAAGTGCGCTGGGCGGGCGGGCCTTCGCCCATGTTTTGCATCATGCCGCCGAACGGTCTTTGATAAATCTTACCGTCTTCGGTACGCGAGAACGGCATGCCCCAATGCTCAAGCTCGTAGACGGCTTTTGGGGCTTCGCGGCATAGATATTCAATACTGTCTTGGTCGCCGAGCCAGTCGGAACCTTTGACCGTGTCAAACATGTGCCATTTCCAATTATCCTCACCCATATTGCCGAGCGAGGCGGCGATGCCGCCTTGGGCCGCGACCGTATGGCTACGGGTCGGGAACACTTTGGTGATACAGGCGGTTTTCAGGCCAGCCTGCGCCGCGCCCAATGTGGCGCGCAAGCCAGAGCCGCCGGCCCCGACAACGACAACATCAAAAGTATGGTCAATCCAGTTTGCTTCAGACATTTCAGGCTCCCAGCCATATTTTTAAAATCGCCAGTGTGCCGACAAGCCAGAACACGAGACAGGCCAAAGTGCTTAATCTTAGGAAAAACGCACACGATGCTTCGGAGGATGTGTAATCCAGTATCAACTCGCTCATGCTGGTACGGGAATGAAAAATCCCGACCGTGATAAAGACAAGCAAGACCAATGCGCCAAACGGCGAGCCTATCCAATCTATGAACCCTTGATACCCTGTTTGGAGCGCGCCCATTAACCCGCACAGAAGAAACGGGACGGTCAGTGCTAGGAGGATAGAGCTTAGTTTATGGTGCTTGAAATGATGTGTGGCATGTTTGCCAGCATTTGACCCACTCATGAGCTTCCCCCTCCAAGGCTACAGACCAGACAACCTGTCAGGACCACAGCGATAGCGATGGCAAGCACCAAGAGTAATGTTGACGATAAATTGGCGGCTTTCTGGCCCATGCCTTTGCCTGTGTCCCAAAACAAATGCCGCACATCGATGAGGCTGTTATAGACAAGGGCTAAACTAAACACGAAGAAAGAAATCGCGCCCAATGGGGAATAGACCAAAGCTTTGACCGCTTCAAATCCGGCCTCGCCCACGGCAAATATAGCCAGCCATACACATATGACGAGGAGCGCAATATACACTGTAACCGCAGCCGCACGGTGCAGAATTGAGGCCCGCATAGCCGCGTGCCATTTCCAAACACTCATATGCGGTGACATGGGACGTTTATCGCTCCAACCCTTTGCCATATGGCCCTCCTTACGTATGTGAAACCTTGAATTTCTTGTGCAGAGGTTAAGCCTGCGGAAGGTGAAGTCAATATGAAACAGGGTTGATAACGCCAATTTCGTGTCGTGTATACGCACTGTGAGAGCTCCAATGTTCGCACAATCCACTGTATGTGTTTTTTGTTGGCGCTGGCGTTTATACTGGTTAATACAGTATTAACGATTAAGGACATTCAATGAAACATCTCAAATCTGTGTGCAGGGCCATCGCACTCTCGTCCATTTTCTTTTCGCTTGGCGCCTCTGCGCAAACATTGCTTTTGACAAAAATGCGGCCAAGCTCGCGTCTGATGTCGGAAGGTATGACACTGGCTGATGCACAAGAAGATTGCAAAGACGATGTAAATGGGCAAGCGCAGTGCCTCGCGTCTACGCACATTCAAATGTCCAATGGGCAAACGTCCGATAGTCTCGCCAAGATCATTGCAGATATGCAAAAAGACGATTTAGCCCGTAGCCCGATACAAGCTGGCGACGAAGGTGATCGTGACGCCCTGCGTCATCTGCCGGATGTCAGTGTGCCCGCAACCCAAGCTGCCAACCGGTTTTCGCAAGCGCTTTTGGCCCGTTATAACACAATTGATAGCGGTTTGCTTCAGGGTGAGGGTGAGCACAAGCTTAATTCTCAATTGCTGGGCTATGTGCTTAATCGCCGGGTATTGTTGGCAGACTATGATACGGCCCGCCTCCCGTTCACGAATGATAGCGGGTTTTTCAATATGTTAAGCTATGTCTCCCGACAAACGCGGTTCGAGACAGTGGATGATTACGAAGCCTATGCGGCCCGCCTGTCCGAGCTGCCACGATTTTTTGACCAGCATAAAGTCAATTTGCGCAGGGGGATTACAACGGGATATACGGCCTCCGAAGAAATCTTGCCGGGTATTATAGATATGACAAAATCTTATGCTTCGGGGCGCGCGGAAGACCATGCGTATTATAAGCCTTTCACCTCGTTTCCCGACACGATTGATACATCGGATCAAGAGCGTTTGAGCACCCTTGGACAGGAAACAATCACCAAAAGCGTTTTACCTGCCTATGCAAACCTGCTGGCCTTCTTTGAAAATGAATACGCTCCCCATGCCCGCAAACAAGTCGGTATTGGCACCAATGCCCGTAACAGGGCGTATTATAAGGCGTTGGTAAAATACTTTACGACCCTCGATATAACGCCCGACGAAGTGCACGAAAAAGGCCTGAGCGAGGTTAAACGTATCCGCGCAGAAATGGACGAGCTTATCGCTAAAACCGGGTTTGAAGGCAGTTTCAAAGAATTTCTGGACTTCTTACGCACCGACAAACAATTTTATGTCGACACACCGGATGATTTGCTTAAAGAGGCGGCTTGGATTGCCAAGCGGATTGATGGCCAAATGCCCAAATACTTTGGACGTCTGCCACGTAATTCTTACGGGGTCATGGCTGTGCCAGCGGAAATCGCGCCCAATTATACCACAGGACGGTATTGGGGCGGTAATCTCGACAATGGTTTGGCGGGCAATTATGTGGTCAATACCTATGATCTCAGCCAGCGCCCTCTGTATAATCTCCCGTCTCTGACCCTGCATGAGGGCGTGCCCGGGCACCATCATCAGATCAGCATTGCACAGGAAATGAAAGACGTGCCCAGTTTCCGTCAAAACCTGTATCCAAATGCATTTGGAGAAGGTTGGGGGCTGTATGCGGAAAAACTGGGTGTGGAAATGGGTATTTACCGTACGGACTATGAAAATTTCGGGCGGTTGACCTATGAAATGTGGCGGGCCTGCCGGTTGGTTGTGGATACGGGCATGCATTGGAAGGGCTGGTCACGGGCGCAGGCCGAACAGTGTTTTTTCGAAAACTCTGCCTTGGCGCCGCATAATATCCGCACCGAAGTGGAACGCTATATTAGCTGGCCCGGCCAAGCGCTTTCTTATAAAATCGGAGAGTTGAAAATTCTGGAACTGCGCCACCGCGCAGAAACTGCCCTTGGGTCTGACTTTGATATTCGTGGATTTCACGATGCTGTCCTAGAGAATGGCGGCATTCCCCTCAATATTCTCGAAGAACGTATCGAGGCATGGATCGCCAAGACTAAATTGGGGCTATGACCAAATTGGGGCAATAAAAGGGTCTTTAAACAGCAAAAAACCCAAAGAACCATATACGGTCCTTTGGGTTTCGCCCCGCGGCTTGCCCTTTATGAGAGCTGACCGGGTCGCCCCGTTCTTATTTTGTATCTAGAATCTGTAACGGCCCCGAAGTGTCAACGGCACCGTGTAACGGTCGCCGCCATTATTAAATCCGGCATAGCGATCACTAAAACCGCCTGTTGATACGTCCGAATTATCGGATTTTAAATGACCGGAATAACGAATGCCGGTTTCCAAACCAATTGTCATACGATTGAACAATGGTGTTTCTATCCCTATCAAAGCTGATCCTGTTGGCACCCAGGTGCTTTCATACATAGCCAAGGTTGTTGGCGTCAGCGGACTTGTGATCACGGCCTGATTAATATTGTTCATAGAAATTGCGTCAACATGCTCGGCCCCAAGACGTGCCTCTATATAAGGACGTACCGATTTCAGTAATGGAAATCCTTTAGGCTGGAAATACTGGCGTAAACCGGCTTCGACCCCGTAGGATTTAAAGTCGGACATGGTGCCGCGAAGCTCCACATCGCCTTGTTCGCCCCATGTCACTTCATTGCCGTCTGCTTGCGCGTAAAAGCCCTGTAGGGTTAGTTTTCTATTCGGGTTAATCGCGTAAGATCCGCCCAATGATGCCCGGTATCCAGTCGCATAGACATCTTTCATTTTGACATCAATACCTTCAACCGCGGGTGCTGGAAATCCTGGATGCACCTGACTAGCTGTTATGGCGTCCCCGCCGACAACAAATTCTGCACCGATACTTTGTTCGAAATTCCAACGGCTTAGTCTTTCCCCACCGACACAGCATGCGCTTGTTGACGCGCCAGCTGCATAATTAGAACCAGATGCAGCCTTATAGCTGTTTCCGCTTCCCATCCATGAGCAACCCGAGAGTGCTATTGCTGCGACGCCACAAAATAAAATACGCATAGTATTTACCCTTATTGTCCCGAAATAGCACGCTCGCTATTTCTTCTTTTCATTCGATCTGATGTTGCAACTTAAAGGCCAAGTGTATCATTATGGTCAAAAATCATGGTTTCTTTTTGGTTAAAATGATGAAAATACCTATGAATTTTGGCGAAAATGCAAAAAACCCGAGCAAAAACCCGGGTTTTTAAGATGGTATTCATACACTCAGATAAGGTTTTAGAACCAGCAGGCGGGGATTTAGAATCGGTAACGGCCCCGTATTTGTATCGGCACAGACCAACGGCTGCCCCCGTTCGCAGATTGCCCCAACGGGCCTCCGGGAACGACAGGTACGAAAGTGCTATCGGCGCTCAGTGATTTTTCATAGCGAATACCGGTTTCCAGCCCGATAGACATATGCCGCGAAATAGGTTTTTCAAATCCGATTAGCCCGGACGCTGTCGGCACCCAGCCACCTTCATAAAATGGTGTGCTGACGGGGCCAATGGCCGTGCCGGCCACCCGTAGATCATTGATGGCAATATCGGACACATGTCCAAAACCAAGACGCGCCTCTATAAAGGGGGTGATGTTTTTAATCAAAGGGGCCTTGAACGTATTCATGTTGTGACGAAGTCCCAATTCCACACCATAACCTTTATAGGCCGAAAGCTGTCCTTCTAACGGTGACCCTGAAATATGTTGGCCAAGAGTTGTATCTTTGCCTTTGGCCTGCTGATAATATCCATTTACTGTGAGTTCATTCTTTTTACCAATCCGGTAACCGACCCCCAATTCGCCCCGAAAACCCTTTTTGTAGGCGTCTTGCATACTGACATTGTGAATATCAAGAACAGGGTTATAGGCGGCGTCATTGCCTGTGACCGCATGGCCGCCAACAATAAAGCCCGTGCCGAGTGCGCCGCTGACACTGAATTTTCCAGGCTTGTTCACTCTTGAAGAATACGAGGAAGATGAGGAATAAGACCTGCTACTATAGCTGCTTGTGGATTTATTGTGATTATGTCCTATCCAAGAACATCCTGACAGTGCAATCGCGGCCACGCCGCACAATAGAATTCTCATAGTACTAACCCTGTTTATAGATTAGCCCTGTGCCAATCCTTGAAATCTGCAGACAGCTATGCAAATCACGGGCCAGAATGAGAAATCCGGAAAATAATACGCGAAACCCTAGAAGGAAACCCGGGCGCGTAATTTTACCGGTACGGACCAACGGTCACTTTGCGGCTGGATAGAGTATAAATCATCTCTCCAACGCAGCCCGGCTTCAACACCCAGTGCTGTGCGTGGACCAATTTGCATTTCGGCGCCGAGTACAGCTGATGCCGTTGGTGTCCAGCCTGCATGTAAATAGGTCTGAACATTTGCGCCTTCAGGCATTAATGTTGCCGAGTACTGTGATAGATTCACCGTATTATTATGCGCAAAGCCTGCGGTGGCAGCAAAATAGGGTCGGAAGCCGGACATGCTATTATTCCATCCGCCCATATATTTGCGTACGCCGCCTTCAACGGTAAACTGTTCCAAATCGCCCCATTGTGCATACAAGTCTTCTGTGAGCGTGCCGTCGTCTATTGTCCCTGTGCGGATACGGTTGCCTTCTGCTTTTGAATAGCCGAGTCGGGCCAGCACAAGTGTGCTTGGCGTAATATCATATGTGGCGGCCAAATCGAAGTTCACGGCATTCTTATAAGCGTCTGCGTAACTAATGGTCGGGGTCGAAGATACATTTAAGGGTACGTCATCCTCGCATCCACATCCGCCCTTAGCTGGTCCAGCCGGTTTTTCACCAACAATATCGCCGCCAATGTAAAATTCTGTACCAATGCCGACCTCTAGGCCGAATGGAAGGGCCACACTGCCACCGCGAAGTTCACAGCACGCATTACCAGCCCCGCCGCCGGCATAGTAATAGGCAGGATAAGGCTGTGGTATGTAAATCGGGGCTCCATTGACGATTTGAGTGGCGCCAGCGCCAGCTTCCCAATGCCCTGAAGCATATTGTCCACCTGCATATTGATTGGCTGCGTATTGACCACCAGCATATTGGCCGCCAATAGCGGCTCCGTAAGGTGCGCTGCCGTTTAGAACTGTGCCGTAAGCAGATGCGGAGGCAGAAGCCGAGGCACTACTGCTGGCCATACTTCCGGCGCCGTACATGCCACTGGCTGCACTGCTGTAAGCGCTGGCGCCTGCACTGGCTCCGGCGCTATAGCCCATGGTTGTTGGATAGCCCATGCTCTGGCCATAAACCCCCATATTTTGGGCACCCATATTGTAAGCTTGGCCTTGTTGTGCGCCGCGAAGCCCTAAGCCTGCGCCGCCCGCAGCATATCCGTATGCGCTGTATCCGTTTGTCGCTTGAGTATAGCCGCCAACCGCGCCGCATCCATTTGAAACATATCCGCCTTGTTGGGCATATCCGTATTGAGCCGTATTATTACATCCGTAAGCGGCCCCCGTATTGCTAAACCCATACGAGTTTACATTCTGGCTTCCATATCCACATCCTGATAATAAAGCTGCTGATAGCGCGCAAATTGCAAAACGCATATCGATCTCCTCGGTGCATTAAGTCCTTTAATAAGAGATAATTAACCTTAATATGCTTAACAAAGGGTTGTGGTTTTTATGACAAAAGCCGTTCTTTTCCAAAAAAATCAGTTCTAAAATGCTAGCATGCCTGCAAAAACGACAAGAATGGCGTGAGCGGGCCTATTAGCAAAATTTATTGAATTTTCCGCAATCCCGCAGATTAAGTTTTAAAAATTATAACTTCCGCGAATGGCAATCGGAATGGAGAAGTTCTCGTCCCCACCGGTACCGTTGGTGCGCTCACGGTCGGTCTCATATTTCAACCCCGCCTCAAACGCCAAAGCCGTGCGCGGCGTCATCTGCCATTCAAGCCCGGCTTTCAACGCACCATAGCTCACCCATTGGGCATCATAGATTTGTGTAGGCGTGCCAAAATTTACATCATAAAAAACATTATCGGTTGCCGTGCTCTCGAATGCGCGTCGAAGGAATAATTGGCGCTGGTTTTCTGCGACGGTGGTTTCGTCATAATGGGCAGCCCCACCGGACGCACTGATGAACGGCGTAAGTGTGCGACTAAATTGATTTGGAAAAATAGGGTTAAAGTAATAACGGGCCCCGACTTCAAAATCGACCCGTGTTAAATCATTAAACTGGTAGTCATAATGGGCAACCGTTTGATTAGGAATCACCGTGCCGTTGGTTATAGATGCGGTTTGTACGCCCAATGCATCAAAACTATCGACTGTTATCGTGCGCAACAATCCATCAACGATATCAACACCGCCGCCTTTCTTGCCTTCCGCGCGGGTATATCCCGCATTGGCAAATACTGTCGCATGGTCACTTAAAATCACTTCAAGGCCACCGGTTATCCGCAAAGGCGCCGTATAGACATCATCAAAACTAATATCGGGGGCAAGTACACGCTCGGGTATACTGGTGTATGTTGTGGTTGTGAGATCACCGCTGATAACAACGCCGCTTGTACCCGATTCTGCGAAGGTCGCACGATTATAAGATAGCGGCCCGACAGCTCCACTTGGCTGATACAACTCGCCTGAAACACTGTGATCGATTTCCAGACCAAAAGAGCCTCTGAGCCACGGTCTTTTCAATTTTTTCTCTGGTGCTTGATATTGAGCGGCGCTCTGTGCACTGCCAACATGGTTGCCATATCCACCCGTTGTGTACTGGTATTGACTTCCAGCCTGAGCCTGTGAGCCAAGTTGAGCCTGTGGCCCGAGTTGAGTTGGGCTGGCAAGGGCCAAGGTCACCTGTTCCGGTGTACAGCCTTGGGGGATATGTTGTGTGGGCGATGTGATCTGGCACGGGCCAAGCGCTTGCTGGACGGGCTGCATACCATATGCCGATGTCTGACCGTACCCTGCTGTCTGGTCATATCCGGGTGTTTGCGTTGCGTAGTTTGAATATTGGGCACCCGTATAGGCTTGCTGTGCGTTGCCACCATAGGACGTGTTATCATAACCCATCCATGAACATCCTGAGAGCAAAACTGCCGAAATTCCACATACAACCAAACGCATACTCATCTCCTATGGTACAAAAAGTACTCTGGTTAATGATGGTGATGCCCGTTTATGCTTAACAACTCGTTTACCAAGGTGAGATTTTAACGGTTTTAGCGCCTAAAACAGTGCTAAAACGCTCTCCGGTGGTCGGCCAATTGCCGCTTTGCCGTCTTTGACCACGATTGGGCGCTCTATCAGTTTCGGATTTTCGACCATGGCCCGAATGAGTGCGGCCTCGTCATCGACGTTCTTTAAATCTAGTTCCTTGTAGACAGATTCGCCCGTGCGCATTAATTCGCGTGCTGATCCCATGCCCAACATTGTCAGTAGATTTTCAATCTCTGAGGCAGAGGGCGCATCGGTCAAATAGGTAATAATTTCAGGTGCATGGCCATTTTCTTCCAGCAAGGCGAGCGTTTGGCGGGACTTACTACAGCGCGGATTGTGATATATTTTCAGGCTCATAGTGGTTTCCTTATTTGAGACGTTGATTTCCCTCTCTATATAGTCAATTTTCGAACACATTAAACAAGAAGGTCAAAAAATGGACGATAATTTCATACAAGGTCATGTGGCGGACGGATTTGAAGCCGTCAGGGATGTTTTCGCGGCCAATTTATCGGAAAACTCGGAAGCCGGTGCCGGATTTTGTGTGCTGAAAGACGGCGAATACCTTGTTGATCTTGTGGGCGGCACCAAAGACCGTCGCCAAAGCGAGCCTTGGCAGGCGGATACGCTGATCCCCGTATTCTCGACCACCAAAGCCGTTAGCGCCCTTGTGATTGCGTGGCTGTGTGAACAAGATCGTCTGAACTATAATCTAACCGTGGCCAGCCTGTGGCCCGATTTCGCCCAACACGGCAAAGGAGATGTCACCATCGCCCAAGCCCTGTCCCATCAGGCTGGGCTTTCGGGCATTACGGAACCAATGGAGCCGGCGGACTGGTTTGACTGGGAGGGGATGTGTGCACGCCTCGCCGCCCAGAAACCGATTTGGGAACCGGGCAGCACAAGCGGGTATCATCCGGTCACTTACGGTTTTCTGGCGGGAGAAATTGCCCGTCTCGCGGACGCGAAAGGACGCAGCCTTGGGACGATCTTGCGCGAAGAGATTTGCCAGCCCGAAAACATAGACTTCTTCATCGGCACACCAGAAAGCGAACATGGTCGCTGTGCCGATTTGCACAAGCCCCGTGAAATGTCCGATCTGGGCGAGATTAACGCGGCCACCAAAGCCGCATTTTTCGAGAAATGGTCATCCCCGGGTGGGCGCGGGACGCCCGCATGGCGCATGGCCGAGTTTGCAGGCGCGAATGGTCACGGCACCGCCAAAGCGATTACGCGGTTGATGCAATTGGCGCTTGATGGTCATATCGGCGACACCCAGTATTTATCCGAATTTACGCTGTACGAACTGTCACGCCAGCGGTTTTCCGGCGACAATCTCGTCCTGCCATTTGATCTGACGCTTGCGGCTGGGTTGATGATTAATCGCCCGAACCATTTCTACGGCCCTAACGAATCAACGCTTGGCCATAGTGGCTGGGGCGGGTCGTGTACCTTTGCCGATTCGGTTGCAGGGATTAGCTGTGCCTATGTGATGAACAAGCAAAGCAATGTGCTGATCGGTGATCCCCGCCCTCTACGGCTCATTGAAGCGTTATATGAATGCCTTTAAGCGCCGACGATAAAGAGAAAATTCTGGCTGTGCACAATGTCGGCCCAAAAACCCTCGCCCAGTTGGAAATGATCGGTATCGAAAGCTATTGCGAGCTTGCAGACGCAGACGCGGCAGATTTGCGTTTCAGGATCAATGCGGAGCTTGGCGGAAATTATTTCAACGCGCTGGGTGAACGCGTGTTGGCTTCATTGATTGAAACGGCAAAAACCGGGACTTAAACCATTCTGCGCCCGAGCCAGTCGAGCAAGGTTTTGTTGATCGCGTCTGGCTGTTCCCACATGGCCCAATGACCGCAATCTTCAACCGTATAGCGTTCCAGATCGGGCACGGTGGCAACCATTTGATCGGCGAATTCAGGCGGTAAAAATAGATCGCGGTCGGCGCTGATCATCAAGGAAGGCTGGGCAATATTTTTATCAAGTCCAGCGTCAAATTCCCAGTTGGCGCTGGTGTTACGGTACAGATTGACCCCGCCGTGAAACCCGCTTTTGGCGTAGGCGTCAACATAAACCTGCATGTCCTCATCACCCATCACAGGACCGGACAATTCGGGGGCACCTGCGGCCAGATATTCTTCAAATTTTGGCATTAAATAATACATTTTGGAGGATGGCTTGCTGCCTTTGGGGACAGTGCGAAACATCATGCGGAAGAAAGCGGCCGGGTCTTGGGCAAACAGGGCTTCGGCCGTATCCGGTTCTTGAAAGGCAACAAAATAGTGATCGTCCCCGTGACGGTGCTTGAAAATTGTTAGAGGGTCAACGGGAGGACGGTTGACATGGGGGGTGCAAATACTGATCACGCCGCGCACACGGGCCTCGATCATACGGGCCGCATGCCAGACAATAATTCCGCCCCAATCATGGCCACATAACACCACTTTTTCGATGCCGAGAACGTCCAATAGGCCCTCGATGTCCCCAACCAGTTTTTCAATGCCGTAAGCGTGTACATCTGTGGGGGCATCTGAGTTTCCGAATCCCCGCAAATCCATGGCGATCACACGGTATCCGGCCTGCGCCAAAGGCTCTATTTGATGGGCCCAGGAATAGGCTATTTCTGGCCAGCCATGGATCAGAAGCAGCGGCACGCCGTCTTGCGGCCCGGCCTGATAGGTTGCGATATTTATATCGTTTAATTTTATAATTTTGGGGTCTGGAAATCTCATATGTGTGAATTTGGCCACAAATTGAGATAAAGGGAAGCAAAAACCTACTGTTTTGCACAAAAATCACAAAAAAACCCTAGACGGACGGACAAGGAGCCGCTACACCCCCCGCACATCAAGGATTCAGGCCGTCCGTAATGTATGCGGTAACGGTTATTTTTATTTACGGTAAGGCACCACATGGTTGAAATTTACGTGCGCCAGAACAATGTCGATCAGGCATTACGCGCTTTGAAAAAGAAATTGCAGAATGAAGGCATTTTGCGCGAAATGAAAGCCCGTAAGCACTACGAAAAACCATCCGAGAAACGCGTTCGCGAACAAGCTGAAGCGGTACGTCGTGCGCGCAAACTGGCACGTAAACGGGCCCAACTTGAAGGCCTTATCCCAATGAAGAAGCGTCCACCGCGTCGTTAGACCAACGCTCTACATTGTTAGAATACAAAAAGCTGCATTTCGATGCGGCTTTTTTATTGGCTCCTGAACTTGTGGCTTGCCCTGAAGTTGTGACTTGCAATGAGCTAATTTACGCCTACAATTCAAAAAAATGATCGGATAACCGGCTCAACTCTTTTTCGGGAAAGTCTCACATTATGTCCATCTCTATATCTAAATACCTTTATGCCTCTCCGCTGATCTGCGCGACCTTATTGCTTGCCGCGTGCGGTGGCGGCGGTGGATCTTCAACGCCCACGGTCACGCCCCCTCCTCCCCCGCCCCCACCAACAAACACCGGACCAACATGGACAAATGGTGTCTTTGCGGCCGAAGGGGATTTCAAAAACAGATGTGCCGTACCGCGCACCGGTACCAATCCTGCAACAGGAAATGCCTATCCCGATATAGCGGGCTCGATCTTATATGAAAACCATTGGCTTCGTTCATGGAGCAATAATACCTATCTGTGGTATAGCGAGATTACGGATCTTGATCCGGAACCCTACACAGACCCGCTTGCCTATTTTGACATTCTCAAAACCACAGCCGTAACAGGTTCCGGCACCCCGAAAGATCAATTCCATTTTAATATTCCAACGGATGAATACCAGCAAACTGTATCCAGTGGAACCTCGGCAGGATATGGGGCAGAATTCGCATTGATTTCTACAAGTGTGCCGCGCGAAATTCGCGTTGCCTTTACAGAACCAAACTCCCCTGCCACGAGCGCGCCTGCAAATTTGTTACGCGGCAGTGAAATTCTTGCAATTGACGGGGTTGATGCCGTTAACGGGGGAACGCAAGCCGATGTCGATGTGCTGAATGCCGGTTTATTTCCAAGCGGTCTTAACGAATCTCATTCGTTTACTGTGCGCGATGTAGGCAGTGCTACCACGCGGACGTTTTCAATGACTTCGACCACGATCACAACCCAGCCAGTTCAGACAATCAAGACGATTAGCACGGCCAATGGCCCGGTCGGGTATATGATGTTTAGCACATTTGGCACAGCAAGCGCCGAAGAACAGCTCTTTAATGCGGTGAGCTTGCTGGCTGCGGACAATATTACCGAACTTGTTTTGGATTTGCGCTATAATGGTGGCGGGTTTTTGGATATTGCCGGCGAACTTGGCTATATGATCGCAGGCACGGCCCAGAGCACGGGTAAAACCTTTGATGCCATAACTTTTAATGACAAACACACAACTACAAACCCTGTAACTGGTGCGGCGCTCAGCCCGACCCCTTTCCACTCGACGACACAAGGGTTTTCGCTGGCTTCTGGGCAAACACTTCCGGCCTTAAATCTTAGTCGCGTCTATATTCTCTCCACGTCAAACACCTGTTCGGCCAGTGAAGCCGTGATCAACGGCTTGCGCGGTATTGATGTTGATGTGGTGCTTATCGGGTCAACCACATGCGGTAAACCATACGGGTTTTATGCCACGGACAATTGCGGAGAGACCTATTTCTCCATTCAGTTCAAAGGCGCCAATGACAAAGGGTTTGGCGAGTATTCAGACGGGTTTACCCCTATGAACACCCCGTCTGCCACCGGAGAACTGGTTGCAGGCTGTGCGGTCGCGGATGATTTCAGCAAGCCGCTTGGGGACGAGACTGAAGGCATGTTAAGTGCAGCGCTGGGGCATATGCCAGGCGGGGCCTGTCCTGCCCCCACGACGTCCCAACGGGCCGAGCAAGCGCCAAACGTCAAAGGTGCCGACGCGACAGCGCTTATGCAGTCCCCACGTCTGAGACGCAGAACGCAAATGCAACAAAACACGATCTTGACGGCACCGGAAACGAAAAATTAGTCCAAAACAGGGAACTCACTATGAGAAAACTTTCTTCCAGCCTGTGTCTAACGGTTTTATCTGTAGCCTTGTTCGGAGCCTGTAATACCATGGCCAAAACGGCAGGCCTACCGGCCGTGCTCTCCGCCCCGTCAGAAGCGACCTTGCCCGTATTAACGTCTGCCGTCTCGCAGGCGTTAAACGGGCGCTCTGTCTTGCTGGGCGCAGACAGTTTGACGACCCGTTCCACACTCATTATCGAGCGCAAAATCCACATTGGCCCTGACGGGCATCCGATTATGGGCCGTTCAACCGAAAAACCGGATCATTTCCAACTGCTTAAGCGTGGAGATTTGTGTTATTTACGTCACGAAGAAACCGGCAATGAGCAGGTTTTGGAAAATGTAAAATGCGGTGTTGAGGACAAAGGGTAAGCCCCTATTTTTTCAACAGACCTTTATTGACCAAGACTTCCGCGATTTGCACCGCGTTCAAGGCTGCACCTTTGCGTAAATTATCGGCAACAACCCACAAGTTCAGAGTATTGTCTTGGGTGCTGTCTTCGCGGATGCGCGAGATGTAGGTCGCAAACTCGCCAGCAGATTCGGCCGGGGTCATATACCCACCCTCTTCTTCGGGCTTGTCCCAAACCATTATGCCCGGACTTTCGCGCAAGATTGCACGGGCTTCATCAGCGCTCAGCTCTTCTTCAAACTCGATATTAATCGCTTCGGCGTGACCGATAAAGGTCGGTACGCGCACACAGGTGGCCGTGACTTTAATTTTGGGGTCGAGAATTTTCATGGTCTCGGCCTTCATTTTCCATTCTTCTTTAGTATCGCCGCCGTCCATAAACTCATCGATTTGCGGGATCACATTAAAGGCGATCTGTTTGGGGAACACATTCGGGGTCGGATCATCATTAACATAAATGCCTTTGGTTTGTATCCACAGCTCGTCCATGGCGGCTCTGCCACCACCGGACACACTTTGATACGTCGAGACCACAACCCGCTTGATCGTGGCACGATCATGCAAAGGTTTCAGCGCGACAACCATCTGGATGGTCGAGCAGTTCGGGTTGGCGATAATGCCTTTTTTGGTATAGCCACTGACCGCGTCTGCATTGACCTCCGGCACCACCAAAGGCACATCCGGGTCCATACGCCATGTGGAGGAATTGTCGATCACAACGGCACCAGCGGCCACGATGATAGGTGACCATTTTTTAGAGGCCGTACCGCCTGCGCTCATCAGGGCAATATCGATCAGGGAAAAATCGAACTGTTCAATGTCATGACATTTCAGTTCCCGATCCCCATAGCTTACGATACGTCCCAAGGAACGGCGCGTCGCGACCGCATAAACATTGTCTATGTCCAGATCACTTTCGTCCAAAATGGTCAGAATTTCGGTGCCCACATTTCCGGTTGCACCAACCACCGCAATATTTAAACCCATTGTTCTAACCTTTGTCTTAGCCTTTATTCGAATACCGTCGCCAGACGGCATATCCAGCTATGGCAACAAAAGCAATACCTCCTAGATCAAGAATAGAAAAATTTCCTAAAAAGGCCTCTGTCATAGCATTTTCTGCCGAGGTTTCACCGGTTGATGGCGTGGATTGGGCCGCCTGTGCTGTCTCGGTGAACATATAGAAAAACAAAAACGCCAAAAGCATGCCGAAACCGGCCACGCCAAAGATCAACCGCATGAACCGGTCTTCTTTCCTCGCGGCCTGACGACGGCGCATTTCGGCCGCGCGTGAGCGCCTGAACATACGCTGCGAGGGGCGTTCATAAGGCTTGGAATAGTCCTTGTCCTGTTTTTTGGATTTTGGCATATCTATCTCTTCACTTGATCTGCAATGCACAATTGCGGCGTGTCTGGCTTTCCTCTATACTTACGCCATGCATATACTGAAATATAGTCTGATATTCCTCTTGATGCTCGGCTTGGCGTTCGTCTCGACCCAAGCGTCTGCGCGCGATGGTGCGAAGGAAAGTGCCCAGGAAAAGGCCAAGGAAAACAACGATCATGTACAGATGAAAGATGACGCTCTACGGACGGTGTTTTCGAACACCGTTATGGTCGGTGAATACCGGACATACCGGGACATCACCAAGACCTTTACTTACAGGGAATTTCACACCGTAGACGGCACAACCGATTATAAAGAAGGCCGCAAACACGAGGACGGTTTGTGGAAAATCATTGGCGGAGATAAAATTTGCTATAAATATCCCAACAGCGATTATTACACCCACACTTATTGTTTCTTCGTCTATGAGTTCGAGGGCTGTTATTATAAATTTACGCCTTCCAATATGACATTGCGGGGCCCGCGTTCCTGGAATTCATGGTCTTCACGCGCCGTGCGTGAAGGCAGTGGCCACTCCTGTGCGGCGGCAGTCGGGTAAGGCGGGTTATGAAAACCATATATAGTGCCCTCATTCGTATGGCTGTGCTGTGTGGCCTTTTCTACGGCAATGCAGCCTACGCCGATGATGAACCGGAGTATGTGCCTTTGAACAAAAGCCAGTATGAGAAGCTTTTGTCTGGCCATGTGATTAAAGGGGAATACCGCTTTATGCGGGAACGGACGAAAACCTTTAGGTTTTCCGAGCTACACCGCGCAGACGGAACAACCGATTACAAGGAAGGCAAGCTGCGGATCAAAGGCATATGGTATACTGTAGGCGAGAGGAAAGTGTGTTATAAATATCCGGGCAGTGTCGTGATGGGCGGGTCTATCTCGTGTTTTTGGGTCTATAAATCCGAAGACTGTTATTATGGCTATAATATAGGGCAAATGAGCTTGAACGGGCCGCGAAATTATAATGACTGGGCTGCCCGTTGGGTGTTGGAAGGCAGTGGCGGGTCTTGCGCCGCCCCGGTCAGTTAGCCCCGTGAAAACTCAAGCCACCCTTTTTATGTTCACCGTAATGGCTTTGCCTTATTTGGCATATGCTGCGCCCCCGCCGGACACCCAGCCAGATCACACGCAAGTAAAGGGGGACGCGTTACGGGCCGTTTTTGACAACACAAAGGTGCTGAGCGAGTATCGGAACTTCAAGGGTATTCATGAAAACGGCTATGATTTTACCGAGTTTCATCACAGAAACGGGACAACCAGTTACACCGAAATCGGGGCTAAAACAGAACGGGGTCTGTGGAAAATTATCGGCGAGGATAAAATCTGTTATACATATCCCAACACCGATGCCTTTACCCAGACCTATTGTTTTTTCGTCTATCAGCAAGATAAATGCTATTATAATTACAGCCTCAACGCCATGACGATACACGGCCCCAGAAACTGGAGTCTATGGACATCACGGTTTGTACGCGAAGGAGACGGCGGAAGCTGTGCTGATCCGGTTGGCTAGGGCTGCGGTTCTGGTTGCGTTTGCATGGCAGTTTCAAGCGAGGCTTCAAATGCTTTTTCCAACCCTTGCATCATTTCCGGAAAGCCTTTCCTGTCAATAAATGCGAGGGTGTTGCCATTCAGTTGCGCCGTGCGCTTGGCGTCCATATCGAAGAAACTTGGGTGGTTTGAAAAGAAAACATCTGGACGCCAGTCGCGGGTTTTTTGAAATGTTTTGCGGTAATCTTCGACAATGCCTTCATATTGGGGCGGGTTCAGACGGTTGCCCGCAACCGTTGCACTGCAAAAGAACAGAGCGTCGTAGGACACATTTTGTTCAGTAACACGCATGCCCCAGGACGTGCATCCACGCGTATGGCCCGGTGTGATACTTGCTGTGAGCGTTATATTACCAAGTTGAACGGTTTCCCCGTCTCCAATAATTTGATCTACGGATACGGGCGGCGCGGTGTATCTAAGGATGTCCTCGGCCCCAAGGTAAAATCCACCCTCTAGTGCAGAACGGTCGCCTTCGCTGGCAATCAACCGGGCACCGCTTTTGGTCTTCAACGCTGCCAATCCCCCGGAATGATCGAAATGGGCATGCGAGTTGAGAAGAATTTTCACGTCGCGAAGATCAAACCCGAGCGCTTTGATATTATCAGCAATGAGCTGTGCATTTTGTGGCAGCCCGCCATCAATCAGGACATGGCCTTTATCAGACGTGATCAGGAAGCTTGCAATGCCTTTTGTGCCCACATAATGGATGTTACCGATCATTTTATAGGGCGTCATATCCTCTACCCATGACGGGTTAGACACGCCCCATTGATCCCAAGGTTGCTTAGCCGTATTTTCGGATGCCATAGCCGTGTTTAAAACCGTCGTAACTGCAAAGGTGCCAATGATCATACCCCATAAATATTCACGCATATTGCTCTCCTCAATGTTTTGCACCCAATATCTCTAAACCCATAATTTGGCAATTTTAGGGCAATGTTGCCTGTATTTCAAAATACGGACAAAACCCATATCTATACATGTTTGGATATTCATGATATTCCTGTGTTCTCGGGGGATATATTTTGCGCCATTTTTATAAAACCAAACTGTCAATTGCAGTAATAGCAATTTGCGCGTTCCTCCCCTCTTGTAGCGACAGGGCCGATAAAATAAGTCCTGAAGCTAATGTAGCGCTTGAATGCGAAGGCGTGATGCCACAGCCGGAAACCTTGCCAGGCGCAGCAAGTTATGTTTACAAGACGGCGTCTGGTCGGGGTTTGCGCCTGCATGTATTTACGCCTGACGCCCCTTCTAGTGACGTCATACAAACCCGTCCCGCCATCCTTTTCTTCTTCGGTGGCGGGTTTCGTAAAGGACGTGTGAGCGTGTTTTCCGAACGTGCAAAAGCCTTTACGAAACTCGGATATGTCACAGCTTTGGCGGATTACAGGGTAAAGTGTAGGGATGGCTCGCGCTTGCCTGATTCCCTTGCAGATGCACAATCCGCCTTTGAGTGGCTGAGAGAACATGCACCGGAACTCAATATTGACCCCCAAAACATTGTCCTGTCTGGCGGGTCGGCAGGCGGGTATTTGGCGCTGGCGACAGGCATGTTAGCGGGGTCTGACGAAAAACCTGCGGCACTGGTGCTGTTTAATCCGGTGGTTGATCTGGTCTCACGCGCCAAGCCGTTACAAAAAATACCTGTCAGAGCCATCTCGCCCAATGTTCTCTCGAAAAAACACCTGCCCCCAACCATCATCTTTCATGGTGTGGACGATCAAATTGTTCCGATACACAATATTCGAGCATTTTGTGAACAGGCAATCGACAAACAGCGGATTTGTGAAACACATGAATATATTGGACAGGGCCACGCCTTCTTTCACAATCATGAAATTGATCCCAATCTCAATATTTCAGTTTACGAGGACACCCATGTAAAATCCGTTGCGTTTTTACAACGCCAACTTCACTTTCACAAATAAAACTGCGTGAGCTGAATTCGTAACACCCATAAAAAAAGCCCCGCTTATGCGAGGCTTTTCTTTAAATTTTCAGCAAAAGCTATTTAGCTTTTTTACCGCGGCTCTGGTCGATACCACGGCCGGTTACGCGCTCTTTAATCCGGGCAGATTTACCACGAAGATTACGCAAATAGTAAAGTTTAGCGCGACGGACACGGCCTTTACGCTTGATGATGATTTCCTCAACCAGTGGGGAGAACACAGGGAAGACCCGCTCTACACCTTCACCGTAGGAAATTTTACGCACTGTGAAACTTTCGTTCAAGCCAGCGCCGGAACGGGCAAGACACACACCTTCAAACGCCTGAAGACGTTCGCGTGTCCCCTCTTTAATTTTCACTTGGACAATCAGAGTGTCGCCAGCTGAAAAATCAGGGATGACCTTGCCATTTGACAAAAGGCGTTCTTGTTCTTTTACATTCAATTTTTCAATTACGTTCATCTTCTTACTCCTTTTCGCTGCCCGTGTTCTTTTCCCGTAAATATCGGGCGTAAAGATCAGGACGGCGTTGTTTTGTAATCTGTTCCATTTGCGTCCGGCGCCAGTTGGCTATTGCCTTATGGTCACCTGACAATAATACGTCCGGGGTTTTATGTCCTTCCCACTCTCGCGGCTTGGCGTAGAGCGGATATTCCAAAAGCCCGTCTTCAAAACTCTCTTCCCGCGTCGAGGTCGCGTCCCCGAGAACCCCCGGGAGCAGACGCACACAGGCTTCGATCAAAGCCTGGGCTGCCACTTCCCCACCTGCGAGTACAAAATCGCCGAGTGAGACCTCTTCCATATTGCGCGCGCGGATCACCCTTTCATCAAGGCCTTCAAAGCGTCCACAAAATATAATAACACCGCGACCAGACGCCAATTCCTTAACTCGCTTTTGAGTTAACGGCGTCCCGCGCGGGGTCAAGTATAACAATGGTCGCGGTGTTTCCCCAGAATTTTCTGCGGAGATTCGCGCCACACTGTCTATGGCTGCTGCACTGACATCGGGTTTCAAGACCATTCCTGGCCCACCACCTACGACGGTTGTGTCAACAGAACGGTGCTTATTATATGAAAAATCCCGAATGTCTATAGACTCTAGACACCATTTTTCATCTTTTAATGCACTTCCTATGATGGACGTGCTCAAAACCCCGGGAAACGCATCTGGAAACAGGGTTAAAACCGTAGCTGTCCATGGTTTTTTGGAGGGTTTTGCTGAAGGTTTTTCAGAAGATTTTGCGGGGCTTGAAGGTGTCGTATTCTCGGTCATGCAGGGGGTCTAGCGGATATTTCCGCCAAGGCCAATAGTTTCCGGCTATTCTTCTTCTGGGTCTTCCTCCAGTTCCGGGTCTCTCTCCGAGATCACGTCTTCAATGAAGATGACAATTTTGCGCCCTTTAATATCGACTTTAGGGACACCTATTTTGGTGAAAGGATGGAAGAACTCGCCCAATAGATTGCCTTGCTTATCCTTGCCGCCGGTGATCTCGAGCAAATCGCCCGCGCCGTAATTGTGCACAGCCTTGATCGTGCCCATACGCTTGCCGTCGGTGGCTTTCACATCAAGCCCGATTAAATCTTCAAAATAGAACTCGTCCTCGTCCGGTTCGGGCATGTCTGCACGGTAGATATGGAGCTTAGCCCCGCGTAGCTCAATTGCCTGCTCTGGCGTGGAGATGTTTTCGCACATGACCGCAAATCCGTCTTTTACTGGCCGTGAAGACAGGGCGGTCAAAATAACCTCCCCTTTCTCGTCCCGCCACGGGCCATAAGACATACAGGCTTGCGGGTCACCGGTGAAGGATTTGATTTTCACTTCACCTTTTATGCCAAAGGCACCGGAACAACTGGCGATACAGACAAGGGGGCTATCAGAATTACTCATAAGGGGTTCTCAACTTGCACGGCAACACTGGATGGAAACGGGGGATGGAAACGGGGCGCATATATTCTAGCCTCGCCGCCATGTGGTACCATCGGTGCCGTCTTCTAGGATGATATTTTCCTTGGAAAATATGTCGCGGATTTCATCGGAACGGGCCCAGTTCTTGGCAGAGCGGGCTTCGGCGCGCTCGAGGATCAAAGCATCAATATCAGAATCGGAAAGACCGCCTTCTTTGGCTTTGCCCTTGAACCAGTCTTCGGGGTCTTTCTGGAGGAGACCTAAGAGGTTTGCAGTAGCGACAAATTCACTAGCTTCACAACGCGCTCCGGCTTTGGCGACCCCGCCTTTTTCAAACTTCCCTTTATCTGAATCACTCAGCCATCCTGAAAGGTTATCTTTACGCTGGCCTAGTTCCGACAAGTATTTCGGCGTATTCAAGTCTGAATACAATGTTGTCAAAACGTCCGTATCAACTTTACCTGCACTTAAATTTTCAAACCATTCATGGCTCAGAACACGATACCATCCATCCAGAGTTGCCTTAGCCTGCGCTAACAAATCATCTGTCCAATCAAGTTCATTCCGGTAATGACCTGATAACAGCGCAAATCTCAACACTTCCCCGTCCCACGTTTCGAGAAGTTCATGCACCAGTTTCACATTGCCCAGAGACTTACTCATTTTCTCGCTATCCATCTGCAAGAAACCATTGTGCACCCAGAACTTAGCCAAAGGCGCGCCGCCATGGGCACAAGCACTTTGCGCGATTTCGTTTTCGTGGTGGGGGAATTTTAAATCCTGACCACCACAGTGGATATCAATTGTGGTCCCGAGAGTTTTCTCGATCATGGCGGAACATTCGATGTGCCAGCCGGGGCGCCCTGCCCCAAAGGATGCGGGCCATTCCGGCTCGCCTTCTTTGCTTGGTTTCCACAGGACGAAATCTTCGGGGTTTTTCTTGCGGGCGTATTCCGCCTCGCCGACACGGTCGCCCTTTTGAAGTTGCTCCAGCGTATTGCCGGACAACTCTCCGTAAGCCGCGTATTTGGTAATATCAAAGAACACATGCCCTTCGCCTTCATAGGCAAAGTCACCCGCGATCAGTTTTTTGATCATCGCAATCATTTCGTCCATATGGGCCGTTGCACGAGGTTGCTGGGTCGGCATCAAGCAATTCAGCGCCTTTAAATCCTTGTTGTAAATGTCAGCGAATTCATTGGTTATGACAGAAATTTCCACGTCCCGTTCGCGCGCCGTCGCATTAATCTTATCATCAACATCCGTAATATTACGCGCATAGTCTACATGGTCTTTTCCGTAGATATTGCGCAAGACCCGAAACAGCACGTCTGCGGCTACAGCCGCACGCGCATTGCCAATATGGGCGTAGGAATACACGGTTGGCCCACAGCAATACATGGTCACCCGATTTTCATCAATGGGCTTAAACGGAACCTTTTTGCGCGTGAGCGTGTTGTATAATGTTAGGGTCATCTTGTGTCCGTAGCAGTTTTTTATCCCTATTAGAACAAAACGGGGTAAAATCCATAGTCTTGTGTAGATATTTTCGACATTCCCCCCTACATAGAACGTATTATGAACGATATTAAACACATTTATGTATCCGCGGCCGCATTGCTGGCCTCTGTTACGACACTGGGCGCCTGCCAGTCCCTGCCGACCCATCAGGGGCCACGATTCGGGCCACCTGTGACACAAAGTGTTGAGACAGAGGGATATGAGAGCGGGAAATATGTGCTGGCAGAGGATTTCCTCGGGCCTGACTGGATGAGCTCTGCTCTGCATACGGTCGAGCCACAAGCCTATAATGATGGCTATGCCAACAGCTATAAAATCATCACGCCTGATTACACCTATGTCGTGCAAGGCACGGAACAGACCAAACGGCGCATTCACGAGATCGAAGCGACGGAGCGTTTACGCCGAACCCCGACGCTGGCCGCCGCCGCCCAATCGTTTAAGGCACGGTCCAAAAATCTTGTGACCACACCCTACCGGGCCGCCATTAGCGGCAAGGCCAGATACCAGCAGGCGCAGTCCTCTGAAAACGGGTTGAAGAGCGCGTCCTCGGGTTTTGGCGGTGTTATGGTCAAGCTTGGGCACGGTATAAAAGAACTGGGCGTCACCGGAATACGGATCACCACCAGTGCCGGTGGGTCCAGCTGTGTCGGCATAAGTTGTGTTGGCGAGGCCGGAAAAGATATCTGGTCCGGGATAAACTCTCTGGTAGGTAAAAATGCGGCCGCCGTGCGCCTGCATCAACGTATCGGTACGGACCCCTATTCGGACAACAGGATTTTACAAAGAGAAGTGAGCCGACTTGCCTACGCGGAAAGCTATATGGGCACCACCTATAAATTCGCCGTTGCCGGCGCAGGCATTCCGGTTGTCAGTGTCCTTGCCAAGGGTGTTGGCTATTATAACAATATCGAATTTACCGCCCAATATGAGGATGCCCATAAACGCCGCAATCGCGAGAAAGCGCAATTGAAAGACTGGGGTATTCGTTCCAAAACCATCAAAACGCTTTACCGCAATAAATCCTTTAGCCATACCTCGCGCACCCGCTTGATAATCATTTTAAGCAAGATCGGAAATATGGATGTGCGGACCCGCCTGATCACAGAGGCTTCGGATACCCCGACCCGCTACATTGCCGAAAGCCGGTTGACCATTTATGATTATCTGGCCGAGATGGATCAAAGCGGTGTGATCAGTGGATATGTGCAAGACACAACTATGGTGATTGCCGTGAAAAATAATGATACGCTTGTTTTGCCGTTTTCTGCCGATTATCTGCAATGGACACGCGATATTGCAGGGCCGGTCAGGGCATTTGCAGAGCTTGGGAATTCCGGTGCCCGGCCTTTGAAAAAAGAAATTCATATGCTCGGCAAGACCTCTCCCGCCTTTAAAACCAACGCACGAAAACTGGGTGTACGCGTCGTTGAAATCAAGCATTAATGTGGTATATGCCAAATTGTTTCACGTGAAACAATTTCATAAATACGAGTATCCTTATGACAGAGACGATAGAAATGCTGGCGGGCGAAGATGATGCCGGAAAGCGTTTGGACAAATATTTGGTGGAGTGGTCCGAGCTTTCCCGCTCGCGCCTCAAAGCCCTTATCCTCAGCGGTAATGTAGCAGAGGACGGGGTGCCGGTGATAAAACCGACGGCCAAAGTCAAGGCCGAAGCCGAATACATCATCACAATTCCCGCCCCTATCGCTGCGGAACCGGAGCCGGAAGATATTGCTTTGGATATTTTATTCGAGGACGATCATCTGATCGTTGTCAATAAACCGTCCGGCATGACCGTGCATCCGGCTGTTGGCAATTGGACGGGGACTTTGGTCAATGCTTTGCTGTTTCACTGTCGCGATAGTCTTTCGGGCATTGGCGGGGTGACCCGTCCCGGAATTGTCCACCGCATTGACAAAGATACATCCGGTATTCTTGTGGTCGCCAAGGACGATAAAACCCATCAGGGCCTGTCGGCGCAATTTGCCGATCATAGCGCCGAACGCACCTATATCTGCTTTACCAGAGGCGCACCTTTGCCGCGCGAAGGACGCATCGAAACCCGCATTGCGCGCCATCCGAACGACCGTAAAAAAATGGCTGTGGTTAAAGAGGTTCCCGCCTATATTATCGAGCGCTTTGGCCCGCAAGAAGAGAGCACCAAAGGCAAACATGCCATTACCAATTACAAATTCCTGTTGGGCTATGGGCAGCAAAAAGGCGGCTCGATCGGATCACCACTGGTTTCGAAAGTCGAGTGCAGGCTCGAGACCGGACGCACCCACCAAATCCGGGTACATCTGGCCCATATCAATTGCACCCTGCTTGGAGATCAAACCTACGGCAAAACCGGGGCGTTCAAAACGGCCAATTCGGTCTCGGAACTTAAGCTTAAATCCGCGCTGGAAACCTTTAAACGCCAAGCCCTACATGCCAGAAGCCTCGGCTTTGTGCACCCGATCACGCAAGAAGCCCTACAATTCGAAAGCCCTATGCCCGCAGACATGTTGGCACTGGAGGCGGCGCTTTCTAAATTATAATTTATATTTCTTTTTGGGGGCATCCCTTTAAATCACGGTTTAAAGTCCCTATATTCAGAGCTAATGTGAATTTGGAGGAAGTTTTCATGGCAAAACGTGCAATCAAAAAAACGGCAAAAACAGCGCTGAAGGCAAAAGACACCCATGCGGGCAATCTGAGCATGTCTGTTGCCCTGTCGCCAGAACAGGGCCTGTCGAGCTATCTCAATGAAATTCGCAAATTCCCTATGTTAAAGCCGGATGAAGAGTTCATGCTGGCCAAACGCTGGGCCCAAAATCAGGACTCGCAAGCGGCCGAAAGAATGGTGACGTCACATTTACGGCTCGTGGCGAAAATCGCTATGGGCTACCGGGGCTATGGCCTGCCGATTGGCGAGGTGATTTCCGAAGGCAATGTCGGCTTGATGCAGGCTGTGAAAAAGTTTGATCCTGACAGGGGTTTCCGCCTGTCCACCTACGCCATGTGGTGGATCAGAGCGGCTATTCAGGAATATGTTCTGCGCTCGTGGAGCCTTGTCAAAATGGGCACTACAGCGGCGCAGAAAAAACTGTTTTTCAATTTACGCCGTATGAAAGGCGAAATGAAAGCCATTGATGACGGGGATTTACACCCTGACCAAGTCAAGAAAATTGCCACCCGCCTGAATGTCAAAGAGAGCGAAGTTGTCTCTATGAACCGGCGCATGGGCGGCGGCGGTGATGCCTCGTTGAACGTGCCGATTGGCGGCGAAGACGGTGGTGGCCAATGGCAGGACTGGCTCGAAGATGAAAATTTTAAGCGTCAGGATGATGTTTTGGGAGAAGCCCAAGAGCATGATGCCCGTATGGATCTTCTCAAAGACGCCATGAAGGATTTGAATGAGCGCGAGCAACATATTCTGTCCGAACGGCGTCTGTCCGAGAAGCCAAAAACCCTTGAAGAATTGGCTAAGGTTTACAAAGTTTCACGCGAACGTATTCGCCAGATTGAAGCCCGTGCTTTCGAAAAGCTACAAGCCGCCATGTTAAATGCGGCCCAAGGTTCAGGATTGATTGAGGCGGGTTAGGGTCGTTTCTACCCGGGTAACTCGCCTAAATGTCCCATTTTCAGCCAATCTGAAACACTCAAAGGGTTCTCAACACTACCTCCAACTACATCAATTGTAGTTTCCGCATAATATTTCTCATCCATTTCAGCCATTGGTGGAATAAAACCATAAGATACTTCGTACTTCTTTACTGCTCTTAAAACCCCGACATTCCCGTCATAATTACAGGCAAACATTGTGCGGCTACGAACCTCTTTGCTTGGCATATCCAGTCCCAACAGCCTACAATTCGGTCCAGAAAATGAGAACCCACAAAAGTACAGTTCCTTTGCAGTTCGTATAATCTCACGTGCTTTGTTCCGTTGTTTTTTAATCTGCTCGGGAACATCTTCATTGACCACATGGATGCCTCCCGCCCAATCGCAGGAAACCTTTGCAGGTGATGGTTCCACATCTTTTAGGTCTCCACATTCTCCATGCACATGTATAATATCAATGTAATCTCTATAATCTTTACCTACGAGTAGTTCAGTGTTTGAAAATTGTTTATCCAATACAAATTCCAAAATTTTATCATAATTGAAAGTTATGATTTGAATTTTATTTTCAGAGGAAACTGTTTTTTCATGTATACCCTGCCTGATAATATTAATGAGGAGGTGAATCCAGTTCCTTTCAGACTCCCCCCCTTTTCCAAATGAAAGCTGTCTCGCAGAAAAAGGATGGACTTCCCCACGGGTTTTGCCAAACCGGTAGCAAGACTTGAGAAACAAAGCAGCAATACATACCTTTACCAATTCTGCGCAAGATGAATTTTCAACGATGAAATCATCGATTGTCTCACTTGTTTGTTCATTCAGGAGTGTAATTAGCCCATCAATTGCTCTGAGATCATCCTCCACCCCTTTGTCATTAAGTGCCCCTTGATCAGATAAATGTTTTGACGCGATAGCGCCGTGAAGTGGCATTTTGTAAAACCCGGACGCATTAGTTGCCGCTCTTTTAAGCGGCCTCAATACGCCCCACATTTCTGTTTCATCCGAAGATAATGACTGTTTTTCAGCATTTAACTGTTTTGATATTTCAGTCATTAAACCGCCACCTAGAGACAGGCCAAATGGTGCGGATACACCGGCACCTAAAACTAAAACCGTATTCTTGTCTGTAATTGCCATTACGTTTCTAATAACCCCTCAATATTCTTCTCCCAGTTCTGGCCGTCAAAGGGTTTGAACTTTATCGTCTCGAACTGGCTTTGATCTACGCAACGCAAATTGACGCTGATGCCTTCGGGGTGGGAACGAGGGTGGTAGAAGGATTTGGTGCCGCAGGTTTGGCAGAAGAGGTGATTGGCGGTTTTGGTGCCGAACCGGTAGGAGGTTTGGGCGCTTTCGCCGGTGAAGAGGCGGAAGTCTTTGGCCTCGACGATCAGGTGCTGATAGCCGGTTTTGGCGCACATGGAACAATTGCAGTCGGTAATGGTGACCGTCGCAGGTGCGGCAACCTCAAACGTGACAGCGCCGCAATGACAAGCGCCCTTGTGCCATATTTTTGTCGTCTCACTCATGATGGTTCCCTTTTCACTCTTCCTCTGGGCCTTAAATTCGCTATAAGCCCAATATGAGCAAATCCAAGAAGAAATCTAACAAAAAATCAGGCAAAAAGAAATCGCAATCCGGTGCCCATACCCCTGCTCCGACCCCGTTTCAGCCCTGCCAGATTTATTTGCTGACACCACCACATATTCACGATGTAAATGCATTCGCACAAGAACTGGACGCCGTGTTGAACGCGGCCCCAATCGCCTGTTTACAAATTCGTTTAAAAGATACCCCAGAACAAGAGATCGTGGATATATCGGGCGTCCTCATCCCGATTTGTCATGCCCACGGGACCATGGTGTTGATCAATGACGATCCGAAAATCGCGGCACAAACGGGGGCAGACGGGGTGCATTTGGGGCAATCGGACATGGACATAAAGTTAGCCAAAGAGGTGCTTTCCCCTGATGCAGTGATCGGCGTAACATGCCATAACTCACGCGAACTGGCGTTCAAGGCCTGTTCAGACGGGGCGGATTATGTTGCGTTCGGGGCCTGTTTTGAAGGCACAACGAAACCGGACGCCGAACTGGCGGATTTGGAGATTTTTACATGGTGGCACGAAGCGATCGAAATACCTTGCGTCGCCATTGGCGGGGTCAGCCCCGACAATGCGCAGGCGGTCATCGCGGCGGGCGCGGATTTTATCGCGCTGTCATCGGGCGTTTGGGATCATGCGGATGGCCCCGTAGAGGCCGTCACACGTTTGCACGCCTTATGTGCACAGCACTCGCCTTTACTGCCCTAAACACCCCCAACTTTACCCCCCTCGCCTTTGCCCAAATAGCATTATTCCCCCACGAGGAGACCGTAGCAGATGCGGGCTATGAGGCCGCGCTTAAAGCTTATCAGGACGGCGATCCTGCGAACGCACTTATTCATGGCAAGCTGTCGGGAGGGGGCGGAAATGTAGATGCACAAGTGTTGGTCGGCTATTTATTGATGCGCGAAGGCACCGGCTTTATGGACAAGGACGAGGCGGCAATATGGTTCTTAAAAGCAGCCAAGCTCGGGCAGGTGGACGCAATGGTGGCACTGAGCGAGTTGGCGCTCAACGCCCACGGAGGGCTCTCGCCTACGGACGCGGTGAAATGGCTGGAAATGGCATCTGCGAACGACCGCACAGATGCGATGCGCGCCTTGGCCGACATTTACATTCGCGGCAGAGGGATAACAAGAAACAGAGCCGAGGGCCGGGGCTGGCTAGTCAAAGCGGCCAATTACGGAGACCCGCTTGCCGAGCGCAAATTGGGGGATTTAGACATCGGGGTCGACCCGAAGAAAGCTTTAATCTGGTATGAGAGAGCGGCAGACCACGGGGACGCCGAGGCCGCCTATAGCGCCGCCATCATGTACGCCGAAAACTTCGAGATACCCCCGAGTGCCTCCAAGGCGGCCAAGCTTCTGTCACAAGCCGCAGAGGCCGGCATTGCGGCGGCACAAGCTGATTACGGATTAATCGTCTATCAGGGCAATGGTGTGCCGCGTTCGGCAGAAAAGGCAGCGCAATGGTTTAAGCGGGCGGCCTATGGCGGCGACCCTGAAGGCCGCTTCCTTTATGCGTTCACTTTGGCCAAAGGCGACGGCGTGGAAAAATCGTTTGAAGACGCCTATTACTGGTTGCTGCTGGCCGAGCAAGACAGCGGCGAGACCGGCATTGACGACTATGACCGCTCACGCACCGAGCTACAACAACGGCTCGAAGACAATGTTGATCCGGCAGTTTTAATGAAGGCGCGCAAACGGGCGACGTCGGACACATTGATGGGCACACCGTAATTTCGCATTTTGCGTATAAACGTAAACCTAGGCCCGGTGCCCGAGTAAATATCTCGCCACATCTGCCACGTCAAATATCAACGAAACGGCGATCGTGCAAAAGAGTACTACCAGCCACTTCCCCGAAATGGTTTGGCGTACGTGCCAGTCTTGGCGGCGTTTCCAGAGATACACCATCAACGGCCCCCAAATCACCACATGCACGATACCAAGAATTTTCTCGAAACCCCAATATTGATAGGCCAGCATCATCAAAGGCATGACGATTAGCATAGACAGCAAAACCCACCGCGCTTCTTTGCGTACAAATGAAAACGGAATGGACAGCATGAGCATCAACCCCAGAAAATTCACCCAATATTGCACCCAAAGCGGGCCTTTTGCGATCTCGGCCATGAACCCATTCATTAAATCCAACATATAGTCCTCCTACTCAATTATACCCAGTTCACGGCCATAATCCATATATTTACGAGTCCGGCGCGCGACAAATTCATCTTGCGTAGGCGGGGACGCGGCATAGTCAAAGCTTACGCCTGTGCCCTCGATGATCCGGTTCATGAAATTGAACAATGCACAGACTTGCACGGCAATATAGAGCGCGTCTTCGCCCCAACCGGCGTCATAAACCGCCTGTGCATCTTCTGGGCCCAGTTTGCTGGGCAAAATCGCCAGTTTTTTTACGTAACGCAGGAGCGGTTTCATGGCGGGCTCAACAGGGGCGCTGTCCAAATCCTCCATCATGGCGTCAATCACGCTTTCCTCAATGCCGAATGCGCGTGCGTATATTTTATGGGCCCCAAAACAAAATGTGCAGGCGTTTAATCCCGACACATAAGTCGCGAGCAGTTCACGCTGGGAAATGCTGAGCGGGCCATCCGTGCGTAAAAGCGCGTCATGGTATTCCAGTAAGGGTCTGACTTGTTCTGGAAATGCCTGAAATACTGCTCCTAAATGCGGGTTTTCCCCTAAGCTTGGAAACAATGACATATCTACCCCTATTTGTTTTTATCGTGTGGCGTGTTTTTTAGACTATGCCCGAGACTATGCCAATGCCCCGGTTTTTTCTAATCACATTTGTGTGGGTAGGCCCGTATTGTAAAATGCAGTTGCTCCTTGTGTCGCTTCTTGTTAAGAGCGCGGCACACTTCGTTATTTGACAGATTGAACACAGGAAACGCCATGAAAATCAACGGCAATGAAATCCGTATTGGGAATATCATCCAGCATCAGAACGGCCTTTGGGTTGCGGTGCGTACCAATGCGGTTAAACCGGGTAAAGGCGGCGCGTTTAATCAGGTCGAACTTAAAAATCTGATTGACGGACGTAAGCTTAATGAGCGTTTTCGGGCCTCTGAAACGGTTGAAAAGGTTCGTTTAGATCAAAAACCACATACCTATCTGTACGCAGAAGGCGATATGTTGGTGTTTATGAATTCTGAAAACTATGAGCAGATCAATCTGGAAGCCAGTTTTATCGGTGATAAAGCCGCGTTTCTCACCGACGGTATGGAGGTTCAACTTGAGTTCCATGAAGAGCGGGCGATCTCTGTCTCTATTCCTGAACAGGTTGTTCTCGAAATTACGGAAACCGAACCTGTTGTCAAAGGTCAAACTGCTGCCAATTCCTACAAACCCGCGATTTTGGAAAATGGTGTGCGCACCTCTGTGCCCCCCTTTGTCAATGTGGGTGAACGTATCCTTGTTATGACCGAAGACGGGTCTTATGTGAAGAGAGCTGATTAATGCCAAATGCATCCCCCCTCGTATCCGTCATGATGGCGGCAGCGCGCAAAGGCGCGCGCGTCCTTGCCCGTGATTTCGGCGAAGTTGAAAACCTGCAAGTGTCGCGCAAAGGCCCTGCAGATTTCGTGACCGCATCGGACAGAATGGCCGAAGAAAAAATCTTTGAAAGCCTACGCCATGACCGTCCGGGCTATGGCTATTTGATGGAAGAGCGCGGCGAAGTTGGTGGCTCTGACAAAACCCACAGATTTATCATTGATCCGCTTGACGGCACATTGAACTTTATGCACGGCAACCCGCATTTTGCGATCTCGATTGGCGTTGAGCGCGAGGGCGTACTGCATGCAGGGGTGATTTATGATCTGATGCGCGATGAAATGTTTTTTGCCGAAACCGGACACGGCGCGTTTTTACTGGATCCGCGCGGCGTCGAAAAACGCCTGCGCGTGCCCAATCGTTCCGTATTTGGTGAATGCGTTATTGCCACAGGCTCCCCATGGTTGGGCAAGCCGGGGCATGCGACCTTCCTCAAAGAATTACATAAGGTCATGGCCAGAGCCGCCGGTATTCGCCGTAACGGCTCTGCTGCGCTTGATTTGGCGTGGCTGGCGGCGGGTCGGCATGACGGGTTCTGGGAACGGGGCTTGAAGTCTTGGGATATTGCGGCCGGAATTGTCATCGCCCGTGAAGCCGGTGCCCTTGTGCAAGAGCTTGACACAGGGGATGATAATCCGCTTGAAAGCGGCAATATAGTGTGTGCTGGTAAGGCATTGTTGCCGGAATTGCTCGAACACCTTACCTAGTCATCAAATTACGGTTTAACCGAATTACGGTTTAGCCGAAAATTTGTGCGTTATGTGTGATTGCAGGCGCATCAGAGGCTAATTTCTGTGCGGATGCAAAGTCGGCTGCGGCTTGCTCTTTATCACCGGAAAGCCAGTTTACAACGGCGCGGTTCGAGAAAGCCTGCCAGTTTTGCGGCGCAATCTTCAGAGCCGAATCGCAAGCTTCGCGGGCATCGTCATAGGCACCCTGTGCACCAAGGCCGGCACAAAGATTGCTATAGGCGACGGTCTTACGGGATTTTTTCAAACCTTCTTTAAGCGCGCGTTTGCTAAATACAACTGATTTGGCAAAGTTACCTTGTTCGAAAGCGCTCGCACCTGAACGGATAGAACGGGTCGCATTGGACTGTACGCTGAACTGTGGCGTGGCTTCTGCCATATCAGCAGCAAAGGCCATGCCGGTAAATGTAGCGGTTAAAGCCGTAAAAGCGGCAATTTTAAGTAAGTTTTGTAGGGGGGGTAACGCGTTCATTGTCTTCTCCTGTGTTGAACACACTCTACATGGTGCTGTTCAAAAAAGAATGCAATTGACATTTATTGTAGGAATGATATTCATTTTTGCATGAACAATTGGTCAGATTATCCTATTTTCCTTGCTGTCGCCGAAACCGGAAGCTTAACAGCGGCCGGCGAACAATTGGGCATTAGCCAGCCCACTGTCGGGCGCCGTATAAAAACACTTGAGACCCAATTTGGTGCACCTTTGCTGACCAAAGAAGACGGGCGGCTGGCCCCGACGGAATTTGGCCACCTGGTACTGGATCATATAAAACGCATGGGCGTGGAAGCCGATGCGATTACGCGTTCCTCGGCCACACTTGAAGATTCACTCGCAGGCCCGATACTGATCGCAGCTTCGGAAGGCATTGGCGATTGGTGGTTGCCCTCGGTTATGCAGGAGTTTCGTCAACACCACCCAGATGTGGTTATTGATATCAATGTGGATTTCCGGGCCGCCAATTTAGCCCAACGCGAAGCCGATATTGCGCTACGCTGGATGGGTCCGGGCACACAAAACAGTCTGATTGGGCGTAAGGTGACCACGTGTGGATTCGGGTTATTTGCCTCTAAATCCTATGTGCAAAAACGTGGCCTGCCCACAAGTCCTGAAGACCTTCTCAATCATGACGTGGTACGCATGATGATTGGTAAAGAACATCTCTGGCCACTTAATAGCGATGGGGACCCTATCCCCGCCCCGTCTCCCACATTCCAAAGTAACAACCTGTTGGCCCACAATCATGCCATTCAGGCGGGGTACGGTATTGGTATGTTGGCCTATCCGGGTACGACCGAGGAACAAGACCTTGTGCGCATATTGCCAGAATTGGAACGGGTTGAAGATTTATGGGTTGTCGCCCATGAAGATCTTAGGAAAAGTGCGCGTGTACGCACGGCTTTTGACTTTCTGATCGATGCGCTACAAAAAGATCATGCCCATTTCCGGTCTGGAGCCCCTTCGGTGTTCGTACATATGCATAGCCCGCAGATCGAGAGCTGGAAATCCACCGTGGCCAAATCCGAGGTTGGGCCCGAACTTGAGCCAAAAAAACTTCATACATCCGTAGCTTGATTTTAAAAATTGCCTAGGCTATACAGCCCGTCTCTGCGGGGGACCTCTAACGCTTTAACCCGTGGCAAACACAGGAAAAACCAATGAAAAAAGACATTCACCCAGATTATCACATGATCAAAGTTGTGATGACAAACGGCACAGAATACCAAACCCGTTCTACATACGGCAAAGAAGGCGATACGCTGACTTTGGATATTGATGCAAGTTCCCATCCGGCATGGACAGGCGGCGGCGCGAAACTTATGGATCGCGGCGGTCGTATTTCACGCTTCGAGAACAAATTCAAAGGCTTTGTATAAGCTTTTCGGGTTCGCCCTCATATTGAACAAGAAAAACCCGGTTTGGAGAAACTCCAAACCGGGTTTTTTCATGGGGTTTAACTTTTATAATACCCTTTGTACGCTTTACCCTTCGCACCCTACCCTTGGGCACGGGCGAATGCGACTTCAAGCCGGTTAATCTGATCGGCAACCGTGTTGCCGGCTTGCGCAGCGATTGAGCCATAAAGGCTCCGGTCAAGGCGGGAAATGCGCTCATAAAGAGCCTCTGATCGCGCAAGAAGATCAAGCAATATAGACGGCAAGCTTTTCGCATACTGGTTGAGCGGTTTATTTTCGCCATCATCCGCAGGCTCATACACAAGGCGGTATTTCTCTGCGCGGGCTTCTGCACTGGTCATTTCACCCTCTTTTAAAGCCCGTTGTACAAGTAACCATGAGGCCACCTGCATCAAACGTGTCGTCAAGCGCATGCTCTGGCTTGCGTAGACAAGGGCATCATTTCTTTGCAATTGCTTACTATCCTGCCGGCCCGGGCCGTCCAGATAGGCCGCGGTTTCCTCAACCATACTCATGCCTTCACGAAATGTTTTTCCAAACAATTCCGATGCTGTAAACTCTAGCAACCGGGCTTCGGCTTGTGGGCCGAGCGTATCGATTGTGATTTGCGGAAAAGCGCGCTCTATAATATCCGTCATCCCTAAACTCCATCTCGGTTGTGGGTTTCAACCTTATATCTGTGTCTCATATTAGCTTCATTACGGGTCGCATTGCAAACACCACGCCAACTGCGTCCGTTTTCAAGAATTATTAAAAAAATTCTCGGCTACGGTTAATTCTTCGTTCTTTTTGTGAAGGGCTATAGAGATGCGCTCGATCTCTGCGTTTAGGATATTTGTACGTTCTTGGAGTTGGTCGATAGAAATGCCGTACAAGTCTTCTCCCACAAGGAATGTTGTCCCTGCAGCTCTCAGCTCCTGCTCATCCATAGCCACGCCCCCTAATGTCAGCTTTTTTAGTGCCTCTTGCACCTTGGCATTAGATATAGGCCTTGCAACGGTTTGCCAAGAAATTAAGCAAGCCCCTTGCCAAAACAATCAAAAAGGCTTAATGGGTAGTTAATTAGTAGTTTTGATCGCACAAACTGGCACAAAACCTCTAAACCCACCCCGCCGAGCGGGGTTTTTTCATGCCTGTTCCTCAACCGGGTTCAGACCAGATCAGGCAGTTTGATGGAGAGCGTAATGAGTAAAATTTTAATGCCGAAAGCCACGGCCGTCTGGTTAATTGACAATACCGCGCTGACATTCGAGCAAATTTCAACATTTTGCGACTTACACATTCTGGAAGTTAACGGCATTGCCGACGGGGATGTTGCCACCGGTATTCGCGGAGCCGACCCGATTGCCAATGGTCAGGTAACCCGCCCGGAGATCGAAAAAGCCGAAAAAGACGCAGCCTATACTATGGCGGCTATCAGCTTCAATCATAATCCAATTCCAAACTCGACCAAGAAAAAACGGCGTGGACCACGCTATACACCCCTGTCCCGCCGGCAGGATCGTCCTGACGCGATTGCATGGATTGTGCGCAACCATCCGGAAATTTCCGATGCGCAAATCTCCAAATTGATCGGCACAACCAAACCAACAATTGGCTCTATTCGCGACCGCACACACTGGAAGTCTGCGACCATTACACCGACCGATCCGGTTTCACTTGGTCTGTGTTCACAAATGGACCTCGATAGTGTTGTGAAAATTGCGGCGGAAAAAGAAGCCAAGAAACAGGCTAAACTGGCCCCTACCGATGACGGCGTGAGCTTGCAACCGGTTAAAGCCGAGGCTGTAAATGTAGAGCCAGCGTCAACAGCGCCAAAAACAGAGCACACGCTGGAAAGCCTGTTTAAACCTTCTACATAAACTCAGCCTACATAAATTCAGGGTATTTAATCGCCAACATCTGCACTTGATATGCAGATGTTGGTAAAAACGTTTTGCGGCCCAGATTACTCTTTCTTGGCCATCACGTAGTTTAAGGCCAAGCGACCGCCATCAACATAGATGCATTCGCCGGTAATATAGCTGGCATCACCGGACGCGAGGAAGGCCACAACACTGGCAACTTCGTCGGGTTGGGCAATACGGCCCAAAGGTGTGCGCGAAAGCACCATGTCGAGAGTTTTTTGATCTTCGGCAACACCGGCCATCATATCCGTCTTGATACTCCCCGGCCCGACACTGTTGACGCGAATACCGTACGGCGCCAATTCAAGGGCCATTGCCTTGGTCAACTGGTTCAACCCGCCTTTCGAAACCGCATAGGCCAGAATGTTCGGAATGGCCACAGCCGCATTCACCGATGACATGTTGATAATCGCGTATTGGCATCGCGTGCGTCCGGAACGGTCATCATTATCGTCCAGAATTTGAACCATATGCTTGGCGACGGCACTGGAGACCAGAAAGGCACCTCGTAAATTTACGGAGAGAACCGTATCAAAATCCTCGACGGACAGATCAAGCGATCCGCCTTTCAGGATGATACCGGCATTATTGACCAACACATCGATACGTCCGAAACTGTTTAGGGTTTGGGCCACAAGATTATGCACGGACAGCTTGTCAGCGACATTACAGGGCACGAATATAACCTGCTTGGCAGGGGCGCCTAACCGGTCGAGTGCGGCCTGACCGGCTTCACTATCATGGTCGGCAATGACGACCCGGTCTCCGTCTTCATAAAACCGGCGTACACACGCATACCCGATGCCTTTGGCACCGCCTGTAACAATCACAACACGCCTGTCTGACATAGATATTCCTCTTCCCCAACAGACAGCCTTTAACGGGGCCGTACTAAGTGAGGTGTGTTTAGGCTTTGCGCCTGTTCATTTCAAGGGTTTGGGTAAGATTAACTCGATCGAAAATGGGCTATTTTTTCTTTGAGATGCAGTTTTTGTTTCTTAAGTTTGGTGATGCGGACAACATCGGGCGCAGGGTGCTTCATTTCATCGTGGATTTTATCATCCAACTGTGTGTGTTTATGGTTCAGCTCTTCTAAATGCGCCGATAAAGCCATTCGCGTCTCCTTTTTTGAGTTTCTTATGGCTTTTCTAGCATAAAAAACGCTAGTTGTCACAAAATTTCCAATTATACTGAAGCCAATGTAAAATGGCTTGATCATGAGGGGTTTATGTCTGTCGATACTTTCTGGGACTGGTCCGTACGGGTTTATGAAAATCCGGCAACACAGCACGCCTGTCTAGAGCTTCAAAATCGGTACTCTCAGGATGTAAATGCGGTTTTATGGGTAAGCTGGCTGGCTATGGACGGGAGATCACCCACGGCCAAAGCCCTGTCTTTGCAACAAGATATCAGTAATGACTGGCAATCAGGCCTCATTGGCGGCGTGCGTAAAGCCAGAAAGGACATTACCAACACCCTTGAGAAAACTGTGCAGTCCGCGTGTGCAGCCGCGTTAGAAGCCCAGTTTCTCGCGCTGGAACTGATGTTGGAAAAGCGCGAACAGGCAGCGCTGGAAATCCTGCCCTTCACCATTTCCCCTTCGCAGACCCAAACAGAGAGTGAGCCTACACGCGCGGCACTTTGTCGGTACAATCTGAAAATGCTCCTGAACGCACAAGGCCTTGATGATCCAGAGCGTGTACAGGCAATGGACAGGCTCGCGGCATCTTTTTTTTAACTATACCCAGCTTTTTACGCGAGTTCTCTTGGCGAGAATCCCATTTCAGGGTAGAGAGAGGGTATGAGCGATGACAATGATACACAATCCGAGACCGAAGACTTGCAACGGCTTTTAGCTGAATTACGTACCAAGCATCGTCAAATGGATATAGAAATCGCGGCCCTGCGAGAAAATGGAGCCATTGATATGATCAATATAGCGCGTATGAAAAAGTTGAAATTGCGTCTCAAAGACCGAATCAGGAAAATTAAAGATAAACTGACCCCTGATATTATCGCCTAACATCACCGGTATAGGGTTTTAGGTATCCGGTTTGGTCTTGTACATTGCCCTGTCTGCACGATCCAGGATTTGCTTTGACGTATCTTGCGGGTTACAGGCGCTTACGCCCCATGCCGAGTTTAACGTCACGTTCTTGGTTCCAACCTCTACGATTTGCTCGGAAATCCGGCAAGACAGGCTGGACGCTTTGGCCTTGGCAACCGTTTCGTCGGTTTTAAACAAAAGAACCCCAAACTCGTCGCCACCAAGACGGGCGACCATATCGCAATCGCGTACAGAGGCCTTCAAAATCATGCCGATTTTAGTCAGTAACTCATCCCCGACAATATGGCCGTATTGGTCATTGATCAGTTTGAAGCCGTTGAGGTCAAAGAAAATCAGGCTTGAAAGGATATCATAACGGGCCATAACCGTTTGCGCACGTTCAATTTCGCGCACGAATGCGCGACGATTGTATATAGGCACTAACGGGTCCGTATCGGCTGCGTGCTCCAACGTCAGAATTTGTGTTTTCAATACCGTAATTTCATCCAGCAAGCGTTGGCGCTCGTCTTTAACGAACCCAAGCCCTATCGAGGCGGCGCGTGCGCCACTTGCTTGTCCAATGCGATCTTTTAGATCATGTACGTTCATACAACCCACCAGTTATTATTTTTTACTGAGTTAGCATCATCTTCTTAAAGAATTCCCAAGACGGATTTTTAAAATACGTTTTTTTGTTTCACATTGAGCGGTTTTCGTCTACAAACTTGCGTTTTACGGGGGTGCGTACATTATGGGCATGACAGACCAAACTGCGAAAATCGCCCTTGTTATGGGCTCCAAGTCAGACTGGCCGACCCTGAAGCATGGGGCGGATATATTGGATACACTTGATATTAACTATGATGTCAAGATTGTCTCGGCACACCGCACGCCAGAGCGATTATTTACATTTGCCAATACAGCCAAGGCAAATGGATACCATGTCATTATTGCCGGTGCAGGCGGGGCCGCCCATTTACCGGGCATGATTGCTTCACTGACCCCGCTCCCCGTCTTGGGTGTGCCGGTGCAAAGCAAAGCTCTGAGCGGCATGGATAGCCTGCTCTCGATTGCGCAGATGCCGGGCGGGGTTCCGGTCGGGACGTTGGCGATCGGGGATGCGGGGGCTAAAAATGCGGGCCTGCTGGCAGCGTCAATACTGGCACTTGGCGATGCGGCGCTGGCGCAAAGGCTTGAAGACTGGCGCACGGCACAAACCGACAGTGTCGAGCTCGACCCTCGCAGCTAAATACGGATATTGCCAAAATGACCAGCACTCCTCTTCCTCCTGGCCTTGCTTCTTGTCTTCCTGCCGGTTCCGTTATTGGTATTTTTGGCGGCGGCCAGTTGGGAAAAATGCTGGCAGAAGCGGCGCGCCGTCTTGGCTATCGCACCCATATCTATGATTCTATTGCGGATACCCCCGCCGCCCGGGTCAGTGACCAGCATACCGATGCGCCCTATGAAGACTTGGAGGCCGTGGCCCGCTTTGCCAAAGCCAGTGACGTAATCAGTTACGAATTTGAAAACATCCCGATTACGGCGATACAACAGGCGGCTAAATTTGCGCCGGTTTTCCCCGATGCCAAAGCCTTAGAAACCTCCCATGACCGCCTGGTTGAAAAAACTTTCCTGAGAGAGACCGCCCATGTGCCCGTGGCAGCCTTTCGGGCGGTAGAGGCTATGGCTGATCTTACGGAGGCTCTGAGCGCATTTGGCGGGCCAGCGGTTTTGAAAACCCGCCGGTTTGGCTATGACGGCAAAGGGCAGGTTAAAATTGACGGGCCACGCGATGTAAAGGCCGGATTTGCCAGACTTGGCGGGGCCGATCTGATTGCCGAGGGTTTCGTGCCTTTTGTGCGTGAATTTTCCATTATCGCAGCCCGTGACCAACACGGGAATATTGCCGCCTACCCCCTCACGGAAAATGTGCACAAGGATCACCGCTTACACACCAGTCTTGCGCCTGCCGATGATCCCCGTAATGTTGCGGGCACGGCCCATGCCATTGCGGAGCGCATTCTGGAGGCCCTTTCTTACGTCGGTGTGATGGGGATCGAGTTTTTCGAGCTGGCAAATGGCGATCTGATCGTCAATGAAATCGCGCCGCGTGTGCACAATTCCGGTCACTGGACCCAAAACGGCGGCTGTACCGATCAATTCGAGCAACATATTCGCGCTATTACCGGCCTGCCTCTTGGCAATACCACGCCAACCCACAGGGTCGAAATGACCAATTTAATCGGCGACGAGATCAAACAAGCAGGCGAACTTGCCAAGCAAGCCAATACCTTTGTCCATGATTACGACAAGCGTGATATCCGCCCGGGTCGGAAAATGGGGCATGTGAACAGGATTGTTGAATAGTTTTGGCGTCTGCCTAGCCGCGCCGACGGCGTTTCTTGCCGTATCTCAGCTTTCCCAGCAATTCGATAGGATCAGGCATGGCGGCTATACGTTTCTTCATCTGAAACTTGGCTTTCTCAAACTGCATGATGTTTTCAATGCGGGCGTCTAAAAATGCCTTGGCTTTTTCCTTCTTGGGATCCTCATCGGATAACCATGCGCCAAGGCTGGTGCTGATCACGGCCGAGAGCGTGGTGCGTTTGGTGTAGTAATTGAAATCGGTTGAAGTGTCGCCGATGGCGCGCCAGATACTGTCGGCGGCTGCCCAGAGAATTTTAGGGCTTAGGGAAAGCCCGTCAGGGAGGGCTGTACGGGCAAGTGCGCGCCGCGCGGCCTGTTCATGGGGGCCAATGGCTTCGAAGCGCGCGAGGACGGCCTGTGTCACCTTATCGCGGATGCGCATGGTGGACAGATCAAGCTTTTCAAGTTGGGCGCGCATATAACCGTCATTTTCCGCGTTCCAGAACTCGATCATCTCGAGCGGGCCGCCGGGGAAATAAAGTTCCTCTGCGCCCTCTGGTAAATTAGCGTCTTTGCAGGCCTGTTTCAGGGTCGTTTGCGACCATCCATCAAAGGGAGCATGGTTTAAGGCCGCGCTTAACAAAGCCCGCCGTGCGCTCAGGGATGGATCGGTTTTACTCATAAGAATATCTTACGCCTAAAAGCGGACTTTGTCACTATGTGCCGCGTTTGAACGGTAGTTTTCTCACGAACCATGCTTTTAACGAAGCCATACCGCCACCGGATAAAACACCGTGTTTAAACAGGCGCGCCGACAACCACATCACCAGTATTGAAGAGACCACCAACACCAAAACCGACGCCAAAGTTTGCCAGAGCGGTGGATCGGCCGGCAGGCGGATAATGGCTGCAAATGGGGCAGAAAATGGAACATACTGGGCGACCATCAAGAGCGGGCTGTCGGGAAAAGCAACCCCGACTGGCACGATCAAAATACATGCGGTCAGCAACAACACCATTGGTGTCATCAAGGTCGAAGCATCTTGCATGGATTCTGCCATTGCCCCGAGGGCGATAAAGATCGAACCATAAAATACGTAGCCGAGCAAAAAGAACACCGGTAAGAAGATCAGCATTTTTGTGCTAACCGCTTTGGCCAATCCATCGGCGATAGCCCCGTCCCCGAACTGCATGGCGGCAAAAAACCCGAAGGCCCCCAGAATGATCCACGGAAGCAATGAGGCCAATGTCAATGCGGCCACACCTATCAGCTTGCCGAGGAAGATTTCCGAAAACCGTGTGCTTGCGAGCAACATTTCCAAGACCTTATTGATCTTCTCTTCCACCATCGAGACCAGCAGCATATAGGCACCAGTGAAAATCGCGAACCAAAGCATCATCGACAATCCAGCCGCAACAAAATAAGGGATACGATCCTTGGCGGTGACCGCCTGACCATCCTCGCCGTCCTCCGATTTTTCCGGGTTAAATTTCGTCACATTCAACGCATCCTTGCGACTGCGCGCATACCCGGCACGATCCAGACCGCCGCTTTGTAAATACGTGCTTGTGGCTGTGCGGGAAAAATATCGGTTGGCATGGCGGGAGACCGCATTTTGAGTTGGGGTGGTTGACCAATAATCTGCGTGCACAGCGCCGTCTTTTTCATAGATATGTAAGACACCAGCCAACAGTTGTGTGCTTCCCTCTACCTGTATACGCTTTTCACCTCTTACATAGGGCATTATGGCGTCAATATCCGTGGCAGGCGGCGCTACGAATTTTAGCTTGCTTTCAGGCATATCCAGAAACCCGGCAATCTTGGGATTGGTTTTTCGGATGAAGTCTTTGGCAGCGTCCGGGCCTTGTTCTTTCAAGACCTTTTCAAATTCCGCTTTATCCTCACGCGGAATGGTAAATTTCGAAGCTTCGCGCACCGCAGTTTCCATTGCCGATTTATTGCCCTGCTCCAGCATACGTTCAATCGCAGCCCCGTGCAGACCGGTTTCGTCCAGAATAGCGGCATAGCGGGTCGGCTCGGATTTCGCCATAATTAACGGCGCCATAAGCCCGAAAATAATACCAATAAACGGCCCCAAAGCCGCCAGCCAAAATCCCCATGTTTTTACATAGCCAAGGAAGTCACGGCGGGCGATCAAATAGGTGCGGCGGGCACTGATTTTAGGTAAATATTTCGAGAGGGTACTCATACAGCGGCTCCGGTCTTATCTTGTTTTACCCCAGTCGTATCTTGTTTGACTAATGTCACGAATGCATCGTGCAGGCTGGCCCGCTCCGGTTCAAACCGGATGAGCTTCAGGCCGTGATCGATACAATTTTGCAAAACATTTTGAGGCTCGGTATCGGCGTTTAAGGTAATTTCCCATGTGTGCGGGGCCAGTTCACGCATCTCGGTCGATACAGCCGCCAACATTTTTGCGGCTGATTTTCCGTGGGCTTCGATCACAAGGCGTTTGGGGGCATTTGCCAGTGCAGCTTTCACATCCCCTTCAAATATTTTTTCTCCGCCGGACATCAAAATGATTTTATCACACAGACGTTCCGCATGTTCCATAACATGGGTAGAGAAAATAATTGTCCGACCCCGATCCGCGATCTCACGCACCATGTCTTCAAGCAGTTTCTGGTTCACAGGGTCCAAACCCGAAAACGGCTCATCCAGGATCAAAAATTCGGGATCATGGGCGATGGCGGCGATCAATTGCACCTTTTGGGCCATGCCTTTGGAAAGGTCTTTGATTTTTTTGCGTTTGGCCTCGCCAAGTCCGTATTTGTCCAGCATTTCATCGGCATGCACAAGCGCCAAGCGCCCTTTCATGCCGTTGAGGCGGGCGATATGGGCAATGGCTTCGCGGGCGGTGATTTTGCGGTATAGACCACGTTCTTCCGGCAAAAACCCAACCCGTCCAAATGCATCCGGCCCCGGAGGATTGCCAAATAAAGAGATTTTTCCTGCATTCGGATTTTTTTTCGTTTTAGCGTCAGGAGAAATTAAGCCCAAAGCCATGCGTAAAGTCGTGGTTTTCCCGGCCCCGTTTGGCCCTAGAAACCCGACAATTTCGCCCTTTTTAATCTGAAAACTGACATTTTTGACCGCTTGTTTACCGGCAAATGTTTTACTGACATTCTCTATGGAGAGAACAATTTCGTCGTGTGTACTCATATACGAACCCGTTAAAATATCACAGGCTCCGCCTATGCAAAATCAAATGGGGAAGCTAGACTATTTTCATGGAGAGTAAAACCGCAAAATACCGTTTAAACGAGATGAAATCCGAGTTGGAAATGCTCAGCCAGAACGCCGAGGCCAATCGCAAACCCATCGCGCTTGACCAGCAGTCCGTCGGTCGTCTTTCGCGCATGGACAGTTTACAAATTCAAGCCATGGATCAAGCCGCAGAAACCCAGCGCCGCAAACGTATTTTACGTATTGATGCGGCACTTGTGCGTATCGAAACCGGTGATTTCGGATATTGCGCCACCTGTGAGGAGCCGATTTCAGAAAAACGTCTGGAATTTGACCCGTCTATCCCTTTGTGTATTGAATGTGCGCGAGGCTAAAGCGCCTTGATGATATCCTCGACCATTTTCTTGGCATCGGCCAAGAGCATCATGGTGCCGTCCGCATAAAACAGATCATTGTCGATACCGGCATAGCCAGGGGACAATGAGCGTTTGACGAACAATACGGTTGTTGCTTTGTCTACATCCAAAATCGGCATGCCATATATAGGGCTTTCAGGATCGTTTTTTGCGGCCGGGTTGGTCACATCATTGGCCCCGATCACGAAGGCAACTTCGGCATTGGCAAATTCCGAGTTAATGTCTTCAAGCTCGAACACTTCGTCGTACGGCACATTGGCTTCGGCCAGCAGCACATTCATATGACCCGGCATACGTCCGGCAACCGGATGAATGGCGTAGACCACATCAACGCCCTCTGCTTTCAACTTATCCGCCATTTCACGTGTGGCATGTTGGGCCTGAGCCACAGCCAAACCATAGCCCGGCACAATGATAACCTTTGAAGCGTTCTTCATGATGAAGGCCGCGTCATCGGCGGAGCCGCGTTTCACGGGACGTTGTTCTTTGGTGCCCGCGTCGCCAGCGGAAACGTCCGCGCCGAAGCCGCCAAGGATGACACTAATGAATGAGCGGTTCATGGCCTTACACATAATGTAGGACAGGATCGCGCCAGAAGAGCCAACGAGAGCACCGGTAATAATCAAAGCCAAATTGCCAAGGGTGAAACCAAGCGCCGCCGCAGCCCATCCTGAATAGGAATTGAGCATGGAGATCACGACAGGCATGTCTGCGCCGCCAATAGGGATGATAAGCGTGAAACCGATCACGAATGACAGGCCAATAATCCACCACAACAAATGTCCGCCGCCAGACGCCGCACCATTACTGTGATAAAAGGCGACGATGAGACCGACGATGGCAAGGCCAATGATCAAATTGAGCAAATGCCGTGCAGGTAGCAGTATAGGCGAGCCGGACATATTGCCATTAAGCTTGGCAAAGGCAATCAGAGAGCCAGAGAAGGTAATCGCCCCGATCGCTGCGCCCAGCGCCATTTCAACACGGCTGATAGGGTGAATAAGCCCTTCCGCATCAACAATCCCGAAAACTGCCGGGGATAAAAAGGCACCTGCGGCCACGAGTACAGCCGCCAGACCGACAAGCGAATGAAAGGCCGCGATCAATTGCGGCATGTCGGTCATGGGAATATTTTTGGCAATATAAGCCCCAATACCACCGCCGACAGCCAATGCGCCCAAGACCATTAACAAGCCTTGCAGGCTTATGCCGGTGAACAACAGGGTTGTGATGATGGCAATGGTAATGCCAACCATGCCAAAGGTATTGCCGCGTCTTGATGTGGCAGGCGATGAAAGACCGTGCAAAGACAGGATAAACAGAACGCCGGAAATGACGTAGAGAATAGCTGCGAGATTAGCGCTCATATGCATGTCCCTACCCCTTCTTCTTATACATTGCGAGCATGCGTTGGGTAACAAGGAAGCCGCCAAAAATATTGACCGCGCACAGTAGAGCCGCGCCAAGTCCAAGTCCGCTTGATAAATCAATGCCGCCATTACTGGACGACACTGCGACCAACGCCCCGACAATAATCACGGAGGAAATCGCATTGGTGACCGCCATTAACGGCGTATGAAGCGCAGGCGTTACCGCCCAAACCACGAAATAGCCGACAAAAATCGCCAATATAAAAATTGCCAATTGAAAGACGACGGGGGAAATTGCGGTCCCACCTGCCATAATAATCATGCTCATAGGATGTCCTTTATTTTAGACGTTCATGAATAACAACGCCGTCACGGGTCAGTGCACAGCCTTGAATAATTTCGTCGTCCCAATCGGGCGCATAACTGCCGTCTTCGGCGGTGACCAAAGGCAAGAAATTGCGTAGGTTCCGGGCAAAAAGCGATGAGCTGTCCGCTGCCATGCGTGATGGCCAGTTGAGATGGCCGACGATTTTGACACCGTTTGCGGTTTCAACAATTTTGCCAGCTTTCGCACCTTCGACATTGCCGCCGCGCTCGATCGCGAGATCAATGAGTACAGAACCGGCCCGCATGGATTTAACCATAGCCTTATCGATGAGCCGCGGCGCAGGACGCCCCGGAATAAGGGCCGTCGTGACCACAATATCTTGTTTGGCAATGTGTTTGGCCATCAATTCAGCTTGGAGTTTTTGATATTCCGGCGACATTTGCTTGGCGTAGCCGCCTGCGGTCTCGGCTTCTTTAAATTCATCGTTTTCAACCGCGATGAATTTTGCACCGAGCGAGGCCACTTGTTCTTTTGCGGCTGGGCGGACATCGGTCGCCGTTGTTACGGCCCCAAGTCTGCGGGCCGTCGCAATCGCTTGCAAGCCTGCAACCCCTGCGCCCATAATAAAGACTTTGGCGGGCGCAACTGTGCCTGCCGCCGTCATCATCATCGGGAAGGCGCGTCCATAGATAGAGGCGGCCTCGACCACACTGCGGTAGCCAGCCAGATTAGACTGGGACGACAATACGTCCATCGCCTGCGCACGCGAAATGCGCGGAATATATTCAAGCGCATAGGCCGTGACACCAGCTTTGGCGCAGGCCTTGGCGAAATCGGGATTATCCGTCGGGTTCATCAGACCGGTAATCCCGGCCCCCTTTTTCATTTTAGCAACCAGTGCGGCCGTACCGCCCGTAATGCTGAGCACGATATCGGCGGCTTTAACGCAGGCCGGATTGCTGGCACTTAGGCTCGCGCCGACGGCCTTATAGTCCGCGTCCGAGAAATGGGCGTGGGTGCCCGCGCCTTTGGTCAGGGTGACCGTATGGCCATTGTCGACGTAAAACTTTACTGCGTCCGGCGTGGCGGCAACACGGGCCTCACCAGATGCGGTTTCTTTTAAAACAGCTATTTTCAAGGGATCAGTCCTTCAACTATGGTTTATCCTGCGAGTGCCGAAACACCGAAACCAATGATAAAGGCCAAAACTGCCAGCCCGAACAGAAGCGCATACCAGCCACCGCCAAGTTTGAACGCAGGCGTGATGAGAACGCCAACGACAACTGTGGCAACCAAAGCCGTAAACCACGGCAATTGTGCGCCAAAGACCAAAATAGGCATGAGCAAAACAACAATCAAAAATGCCGTACAGAACGAGGCCGTGCGGATAAAGCCGCCAAAGGTTTTCTGATGTCCCTGAATTGGCATTTCGCCGCTAACATAATTCGAGTGTCCGGAGGCCATAATCTCTCTTTCCGTTAAGTAAACTTCTTGTTCGGACTAGCATGGTGATTTTCCCGTTGCAAGAGCCGCGCAGAACCGAAAACGCAATAAGACACATTTAGAGTAAATTAACCGTCTGGATTAAGGGCATTTTCACGGCTTTGGTTCATATTGGTACATGAAAAGTTGCTTTAAGAGCCGGGACAACCTGGCCTGGGGCAGTATTGGTGTAGTTTGGGTGAAGTTATGGGTAAAACGGTCTTAATCGTAGATGATGATCCGACTCAGCTCCGCATTTTGCGAGCTGTTATCGAAAAAAGCGGATTTTCCACCTTGCAAGCCTCGGACGGGGATGCGGCGCTCGAGATAGCTTTGGCGCCGGACGGCGCGAAAATTGATCTCATGTTACTTGATCTTGTCATGCCCGGGCTTAGCGGTATGGACACGCTTAAAGAGTTGAGCGCGAAACGCTCCGACTTACCTGTCATTGTTTTGACCGGCACCGGCAGTATCGATACAGTTGTCAGCGCCATGCAGGCGGGGGCACGGGATTTTCTGGTCAAACCGGCCAGTCCCGAGCGGGTGATTGTCTCTTTGCGCAATGCGCTCGAGATCAACACTCTGGTGAAAGAGGTGACCCGCCTTAAGAAAACAAGCACGGGTACGCTGACCTTTGACGACCTGATTGGCAATGCGCCAGAAATGCGCAGCGTTGTCGCCATGGGTGAACGTGGGGCGCGTGCCAATATCCCGATCCTGATCACAGGGGAAAGCGGTGTTGGTAAAGAGGTCGTTGCGCGGGCAATACAGGGCACGTCTGATCGTGCAGGCCATCCATTTGTTACAGTCAATTGCGGGGCGATCCCCGAAAATCTTGTTGAGAGCATTCTGTTCGGGCATGAAAAAGGTAGCTTTACCGGCGCCAATGCCAAACATTTGGGTAAATTTCAGGAAGCGGATACGGGGACATTGTTCCTTGACGAGATCGGCGAATTGCCCTTGGCCATGCAGGTTAAGCTGTTACGGGTTTTACAAGAAGGCGAAGTGGATCCGATTGGTTCCAAGCGCCCGGTTAAAGTCAATGTGCGGATTATTTCCGCGACGAACCGCAATCTTGCCGAAGCCGTTAAGGACGGAAGTTTCCGTGAGGATTTGTATTATCGGTTGAATGTCTTCCCGATTGAAGTCCCTGCCCTACGCAGCCGCACCGGGGATATTCCGGCTTTGCTTGATCACTTCATCAAACGATTTAACGCCCAGGAACGCATGAATGTGCGCGGTGTCAGCAGTGAAACGCTGGAAATGCTTAAAAAATTCGATTGGCCGGGCAATGTGCGCCAACTTGAAAACACGGTGTTTCGCGCAGTAATCCTCTCGGACGGGCACACATTACAGCCACAGGATTTCCCGCAAGTTTCAGGATTAAGTCCGGTTATTCCGGCTCAGGAAACGGCAGGAATGAGCACGAACGTGGCACAGAACGGTGATGATACGGACAATGATGATGTGGATGTCAGCATTCTGGATCGTAACGGGCATTTGCGTTCGCTTCAGGAAATAGAGCGTGATCTGATCCAGTTCGCAATCGACACCTATAGCGGACACATGTCGGAAGTGGCGCGACGTCTCGGCATCGGGCGCTCGACCCTGTACCGTAAGGTTCGCGAACACGAGCTGGACGTGGAAGAAAAACGGACGCTCAGCAAATAAACACGATTAAAATTTCGGAAAATCTTAAATAGTTAGAAAGGCTTCGAAGCTAGATGTTAACCATGTTTACTTAAATGTGGATTTGTTTCATGGCCGTTCTTAGTTCTAGATCATCAAAATTTGCCCTTCTCGCCAGCGTCGCAGCCCTGTGTGCCTCGACCCCTATTCTTGCCTCCAACGGGATCGGATTGCGCGGCGGCCAAATAGTGCCGCAACATTACGGCATGCAATATGCTGCCAATGCGTATATGGCCCCTCAAGCCCAGCCTTATATGCAAAGCTATCAGCCACAGCCCCGGCCACAACCACAGTATTTGGGACAAGTCGTCAGCGAGAGCTATCAAATCCAGGCACCTCAACAGCCCTATACTCAAAACCAGAACATGTCTTCGTCCTATGTGCGAGCCTCTGCATCGCCTTATGGATATGCTGGGCCGCAAGCCCAGATACCCCAGTACGTCCCGTCTCAACACATTCAGGCCATCCCTGTCGGGAATTATCAATATGCATCTTATAATGCAGGCCCTTCAGGCTTGCGCGGGGCCAGTCAGGCTTTCCGCAACGGTTTTGACGTTGGCGGTGTCACTGTGCGTACAAGTGTGCGGCACTCGGAGCGCATGCTGAACTGGCAGGACAATACGACAGGCAAAGTCCTGACATTGCTTACCAACCGTGCCAATGGAACGCTTGCACCGAACTCTCTTTATATCGGCGCCGGTTTTAAAGGCGGGTTGATGTGGCAAAAAACCAGTGTCGCAGGTCAATTTCCGTTGCTGTCGCGCTTCCCGGATTTCTCGAACCGTACAGATGATCAAACCGGTGTGTTTGCGATTAACAATGCGGCGCTGGCCTTTACCGGTACATTCGGGGACTGGACCACCCTCTATATGCAGACGGAATATTCGGAAACCGAGTTCGTGGGGCAAAGCGAAATGCAGCTTCGCAAAGCCTTTGTTGTATTTGGTAATTTAGAGAAAACCCCATTCTATGCCGCGTTTGGCCGCAAAACTATCGATTTCGGTAATTTCGATGGCTATAATGCGTTCACCCAGACCGAAGCCCAGCATTATTTCCACGCGGTCAGCGATCAACCGGTGTTCGAGGTCGGGTATTATAATCACGGGTTCAAACTGTCCGCATCCGCATTTAGTGCAGGCCGTCATTTACGGGTTGCCTATGCAGGTGAAGAAAACAATATCGGCAATTACTCTGCCAGTATCGCAAAAGAGTTTAATTTCGGCAATGGCCGCGCCTTCACGCTCGGGACCAGCTATTTGCACGATACCAGCTATCGTAACAATTACACGGCCCATACGTTTTCATTGATCCAGTCCGGTACACCACCCGCCAATTTCATTGAATACCGCAATAGCGCTGTCGATGCATTTGTTGAATATAACAGCCCGTTGTTTGATCTGATGTTTGAATACACCACAACATTAGAGCCGTGGGCCGCCGCCATTCCGCAAGATGCAAATGGGGTTGTTGATCCGGCCTATATTGACGCGAACGGGGAGATCACTTTCGACCAGAATCTGGAAGTTTTTGTCGCCCAGGCTCGGTTTAAGCCGATGATTAATGGCCGTCGGGTTTCGTTTGCGGCTGTCGGGAACTGGGGCAATATCGGAGATGATTTCGTTGGTGTCGGCATTGGTGGGCAACCAACGAGCTGGAAGAAAAACCAGCAACATGCGCTCAGCGTTGAATATCCTGTCAGCCCCTATTTTGATATCGGTATTGAATATATGTACAATAAGGGTTTCATCCCGTTTGTCGCCCCGCAGCTTGTCTCTAGCAATGATACGGTTGCCCATGCGATTAATATCGGGATTAAGGCACGTTTCTAACCGGAAACACCTCCCCGAAGCTTTGCGCGCAAATACGGTTTTCAATATAAAACCAGCTCAGGATTTACCGCCTTTAATTATTCTCAGACTTGGCTTGCCTTTTGGCCGTGGCGGTGCGGGTGGCGTCATGTCCGGCTCATCGCCGCCAAGCTCGTCCTCGATGTGGCGCACTCTTGGTTTGAAACCGGATTTGTTTTTGAAGCTTGAACGGGGTTTGAAACTACTCTTGTTTTGCCAAGATTTGCCGTCCGCTTCAGGGGCTTGCTTGCCCTTATCGCGGGCTTTCTTGCGCATCTGGGCGAGAACTTGTTTTTGCAAGCGCGACAGGGCATCGGAAGGCGCGCCCTTTTGTAAATCGGTAAAGGCAGAGCCGTATTTTTCCAGACGTTCTTCGACAGAGCCGGAAAATTCTTCTTCCCAGTCCGTGATCTCGCCGAGCTTTTTCAAATCGGCTTTGGCTTTTTGTAATTTACGCAGATCGGTACGGGCCCGGCGGGCGCGGGCGCGTTCGTCTTTCAAGCGTTGTTTGTCTTGCGCGGCGTCACGGGCCAGTTGCTCTTGTTGCCACTGGCGTTTTTCCCAGTCATTGGGTTGGTCTTCAGGGTTTATCGGCGTGTCGTCGCTCAAATAGTCCTACCCTTCAACGGCGTCCATATACAGCTCGATCAAGGCTTCTTGCTCGGCGCGTTCGCTGGCTTCGATTTTACGAAGTGCAATGGTTTTACGTAGGATTTTTGTGTCAAAACCGAATGTTTTTGATTCCGCATAAACCTCGCGAATATCGGCAGCCAGTTCGGTTTTTTCGGCCTCGAGGCGTTCGATGCGGGCAATAAACTGTTTCAGTTTTTCGCGGGTGGTTTCGCCCATGCTTTCGGCGCGCTGTTCGTCAGTAATCATGGAGAGTTCCTTTAAGGGCAAACGTTCATATTCTTTATAGGTGTTCTAAATACCCTTGCACCTAAGCGCAAGTCCACAAGATAAGGATTGTTGTGGATTGAATTTCGTTTTACAGTTTTCATGGAGGGCATTATGAACACGATCACGAAACACACTGGTATTTTGGCGCTTTTTACGGCGCTGTGCACGGGATGTAGCCCCGCTAGCCCTGACACACGCGCTCAACGTGTCGAGCTTCCCCATGAACCCGATGCCCATATCTTTGACTGGAGTCCAAGCTGTCCGCTCAACGGAAGTTGGACAATGGCGATGCACGGGGGCGCGGGGGTGATCTTGAAAAAGAACTTCACGGCTGAACGCGAGCAAGCGTATCGGGAAGCTCTCAGCTCAACCCTTGAAGCGGGGGCGGAGATGTTACGCAACGGGGCCAGCGCCCTTGACGTGGTCGAAACCAGTGTGCGCAAGATGGAAAACGATCCAAAGTTCAATGCGGGTAAAGGCGCGGTGTTCTCCGCCGCCGGTATGAACGAGTTGGACGCGGCAATCATGGATGGGCGTGACCGCAATGCCGGCACTGTGGCCAGCGTCAAACGGATTAAAAACCCGATTAGTCTGGCCCGTTCCGTCATGGAAAACTCCAGACACGTTATGTTGATCAGTGAAGGCGCGGAAACCTTTGCCGAGCAACAGGGTATAGAGATGGTCGACCCTGCGTATTTTTACACCCAAAAACGCTGGGAGCAAATGCAGGCCAAAATGGCCAAGAAACAAGGTTCCCTGATCCCAGCGACCAAATTCGGCACTGTCGGGGTGGTGATCAAAGACGGGTGCGGCAATCTGGCGGCTGGCACGTCCACGGGCGGTCTGACAGCCAAAGAATGGGGCCGTGTCGGGGATACGCCGATTATCGGGGCGGGCACCTATGCGGATAATCGCTATTGCGCCGTATCGGCCACGGGAACGGGCGAGTATTTCATCCGTGCGACCATCGCGCGCGATGTCTGTGCCAGACGCGAATTTGCCGGCGAGGATTTACAAACCGCGATGGACGCGATCATTCACGGCACGCTCACCGACATGGGGGGTGACGGCGGCATTGTGGCGATTGATAATGAGGGCAATTTCGCGTTCAGTTTCAACACAAAAGGCATGTATAGAGGGGCCGTACGTCACGATGCCCCTGTATTGGTCAAGATTTATAAATAAGGGATTGGGATGAAAAAATTATTGAAATGGCTGTTGCGCGGCCTCGGGTTGCTTGTCTTGATTGGGGGTGTCTACTTCTTCTTTGTGCTACCACAGGCGGTTGACCGCAAGGCCAATGTGGTCGTGGATCATGCCCCTTACGCAATCTCGACACAGGCGCAAGCTTTGCACGATAGTCTGCGGGTTGCGGATTTACATGCAGATACCCTGCTTTGGAAACGTGATCCTGCCAAACGCCAGACACGTGGCCAAACCGATTTGCCGCGCTTTCGCGACGGTGGTATTGCTTTGCAGGTGTTTGCGACTGTGACCTTTGTGCCCAAGGGTATGAATGAAGGTTCCAACACGGCGGATAAAGACGCCATGACGGCCCTAACGATTGCGCAGGCTTGGCCGATGCGCACCTGGGGCTCTATTTACGAGCGCGCCGCGTATCAAGCCCAACGCCTACAAAAACTGGAAGCCCGCTCGGGCGGTAATTTCGTGATTGCCCGTACAAAAACCGATTTACAAACCGCGCTTGCGGCCCGCGAAACCAATGCAGATATTCTAGTTGGCATTCTAGCAACAGAGGGCGCACATCCGCTGGAAGGGAAAATTGAAAATCTGGACAGGCTGTACGATGAAGGGTTTCGTCTGATCGGCTTACAACACTTCTTTGACAACGAGCTTGGCGGGTCTTTGCACGGCGTCTCCAAATCAGGTCTGAACGCTTTCGGGCGTGAGGTGGTTACAGCTATCGCCAAGAAAGGCATGATCATTGATGTGGCACATTCTTCCGTGAAAACGGTCGAGGATGTGTTGGCGATGACGGACGCGCCTATTCTGATCTCTCATACGGGTATTGTCAGCCTGTGTGATCATCCAAAGCGCAATATTCCTGACCGGTTGCTGGCCCAAATCGCAGAGCGCGGCGGGTTGATCGGGGTTGGCTACTGGGAAATGGCCGTGTGTGATACCAGTCCCGACGGTGTGGCTAAAATGCTCATTCACGGGGCCAGCACATTCGGTGTAGATCATATCGCGCTCGGTTCCGATTTTGACGGGGCGGTGACCACCGTGTTTGATGTTAGCGAGCTTGCCGCCATTACGGACGCCCTGCTCCGCCAAGGCATGAGCGAGGATGACATCCGCAAAGTCATGGGCGAAAACCAGATTGCTTTCTTCTTGAGAAACCTACCGGACGCATGAGTTGGAGCATTTATATCCTCCGGTGTGCAGACAATAGTCTCTACACCGGGATCACCAATGATCTGCCCCGCCGCATACGCCAACATGAAAGCGGCAAAGGCGCTAAATATACGAAGAGCCGGGGGCCACTGGTTTTGGTGTATGAGGAACGTGCCGAGAACCGGAGCGAAGCCTCCAAGCGCGAAGCCGCGATCAAGACCCTGTCCCGTAGCGAAAAACTGGTGTTAATCGGCTAAAGCGCCTTGCCCTTAACGTCTTCTTTCAAGAATTCGACCCGTTCTTTGATTTTTTCGTGCTCGGGGTACAGTTTGAATGCTGCCAAATAAGCTTCAAATGCAGCGTCCTGTTTGCCCAAGGTTTCGAGGATATTGCCTAATGTCCAGAGCGCATAAAAATGGCGGGGTTCTAAAATCAGGCTTTGCAATGTATCCGCGACAGCACGGTTTAAATCTTCTTCCAAAATTGCCAAGCGGCCTGAACGGGACCAGCCTTCAGCGTAGTCGGGCTGTAAGCGCGTGACATGGTCATACATGCGTCGGGCCAATTTCATATCACCACGGGTTTGCGCCGCAATACCGCGCAGCAGGACAAAATCGACAGAGGCACTTCCGGACTGTAAGAACACGGCCCAAACTTCTTCAGCCACAAGATTGGCGGCGGTTGCATCCGGTGCATTTTTTAAGTTTAGAAATAGTTTTTTTAAAATTTCTGCCCTGTCCGCTTCGGAGCGGATGGTTAAATTTTTGCCGGCTTCAGGTTTAATCTCGGCAGGCGGTGTGTCGGGATCACCTGCAATATCCAATTCCGGCACCTCTATCTCCGGGCCTTCTATATCAGGAGCGGGTATCTCGGGTGCTGGCATCTCGGCTTGGGGAATTTCCTGCGCGGAGGCAGAGGGCAAAGCCATCATCCCAAATACAAGTAATACCGATATATACAAAACCTGACGCATAAACATAAAATGACGCCTCTCGCGGGTTTTCGCAAGAGGCGTCATTATATTATTTTTGTAATCAAGTTGAATGGGCGAACCCAAGACTTGCTTAACCTTGACGGGCTTTAAAACGTGGATCAGTTTTATTGATCACATACATACGACCTTTACGGCGCACAAGCTGGCAATCCCGGTGACGGTTTTTCAAAGATTTCAAGGAACTACGGACTTTCATGGCTCTACCTTATACCTATTTTCGGGGCACTTATTTCAGCACAGCCCTGTGTCTATTTCGAGGCCGGAACCTAAAAGGACATCCCCTATAAGTCAAGCGCGATTTCACATGAAGTGAAGTGCTGATTTCCCCCAATAAATACAGTGTTTTATAGGAAATTACAGCAAATTAAACAAGTTACGCTGGCCAGTGCCCACAGCACTTGTTAGAATCGCTCATGATAAAATATTTTACGGCTCTGCCCCTCGTTCTTTCGGTTGCCTTGACCACAGCTATTTCGGCCTGTGCCAGCGCGCCTACGCCCCCTCGACAGGCGCAACCGGTTACGCTAATTCCGATTGTGAAAGTGGCGCAAAACACTGTCCCCGCGCTAGGTCTTTCACAACAAGAGCGATTCGCCCTCTGGAAAAAAGATTTTATCGGACGGGCAATTGCCAAAGGCTACGCGCCTGCGTTACTCGCCTCGACCATAGGCACGGCCAAAATAAATCCCAAAGCTTTGGAGCGCGACCAGACCCAACCGGAATTTACAAAACCGATCTGGAGCTATGTGGACGGAGCGGCAAGTCCGGTGCGGCTTAAAAACGGACGGGCGAAACTGGCCGAGCACGAACAATTATTTGATGGTATCGAAGCCCGCTATCATGTGGACCGTCATGTTCTTACCAGTATTTGGGGCCTGGAATCTGCCTATGGTGAGATTTTGGGAAGTCATGACATTATCAACTCTCTGGCTACATTTGCCTTTGAAGGCCGCCGTCAGTCTTTTGGCGAGAGCCAGTTATTTGCTGTGCTTGATATCCTTACCAGTGGCGCGGTGCGCCAGGATCAACTGACCGGATCATGGGCGGGAGCTATGGGCATGACCCAGTTTATCCCTGCGACCTTCCGTGATTATGCGGTCGATTATTACGGGGACGGCAATAAGGACTTGTGGACAAGCGCCGGGGATGCGCTCGGGTCCAGCGCCTATTATCTGTCACGCTTTGGCTGGCGGATTGAGGAACCTGTATTTGCCGAAATTCTTTTGCCCAAAGGTTTTGATTATGGGTTTGCGGACGGAACAAAGCGAACGATTTCGGGCTGGAGCGCGCTGGGTGTGCACCCTGTTGGTGGCAAGGCATGGTCTGAACAGGCTATGTTCCTCGAATGCAAGCTGCTGATTCCGGCGGGGGCGAACGGCCCGGTGTTTTTGACGTTTGAAAACTTTGACGTCATCAAAAAGTACAATAATTCAACATCTTATGCGCTCGGCATCGGGGTTTTAGCCGAAGGTCTGCAAGGCAAGACGGCTATCACTCAAGACTGGCCACGGGGCGATAAAACCCTGTCCCGCACGGATAAACAAGATATGCAACGCGCCCTCACCCGCCAAGGCTTTGATACCAAAGGCGTGGATGGTCAGATCGGCCCCAATTCCCGCCGTGCCATTCGTGCATGGCAGAAGGCCAACGGGGTTATTATGGACGGATATGTGAATGCAGCAGTGTTGGCACTGATATTGAAAAACTAGGTGTGCCAACTTACCAATGTTGCGTTATAATGTAATGTTTAGGAGGTGCTATGGCCAAATTTTCTCTTTTCTCAATCGCAGGTGTCATCTACCTGATGGCCATGACAAGCACGGCCTTTGCGCAAACAAATGGCAAACTGTCACAGAAAATTACAATTAAAAACCCAAAGACACCAACAGATACGCTTGCCGCTATAAAAACAAGTGTACCTCCACGAATGCCATACGCAGTATATCGAAGCGGGTTTTGTTGCATGTTGGTTGATGTCGATAAAACCGGAGTCCCTACACTTGTGAAAACCTCGTTCTGCAGCGAGAACATGTTCAAGAGAACTTCGATCCGGTCTGTTAAAAAATGGCGTTTCGAGCCTGCAAATATCAAAGGCACACCTGTAAGCACCACACGGCAGCCCTTCCTTGTGACCTATCGGTTCTTCAATAGCCGTGGACGCCTTGTTCCCGATGAAAACAGGTTGCTCGTTTCGAACGGAAAACTAGATTACAGCCTTGAGAAATTATGCCAGCCTGCACCTGTCAACTAAATACCAATACAGTACAATCCAAATCGTATCATACCTTCCCGCTATGGTCTTAGACTAGGCTTGAACGTATCTCGGCTTCTGCTTCCAGCATTTTATGGACGGGGCATTTGTTGGCAATTTGGAGCAGGCGCGTGCGCTGGGCCTCATCAAGGTCGCCTTCGATGGTAATATCGCGCACAAAGACGTTCTTCATATCCGTGCCAACACCGGATTTTTTGAAATGTACATCCACCGCGATATGGGTCACAGGCCATTTCTTACGCTCGCTATACATGCGTAATGTGATGGTTGTGCATGCGCCCAGACCTGCGCAGACAAATTCGAACGGGGTCGGGCCAAGATCGGCACTGCCGAGGCTTTCCGGCTCGTCTGCATACAGATGATGGTGGCGGGCTAGCACATCTTGGGTGTAGAGACCGCCTGCGCGTTCTTTTACGGTTACAGAATTTCCCATATCTACTCCTTTATAAGGGCCGACAAAGTGATGATTTCTGTGCGCAGGTTTTGGCGGCTTAGCATGGCTTCCTCGTCTTCGCCCCAACGCTCGTTTTGAAACATCTCGTCCAGCCGTGAATGTGTAAATGCATGCTCAGCGTCCAGATGCCCTTCCATCAGTGCCAATGCCAATACGCTCGACCCCAGGCTGGCCATGAAGTGGACAAGCAGGGTCAATTGGGCATTGCTCTGGCTGTCCGCATAAGTGCTGGCAGCATTTAAAGAAGTTTCGGGTTGGGCAATTGCATTTAGGCCTGTCGTCACAGCCAGCTTAAACCCGTGGTTTTTTGCGGCCCAGTCAAGGACGGGTTGCCAGTTTTCATCTTGGCGGCGGGCCAAGTCACGCGGCGCGGCCGTGCGGTAACACAGCAAATCAGTGCGGCAATAGGATCGAAATCCGGACACAAGTTCCGGTCTCCGCGTCGGCGTCAATTCGCACGCCACATTCATCAACCGCGTACACGGCATGGTCTCGGGTTTTATTTCGTCTTTTTGGGCTTGCCATTCTTTGGCGACAAGGGCGGCGCGGAACTGTTTGTCAAATGTCAGTGGCTGTTTACCGGGCGTTTTTAAAACGCGTTCGTCCAGTACAACAACATAGTCCCCCTCTTGCGCCTTCACGCCCACATGCTCGTAAAACCTTTTGGCCATTTAGGGTTCCATAAGCTCGATAGGGGTGTTCTCGTCAAAGCCGAGCAATTCAAACGCCCGTTTCATATGGGAAGGCAATTGCGCCTCTATATGAATTTCGGATCCGTCAGGATGTGGCAAGGTCAGGGAACGGGCATGCAGATGCAAGACCTCTTTCAGCCCACCGGGAAATTCACGCGCCGTGGTGTATTTGGTGTCGCCGACAAGCGGGGTGCCCAACAATTCCATATGCAAGCGCAATTGATGTTTGCGGCCTGTTAGGGGTTGCATCACCACCCATGCAGCGCGTTTTCCGGCCTCTGCGGGGAGTTGGTATAGGGTGCGGGCGTGTTTGGCACCCTCCGTGCCGTGACGTACAGCCGCCATAATTTCGCGGCCTTCTACGCCGCCAACCAGACCTTCGGACTTGGCCATATAGCCTTTGACCTCGCCTATGGACGGGCGCGGCACGCCATTTGTAATGCCCCAATAGACTTTTTTGGCGCGGCGGCTCTGGAAGGCTTTGCCGAGCCATGTGGCCGACTTGGCGTGTTTGGCAATCACCAGCACGCCCGTTGTATCCCGATCCAATCTGTGTACGAGGCGCGGAGAGACGCCCTCGGTTTTAAACGCCTTTAACAGGCCATCAATATGGCGAGTTGTTTTGGTGCCGCCCTGTACGGCAAGACCGGTTGGTTTGTTTAAGGCAATGATGTCTTTATCTTCGTAGATCACCATGGCTTTTATAAAGTTGATGTCGGCTTCCGAGAGCTTGCGCTCCGGCTTGGGGTCTGAGGGTTCGGGCAAAGGCGGTATGCGTACGCTCTGTCCGGCTTCGAGGCGGGCGCTGCCTTTGACCCGTTTGCCGTCAATGCGCAACTGGCCTGTGCGCAGTAATTTCTCTACCCGTCCATGGGCCATATGGGGGAAGCGACGTTTGAACCAGCGATCAAGCCGTGCGCCTGCATCGGCTTCGTCTACTGTCAGGATTTGAACACCACTCATAACACAAATAATTTCCGGGCCATCATCAACCCTATAAATACGGCCAAGACCGACAAGACAACAGAGGCGGACATATATCCGGTGGCAAGGCCGTAAGCTTTTGTTTCGATCATCCGAAGCGCTTCCAGAGAAAACGAAGAAAACGTCGTAAACCCGCCCAGCACGCCAACGGCCAAGAACAGGCGCAAGTTTTCGCCGCCTGAAACCCTGAACGCAAGCCAACCGACCAGCAGTCCCATCAGTAATCCACCGATGACATTTGCAGCCAAAGTGCCCCACGGAAACCCCGGCCCCATGGCACGAAATACCACACCGCCCAGCAAATACCGGCACGACGCGCCGATGGCGCCGCCCAAAGCTACATATATAAGTCCATTCATAGAGGGGGTGATACGCCGCGTACAAAAATTAAGCAAGACGGGGTTTCAGCCGCGCGCGCCAATGATAAGAGCCAGGCTAAACCCGTATTGTCACACCGATAGATTTGATACGGCGGCCATAGGGGAGTTTGGGGATGGATTGTAATTTTATAGTCCCGTCCGGAATATCTTCTAGGCGTTGCTCGTCTTCAAAATAGAAATGATGATGGTCAGATAAATTTGTATCGAAGAATGTGCGGCCCTGTTCCACAACAACCCGGCGCAATAATCCGGCGGCGGCGAACTGGTTTAAGGTGTTATAAACACTGGCCACAGATGTTTTGATCTCGGAATTTCTGGCCATGTCGATCACGTTTTCAACGGTAACATGTTTGTCATGCCCATCAAACAAAAGCCTCGCAATGGCTTTGCGAATTTTGGTCGGGCGAATACCGTTTTTCGCTAAAATCTGGTTGGGGTCTAAAGGTGATGCAGCACTGTCCATGCATGCTTATAAAATGATTCTCAAATCGCTGACAAGCAAATTACCGAATCGTTTCAATCTTTGTCGCGTAACGTTGCCCATTTTTCCAGCCGGGCCTTGATTTCCCGCTCGCGCCCCTCGCCTTTCGGGGCGTAGAATTGTTGGCGTTCCATGCCGTCAGGGAAGTAGTTTTGCCCTGAAAACCCGTGTTCCGTATCATGGTCATAGGCATAGCCTTTACCGTACCCCAACTCTTTCATCATTTTGGTCGGCGCATTTAAAATATGGGCGGGCGGCATAAGCGAGCCGGTTTGTCGCGCCGATGCCATGGCGGCTTTGAACCCCGTATAGACTGCATTGGACTTCGGTGCGGTCGCCATGTGGACAACCGCGTGGGCAATAGCCAGTTCTCCTTCGGGCGAGCCTAAAAACCGGTATGTATTCATGGCTTCATTGGCCAGCATCAGAGCGAGCGGATCGGCAAGGCCGATGTCTTCACTGGCCATGCGAATGAGGCGACGCGCAATGTAGAGCGGGTCTTCGCCGCCCGTGAGCATGCGGGCAAACCAGTATAAAGCGGCGTCCGGGTCAGAGCCGCGAATGGATTTATGCAGGGCCGAAATAATGTTGTAATGCTCGTCTTTGTTCTTGTCATAGGCGGGGGCGCGTTTTTGTAAATGTTTGGCAACGCCCTTGGCATCCAGTGGTTTTTTCAGGGACAGCGCGAAAATTTCTTCCGACAAGTTCAGGAGATAGCGCCCGTCCCCGTCCGCATATCCAATGAGGGTGTCCCTGCCCTGTTTTGTTACGGGCAGTTTATTACCGGTAATGGTTTCGGCGCGGGTCAGAAGCTCGTCTTGCGCGGATGCGTCTAGCCGGTTGAGGACAAAGACTTGTGCGCGCGATAACAGCGCGCCATTGAGCTCGAACGATGGGTTCTCCGTCGTGGCCCCGATCAAGGTGACAATGCCCTCTTCGACATAGGGTAGAAACCCGTCTTGTTGGGCGCGGTTAAACCGGTGGATTTCGTCGACAAATAGCAGAGTACCGCGCCCTGTGGATCGGCGGGCTTTGGCGGCTTCAAAGACTTTGCGGAGATCGGCGACGCCGGAAAATACGGCTGAAAGCTGGACAAATTCCATATCCGCATGGCCTGCGATCAGGCGCGCAATGGTTGTTTTGCCAACACCGGGCGGGCCCCAGAGGATCATGGAAGCGAGACGTCCTGATTTCAACATCCGGCCAATTGGGGCCTCTTCGCCCAAGAGATGTGATTGGCCAACCACATCCTCGATTGTTTGGGGGCGCAATAGATCGGCGAGAGGGCGCGGGGCCTCTTTTTCCAATCCTGCAGATACAAACAGATCACTCATAGCTCACTATCCCATAACCGGAGAGGACGGGCTAGTGATGATTGGGGCTTATCAACCCTTATCAACCGGGGTTTTTAAAAGCGGATACGGCTTTTACTGACCCGGCCATTGCGTTCGATGTTGAGGGTCCAGCTGCGCTCACCCTCATATTCTTCGAGGATGTTTTGCAATTGCGCCGTCGTGTTGACCTCACTGCCCATCACATCAAGAATAACATCGCCGGGGCGGAAGCGATAACGTGCAGACAGGCTGCCCCGCGACAGGGCAGAGATGACAACGCCTTTTGCAAACGGATCAAAATCCATTTCTTCGGCCAATGCAGGCGACATATTGACGACCGTGAGGCCGCTAAACGGATTGATGCCATCAAGGGTTATGGTATCGCGCGTCGGGATTTCTCTGGGGATATCGGCGCGCACGGTCAGGGTTTTTAATTTACCGTCGCGCCAGATTTTCACTTTGGCTTTGTGGCCCGGCGCAAAGGTCGCCAGTTTAAACTTCAGACCGCTATCATCAAAAATATCTGTGCCGTCTACGGACAAAATGACATCGCGGCGTTCCAGACCGGCTTTATCAGCGGGGCCTTTCGGATAAATTTCATCGATGATCGCGCCTTGAGGACGATCAAGGCCAAGGGCGGCGGCCATGACAGAATTTACGCCTTGGGTGCGGGCACCAATCCACGGGCGAATAATTTTACCCTCGGACAGAGCACTGTCGACAGCACGGCGCACCAGTTCGCCCGGAATGGCAAACCCGATGCCGTTCGAGCCGCCAGAGCGCGAAAATATAGCCGTGTTGACGCCGACCAATTGCCCATCCATATCAACCAAAGCGCCACCGGAATTGCCCGGATTGACGGCGGCGTCGGTTTGGATGAAGGAAGCAAGATCGGAGACCTGTGTGCGGCCAAGCGCAGAGACAATGCCGCTGGTCACAGTTTGGCCAACCCCGAACGGGTTGCCAATGGCGAGGACAATGTCGCCGACTTCCAATGAATTTGAAGCGTCAATCGGCAGGATCGGCAGGCGTTCGCCCTTGGTGTCGATTTGCAAAATGGCCAAATCCGACTTCGCGTCTTCGGCAATAATTACGGCTTCGTACTCGCGGCGATCATTCAAAATGACGCGGAGTTCCTGCGCCCCTTTCACCACATGGGCATTGGTGACGATCACGCCGTTTGAGCGCACAATCACACCGGAGCCGAGCGAGCGCACCGTGCGTTCACGCGGGACGCCGCGACCAAAGAAAGAAAAGAACGAATCGGCCTGACGCACAACTTTACGCGACGTATAGACATTGACGACGGCGGGCGCGGTTTCTTTGACCACGGGCGCAAATGACATTTTCATCTGCACGACATTGTTTGGCACCACGGATGGATCGCTGAGTGTGGGCGCGGCCTGTGCTTGTGGTGTACTCCGCGGAACAATAGCCGCACCAAGTACCAGTGCGCCCCCTAAAAATGATAAGATATATTTTTTCATAAGGGTAATGTAGGCGCAACCGCCGCCCAATTAAACCCCTATGCACATTTGTGACGTTTTTTTCATGCAGCAACGGCTATTTCGCTACGTATGACGTGCCCTCATGGCAAGCCTTGGAAAATCGGATCGAGGTATTTATCCTTATTCACGTCCGTCCAGTCAGAGATGTTTTTGATACAAAAAGTACGCTGTTCAGGCGCTTGGCCCGCTTGCGCCCTGCGGTTTTCTTCGCGTTCATAGGCTTTAATCTCATTTAAGGATGTCGATGGCCCGTACGCACACGCGGCAATAAGGCTGGTGGCCATTGTGTTTGGCGTATTGATAAATTCGCGGCGGTTATAAGTTTTGTAATTGGCACTCACTTGTGTCCCGACTAGGTATTTCACAAAAATCATGCGCCGGTAGGCGGGATTGTCACTGGGGCCGGTTTCAATGATCAGGGTCGGGCTCATTTCTGCGAAGGCTGGCAGTGCCATTGTGCACAAGACACCTGTGCACACGGCAGTCGTCCACGAGAGTGTTTTTAACCATTTCCCCATATGCAGCCTGTGCCTCCATCCGTCACAGCACACCTAAAAGTGTGCAAAATTGAACCATCAAGGTCTTAATAGCAAAAAACCCGCCACAATGGACGGGTTTTAGCAGTATTCTTTATGAAAAATTGGTCAGCTTACGCTTCAGCCGCTTCCTCAGCCGCAACACGTGCACGGTCGCCAGCGCCTTTTGCGTCTAAATCGCGGTCAACAAATTCAATCACAGCCATTGGTGCGTTATCACCATAGCGGTAGCCAGCTTTTAATACGCGGCAATATCCACCTTGGCGGTCTTTGTAGCGTGGGCCAAGAATTTCGAACAATTTCTTGCTCATTTCTTTGTTGCGTGTCCGGGCAATCGCAATACGGCGTGAGCCTAGATCACCTTTTTTAGCCAATGTGATCAGCTTTTCCACGAACGGACGTAATTCTTTTGCTTTTGGCAAAGTGGTTACGATTTGCTCGTGCTCGATCAAGCTTGAAGACATGTTGGCAAACATAGCTTTACGATGTGAAGCCGTTTTATTCAGTTTGCGATGTGCGATGCGATGGCGCATGACAGTATTCCTTTTCTATTCAGTTATTTAAAACTGATCGTCGTATTTTTTAGCGAGTTCTTCGATATTTTCTGGTGGCCAGTTTGGCGCGTCCATACCGAGGTGCAAGCCCATAGCAGCCAGTACTTCTTTGATCTCGTTCAAAGATTTACGGCCAAAGTTTGGTGTGCGGAGCATTTCTGCTTCTGATTTCTGGATCAAGTCACCGATATAAACGATATTGTCGTTTTTCAGGCAATTTGCAGAGCGTACAGACAACTCAAGCTCGTCAACTTTACGCAACAGAGCCGGATTGAAGTCAAGTTCGGGTTTCTCGTCACCGCGACCTGCATCCTCTGGATCGTCGAAGTTGACGAACACTTGGAACTGGTCTTGAAGAATACGTGCGGCCAAAGCTACAGCATCTTCCGGTGTGACCGCGCCGTTGGTTTCAACGTCGATGATCAATTTATCAAAATCAAGCACTTGGCCTTCACGTGTATCTTCAACGCGGTACGCCACACGGGTGACCGGGCTATACAGAGCATCAATAGAGATAAGACCGATAGGTGCATCTTCGGGACGCACCGCAGCCACATAGCCTTTACCCGTTGCAATGGTCAATTCCATGCGCAAATCAGCGCCTTCATCCATTGTACAGATCACGTGATCAGGGTTGAGGATTTCCACGTCAGCCGTTTCTTCGATATCCGCACCCGTGACAACACCCGAACCGCTTTTCTTCAGCAGCAGGCGTTTAGGGCCTTCTGCGTGCATGCGCACGGCCAGACCTTTCAGGTTCAGAACAATATTGGTGACGTCTTCGCGAACGCCCGGAATAGATGTAAACTCGTGAACGATACCGTCGATTTGGACAGCCGTCACAGCTGCACCTTGCAAGGACGACAACAGAACACGACGCAGGGCATTGCCGATTGTCATACCAAAGCCACGCTCTAGCGGCTCTGCGATAATAGACGCCATACGTTCAGGCACACGACCGGGTTCAACTTCAGGGTTGATCGGACGGATTAATTCTTGCCAATTTTTTTCAATCATTAGAGACCTCTAAAATTAAGGTTCGGGCTTTTAAGCCCAGTAGGGAACGTCAAGCTGCGAGATTATACGCGGCGACGTTTTGGCGGACGGCAACCATTGTGCGGGATAGGCGTCACGTCACGAATTGTGGTGATGGTTAGACCAGCAGCCTGTAAAGCGCGAACAGCACTTTCACGGCCAGACCCCGGCCCATTTACATTCACTTCCAATGTTTGCATGCCATGATCTTGCGCTTTACGCGCGACTTCTTCAGCCGCAACCTGAGCTGCATAGGGCGTGGATTTACGAGAGCCTTTAAAGCCCATCGCGCCAGCACTACACCAGGTAATTGTGTTACCCTGCGCATCGGTAATGGTAATCATTGTGTTATTAAATGTCGAATTAACGTGTGCAACACCAGATGTGATGTTCTTACGATCGGCGCGGCGGACGCGGCCCGGTTCTTTAGCCATAGTTTAATCTCACCTATTTTTTCTTGCCGGCGATTGCTCTCGCCGGACCTTTGCGCGTGCGCGCATTTGTGTGTGTACGCTGGCCGCGTACTGGCAGACCACGGCGATGACGTAGGCCTCTATAATTACCCATATCCATAAGACGTTTGATGTTCATGGATATTTCACGGCGAAGATCACCTTCGACCAAAAACTCGCCGCCAGTAATAGCTTCGCGAATTTGTAGAATTTCCGCATCTGTCAAATCCTGAACACGACGCTCGAACGTGATTTTCAGAGTTTCACAAATCTGTTTGGAGATGGCCGGGCCGACCCCATGAATATATGTAAGCGCAATTTCTACGCGCTTGTTCGTTGGTATATTTACACCTGCAATCCGTGCCACAAGGCTCTCCTTAAAATTTCAAATTCGCACAACCTGTCTTGCTTCCATTAAAAGAAGCGCAGTAACCAACAGATTCCGCGAAAGCGGCTATTTATATCCTTATCCGCGCCTAGGTCAACCTTCCAATTGCCCTAAACCCGAATTATTCTCACCTCTATTTGAGGCCTAAAAGTCTCTTCCAAAACGGAACGGTTTTGTTCGTCCGGCCCGTATTGTGCATATCCAGAACCTGCGCCACAGACGCGGAAACCGTGTCTATCTCTGCAAGCCCGTCTATTTCAGTTAATTTGCCCTGCTTCGCATAATAAGGCAGCAATGGCGCTGTTTGTTCATTATAGTTTGCAAGCCGGATTTTGAAGCTTTCAGGATTGTCATCCTTACGACCTTCTTGGGTAAAACGTTTCTCGACGCGGCCCAATAGTACATTATCGTCTACACATAAACGCACGACACTGTTGACCGACATGCCGCGTTTTTCCAGACTAGCGTCAAGCGCTTCGGCTTGTGCCACTGTGCGCGGGAACCCGTCAAAGATAAAACCGGCGGCGTCTGTATTGTTGTCGAGTTGTTCTTCGATTAGGGCGATGACGATTTCATCAGAAACCAGATCGCCACGATCCATAATGCCTGCGACCTTATTGCCAAGATCGGATCCGGATGTACGGGCCGCACGCAGCATGTCGCCTGTAGAAAGCTGCAAGAATCCGCGCTCGCTTGTCAGGATTTTTGCCTGTGTGCCTTTACCGGCTGCCGGAGGGCCAAATAATATGATATTCATATAGCCCCTATTTATTCTTACGCCGGCGACCCATGCGGGACTTTTTGATCAGCCCTTCATATTGATGGGCCACAAGGTGTGACTGAATTTGCGCAACCGTATCAAGGGTCACAGAGACAACGATCAAGAGAGACATGCCCCCGATTAGCATAGCCACACTTGGCGGGATATTGCTGTTGCGGGAGATCAGCCATTCCGGCAGGACACAGACAAGGGCAACATAGAGAGCTCCAATGAATGTCAGGCGGTTCAGGACATAGGACAAGTATTCTGCTGTACGGGCGCCGGGGCGAATGCCGGGCAAAAACCCGCCGTGCTGGCGCAAATTATCGGCTGTGTCTTCAGGTTTGAAAACATAAGGCACATAGAAGAAGCAGAAGAAGACAATCAAACAGGTATATAAAATCAGATATACGGGTTGGCCGTAACCAATAAGCGTCAACATTGTGCGGACCCATTCCGGCCCACTTTGCGCATAAAAGCCGCCTGCTGTCGCAGGCAAGATCAAAAGTGAAGAGGCAAAGATCGGCGGGATCACACCGGCCGCATTCAGTTTAAGAGGCAAGAACGAATTTTCGCCGCCAAACATCTTACCACCTGCGACCTGACGCTTCGGGTACTGGACAAGCAAACGGCGCTGGGCGCGTTCCACATAGACAATAAGAATAGTAAGGCCGATAGACATAGCAAACACCATCAGCATTAAAGTGCCCGAGAGTGAGCCTTGCTCATTCAAGTTGAAGGTTTGGAATATGGCCTTTGGCAATTCGGCGACAATCCCTGCCAAAATGATAAGAGAGACGCCATTGCCGATACCGCGTGCCGTCACTTGCTCGCCCATCCACATCAGGAACATTGTGCCGCCGACCAGCGAAATCACCGCTGTGGCTTGAAAGAACAAGCCGGGGTTAATCACGAAACCTTGTGATTCGAGCAATCTGGCAATACTGTAAGCCTGAAAAGCGGCCAAAAATACAGTGAGATAGCGGGTATATTGGTTGATTTGTTTCTGGCCCTGGGCACCCTCTTTTTCAAGAGCTTGCAAACTTGGCACAGAGCCTTTCATCAAGGTCATAATAATGGACGCCGTAATATAGGGCATCACATTGAGCGCAAAAATGGCCATACGTTCTACGGCACCGCCAGAGAACATATTGAGACGTGTCAGCATGCCGCCACCGTCGCCGCCGCCGGAACTACCCGCCGCAAACACTTGCGCATAGGCCGCCATATCAACGCCGGGAACAGGAATGAAGGTTCCGATCCGGTAAACCACAAGCACCATCAAAGTGAACAACAGACGTTTTTGCAACTCTTTGGCTTTGCCAAAGGTGCCAAAACTTAAATTCTGTGCAAACTGTTCGGAAGCTGATGCCATTGTGTGTCCTTTAGTCCTTTGGAGAAAAATAAGGCCCCGTATGAGGAGGCCTTACCATTCTATTCTGGTCTATTTCTTGGCGTCCATCAATGCTTTCGCCTGAGCTGGCCAATCATCATTTGTGATGTTGTTTTTAAGCTCCAGCTTCTCGTCAAGTTCAGCAATTTTCTTCGCCGTGAGTTTCGTCACTTGTAAATAGGTAGTGATGCCTTCTTCCGCAAGACGCTTAGCAAAAACAGGGCCAATGCCGCTAATTTTTGTTAAATCATCAGCTTTGGCGTCTGCCTTTTTCGGGGCTGCTTTTTTAGGAGCCGCCTTCTTAGGCGCTTCTTTTTTAGCGGCTGGCTTTTTCTCTACCTTAGGTGCGTCTGCTTTAGGCGCTGCCTTTTTAGGAGCCGCGGCTTTTTTAACAGGTTTCTCTGCAGTTTTCGCGGAAGATTTTTCCACTTTCGCAGGTTTACCTTCAACAATTGTTACAGAGCCTTTGGCTTTTTCAACAATTTTGGTTGCACCAGCTGTTGCACCTGTGATTTTCAAATTCACAGCGCTTGAAATTTTACCGGCACCAATAAGACGCACACCATCAAGCGGACGACGAATAATACCCGCAAGAACGAGAGCCGTTGCATCAACATCTTTTTTCAGATCCAGAACACCGGCTTCAATAGCCTGTTCCAGACGTCGAATAGACAGTTCTGCATATTTCTTTTGGTTTGGTTTGTTAAACCCACGTTTTGGCAAACGCATATAAATAGGCATTTGGCCGCCTTCATAACCATTAATGGCTACACCGGAACGGGATTTTTGACCTTTAACACCGCGGCCAGCGGTTTTACCTTTGCCGGAACCGATACCACGGCCAACACGTAAACGGGCTTTTGTCGCGCCCGGATTGTCACTGAGTTCATTTAAACGCATGATCTTCTCCTATGGGATAGCGCGGACGCTATTCCCCTACAACTTTCACCATGTGAGCGACTTTGCGGATCATACCGCGCACAGAGGGTGTATCTTCTAATGTACGTTCTTTACCGATACGACCAAGGCCCAAACCAATTAAGGTTTTATGCTGGGTGTCTGGACGACGGGTCGAACTTCCGGTTTGACGTACGGTCAATGTTTTCTTTGCGGCCATTTTCTTGCCCTCTTATCTATGCGTCAACGACGGCGTCAGGAGCAGAAGCTCCGTCGCGACGACGTCCAACCAGATCGCCAACTTTTTTGCCGCGTTTAGCAGCAATTGTCCGTGGGCTTTCTTGAGCTTTAAGCGCATCAAATGTCGCACGAACCATGTTGTACGGATTTGATGAACCTTGGGATTTAGCAACAACGTCTTGCACACCAAGTGTTTCAAGCACGGCGCGCATTGGGCCACCAGCGATCACACCAGTACCCGGAGGCGCTGCGCGTAAGATCACTTTACCGGCGCCATGACGGCCCTTGCAATCATGATGCAAAGTACGGCCTTCACGTAGCGGTACGCGGATCATGCTTTTCTTGGCAACTTCTGTTGCTTTGCGAATGGCTTCTGGCACTTCACGGGCTTTACCCTTGCCAAAACCAACACGTCCTTTTTCGTCACCAACAACAACTAGTGCAGCGAAACCCATACGACGACCACCTTTTACGGTTTTAGCCACACGGTTAATGCTCACGAGCTTGTCAATGAACTCGTTATCTTCTTCGCGGTCACGTCCACGCTTATTATTTTCTTCACGGCGAGCCATCAGCGTCTCCTAAAACTTAAGTCCGGCCTCACGGGCCGCTTCGGCAAGAGCTTTCACCCGGCCGTGGAATAAATAGGCACCACGGTCAAAGATAACATCTTTAACACCGGCTTTACTTGCCCGCTCACCGATTAATTTACCAATGCTGGCAGCAGCCTCTACATTGGAACCACCGGCTTTACGCAAATCTTTTTCCAAAGTGGAAGCAGACGCAAGCGTTACACCGTTCGCATCATCAATGACTTGAGCAGAAATATTTTTGCCACTGCGGAATACAGACAACCGAGGACGGCCATTTGCATTTTTCTGAAGCCGGCGGCGAACACGCTGGGCGCGGCTATGCATTTTTTCTCTAGCGCTTTTCATGACTATTTCTTCTTACCTTCTTTGCTGCGGACGAATTCACCTTCATAGCGAACACCTTTGCCTTTGTAAGGCTCTGGCTTACGGTAGCTACGAATAATGGCGGCGACTTGACCAACCGCTTGCTTATCAATGCCGGAAATTTGAATAATTGTCGGCTTCGGAACCACAATTTTAATGCCTTCAGGCGCGGTGTAGTTAATTTCGTGAGAATAGCCAAGTTGCAGAACAAGTTCTGAACCTTTCAGGGCCGCACGATAACCAACACCACGAAGTTCGAGGTTTTTCTGAGAGCCTTTGGTCACACCATCGATTAGGTTTGACACCATAGTACGGCTCATACCCCACATAGAACGTGCAGTTTTATCTGACGCCAGTGGAGTAACAGAGAATTTATCGCCTTCGATTTTACCTTCGATGACATTTGGAAGCGTAAAGCTTAGCTCGCCCAATGGGCCTTTTGCCGTAATCGTTTGTCCGTTCTGGGTCAGCGTGACGCCAGACGGGATTGTGACAGGTTTTTTACCAATACGTGACATAGAATACCCCTAGGACACTTGGCAGAGAATTTCGCCGCCGACATTTTCCTTGCGCGCGACATCATCAGACATCACACCCTTGGGTGTCGACAGGATAGCAATTCCCAGACCGTTACGAATTTGTGGCAAGCTCTTCACAGAAGAATAGACACGGCGACCAGGCTTGGACACGCGTGTAATTTCTTGAATAACCGGCGCACCCTCAAAATATTTAAGCTCGATTTCAAAGTTTTTGAAACCGTCTTTTTCAACAGTGGCATAGCCGCGAATATAACCTTCGTCGACCAATACATCTAGAACACGTGCGCGCAAGTTTGACGCAGGTGTATTACATTTGGATTTCCCGCGCATCAGCGAGTTTCTAATCCGGGTGAGCATATCACCAAGAGGATCACTAAAAGACATGAGTTTCTCCTACCAGCTGGATTTTACAAGGCCGGGAAGTAGACCTTGTGAACCAAGTTCACGAAGGGCAATCCGGGACATTTTGAATTTACGGTAATAACTACGCGGACGACCGGTAACCTGACAACGGTTACGCACACGGGTCGGCGCAGAGTTGCGCGGCAGTTCAGACAATTTGATCTGGGCTGCAAAGCGCTCTTCTACTGGTAAATCTTTATTGCGTGCGATCGCTTTTAGCTCCGCACGTTTATCTGCATATTTTATGACAAGCAGTTGTCTTTTTAAGTTACGCTCTACTGCGCTTACTTTAGCCATTTAAGTCTCCGTTTGCTGGATCGTTCACCATTGAGCGATCTGCTTTGCCTATTGCGTTAATCCGCGTCCTATTTCTTTGGAAATGGGAAGTCGAACTCGGCCAATAGTGCCTTAGCTTCTTCGTTATTTTTTGCTGTGGTACACACAACAATATCCATACCCCGCATCGAGTCGACTTTATCATAGTCGATTTCAGGGAATACGATGTGCTCTTTCAGACCCATAGCGAAATTGCCATTGCCGTCAAAACTTTTTACATTCAGACCGCGAAAGTCACGCACCCGTGGCAAAGCCACATTGGTCAGACGGTCAATGAATTCATACATGCGGTTACGGCGAAGCGTAACTTTGGCGCCAATAATCATTTCTTCGCGCAGTTTAAAACCGGCGATAGATTTTTTGGCTTTCGTGCCGACAGGTTTTTGACCCGCAATCAATTCAAGTTCGCCAAGAGCAGACTTGATTTTCTTGCTGTCGCCAACCGCTTCACCAACGCCCATGTTGAGGACAATTTTGGTGATTTTCGGGATTTGCATGTCGTTTGTATAGTTAAATTTCGCTTTCATCGTCTCGCGAATTTTCTCGCGGTAACGTGTTAAAAGCCGTGGTTCATAAGTATCAGTCATCGATCACATCTCCAGACCGTTTGGCAATGCGCACTTTTTTACCGTCTTTAAGGATTTTAAAGCCAACACGAGTTGGCTTGCCGTCCTTTGGGTCCAAATGTGCAACATTTGAAATATCAATTGGGGCTTCAAACTGCTTGACGCCACCATCCGGATCAGCCTGGCTTGGACGCACGTGGCGTTTGACCATGTTGATACCGGCAACAAGTACGCGGTTTTCTGCAGTGAATACGCGCAGGACTTCGCCCTTTTTGCCTTTTCCGTTCTTTAGAGAACCGGAAATGACCTGGACATAGTCACCTTTTTTAATCTTGGCAGCCATTTACAGAACCTCCGGAGCCAGGGAAATGATTTTCATGTGGTTCTTCGCGCGTAATTCGCGTGGAACCGGGCCAAAAATCCGTGTACCCAATGGCTCGCCATTATTGTTAATAATTACAGCAGCGTTGCCATCAAAGCGGATTACGCTTCCGTCACGACGCTGAATATCCTTGGCAACACGTACAACGATTGCTTTACGGACTTCACCTTTTTTCACTTTGGAACGTGGAATCGCTTCTTTGATAGAAACAACGATTGTATCACCAACACTCGCATAGCGACGATGTGAACCACCCAGTACTTTAATGCACTGTACGCGGCGAGCACCTGAATTGTCGGCAATATCCAAATTTGTTTGCATTTGAATCATAATAGACCTCTTTTATTTCGAGAGCTGTTTACTGGATTAACCAGTAACAACTTCCCACCGCTTAAGCTTAGATTTAGGCGGACATTCGCGAATCTGCACAATGTCACCCTCTTTAATCGCATTTGCCTCGTCATGGGCATGATATTTCTTTGATTTCCGCAAAGTCTTTTTCTGCAACGGGTGCAAATAAGTACGGTCAACACGAACAACAACAGTTTTGTCACCTTTGTCGCTTACGACTACGCCTTGTAATATACGTCTTGGCATTTTCTCGTCCTACTTCTTGGTTGCAGCGGATTTTAACTCGCTCTGAATGGTTTTAACCCGTGCAATATCGCGACGGATAATACGGAATGCAGCTGTTTTTTCAAGCTGGCCAGTGGCTTGCTGAAAACGCAAGTTGAACTGTTCCTTTTTCAACTTCAGCAACTGGTCGCCGAGCTGATCTTCACTCATCGCACGTATGTCTGTTACGTTCATGATACTTCTCTACTTCTAATCTCTACTCGCCGGGGCGCGTA
>NVWK01000013.1 GCA_002733605.1 Robiginitomaculum sp.
ACGCCATCAAACGTTTGATATTGGTTTGTGTCAACGCCCCGAAAGCCCCGACAATCATGGACAAGACCGCCAGCACCACCAGTACCTGTTGCCATGTGTGCTCGATGCCGCCAAACGGCCCCACAACGAGGCGGGTGATCATGGCGAGGGCGGCCAGTTTCGGCGCACCCGCAAAAAATCCGGTCACAGGGGTCGGCGCCCCTTCATAGACATCAGGCGTCCACATATGGAACGGGGCGGCAGAAATTTTAAACGCTAAACCACTGAGCAAGAAGACCAATCCGGCAACAACGCCGCTACTGACACCCTGCTCGCTAGTCTCGGAAAGGTAAGCAGCAATCTCTGTATAGCCAATAGATCCGGTAAATCCGTAGATCAATGACATGCCGTAGAGTAAAAGACCCGACGACAAAGCGCCGAGAACAAAGTACTTAAGCCCTGCCTCGGATGCCCGCAAACTATCGCGGTTAAATGCGGCCATGACATACAAAGCCAGACTTTGCATTTCGATCCCGATATACAGGCTGAGCAAATTCCCCGAAGACACCATAATGCCCATGCCAAGCACGGCAAAGAGCAACAGAATAGAATATTCAAACTGGTCCAGGTTTTCGCGCTTAAAATAAGACCGCGAGAACCATAAAGCCGCTGCCGCCGACAGGCCGAGCAGTGTTTTCACATAGCGCCCAAAATCATCCGACACGAACGCACCGTCAAAAGCCGTGCCCTGTCCGTTAAATATATACCCGGAAAAAGCAAACACCAGAAGCGCCGCAATACTGGCGTAACGAATAAAAGATGTCGAACGCGCACCGCCAAATGAACCTACCAATAAAAGTACCAGCGCACTTATGGCCAATACGACTTCACCAGCAAGATATGAAAACTGTCCCATGCCTAATTCCCAGCTAATTTAGCGGCAACATCCGCAAGTAATGCATCAACGGATACGGCCGTTATGTCCGTGATCAATGACGGATACACACCCAAAACAATCGTCATGATCGCCAAAGGCGCCATAATCACAATCTCGCTTTTGGTCATATCTTTTATGTCGATCAATTTGTCATTCGTCACTTCACCGAAGATAACCTCCCGGTACAAATGCAACGCATACACCGCAGACAGGATCATCCCGAACGCAGCCCCGAACGCAATCCACGGGTTAACCTGATACGCACCGACCATCGTCAATATCTCGCCGACAAACCCGCTGGTGCCCGGCAAGCCGACATTGGCCATCGTGAACAGCATAAACACAGCCGCATACATCGGCATATATTTGACAATGCCGCCGTAAAAGGCAATTTCGCGTGTGTGCATCCGGTCATAGATAATACCAACCGCAAAGAACAGTGCGCCGGAAACAATCCCGTGAGAGATCATCTGGAAGATCGCACCCTGCATGCCTTGCATGTTAAGCGCGAAAATCCCCATCGTCACAAATCCCATATGGGCAACAGAGGAATAGGCAATCAGCTTCTTCATGTCTTCCTGACGATAGGCCACCAAAGACGTGTAAATAATCCCGATCACACTCAGCCAGAACACCAAAGGTGCAAAATGCAGGCTGGCATCAGGGAACATCGGGATGGAGAACCGGATAAAACCATAGCCCCCCAGTTTCAACAAAATACCCGCCAAAATCACAGAGCCTGCTGTTGGTGCCTGAACATGGGCATCAGGGAGCCATGTATGCACCGGCCACATCGGCATTTTCACGGCGAAAGAAGCAAAGAAGGCCAACCACAACCATGTTTGCGCGCCCGCCGGAATATCCATCTTGGACAGCTCGCGAATATCTGTGGTCGGCGTACCGACAACACCCGAATAATGATAAAGCCACAACATAGCCGCCAACATCAAAACCGAACCAAGCAAGGTGTAGAGGAAGAATTTATAGGCGGCATAGACTTTATTCGCCCCGCCCCAAACACCGATAATAATAAACATCGGCAAAAGAACCGCTTCGAAGAAGATATAGAACAACACCATATCAAGCGCACAAAACACACCAATCATCAGGGTTTCAAGCACCAAAAATGCGACCATATATTCAAGCATTCTGGTTTTCACCGTTTTCGCACTGGCAATGACACACAGCGGGGTCAGGAATGTCGTCAACACGATGAACAGAACCGAAATTCCGTCAACACCCATGCGGTATTTAATGCCGCCACCAAGCCAATCCATTTCCTCATAGAACTGGTAATCAGCCGTGCTTGTGTCGAAATTCATCACCATAAGGATCGATAAACCAAAAACGGCCAGTGTCGCAACAAGGGCAACCCGGGGCGCATTGGCCTCGATTTGCGTTTTCCCGTCGCCGCGCGACATACGCGACATCAACACGAGCAACAGAGCCGTTAAAAGCGGAATGAATGTTATGAGAGAAAGAATAGCAAAACCTTGAAACATGATCTAGCCCCCCACATTCATAGAAATATAGCCGAGCAATGCTACGACACCGATCAACATAACAAGCGCATATTGGAATAAATACCCGCTCTGGAATTTCGACAGCTTGCGTCCCCCGGCCATAGCCATCGCGGCAAATCCGTTCGGGCCAAGACCGTCAATAATTTTCACATCCCCGATTTTCCAGAACAAATCACCGAGCCGACGGGTGCCCCGTACAATGGTCGCCTCGTACAACTCGTCAATATACCATTTATTCAAAAGGAATTTATAGATCATACCGCCCTCGGCATTGACGCGTTTCTGAACGCCGTCTCTCCACATATACATCAGCCAAGCCAATATAAATCCACCCAATGTCACCGCAAACGGTGCCCATAACACCCAAGTCGGGAAGTCATGATGACCACCAGAGGCAGCTTCATGTGAAGTTTCCACACCGTGTGCGCTTTCAACAGCCACACCGTGCGTGACTTCAGCAACTTCGTGTCCGCCACCAACTCCCGGCATAATACCGTTCCAGAAAGCACCGGCGTCCACACCCATAAATTTGGCAAACATGATACCACCAGCCAACACCGCGCCTACGCTCAGCAAGATCAGCGGCACAAGCATCACCATCGGAGATTCGTGCGCATGTTTAAGAGTTTCCAGATTGCCGCGATAACGGCCATGGAATGTCATAAAGATCAAACGCCATGAATAAAACGACGTCATCCCCGCCGCAATCAAACCAGCCCAGAAAGCAAACACCGCAGGCGCATTATTGCCAGCAGCACCCGCCGCGTAAGCGGCCTCGATAATCGCGTCTTTGGAGAAGAAGCCGGCAAACCCGATAGAGGTTCCCGGAATACCAACACCGGTCAGCGCCAATGTCCCTATAATCATGAGGATATAGGTAATCGGGATCAATTTGAACGTACCGCCCATTTTACGCATATCTTGTTCGTGATGCAGCGCATGGATCACAGACCCGGCGCACAAGAACAACAGTGCTTTAAAGAAAGCATGGGTAAACAGATGGAACATGGCGGCATTATACGCCCCAAGACCGGCCGCGAAAAACATATAGCCAAGCTGTGAGCAGGTTGAATAGGCAATCACCCGCTTAATATCATTTTGCACCAGACCAATGGTCGCCGCGAAGAAGGCCGTAAACGCGCCGAGCACAGTCACGAACCCCGCCACATGTGGCGCCGCATCATAAATAGGCGCCGCGCGGCATACAAGGAACACCCCTGCCGTCACCATCGTCGCCGCATGGATCAAGGCGGACACAGGGGTCGGGCCTTCCATAGCGTCCGGCAACCAGACATGTAGCACGAACTGGGCCGATTTACCCATAGCGCCGATAAACAGCAATCCGGCAATCAATTCCATGGCACTAAAGTCCATGCCCAGGAATGGCAGAACCATATCCTGCTTGTCATGCACATGGGCAAATACAGTATCAAAATTCACACTGTCAAAGACGAGAAAAATTGTAAAAATACCAAGCGCAAGGCCTACATCACCAACCCGATTGGTCACGAACGCCTTGATAGCGGCCGCATTCGCAGACGGTTTTTTATACCAAAATCCGATCAGGAGATAAGACGCAACGCCAACCCCTTCCCAACCGAAAAATAGCTGGATGAAGTTATTTGATGTCACAAGCACCAACATGGCAAAGGTAAAGTAGGACAGATAAGAGAAGAACCGCGCCTTGCCCGGATCATCCTTCATATAGCCCCATGAATAGATATGCACGAGTGCAGAGACCGAGTTGACCACCACAAGCATCACAGCCGTAAGCGTATCAATTTTCAAAGCCCAATTGGCCTGAAACCCGCCAACATCAATCCAGCGAAACAAGTTGATTTCGTAATGTTCATGACCATACCCGACCTTAACAAAAGCCACCCACGACAATACGGCCGACAAGACTAAAAGCCCGGTCGTAACGCTTTGGGCTAATTTATCACCAATACGTCGCCCGAACAGTCCGGCGATTAAGGCACCGATCAGCGGTGCAAACAATATAATTTTATAGAGCATTCCCTAGCCCTTCATCAAATTAATGTCTTCCACGGCGATGTCGCCGCGGTTTCGGAAATAGACAACCAGAATAGCCAGACCCACAGCCGCCTCGGCAGCCGCTACGGTCAGGATAAACAAAGCAAAAATTTGTCCGGCCAGATCGCCGGCATGGGTGGCAAAGGCCACAAAATTGATATTCACAGCCAACAAGATCAGCTCGATAGACATCATGATAATGATAACGTTTTTACGGTTTACGAAAATCCCGAACACACCAATGGTGAACAAAATAGCCGCAACAATCAGATAATGTGACAATCCGATACTCATGATCCAATCCCTTCTCCGGATACAACATCAACAAGCTCGACACCGCCTTCGCGGGTACGTGCGATCTGCTTTGCAATATCCTGTCTCTTGACCCCGTCGCGACGGCGTAATGTCAGAACAATCGCGCCAATCATAGCCACCAATAAAACAAGGCCCACGCCTTCAAAGAAAAAGGCATAGTCCGTGTAAAGTACATTCCCGATCGCTTCCAGATTTGACGTGCCGTCTTCAGGAAATTTCACCCCCCCGTCAGACTGCGTGAGAGACGCCGCCCCGACCAAAATCATCTCGGTCAGCAACACACCGCCAACAACAATGCCCATAGGCGCATGTTGCAACGCGCCGCGTTTCATTTCGACGAAATCAACATCCAGCATCATCACCACAAACATAAACAACACAGCCACCGCGCCCACATAGACCATGATCAACAACAGGGCTAAAAACTCGGCCCCCATCAGGACAAACAGGCCCGCAGCCGCGAAAAACGTGGTGATCAAATACATGACCGAATGCACAGGGTTGCGCGCGGCAATCACCATAAAGGCGGCCCCGACGGCAGTCGCTGAAAGAACATAAAAGGCAATAACTGGTAACATAATCCACTTCCCCTAACGGTAGGGTGCATCCTTCTTTAAATTCATGGCAATTTCGCGCTCCCAACGATCCCCGTTGGCAAGCAACCGGTCTTTATCATAGAACAGTTCCTCACGGGTCTCGGTGGCATACTCGAAGTTCGGCCCTTCGACAATCGCGTCAACAGGACAAGCTTCCTGACACAAACCACAGTAAATACACTTGGTCATATCAATATCGTAACGTGTGGTACGGCGTGAACCGTCTTCGCGCGGCTCTGCCTCGATAACAATCGCCTGCGCCGGACAAATCGCCTCACAAAGCTTACAGGCAATACAGCGCTCCTCCCCGTTCGGATAACGGCGCAAGGCATGCTCACCACGAAAACGCGGAGACAATGGGCCTTTCTCGAACGGATAATTGATCGTCGCTTTCGGGGCGAAGAAATACTTCATCGCCAAGAAAAACGCCTTGATAAATTCAAGGAAAAAAGCCGCTTTAATAAATTGAACGATACGCGTCATGCTAACCTCCCCCTGCCAAGTGGCCAAACATCACCACATACCCAGAAACAAGGACGACAGCGACAAGAGAGGTCGGCAAAAATACTTTCCATCCCAAACGCATAAGCTGGTCATAACGGTAGCGTGGCACAATCGCCTTCACCATGGAAAACATGAAGAACATGAACACGAGTTTGATGGCAAACCAGAAGAATGGCGGCACAAATTGCACCCCGATATCAATCGGCGCATGCCAGCCACCAAGGAACAGCAAAGTCGTCATCGCACACATCAAAACAATGTTGAGATACTCGCCAATCATGAACAGCAAATACGCGGTTGAAGAATATTCGACCTGATAGCCAGCCACCAATTCGGATTCCGCTTCGGCGAGATCAAATGGAGGTCTGTTGGTTTCTGCCAATGCCGAAATAAAGAACAGTACAAACATATAAAACATAACAGGGAACAAAAGCAGGGATTTCGGATTGCTAAAATCAAGCAGCGCGATATGCCAGTGCCAGAACCCGCCCGCCTGCGCATCGACAATGTCCGTCATATTCAATGACCCGACCAGCAACAACACTGTGATCAGAATAAACCCGATCGACACCTCGTAAGACACCATTTGCGCTGACGAGCGCAACGCGCCAAGGAACGGATATTTCGAGTTGGACGCCCACCCTCCGATAATAATACCGTAAACACCAAGCGAAGAAATCGCCAACCAATACAAAACACCAAGATTAAGATTGGAAATCACCCATCCCGGTGCGACCGGAACAACAGCCCATGCCCCGAATGCCATGACCAGTGTCAGGATCGGCGCCAGTATGAACAAAACTTTGTCCGCGCCCGCCGGAATAATCAGCTCTTTGACCACAAATTTGATAAAATCGGCGAAGGATTGCAAAAGCCCGAAAGCGCCCACAACATTCGGCCCTCTGCGCATTTGTACAGCCGCCCAGATCTTGCGATCCATCAACAGCAAAAATGCCAAACCCACCAATAAAACGGTAACAAACAACCCGATCTGAATTAATTTGACCGCTAACCAGCTCAATTCTATGCCAAAGACTACCATTATTCTGCCGCCTCGTTGATCATATCGCTATCACCGACAGCGGAGCATTCCGCCATCACCGCGCTTGCTCTCGCAACCGGATTGGTGAAATAGAAGTCCGAAATCTGTGAACGAAGTGGTGCTTTATTGACTTTGCCAGCCTTGCCCAGTTTAGCCGGATCAAATGCGCTTGCCCCGTCCGCCCCCGGTGCCACATTTAGCCCGGCAAATGTCGGATGGTCTGCAAACAGTTTTGTGCGTAGCTCTTCCAGGTTATTATACGGCAAAGTGCGGTCACATTTGGAGGACAGGGCACGGATGATCGCCCAATCAATTTTCGCTTCACCTTTTGGCGACACGGCCATACGGCCCATTTGCACACGCCCCTCTGTATTCACCCAAAGCGCGTCTTTTTCAGTATAGGCTGCCGCAGGCAAGACAATATCTGCGCGATGGGCACCACGGTCCCCGTGGCTACCTTGATAAATGACAAATGCATCACCAAATCCGGCCTCGTCAATTTCGTCCGCACCCAGAGAATAAACCGTTTTCACAGTGCCTTTTTTACAAGCTTTCAAGATACCAGCCAAATCAAGACCGTCCTTGGCAGGCAAAAAGCCCATATCCAGACCGGCAACCCGGCTGGCCGCCGTCTGCAGGACATTAAATCCGTTCCAGTCTTTGCGGACCATTTTGTATTTCTTGGCAATCTCGCCGCACAGACGTAAAATTTGCGCACCGTCTTTGCGCGCAAGTGCCCCGGTGCCGATCAAAATCATCGGGTTTTTAGCGGATTTAAGTTTACGCGCAAACCCTTTGGTAGATTTAAGGAAAGCCTGTAAATCCTCAGGCGTTGTGCCCACATGATCATAGTCATATGTCAGATCATAGGCTTCGCCAATCATCCCAATTTCAAGACCGGAATATATCCAGCTCTTGCGAATACGCGTATTGACCAGTGGGGCTTCGTGACGCACATCGGCCCCCACAATCAACAAAGCATCCGCCTGCTCTATCCCTGCAATTGTCGTATTCATCAGATATTCCTGACGCGGGCCCATGCCCAAACCGGAACCATCCTGACGACAATCCATGTTTTTAACGCCGAGCGCATCCATCAAGTCTTTCAAAGCCTTCATAGCTTCGCTGTCGGCCAAATCGCCTGCAATCGCGGCAATCGTTTCAGGGTCTGCTTTCAGCTTGCTTGCGGCTAAATCAAGGGCTTCGCCCCAACTTGCCTGCACCAATTGTCCGTTCTTACGGATATACGGCTTGTCCAGACGTTGACGCCCTAAACCATCCCAAACAAAGCGGGTTTTATCGGAAATCCATTCCTCGTTAATATCGTCATTGATAATCGGCAGGATACGCAAGACGCGCCCACCACGACTATCAACACGAATATTGCTGCCAACCGCGTCCATAACGTCAATCGTCTCGGTCGGCTCAAGCTCCCAAGGCCGCGCATTAAACGCATAGGGCTTGGATGTCAGCGCCCCGACAGGGCACAAATCAATCACATTGCCAGACATTTCCGACGTCAGTGATTTTTCAAGATATGTCGTGATTTCAGCGTCTTCACCCCGTGAAGCCAATCCGATTTCCTCGACACCAGCCACTTCGGTAATGAAACGCACACACCGCGTACATTGAATACAGCGGGTCATCACGGTTTTCACCAATGGCCCCATAAATTTATCATCTACGGCCCGTTTATTCTCTTCAAAACGGGACCCGTCACGACCATAGCCCATAGCTTGGTCTTGCAAATCGCACTCGCCACCCTGATCGCAAATCGGGCAATCCAGCGGATGATTAATCAGCAAAAATTCCATCACCCCTTCACGGGCTTTTTTTACAATCTCGGAATCCGTGCGAATATTGGCAGGACTACCGTCCCGGTTCGGACGCAAATCTTTAACCTGCAATGCACAAGAGGCCTGCGGTTTTGGCGCGCCCACCCATTCCACAAGGCACATGCGGCAATTCCCCGCAATCGACAGACGCTCATGGTAACAGAACCGCGGAATTTCCGCCCCCGCCTGCTCACACGCCTGCATAACCGTATAGTCCGCAGGGACTTCAATTTCTTGACCGTCAATATTTACTTTACGTAGATCGCTCATCACTCTACTCCGCCGCAATATTTGATGAAACGAAGACAGGTTTCCCTGCCCGGTAATTGTCAATACGGTCTTCAATCTCGTGACGGAAATGACGGATCAGGCCCTGAATTGGCCATGCGGCCGCATCTCCGAGCGCACAAATCGTATGCCCTTCCACCTGTTTGGTCACATTCAGCAGCATATCGATCTCAGACGTATCCGCCTCGCCGCGCACCATGCGTTCCATAACACGCCACATCCAGCCAGTACCTTCCCGGCACGGCGTACATTGACCGCAACTTTCATGCTTGTAGAAATACGACAGCCGCGCAATCGCCGCCACAACATCGGTCGAATTGTCCATGACAATCATACCCGCAGTCCCAAGGCCCGATTGCACTTCACGCAGCGCATCAAAATCCATCAAAACCGTATCGCAAATCTCGCGCGGCAATAGCGGCACAGACGAGCCACCCGGAATAACACATTTCAGATTATCCCAACCACCACGTACGCCGCCCGCATATTCTTCAATCAGGGTTTTCATCGGGATCGACAAAGCTTCCTCGACATTACACGGCTTATTCACATGACCGGAAATACAATAAACCTTCGTACCGGCATTATTTTCGCGTCCAAAGGATTTGAACCAGTCCGCACCACGCCGCAAAATAGTTGGCACGACCGCAATCGATTCAACATTATTCACAGTCGTTGGACAACCATATAGGCCAGAATTAGCAGGAAATGGCGGTTTCAAACGAGGTTGGCCCTTTTTACCTTCAAGGCTTTCCAGCAAAGCGGTCTCTTCACCACAAATATACGCGCCCGCACCATGATGCATGTAAATATCAAAATCCCAGCCAGACCCGCAAGCATTCTTACCGACAAGACCAGCTTTATAGGCTTCGTCAATTGCGGCTTGCAGGCGGTTGCGTTCCTGAATGTATTCACCGCGTACATAGATGTAACAGGCATGGGCTTGCATAGCGAAACTGGCCACAAGGCAGCCCTCCAGTAGCAAATGCGGGTCATGACGGAGCATTTCACGGTCTTTACACGTACCCGGCTCGCTCTCGTCTGCATTGACCACAAGATAATGTGGACGATTGGTGACTTCCTGCGGCATAAACGACCATTTCAGGCCCGTCGGGAATCCCGCCCCGCCGCGACCACGCAGGCCAGAAGCCTTCATGTTGTCAATGATCCAAGTCCGGCCTTGCTCAAGAATTTCCTTGGTACCGAGCCACGCCCCGCGTTTCTTGGCTGCCTCAAGACGCCAGTCTTGCAAGCCATACAGATTAGTAAAAATCCGGTCTTTATCCTGTAAAAGTTCAACCATTATGATTTTACCTTTTTCTTGGTCGCAGTTTTCTTAGCTGTCGGTTTTTTTGCGGCAGATTTTTTTGTGCCGGGTTTTTTAGCAACTGTTTTCTTGGCAGTTACCTTTTTAGCCACTGATTTTTTAGATGCCTTCTTAGATGCAGCTTTTTTAGAAGCCGCCTTTTTAGCAACGGCATTCGGCAATTTCTTGGCCTTCACCTTGTTATACAGCCCCTTGGCATTAAGCGTATCCGCTCCACCTTCAGGCTCGGACGTATGGCGCTCGTTTTGTGGGCCGGGCTGTACCTTGCGTCCCGCAGACAGATCATCAAGAAGGGTTCCGAAATTCTCTTCGGTCAAATCTTCATAATAATCGTCACCGGCCGCATTACTGATCTGCACCATCGGTGCATTTGCACACGCGCCCAGACATTCGACCTCGATCCAGCTTAACTTACCGTCCGCACTGACAGAGCCTTTCGGGCCAATCTTCTTCTCGCAAACCTTTTTCAGTTCGCCTGCACCGCGCAACCAGCACGGGGTTGTACCGCAAAGCTGTATATGATGCTCGCCCACAGGTTCCAGATTGAACATGGTGTAAAATGTCGCAACCTCGTAAACACGGATATAGGCCATGCCGAGCAAATCACCCAGCGCACGTAACGCAGGCTCGGGCAACCAACCGCCCGCATCTTTTTGGGCAATCCACATTGCCGGGATCAACGCAGACCGGCGACGGTCTTTCGGGTATTTCTTCGCCCACACCTCAATCTCTTTAAGAGCGGGTTTTGACAGTTTGAAATCTTTAGGCTGCTCTTTGGCAAGTCGTCTGGTACTCATCGGTCAACCTCCCCGAACACAATATCAAGCGAGCCAAGAATGGCCGATACATCGGCAAGCATGTGCCCTTTACAAAGGAAATCCATAGCCGACAAATGCGGGAAGCCCGGTGCCCGGACTTTGCAACGGTATGGCTTGTTCGAGCCATCCGCGACCAAATACACCCCGAACTCGCCCTTCGGCGCTTCGACAGCCGTATAAACTTCACCAGCGGGCACACGAAAGCCCTCTGTATACAGTTTAAAGTGATGAATAAGCGCCTCCATAGACTGTTTCATCTCGGCGCGACGTGGCGGCGTCACTTTGTGATTGTCTGATAAAACAGGGCCTTCAGGCATCATCTTCAGGCACTGCTGAATGATCTTCGTACTCTCGTACATCTCTTCCATCCGGCACAAATAGCGATCATAACAATCCCCGTTTTTGCCAAGCGGAATTTTAAACTCAAGCTCGTCATACACTTCATAAGGCTGCGAACGCCGCAAATCCCACGCCATGCCAGAGCCACGCACCATAACGCCGCTAAAACCCCAATCCAGCGCATCTTGCTTGCTGACCACACCAATATCTACATTGCGTTGTTTGAAAATCCGGTTGCCAGTCAAAAGCGTTTCAATATCGCGCATTTTTTGCGGGAATTGTTCGCACCATTCCAGCAAATCCGTGATTAAGTCCGGCGGCAAATCCTGACGCACACCGCCAACCCGAAAGTAGGCCGCATGCATACGCGAACCCGACGCGCGCTCATAGAACACCATCAGTTTTTCACGTTCTTCAAATCCCCAAACAGGAGGCGTCAACGCCCCCACATCCAGAGCCTGCGTTGTTACATTTAGAATATGACTGAGAATACGGCCAATTTCCGAGAACATCACCCGAATAAACTGGGCCCGGCGTGGCACTTCAATACCCATTAATTTCTCGACCGCCATGCAGAAGGCATGTTCCTGGTTCATCGGCGCTACATAATCAAGCCGGTCAAAATACGGAATGGCCTGCATATAGGTTTTATGCTCGATCAGCTTTTCAGTGCCCCGATGCAACAGACCGATATGCGGATCAACCCGTTCGACAACTTCGCCTTCAAGTTCCAAAATAAGGCGCAAAACACCATGAGCTGCCGGATGCTGAGGGCCGAAATTGATCGTGAACTTACGATCATCAATTTGAGTGACTTCGGTCATTCGCTTCCATCCTGCATAAATAGTGCAAAAACCTCTGCCCCCGTCATTTGGGTTGTTTTATTGGCAAATTCATAATGGGTAGGCTTTTCATCAATAAACACTTCAGTTGTAAAAGAAATTGGCCCCAACGCATCGAACGCGCCTTCTGACACACCACAATACCCTGTCATGCGCCAAAACAATGAAGTCCCACACGTCTTGCAAAACCCGCGTTCACCCCACTCTGATGATTTATAAACTCCGAGAGCCGCTTCACTTTCAAATACAACATCACTGCAGGATATGGCCATGTACGGCCCAGCGGCCCATTTTTGGCACATCTTGCAATGGCACGCGCCAGTTTCAGCCTTGTTCGGCACAGCCGTAAACTTCACATCGCCACACAGGCAGGAGCAGGATTTAGCTTCTGATACCACCTAAGCCCCCTTTTTCTTCTCTTCTTCGTCCAGCACATATTTTGCGCCTTCCCAAGGAGACATGAAATCAAAGTCACGAAATTCTTGCGGTAAATTGACCGGCTCATAAATCACGGATTTACGCTCCTCGTCATAACGCACTTCGACAAACCCGGTCAGCGGGAAGTCTTTGCGCAGAGGATGGCCCTCAAAACCGTAATCGGTCAGCAAACGGCGCAAATCGGGATGTTCGTCAAATGCAACGCCGTACATATCAAACACTTCGCGCTCATACCAGTCTGCGTTGGGAAACAACCCGACAAGAGTATGTACAGAAACATCCTCGTCCGTGGTCAGCTTGATACGGATACGATGGTTTAAATGCATGGACAACATATGATAGACAATATCAAACCGGCGTTCACGCTCGGGATAATCCGCACCACAAATGTCGATAAGAGTGGTAAATTTACACAAAGGGTCATCGCGCAAAAACGCGATGGTTTTCACGATCTCTTCGCGTCTGGCATGCAAAGTCAGCTCGCCAAAGCTAATCTCTGCGCCGTTAACCGCGCTGCCGAGACCATCAAGAATATGTGCTTTTAAATCTTCCAAAACGTCACTCATCTCTAGCGTTCAATATTACCCTGGCGGTGAATTTTCTTTTGCAATTGCAAAATCCCGTACACCAAAGCCTCTGCTGTCGGAGGACAGCCCGGAATATAAATATCAACCGGTACAATCCGGTCACACCCACGCACAACCGCGTAAGAATAATGGTAATAGCCGCCGCCGTTCGCGCACGACCCCATTGAAATCACATAGCGGGGATTAGGCATCTGGTCATAAACCTTGCGCAGAGCCGGCGCCATTTTATTGGTCAGTGTCCCCGCCACAATCATCACATCGGACTGGCGCGGGCTGGCACGTGGCGCAAACCCAAAGCGCTCCACATCATAACGCGGCATGGCCGCCTGCATCATTTCAACCGCGCAACACGCCAAGCCGAATGTCATCCACATCAACGAGCCTGTACGCGCCCATGTAATAAGATCATCAGCAGGCGCAACAAGGAATCCCTTATCGGCCAATTGATCACTGAGCCCGTCAAAGAACGGGTCATGTTTTTTGGGATCATATGTTGGTGTTGATCTAACGATTGTTTGCGGCATACCCTTCTCCAAGCCTTATGTGGGAGCTATTCCCAGTCCAAGGCCCCCTTCTTCCAAGCATAAACTAAACCAATGGCCAGTTCCGCTAAAAACAACATGACAACGGACCAGCCATACACTCCAATTTGGTCGAGCGACACCGCCCACGGAAACAGAAAGGCAACTTCGAGGTCAAATATAATAAACAAAATCGCGACCAGATAGAACCGCACGTCAAACTTCATACGCGAATCATCAAAGGCGTTAAACCCACACTCATACGTTGATATTTTTTCTGCGTCAGGACTGGATGGCGCGAAAATTTTCGCCATAACCAGGAACGCCAAAGAGATAACCAGAGCAATCCCCAGCAAGAACACAATTGGCAGATATTCCGTTAAAAAGGACAAATAAGCGCTGGATTGTACCGCCTCTTGAACTTGTGAACCGTCAGACATACGTCTTGCTTTCTTATTATTGTCACGAATTACATCAAGAAAGGACTCACACCCCCCGATGTTCAATTAAAGCGAAAACTAGAACCAACTTTCGCGAATTGCAATGCGTAATTTCACCTTACCCTCAAATTCGTACCAAGGTATTTTTCACAAAACCGCCTTTATATATAGACGCCGTTCTCTAGCACATCCTTCAAGTAAAATGATGACGCCCCAGCATTGCCAGAGGCTCTGCACAGACATTTTATTTCGTAAGGATTACAAGGCCTTCACCTGACCCAAAATTCTGACCACACACAGCTAAATACATAAAAAATATATTATATTTCGTTTTTATACTCAAAATATCGAATTATTAGAACCCTATACTTTTTTAGAATGTTGTTTTTTATACATATTTAAAAATATTGAAATATATCAATTGAAATAATTTCGTAATTATGAGAATGTCTGGTCACACACAAAACAGAACACATTACAGCACGACCACAGCACGACCAATGGGCGGAACCCGCGAATACACGATTTTTAGACCTTCTCGAAACACCGCCTAAACAAATTTTTCTTAAACACACAAACCTCATATCCGGGATACTACAATGACAAACTTGAAAACACTTTTTCTGGGCGCGGCCATACTTTCAATTTCGCCGACCCTGAGTTCTTGCGCGCCTGACACCAAACAATCCACGGCAAAAGTCGAATCTCCTATAAGTGGTTCTGCTGTAAATGGAGACTGGCTATTCAACGGTCTCGACCAAGACGAGCAGCGCCACTCCCCTCTAACGAAAATCAACAAAGACACTGTTGAGCGCTTAGGGCTGGCTTGGAAATATGACGACTTTATTGTGCGGGGTCGTGTCCATCGTGGCAATCAGGGCACCCCATTGGTCGTAGACGGCAAAATGTATTTCACCGGCCCGTGGAGCGTTGTCTATGCGGTTGACGCCAAAACCGGCGAAGATTTATGGACCTACGATCCGGACGCGGACGGCTTGTGGGCCAGAAAGGCCTGTTGTGACGTCAATAATAAAGGCGTCGCGATTTGGGACGGCGTTCTCTATGTCGGAGTGGTGGACGGGTATCTTGACGCCGTTGATCTGAAAACGGGTGAGCGCCTCTGGCGAACAGACACACTCACGGACCGCACCAAAAGCTATACGGTCACGGGCGCCCCCCGCATTGCCGGCGAAAATATCGTCATCGGCAATGGCGGCGCGGATATGGATGCACGCGGCTATCTCAGCGCGTACAATCTCAAAACAGGCAAATTGGCATGGCGCTTCTTTATGGTGCCGGGCGATCCTAAATTTGGCGATGAACATCCCGAGTTGACTATGGCCCGCGAAACATGGGGCGAGGGTTCCCGTTGGGATTTGGGTGGTGGCGGCACGGTTTACGATTCTATCGTTTATGATCCCGAGCTAAACCTCGTCTATGCGGGCACCAGTAACGGCATCCCCCATCCAAGTTGGCTCCGCGACCCCACGGAGGGCGATAATCTATTCCTGTCCTCCATCGTCGCGATTGACGCCACAACAGGGCGCATGAAATGGCATTATCAAACCACCCCCGCCGATAGCTGGGACTTTGGTTCAACTCAAAACATGATCTTGGCCGATATGGAAATCGACGGCAAAGCCCGCAAAATCATCATGCAAGCCCCCAAAAACGGTTTCTTCTACGTGCTTGACCGCGCAGACGGCGAATTACTATCCGCAGAACCGTTCAGCATCGTGACATGGGCCGATAAAATTGACATGGAAACGGGTCGCCCGGTTCTCAACCCTGATTTGGATTACAGAGACTCGCCTAAAATCATCTGGCCCTCCGTATCCGGTGCCCATAACTGGCAACCCATGGCCTACAGCCCTCAAACCAAGCTGGTCTACATTCCGGTTCTTGAAGGCCCAATGAAATATGTAGGTTATGACAGTGTTGAATATTTGCCCGACAGCTTAAACGAGGGCAAAGGCCCGCCTCTGATGCCGCCTTTCGAACCAGAAGACGAGCATCTGATCGGCAAACACAAACCGCTTGAACAAAGTGTGCTGCGGGCATGGGATCCGGTGACCCAGAAAATGGTTTGGGAATCCGAGCCACAAACATGGTGGAGCGGCGGCGTATTGTCCACGGCTGGCGGGTTGGTGCTTGAAGGCGCGGTCGACGGTATCTTCCGTGTGTTTGACGCCGAGAACGGCAAACTGCTAAAAACCATCGACACAGGTGTGGCCATGCTGGCCCCTCCGATGAGTTACGAGATTGACGGAGAGCAATATATTGCTGTGCTCGCCGGACTTGGCGGCTCTGAAAGCGCCTATTATCCGAAACGCTCGGCCGCGCGTAAATACGAGAACCCGGAAACTCTGTTTGTGTTTAAACTGGACGGCACGGAAGTCCCCAAACCGCCTTTGAAAGTAGCCCCCGAAGTTCAACCTGCCCCGCCACTCCCCCCCAAGATCAGCGCGGCACGGCTTGAAGTTGCCGAAGGGCAGTTCTTCCATCATTGTGCCCGCTGTCACTCATACCGTGGTTCTAAAGGCTCCTATCCCAATCTGTGGAATATGGCACCGCAAGCCCATGAGGACTTCAACGACATTTTGATGAAGGGCAGTTATGTCTATGCAGGCATGGCCAGTTTCGCAGACGTGCTCTCCCAAGACCAAGCAGATGCGATCTATGCATATTTGCTGACGGATCATCTCGATATGATTGAAACAAATTATGATCCCGATGGCGAAAACCGTATTTTCAAAGAGAACAATAAATAAGGAAAATAGCAAATAGAACAATAATCTCCTCGCCCCTGTGGGAAACAGGGGCGAGGAGATATATGTTTACGTCTTATACTCAAACAAGGCCATAAACCCGTTTTCCATATGCGATGTCATATGACAATGGAACAAGGTAAGCCCCGGCGCATCGGCCATAAAGTCTACCGATACAGACTGGTTCGGCACGATCGACACCACATCTTTCATCAAACCTGAAGTATATTGCCCCATATAATGGGTGACCTCAAACGTATGGCGATGGATGTGCATAGGATGAATATCACTGGTGGGATTGTGGAAAATCAAACGGTAGCGCTTGCCTTCTTCCAGCATGAAATTATCCATATCAGGAAACGAACGGCCATTGATAGTCCAGCGGTTAAGTTGCCCGTCCGGTGCCTGAATTTCAGCAAAATGCATGTCATAAATATGATCCGGCGTAAAACGTGTGGTGCCCTTGGTGAAATCACAAAGATTCCACTGGGTATCCGCAGGCGGCACCCAGAGGGCCTCGCCTGTCGCATTGGCATATTCAACAATAATGCCGGCGCCCTGATCCCGATGGGCTTTCACATAATCCCCAAAAATCCATTTTCCAGGATTGTTCATTTCCACAAGAGCGTCAATCCGCTCCCCCGGCGCCAGATTAATGCGCTCAAGCATGATGGGGTCAGGCACAGGATTGCCGTCCATAGCCACAACTTTGAAAACATGACCAGACAGGGAAATACGTCTCCCCATAGAAGGCCCACTATTTAAAATACGAAACATGACCCGTTCGCCTTCGCGCACCCGTATAGGTTCGCCGTGCCCGAGCTTACGCCCGTTAAAGGTTGTGGCATGATCCACGGTCTTGTTCGCAATGATTTCCGTACCCCAGGAATGGATAGCAAGGAACACCTCGCGGTCATAACGTCCCGGATCATTTTTCGGCTCGATATAGACAATCCCGTTTAAGCCCGAATACGTGCCTTGTCGAAAATCTCCATCTGAACCTGCATGGCTATGATACCAGCGTGTACCGGAAGGTTCGGGTATAAAAGTATAGCTCAGCGAGCCTCCGGGCGGGATCATCGGCGAGCCTTGCTGTGGCGCGCCGTCTACGTCCGAGGGTAAAAACAGACCATGCCAATGGATAACCTCATCCCTATGTGTGTTATTCGTCACCTGTACTGTGGTGCGTTTGCCCTCTTTAAACCGCAACAAAGGCCCGGGAACCATGTCATTCACGGTCAATGTTTCCACCGTATGGTCATCCGCAATATCGATTTTGCTCATAGCCAGTTGCATGTGGTAATCTGGCTTAGGTGCCAGATTTGGCGCAGAAATCCCCAAGCGTACATCTTGGCCCGAATGCATATCTTGAGATGTGCGTGCTAGGTTTGCACACCCGCCCAAAACAACAGGGCCAAGCACCATACTGGCCCCTGCCCCGACCAAAAACCGCCGACGGTCTCCAATCCCGCCGCGCCCTAAAGCGTTCTTATCAATACCGTTCGCCATACCCTTCATCCCTTATCTTTATCATCCCATAAACAAAAATCCCCGCCACTTTCGCAGCAGGGATTTCAAAATTTTATATTGGTTTAAGGCTTACCATGTTTTTGTAACCTGAAGCGCGACCGTGCGGCCAATGATCGTGTGGTTGGTTGGATCATATGCCCCCGGCAAGCTATCATCGATACCGGAACCGCTATCAAGGAATGGTGCTTCTGCATTGAACAGATTGACGATTTGGAAATTAAGGCGAGCGCCTTCTCCGAATCTGCCAATACTGGACATATCCCACCCAATATCCAGATCGAATGTGTTCCAGGCATCTATCTTCACAGGTGTTGCAGAGATGACCGGCACACCGCCAGTGCCCGGCACATAGCACAAATCACACTCATAACTATCAACATAATTATATGTGATCCGCCCGTCAAACGCGCCGCGCTTGGCACGAATACCAGAGCGGGCCCGCAAAGCTACCGGCGAACCGACTGCAGTAAATTTCCCCAGAAGGTCTCTGAAGTCTTTGCCCGGCGCCGCCTGAATTTTATATTCAGTCAGATATGTACCATTTGTGAATACGCCCAAATCTGTCCCCCCGCTCTCAAAATCATATGAGAAATTGAAATCAAAGCCCTGCTCTTTCAGCGTCGCAATATTCAACTGTGTCGCATTGACAATCATCTGGACATTGGCGGCCGCATTAAAAATACCGGGGCCAAATGTACCCAGATATTTTGGGTTGTCCATCAAGGCTTGCGCTTCCGCCTCTGTCGGATTGACCAAAAGTGCTCCACCGAATGTATCAGTGCCACCACTGGCAAAGAAGTCCGTCAAGATTTGATCCAGAAGTTCAGATTGCACACGCTGGATTTTATCATCGACAGTGATGTTGAAATAGCTAGCACCAAATTTCAAACCCGGAATACTCTCCGGCGCTGCGTTAAATCCGAGGGTAAAGGTTTCGGCCCGCTCCGGCTTCAAGACACCCGGCCCGGCACCACCAGAATTGATCATTAAGGTGAATGAACAATTCGGCCCTGCCTGCACAATCGGATTGACTGTAATCAGAGTTGTATTACACGGCGCGAAACGGCTGGCCGTTAAGGTAAAGGCCGCATTGCCACCCGGCAAAGGTTGCGGCGCATCATTTTCGAACCGCATAGCAGGCGCATGGAAAGATGTGCCCCAGGAGCTGTAAAATTTCAGCCCGGACATCGGTTTGAAATTCATTCCGAATTTAGGGTCAAACGTGTCATACTCGCCACTGCCCGTGAATTTTTCATAACGGCCTGCCGCAGAAAATTCAAGAATATCTGCGATAACAGGCACGAGCATTTCGCCAAATACGGAAACAGCATCACGCTCTGTCGCCTCATAGGGTCCGGTCAAACCGTCAACCGAGATCGTATTTACATCGACAACCCCGTCTATAAATTCGTTGCGAAGATCAATCCCAACCGCGACTTTGACATCACCCGAAGGCAAGGCAAACAAAGTGCCGTCAGCTTTCGCCGAAAACTGGGTGGTTTTAGAATTATAGGCCAAATTTTCATACCCGAAATACTGGTCAAGTTGGGCCTGTGATAATGGATCCGTCGAGAACGGGTTCCAGGCAATCATATTCGTACCCGTACAATCGTTAGCATTAGCATGACCCAATGCACATCCGATAGGGCTAGAGACATCACTAAACCCGTTCCTGAATAATTTGCTATTACGGGCCTGCTTGTCTTGCGCATAAGAGGCGGTAAGTTCCAGACGCCAGTCCGAAAACAAATCAATCCGCGCCCCGATTTGACCACTATAATGATCCACCATGGTTTCGCGGGTTTCGATGCGGTCTGTCACCACTTTACCAAAGGCAATATTGCCACCCGGATCCCCGCGTCCCGGCGGGGTGGTCAGGGCTGGATCAATGCCTGTAATATAGAACGGGCTACTTGCATGTAGAGACCCAAGAGCCACGACTGGATAGCCAATTTCATAAAGCGATTCCCGGCGTGTAAACAACGCATCCCCAAATAGGGTAATACCCTCGGACAATTCCTGATCAAAGGACCCAAACACACTATAGCGCTCGGTTTCCGGCAAAATATCCCGGCCTTCAAACACATTAAATGTATTCCCCGTGCCGCCAGTTTGTAAGATCAAGTCCGCACCCGTAAGGTTTGCATTCGTACCAACCGGAACGCTTGCCCCGACCGGCGCGGCCAAAGAACCACCAGAGCCGAAGAAAATGTTTGCTGTGGGCGCGGCATGGAGCGCGTATTCGGGCCAGTTGACACCACCAAATGCACTAAAGTCACTGCCATTGGCATACCGGTCACGATCCGTAGATTCAACATTATCCCGATGTTGATATTCAGCCCCTACAATGGCGTGACCACTGTCCCAGTTAAAGCCCTGAACGTGACTGCCGATAAACTCTGTACCGCCACCTTCTGTTGCCAAGCCAACACGGAACGAAGTAACAGCCGTATCCATTTGACGTTTTAGAATAAAATTAACAACCCCGCCAACAGCGTCTGAACCGTAAATCGCAGACGCCCCGTCTTGCAATATTTCGACCCTGTCAATTGCCGCCATAGGCAACACAGAAATGTCTACAAAGTCCCCGAACTGGCCTGAATTGGCCTGACGACGCCCATTGACCAACACCAAAGTCGACAATGCACCCAAGCCCCGTAAATTAACGCCCTGCCCACCGGAAAGGTTTGCTGTTGCCGCCCCAAAATCCTGTCCGTTTTGTGGCTCATCGGCCATGCCGACACCGCCAGCAAAGTTAGAGGGAAGCTCCCTCAAAAAATCAGCAGCCGTAGAGCGCCCACTCTCTAGTAATTCCGCCTGCCCGATTTGCAAGACCGAACCACCCACAATTTCCGTCCCGCGAATATTGGTACCCGTAACCACGATTTCATCACGTGGATCATTATCCGCCCCGTTACTTGTCTGGGCAAACGCCATTGATGAACTTATTGAAAAAGCCATTGCGCTCACTGCAAGGCCGCTTAGAAGATATTGACGCATAGTATGTCCCCGTTTTAATTGCTTGTTCGTTTTCATTACCTAAGTCCCCTTTTTTATTCCCAAAATCACTGACCAACGATCACTGGCCAAAACCGCTGAAACATCCAGACCGGACACATCAGCAAACAACCTTCACCTTCAAATCAGGCCCAAACCCAACCCTGAATTCAACGGCATTTTAAATGGAAAGGGAGATTATTTCGAAATTTTGTATAAATACGACAATTCACACAATATTTTCGTTATCTCCCTTCATAAAGAATGACCCGCAACACTGAATATCAGGATCAGAGACCCTATAATTTACATACATATTCTATGGCATATCTACACTACCGCTTGAATTGGGTCAATAAATGTTTCGAAATTTTTTACAACGTGTAACACTTTTATCGCACTTTCCTTGCATATTTGCGATTATAGGCGCCATATTTTCGATAATTACCATTTTAGCTAAGAATGATTCGCTAAAACCGCAAAATACACGCTGCGCGCAGGACCAAAACGATTCACAAAACCGGATTCTTATAAAACCGATCGCGTTTATTTATATAAAACTTACGAATATCCAGGCATTTTCTCATCATTTTCCATAATTAACACCGAGATAACGATATATTATCCTGCTTAATTTCTTGTAATTTCGATATTTTGCAATATATGTAGTGCACTGACCACATACAGACAGAAGGTATTATAATGACAAATCAAATTTCCGAGCCTGCCGCCTCCCCTTCGTCTGACGCCTCAAAAGAGGTAGAATACCAACTTCCCCCCGAAATTATCAGAAAAGCAGTTCTGGCCTCGATTATTGGCAATGGTCTGGAATGGTATGACTATCTCCTGTACGGATTTTTTGCCTATTATATAAAGCAAGCATTTTTCCCGGCAGAAGATGCCTTTATATCCACCCTGCTCGTTTTCGCGGTTTTCTCTATTTCCTTCTTTCTACGCCCGATAGGCGGCATCTTGCTGGGTATCTATTCGGACAGGGTCGGGCGAAAACCCGCATTAACCCTCATGATCTTCATGATGGGGATTGCCACAGTCCTCATCGCTATCACTCCAAGCTATGCAACAATCGGGATTGCGGCCCCGATCATCGTCATCCTTGCCCGTATTCTTCAGGGCCTGTCTGTTGGTGGTGAATTTGGCGGCGCGACAGCCATGCTGGTTGAATACGCCCCCAAAAACAAACGGCTATTCTACGGCAGCTTCCAGATGGTCTCCCAAGCACTCGCGACAGTGCTGGCTGCTGGCCTTGGCTTGCTGGTGATCACCACATTAAATGAACAGCAAACGGCCCAATGGGGCTGGCGCATTTTATTCCTGCTTGGTGGCCTTATTGCGCCCATCGGCTTTTATATCCGTCATCAAGTTCCGGAGACACCTCAATTCATAAAATTAAAAGAAACAAAAACCATTAGCAAAACCCCGATAAAAGACCTGTTCACCCAACACCCCAGAGCGCTTATTGCCGGTTTGGGCCTTGTCGCCATCGGCGGTGCCTCCAATTATATATGGTTCGTATACATGACCATATATGTGGTCGAAGAATTACATCTTCCGATTAGAATGATGTTCATAAGCGATCTGGTCGCAGGCCTCGTACTCCTTGTCCTCAACTTCATCATCGGAAGATGGTGTGACCGCCTTGGCGGCTGGCGCGTATTCGTAACCGGTGTGATCTTGTTTGGTGCCTGTGCATTCCCACTGTTTGCTTATGTCATTGCAGAACCAGGGTTTGAGCGTCTGCTTACGGTACAAGTTATTGGCGCTGCCATTATGTCCCTGATTTGGGCACCAACACCGGGCATATTCGCTGCCCTGTTCCCGGCAAATGTCAGGGCAACCGGTATGTCGCTGTCCTATAATACAGGCGTCTTGCTATTCGGAGCGGTTGCACCGATTTTGCTAACGATCCTCATCAAATATACGGGCGATCTAATGATGCCTGCCTATTACATAATCTTCTGCGCCTGCTTGTCCCTGATCCTTATGCGGGTCGCTAAAAAGGCAATCCAGAACCCGTATATTGAGTAGGCCTTTATTTTCGGGAGCTTTAAGCCAGAGTTTTAGGCAGTTTTCTGATCACAAACACCAATATGCCCGCAAGGCTAATGAAGACAGCGTTCGGGATCAAAGACGCAGACACGAACCCGCCTGCACCCACAAGGTTCAAAATCGGCAAACCAAACAAAGCGATACACGCAATGCCCAACAAGGCCCGTAAAGAGGTGTGGGTTTTAAGTGCGCAGGCATACAAAGCCGCAAAGCCCCAGATCGTAAACACTGACACCCCGACCCAATAGGCACGTCGGGCGGCCTCGACAACCATCATCTGATCTACATAAATTGACAATAGTGTTGCAACAGGAAACCCGACACATACGCCCACGGACAGTTTTTCCATAAACATAAAGCTTATAGAAGATGCCTTACCTACTTTGGCCAAAGTCGCAGAGGTGCGCTCAAGCCACATGAGAATTCCAGAAAGGATGATCAAACACAAAATTGCGCCAAGCACACCGTATAAAATCTTCAACCAGACACCGCCAAACGCACCCGTATGGAGCGGCCGCACACTGATATACAGACGCGGAATGATACTTTGTGGAGTGGGGTTATGGGCAATCACTTCACCGGTTACGCCGTTCAAGTCCAAAACGCCATAAGACACTAATGGTTTTTCAACCTCGTAATATATCCGCACGACCGCATTGTCTTTGCCATTATTTACCAATATGCCCAGAGCCGGAATTTCTCCGCTCACGCTTTTAGATATCTGCAAAACACGATCCGGTGTGATCGACGGCACCATCTCTCCGTGGCTTTCAAGCTGGGGCATTTCCAGAGGTTCAAGATGTGCGTGCTCTCCCGGCCCTAAAACAAGAGCGCCGAAGATCACACCACTGAGGGCACCCAGCCCCAAAACAGCACCCGAAAACGCGATAACCCCGTGGAATAAAAATCCCCACAGCCCCAACATATTATGACTGTCCAGCAATAGCAGTTTTAAGGATTTATCCGGCCGCCATAAGAAAGACCGTTTGACCAGTTTATTATTCATATACAAACCGGAAATCACCATGAGCAATAACAACAGTCCCGAGATTCCGATCAAGCTACGCCCCAAAGGATAAGGCAGCCAGAGATCCGTATGAAAATAGGCCATCCATTGCGACAGACTTGTCCCGCGCGCCTCCAGCCTTTCCCCGTTCGCCGCAGAAAATTGTGCGATGGTCGGTTTTGGTGGGCCACCCGCACTGACCAGAGCCTGCACTTTATAAAACGGCATATCGGGTGTCGGGTAATAGGTAATGACCATAGGTATTTTAGCCGTATCAGGCAGGCTGTCTATAAACGCTTCATATTCAGCGTCTATCGATGCAGGTGCACCTTCATATTGCACAGATATTTCGGGGTTTTCCCAGCGGGTCAGTGAGGCAGTAAACACTGCATATGTGCCCGAAAAACAAACCACATACAGGATGAATGCAACACACAGCCCTAAAAGAGAATGCAGGCTAAACAAGCGTTCACGTTTTTGCTTACTCATAAAGTCTCGCTCTTGATGTTATAAAGGGGCGTTAAGTTTGATAAGGATCAGGGATATGACAATCAGACCGGCATAGAGTTTGGCCATTTTTGAGAACGGAAATCCCCTTACCATCAACACTGTTAAAAACGCACAAAATATTGGAAACACAAAGGAGGCGGCCAAAAACCGCTCCCCCTGCTCAACCGGGAGAACAAAGATCAGCACCGCAGATAAAAGTATCGAAGCCAGCACCCCCAGAGTAATGCTAAAAAATGTCTGCACTTTACTCATAGGCTAAGCGCCCCCACACTCGCGACAACACCTGCAACAAGCGCCAGACCGGCAGAAACAAACACCGTTTTCACCCAGACCGGTTTCAAAATATGATGCAAGATAATCGTGACAGGCCCCATCACCGCGAAAATGCTCAAAAATTGCGGCCCGCCTCTTTCCCAGCCCCATTGAGAAACATTCAGACCAAGCACCCAGATATTCATGACAACAGCAATGCTGACAAACAGGCCTTGCCTGGACTTAAACCAGAGCGCGTTTTTAAATGCCCCTGACGCCGCCATATAAAAAATGGCTACCGCAGTATAAAGTACCAAAATCGAGAAAATAAATATCATTATGCCTACTAGCCATCTGTTTCACCGCATAAAACACGTATTCACTCTCACTTGCAATATATTTTCGAAATTTTAGACTTGAATCTCGACTTTATTGCCAGTCTATGCGAATAAACATCAAATATAATATAAATTTCGAAAAATATAGGTATTACACGTGAAACTCATACAAGAAATTATTGCCATTGCACCGGAACTCGAACATTGGCGTCAAACCATACACACCCATCCAGAACTTGCGTTTGAAGAAACCAAAACTTCGGAACTGGTAGCCGGTATTTTATCGTCCCACGGGATTGAAGTGCACAGGAATATAGGCGGCACCGGCCTTGTCGGCATTATCACCGCAGAGACAGACGGCCCGACAATTGCCCTGCGGGCAGATATGGACGCTTTGCCTATGCAAGAACAAACCACCGGACTTGCATATACATCCACAATCTCGGGACAATCCCATTCTTGTGGCCATGACGGGCACACGACCATGTTGCTGGGCGCAGCGCTTTATTTGGCTAAGAATCCACCGAAATCCGGCAAAGTCGTCCTGATTTTCCAACCAGCAGAAGAAACCGGCGAAGGCGCACCGCGCATGATCGAAGACGGCCTGTTCGAGCGTTTTCCGTGCGATGAAATTTACGGCTGCCACAACATGCCTTTAATAGACAAAGGCAAAGCCGGCATGCGGGTCGGCCCGACCTTAAGCTCCTATGTGGATTTGGAAATTGATATTGTTGGCAAAGGCGGTCACGCCGCCGCACCCCACACGGTCGATGATCCTTTGCAAGTCGCGGCCCGCCTTGTCACCGAGCTGTCCTCACTGGTTGGACGATATGTCGATCCCTCACAAACTGCGACCGTCGGCATCGGCCTATTACAAGCGGGCACGACCAATAATGTTATTCCCGAAACCGCCCATATCGCAGGCACAATCCGTTCCCTCTCGGTAGATTATCAAAACACCCTGTTTGAACGGATCACGGCGCTTTGCGAAGGGTTTTCAAAAGCCTATAGCGTGCAAATAACCCCGAAGTTTTTAAATGTCGGCCTGCCCTGCATCAACGCGGCTGACCAAGTCTCGACCATTGCCGAAGCGGCGTCCCAAGTTTTAGGCGCAGACAATGTGGATACAGACATCGCCCCGTATTCTTTTGCTGACGATTTTGCCTATTTTCAGGACAAAATCCCGGGCGCTTATTATTTTCTGGGACAAGGCGGCACCATGGTACATGAGCCAACCTATAATTTTGATGATGATCTGCTACCGATTGGCGCCAGCATCTTTGCCCATGTTATAGACGCCAAGCTTGGTCTTACCCATCCTATCCGGTACGCCAAATAGAAAAACCTCTGGATCACAAATTAATGTGAACCAGAGGCGGCCCCCGCACCAACTTTTCTGCCCGAACTTAGCGCGTCCTAATCTGATAACTCGTTTAAAATAGCGTCAAAAACTTTCTCGGTTTTCTTGTCCAACTCCGGAACCCATGATTTCGGCCAATAGCTGGTCTTTACAATCACGGTCTCGCTTGCCGGGTCGACAAGAATAAACTGGCCAAAAATACCGATCGCCTGATAGGCATCAGAATCCATCATCGTCCACCATTGATATTGATACCCGCGCGTACGCCCTTCAATCACAGGCTCAGGCCCGGTCGGTATGGTCGACTCGCTTACCCACGCCGAAGACACAATTTGCGTCCCGTTCGCGCGTCCATCATTGAGCATAATCGCCCCAAGCCGCGCATAATCATGCAAGGTCGCATTAAATCCGCCGCCGGCCAATGCCTGACCTTCCGGCCCATTTCCGTCAAGCAACCAATACGCAGATTGTTCCATACCAGCAGGCTTCCAAATCATCTCCTCCATAACTTGGGCCAGTCTCTGCCCCGTCACTTTTTCGATCAAAAGGCCAAGAATACCGGTTTCCATCGTTGAGTAATTATATGTCGATCCCGGCTCATTGATCCGCTCCAGACCCAGCTTAGCAAAATCGGTAAAATGCATTTTATTCTGAACCATAGCCCCATCGAACAACCGCATTAAATGCGTCGGGTTTTTCGGATCATAGCCCTCTTGGTAATTGGTTCCAGACCGCATCATCAGCATTTGCCGGATCGTGACCCCTTCGTAAGGCGAGCCTTTCAATTGTGGTAAATATTTATCAATCGGATCGCTAATGCTGTCCACGAGACCCTTATCGACAATTATGCCCACCAACATGGACGTAATGGATTTGGACATAGAGAAGGATGCAAATTTACTGTCTGCATCCGCTCCGTTGAAATACTTTTCATAGACAATTTCGCCCTTGTGCAAAACAAAAAAGCCATTGCTTTTCACCGCGACCAGAGCCTGATCAAGCGACATCTCTTTGTCATCAAGCGTAACAGACACATCCAGTTTCGCCCCTATTGGCAATGCCGTCGAAGGCCCGGAGCCCACAGTTTCAGTCGGATAAATCTCGTTCATGCTTCTATAAAACAAAGCCCCCACCCCCGGATGTCCCATGGACATACGCCGTAAAGTGTGAACAGCCGCGCTATTGTCTATGCTGTGTATTGAACTTGCCGTTTGCGCCGTCTGTCCGGCGTCAGAACTGGCAACGCTCGCACATGAAGCCACAAAAAAGACGCTGGCCAGTAAAACTGTTTTCAAAACGCTCTTTTGGGCATTTCTCAGGATGTTTTCATATTTCACAATCATTTTCCTCCGCGTATTTTCCGATCATTTGGCCGGATACTGCAACAAAAAATATGTATCCGCAAGAAAAACCGATCACTTGTTCGGAATTAAAAAATAATCTATAGCCATAGACATGACCAACACATTGCTTAAAAAAATCCCGAGCCAAAAACGCTCACAAAAAACGCTCGAACGTATTTTTCAAGCGGCCCAAACCGTATTAGCCGATCAGGGCTTCAAGGCTTTTACGATTCGCAACATCGCTTCACAGGCAAACATTGGCGCGGCTTCCATCTATGATTATTTCCCCAACAAGCAAGCGCTTCTCATCGGATTTTGTCAGGAAAGACTGCAAAGAAAACTGGAAATTTTTCACACGCATCTCCTCGGAGACAATTTATCACGCCCCGCCAATGAAACGCTCCCCGAATACTATCAGGCTTTGCGCCAAAGCGGCCTCATGTCAAAACTGGATTTGGAATTACGCCATGCCCGCAATCAGGACCCTGCCTTAAAGGCCGCCATCACAGAGTTTGAAAACAACTTACTGGAATGTCTGTGCACATTTCTACGCCACCACGCGACACACATCCCCGAAGGTGAAATGAAAGCCTGGGCCAAATATATGCTCAACCTTGATTATGCCGCCATGCAAATCAAGCACGGCGCGAATGAACACGAAATGCAAGTCTACTCAAAACTCCAAATGGAAACCAGCTTAGCCATATTGAGACTGGCAGGCATAGACATCGCCCCTCCTGTTTTAGAGTAGGCTTGGGTCAATCTGTCTATTATTTCGATATTTTAATGTAATAATACAAATATACAGCATTTTTGCAAAAATATTGAATAAATTTTCGATATTATAGTGACCTTTGCCATAAAACATATTAAACATCCATATCGGCCCTTAATCCATATGAGAAATATTATGCAAAATTCACCTCAAAACCATTTAGAAAAACTTGCAAAAGCAGCATTTGTCATCGCCATAACAGCATCGGGAATATCGTGCTCCAATGGCGCAACGGCCAAGGCAGCGGACCCAAAATCTGAAACCGTAAAGGCCACACCGTCTCCTGCCGCAATGGCCTGTAGCGCGCTTGCAAACCAGAACTTCGAACTTGGCGCAGACGCCCCCATTCGCGTCGTCTCGGCAGAATATATCGAAAACGCAGAAGTTGACCCACAAGAGGCCAAGTTCTTCCTCAAAAGAAGCCAATCGCAAGGCGCCCCGATGGGTCTCATCACCCATTTACCGGACCATTGTCGGGTCGAAGGCTATGTCGCCCCCGCTGTCGGGTTTTTAATGTACCTGCCCGCGCCTGAGAAATGGAACGACAAAGTTATAGTCTCTGCATGCGACGCGTTTTGCGGGGCGACAGAGGACAATATGCCAATCCCCGGCCTCGTGCGTGACTACGCCGCCATCACGACAGACGGTGGCCACAGAGGCAAACGCCCGTTTGACGGCACATGGGCCTACAACAACATGCAAGGCAAAATCGACTTCGGGTATAGGGCCGTGCATCTCACCTTGCAAACAGGCGAAACGCTGGCAAAAGCCTATTACGGATCAGACAGCAAATATGCCTATCTCACCGGATTTTCAAAAGGCGGGACAGCCGGCATTAAATCGGCCCTTGTCTATCCCAATGATTTCGACGGCATATTGTCACGTGCACCGGTCGTAGAATACCAAACGGTCAACACAATCCGCCTGCCATGGATTCATACCTCCAATCTGGACGAAAGTGGCAATCCAATTCTCAACTCATCCCATATGGCATTTATCCATAAGGCCGTCACAGACGCCTGTGACGATATTGACGGCATTGTTGACGGGGTCATAGACGACCCGCGCCTATGTACGTTCGATACAACAAGTCTAATCTGCGAATCAGGAGTGACCGACACAAGCACATGCCTGAGCGCCACCGAAGCCGACGCACTCGATAAATTTTATGCCGCCCCGAAAAATGCAGACGGCAGCATCGCCTACCCGTTCGGCATGGACTACGGCTCTGAAATGAAATGGGCACCGTTCAATGTGCCGATGAAAGGCAGCGACTTCACATTCAGCCTGATGGGCGGCAACCAGTATTTGAAATACATGGCTTTTAATAAAGACAGTAAAACCCATGGTGGCCCCGGATATGACTGGCTGAAATTTGATTACGCCACGGACGCGGATTTACTGGAAGACATGAAATATATCATGGACGCCGACGATCCTGATCTGTCCAAATTCAAAGCCAGCGGCAATAAATTGATCGTCACCCACGGGTGGGCAGATCCAGCCATTTCCGCCAGCATGTCCGTGCGTTGGTATAAAAACGTGCTTAAGACGGTCGGCAATACGGACGACTATCTACGCCTGTTCCTCATGCCCGGTGTCGCCCACGGCAGTGGTGGCCCTGGCCCCGACATTTATGACGCGCTGAGCGCACTGGAAAACTGGGTGGAAAAAGGTGAAGCCCCCGACCAGCTGATCATGAGCGAAGACGTCGACGGCAAAATCACCCGCACACGCCCCGTCTACCCCTACCCGCTAAAAGCAAAATACAAGGGTACAGGCAGTACGGATGAAGCCGAAAACTTTGGCCCGCTGGACAGTTACAAATAATCTCTAACACCATACTCTCGACTGACCCTGTTACATGAAAATGTAACAGGGTATTTTTTTGAAGGTGTGTGAGAAATAGGCGAGCTTTAATTACGCACCGAATATGCGGGTACGCGCCGTTTCAACGGCAATGGTATAGTCTCGCAACATTTTGCTCTCACTCATGGTTGTGCTTTTACCGTTCTTGATCAGGGTTTTACCGGCAATGATCACCGTATCCACATCCTTGCTACCCCCTGCCGTCAAAAAGACGCTTAACGGGTGAGTAATCAAGCGGTAACGCCAATCATCAATATCGATCAAGACAATATCCGCCTGTTTGCCAGGCTCGATAGACCCGATTTTATCTGCCCAGCCCAAAGCCAGAGCCCCGTTACGCGTACCCGTCGCCAATGCCGTCGTTGGCGGACAGGCCGTATTGTCATTCTGGGCTTCATTATGGCCCAAATGGGTGTAGCGCATGGCTTCGGGCATGCCGCCCGTATAGGATATATTACCGTCCGTACTACACGAGACCGGATGCCCTTCCATAATCAAACGCCCGATCATGCCGGTTTCGCTAACGGTTGCCTCCCCGAGCAATCCGTAATTGGCGGGGGAATGGCAAATATTGACCTTGGTCTCGACAATGCGTTGATACTCCTCAGGGGTCGCATAGGCCGTATGCACGGCCAGCAATCTGTTGGTGAGCATGCCTAAATGATCAAACCTGCCAATGGCCGAACGCCCGAAAATAGGCCACAAAGCCGCCGCCTCGTTTTTCAAAGGCGCGAGATGGGCCGCGTACGGAGAATTATACTGCTTCGCCACATCCCGTAGCCCGATCAGTTGCGCATCGGAGCTTCCGAAACACGCCAGAATGGACGGCATTCCGCCCACTAGACCGGAGGCATGATTGTTCCACTTTTTCATCAAATCATCCCAGTCGCGGGTTTGCTTGTCCGTGTCGGCAATGATTTTGTATTTATCCGCCCCGTTCGGGATCATAATATCCGAACCCCAGCGGCTGACCCGGATACGCATGCCCAGATCAATCGCGGCCTGCGCCATAGCGTCCGTTGAGTTAAGCGAACCAATATCACCAATAGCCGTCGTACCGGAACGTAATTGCGTCCACAAGCTCCAGCGCGCAATCGCATAGGCTTCCTCCGGCCTAAACTTCTCGCCGACATCCGCAATCACCCCAAAATAGGAGCCAAGCGCTTCTATATCACCGCCTAGCGAAAACGGCATCCGCTCCAGATCGGAATCATCCGGCGCCGCCCGATCCGGCCCCTCGACAAAGCTTTCATGCCAATGCGGATTAACGAAGCCCGGCAGGATCATTTTCCCGCGCGCATTGATCACATGATCGTATTTTGGCTTCTTGTCTTTCGCACTGCCGAGCGAATGGATTTTATCGTCTTCAATCAGCACCCAGCAATCGGGAATAACCGTATTATTGGCATCCGCAGTATATAAAAACCCGTTCTTGATTAAGGTCCGAACCCCTTTGCGGTTTCGCCGCTCCGCATTGGCAGTTGTTCCAACAGAGAGCGCAGCCATTACACTGGTTGCAGCCAAGACTTCACGACGATTCAAAGACATAATCTACCCTACTCTTGTGACCCGGTTATGGCATGGACATGCCCAAAACCTTCGGATGAATGTATCCATGCAGTCTATGGCTACAAAGGTAGAAAATCAAATAATTTCGATATTTTACGTAGTTTTTTACGAATTATCGTAATCAAAGCCAAATTTAAGGCAGTATTTTATTTTTTATTTAAAATTTCGCCCGAACCCCTACATACAAAGACCTTGGTTTTCCCGGGAAATATCGCTCGCCAGTAAACGTCGTAGAATCCGCACGTTCGGCATAGGCCGTGTTGGTCACATTCATCACCCGCATAAAGATTTGATACTGGTCGCTCACATCATAACTGGAACGCAGATTTAAATAATCATGCCCTTCATAGCTATGCGTGTTTTCCGGATTGAGGAAATACGGCCCCATATGCACCCATTCCAGCTCTGCGGTAAACGCATCTGTTGGCCGCCAATTTACCTGTGCACTGCCAAAATGATGCGGAGATGTATCAATATCCTTACCGTTCAAATTCACGCCGCCGCTTATGGTGTCGGATGTATAGCGGTGGCGGGCAAATCCGGCATTGCCGCGCACACTTAAATGTTCGCTCAACGCCAGCGCCATCATGATATCTGCGCCAATATGATCGGACGTGCCATTATCCACATTAAAAAATGACGAGTCGCGAAAAATCACATTGTCCTTTTTCATAGCGTAGACGGAGAGATCATAAGAAAAGCCCCCGTTTTGGCCCCTAAACCCAAACTCGGCATTTTGTAGATTGACCTTATCCAGATCAGCAATCGTTTGCGCCCGTTGCAGCCGGTATAGCTCGGTGGCTTGCGGAGCACGGAACCCCGATCCCAAATTCACATAGGCTGTATGGTCATCATCATAATTATACAGCAAGCTAAGCTTGGGCGAAATGGCCGTAAAATTGTCTTTGCGACTATCCGGGCGGCTATAGCGACACCCGCCAAACCCGCACACAGTGCCGTCTTCACGCGTACGCCCACTCACCATATTATTGGTGTAATCATAGCCTATATATTCAAGGCGTGCCCCGGCCAGCACATGCAGTTTTGGTGTAACCGCCCAGTCCGTTTGCACGAATGCGGCCACCATAAAGCTATCCACATCATAATCGTACTGCTTACCCGTCGGTATCGTGGCGCGCAAAAACGCAGAGCCCTGGGTCGGCAAAGCCTGTGTCTGTTGCAATGATCCGCGTGTATATTCAACGTCAACGCCGGTGATGATCTCGAAATCACTGCCTTCATTGAAATAGAGTCCGCTTTGCAAACCAAGGCTTTTCTGGCTATTTTCCTCCAAGGGCTGACCCGGTAAAAAATGCATCAAAAATTCCATGTCCAGCACACGGGCATAAGGCGTCAATTGCAGACGTGTGCTCTCGCCAATATCCGTTGAAAGCCGTGACCAATAGCGCAAAGATTTCGCATTGCGAAAAGCTTCAGGATTAGGGTTACTTTTGGCAACTGCCTTATCCTTATACGCATCCAACCCTACAATATAGCCGGCCGTTTCCTGCTCTAGATTAGTCAAAGACAGGCTGGACGCCACATCCCATTTTGAGCCATGAAAATCGTGTCGCAAACTCATTTTCTGCTGGCCATATCCAGATTGATCACGGTAGCCGCCATCATGGGTAAATGACCCTGTCGCCAAAACACCCGACCGCTCACCCAACCAGCCCTTGGATATATTTAAACGCGCAAACCCGTTCGCGCCCAACTCAAGGCTGGCCAAGCCCGCATTGGTATCGGCGGATGGGGACACCACATTAATAATCCCGTGTAACGCATTGGAACCATAGAGCGCAGACCCCGGCCCTTTGGTAATCTCTATGCGTTGTGCCTGCTCGGTAAAGGCTTCAAACATTTCGTTCACATTACAAAACCCGCTTGAGCGTAAAGCAATCCCGTCTTGCGCAACCAGGAAAGCCCCACACGCCCCCGCTCCTGTAAAGATCGGTGAACGAATAGACGCCAAATATTCCTGCCCGTCATTACGGGCAAAATTCACCCCCGCAGTCCGTACCGCCAACTCACTAAAATGTGTTGCCCCAACAAGCGATAATTCTTGCGTTGAAAACACGTCTATATTCCCGGCTTGGCGGGTCGAAGGCCTGTCACTACGGGTCGCCGTCGAAACGATCTCGTCCATATCGTCCGCATGGGCAGAAATTGCACCGACAAAACCTACGGATAAAAGTGTCACTGACAGTCTAAAGGCTGACATTTTCAAGATTGTTTGCATCTCTATTCCTCATCCATAGTTTTGGGCATAGTTTATGGGTATACTTTATGGCATATTTAGAAATGACTTATACGGCCAAAATCACGAGAGTAAATAAAATTTCGAAATTTTATTTACTTCTTTACCCAAACCCTTGTGAGCGAGTAAAGATGAGGCTAAACTAGACCCAAGATCAACACATAACGTATTTTCAAAGAACTGCAAAACCACCACATTCCTAATCCCCTCAAAATTTCAATACCAACGAGCCACACTGTGAAAAAAACCTATATCTTGAAACTATCATGTAAAAACAGGCCCGGCATCGTTGCCAAGGTCTCGGGACTGCTCGCAGACAGCATGTGTAACATTTTGGAATCCCAGCAGTTTGACGATACCAAAACCCACCGGTTTTTCATGCGCGTTGTTTTCAATGTTGATCCTTCTCAGGAAAAATTCCACGGGTTTGCTCAAAAATTCAAAGGCATAGCCCAACAGTTTGGCATGGAATACCATTTACGGGACACAGCTGAAAAAAGCAAAGTCCTCATCCTCGTTTCAAAATTTGACCATTGCCTTGATGATTTGCTCTACAGGACACGCATTGGGGAATTAAGCATGGACGTTGTTGGCATTGTCTCCAATCACCCCCGCGAGGCTTTAAATTTATCTATGGTCGATGATATTCCCTATCACCATTTACCAGTGACAAAACAGACCAAGGCACAACAAGAACTACAAATCAAACGTATCATCGAAGAGACGCAAACCGATCTCATCGTGCTGGCCCGCTATATGCAGATATTGTCTGATGATATGGCCTCATACCTGCATGGACGCTGCATCAATATCCATCATAGCTTTCTGCCCGGATTTAAAGGCGCAAAACCCTATCATCAGGCCTATGATCGCGGTGTCAAAATGATTGGCGCTACGGCGCATTATGTCACTACCAACCTTGATGAAGGCCCCATCATCGCCCAAGACGTCGAGCAAATCAGCCACACACAATCCCCAGCAGACTTGGTACGTAAAGGGCGCGATATAGAACGGCGCGTGCTTTCCCGCGCGGTACGCTATCATATTGAAGACAGAATTTTGCTCAACGGCAACCGGACTGTCGTCTTCCAAGATTAACCCTCTATGGCTACGGTTAAACCAATCGATTTTCTGCGGAAAACACCATAAGTTCGTCTTTACCGGAAAAAGCCCCAAGCGTCATATTCGCAGCTCGCGCCATTTCAATCGCCATTGTCGTAGGCGCAGAAATGGACACCGCGACAGGTACTTTCAAACGCGCACATTTTTGTACAAGCTCATAGGCAAACCGGCTTGTGATCATAACAAACCCTTGGCCCACATCCAAACCTTGCACGCTCAGGCTTCCGATTAATTTATCAAGCGCATTATGCCGCCCGACATCCTCACGTGCGACCAGCACATTGCCGTCAACATCTGCAAACACCGCCCCGTGAACCGAGTAACAGCGTTGATGCAACGGCGTATGATTTTCGAATGCCGCCCGCACTTTCAATATAGAGGCCAGCGGAATTTTCAAATCCGAAACAAGAGGCACAGGCATCTCCCCGACATGCGACAGAGACGAAAGCCCGCAAATTCCGCACCCGGACCCTCCAGCAAGCCGTCGCCTTCGATCCATAAGTTGCACGCGCTCCAGTGCCTCGTCGCTAAGAGTGATATGCACTTCGATCCCGTCTTTGCGAACTTTTTGTTGAATAGAGAGTATTTTATCGCGCGCCGTAACAAGCCCTTCGCTAAGACAAAACCCAATCGCAAAATCTTCCAGGTCAAGCGGCGTTGCCAGCATCACCGCATAGCTTTCCCCGTTCAGGCAAATCGCAATCGGGCATTCCTCTGGCAATACCCAACTTAGCTGTTTCACGCCCTGTTCGCCGATCAAATGCCCGGACATATCCCGGCAACCTTTAGAGGGAATTGTCATTCAACCGATCCGACAATACGTTGAAGGTCGATAGTGTTGGCCCGTTTTTCCTGCCACTCCGATTTCATATTGGTCAGGCGCACTTGTACGGCCGTGACCTTATATTCAGGACAATCCGTAGCCCAGTCTGCATTTTCGGTTGTGACCACATTCGCCCCCGTATCCGGATGATGAAACGTTGTGTAAACGACACCGGGCTGCACCCGCTCCGTAATGTCTGCACGTAGGCTAATCCGCCCTTTTCGAGAGCCTATCATAACAAGATCACCGTGTTTTATCCCGCGCAGTTCTGCGTCTGAAGGATGGATTTCCAGCACATCTTCTTCCAACCAGATATTGTTCTCTGTCCTGCGGGTTTGCGCCCCGACATTATACTGGGATAATATCCGGCCTGTGGTCAGCAAAAGCGGGAATTTACGGTTCGCCTTCTCCGTAGTTGGCGTAAATTCGGTTAAAACGAAATTTCCTTTGCCGCGTACAAACCTATCAACATGCATAATTCGGGTGCCGTCCGGCGCCGCATCGGTAACCGGCCACTGCAACCCATTATCCTTATCCAGACGCGCAAAAGACACATTGGCAAAAACGGGGGTCAATTCGGCAATTTCGTCCAGTATTTGCGAAGAATGCGTATAATTCATTGCGTACCCCATGGCGTTGGCGAGGTCTTGCGTAACCTCCCATTCGTGCTTGCCTGTCAGGGGCGGCACAGCCATGCGCACACGGTTTATGCGGCGCTCGGCATTGATAAATGTACCGTCTTTCTCTAGAAAGCTCGTGCCCGGTAAAAACACATGCGCAAACCGCGCCGTTTCGTTCAGGAATAAATCCTGCACGATCAAACATTCCAAATTCATCAAGGCGGCTTCTACATGCTGGGTATCTGGATCGGATTGCGCAATGTCCTCGCCCTGAACATACAGGCCTCGGAATGCGCCCCCCAGAGCCTCGTTAAACATCTTCGGAATACGGTATCCGGGTTCAGCGTCCAAACTCACGCCCCAATGCTCTTCGAATATCTTACGAACGCCGTCATCTGCCACAGACCGGTATCCCGGAAACTCGTGCGGAAAACTCCCCATATCACACGATCCCTGCACATTGTTTTGACCGCGCATAGGGTTGACCCCACCGCCGCGAATACCAAGGTTGCCTGTTGCCATTGCCAAATTAGCAATGCCCATCACCATGGTCGAGCCTTGGCTGTGTTCTGTCACGCCAAGCCCATAATAGATCGCCGATCGTGGCCCCTTCGCATACAGGCGGGCTGCAATGCGAATATCCTCAGACGACACGCCAATGGTTTCACCCATGCTCTCGGGTGAATTCCGATCTTCCGAAACAAAGTCCGCCCACGCCTTAAAACTATCAAGGTCGCACCGTTCATCCACATATGCTTGATCAACAAGACCCTCGGTGACAACGACATGGCTCAACGCATTGACCAGCGCCACGTTGGTGCCCGGCAATAACGGCAGATGGATATCTGCCTGAACATGGGGCGAACGCACCAGGTCAATCGCCCTCGGGTCGGCCACAATCAGTTTGGCCCCCTCACGCAATCGTTTTTTCATACGTGACGCAAATACGGGATGGGCATCGGTCGGGTTTGAGCCAATCACCACAATCACATCCGCATGTGCGACACTTTCGAAATCTTGTGTCCCCGCAGATGTCCCCAAAGTCTGGTTCAATCCATAGCCTGTCGGGGAATGGCAAACCCGCGCACATGTATCCACATTGTTATTGCCGAGAGCCGCCCGAATAAACTTCTGCACAACATACACTTCCTCATTCGTACAGCGCGAAGAGGTAATACCGCCGACCGCCTTACGGCCATATTGTTTTTGAATGGCTTTCAACCGCGTCGCCGCATAACCAATCGCCTCGTCCCAGCTTACCTCCTGCCAAGGATCGGTAATCTGTTCGCGTATCATTGGCTTGGTGATCCGGTCTTTGTGGGTCGCATAGCCAAAGGCAAACCGGCCTTTAACGCATGAATGTCCTTCATTGGCCCCTCCGTCTTTATCCGGTGTCATACGGACAACCTGATTACCCTTCATCTCTGCAATGAAAGAGCACCCGACCCCGCAATACGCACACGTGGTTTTCACAGCCCTGTCCGGTTGCCCATATTCAATAATCGTGTTTTCCGTAAGCGTAGCAGTTGGACAGGCCTGCACACACGCCCCGCAGGACACACATTCACTGTCCATAAAGCTCTCGGCAACACCCGCAGAAATCCCGGATTTAAACCCGCGTCCCTCTACGGTCAGCGCGAAAGTACCCTGAACTTCCTCGCAAGCCCTTACACACCGCATACATGTGATGCACTTGCTGGCTTCAAATGAAAAATACGGGTTGGAAGTATCGGTAGGTGCCTCTAGATGGTTATCCCCATCCAGTCCATATCGCACATCGCGCAAGCCAACAACGCCCGCCATATCCTGCAATTCGCAATCGCCATTGGCAGAACATGTCAGACAGTCCAGAGGATGATCGGAAATATAAAGCTCCATCACCCCGCGCTGCAGCTTGGCCAGCTTAGGGCTTTCCGTGCGCACCTCCATGCCTGCACTCACCGGGGTTGTACACGACGCAGGCGTACCGGGGCGCCCGTCAATTTCAATCACACATAACCGGCATGACCCATAAGGCTCAAGACTATCCGTGGCACACAGCTTCGGAATATCAACACCAAGCTGTTTCGCAGCCCGCATTATCGATGTACCCTCGGGCACGCTAACCGCTATGCCGTTGATTTTCGCCGTGACCATAGTCTTGGATTTACGTTCGGGGGTGCCGTAGTCGATTTGTTTTATGGAGCCCATATCAACCCTCCGCCCCCTGCTTGGCACACATGACGGCCTCGCCAAAATCTTGCGGGAAATGCTTCAAAAGACTACGCACGGGTTTCGGGGTCAACCCGCCCATAGCGCACAATGAGCCAAGCTCCATCGTTTCAAACAAATCTTCCAAAAGAGCCAGATTCTCGTGCGGGTTTTCCCCTGCCAATATTTTATCGATCGTTTCCTTGCCGCGCACAGAGCCTATGCGGCACGGCGTGCATTTCCCGCACGATTCAAGCTCGCAAAATTCAAATGCAAATCGGGCTTGTTGTCCCATATCGGCGCTATCATCAAACACAACAATACCTCCATGCCCGATAGCCCCGCCAATCGCGTCAAAAGCTTCATAATCAAGCACCACGTCAAGTGATTCCGGCGGAAGATAAGAGCCAAGCGGCCCACCAACCTGCACCGCTTTAATCGGCCGCCCCGAATATGTACCGCCGCCAAATCCTTCGATCAGTTCTCGCAATGTTGTGCCAAAAGGCACTTCTACCAAACCACCGCGTTTCACATTCCCCGCCAGCTGAAACGGCAATGTCCCGCGAGACCGCGCCACACCATGGGCAGCATAGCTCTGCGCGCCGTTCACAAAAATATCCGGTACAGAGGCTAACGTAATGACATTGTTGATGATTGTCGGTTTTCCGAACAGACCCGCAATCGCCGGCAAAGGCGGCTTGGCCCGTACCATGCCGCGCTTACCTTCAAGGCTGTCTAAGAGCGAGGTTTCCTCGCCGCATATATAAGCTCCCGCGCCGATACGTAATTCCAGATCAAAATCAACACCAAGCCCGCCAATATCCTTGCCAAGCCATCCCGAACGATACCCGTTGGCAATCACTGTGGTGAGAATATCTTTCGTCAAAGGATATTCACTGCGCAAATAGATATACCCTTTCGTCGCCCCAATCGCATACCCGCAAATAATCATGCCTTCAATCAAGGCGAAAGGATCAGATTCCATCAGCAGACGATCAGAAAATGTGCCCCCATCCCCCTCATCCGCATTACATACGACATATTTTTGTTCACATTTTTGTTTCGGGCTTGCATCCAAGGCCGTTTGCCATTTTATGCCAGTTGGGAACCCTGCACCGCCGCGTCCGCGCAAACCCGAATCCAACACAGTTTTAACGATCTCCTTCGGACCCAACTCCGCAGCTTTCTTAAGGCCTTGAAACCCACCATGTGCCAAAAAATCTTCCACAGACAACGGATCAATCACACCGGCGCGTGCGAATGTAATACGGGTTTGCTTCTGGAAATATTCAATCTCCTCAACAGGGCCAAGATAAAGCGGGTGCGCCTCGCCATTTGAAATATCACACTGGATCAGGTTTTCGACGTCACGAGGCTGTACCGGCCCATAACCAATACGGCCCTTAGGTGTCTCTATCTCCACCAAAACCTCTAGCCATGCGGCCCCGCGCGAACCCGTGCGCACAACTGTAAAGCCTGCGTCCGCGAATTTTCTCGCAACAACATCCGCACCAATGGAAACACTGGCCGTATCCCGGGGTATATAAATTTTACGCATTGTCCCCCTTCAAAATATCTTTCACCCTCTGGGCATCGACACGACCATACACCTGTCCACCTACCAAGACCGCAGGCCCGAGAGCACAATTTCCCAAACAAAAAACTGTCCCTATCTCGATTTCTGAATCCGGAATTTTTATGTCAATTTCTACGCCGAACTCGGCTTCCAGCTCGGCACGTAGCTCGCGCGCGCCCACGGATTGGCAGGCTTCGGCCATGCACAGCTTAATCGTTTTTTGTGCGGGAGGGGTTTGGCGAAAATCATGGTAGAAACTGACAACCCCATAAACCTCGGCCCGCGAGAGGTTGAGCGCATTGGCAATCGCCACATAGGCAATGTTGGGAATATAGCCCTTTGCGTTTTGAATATCGTGCAGAATTTCCAAAAGTTTCTCAGGCGCATTCCCATGAACCGAGCATGTATCTTTCACAAATTGTAAAGCGGGATTTATATCTAAGTTGGTCGCCATATCTGTTCCCGAATATCTATCCTCTCGCTACAAACGCGCTCTATGATAACGCAAATGGTCTTCGATAAAGGACGCAATGAAATAGTAGGAATGATCATATCCGTCCTGCATACGTAGCGTCAAACCTTGCCCAGCCGCTGTACAGGCCGCTTCGAACACTTCCGGCTTTAACTGCTCTTGCAAAAACGTATCCGCAGACCCTTGGTCAATTAATATATTCGCGCCACTCGCGCCCTTCCCGACCAATTGAACGGCGTCATAAGCTTCCCAAGCCGTCTTATCGTCACCCAGGTATCCCGCCAACGCTTTCTGTCCCCACGGCACTTGCATAGGCGCAACAATCGGCGCAAAGGCCGAACACGTCTTATAAAGCTCGGGATATTTAAGATGTAATGTCAACGCACCATGCCCGCCCATTGAATGACCGGAAATGCCAATTCTACCCGGATCAACCGGTAGGTTTTCGCACATCCATGCGCTCAATTCGTCGCGAATATAGCTCTCCATCTGAAAATTTTTCGCCCACGGCGCTTGCGTTGCGTTCAAGTAAAACCCGGCCCCTTTGCCAAAATCATAAGCGTCATCGTCCGCCACATCATCTCCGCGCGGAGATGTGTCAGGCGCAATCAGGATAAGACCAAGCTCCGCCGCAATGCGTTGCGCGCCCGCCTTTACGGTGAAGTTGTCCTCAGTACATGTCAGGCCAGAAAGCCAGACAAGGGTGGGGCATGGCCCGTCCTTGGCTTGCGGCGGTAAATACACAGCCACCCGCATATCACAATCACAGTCATCCGAGCGGTGGGCATACACAGATTGTGTCCCCCCGAACATCTTATAGCTAGAAATCGCGTCCATTTAAAACTCCACAACCGAGCGAATGCTCTCCCCTTTGTGCATCAGATCAAATGCCTTATTGATGTCTTCCAACGGCATTTTATGGGTGATCAGATCATCAATATTAATGCGCCCCTCCATATACATATCGACAATGCCGGGCACGTCGGTACGCCCTCTTGCCCCGCCAAACGCCGTCCCGCGCCATGACCGTCCTGTCACAAGCTGGAACGGGCGGGTGGAAATCTCTTTGCCAGCCCCGGCCACACCAATAATAATGCTCTCGCCCCAGCCCTTATGACAGCTCTCCAGCGCCACACGCATAACATCCGTATTGCCAATACATTCAAATGTATAATCCGCGCCGCCACCGGTAATTTCGACCAAAAACCCGGTCAAATCACCTTTGATATCACTGGGGTTTACAAAATCCGTCATGCCGAACTTACGCGCAATCGCCTCACGCGCAGGGTTGAGATCAACACCAACGATTTGCTTGGCCCCGATCATACGAAGCCCTTGAATAACATTCAAACCAATGCCGCCAAGCCCGAACACAATACAGCGCGAGCCAAACTCTGCCTTGGCCGTATAGAGCACAGCCCCGACACCCGTCGTGACCCCGCAACCGATATAGCAGACTTTGTCGAACGGTGCATCTTTGCGGATTTTCGCGAGAGAGACTTCCGGCAAAACCGTGTAATTGGAAAAGGTCGAGCAGCCCATATAATGTAAGACTTTCTGACCTTTATAAGAAAAACGTGAAGAGCCATTTGGCATAAGCCCCTGCCCCTGGGTCGCGCGAACAGACTGACACAAATTGGTTTTGGGATGCAGGCAATATTCGCACTCGCGACACTCGGCCGTATAGAGCGGGATCACATGATCACCAACCTCGAGCGACGTCACACCTTTCCCGATCTCGCGGACAATCCCGGCCCCCTCATGACCAAGAATAGCGGGAAACGCGCCCTCTGGATCATCACCGGACAGAGTGAAAGCATCCGTATGACAAATCCCTGTGGCCTTGATTTCGACAAGAACCTCTCCGGCTTGCGGGCCTTCAACATCAACTTCGTCTATGACAAGCGGCTCCCCGACTTTAAGAGCAATAGCAGCGCGAGATTTCATGAAAGTCCCCTTTATTGAATGAGCAGTAAATAATGCATCACACATTTAATATGAATCAGCAGTCTATATACGCGTTTTACATTGGGAATACGATTAAAACAATGCAAGGTATTCCTAAACGCGTATTGCATTTTCTCCTTATGCTTATAGACAAGAGGCAGATTTGGAGAACATATGCCGGTCAACCAGAACAATCCGCTTACGAACACAATTATTCGACAGCCAAGGCCGTAAATGTCTCTCGTTCCTTCACTCGGCATTTTCAAATATCAAGCCTATAAGCAATACTGGTTCATGCGCCAATTCAACTCTGCAGGCCGGCAAATGCAAGCGGTGGCGCTTGGCTGGCAGGTGTATGATCTGGCCCGCCTTAATCACGGCATTGAAGAATCCGCCCTGCTCCTCGGCTTTATCGGGTTGGCGCAATTTTTACCTGTGCTTTTGTTGTCCCTCATCGGAGGTCAAGCCGCCGACCGGTTCAACCGCAAAGTCATCCTTGTTATCACCAACCTTGTGAGAATTCTTCTGGCGATCGCCCTCATTGCGTCCGTATATTTACCTACACAAGCAGCACTGACCCTCATTTTTACAACCGCTGTCTTTATAGGGGTCACCAATGCCTTCTCCCCCGCAGCCAGCAGCTCGCTTTTCCCGCGCCTTGTCCCGCGTTCCGAGCTTCAGGACGCGATTGCATGGAACTCTCTCGGCTATCAAATTTCCGCCATAAGCGGCCCTGCCATTGGCGGCATTATCTATATCGCCGGACCGCAATATGTTTACTCAACCGTCTGCGTATTGACGATGCTCGCCGCAATCGCCATCGGAACCGCATCTACGCCCAAGCATGAAACCGTCAAAAACGTGCGTGGTTTCGAGATGATTATCGAAGGCCTGAGCTATGTCAAAAACAACAAAATCGTCCTTGGCGCGATCTCGCTGGATTTGGTCGTGGTCCTGTTCGGGGGTGTCACGGCCCTCTTGCCCGTATTTGCCCGTGATATCCTTCATGTTGGCGCGGAAGGCCTTGGCCTTCTACGCGCGGCCCCCGCGCTTGGCGCCGCGATTGTCGCCTATATCCTCGCCAGCAAACCCCTAACCCGCCACATCGGCAGAAGCTTGCTGATCTCTATCGCCATTTACGGCGTCGGTACCCTGGTCTTTGCATTTTCCAACCTGTTAATGCTGTCCGCATTTGCACTGGCTGTTACCGGGGCCGCAGACATGATTTCGGTGTATATCCGCCAATCCATCATTCAACTGGCCACGCCTGAAAACATGCGCGGCAGAGTGACCTCCGTCGACTTTATCTTCATTGGGGCCTCAAACGAGCTTGGAGAATTTGAATCCGGTGTTGCCGCCCGCTATCTCGGCCCGGTTGGTGCCGTTATACTGGGGGGATCCGTTGCAATTATTGCGGCCCTCACATGGCCCAAACTCTTCCCCGCTATCAGCAAAACCGATAGAATTTTGGAAATGCCGGCCAAAGAATAACTTACTGCTTAATGATCTACTCTTGATGACTTACTCTTGGGCGCTCACCCATTTTATCACTTCATCATTAAGCTTTGCCTCCCAGTCGCGAGAGCCAATATAATCAGTATAATCAGATATTTCTTCAAGCCCCAAAGCGGCAAGGTCTTGTTTGTACACCTCAGCCCGGTCAACCTTACCCGCCTTGTTTGCACTTGCCAAACACATCAGCAATGCAGTTTTTGAATTTGGCTCATATAATTTCAATGAAATATCATAGGCCTCCTTAGGGTCTGAATACAAAAGAGCATACCCAAGATATACATAGTAATATTGGTTAGATTTCGTGCGGTCGAGTTTTAAGGCTGTTTGTGCGCTCTGCCGCGCATGTTCCCAGTCTCCAATCGTAAAGGCACTCACAAGAGCCGTCACCCGCAAAACATGCGGATTATAGGGCTGTTGGTGTTCAATCGTATAAACCAACTGCTTTAGCTCCTCCTGACTGTAATCGGAACGAAGCTGTATCAAGCGAAGCCGGGCCAGTAACACTTTGATATTATAGGGATCAATGGCTTCTGCACGTTTCAATAACGCCCTAGATTTTTCGATAAGATGTTCTGCGTCACTCAATGCCTGCCCCTGCGATGCCTGCCCACGTGATGTCTGTCCACGTGATGCCTGCCCACGCGCTTGCGAAAAATAGAACGTTGCCAGCAAGCCATACAGGTTCGCATTTTTACTCCCCTTGGCGACGGCTTGCTCCAAACAGGCAATGGAGTCCTGATAATCATATCGCGGCAAATAAAGCGCAGAATATTTATAAATTAAAGTCTGGCAGGAATAATCATGTCTATTTGCCGGTTTTGCCCATTTACGCGTGAGGGCATCCCGCGCAATAGCGCCACTTGCATGTGCCAGTTTCGAAGCAATTTTATAAAACGTCCAGTCGATATCTTCCGGCAAGTTTTCCCCCAACGTATCAATCTTTATCTTTTCAGAAAAAACAATCTGGTGCAGTTCCATATTTTCAACGATGACAGATATGAACTTTTGTTCAGTCGCACTAAAAATTTCCGTTTTTAGTGCGTAATATGGAGAAGGCTGATCCCTGCAATCAACCGGCTCAAAGACGATATTGACCATTGAATACTGCACCAGAGCCGTGCGCAAATAATTATCAATCGTCAACGTCGCGTCTTCATGCAATTTTGATACACCGACAAATACCGTCGGAATGATGACCAAATTTGGGACTTCAGCAGAACATCCGTGGGCTATGGCCATATTTTTTTCATCATCGGACTTAAAGCCGCTTAGTGAAAACGCGCCTAGAAAGGCCAAAAACAACGCCCCGAACCCTAAAACTGCAAACCGGCCAAAGTGTTTCGTCGCAATGCCGTTTGTAGAATCAGCCAGTTGCGCGCCAAGGACAGGAGCGTCTCCAGCCTCCAAAGCCGGAGTGACCATGATCAAATAGCTTGCTTTGGGGATAATCAGGGTAAAACCGTTTGCGCCCAGATTGAACAAAGCCAAGTTCTTGCGCAACCTATGCATTTCAACACGAACGATACTATCCACACTCGTATCAAAATCATCGCCACGCCCAAGTACATCAAGGGCGATAGAATAGGCTTTGATACGTGTACCGCGCCCCTCGGCCTGTTCAGTGAGTAAATATTTCAACAATCTATATTGGCGCGCCGAATTGCCCAAACAGCCTGTCTCGGCAATTGTGCGCAATATTACATCAGTATCTAAAGGTTTTTGTGTCATAAGCATTCCCACATACTTGCTCGCGGGAACACACCGACTTCTGACCAGCCCCACAAACCGGTACGCAAACAATAACAGAAAACACGAATCTTGTAAGAGGAAAATTTCCTAACGCCCCGCGGCCCCTGAATCGATTCCGCTACATGATCTATGGACTAAGACCCGCAATTCATCTTCAGCTAGGCAAATTACCGCACACGTTTAACACCGATAGCCGGGCCGCGACCATTGACTTGCAGCAAGAAACTACCAAGCGCGGCCTTTCTTATATGCGCGTTACCGGGCGTTTTTTTGCTGACCCGTATCCTTTTGTTATCAACCTGCTGCCAAACTTGACCATTTTTCAAATAGAATCGCGTCTGTTTATAGCCGAATATCTTGGTTCTGGAGATTTCCAGAACAACATTTGATCGCCCACTTTCAATATCCTTAGGCTTGAATGCTTTTTTACCCACACTCGCAACCGTATTCTTCGCGTCTCCGAATAATTTTCCAAGCTTCGGCAAGGACGGAATGTTAAAACCAAATGATTCCCGCTCAATAACTTCCACATCGGCCTTGCTCACCGCAATAATGTCGCCACTTTTCTGTGCCGTCTCCAGACGCCCCACGGCCTTATCATAGCAGCTCAGCCGCGCTTGCTCGTCATCGAGCGTACGGCACGCAAAAACACTGGATAGAGCCATAGGAGGCGCCGCCATATCCGACGCGGCATCAGGGACCTGCGCCGCCGCACAAAAGGCTGTTCCCGTGAAAAACGCGACAGTTAAAACTCTAAATATAAATTTATGATTTTGCACACTAAACTCCTGATAACACTTGTGGTTAAGTACACCGTATACCTGCCTTATTCAACAGATATTGAGGTGTGTTGCATTTTCGCAACATTGTTCATTAAAAAATGTTAAAGTTGCCATTTTGTAATATAGAGCCTTGAACTCCCTTTTTAATTCAATAGTGTCCGCTCCGAGTGTAGCCTTGACTACAATAGAATATTTTTGAACCAGTTTGAAGGGGATTCAATTGAAAAACTTAGATAAAACACGCCTATTCCACTCTACGATGTTGGGAGGCCTATTGCTTGGGTTTGCATTGCCAGCCTATGCACAAGCACAGGAAACACCTGTTGAAGTTATCCAGATAGACGAAGCTGTTGAAGAAGATGACGAAGACCAGGGCGATGTAATCATCGTTACCGGTTCTCGTCTGCGTCGTAACGTATTTACATCTGCATCTCCGCTTCAGGTTATTGATGGTGAATTTGCTCGCGATCTTGGCCTCGTTGATGCGGCTGATCTTCTCGGTCAAACAACTGTTGTCCAGGGACAGCAAATATCAACAGGCGTTTCCACGTCTGCGGGTGTATCAACCATTAATGGCCCAGGGTCTGCAACTGCATCCCTTCGTGGACTGTCTTCAGGACGTACCCTCGTTTTGATCAATGGCCGTCGTTTGGCACCTGCTGGTGTACGGGGCGTTCCAAGTGCACCTGACTTGAACCTGATCCCAGGAACATTGATCAAGCGCGTGGACATACTCCTAGACGGCGCGTCTTCAGTTTACGGTTCTGACGCTGTTGCCGGTGTTGTGAACTATATCCTTCGCGACGACTTTGACGGCGTTCAGCTTGATGTCTTTGCGACAATGCCTGAATTTTCCGGTAGTGAAGGTCACCAAGAAGTTTTCACAGCCACAGCTGGTATATCTAGCGACAAAGGCTTTATCGGTTTAGCGGTAGAACACAGCCGGACTGACGGTTATAACGAGAGCTCAATTGGTGAATTTTACGAGCCATATGCTGGCGGATGTAAAAGTACATATGCGATCGGCGCAAGTGGTGAGATTTATGACGCTTGTGGCGGTTCTTTCGGCGCGGGCGCGATCAGTTCCGGGGCTGGATTCTTTGGTGTGCAAATTGGTGCGAATGTACCAGGACTGCCTGCCAACTTCGTGCCAATCCCTGTAACGGCTGGTCTGCTTGGACCAGATGATCTTGGTGGTCAGCAACTTCTCCTCTTCCCAGAAGAGCTAGAAGCGGCATTCTCACCAGATTTCCAGCGGACTTCCATTTTCACAATTGGCGAATATAACCTAGGTGGATATGGCGACATGACGGCTTATTTTGAAGCCTCCCACGCCATTCGCGATACAAACACAAATACTAAAGGACAGGGCAGAGTTTCAATTCCAGGCACTTATGTTTTGAACGAATTTGGTTTTGATCTTACACAGTATTTTGGCAACCAGTTTATTAATGACACCAGAGTTGAACAAACACGTATGATCGTTGGTCTTCGTGGCGAAGTTCCTTTCATGGAAAAAGTCGGCTTGAACAACTGGGGCTATGACACCTATGTAAGCTATTCTCGCTCTAGTGGTTCGGATAGAATTAAGGGTATTCCTTTCAATCCGCGTTTGGAGCAAACGACCGCCAATACGAGATGGGACCCTGTTGCAGGTGAATATGTTTGTGACGACCGGACAATCTCTGGCCAGTCCCAAGGCGTTAGCTGTCGTCCTCTTGACTTCCAAGATCCAACATTCTTGTTGACTGGACGTTTTGTAGACCAAGCCGACAATGACTATTTGTTCCCGAACCGTCTAACAGATACAACGGTTAAACAAACCGTCTATTCCGGTTACCTCTCGGGCGACCTTTTCGAAGTCCCGACTGGCGGCATGATCATTGCTGGTTTCGGTGGTGAATATCGTAGAGACGAGATTGTAACATATACATCTTTGTCAGGCGATTTCTTAGGCTTTGCCTCTGATCCAGGATCCAATGGCGCACGTTCACTTCACGAAGTTTTCGGCGAAATTGAAGTCCCTCTTCTTAGAGATCATCCGCTTGCCCATGATTTAACCCTCAATGGTGCGGCTCGCTACACAAGCGAAAACAATTTCGGTTCAGAAGTGACTTACAGCATTAAAGGACTGTACTCACCTGTAGAATGGTTCACCTTCAAAGGCACATACGGTACGTCTTTCCGTGCGCCTAATCTGGGCGAGCAATTCGGCGGGAGCGTTACAGGCTTTGCTCCTGCAGGCTATAGTGATCCATGTCGCGTACCCGGTATTACTGTTCCGTTTACAGACTTTGATAATGATCCAAATACGCCGGATACGCGTAATTATGATCCATCACTTGAGAACCGTGATTCCACGGTTATTCAAAACTGTCTCAATGGCGGCGGGCCTTTCGGTCTATCAGCTACAGCTCCATTCGAACTTGGAGTTCGCGGTCTAGGCGGTGTTTCTCCGGTTTTCTTCGGTTCACCAACCTTGGTTGCCAGCGGGTCTAACCCAGATCTAAAAGCTGAAACTTCTAATGCTATATCTTTGGGTGCGGTGTTTGATCAGCCATGGACGGATAAGTTTGACCTCAAACTTGCTGTGACATATTTTGAGATCACTGTTAAAGATGAAGTCGACTCTCTGAGTGCAAATACAATCGTTAACCGGTGTTATAACTCTATCGGCTTAAGCGATCCGACTTGTGCATTCATCACACGTGCACCACGTGACCCATTGGTGGATACATCTGGAGAAGTGACATTCGTTTCAGCGCTTAACCAAAACTTGGGTGAACAAATTGTAGAAGGTATTGATTATAATGCCGAGTTTAACTACGAATTTAACGCACCATTTACGGACGCACCGATTGATTACGGGTTTATACTCCGGGCAACTCAATCTCTGACACAAACGGAAGAGCAAATCACAGTTGACGGTACGGATATTGATGACGATTTGGGCGAGTTTGGTAATCCAGTATGGCGTCTGTCTATGACAAGTGTAATAAATTGGAAAGATTTCGGCTTCGTATTCCAAACTCGTTACATCGGCAGTCAAATTGAAGACAATGCTGATCCGGAAGATCCTGTAACATCTGGCTTCTCGCCTTGTGTACAAGCAGGTGATACACCGTGTCTGTCTTATGATGACCTTGCTGACTACTGGTTACACACCGCATCCTTCAACTGGTCACGTGATACAGTTGTTGTCCGTGTCGGTGTAAGCAATTTGTTCGACACTGCACCACCACTGACCCATAATAATGGCCTAAACCTTCTTGGTGGTATTGGTTATGATCTTGGTGGACGTACTTTCTTCGCAAACATTACGAAGAGATTTTAGTCAACACCTTTGGTGTTAAATCAAGACGACACCAAACATAAATAAATATAGAAGCCGCGTTCATTAGAGCGCGGCTTCTTGCTATTGGGAAACCATTGTGTGATTTGCAGGAGGCTTGCAAGCCGTTTCTGAATATGAAAAATTTCATTCACGTCGACTTATACATTGTGAGAAATCACAACAAATAATAACGCGATTACAATGAGTTATAAGACGTTCATGATTCACAAAAGAAGATAAAACACACGCCCGAAATAAAACCCACACATCTTTACAGCAACGAGATTTTAAATCCTTTGCAACAAGATCGCCTCCTCATCAAACATCTAAATCACACAAAGATAACGCCTTACGCACGCTTATGCTCTCTGAGAACAGGGCCTGCTAAAGCGTAGTAAACTCGCCACAGCATGCCTTGAATATGCTTATACTGTGTCTCAAAATTTTGACTTTATTCTTTGTCAGGGAACAATCCGGGCGTCCACCAACTCGCAAGCGCCGCTGGGAAGGCTAGGCACAAAGGTGCGCGGGAGCTTTTAGAGGTTAAAACGCCGCGCTCCATTAAGGCTGACGTAAGGCGGCGGTTCTCTTGCGCCTGATCTCACATCAGCCTGCAGCGGCCCTGAGTTATGAAATTGTTTGACCTAATCGTACATTGATTTAGTGCTGATCCCCAACCGCCCCGATACATCTTTAACCGAATAGCCACGTTCCTTAACCTGTGCCACAGCGTCTCGCTTAAACTCATCTGTATATCGTATTCCTGTTCCCATTTGTAAATCTCCTTGCTTCCAATTGTAACAAACTAGATGCCTACAAATCTAGGGGCGCATCAAATGCTAAAATATACCATCCATTCCATTACTTGATTATTTTCGGAAGTTCGGCTGACAAAATGTCGAATACAAATCGGATTCTCTGGCTAGTCCGCAACTCACGATGCGAAACTAGCCACAAAGGGACTTTTATTGTATCTATTGCAGGAAGAACTATTTCAAGATTAGGGTTTTTCTCTGCTATTTTTTTAGAAATAATTCCGATTCCCAAACCTTCCTTTATAAGAGATAGAACCAATGTCCCGCTCTGGGTAAGGATGTTTACATTGTTGGATTCAAGTAAAACTCCCATATTTTTCAAATAGGAAATGAGTATTTCTGGACGTTCAAAGCCAATAAAATCATGCTCGGAAAGATCGGCAATCGATTTTGGATAACCCCGTAAACTCAAATATTCACTTGATGCGTAGAGCTGCAGAGGTATTTCAGCAATCAATTTTCCAATTAATTCCGGCCCCTCTGGCCTGTTATGACGAAGCGCAATATCTGCCTCTCGTCTCATCAAGTCACGAATTTGATCCGTAGCATGTATATCAATTACAATGCCAGGAGCTTGCTTTCTGATAATTTTTAGGATTGGCGGCAGATGTTCAGTCGCTAAAACATTTGTAGCAGTTATGGATACCCGACCTTCCAATGCTTGTGACTGGCCTGCGGCCGCAAGTGTTACTAATTTTGCAGCGTGGCCCATAGATTTAAAATGATCGAATAATTGGATACCCGGCGTAGTTAAAACTAGTGAGCGGCCGACTCGCTCAAACAAAACGATCCCTAATGACTCTTCTAGCCCTGCGACCTGGCGGCTAATAGTGGGCTGTCTCTTACCAAGATATCTGGCGGCAGCAGATAATGACCCTTTCTCCACCGTAGCAAGAAATGCTCTAGCTTGATTCCAGTCAAATTTCAACAGTGGGTCCTTCATCGTTTTACGTATAAGCGTTAACGAAAAAAGCGCAATGTACATTCGATTTTTCTATGAGTAAATTTAGAATTGTCACTAATAGGGATGTAGTTCCCTTATACTATTGGAAAGAAAAAATGAGCGAACACAACCAAATAGATGGATCAAAATCATCAAATTCAACGGCTCTCCCAATAAGTTTGTCGATGCATTTTTGGGATAAAATTGCATTAAAATATTCTAGAAAACGTATAGATGATCTCGAATCATATGAATACAAGTTAAACGAAACACAAACTTTTCTGCGTCCAGAATCGTTAGTGTTGGAATTCGGGTGCGGCACGGGATCAACCGCGCTTCATCACGCTTCTAAAGTCAAGCATATCCTCGCCATTGATTACTCCCGTAAAATGATCGATATCGCTCAATCGAAATCCAAAGAAATGGATACAACTAACGTCACCTTCGAAGTCAGTGCGATCGAAAATATTCGAATGGAAAACGGTTCATTTGATGTGATCTTAGGGATGAGTATTTTGCACCTTTTGAGGGACCCCGAAGAAGCCATTGCTCGAGTGAACAAGCTCTTAAAACCCGGCGGCGTTTTTATCTCAAGCACGCATTGTATTGGCGATAAGACACCTTGGGTCCGCCATCTTGTTCCAATAGGGCGTTTTTTACGGATTATGCCATTTGTAAAAGTCTTCACTAAATTAGATTTAATTGGTTATTTTTTAAATACAGAATTCAAGGTCGAACATGAGTGGGAAGCATCACAAGATAAGGCAATGTTTTTCGTTGTGTCCAAAAGTAAAATTGATCAACTGGTCTCTGTTCACGGTCAAAAACGTGGGGGAAGAAATGCATAACTCCTCATCAACCATCAGAACTAGGCTTTCACTAATGTGGGTGTTCGTTGTTCTCAACTTCTTGGCTCGGGATTTTCATGAACTGGCTAGGCCTGGCATGCTAAACCAAATGATGGAGGGAACTGTAAATGGGGTCGAAATAACTGAGCAGCTGATGTTGCTGGGCGGAGTAATGATTGAAGTGCCCATCTTAATGACAGTCCTAACGCTTTTTGCCGATAAAAAAATTGGTCAGTGGGTAAATATAATCGCAGCTGTTTTTACCATGGCAGTTATCGGGATGAATAACTTGGAGCCTGATTTAGATAATATTTTCTTCATGACTATCAAAATATCCGCCTTGATTTATATTATACGAACAGCTTGGAATTGGAAGACCTAAGCCTTGGTAGCCGTCATTAAAGCTTGGGCTTACATACTAGCAACTTTGCTTGGCGGATGCGTTTCTCTCCCCGAAAATGGGCCACTAGTGGGAAATATTCAACTCAAGGATATCACATGGAAGGATACTGTCGCTAAGTCGGTTTGGATCGACACAGATGCGGCTTGTTCTGGTAAAACTTTGATCTTGGATCCTGATGATTGCTGGGCAATTCTATACGCCATAAAGTCTCCCTACTTGGATATCCTTGGCATAAGTTCAGTACATGGGAACACCACGTCCTCAACAGCTATAAAGAGTATTCAGGACGTATTTTCTAATACGAATACTTCGGGTGGTTCGCCCGTAGAATTAATTGCACATAAAGGTGCAAATAAAAAGTACAGCCAAATATCTGACAAAAAATTAAATGAAGCTGTAATGGCCTTGGCACAAAAATTAACGCATGAGAAAGTCACGATCATTGCCCTCGGACCGCTAACAAATATTGCCTTATTAATTGATTGGCGTCCGGAACTTGTGGCAAACATTGAGAGTATAGTAGTCGTTGGCGGCCAACGAACTACGGGACCCTTACGCCCAATAGGCAGTATTTTGGGCTTTCGTGATCTGAATATTCGGAAGGATTTAGAAGCCTTTAAGCGGGTACTAGACGCTGACATACCAATCACTTTACTACCATTCGAAATAGCGCAAAAACTGACAATAAGTCCATCAGATCTAAAATATCTTGCGTCCTCTGATATGGGGGCGAGGTGGGTCGCTAAACGATCCCGGCGTTGGGGTTTTTTTTGGCGGCTCACTACAGATGTACGTGGGTTTCACCCCTTTGATCTAATGGCTGTTTCGTTTACTGCAGACCCATCACAGTTTAACTGCAAACCCGCAGTCGGTAACTTAATTAAAAGCCATGGCTTTTCAAGGAGAGTAGAGCTTCTGGTCAAGCTCAAAGAGACCGGGAACATCGAATATTGCCTTGATGTCAAAAAGGGTTTTAAGGCTAACGTTTTAAATACACTGACCCGTCAGGAAGTAACTCGTAATTTACTGCCGTGAATGAATGATTGATGTCATGTGAGGAATTGTCTGACGTCAGCGCCTACGCTCATAATGGTAACGCTCATTGCGCCTCATCAGGTATGCATCTTGGTTTCTCATGCAGAAATTACAACACATTGACACACAAAATGACCCACAAAATATAGATTTTTGCAACAAAGCCTCTAAGCAGTAAAATATATTGTTATATTTCAATGACTTATGTAAAATTAAGAAGAAAAAGTGGTGCGGGCGGCCGGAATTGAACCGGCACTCCTATACAGGAACAAGATTTTAAGTCTTGCGTGTCTACCAATTCCACCACGCCCGCATGTGCGTTTTGGAAACGTCTTGGCTAAGGAGCGCAATATGGCAAACAATTGCGCGAATGCCAGTTAAAAATTGCAAGAACTGCATTTTTTTCGCATACAAGCCTTATGAAATTCACATCCTCTCTCCTCAAAGGCCGTTTAGTCCTGCGTTACAAACGTTTTTTAGCCGATATAGAGCTTGAAAACGGCGAACACATCACGGCCCATTGTGCCAACCCCGGATCAATGGCGGGCCTGAAAGCACCAGGGTGCCCCGTCTGGGTCGCCAAGACAGATAACCCGAAGCGCAAGCTAAAATATGACTGGCACATTATAGAAGAGCCTGAACACGGCGTTCTGGTTGGCATACACACAAATTGGCCGAACAAATTGGTGGCAGAGGCCCTCAAAGCAGATCATATACCCGAGCTTGCCGGATATGACGCCATCCGCCCGGAAGTAAAGTACGGCAAAAACAGCCGCATTGACTTTCTACTGGAACGCGAAGGCCATCCCCCCTGTTATGTCGAGGTTAAAAGCATAACCTTCTCGCGTATTCAGGGACTAGCCGAGTTCCCCGATAGCCCGACAGCGCGGGGCACCAAGCATTTAGGCGAATTACAGGCCATGGCCGAACAAGGCGCGCGCGCCGTGATGTTATATGTGATACAAAGAGAGGATTGTCAGCGCTTCACAATTGCCAAAGATATTGACCCCGCCTATGAAAAGGCCAGAATTGAAGCGCAAAAGTCAGGACTTGAGAGCTTGGCATATGCGTGTAAGATAACCCCACAGGAAATATACATAACCACTCCGGTACGCATTGTATAAATACGAACCCAGAAAAAACAGACAAGAGAACAGACATGAACCTGATTGAAACCGGATATAGTGAAGCCAACGCGGAAGAATTTAGCCGCGATGGCTCAATTAAAATCCATAGCGCCGCCGATTTCGAAGGCATGCGCAAGGCTGGCCATGTCGCCGCCGCCTGTCTGGATATGGTGGCCCCAATGGTCAAACCCGGTGCCACCACTGAGGCCATTGATACGGCCGCGCGCGAATTCCTTCTTGATCACGGTGCTGTGCCTGCATGCCTTGGCTACCGCGGCTATAAACATACGCTCTGTACATCAATCAATCATGTTGTCTGCCACGGTATTCCCAACGAAAAAAGCCTTAAAAACGGCGATATTGTCAATATTGACGTCACCTGTATCCTTGATGGCTGGCACGGCGATACCTCTCGCATGTATTCTGTCGGCACCATCAACCGCAAAGCAGAGCGCCTCATCAACATTACCTATGACAGCCTGATGCTAGGCATTGCCCAGATCAAACCCGGCAACACGACCGGCGATATTGGCGCGGCCATACAGCAATTTGCCGAAAGCCAACGCTGTTCAGTCGTGCAAGATTTTTGCGGTCACGGATTAGGCCGGCTTTTTCATGACGTGCCAAATATTTTGCATTTTGGCACAGCTGGCCACGGAGACGTGTTGAAAGAAGGCATGTTTTTCACCGTAGAACCCATGATAAACCTAGGGCGCCCCGACACCAAAGTGCTTGCAGATGGCTGGACAGCCGTAACGCGCGACAAAAAACTAACCGCCCAGTTCGAGCATTCTTTAGGGGTAACCGCCACCGGCGTCGAGATTTTCACAAAATCGCCTGCCGGTCTTGACCGCCCTCCTTACGCTTAAGTGCTTATGACGGACCCGAAGACGAGCACACCAAAAAAACCCCATTACCATGGGCATCGAGACAGGCTACGGACTCGGTTTCTCGAAGGCGGAAACGAGGCCCTCGCAGATTACGAACTGCTCGAGCTTTATTTGTTTCGTTCCATTCTGCGCCGGGATGTCAAACCGATTGCCAAAGATTTGATCGAAAAATTTGGCAGCTTTGCCGAGGTTATTACCGCCCCCCTACCCCTACTCTCCGAGATTAAAGGTTTGAACGCAAAAGCCGCTCTGGATTTAAAAATATTACAAGCCGGTGCCGTCAAGCTCGGCAAGCAAACCATCATGCATCGCCCTGTCTTGTCCTCTTGGTCCGCCTTGCTTGATTACTGTCGCTCCGTCATGCAGTTCGAGAATAAAGAACAGTTTCGGGTTTTGTTTCTGGATCGTAAAAACCGCCTGATCGCAGATGAAATTTTAGGACAAGGCACGATTGACCGCGCCCCCGTCTACCCGCGCGAAGTGATCAAACGCGCACTGGAGCTTGGTGCTGCCGCCCTCATTCTCGCCCACAACCACCCGTCTGGAGATCCAACACCGAGCAAAAGCGATATCGACATGACAAACCAGATCATCATTGCGGCCAAAGCCATAAATATAAGCGTTCATGACCATCTCATCATTGGCCGCAACGATACGGTTAGCTTCAAAACACTTGGCTTAATGTAAAAAACAAAAACACTACAGGGGAAGAACATGACAACAGATAAAAATTACCGCAAGCTGGTCTTGCTCTTACTGACCCTTGTCTATGCGTTCAACTTCATTGACCGGCAAATCGTCGGCATCCTCGCGCCCTTCATTCAGGCCGATCTTAATCTCACCAATACAGAAGTCGGCATGTTGACGGGCTTGTTGTTTGCCACTTTCTACACCCTGATTGCCATTCCAATCGCCCTCATGGCCGACCGCCTGCACAGGATCAATATTATCGCAATCGCACTTACTGTTTGGAGCGGATTTACAGCTCTCACCGGTTTCGCGACAAGTTTCCTGCAGATCGGTCTCGCCCGAATGGGGGTCGGTATCGGCGAAGCAGGTGGCAGCCCACCCTCTCACTCCGTTATCTCCGACTACTACCCAAAAGAACAACGCGCCAGCGCTCTGGGGATTTACTCGCTGGGTATTCCTGTCGGCATTATGTTCGCCTATTTCGTCGTCGCCATGATTGCCGGGCAATCAACTGAAAATGTCCCGTGGCGGAAAATTTTCGTCATCCTAGGTGTTGTCGGCATTGGCTTGGCCCTAATTGTACGACTTGTCCTGCGCGAACCCGTGCGCGGCGCAATGGAAGCCAAAGACAATGTTTTGCCGCCCAAAGCGCCATTTCGTGAATCCATTGCAACGCTTTTGACCATACCCTCTTGGTGGACCATGTGTCTGGGCATCGCAACCGCCTCATTCGTGGCCTACGCCCTGTCCGCATTTCAGACCAAATACCTGATCAGTCTTGACCCGGACTTTAATTTTCAAACCTTGATGATCTCCCTCGGCGTCATTAACGGGATTGCCTATGCGGGCGGCACATATTTTGGGGCGAAAATAACCGATAAATGGAGTAAAACCAATATCAGAGCTTACGGATTGGTACCTGCTTTTGCCGTATTGCTGGCTTTACCCCTTGGCCTTGCCGCATTATGGACAACAACAGTCTGGACACATCTGGCCCTCATATCCTTCTTTTTGGTCTGCCTTGGCGCCTATCTCGGCCCCAGCTTCGCCATTGCCCAAACGCTGGCCCCCATTCACATGCGCGCCCTGTCCACAGCCCTGTTCTTCTTTATTCTCAATATGATCGCTTTAGGCGGCGGCCCGACAATAACAGGCATTCTTATCGACAAGTTTTTGGTTGATCATGATAACTTAATGGCTATTCGTCTTGCCTTCTCTTGCGTGTCCATCATGTTTGTGTTCTCTGCAATCTGCTTCTTCCTGACCGCCAAGTATATTCCCAAAGACTGGGCCGATGCAAAAACGAGAAATGAAGGGATTGCAAATTCCCCTAACTAGCCTATTACGCCCCTGAAATATGAAGTTTTCCATCTTCAAAAGTAAGCGTTAGGCTTGGATAGAGAGAGACTATGATCCCACGTTATGCCCGCACCGAAATGGTCGAAATTTGGTCACAAGCCAGCAAATACAAAATCTGGTTCGAGATCGAAGGCCATGCCTGTAACGCCCTTGCCGATTTAGGGGTAATCCCGCAATCTGCCGCCAAAAATATTTGGGAAAAAGGCAGTGCTGCCAAATTTTCTGTCGAGAAAATTGACGAGATCGAGCGTGAAGTTAAACATGATGTCATCGCCTTCCTCACCCATTTGGCCACATTCATTGGTGAAGATTCCCGCTTTGTTCATCAAGGCATGACCTCTTCGGATGTGCTCGACACCACCCTGTCCGTACAGCTTGCCCGCGCGACCGATTTGCTCTTGGTCGGCATGGACCGCGTACTGGCCGCATTAAAAACCCGTGCACTGGAACATAAGTTCACGCCAACAATCGGGCGCAGCCACGGCATTCACGCCGAACCGACAACATTCGGCCTGAAACTGGCCCAAGCCTACGCCGAATTTTCCCGCTGTCGGGAACGACTTGTTGTCGCCCGTGCCGAGATCGCCACCTGTGCAATTTCAGGAGCTGTCGGTACATTTGCCAATATTGACCCCAAGGTCGAAGCCTATGTCGCCGAAAAACTCGGCCTGACAGTCGAACCGATTTCAACACAAATCATCCCCCGTGACCGCCACGCCGCCTATTTCGCCGCCCTCGGCGTCTGTGCAAGCTCCATCGAGCGTCTGGCGACAGAAATCCGTCATTTGCAACGCTCCGAAGTCTTGGAAGTCGAGGAGTTTTTCTCCAAAGGCCAAAAAGGCTCTTCCGCAATGCCCCATAAACGCAACCCGATATTGACCGAAAACCTAACCGGCCTTGCCCGTTTGGTGCGCATGTCGGTCACGCCGGCAATGGAAAATGTAGCCCTCTGGCATGAGCGTGATATTTCTCACTCCTCGGTCGAACGCGGCATTGCTCCCGATACAACCATCCATCTTGATTTTGCCCTGCACAGGCTAGCCGGCGTGATTGAAAATCTGTTGGTCTACCCTGAAAACATGCTGGCCAATTTAAACAAGCTCGGCGGGCTACATAACTCGCAACGGGTTCTCCTCGCCCTGACCCAAAAAGGTGTCAGCCGTGAAGAGGCCTACCGGCTTGTCCAGCACAATGCCATGAGGACATGGCACGGCGAAGGTGAATTCCTTGGTTTTTTGAAAGCCGACGAAAAGGTCAACACCCATTTATCCGACGAGGAAATCGAGGCATTATTCGACCTTGAATACCATTTCGCGCAGGTTGATCAAATTTTTTCCAGAGTTTTTTAACTGAGACTTTCAATCGGTTAGCCCGAAATAAGCGCACAACCTTTTATTGTAAATGAAGAGTTAGCGCCGTGTTGGCTAAATAATAACCATTTTTCCTTATACAGCTCTCAACAATAAAAACAAAAATACTTCAAGAGATCAAAGACCTAAGGATAAAACCATGAACAAATTAACTGCTTTAGTGGGGGCTGCCCTCTTTATACTCAATTCTGTAAATGCATATGCCGCCAGCCCGGATGTCTATGTCGTAAAATTCCGCGCAGACAATTGCCAATCCTGTGACGTGATGGAAACACAACTCCATTTCGCAATGCGTATGGTCAATAGCCGTGCCGTTGCAGAAATTGTCATTGACACAACAAGCCCCATCTTGTGGGAAAAAAGTGCCCATACGGCTTTTGACCGGGACATCGTGCCCCAATTCAATAAATGGGTCGGCAAGACGGGTTTCGTTGCCGTTATCGATGCACATACACGCCTCACAATCGGCTGTGTAAGCGCCCAAGATAGTGCTTATAATATGGCGAACTTCATCAAGTCCGCAGCAGGCCTGCCGAGCGATTACCAAGTTTCAAATCGCGCGTCCCGGTTTCGCTGCCCACCGGCACAAAATATAGATTACGGCAATTAATTCTACTGACTAACAAATGCCAAAAAAGGCCCGGTACAACCGGGTCTTTTGCGCACTCACGCTAAGTTTACTAGGCATACGGCATAAATACCGTGTAGTTAGTAAAAATCCCTGCACATATTGTGAAGGGTAAAGGATCCGTATGAAACGCTTTGTGCACTATATATTCTGTACGGCAATCTTGGCATATTTAACACTTGTCACTGTACCTGCCTATGCCCATAATCAGACCAATGCTCTCCCAAAACCCGAAATATATGTTGTCATGTTCAGAGCCGATTGGTGCGGGCCCTGCAAAATTGTTGAACCGAATTTAAAACACGCCCTTGCAACCCTCCGCGACCCCGAGATCGAGCAAATTGTCATCGACATTACAAATTCGCTACTTTCTGAGCGGAGCGCTCACGCAGCATTCGATCATAATATTGTGGCACAATACAATAAATGGATGGGCGTAACGGGTTTCGCCGCCATCATAGACGCAGATACAAAGGCCACGCTTGGCTGCGTCAATATGCTATATGATGTCGGTGCAATGACCGCTCATATCAGAAATTTAAAAACCTATGCGGTCGTAAACCGGTCCACATTCGATATAACCTGCCCAGCCGCAAACCCTCCTGTACAATAAGAGACCCGTACAACAAGGGGCCTATACAGCAAGGAAGTCACCACAGGCATTCTGTCAATAAGTTTTATTTATTGGCTTCGGCAATGATCTGGGTGCGGGCTTCCGTCATAAGCACATTCATACGCTCACGGATTTCCACATCGGGGATTTTTTTACCCGCGGCAATCAAATCCTGCTTCACTTTACGAAACACATCTTCATCCCCAGGCTCTTCCATGTCAGACTTGATAACTTCAAGCGCATAAGCCGCCGCATCCGCTTTCCCTAACAAACCGGCAACCCATAACCCCAATATTTTATTGCGGCGCGCTTCTACGCGAAACTTTTGCTCGGCGTCCAACACAAACTTTTTTTCAAAAGCGTGCTCGCGGTCATCAAATTTAGTCATTACAGGCTCCATACGGAAATTGATCAATCTTGTTTCTAACAAATCTGTTTGAAAAACACCACAATAATTCTAACAAAACACTGAAATATATCTTTTAAAAACAGTAAATAATCCGCGCGGAATGATTGAAGGTTTTGCCTGTTGTGATATTGTCCCCGCTTACAGGGGGCGATTCGCCCCTGTCGCTTAAGAGTGCACTATGAGCCGCCGTAAAAAAATATACGAAGGTAAGGCAAAAATCTTATATGAGGGGCCGGAACCGGGCACACTCGTGCAATATTTCAAAGATGACGCGACCGCATTCAATGCGCAAAAAAAGGCGGTATTAAACGGCAAAGGCGCCCTGAACAACCGCATTTCAGAATATATTATGATCAGTCTTGGCCGGATCGGTATCCCGACCCACTTCATCAAGCGCTTAAACATGCGTGAACAATTGATCAAAAAAGTAGATATCATTCCGATCGAAGTCATTTGCCGCAATGTGGCCGCAGGCTCCATATGCAAAATGCTGGGACTGGAAGAAGGCGAAACCCTACCCCGTTCCATCATCGAGTTTTGTTACAAGAAAGACGAACTTGGCGATCCACTGGTCAGTGAAGAACATATAACCGCCTTTGGCTGGGCCAGCACGGCTGAAATTGACGAAATGACCGCAATGGCCCTACGCATCAATGATTTTTTGTGCGGCATGTTTGCAGCCGTTGGCATTCGCCTCATCGATTTCAAAATCGAATTTGGTCGCCATACTGATGAAAACGGAGATTTCCAAATCCTGCTCGCAGATGAAATCAGCCCGGATTCCTGCCGGCTTTGGGATATGAAAACTGACAAAAAATTAGACAAAGACAGATTTCGCCGTGATCTTGGCGGCGTTACAGAAGCCTATACAGAGGTTGCGACACGACTGGGTCTTATCAAAGACAATCCTAAAAAGTCCACCCCAACCCTTTCCATCGTTCCCAATGGAGATACATAGTTATGAAAGCTATCATTCACATCAACCTCAAACCCGGGGTTCTCGATCCACAAGGTCGCACAATCGCCCGCTCGCTCACCCATCTCGGTTTTGATGGCGTAACCGCCGCACGCCAAGGAAAGACAATCGAACTTGATTTAAAAGGCGAGGATAAAGACGCCGCAGAAACTCAGGTCAAAGACATGTGTGAGAAACTCCTTGCCAACACGGTCATTGAAAATTACCGCATCGAAATTGTCGAGTAAACGCCCCCTTTCCAGTTTCCCCCTTTGCTTACTTAAGGCCATCATATGAAAACCGCAGTGATCGTATTTCCAGCTTCAAATTGCGACAGAGACGCGGCTGTCGCCCTCGAGAAAGTCACTGGCCGTAGTGTACAGATGGTCTGGCATGAAGAAAGAACACTCCCTACTGTAGACTTTGTCGTTATCCCCGGCGGGTTTTCCTATGGCGACTATTTGCGCTCTGGCGCAATCGCGGCGCGCTCTCCCATTGTTCAAGACATTGTCCGTAAAGCCAAGACCGGCCTACCTGTCGCAGGCTTTTGCAACGGATTTCAAGTCCTAACCGAAAGCGGGCTTTTGCCGGGCGCGCTCATGCGCAACAAAGGCTTACGGTTTGTCTGCAAACCGCAAAAACTAAACATTGTGAACTCATCTTCTATGTTTACAAAAGCCTACAAAAACCAAACTGAAATCACGGTGCCAATCGCCCATTTTGACGGTAATTATTATGCGGATGACGACACGCTCTCTGAAATGAGGAAATCCGGGCAAATCATATTCACCTATGAAGGTAACCCGAACGGGTCCAGCAAAGACATAGCAGGTATCAGCAACAAAGCCGGAAATGTACTCGGCATGATGCCACACCCCGAACGCGCCATAGACCCTATGCACGGCGGTACAGATGGGCTGAAACTGTTTAAAAGTGTTCTGGAGTCGATACAATGAACGCAAAAACCAACATAACGCCAAAAATTGTTGCCGAGCACGGATTATCACAGTCCGAGTATGAGCTTATTTGCGAGCGTCTTGGACGACAACCCAACATAAATGAGTTGGGTATTTTCTCTGTCATGTGGTCCGAGCACTGCTCGTATAAATCTTCACGCAGACATTTGGGGAAATTACTCACCAAAGGCAAAAGAGTTATTCAAGGCCCCGGTGAAAATGCGGGCGTGATCGACATTGACGATGGCGACGTAATCATTTTCAAAATGGAAAGCCATAACCACCCCTCCTATATTGAACCATACCAAGGGGCCGCGACAGGTGTCGGCGGCATTATGCGTGATGTCTTCACGATGGGCGCCCGCCCCATTGCCAACATGAACGCTCTGCGTTTTGGCGATCCGGCCCACCCCAAAACCAAAACTCTGGTCGCCGGTGTTGTCCAAGGCATTGGTGGATACGGAAATTGCGTCGGTGTACCAACCGTCGGCGGCGAAACCAATTTTGACGCCGGCTACAATGGCAATATTCTCGTCAATGCCATGTGTGTGGGTCTCGCGCGTGCGGACAAGGTATTTTATTCTGCCGCCAAAGGTGTCGGCAATCCGGTCTTCTATGTCGGTTCAAAAACCGGTCGAGACGGCATTCACGGTGCCACAATGGCCTCCGCCGAATTTGACGATGATAGTGATGCAAAACGCCCGACCGTACAGGTCGGAGACCCGTTTACCGAAAAACTCCTGATCGAAGCCTGCCTAGAGTTAATGGCCACCGATGCCATTATTGCCATACAGGATATGGGCGCGGCCGGACTAACGTCGTCGGCAATTGAAATGGCTGATAAAGGCGGCGTGGGCATCCACATGAACCTCGACAAAGTGCCCCAACGCGAACCTGACATGACCCCCTATGAAATGATGTTATCCGAAAGCCAGGAGCGCATGCTCATGGTGTTGAAACCTGGCAAAGAACACATTGCCATCGAAATATTCGAAAAATGGGATTTGGATGTTGCCGAAGTCGGCAAGACAACCGACACAGGTCGACTGGTTTTAACCCATAAAAAGAAAAAAGTCTGCGACATCCCCATTGCCCCATTGGCTGATGACGCCCCCAATCTCGACCGCCCTTACACCTCCCCCATCAAACGCGAAATTTTGAAACATGATCCGATGTTTGATCCAAATGAACGCGGGAGTAGCTATAACGCAGTGCTAAAAACCCTGTTATCCTGCCCCGATATTGCGTCCAAACGCTGGATATGGGAACAATATGACCGCACCGTTATGGGTGACACCGTTGATAGCTCCCAATCGGGGGGAGACGCAGCCATTGTGCGTATACACGGCACCAACAAAGCCATAGCCATTACAACAGACTGCACACCGCGCTATTGTAGCGCCGACCCGTATGAGGGTGGCAAACAGGCCGTCGCCGAAACATGGCGCAACCTCACCTGTACAGGTGCCCAGCCGATTGCCATTACAGACTGCCTTAATTTTGGCAACCCGGAACGTCCCGAAATTATGGGTCAGTTCGTGTATGCACTTAAAGGCATGGATGAAGCCTGCCGGGCATTGGAGTATCCGATCGTTTCCGGCAATGTATCGCTTTATAATGAAACCAATGGTCAAGCCATTCCGCCCACCCCTGCCATTGGCGGCATCGGTTTAATCTCCGATTTACAAAGACACGCCGAGATTTCAGGCGCTAAAGACGGTGACACCCTTATCCTCATTGGCGAAACCAAGGGCTGGATGGGTGCCTCATTATACGCACAAGCCATTCTTGGCTTAAACCGCGAAGACAGCACGGTCTACGCACCGCCTCCTGTTGATTTGCACCTCGAAAAAATAAATGGAGATTATGTGCGCAGGCTTATTCTTGATCGCCGTATCAGAGCCGTCCATGATCTCTCTGATGGTGGCCTCGCACTGGCTGCGTTGGAAATGGCCTTTACCAATGACATGGGTGTGACCCTAAACAATGGACCGGATATGCCATTATATGCATGGTTATTCGGCGAAGATCAGGGCCGCTATCTCCTGTGTGTGGACGAGTACAGTGTAAACCCTGTGGTCAGCACGGCACAAACGCTGGGAATTTCTGCGAAAGTGGTCGGAAAAATCGGCGGCGACAGAGTAAGTGCACACGGCGGGTTTGACTTATCCCTCCGTGGTGCCCATATGGTCTATGAAAGCTGGTTGCCGGAGTATATGGCATCTTAATCCAGTGCTTCAGAAACCATTTTGATAAGGTGTTATTCCATGGCAATGGACGCAAACGAAATTATATCAATGATAAAGGATGCCCTGAGCGGTGCCGATGTGGAACTTATTGATCTGGCAGGTGACGGAGACCATTACAAAGCCATCATTACCAGTTCTGCCTTTAATGGAAAATCACGCATTGCCCAGCACCAACTGGTCTATGCGGCCTTAAAAGGCAAGATGGGGGGCGAACTTCATGCCCTCGCACTCGAAACACACGCAAAATAATTTACAAAAAGTCAGGAAACAACATGACCGATACAGCACATGACCGCATTAAACAAACCGTCAGCGCCGACGACATCGTCCTTTATATGAAAGGCACACCAACCTTTCCCCAATGTGGATTTTCATCAACAATTGTGCAAATTTTCGACTATTTAGGCGCAGAATATGCATCTGTGAATGTGTTGGACGATCAGGACATCAGACAAGGCATCAAAGATTACAATAACTGGCCAACCATCCCGCAAGTCTTCGTCAAAGGCGAGTTTGTAGGTGGATGCGACATTATGCGTGAAATGTTCGAAACCGGCGAATTGAAAGCTCTTCTCGAGAACAAAGGCATTGCCCTTTCTGCCTAAAATTCATGTATTTTCGATTTTAAACCCGTAATTAATCATCTTCTAATCATTTTGGCACTAATATAGACGCCAAGATATTTGGAATGTGGAAGCAAATACGCTAATGATATTATGGGTTTAGAAATCAAACAAAAGTCACGTTCTCAATCGTGGCAAAAACTTTTAGTCGAAGAATCAGACTATAGACTCCGTATACGGGGCGTGAAACGTGAGCGAACGTTTCGGCGTATGTATCTCACTGTATTCGTCTCGGTCCCGGCATTTTTTCTTTTATATTGCAGCTTGTTTTACATCGGTGCCTTCATAGACCCGGGCAAAGTGGTTGGGGTCAGCCACAGCCAGCGCGCAGAAACGACCAAGCAAACTGTCTCGACCAGGCCTGCCTCAAAGCCTCGCACATTACTGTCCCCACTGTCTGATGCGTTTGCGCTCAACAGAATATATTTACGTCAAGGACAATCGATCCAGCTCAGCTATGCCTTGCCAAAGGGTACCCAGCTACACGCGAAAATCAAACAATGTAAATCATTTCCCGTTTTGGAGGTGTTGAAATGTAAATTCATCGGCGAACAGGAAAAGCGTATCCGCAATGGCAATACCGGCATTTTACAATTCACTGTTTCCGAGCCCGGATTCTATTATTTCGAAGATGAAGTCATAGCCCTTCCAAATACAAAACTAAAATTACATCATGATTACAGCCTGGTATGGCAACGAAGTTAAACCCGCCGTGAAATTATAGACATAAAAAAAGCCCCTGAAAACAGGGGCTTTTTCTTTTCTGTGTCCATCTCTTAGCGGGAATAGAATTCCACGATCAGATTTGGTTCCATCATAGCCGGATACGGCACTTCATCAAAGCTAGGAATACGTACATAAGTAACCTTCATTGATTTTGGATCCAAATCAAGATATTCAGGAATCTCGCGTTCAGGGCTTTCCAGTGCTTCAAGAACCAGAGCCATTGTGCGGGATTTCTCGCGAACTTCAATCACATCACCAACTTTACAACGGTAAGACGGAATATTGACTTTCTTGCCATTCACCGTGACATGGCCATGATTTACGAACTGGCGTGCTGCAAATACGGTTGGAACGAATTTTGAACGATATACAATCGCATCAAGGCGTGATTCCAAAAGACCGATCAGGTTCTCGGATGCATCACCACGCAAGCGTGTCGCTTCTTTGTAGATGGCACGGAATTGTTTTTCCATGATATTGCCGTAATAGCCTTTAAGTTTCTGCTTGGCGCGCAACTGCGTACCAAAATCGGAAAGCTTACCACGACGGTTCTGGCCATGTTGTCCCGGTGGGAACGGGCGTTTATTCACTGGAGACTTAGGACGGCCCCAGATATTTTCACCAACACGGCGATCAATTTTATATTTTGCGGAATGACGTTTAGACATGCGTAAAGCACCTTCTTTTCGACGTGGCCCGGCTCCCCAGACTATCTAGAGAGCGATATTAACGGCGGCACCACACCAACCCGTACCCCTATTTGAATAGGGATGCGGTCTTTTACGTCAGTATCAAAGGAAGTCAAGGGGTGAATCCAGTTCTAACATCCCCCTATCTCTGGTTTTTTAGTAAATCATCCCCATATACAGATTAACAGATAAAAAGGGGAAATATTGCCAAAATCACAAAAACCGACCTCTATACTCAAAAAAACTGGAGCAGTGTGTCTGAACGCACTTACATGTATTCCTCGGTTTATCTTCGGAGTAATCTCTCAAATGTTTACATATGCTGGAAGTGATTTAAGAGGCGGTGGTCATTCCGGTTTTAATCTTGGCAGACCTCCACCAACAATCCGTCCAGAATCCTACCGCACAATGAAACGCCGCAATCGGCTCATGCGGAAATACGATCATAAAAAAGATAAAAATCAAGCCACCCCCCACATTCATACCCCTGATGAGGAAAACGAGCAGATCTAGAATAGATTTTAGTGGCGAGACACACATAACTGTGACATGTGGGAATCATGTCCTCTCAAAACCCAAACCCCACACCTAATAATACAGCAAATTTAGGCATGATCGCCGGGCTGATGGCATATACATTTTGGGGCCTCATTCCCTTCTATTTCAAAGCCACAGATACGGTGCCGGCCTTGGAAATTCTAGCCCACCGGATCGCGTGGTCGGTACCCTTTGGCGCTCTGATCATCATTGCGCGACGTCAATGGCCGGACGTTCTGCGCGCGCTTACGAATATCAAAATCTTGGCAATCCTCACGCTGTCGGCCATAATGATTGCCATAAACTGGGGCGTATATATATGGGCCATCCAGCAGGAACAAATTTTTCAGGCCAGCCTTGGTTATTATATCAACCCGCTCATGTATATGTTGATCGGGGTCGTTTTTTTGGGCGAAACCTTAAAAAAACTCCAGATATTTGCGGTTATACTTGCCACAATCGGCGTAGCGGTTTTAACGATCGTCGGCGGTCAAATCCCTTGGATTTCCCTAACCTTAGCCGTAAGCTTCACCATTTACGGCGTTATTCGCAAGCAGGTCAATGTCGGGGCCATGCCCGGCCTATTCATCGAAACGATTGTGCTTGTCCTGCCCGCCCTCGGCTATCTTGTCTGGCTCCACAATAAGGGCGCGCTGACATTTATGCATGGGGATACCCACCTAGATATATTGCTTGTGTTGGCAGGTCCTATCACGGTTATACCGCTCGTGGCCTTTGCCTTTGCCGCCCGCCGACTTAAATTATCAACGCTTGGGTTTTTGCAATTCATCGGCCCAAGCATACAGTTTCTTGTCGGTATTTACTATGGTGAAACCCTATCTCCTGCCCGCCTGATCTGCTTCGCCTTCATATGGAGTGCGGTCATCTTGTTTGTCGCGGATGCCCTTCGGAAGCCTGCAAAACCGGCTATTTAACCTTCTTCTGGCCCCGCCCCTGCACAAGCGCTTTAATCATACCGCGCATGGTACGAACCTCTTGCTCTGTCATTTGTGCGCGTATAAAAGGTGCGCGAATATTGCGCTTCATCAAAGCGCTTTTTTGCTCGGGATAAAAGAACCCGGCATTTTTAAGCTCGACCTCAAAATGCTCCATCATCCGCACAAGGTCTTCACGCCGTGCGGGCACACTGATATTTTCTTGAAAAACAGCTGGAGGCGCGGCCCCCTCGCTAGATGCCCAGATATACGAAAACACCCCCACGGCCTGCGCCAAGTTCAAGGACTGAAACGCAGGGTTAATCGGATAGGTCAGAATAGCATCCGCCAACACCACATCCTCATTGGTCAGGCCGGCTTTCTCTGGCCCGAATAAAATCCCCGTTTTATGCCCTGCCCCCTGCCAAGCCCGAAACTGTGCCCCTGCATCATTGCTCCCCACAACTGGCACTTCCAATTCACGCCTGCGGGCTGTCGCCGCCATTAAATATGTAAGATCGGCCACAGCGTCTTCTGTCGTCTCGTAAACCTTTGCGTTCTCAAGCACATTGAGCGCCCCTGCCGCCATCGATACAGCCGCAGGATTTGGCCACCCGTCTCTGGGCGCGACAAGCCTGAGCTCGCTAAGACCAAAATTAAGCATGGCCCGCACAGCCCCGCCTATATTTTGTCCGAGCTGTGGATTGACTAAAATAACCGCTGGCGGCGGGGTTTTCACCGTTTTGGGCACGATGACTTGTCCCATCTGATCTTTCAGGGTTTTTCCCATGTTTTTTCCTTAAACGAAGCAAGCTTGCACTTTAAAAACAAAACATTCAGTGCTAAGAGCGGTCAAGATTTAATAGACGTCTTTCCATTACAGGAACAGACAAAAAACAACAGAGGCAAATATGGCTAAGATCAAAGTTACAAATCCGGTCGTCGAACTTGATGGCGACGAAATGACCCGCATCATCTGGCAACTGATCAAAGACAAATTGATCCTGCCTTATCTGGACATTGATCTGCACTATTATGACCTTGGCGTTGAAGCCCGCGACGCAACAGATGACCAAATCACCATCGACGCCGCAAACGCGATTAAAAAATACAATGTCGGCATCAAATGCGCAACCATCACCCCTGACGAAGATAGAGTGGAAGAATTTGGCCTCAAGAAAATGTGGCGCTCTCCAAACGGAACGATCCGCAATATCCTTGGCGGCGTTGTTTTCCGCGAGCCGATTGTCTGTAACAATGTACCCCGTCTTGTTCCGGGCTGGACACAACCGATTGTCATCGCGCGTCATGCGTATGGTGACCAGTACAAAGCCACCGACTTCCTCGTTCCCGGCAAAGGCAAATTGTCTATGAAATGGGAAGGCGAAAACGGAGAAACCATCGAACGTGAAGTCTTTGATTTCCCAAGTTCCGGCATCGCTATGGGCATGTACAATCTAGATGATTCCATCAGGGACTTCGCCCGTGCCGTCTTGAACTACGGCGTTACACGCAAATGGCCTGTATATTTGTCTACGAAGAACACAATCCTGAAAGCCTATGATGGCCGCTTCAAAGACACGTTCCAAGAAATTTACGAAGCAGAATTTGCTGAAAAATTTGCAGAATTCGGCGGCCAATACGAGCATCGTTTGATCGATGATATGGTCGCCTGTGCCCTGAAATGGAACGGCGGATATATCTGGGCCTGTAAAAACTATGATGGTGATGTGCAATCCGACACGGTCGCGCAGGGCTTTGGCTCGCTCGGTCTGATGACATCCTTCCTGATGACGCCCGATGGTAAAACTATGGAAGCCGAAGCTGCTCACGGCACCGTGACCCGCCATTACCGCAATCACCAGAAGGGCCTCGCCACTTCAACCAACTCAACCGCCTCTATCTTTGCATGGACACGCGGACTGGCTCACCGTGGCAAGCTTGATGACAATCAAGCTCTCATCGATTTTGCCAACAACCTAGAGCGCACAACGGTTCAGACCATTGAAAATGGTCAAATGACCAAGGATTTGGCATTGCTCGTCGGCGACAAGCAGGGTTGGCTGTCAACGACTAGCTATCTCGAAGCCATTGCTGAAAATTTTGAGCGGGCAATGACATAGTCTCCCGTCCACACAATTTACGTTTAAATCAAGTAACCCTAGGGGCAGTCGACATGGCTGCCTCTATTGGTTTTTACCAAGCCCTCGGCCTAAAATTGATTGTAGAGTCCGCCCCGCATTATGTGCGGTTCGAATTTCCAACACCAAATACCGGAGAACCGGATACGCTCTCCCTACACGAAGTCACAGAGGATTGGACGCCCTCAAGCACGTGGCCACTCATCTATTTCGAGGTCGATGATCTTGATGCTTATCTTCTCGAGCTAAAAGAACATAATATCACACCGCTAAACCCGGCCAAGACGGAAGACTGGCTTTGGCGTGAAGCGGATATTTTTGATCCCTCAGGCAATACAATACGGCTTTATACTGCGGGCGAACATCGCCGTTTTCCGCCATGGCGTGTCGACTAGGTGGCGCGTCGATTAAGCTAACTTTCAACGCCTCGCCATTTTTGTATGGGCCTGTGTATCCAACTCACCAGCACAAAACTAATCAGCATCAATAAATACCATGATCCAAGTTTTGCCGGTGACACCATATGCCATTGCCCGGATTGTCCCGGGTAGCTCCACGTTCGGGTAAAGGTTCCAATGTTTTCAGCAAACCATATGAACAACGCCACCAAAAACAAGCCAATTATCAATGGCATAGGCCTATGTTTCTCATCCGGTTTGTAACGGAGCATGCAAGGCGCGTACAACACGACTGAGGCAACAAATAAAACCCCGCGCACATCCATGATATAATGATGGGTGAAAAAGTTAGCATAAATCAAAACTGCCAACAAAGCCTGCCATTTCAGCGGAGGAAAGCGCTGAAACCGAAAGTCAAAAATGCGCCAGACCCGTGCGATATAACTCCCCACACACGCATACATAAAGCCTGTAAACAACGGGACATCCAGTATCCGCAACAGGCTTGCTTCAGGATAGACCCACGAACCAACTTGGGTTTTAAATAATTCCATAAGAGTGCCAACAATATGGAACACCAAGATTATTCGGGCTTCTTCAAACGTCTCCAACCTCGTGGCCAACAAAACGAACTGGATCAAGATAGCCATCAATGTGATGAAATCGTACCGCGCTAAAGAAGCCGTTTGCGGATAATATAAATATGTGCCCAACAAAACGCACAACATCAACCCGCCAAACAAACATGCCCATGCCTGTTTAAGCCCAAATACAATGAACTCAAACCAGAACTGGCTAAAAGCCCCGTGCACATAGCGCTCATGTAGACGGGCGCGTTGTTCGTGTAGAAATTGTCTTGGATGAGGAAAAGCCATATTACGGTGTTAAATATCTAATCCGGCATAATTATGGCGTATTATTCCTGCGCGTAAGACGCAACGGAAAGCTCATTCCCGCTCGGATCAACAAAATGAAAACGGCGACCACCGGGGAAAGAGAATATGGGGATGCTAATTTCGCCGCCCGCCGCTTTCACCTTAGCCAAACTGGCCTCTAAATCTTCGGCGTAAATGACGACAAGTGCGCCGTTTTTTGAAGGTTTACGGTCAGACGCGGCGTCGAACCCACCATCAAGACCTGTATTTGTAAATGCAGCATATGTCGGCCCATAATCAACATAGCTCCACCCGAAGGCTGCCGTATAAAACGCTTTGGATGCCGCCATATCGGTCACTGGCAATTCAATATAATTGATCGTATGATTCACAACCACAGGCGTTTCAGTTTCCACGTTCTCTGGCATATTCACATCCCCATTTTTCTGCCCACAGGCGACTACAAACAACAAGGCACAAAGCCCGACCCAAATTCGCACCATGACTATCCGGCCTCCACGCCTGCTTTTACCGCCGCCAATGCCGCGTCCGCATTTTCAACCTGCGAACCACCAGCCTGCGCCATATCCGGGCGACCGCCACCACGGCCCCCAACCTTTTCAGCCCCCATATTAACAAGTGTGGCCGCATTATAAGTACCTGTCAAATCAGAAGTAACCCCTACTGCCACATTGACTTTACCGTCATCCACAGCCACGAAAGCCACAATGCCAGAGCCCAGTTTTTGTTTCTGTTCTTCAATCATGGCCCGTAAATCTTTGCCGCTTACGCCTTGCAAAACCCGTCCCATAAATTTCACGCCGTTGATCTCTTCCGCAGACGCAGATGCACCGCCGCCGCCAAGCGCAAGTTCTTTGCGGACTTTCGCCAAGTCTTTTTCAAGCTGGCGTTTTTCTTTGGTCAGAAGCGCAATACGGTCCGGCACATCGGCTGGCTTGATCTTCAAAACATCGGCCGCCGCTTTGGCAAACCCGGCCTGCTCTTCAAGATATTGACGCGCCGCCGCACCCGTCACCGCTTCAACACGGCGAATGCCAGCCGCAACCGCGCCCTCACTGGTTATTTTGAACAAAGCAATGTCGCCCGTACGCGCCACATGCGTACCACCACAAAGCTCGACAGAATACGCGTGGTCTTCACCTTCTGGCGTATTGCCGAGCGAAAACACCCGAACCTCATCGCCGTATTTTTCACCAAACAGGGCCATAGCGCCAGCTTCGATAGCCTCTTCCGGGGCCATAAGTTTGGTATCGGCCTGACTATTTTCCAATATAACCGCATTGACCTGCGCCTCGATCTCGGCCAACTCGGCCGGACTGACAGCCGCCCCGTGCGAGAAATCGAAACGGATACGTTCCCCGTCCACCATTTGCCCTTTTTGGGTCACATGCGTGCCCAATACACGGCGCAACGCTTCATGCACCAGATGGGTCGCGGAATGATTGCGCCGCGTATTTGCACGGATATCTGCATCCACGCAGAGTGCGGCCACATCCCCGATATTGACGGTTCCGGAAATCACTTTCCCGACATGGACATGGACATCCCCTGCCCGTTTTTTAACATCGACAATTTCAATTTTTACGCCATTGGCAAAACTGGCGACGCCTTTGTCACCAGCCTGCCCGCCACTTTCCGCGTAAAACGGAGTTTGTTTGGTAAGGAAATGGATTTCGTCGCCGATCTCGGCCTGCTCAACGCAGACCCCGTCTTTAATCAGGGCCAAAACCGCACTTCCCCCCGACAGATTTTCATAGCCGCTAAACTCGGTCGCCCCATGTTTTTCCCGTAACTCGAGCCAAATCGCGTCCGAGCCAGCATCACCAGAACCAGCCCAGTGTGCTCGTGCCGTATCCTTTTGTACTTTCATGGCCTTATCATAACCTTTGACATCAACTTCGATCCCCTTGGAACGTAGGGCATCTTGGGTAAGGTCAAGCGGGAAACCGTAAGTGTCATAGAGCTTAAACGCCACATCCCCCGGCAAAGTGTCGCCAGACCCCAGATTTGAGGTTGCCGCATCAAGCAAAGCCGTGCCGCGCCCCAATGTGCGGCGGAACTGCTCTTCTTCTTGCAACATAGTAGTTTCAATATTTTCCTGTGCCCGTTTCAACTCGCCAAAGGCATCTCCCATTTCCTCAACCAACGCCGGAACAAGCCGGTGCATCAGGGGTTCGGGCGTGCCTAAAATATGCGCATGGCGCATGGCACGACGCATAATACGGCGGAGCACATATCCACGCCCTTCTTTGGACGGGCTAACCCCATCAGCAATCAGAAAAGAGGCCGAACGTAAATGGTCAGTAATAACCCGGTGAGAGAACATAGCGTCCCCCTCGGCCTTCACCTTGGTTTCTTCAACACTGGCCGCAATCAGGTTTTTAAACAAATCTATGTCATAATTATTGTGCACACCTTGCAAAATCGCTGCAATCCGTTCCAGCCCCATACCCGTATCGATCGAAGGTTTGGGCAGATCGCTTTGGGTGCCGTCTGCAAATTTTTCGTATTGCATAAACACAAGGTTCCAAATTTCGATAAACCGGTCACCATCTTCATCCGGTGATCCGGGCGGGCCTCCGGCAACATTATCACCATGATCGTAAAAAATCTCCGAACACGGCCCGCAAGGCCCCGTATCGCCCATGGCCCAAAAATTATCCGATGTCGCAATGCTGATAATTTGACTATCCGAAAGTCCAGCCACCTTCTTCCAGATTTTACGCGCCTCATCATCTGTATGATACACCGTGACAAGTAATTTGTCTTTTGACAGGCCTAAGTCTTTGGTCAGCAAATCCCAACCATATTTGATCGCGTCTTCTTTGAAGTAATCCCCGAAAGAAAAATTACCAAGCATTTCAAAAAACGTATGATGGCGCGCCGTATAGCCAACATTGTCCAGATCATTATGCTTGCCACCTGCCCGTACACACTTTTGCGATGTAGCGGCTCGTAACATTTTTGGGGTTTCCGCGCCGGTAAAATAGTTTTTAAACTGTACCATTCCCGCATTGGTGAACAGCAAGGTTGGATCATTATCCGGCACCAAAGGACTGGATTTCATCACCTGATGGTCATTGCCTTCAAAGAAGCCAAGAAACTGTTTTCGTATATCGCGTAAAGCCGTCATGCTGGTCTCATAAAATTACTATCCCCCACATATAAGAAGAGCGCCCGACAGTGCCAAGCGCTCTTTTCCAATATATGCATTTTTACGTGAAAATCAGGCTTCCAAAGCCCCTTCATCACCTTGTTCGTCTTTCGACGCCACTAAATCTTCCTCAATCAGGCCTTCATTCTGGCGAATTTGACGTTCAATACGCTCTGCCACTTCAGGATGCTCCAACAAGAAGGCCCGTACATTTTCTCGACCCTGCCCAATGCGCTCATCACCATAAGAATACCAAGAACCGGATTTTTCGATAACATCAGCCTCAGCCCCAAGATCAATAATCTCGCCAGTTTTAGAGATACCTTCACCATACATAATATCAAACTCGGCCTGACGGAAAGGTGGCGCCACTTTGTTTTTCACGACTTTCACCCGTGTCTGGTTCCCAATCACCTCATCACGGTATTTAATCGCGCCAATACGGCGAATATCAAGACGCACAGAGGCATAAAACTTCAACGCATTCCCGCCAGTTGTCACCTCGGGCGAGCCATACATAACCCCGATCTTCATCCGGATTTGGTTGATGAAAATCACCATACAGCCAGACTTGGCAATAGAGCCTGTCAATTTCCGTAGAGCCTGGCTCATCAAACGGGCCTGCAAACCGGGCAGGCTATCGCCCATATCCCCTTCCAACTCGGCCCGTGGCGTCAAAGCCGCCACAGAATCGATCACCAGAACACTGACAGCCCCGGATCGCACCAGTGTGTCCGTAATTTCAAGAGCTTGCTCCCCCGTATCCGGCTGGGAAATCAGAAGCTCGTTTACATCCACACCCAATTTTGCCGCATACACTGGATCCAGCGCATGTTCCGCGTCAATAAAGGCCGCAACCCCGCCCATTTTCTGCGCCTCCGCAATCACATGCAGAGCCAGCGTGGTTTTACCTGAACTTTCAGGGCCATAAATTTCAACGACACGTCCTTTAGGCAGACCACCAATACCAAGCGCTACATCAAGGCCAATAGACCCTGTGGATATAGCCTCAACATCCATATTCTGTTTTTGCCCCAACTTCATCACCGACCCTTTGCCAAAAGCCCGGTCGATTTGGCTCAGTGCCGCTTCAAGGGCCGCCGTTTTATTCTTGTCAGACGCTTTACCGACAACGGTGAGAGGTGTTCTATTCTTAGCCATGTCTGGCTCCTTTATCGCAACACCCGGAGCCCCTCGGGTATTTATGAAAATCGCGGCTTTAATCGGACTGCCTGGACAAGCTCAAAGAACTGTATCTAAAATCTACGTACCCTGTTTGTTCTCATTACGCAAGCAAAAAAGAACAAAAAGAGTACATCTTCATGCGCATTTGAATACAGTATAGCGTATTTTATCGACTTTTGTCCAGTTCTACCCGCATTTCAAGCACTTTCACAATATCAGCAGAATTTCCCGATATTTTAATAGATTTCAACCGGGAACGCCCACCCGAGACCAGTTCGAGAGACGATTTAGGCACTCCAACCCACTTTCCAAGCAGTTTTACCACCGCCTGATTCGCCGCCCCTTTATCGGGAATGGCTCGCACTTTTACCTTAAGAACATATCCACCCGCCCCCTCAACGATCTCGCCAACGGCGTCCATTGATGATTTAGGGGTTAGGGATATATGCAAGATCACTCCGCCCGTCACTGGGCGCCACGGATACATTAGCCCGCGTCGCCAATCACAGATTTCACTTTTTCCGCCAACTGGGTCAGGGTGAACGGTTTGGGCAAGAAGGTCACGTCAGGCTCTTCGGCCAACAAATCGGAGAACTCTTCTTCCGCATAGCCAGAGATAAACACAATCCGCGCATCCCCAAGCAGTTTCCGTCCTTTTTTAAGCAAGGTCGGCCCGTCCATGCCCGGCATCACCACATCGGAGATCATCAGATCAAAGCTATCCCCGTCTTCAAGAATTTCGTAAGCTTCGTCCCCGTCACACGCTTCGATAACTGTATAGCCACGTTTACGCAGGGTCTTGGCCGCAATCGCGCGCACCGCATCCTCATCCTCAACAAACAAGATACGCCCCTGCCCTGCAAGATCTGCGGGTTTGACATTCTCGGGCTTCACGACCGTTTTTGGCTTGTGCTGCTCTAAATCTTCTTTGCTTGCCGTCGGAATATACACCCGGAAGGTCGTCCCGACCCCAAGCGTGCTTTCTACCCGCAAATGCCCACCGGATTGCTCGACAATCCCGTAAACTGTGGCAAGCCCCAGTCCGGTACCCTTGCCTTGTTCTTTGGTTGTAAAGAAGGGTTCGAAAATTTTCTTCTGAACATCCGCGTCCATACCGGTGCCCGTATCGGCAACTTTGATGATCACAAACCCGCCCTCTTTAGGGGCCGTAATATTGTCCTGCACATAATCCTCTGGTGAGGCAAAAGACGAACTTAGCATAATCGTGCCGCCCCCCCCCTTTTCCACCATCGCATCGCGTGCGTTCACGCATAAATTCATTAAAATCGTCTCAAGCTGGGTTTTATCCGCCCGAATAGGGGGCAGATTGCGCCCGTGCACGACCTCCAGGCGAACCCGCTCGACCATGACCTGTTTCAACATAACCGATAAATCCGAAACCGTATCCGTCACATTCAAAACCTCGACCCGCAAAGTCTGCTTGCGCGAGAACGCCAGTAATTTCCGCACAAGCCCTGCAGAGCGCGCCACAGTCTGGTTGATTTGCTGCAATTCCGGATAGGAAGGGTCACCAATAGGATGCCGCCCCAACAACTCGTCCGTGTTGAGACGAATAACTGTCAGAAGGTTATTGAAATCATGCGCGACCCCGCCGGCCAATTGACCAATCGCCTGCATTTTCTGGGATTGCATGAGACGATCTTCCAACTCTTTGCGTTTGGAAACATCAATCATATAGGCCACATACCCACCGTCCTGGGTCTTGGAAAAATACACATTTACCGGACAATTATCATCATTCGCCAAATGCACATCAATGGGGCCATCCTCCATACCCACACCCGCTTCGAGAAACTCTTTCGTCACCGGCAAATCGGCAAACAGTGCTTTAAACTCAAGCTCTCCCCCCTCAACAGACTGTGCTGAGTGCCCGGTCATTTGTGTGAAAGCCGTATTTACCCCCACCAGTTTGGCCGTGTTCAAATCGGCACGATCAAGCCGTATCACCCCGAACGGTGCCTCCCCCAAAACATCCATCCCTGCGGCCAACCCCGTTGCCATTTCAGCCGTAGACGCACCATTTTGAGAAACACTTGCGGATTGCGCGGGACGGGTGCCACACCCGGAATGCCCATGAACGACCACACTCGCATAAACATCACCGGATTCCAGGCTATGCCAGCTCCCACTCATAACGGTGGGCGAGCTTACGCCCTTACGGGTCACAATCTGCGTATCGCACTGCACAACACGCCCAAGGGTTTTTGATGTCCCAAGTAAGGTCGCGGGATCGTCAATAAAGGCAGCCATATTTTCAGGCATATTTTCAGGTAATGCCTCTCCGTCATAGCCGAGCCACCCCCTCAACACCGCGTTCATGTCTAAAACGCTACCGTCTTCACGCACCGTAAATAACCCGACCGGTGCCTGCGCAAGCAAATGCGCCCCATCACTGCCGGTGTCGAACTGTTCCTCTATTTGCCACAACTGTCCTGTATCCAGAGGGCTAACAACGATATTAAAAACACGGGGCCCGTCTTCAGTTAAAGCCTGTACAGTTTCCGAACTTACCCCTTCCGCTTTCGAGGTATGGTGAAGCCGGAAAATCGCGGCCGTGACAGAGTCGTTGTTTTTGCGAAACAATGAATCCACGATAGGCGGCTCCCCCTCGACAATCTGCACCCCAAGCGTCTCTGCCAAATCCATATAGGCAGGATTGGCCAGAACCGAACGTCCATCACGTACAATCAGGCTAGGCAGGCTTAATGCCATGAATGAAGCCCCGAGAGCGACCGCATTTCCATTCGAAAAATCTTCCCCGGAGACAAGGGTCGAGCGGTTCACAATAATGCTCAGAACCACTAAAATCGAGACCACAGCAATCCCGACAAGCAAAACAAACGCGGGCACACCCCAGCCATGCCCCTGCCAGGCAGCCGCGCCACTCGCAGCCACGGCAATGAGGGAAAACGCAATAATCCAGAGCGCCATCTTAACCCGTCCCCTCGTATCCTTAGGGCGGCGTATATGTGTGCTTAAATCCATACCTTCGCGAATCACCTTTCTGTAGACAGAGTTTATGCCCAAAAACAGTTAACACGCCACAAACCAATTCCCATCCCAAAGCCAACGTCAAACACCGCGAAACCGTCACGGGCATTCTGAATGAGACTTTCCTTTTTTTGGTAAATATGTATGCTCCGGCAACCGTCACGCCCACCACAAAAACAAGAGGCCTCTATGCGTATATTCTATCAGTTGCTGCTCTCCAGTACCGTCATTACCACCCTCGCATTTACCGCATGTGCGCCTGCGGAACAAACACCTCAACAAACGCCCCAGCAAACATCCCAACACTCCCCCCCCCAAACACCTCTGGGCACACCGACAACGGCCCATATCCAATCGGAAAGCCAGCAATTAAATGACTGGTTCGCGGCCCGCTATCAGGACAGTTTGGCCCGATCACCGCTCACACAAACATATCTCGGCATCAAAGATGCCCAAGACAAGCTCGATGATGTCTCCCAAGCTGCAATAGATGAAGGGTATGCACTCGAGCAAAACTGGCTAAAAGATATGAAGAGCACGTTCAATTTCAACCAACTCGACGCTCAGGCCAAAATATCTTACCGCCTGTTTGAGTATGACACGCGCGAATCCGCAGACGCCCACCCGTTTAAACAACATGGCTATGTCTTCACCCATATGAGCGGCGAACACACAGGGTTTCCAACCTTTATGATGAATTTTCACACGGTGAACTCGCCCACAGATGCCAAAGCCTATATTGCGAGGCTTAAGCAGGCCAATCGCTATTTAGGCCAGCTCCAAACCCGCGCCGAGGCCCAGTATACAAACGGCATTCGCCTGCCAAAATTTGTCTATCCAAAACTGGTGACAGCTTCACAAAATGTCATTTCAGGCGCCCCGTTCGACAACGGGCCGGACAGCCCGATGTTTGCAGACATCAAAACTAAGATCTCAGCCATTAAAGACATCAGCGACGGCGAAAAATCCACATTGATAGATCAGGCCGAAGCGGCTCTGCTGTCCTCGGTCAAACCAGCCTATGAAAATCTGATCTCCATGTTTGAGGCCCAAGAAACCGGCGCGACAACATATGACGGCGCATGGAAACTACCCGACGGGAAGGATTATTATAACTCCCGCCTTCTACACTACACGACGACCGTTTTAAGCGCAGATTACATTCACGAAATCGGACTGAAAGAGGTCTCCCGTATTCAAAGCGAAATGCGTAGAATTATGGCGCGGGTTGGCTTTCAAGGCAGTTTACAGGATTTCTACACATTCCTGCGCACCGACCCACAATTCACATACGCCAATGATGATGCGGGTCGGGAGCAATATATGACCGAGGCGACCGCGATCATAAACACCATGAAGTCCAGACTTGACGATCTGTTTATTACCAAACCAAAAGCAGACATGGTGGTAAAACGGGTTGAACCCTTCCGTGAGGATACGGCGTTCGGCGCCTTTTATAACCAGCCCGCCATGGATGGCAGCCGCCCCGGCACCTATTTCATTAATTTGAAAGATGTCCGCCAGCAACCCACCTATTTGATGCAAGCCCTCGCCTATCATGAAGGCATTCCCGGACATCATATGCAAATCGCAATCGCTCTCGAGCTAGACGGCATTCCCGAGTTTCGCAAACAAGGCGGACACACGGCCTATGTGGAAGGCTGGGGCCTCTATGCGGAAAGCGTGCCCGCCGAACTTGGCATGTACACGGACCCCTATTCGGATTTTGGCAGGCTCTCTATGGAGATATTCCGCGCCGCCCGCCTTGTTGTCGACACCGGCATTCATGCCCAGAAATGGACGCGCGAGCAAGCCGTACAATACATGCTTGAAAACATTGCCAATCCGGAAGGCGATATCCGCGCCGAAGTTGACCGTTATATCGTTTGGCCCGGACAGGCGACAGCCTATAAGATCGGCATGTTAAAAATTCAGGAACTTAAAAAGAGATCACAGAGCCAGCTTGGTGACAAATTTGACATTCGCGAATTTCACGATGTCATCCTTGCCAATGGGTCTGTCCCCCTCTCCATCCTTGAATATCTGGTAGATGAATACATCACCAAAAATCAATAAATCACATAATCACATAATCACATAAGCACAACCAAAATCACGACCAAAATCACAAAAAGGAACCTCATGAAAAAGCTACTTATCCTCACGACATGCGCATTGGCACTTACGGCCTGTTCACCCAAAGCCGACACGGCGTCTGAAACCGCGAGCACCGAAATGCAAACCACGAACCAAAACGAACGGATTGATACATGGTTTGAAGAAAAATTTGTGGAAGGCGTTAGCCATTACCCGCAATTCATGACCCAGCTTGGCATGAAAACCGATTATGACAAATGGAATGACCCTAGCCACGCCTTCTTCCTCGAAAGACTTGAAGAAACCCGTGCAGACCTTGCCTACATCAAGGAACACTTCAACCCAGCCGATTTAGACGAAAGCCATGCCTTATCCTATCGCCTGTTTGTCAACAGCGCAGAAGATGATCTCGCAACAGCGAAATGGTGGGATCACAGTTATGGTTTCAATCAAATGTTTGGCACACAGTCCGGCATTCCGTCCTTCCTAATCAACAATCACCGCGTCAGTTCTGTTGAAGACGCACAAGCCTATATTGCCCGCCTGAACGGGGTCAAAGCCTATATGGGACAGCATGTCGAGATTGCAAAAGCCCGCGCAGCCAAAGGCATTATGCCACCACTTTTTGTGTATGATCATGTAATTCGCGATACGAAAAATATTATCGTCGGCGCGCCATTTGACGATGGGGAAACCTCCACTCTCCTCGCAGATTTCCAAACCAAGACCGAAAAACTGGATATTTCAGCTGATGAAAAGAAAGAGTTGATCGAGGCTGCCACAACCGCCCTGCTCACATCGGTAAAACCGGCCTATGAAGGCCTGCTCGCAGAAATGAAAGCCCAGCAAGCCGTTGCCACCACCGAAGACGGGGCCTGGAAATTGCCTGATGGGGGTGCCTATTATAAATCCCGGCTCAAACAGATGACAACCACAGACATGACGGCCACAGAAATCCATGATCTGGGCCTGTCCGAAGTCGCCCGTATTCATGCGGAAATGCGCGCAATTATGAAACAGGTTGGTTATGAGGGTACATTACAGGAATTCTTTAGCTATTTAAAAACCGATCCAAAATTCACCTATGAGGATTCAGACGCTGGTCGCGACGCCTATTTAGCCCAGGCCGAAACCATTATCGAGACAATGAAAACCCGTCTTGACGATGTATTCATGGTCAAACCGAAAGCAGATTTAATCGTCAAAAGGGTAGAAGCCTTCCGCGAAAAATCTGCGGGCAAAGCCTTTTACAATCGTCCCGCCCCTGATGGCTCGCGTCCGGGCGTGTTTTACGCCAATTTGTACCAGATCACCGACATGCCAAAATACCAGATGGAAGCTTTGGCCTATCATGAAGGCATTCCGGGTCACCATATGCAAATCGCCATCCAGCAAGAGCTAGAAGGGCTGCCGAAGTTTCGCAAATTTAGCGGCGTCACAGCCTATAGCGAAGGTTGGGGACTTTATTCCGAGTATTTGCCAAAAGAAATGGGATTTTACCAAGACCCCTATTCCGATTTCGGCAGACTGGCTATGGAGTTATGGCGCGCTGCCAGACTGGTTGTCGATACAGGCCTTCACGATAAAAAATGGACACGAGAACAAGCGGTTAGCTATCTCACCACCAACACACCAAACCCGGAAAACGACTGCATAAAAGCCATAGAGCGCTACATCGTCATGCCGGGACAAGCGACAGCTTATAAAATTGGCATGTTGAAAATACTCTCCTTGCGCGAAGACGCCAAGGCCCGCTTGGGCGACAAATTCGACATCCGTGAATACCACAATGTCATTATCGCCTCCGGCCCGGTGCCTCTCAATATCATGGAAGAACGTGTAGAGGCGTGGATAAAGTCTAAAGGCTAGAGTTTTGAAACGTTCCCCGCACATATTTAATGTGTGGGGAAACACATCTTAGCGCCGGACTAACGACGAACTAGCGGCTAGCGCGCTCTCCACGCTCATGCATTTCTTGGGCTTCAATGCTCAAGGTCGCAATCGGGCGCGCATCCAGACGACCAAGACGGATAGGGTCACCCGTTTCTTCACAATAGCCATAGCTACCATTTTCGATACGTGTAAGCGCTTTATCGATTTTTGAGATAAGTTTACGCTGACGATCACGCGAACGCAGTTCCAACTGACGATCTGCATTGGCCGAGGCCGTATCCGCCATATCGGGATGGGAAACATTTTCGCCTTGCAAAAACTCGATCGTACCCTTGGTTTGGTCAATAATATCACTTTTCCAGGTTTCAAGCTTTTGCCTGAAATATTCTTGTTGTTTCACACCCATAAATTTTTCATCCTTGGAAGGACGATAGCCTTTGGCCAATTTGGTGCGTTTTTTCTCAACTTTAGTCATGACGTGTATTTCCCAAAACCACCATAAAATATGGTATCAATAAAACTAATAACAGGCCTATAACCGAGCCTGAATTGCGGAACAACTAAAATTTTCATAAGCTTCTATAGACTCTCGAAAAGTACTGCTTTTTCATGAATCTATTTGCGAATTCCCCATGTATTTGCTTAAACATCCTATATAGATAAACGAATCAAACCGGTCAGAACAGCGAGACAGAGATGAAATTTTCCAGCACAGACAAATATGTCGCCACCGAAGATCTTCGTATGGCGGTCAATGCCGCCATTGTTCTGGAACGCCCACTCCTGATAAAAGGCGAACCGGGAACCGGAAAAACGGTTCTCGCACAAGAAATTGCCACATCCCTTGGCGCGCCTTTACTGGAATGGAATATTAAATCCACAACCAAAGCCCAACAGGGCCTGTATGAGTATGACGCCGTGGCCCGCCTGCGCGATAGCCAGTTTGGGGACGAAAAAGTCCACGACATCTCCAATTATATCCGTAAAGGCAAGCTCTGGGAGGCCTTTACCAGCGAAAAACGCCCTGTCCTGCTGATTGACGAAATCGACAAGGCCGACATCGAATTCCCCAACGATTTACTGCACGAGTTGGACAGAATGGAGTTTCATGTCTACGAAACCGGCGAATTGGTAAAAGCCAAACAACGCCCGATCATCCTGATCACCTCTAATAATGAAAAAGACCTGCCGGATGCATTTTTACGCCGCTGTTTCTTCCATTACATCCAGTTCCCGGACGAAGCGACCATGAAAAAAATCATCGACGTTCACTTCCCCGACATTAAATCGCGCCTAGTCGCAGCCGCCCTGAAGCGCTTTTATAAAGTACGTGACGTGCCGGGTCTCAAGAAAAAACCATCTACATCCGAGCTTCTTGATTGGCTAAAACTACTGATGGTCGAAGATATTGACCCGGAAACACTGCGCGAAACCGATACCACCAAGCTCATCCCGCCTTTGCACGGCGCGCTTTTGAAAAACGAACAGGACGTACACCTGTTTGAACGCTTGGCATTTTTGTCACGAAGAAACGGCTAAACCACCCCACCAGAAACTTAGGCAGACACTCCTAATTTTCGGAAAATACCCGAAAAGAACAAACCATAAACATTTGTTGACAAATAAAGCCTAATCTGCACACTATCAAGACAGATTAGGAGATTCTCGTGGGTAAAATTGTCAATATATTCGTCTGCCAATCCTGTGGCTCTGTACACGGGAAATGGGCTGGTAGATGCAGTTCCTGCGGGGAATGGAATACCCTTGTCGAAGAAATACCTGCACAAAACGCCCCCAAATCAGGACGGCGCAAGAAAACCCGTGGCCTCGAGTTTGTAAATTTATCCGGCATCTCCAAAAATGTGCCCCGCATTGATACAGGCATTGCCGAATTTAATAGGGTTACAGGCGGCGGGCTCGTCCCCGGCTCTGTCCTGCTCATTGGCGGCGACCCCGGCATTGGCAAATCCACCCTGCTTTTACAAGCCTGCGGCACAATGGCCAAAGCTGGCATTAAAACCGCCTATATTTCCGGCGAAGAAGCCACAGCCCAAATCAGGAGACGCGCAAAACGGCTCGGCATGGCAGATGCCCCCGTAGCTTTAGCCGCAGAAACATCCCTCGGGCCCATTCTGGACGGCCTTATGGAAACCAGACCCGATGTGATCATCATCGATTCCATACAGACCCTTTGGAGCGATTTACTGGGGGCCGCCCCCGGTACGGTCGCGCAAGTCCGCGCTTGCGCTCAGGAATTAACCCGCTACGCCAAAAAATCCGGTGCCTGCGTACTTTTGGTCGGGCATGTGACCAAAGATGGGCAAATTGCTGGCCCGCGCGTTGTCGAACATATGGTGGACGCCGTTCTCTATTTCGAAGGAGATCGCGCCAATCAGTTCCGTATTCTACGCGCCCACAAGAACCGGTTCGGGCCTACGGATGAAATAGGCGTGTTCGAAATGTGCGAAACCGGCCTGATTGAAGTCACCAACCCGTCCGCCCTGTTCCTTGACGGGCGCGGGGAAACGGCAAGCGGCGCCGCCGTATTTGCAGGGCTTGAAGGCACGCGGCCACTGCTAACCGAAATTCAGGCACTTGTCGCACCAGCTGCGTTTGGTACCCCTCGTCGCGCTGTCGTTGGCTGGGATAGTGGACGCCTTGCCATGGTGCTTGCCGTGCTCGAGGCCCGTTGCGGGGTCAGTTTTGGCGGCAAAGACGTCTATCTGAATGTCGCAGGCGGCATGAAGATCAATGAACCTGCGGCCGACCTTGCCGTTGCCGCCGCCCTCGCCTCGTCCATATTTGACACGCCTCTTCCCCCGGACTGCGTTGTTTTCGGTGAAATCAGTCTTTCCGGCGATGTTCGCGGTGCCAGTCGCACAGATGCCCGGTTAAAAGAGGCCGCCAAACTCGGTTTCAAACAAGCCATGGCAGCAATGCCACCCCGGACATCAAATAAAAAATCATCGTCACAATTGCCAATCATGGCAATCAAGACTTTGCCAGAACTGATATCTCGTGTAGAAGCATTTTCACAGACATAGTGATTTACCTACAATTGCTATGAAATGATCAATTCTACAAAGGGGTGTATGATGAATATTGGTCCTTGGTTTTTTGGCGGATTTGACGCCATCGTTCTCGGAATACTTGCTTTTTCAGGCATTTTAGCCTTTGTGCGCGGTCTCTCGCGCGAAATCATCTCCATACTTGCCCTTCTCATTGGCCTTGCAGGCGCATTATTTGTCTTCGGACGTTACAGTATTGATGCCCAAAACTTCATCAAACCAGGCTGGTTAGCAAATGCTATCCTGTTTTTTGCTGTATATGGAATTTTGCATTTCATCGTGACATTCGCTTTACGCGGCTGGGGCAAACTCATGCGGAACCGCACACCGGGGTTTTTAGACCGTCTTTTGGGATTTGCCTATGGGGTGTTCCGCGGCGCGATTCTGGCATCATTATTTGTTTTGGTCGTCTCGCAATCCGCCAAAGACGGAGAACCTGCCGCGTGGATGACACAAACCGCTACCTATCCAATGCTACGTACAATTTCAGATACGATTCAACGCCTTCCCTTTGCCCGCGCCCAAGAAATCGCCGGAGATATAAAGACGAAGGGGGAAGAATCAGATATGCTTCCCGACATTCCACAGCCAGACCAATAAAGGTGCTAAATTATGAGAACGCTCTCTCCCTCCCACCCTCGTTCCCATAAAAACACAACGCCGCAAATCGCGGACGGGACAACTACATACGATGTTGATCCAAAGTCTCTCACCCTCTCACCTAAAATACGTGAAGAATGCGGCGTATTTGGCGTCTACGGTGCAGATAACGCCGCAGCAGTGACCGCACTCGGGCTTCATGCCCTCCAACATAGAGGACAAGAAGCCTGCGGCATTGCCTGTACGGACGGCAAAAAATTCCACACAGAACGCCATTTAGGCCTTGTCGGTGATAATTTCACAGGTGACGACCCAAGCCTCCGCCTGCCCGGGTTTGCAGCGATCGGCCACAATAGATACTCGACAGCCGGCACAACCATATTACGCAACACCCAACCCCTGTTTGCCGATCTCTCCTCGGGCGGATTTGCCATTGCCCATAATGGCCATCTCACCAATGCCTATCTCTTGCGCGAACAATTGGTAAAAGACGGTGCCATATTCCAAAGTACCAGCGACACAGAAGTCGTTCTGCATTTGGTTGCCCGCTCCAAACGGGTCAAATTTATCGATAAATTTATTGATGCCTTGCGGCAGATCGACGGCGGCTTTGCCTTTGTCGGCCTGACCAATAAGAAACTCATCGGAGCGCGTGACCGTCTCGGTATTCGCCCCCTAATTATTGGTAAAAAGGACGGCATGTATCTATTGGCCTCGGAAACCTGCGCCCTCGATATGATTGACGCCGAAGTTTTCCGCGAAGTAGAGCCAGGCGAAGTTGTCATCATCACGGAAAGCGGTATTGAATTCGTCCGCGCCTTCCCCGAAACACCGGCCAGACCGTGCGTATTCGAATTTGTCTATTTTGCCCGTCCCGACAGCATTGTTGACGGCAGAAGTGTTTATGAAGTCCGCAAACGCATGGGCCAAAGACTGGCACAGGAAGCCCCCGCAGATATTGATCTCATTATCCCTGTTCCCGATAGCGGCGTTCCGGCGGCGCTGGGCTACGCACAAGAAAGCGGCATACAATTTGATCTGGGCATTATCCGAAATCACTATGTCGGGCGGACATTTATCCAACCCACACAGCAAATTCGCGATATGAGCGTGCGCCTGAAACATTCTCCAAACCGGAAATTGATCGAAGGCAAGAGAGTCCTGCTTGTGGACGATTCTATTGTGCGCGGCACAACTTCGACAAAAATTGTGCGGATGATCCGCGACGCGGGTGCAACCGAAGTCCATTTCCGCTCAGCCTCGCCGCCCATACTGCATCCTGATTTTTACGGCGTTGATATGCCCAGCACAAAACAACTCCTCGCTGCCAACCATGATTTAGAGACGATGAACAAATTACTGGGATCGGACAGCTTGGGTTTTCTCTCCGTTGAAGGCCTGTACTGGGCCTTGGGCATAGACGTTCGAAACGACGAGCTTCCCCAATACTCAGACCATTGCTTTACCGGAGATTACCCGACAGCACTGGTTGATTTTGACCGCAAAAACATAGGCAAAGACCCGCAAATGTCTTTCTTGGTAGAAGTAGCATAATTCATGACAACACACACTGACACCGCAGTCGCCAAGCCATTGGCGGGACGCGTAACATTGGTCACAGGCGCGTCACGCGGCATTGGCTATCAGGCCGCACTTGCGCTCGCCAGCGCCGGGTCACACATTATTGCCACGGCGCGCACCCAAGGCGGTTTGGAAGATTTGGATGATGCCATTCGCGCCGATGGTGGAGAGTGCACAATCGTCCCTATGGATATTAAACAAGCGGACGGCATAGACCAACTTGGTGCCATTATCCACAAACGCTGGGGGCATCTTGATGGCCTATTGGCCAATGCCGGCCAGCTCGGTGAAATGGCCCCTATACCGCACATCACCCCGAAAACATGGGAGGAAACATTCGCGGTGAATGTAACGGCCAATTTTCGCCTTATCCGCTCGCTTGATACGCTTTTGCGCGCGTCACCTGCAGGGCGGGCCGTATTTATGAGCTCGAAAGCCGCTCAATCCCGCAAAGCATATTGGGGCCTGTACGCCGCAAGCAAATCCGCACTGGATGCGATGGTGCAATCCTACGCCCAGGAAACGGAGCAAACAAATCTACGGGTAAACCTTGTCAATCCCGGCCCCGTGCGCACACAAATGCGCGCCAAAGCCATGCCCGGCGAAGACCCGGACACATTGCCCACGCCCGCCGATATGGCAAAGCTACTCGTGCCGCTTCTTTCGCCCGCATGGGAAACCCACGGCGAGATTATTGATTTTCGCGAGAAGACCCAAAGGCCAAACTAAGAGCTAGGTGTGACATATGGGTTGACACCAGCCCGCACATGCAAGCGGATCGGCACACCGGGCAGATCAAAATCATCGCGCAACCCATTGATAAGATAGCGCTTATAACTTTCTGGCACAGCATTTTCACGTGAAGATTTCACGACAAAAGTTGGAGGACGAGTTTTCGTCTGGCTAATATATTTCAACCGTACAGCCCGTCCATTTGCGGCTGGTGGCGGATGTCTCTGGGTTTTTTCTGACAGCCATGCATTGAGGTCCGAGGTTTTAACCTTAGCAGACCAGTCAATTTGCACACGTTCAATCGCAGGCAACAAACGGTTGAGACTTTTCCCGGTCAGGCCAGAAAACATCACCAGAGGAATACCGCGCATTTGCGGCAATAAACGCTCCACCTTTTCACGTAACATTTTTGCTCGCTCGGATTTATCGGTGACCAAATCCCATTTGGTGATCGCCAGCACCATGGCCCGCCCCTCCCGGTAGCATAAATCGGCAAGCTGCATATCTTGCTTATCCAGAGCGTTTTCCGCATCCATAAGCAGAACAACTACTTGCGCAAACTTGATAGCGCGCAAGCTTTCCCAGACCGAGAGCTTTTCCAAAATCTTATGAACGCGGGCTTTCTTGCGCATACCGGCCGTATCATGGAACTGCACACGCCGCCCCTGCCACATCCAGTCAATTGTAATCGAATCGCGTGTAACACCGGCTTCCGGACCGGTTAGCAACCGGTCTTGTCCGATAAGTGTATTGATCAGCGTGGATTTACCCGCATTCGGCCGCCCGATCACAGCAATCCGCACAGGCGCTTCGGACATATCCAGATCACTGTCATCCAAAGCCAAATCCACTTCACGCAGCGCCATATCGACCGCGTCATCAAGCTCCAATGTGCCAATATTATGCTCTGCCGCCACTTCGATCGGATCTCCAAGACCCAGAGAATATCCTTCCCCGACACCGGAATCCGAAGCCCTGCTTTCACATTTATTGGCAACAAGCACCGTAGGCTTGCCCGTCTTGCGAATAAATTCTGCAAAAATTTCATCAAGTCCGGTCACACCCGTCCTTGCATCATAGACAAACAAGACAACATCGGATTCCCGCACGGCCATCTCCGTTTGCGCCCGCATACTGGCTTCAAGACTTTCCCCCACCGCATCTTCAAATCCGGCTGTATCAATGATAATTACGGATTGCCCACCCAAGCGCGCAGGTGCCTCGCGGCGATCGCGTGTAACACCCGGTGTATCGTTGACAATCGCCAGTTTTTTGCGTGCCAACCGGTTAAACAAGGTGGATTTCCCAACATTAGGACGCCCGACAATCGCAATTCTTGCCTTGCGTTTTGTTGGCGTATCCGATGCCTCGTCTGTTAAATCGACGTCAAAATCGTCCATTTCATCATCCATATCAAAGCTACCTTAAAGCAACCAGTTTTGCCCCGTCCGTGACATAGTAAACTGTGTTATTGGCAACGATCGGAGCGACATATACATCCCCGCCAAGTTTATACGTCCGCATGATTTCCCCGTTTTGCGGGTTAACTTCAACGGCCTTACCATTAGAACCCATCATCAAAAGGCGCTCACCGGCCATAACAGGGCCTGCCCATGAAATCCGTTTTTTACGTTTTTTCTGCTTTTTAAACGCCTGTAACTGGGTCAACCAGATAACTGTACCATCAGATTTTGACATACAGACAACTTCGCCTTCTGTCGTCACGGTGTATAGAAAATTCCCGATCACAAGCGGAAACCCGAGCGACCCTGCAGGCTGTGACCAAACCCGTTGCCCGGTACGTAAATCAAACGCGGCAAGCGAGCCACTTTGCGCCGATGCAAAAACATAACCGTCCGCAATCACTGGCCCCGCGGCAATATCGTTCAGCGTTGCCAAAGGTGTTAAATTTCCTGTCGCATTCAAAGCATCCTGCCATAAAACGCCGCCGTTTTGGACACGCAAAGCAATAATTTCACCCGATGAGAACGGTGCAATCACCACATCATCAATCACGGCCGGGCTTGGCGAGGTCAACATACGTGCGGTTTCGATAATCGCCTGATATGTCCAAAGCGTTGCGCCGGTCTGTGCATCCATTGCAAAAAGCTCGTTATCATCCGACACGGCAAACAATCGTCCATTATCAACCGTCGGCGCCGAATGCATAGGCGTACGCGTACGATTGCGCCAAATCTCGGTGCCCGAAGCCGCATCAAGAGCAATGGCGATCCCAAAGCCAGATGTGACGAAAATCCGGCCATCCGCATAGGCAACACCGCCGCCAACAGCCTCTTTATCGGCCCCCCCTTTGTCGCGGAAAGCCAACGGATTTTTTACACGCTCAAAAAGACTGGCCTTACCGCGTCTGGTTTTACCTGTGCCCGTAACCTTGATTTTATATGTCCATAAGGTGCGACCGGTTTCAGCGTCAATAGCAACAACTCTATTCGCACCATCGACGGCATATATCCGCCCATCGGCAGCAATTGGCGAGGCAACAACGCGGCCTTTCCGCCCCGACCCTTTGCCAATCCCCTTACTCCAGAGACGCGCCAGCGTGCCCGGTGCATCGGTGCGCTGCGGCGCATGGGTCGCATACCCGCCAGATTGTGGCCACTCCGTGTTCGTATAGGCTTCAGGCAAGAAAATATCGGACGGTAACAATGTACCCGCAATTTCCAGCTTATCATTTAGGGATAGGATGGAAATACGCTCGGGATCCGTAGGAATATCCCCCTGATCCGCACTTTTACTATTAAACGGATTGATCGCATCTGTCACTTTTCCGACAGTCGAACATCCTGACACGAAGAGCGTTCCGGCCACCATCAGTGAACATAAACGCAATGTAAGTAAGTTTTTTGTCATCTTAGTCCTTTGGAGTTTCTTCTGGAGTTTCGTCGGAAGTTTCTGCGGGGTTTTCCAACGCGCCGTCTTGAGGCGCAATCTCTTCTGCAACAATCTCTCCTGCAGGCGTCAAATCCTCTACATCAACAGCCAAATCAGGCACTTCAAGGCGTGCACCCAACAAAGCAACAGCTTGCTTTGCCCGCCCTTGCACACCGCTTAACACCCCCGGTGCATTTGCCAAAAATGTAAATTGTGTGCGCGCAGACACAATATCATCAGTTTTCAAACTCGCATGGGCTAACAATTCTTTGGCCAAATCCTGATAGGGCGCGTCGTCAACAGCAAGTACGGATGCCCGCACACCCACATCATCATACCGTCCCAATTCCATCAAAATATATGCAGCTTTCAAGCGTGACAAATCTTTGTGGATGGGTTTGGTAAAAGCCTGAGCCGAACGGTCAAATAAATCGACTGCGCCTTGCAAATCTCCCAACTGCACCTTTATACCCGCCGCCCGCGAGAAAGACAGCCCAGCATAACCAGATGGGGCAATTTCGGCCAGAGCCACAAAACGGGCGATAGCCGCCTGTAAGTCGCCATCCGCTGCCAATTTGGCCGCCACAGTATAGGACGCAGACGCGGCCCGTGCCTCTTTCGAACGGCTGTATTTTTGAAACTCGACATAACCCGCACCTGCGACAATGATAAAAATCAGAGCAACAATAACCGGCCCAAATTTACGCAACAGGACATTGTACTTGTCCTTGCGGAGTTCTTCTTCAACTTCGTTGATAAAATCGACCAATTTTGGCCCCTATTTTTAAGGCTGTAACAGCGTGATAAGATCGGCGAACCTACACAGAGATCCTTCGGACTGCAATACATGAAGGCATGAAGGCTTGGCAATGTTTGCCTTCATTTTTTTACAAAATTTTGCACATTATGTACCCGAAAATGCGTCGTTTCTACTTTTTAGAGAATTTATAGGTAAATTCTCCGCTTGGAAAACTGCGCGCCTTGACCTCTTGCGCATATTTTTGAGCTGCAGCCTCGATGAGTCCCTTCATATTCCCGTATTTTTTAACAAATTTCGGCGTCCATTCAAACAGCCCCAACATATCCGGTGTCACCAGAACTTGCCCATCACACATACGTGAAGCACCTATACCAATAGTCGGAATCGTGACCGCTTTGGTGACCTTATCTGCCAAATCTTCTGAAACGCCTTCCACAACGACCGCAAATGACCCTGCCTTGGCCGCCGCAATCGCATTCGCAACGATTTCGTCTGCAACTTTTTGCGTACGTCCACGGGCGCGAAACCCGCCCAGTACATTCACGGATTGTGGCCGTAACCCCACATGTGACATGACAGGAATGCCGCGCTCGGTCAGATAGCTAATCGTCTCGGCCGCATAGGACCCGCTTTCAATCTTTACGGCCTGACATCCGGTTTCCATCATCACCCGTGAAGCATTTTTAAAGGCCGTGATCGGACTGTCCTCATAGGATCCAAATGGCATATCGACAACAACAAGCGCCTTGTGCGCCGTGCGCATAACCGCCTGTCCATGTAAAATCATCATATCCAGCGTTACACCCACCGTAGATGTCAAGCCGTGGACAACCATGCCGACGCTGTCTCCCACAAGGATCAAATCACAATGCTCATCCAGTAAAGCCGCTGTCGGTGCATCATAAGCGGTTAGGCAAACAATGGGCTCCCCGCCTTTGCGGGCCATTATTTGAGGCACGGTCATTCGGCGAACATGGTTTTGTGCAGACATTGCAATCTCCTTGGCTATCCTACCCATATAGGCGTAATCACATGTGGATGCGAGGGGTTATCTGCACGTTCTATAAATCTGCCTATAAATCTGCCAACTGATTGACGGGAAAAGCAAAAACGCAATCTGCACCTGCCATGATAAGGGGGAGTTTCCCGTGCGCCCGCGGCAAAATTGTCAAAGCGTGATAATTGAGCAGGGTTTGCATGGCCTCCGCCTGCGGATCTTCACGTTTAAGCCCGTTGACGACCGATTTGGTCAAAAGCCCGCCAGACACAACATCACCGCACAGATCAAGATAGGCACTGGCCGCAGCCAAAGCATCTTTTTCACTGGCACTTAAGATCACGGCTGTCGCTTTTTTGAGGGCCGCAATGCCCACACCCAGGCTTTGCGCGGCCATTTCCAGCGCCAATCCCATAGTTTTCGCATCGGCACAAATTTCTTCGAGATCATCAATTAAAGACTGCATGGCCTCCCCGCCGTCACGACGAACCTTGCGGCCCACAAGATCAATCGCCTGAATACCGTTAGTGCCTTCATAAATCGGGGTAATCCGGGCATCACGGTAATGCTGGGCCGCCCCCGTTTCTTCAATAAATCCCATGCCCCCATGTATCTGCACCCCTAAAGACGCAGTGCTTACCCCCATGTCGGAACCATAGGATTTGGCAATAGGGGTCAACAAAGCTTCGCGGGCATGTGCGGACAGGCGCACCTCCTCATCTTGCGCGCATTTAGCAAAATCTCCAGCGGCCGCAGTGGCAAGCGTTATCACCCGTGCCCCCATCAACCCCGCCTTCATATCCATAAGCATGCGACGAACATCGGGGTGGCCAAGGATGGGCGCTTGGGCAGGTTCGTCAAGAGCAGGTTCGTCAAGGACACGCCCCTGAACACGCTCTTGTGCATACTCAAGTGCAGCCTGATACGCACGTTCTCCAATCGCAACGCCCTGAACACCCACAAACAAACGGGCTTCATTCATCATCGTAAACATGCAATTCAGGCCTTTGTTTTCCGGCCCGACAAGCCAGCCTGTCGCCCCGTCAAATTCCATGACACAAGTGGGGCTTGCGTGAATACCCAGCTTATGTTCCAGCCCTATAGCCTTGAGTTTATTACGTTTTCCGAGCGCCCCATCGTCATCAACAAAGAACTTCGGCACAAGAAACAAGGAGATACCACGTGAACCAGCAGGCGCATCGGGAAGACGGGCAAGCACAAGGTGGATAATATTCTCCGCACAATCATGCTCCCCCCATGTAATGAAAATCTTTTGCCCTGAAAGTGCATAACTCCCGTCCCCGTTCGGAACCGCTTTGGTGCGCAAAACGCCCAAATCCGAACCTGCCTGCGGTTCTGTTAAATTCATGCCGCCCGACCATTCCCCGCTCACCATCTTCGCGAGATATTTGTTTTTCAACTCGTCACTGGCATGTGCGATAATAGCATTCATGGAACTAGCCGTCAGCATGGGACAAAGCCCGAATGCCATATTCGCCCCATAAAGCATTTCATTGACCGCCACACTCATCAATTGTGGCAATCCCATACCGCCAATGTCTTCCGGGGCAGACAGGCCTTGCCAGCCAGCTTCGCAATAGGCTTTGTAAGCCTCTTTAAAACCCGGCGCCACTGTCACAACTCCGTCTTTTAGAGTGGCACCATATTCATCGCCTCCTTTATTGAGAGGGGCCAAAACATCGCGCGCAAAAACGGAAGCGCCGTTTAAGATATCTGAAATAAGCTCGTCACTCAGCTCAGTATGATTTGGGTTCGCCTGTAACACCGGTAAATCCACTCCATGCCGCAACAAATATTGAATAGCATTTATGGGGGCATTGAAACTCATGTCTGTATCTCCTCAAGACGTATTTGTGTTGTTGTAGGGTAAAAAAAACACGGCTCCAACCATGAAGCCCTGTTTTCTTCAATATTTTTTGACCCAACAGGGTTTGACGTGCTCATCCAGGCACATTGATCAGGGGTGATTCATTCTTTCGTAAAATATCGTGCAAACCATTTGGCAGAGGCGAAATTACAGTGCATAAACCGATACAAGATGCCCAATGTTTTACACCGTCGCAGGATGTTGAGCACGAAAGCATGTACCAACCTTGTATTGACGTGGACATCCTTATGAAAAACCTGTGCCAAAATTCTTATATTACCGCCGCCCTGCTCACCGCTTTCGCTCTGAGCGCCTGCTCTGGTGAAGCTGAAAAATCGGTGCAAGCACCGGCTAAACCCATGGCCGCCATACCCGTCAGCCAACAAGCGCCAGTGGAAGTTTCCGCAGAAGATAAAGGCAAAAGAATTTTTGCCCGGTGTCGCGCCTGCCACACACTCCCTGAAGGCGGAAAGAATAGGGTCGGACCCAATCTGTGGAATATTATAGGCCGAACTGCAGGCAGTGCCGAAGGCTATGCATACTCAAAAGCCATGAAAACCTCTGAAGTCGTGTGGAGCGAAGAGGCCCTAAGCGCCTATTTGGAAAAGCCTTCAGCCTATATGCCAAAAAACAAAATGGCATTTGCCGGTTTACGTAAACAAGCGGATCGGGACAATCTCATTGCCTATCTGAAAGCCAACACAGAATCTCAATAGAGAGCTCAAGAGATGGGCAATAGACGCGAAAACACAAACGGGCCGTAAAACCTAACGCCCTAGGTTTCACAGCCCGTATATTTACCTGCTTACCGCGAATTGACAAGCAACTTGCCCTGCATGGCAAGTTTTGCGTTACAGTACGAAATCATTCTGCTAGGGATAAAGCTATCATTCGCCTGTACAAAATACAGATAAATGAAAAATTTTGCAGTGGGGAGAGCAAAGATTATATGGCCGGTATAGATAAAATATCACGCTTGGTAAATTGGGATGATCTTTCGGTCTTTTTGGCAATTTCAAAAACAGGGTCAATTTCCAAAGCAGCCGCCCTGCTAGGCCGTACCCAGCCAACCATTAGCAAACGCATTGAGAACCTAGAATACCGACTTGGCGCCCCTCTTTTCAAGCGTACGCCCGCGGGCATGACACCAACCGATATTGGCCAATCCATTCTCACCCACGCCATAGCCATGAACCGCGCTGTGACTAGTATTGAACGCATGGCAACCGGTTTTGATCACGCAGCCACCGGAGATGTGATTGTTCAAGCCCTTGACGGCTTGACCACAGACTGGATTATCCCCGGTCTCGCAGATTTTCAGGAAAACCATAAAGGCATAAATCTAAGCTTTTGGGATCAAAACACGGTCATTACAGACCCGGCCAAAGAACCCGATTTAACGGTACAATTTACGACGGAAAAACCTATGGATTTTATCGCCCGTCAACTTGGGACCCTACATTATGTCCCCATGGTCAGCCGAAGCTATCAAAAGCGCCACGGCATTCCCCGCACAATGGAAGATATCGTCAATTACAATCTCATGTATTTACGCAAATCCGGTCTCGTGGTCGAAAAATGGGAACGTAAATCCCGGGCTTTGCGCGAACTTGTTACCCCTTCCCTAAGTGCCAATACCTGCTCGGTTATTCTAAATGCTGTCCTTAGCGGCGCCGGTGTTTCCATGCTCCCCAGCTATATGGCCAAGCTTTACCCTCAATTGCTCATGCTCGATTACGGGATTGTCTATTCCTATAATTTTTGGCTCGTGCAAAGCCCCCAAGCCGCCCGCCTTGAACGGGTAAAAACGGTCACAGATTGGCTCACAGACATTTTCAATCCTGAAAAAAACCTATGGTTTCAACAAGACTATGTGCGGCCAAGCGAATTTAGTGAGATTGAAATCATCATGCCACACTAGGGTTTAGGGCTACATCATAGCCTAATATCTCTGCCAAACGGATATAAACAGTGCCTTTTCTTGCACGATATTTTCCCCCAGTACCGTTTGATAAAGCCCGATCTGATAGGATGTTCTTTCGCTTTTGTGATAAACTAGCGAGGCCTGCGCCTTTAACCGTTTCGTTCCACGTGCAAATCCGGGCGCGACCTGACTATCTACATAAAATGTTTGCGCCAGAATTTGCCACTCCGGCATGGGGTGCCAGCCCGCACTCACATCAAGCCGCCATTCATCCGGTGCACGCCCTGCGCGAAACCTCCACGCAGCCTGCCCGTCTATAAATCCGTCACGCCCCGCCAGCTTAAAACTGCGCCCCGCCAATATACGGGCTTCATATTGTGTCGACCCAAGGCCTAAATCGGCATCGCTCACACCCTCACCTGTGCCGGCGACAATAACAGTACCCTGCGCCGAGACGATATAGGAACCATCCCGCCACAGAACACGGCGAAGCCCTATACCCGTCTCACCAAATCCTTTAAACTTCACATTGTCCACACCGGCACGGAAATTTAAATCCTGATAACTTGAAGTAACAACCAGAGTTGTCTTCTCGTTCAACCCATGCTCCCAAAACACCCCGGCCTCGTATTTTGAAAATACAGCAGGCTGCCCAAGCTCTCCCGTCATGTCAAAGCTTTTGGTCGCTTTAACGGCTAAATTCGTTTGAATAATTTGCCCTTTGCCGGGTGGTGCAGGCCACGAGCCTGCACGTGCAGATGGCACAGGCGCGCACACTGCGGCTATGCACATCCCATAACTCGCCAATTTAGCCCAGTTTTTTTGCTCACAAATACACACCAGCACGCTTACCAATCGCGCGCCGACATGCCCCAATAGTGCAGCATAAAACACTCCTATGAGATGTAATTTAAACTTTGATTGATGTGCACGTCAAATGTTATAGTGTTAAAAATATGGCTCAGAAAAAAAACACGTTCAAAAACATAGCATTCGTCTCCAGCAAAAAACCGGAAGCCAAACAGGCCCAACAGCTCCTTATGGAGCGATATGGAAACTGTGACCCGGCCCATGCCGATGTTATTATCCCGCTTGGCGGTGATGGTTTTATGCTGGAAACAATACGCAAGCACATGCCGCTTATACGCAAAGGCCTGCCTGTTTACGGAATGAACCTAGGCACAGTGGGTTTTTTGATGAACGCCTACCAGATCGACAATTTGGCCGAGCGCCTTCGCAAAGCCAAGCCAGCCTCTATCAGCCCCTTAAAGATGGTGGCAGAGACCCGAAATGGTACATCAACAGCGCTCGCAATCAACGAAATTTCTTTGCTGAGAGAAACCCGGCAAGCGGCCCACATTCGCATCATTATCGACGGAGAGGTGCGCATGGAAAAACTAATGGCTGATGGTATATTAATCGCCACCCCTGCTGGATCGACAGCCTATAATCTATCAGCCCACGGGCCCGTTTTACCGCTAGGATCCGATGTTTTGGCTCTAACGCCCATAAGCGCCTTTCGCCCAAGGCGTTGGCGCGGTGCCTTGCTAAAAAATACAGCAAAAATCACCTTCCAGATCATCCAACCCGACAAACGGCCCGTCAGTGCGGTCGCCGATGACACTGAATTTCGCGATGTTACCGAAGTGACCATCGAGCAAGCCAATGACATCATATTCACATTATTGTTTGATGAAGGTCATGAGCTTGACGAAAAGATATTGCGAGAACAGTTCTCAACATAAATCCCAGACGCTTTAATCGTCAAAACTATGCCGCATAGGCGTCAAGCGCATCAAGTTTCTCGAGCAGATACACCTGATCTTCTTCGCTGAATGTAAACGGCAGGCTTAACACACGCTCTAACATTATCTTTTGAAATCTCCGCTTTGAGTAATGGCCGCCCTTCAATTCCAAATCGGAAAAAATAGCAATACTTGCCCGTAACAGTATAAAATCGGTATCATTCAGACCGGAGCGCCCACACAAAGTCTTAAGCCCAAATGGCCCACTATCATGCACCATCAGGGCCGTTTTATTAAGGCTCACCCCTGATTTTTGTGCGAGCGCATGCTCGATAAACCGCACTTGTCCGCAACAGGCCGCCCGCACTATCAATGTGCTTGTCAGCCGGCCTTCCTGGGCGAGACGTCTCGTCAGCATTTTTAAATCGCGACTGACCCAGCTTTGGGATATAAAATCGATTTGGGCCCGTTCACGGCTCCGGCTTGCCAAATCAATCGCCAGCTCGAGAGGGATTTCGTGATTTTCGTTAAGTCGTATCGCAGCCTCCGCACTGACCATAGTGATCAATTTCTCGACAAGAGAAGACGGCAAATCCCGCCGCGCAATAAAGCTCTCCTTAATCAGATCATCATCATGATAAAGCGCCAGCATATAAGCTCCGAGATCCGCCCCGATCTCCGCGCCGTCATTGGCGGCAACAGAGGCCACAACCCGGCTATCGCCAAACCGTACAATCGCCTTCACCACATCGCCTGTGATACGTGGACGTTTCGTAATCGCCATCATTTTCGCTGCCGCTTTTGACTTCAGTATTTCAAGCAAATCAGCATCATTTAAAACCGGAGAATGGCTCAATATAGGCACCGCAATCGAATCCACGTCCCGAATAAGCTGCCTAGCAACATCCCGGGGTAAGTTCGGAGAATTTTGCAACGTAATGGCCAACGCACGCCGCACCATAGCGGCCGCATCTTTGACAATAAGTTTGAGAATTTCATTTACAATCTTCTGTTCGTAAGAAGAAAGCTCGGCCTTTCGGATTTGCCGGCAGACTTTTTGTGCATACAAAGCCCGCACATCCTGATCCGGGTGCGAAACCATACGCCTCACATCCTTGTGATCCAAATCTAGCTTGGCATCAGAACCCGGAGACCCCGAGTTTGCATTACGACCATTTTCCATAAGAAACACATACGCAATTATGGTGAATGAATGGTTTAAATCGAGCGTTTGACTTACGTATTGATGCGAGTAAAGCCTTCCTATTGTTAGGACCATTGTAAAAATCCCACCCAAACAAGGTCATTTTCTCATTCGTCACGAGTTGTCAGGATCATTTTAATCTCCGCTATTAATTTTAGGCTTCCCCTTTAAGGCAATCATTTTATCAATTCCCCAAGCAAGGAACACATTGACGATTACGAATAAGCACTCTTTCCAAACCCAAGCATTTGCCCAACGAGTGCTTTTGAATTGATCGACTTTATCCGGATAGTCTTCACAAATATCTCCAACCAATGGCTCTTGAATGTCTTTAGGTAACAGCAGATACATAATTTTGAAAGCTCTCTGAGGCGGCTTATTCATCTTTGAGGTAGACCTCATCTTATATCTGGAATTTTCGATTGTGAGACAAATTGTTTCAACACACACTTGTAGCAAAATACCAACACCCAGTAGCAATATAAAACCCAATACTATCATTGGCCTCAAAACGTTACCAAAATTATTTTTCGGATTTAAACCAAGGGAAGAAAGTATGTAAGCAGCAAATTGGTCAAAGCGACCATCACGAAAAGGCTCGTCAAAGCACTCTTTTAATATTGACCTTAGTGACATATTACCCCTCCCACTAACGTCGCAGACGCCATCGAAATAGCAAGGTTTTGCTTCTCTCGCAATTCGGACTGCCCCAATCCAGTCACAGTATAAACTTTCTTGGCCCGGCCTCCCCGCACCTTGGTCGCCTCTTTAAGCTCGGATTTAATGAATCCCTTTTTTTCTAATCTGGACAATGTTGTATAAAGCGCACCATAGGACACAGACCTCTGAAATGTATTCTCGACCTCCTTCTTAACCGGAGACCCATAAGCATCCTTACCGCAACTGATAATGCCGCTCAAAATCTGATATTCAAAATCACCAATCATCTCAATTCCTTACAAACTACTCTGTAGTATATATAGGAAGCTGACAGGCAAGTCAAGATATATACTACAAAGTAATAAATATACAAGCAATTGGCAAAGTTGGAACGCCAAAACAGAAAAAGCCCCGAAGGGCTTAAGTCATTGTAAAATATGGTGAAAAGTGGTACCGCCTCTCAGTCTCGAACTGAGGACCTCTGGCTCCACAAGCCAGCGCTCTAACCAACTGAGCTAAGGCGGCATTCCTTATCAGCGGCGCGGAACTTACCCTCAAGCCCACGCCCCTGCAAGAGCTAGTTTCACTAATTCAAGCAAAAATAGCTTAGCTTTTTGGCATTTTGATACTTTGCCAACCTTGAGAGCCAAGACGTTCCTGATATTTGATATAATTGTGCAAATCACGCGCGCGTCTTGCTGGATCAGGGTGGGTCGACAACAGTTCCGGCTGGCGGCTGGTACTGTTCGCAGCCATTTTTTCCCATAGTTTTACCGATTGATACGTATCATATCCGGCAAAATGCATATATTTTGCGCCGAGCAAATCCGACTGGCTTTCGTGCTTGCGCGAGAACGGTAAAACGATCCCGATTTGAAAGCCCATCCCCATTGCCGCATTAAGAATTTGAGAGTTTCGGCTGGCTGTTTGATAACACTGGCGCTGCTGGGTCCCCGTCATGGTTCTACATTTTTTGGAAAGCTGACTTGCCCCAAGCATCCCGCCAACAGCAAGACCAACCTGCCCTGCCATTTGCTGGTTCACACGTTCTTGCGCGTGACGCCCCGTCACATGTCCAACTTCGTGCCCCATAACAGCCGCAATCTGGTCGTCATTATCGGCAAAATCCATCATGCCTTTGTAAAAACCTACATGGTTGCCCGGCAACACAAAGGCGTTTTTGGTATCCGAATCAAAAACGGCATAATCCCATGCCTGATGTTCGCGTTTCGCCCCCCGGGCAATCCGCCCCCCGATATTTTGCAGCCGCCTTATATAGCGCGGGTCTGTAGAAAGTTTCTGTTTCTGTTTCGTTTCCGCCCACGATTGCGCCGCCATTTTATTAAGCTGCGCTTCGCTGACCAAGCCCAAAAACTGGCTGGACCCTGTTTCGGGATTCGTAGCACAACTAGAAAGCGCTGGCACGGCCGCTGTTACAATGCCTCCGGCTGCCAATGCCTGTATCATCCGGCGTTTTGACAACATATCTTTGGTTTGCTGATCCGCACATTCGTGCGCCTCATGATCATGATGCATGCACATAATATATCCTCCCGTTCATATGTCTGAGCCACTCCATTATAACGGTTAATTCAAAAAAATACAGGGCAAAATACAGGGCAAATCACATCTCCAAAATGCATGCCCTTCATCTACCGTTCAGGCACATGTTGACAATACCAATGCGCTGCCGTCTATGGTATAATCTTGTTGTGGAGACTATTATGCGTAAAATTTTTATCGGGTTCATCATTCTGGCCATTGTATTTTTGGGCGCAGTTTTTATTCTCACCTCTCTTATACCCTCGTCCGTATATAAAGACAAAATCGAACAACAAGCCAGCGCCAGTCTTGGCCGCGATGTCAAGATTAAAGGCGATGTGAAGCTGTCCATATTCCCCTCCCTGCGCGCCAAGGCCCAGACAGTCTCGATTGCCAATGCCTCCGGTTTCAGTGAACGGCCATTTGCCTCGATGGACAGCCTGCAAGCCAATATCAAGCTTCTTCCACTGTTGAAAAAACAAATCGAGATCACAAAATTCACCCTGATAAACCCGAAAATTTCTTTGGAAAAAACCAAAAACGGTAATGTAAACTGGGCTTTTGGCGACCAAGAGCGCCCCGTAAAACCCGAGCCGGAAAAATCTTTCGCCCGTGATGGACGATATACAGATTTACAAATCTCTCTCGGCACATTCGCTCTGAAAAACGGCCGGATTGACTATATAGACGCCACAACCGGCACAACGTCCGCCTTAACTGCCGTCAATTTGACCATCAAAATGCCCGGCATGGACAAACCGCTCACAGCCAAAGGCGGTCTGGTTTTCAACGCAACCCCCATCACCATCGACACCCGCCTTGAAACCCCGAAAACCTTCCTGAACGGACAGGCCGCGCCTTTTGTCTTGAAGATAAGCTCGGATATTATCAACCTTACCTCTAATGGTATGTTTACACCGTCCGAAGCGGTGAGCGTCGATATGGATTTTGACGCAAACATCCCTTCAATCTCTAAGCTGGAAGCCATACTTGGCATCGAAACCCCTTATTCAGAAGCCCTCGGAACGATGAGCGCCAAAGGGAATATATCCGGCCCAGTCGATACGCTCACAATCACCGGTCTCGAGATCGCGGTTACAGAGGGACTCATGAACATCACCTTTAATGGCACTGCCAGTACGGGGAAAACCTTGCGTTATGACGGGCAGTTGAGTGCGGACATTCCTTCCATTCGCAAGCTGGCCGCCCTCGGCGGAACCGAACTCCCCGCAAGCACCTCCCAAGGCGAGATATATGGCCCGTTTTCCCTGTCCGGTCAGGCCAGCGGCACCACAAGCCAAATCAACTTCACAGGCGCAGAATTGCAACTGGATCATATAATCGGCACAGGAACATTCACAGCAGATCTCCGTGGCGCCAAGCCCTTGCTTGGAGGGGAACTTAATCTTGAAGGACTGGATGTGCGCCCCTATATGGCCGCGCAAAACACGACAGGCAAAGTTCAGCCTTGGAGTGAAGAACCTCTAAACCTTACCGCCCTAAAAATGTTTGATGCCAATTTCACACTCAATACACCCAATATCCTCGTCGGGCGGATCGCGCTTGGGCAAAGCCAGATTAAGACCAGCGTCAAAAACGGCGTTTTAACAACAGATATCCCAAATGTCTCACTTTATGGCGGGCAAGGAAAACTCAGAATGAGCCTTGATGCCACAAAAACCGCCCCGGAAATCGCACTTGATTTCACCCTCAATAACATAGACGGAAAAAACTTTCTTGGCGCAGTAGCAGGCTTCACCCAATTAACTGGCAACACAGGAACAACCATGAGTTTTCGAGGCTCGGGGCGTTCCCAAGCTGAAATGATGCATTCGTTAAGCGGGAACGGCAATTTTGAACTGGCAGAAGGTGTTCTCTCCGGTGTCGACATCGCCCAATTTGTCGGCGGGCTGGAAACAGCCCTGCTACAAGGTGCCCTACCCCAGGGTATTGGTTCCAAATACACAACCCCGTTCAACAAATTGGCAGGATTGTTTAGCGTTAAAAACGGTGTCGTGAGTGTGGGCGATTTTGGTCTCAGTTCCGGTACCGTACGCGCAGACGGCAAGGGTAGTCTTGATCTAGGCCAACAAACAATTGACTTCAGCCTCCGTCCCCGCCTGAAACAAGGCAGTGGACTGGCAAGTTTTGGCATTCCTATACGTTTTAAAGGTCATTTTGGGAGTGTTAGCGCCGGACTGGACACAAGTTTGTTAACGCAAATCATGGCCGCACGGGCCAAGAACCAATTGCAAAATGAAATCAGCAAGACAGTTGGTGGAGATGTGGGCGCTTTGCTTGGCAATCTTCTCGGATCAGGTTCCTCGTCAAAAGACTCCGAAAAAACACCGAAAGACGACAAGAAGGAACAAAAAGAAGACCCCGTCAATAAAGTCCTAAAAGGTCTTTTCGGTAAGGATTAGCGCCCCCCAAACCTATGTCCATATTATCTCTGAAACGGGTAAAACCTGTCGCCAAGCCCTAGCAATTGGGTAAGCGCGTCCAGAGCCGTAAAGCTCTCGCGCATCAAGGCAGGATCCCCCAGATCATCGGGCGCGAGTTCTTCGCGGTAATGGGTCTCGACCCATGCACACAGCATTTCATAATTCTCCGTGCTCAACAGCATTTTTTGGTTGGCAGCCACTCGCTCTGCCTCGGTCAACACCACGCGCAACCGTAAACAGGCCGGCCCACCACCATTACGCATGGATTGGCGCACATCCACATAGATCACCTCGCCGATCGGGCCATTGCCGGCGATCATTTTATTACAATAGGCCTTGGTATAGGGATTGTCCTCGGTCTCGGTCGGCGCGATCAGGCTCAGCCGCTCCCGCCCCGGCAATTGCACCAACATAGAGTTAAACAAATAAGCCGAAATCGCATCTTTAATCGGCACATCTTCGTGAGAAACTTCAACAAATTGAGGTTCGAACAAGCCTTCTGAAGCCTTGCGTATAGCCTCTAGCGTGCCCTGCGTGTCTTCAAATGCATACTCGTGATAAAACAGGCATTGGCGCGCGCCGACACAGACAACATCATTGTGAAATGCACCTGCATTAATGGCGCGTGCCGCCTGTTTTGCAAACACTGTACGCGCACCGTTCAGACCGTGACGGGTGGCAATAATATGGCAAGCTTGCAGGGTTTGGCGGGCCGGAAACTTTGTATCGCTGTCCTCACCAAGTGCGTCACGCCCGTAAATAAACAATTCAACCCCTTGCGCCCCTTGATCATCACACAGACGCACATGATTTGCCGCCCCCTCATCCGCATAGGTGGATTGCAAAGGCAAAGCCTCGTGCACAACCGCTTTTGTTGTGTCCGGGAATGCGGCCCTTAAAGCCCGCCCCGTCTGTTCATGCTCGATAGAACGGTGCAACATGGTCGATAAGTTTGCGGGCGTAAGATGCAAGCGCCCGTCCGCACAATCTGCTGACGGGCTGACGGTTGCGGCGTTCGCCGACCACATGCTTGACGCCGATGACATATTGCGCACCAGTCTTGGATTGGCGCTCCATGCCGTTTTCAAGACACTCTCGTCATCTCCACTAAACCCCATCAGCCTGAGTTGGGTAAGATCAGGACGCGCTTGCGGCGGCAAAACCCCTTGCACAAGACCCGCATCATGCATGTATTTCATTTTTGCAAGCCCTTGCAAAGCCGCCTCGCGCGGGCGTGCAATCAGACCGGCATTATGCGCAGACGCAAGATTTCCGGACGAAAGCCCCCCATAATTGTGCGTAGGCCCAATCAACCCGTCATAATTGGCTTCACGCGTACGGCTCATGTATTCAACCCTGTCGCGGGGAGTATTTCAACACTGTCAGAAATCTGGCTCGCCATGGGCCATGCACAGAAATCGGCCGCATAATAAGCCCCCGGATTATGATTGCCGGACGCCCCCGGCCCGCCAAATGGCAAAGAGCCGGCGGCTCCTGTTGTCGCCCGATTGAAATTAACAACGCCAGCCCGGATTTTACGCGCAAAGACCTCCCAGTTTTTTGGATCGTCACTAATAAGACCCGCAGACAAGCCAAAACGCGTATTGTTAGCTTCCGCAATTCCGGCTTCAAAGCTCGGTACACGGATGATCTGCATGACGGGACCGAATATTTCTTCGTCTTCGATTTCCACACCCGTAACATCAACAATCCCGGGACGCACAAAGGCCGGGCTCCGGTCCAGTATCTCTGTAGGGCGTATAATTTTACCGCCAAGATCATGGGCGCGACCCACCACATGGGTCGCAATGCCTGAGCTGATAACCGGCCCCATAAAGGCAGGCTCATCATCATTCCACGCTCCGATTTTCATACTATCGACCATGGCCACAACCGCCTCGATCACCTTGTCACCTGCCGCCCCTTCAGGCAGCAAGATACGGCGCGCACAGGTACAGCGCTGGCCCGAGGTAATGAATGCGGATTGAGTAATGATACTGGCGGCCGCCTGCGTATCACTGACGTCCCACAATAAAAGTGGGTTATTCCCACCCATTTCCAGAGCCAGAATGATCTCCGGCCGTCCCCCGAATTTTTTGTGAATAAATGCACCCGTACTGGCGGCGCCCGTAAACAACACACCGTCAAGCTCGGGATGATCCAGTACCGCCGCGCCCGTATCGCGCGCCCCTTGCACCATGTTGACAACACCGGCCGGGAATCCCGCCTGTTCATACAATTCGCACATCAATTCTCCAACCGCAGGGCATTGCTCGCTCGGTTTATAGACGATTGTATTACCAGCGATTAGGGCCGGTATAATTTGTCCATTGGGCAGATGGGCCGGGAAATTATACGGCCCCAATACCGCCATCACCCCGTGTGGACGGTGTTGCAATGCAGCCCGCCCAAACGCCGTATCCATATTGGAAACGCCGGTACGATCCTCATAGGCCTTCAGGGAAATATCAACTTTCCCACCAATCACACCCGCCTCGCCGCTGGCGTCCCATAAAACCTTGCCGGTTTCGCGCGCGATTAACTCTGCCAATTTATCTTTGTTAGCCAGTGCAATCTCTTTAAACCGCAACACCAGATCGCGGCGGGTTTCAAAAGGCGTTTCCGACCAACCTTCGAATGCCGCCCGCGCCGCATGAAAAGCCGCGTCAACCTGCCCCGCACTCGCGCTTACACCCTGCCAGGTCACATCCTGGCTCGCCGGATCAATACTGTTGAATTCTACGCCCTCGCCGTGTTGCCAAACGCCAGCAATGAAATTTCCTTTGCTCATATCACACCTCTTTCTTTGATGGCGGTGTTTCAAAAACACGCACCGGATCACCCACATCCACCCCAAGGGCCGACATCACTTTTTTAGGCAGACCTATTTTTTGCTCATCAAGCCGCAAACCCGTATAGACAGCCCGGTAATCTGCAACGCGGTTATTGCTGATCAAAGCCATATGGGAAGTGTCCGTGTCCTCACATAAATACGTGCAGGCAATATGACTGTCTTTAACAGTACGGATTTGATCGCGCGGGGCCGCCATGGTTGGGCCCGCATCAAAAATATCAATGAACTTGTCATATCTGAACCCTTCCGCTTCGAGCAATCGTTTTGCCCCGACCCCATCCGGGTGGGTTTTACCGATGACTTCTTGCGCATCATCGGACAAAATATCTTTATAAATCGGGTATTTAGGCATCAAATCAGTAATAAATTGATTGTCCGTCTCGGCTGTAATTTTGTCGGCTTCATTGAAATCCATTTTGAAAAACTTGCGCCCCAGAGACTCCCAAAACGGCGAATATCCATTCGAATCTACACAGCCGCGAAGCTCGGAAATCACCGTTTCAGCAAACCTGTTCGGGGCGGCGGCGATCAATAAATAGCGCGCCTGCGAAATCAACCGCCCCGCACCCGTCCCGCGCATTTTGGGCTTAACGAACAAAGTCCCAACCTCGGTTGTGCCCGAATATTCATTGACCAACAACATCACCTCCATGTTGAAATGGCGATTGGCCACACTGGAGCTTTGCACAATATTGAGGAGTTTAAAGTTGAAAAAAGGCTTATCCATACCCACCAGAGCTTTGACAGCACTGACCCCTACGACCTCCCCGCTATCACTATCTTCCAGCATTAACAGATAAATCTGCGTACCCGCTGTATCTATTTCAAGTGCAAAGCTTTGGACGGATTTATTGAGCCTCGCTTCAAGTTCTTCATCGGAAACCGCCAAAGACGTAAAGCCCGGCCCCGCCAATCGCGCCAGTTCAATAAAGGCTTCCAGATCATCAAGTCGTGCTGGTCTAACTATGAGCATGATCAGCTCCCTCTTGCTTTAGTTTTTCTTGGGCCATTTTCCCTTGGGCAAGCGTTTTGGCCTGTTTAGCATCGAACTCACCACTGGCAATTTTCATCAAGATCAAAGTGGAAAGTTTAGCCCGTTCCACCAAACTGGAAAGTTTCATAAATTCGCGGTCAGAATGGATTTCTCCGCCTCGGACCCCCAAAGTGTCAACATTCGGGCACCCGCTTGCCCATAAATTATTACCTTCACAAACGCCGCCACTTGGTTTCCATTTAATCTCCATCCCCAAAGCCGTGCCAGCCTGTTTCACCCAATCAAAAACCAGAGCATTCGCAGGCGCCATAGGTTTGGGTGGTCGGGTAAATCGCCCGGTAAGCTCCGCACTTAATCCGTCTTGTGTATTGATATCCACTACCAGGGCTTCGATCTGTGCCCGTATCCAGTCCTGATCTTCTTCAACAAGCATACGCACATTAAACCGCCCAACGGCAAGGTCAGGCACAATATTGACAGCCCCGCCGCCGTCAATCTTGGCAAGATTAAAGGTAACACCCTCTCGCACGCCGTTTAATCCGTCCAGAGCAACCGCAAACCGAGCCATAGCCACGATTGCATTGCGGCCAAGATGATGCTCTCGCCCTGCATGTGCAGCCCGCCCGCGTATGCAAAGCGTGAAATTCCCGCTCCCTTTTCTTGCCCCCGCCATCGAACCATCCGACAAGGAGGGTTCATAAGTGAGCCCAATATGCGATTTACGCCCCAACTCCGCCAAAAGCGGGGCCGACCCCGGAGAGCCAATTTCTTCATCAGGGCTAAGCAAAACGCTATACCCTATTTTTTCGAAATTTTTGCTTTTCTCAAACGCCAATAACGCGTTCAACATGACGAGAATACCGCCCTTCATATCCGCAACCCCCGGCCCTCCGAGCGTATCTGCGTCTATTTGATCGGTCGTCTGGAAATCACTGTCTTTTGGAAAAACCGTATCATAATGCCCTGTCAACACGACTTGCACTTCAGCCTCCGGCCGCACACTCAGCAAGATGGCCGGTTCATACTCAACCGCTAAAACCTCGCCAGAATTGGCGACATATTCACCTTTTCCCAGTTCAGGCTCTGTAAGTATGCCGGGAAGCTGTGAAAAAGCTTCAACAATAAGCCCACGCATTTCACGCAAACCCACACGGTTCTGGCTTCCCGAATTTACATGCGACCATAAGATCAATTGCTCGACCAAACCCGCCTCTTGCGTATCGATATATTCAAGACACTTTCGTTCCTGATCAGTGATGGAAATTTTTGTTAACTCTGTCGTAAATTTAGACATTCGGCCCACCTTGAATCGTCGAAATATTAAAAGTCACATTATCAAGTGTTAAGAGAAAGAACAGAGCAAAACGAAAGACTACATACGATTATCAGTTTTTTTAAGTAAAGAGGAAGTCGGCAACCCACCGTCAATTACCCATAAAAAAACCCGGCGCGAACGCCGGGCTCTTATTCTTATTGTGTGGTGAAACTAGTTCACAACACCTGTACGGCTCAAGCTAATGATAACTTCCGTACGACGGTTAAGTGGCTCTCTAACACCATCGCCTGTTTCCAGGAACAATTGTGTTTCGCCTTTGCCTTCGGATGTAACCATATCAGAACTGATACCTTGACGAACAAGCTCTTTGCTTACGTCAGCAGCACGGCGTTTGGAAAGGCCCAAATTGTAAGCCGCAGAACCGGATGTATCGGTGTGACCAACAACATTGACATTACCTACAGCACAATGCCGCGTAGCATCGATAACACGCTGGATTTTACCTTGTGTTTCAGCAGACTGAGGTTTGTCGAAATCATAATAGATGATTTCTTGAGAGTATGCGTTCGAACACAATGAGTACTCATAGCTTTCAACCGGACAAGACGCCGTATTGTAAGCCAATGATCCATCCCAACAAGTAATTGTTGGCTGAGCAGCACATGTGGCCGCATCAGAAACAATGGAACCATCCCAACAGGTAATCTGTACAGGACATGCATTGCCACTCTCGACCTGGGAACCATCCCAGCAATCAACCCAAACCACTTTTGGTGGCTCGGCAGGACAAGCAGAAAGGTTTTCAACCTGTGAACCATTCCAACAAGAGTATAAAGTTGGAGCTGGAGCCGCCTGGGCACCAAATTTGTAACGCAAACCGGTCATCAAGATATGTGCGCCTGCACCTTCGACTCTTGAACTAATAGGTGTAGTAGCACCAACGCCAACATTGGAACCTTCGCCTACATAATCAAGTCCGCCAGTATTTACATAACGGTACTGCGTATCCCATACCAGTCTTTCGGTAAGATCATAGCCAACACCTGCAATCACTTGCCATGCAACCGCCGTATCTGAACGATCAATCGCACATATGTTATATCCCAGACAACCAGGATTATTAACAAGTGGTGCACCCGGGTTACCACTAGGGAAAGCATGGGCGAAAGCGCTTAAGTTCGCTTTAGAGAACCCGACACCGGCACCAATATATGGACGCCACGCACCGAAATCATCAAAATCATAAATCGCGTTCATCATGAGATTTGTAGTCCGCATGTCAGCGTTCGTATTCGCCCACTGACCTAACGCACCCAAATCATTCCACAAACGCGTACCATCAAGCTCAAGACGCCAATCGTTACCGAATGCATAGCCAATCCCAATTGAAACAGCGGCATTAGCTTCGGCTTCAACATCACCTGTTAGATCGCCTGTAATATCCATATCAGTCATGCCACCATAACCAATGTTACCGCGCACATACCAACCCTGCTCATCTGCAGACGCCAGTGAAGGCATGGCCATCAAAGCAGTTACTGCAACCGCTGTAAGAAGCTGTAGCTTCATCTTTTTTCCTCCGACACGGCCTGAATTAAGATCGGGCCATTTGTTGTTAAATTGCGAAAAACTCGCACGAAAACATCAATTACGCATAAAACGCATAATGTTACGAACAGCGCTACACCATTCTTTTAACTTTGGCTAGTATTTCATAGGAAGTATTTACTATTATTCAGAGGAAACTACTGAGGGGTTGTAAAAATGCATCAGCTTTGTGTCGTAAAACATTTTCAAAACGAATATTCCGTGAAAAACTCAACCCATACGGGAAATTAGAAACGGGAAATTAGAATCAGTAAAATTATGGTGAGCTGTCAGGGATTCGAACCCTGGACCTACTGATTAAAAGTCAGTTTGTTTAAACAAAGTTTCAACACCTTAGCTACTTTATATACATGTACATTGCATTTTGTGCAAAATCGTAACGCAATTTATCAATTGCTCGTCGCATGTTTACTTGAAAATCTTCCAGAAACCCCGGCTGTCTTCCTTGTCCTGTAATTCCTTGATCTTTGCTCGTATGTCCTCAGCCTGTTTGTCATACAGAGCCTTTAGGCGTCCACTGGAAGCCTCGCGCATTTTCAGCGCGCCAATCAACTGTAGGCGTAGTGAGCGTTCCTCAGCCGCCAACTCACCATAGTATTGAGCCCGTGCCAGCAAATTGCGGTTTTTCTTGGCTGATGTGGCAAATGGCTTTACCGGCTCAATTATCAATAAATCAGCAGGAACAGGGTCACACGTCTTATAGTCCGGTATCTCAAAGCCCTGATATGAGTTTGTCAATTTCATCGAGCTGCAAGCGCACATCATCAGGCAGATCAGTATCACCCCAACCTTCACGAAGTTGTTGTTCAAGTTTTGCATAATTACTCCTTATTAAATCTAATTGTCCTTTGACCTTGCCAAGCTCCACAGCAGCAGTCCGGTCATATCGAATAATGGTTTCGCGCTCTTTGGTTGCGGCTGGTGCAACTTGCGTTTGGATTTTGCCTATTTGTCCAACCGCATCATCTGCGCGGCCTTCTGCTTTACCGGCCTTCTTGAGCATGATTTTGCGCTCGTGCGTGTGGCCGGTGTGATGAATAAATGTCACCACGCCAGAAACCACACCAAGAGCAACCGCACCCATGATTATCTGAGCGCCTAATTTAGCTGGAATACTCATCTTTTTGCCCTCAAGAAATCATCTCGACGGGCATACATCACAACACCAACGCCTATGAGAGCCGCGATAACGCCAACAATGACCAATGCGGCCAATGCATCCGGCAACCAACTCACCTTCTCTGTCAAAGGCTCCATGCTTGATGTAGCGGCGCCCACGGCTGTGGTAGCTGTACCGGCCAAAGACAGCCCCCCACCAAGCATTGTACGACTTCCATCAAGCGTTGATCGCTCCTCACGAACTGGCGAAGGTGAAATGTCAAAATGAGCAAGCTTAGTTGAAGGTTTTTCGTGTTTTGCGAATAGTTCAGCCTCAGCCGCCCTACGTGCCACAAGCCCGTTTAAGCGCTCTTTCTTACCCGTGTGGGCATTTGTCGCATAAACCCACCGCGATAGCTCAAACGGCACTGTGTCAAATTGCCCACGATTGATGTTACGCAACATTGTAGACGAAAGGAAGGCAGATGCACCAAGATTGAATACAAACGATGTGAGCGCGTCTAATTGGCCCTGATTGAGGTCAACCTTAACAGCGTTTAGCACCACCGTAGCCGCGTCCTGAATATCTGCGTTTAGGTAGCTGATTGCCTGAGCGCGTGTGATTTTCCGATTACTGTAAACATCTTCTTTGGACACGCCGTGCGTATGACCCCAACCGATTGTGGGAATTCCCGCGCTGTCTAAATATGCGAGCAGTACAAGCCCCTCGCTTTTCTTGATAAGGGCGACACATGCCTTTGAATAACTTGTTGCTCTCATTTCTTCATCCTTCCTTTCATGTATGCAATTTGTGATTTGCTTTCCTGTGAGCGGCTATGAAGTGTTTTCACCTCTTCCTTGAGTGCGCCCACATCCTCTTTCAAATCCTCGATCGCGCCCAATATCTTCTGCGATTTTTGACCTGCTCGGAATGCCGTTAAGAACCAGCCAGTTAGCACGCCCCAAACCATCGTCACCAACGGCCACCCGATTGTAAATGTTGCGTTTGAAATATCTTTTTCAAGCATATTTATCCCCTAAAATGTGACTGTTAGCGTAGCTTCTACGGCTAAGAACAGGCTACCTGCATCAGTGGCACGCACTCGAACCGTATGTACACCTGTAAGGATCGGCACACCGGTAACAACGCCCGTTACAGGATGACAAGTAACCCCTATCAAAGGCAGGGCCAGTGTATATGTGAGCGTATCCCCGGCGCTATCTTGGAAGGACACGCTGAAATCCATTGGCGTCATTGTCTCACCTGATGTTAAGCTCTCGTCAGGCGGGAGAAGACCCGAGAATTTTGGAGCAACGTTCGTATCATCAGTGAAAACGGTAGCCGTAACCTCGGCATACAAACCACCGGGGTCTGTTGCCCGAACGCGGATTGGATAAGACGCCAAGGTCAAAGACGATCCTGTCACAACGCCCGTACTAGGGTTTAGACTAATACCAGTCAGAGCGGGTTGCAGTGAATACGTGAGCGTCTGCGCTTCAGGGTCGGTAAATGCCGGGCCAAAGTTCATGGGCACCATTGTGCCGCCTGTAGGAATGCTTTGGCTTAGAGGAACGTTCCCCGTGTTTATGGTCGGGGCCAAATTCGCAACAGGATCAACCGTCAGTAAAACATCAACGGCTATATACAAGCCACCGGGGTCAGTCGCTCGGACACGGATTGTTTGCGCACCAGTTGAAGTTGGAACACCGTTAACGAGACCAGTTGTAGGATGGCAAGAAACGCCCGGCACTTCCACCTCTAGAGTGTATGTCAGCGGGTCGCTGTCTGGATCACTAAACGCGATAGTGAAGTCCATTTGCACCATTGTAGCGCCTTGGTTGATGATTTGGGCTGTTGGCTTGTAGCCAGTCAGAACAGGATTGCCATTGACAGCCGCAGTAACCGCTACAGAAGAACTTGCAGAAGTGAATAGGTTATCTGGGTCTGACGCTCTGACGGTAATGGCGTGGTTGCCAGCCGCTGATGGAGTGCCGGTCACAACACCGGTGCTAGGATTTACAACAACGCCACTAGGGCCAGTGACCAGTGAATATGTGAGAGGGTCGCTGTCAGGATCATTGAAGGCCAGGGCAAAGTTCATTGCCGCCATACTGCTTCCCAGAGTGAAGGATTGGGCTGATGGGATATTCGCGGGAACAACAACGGGCGCACTATTGGATGGCGCAGCGCCAACCGTTATAGTGGTGAAGGCGTCAACAGAAAGGCCACCGGGGTCAGTTGCCCGAACCGCTACAAAGGCCGACCCAGCATGACTGGGGGTCCCTGTAACGACACCCGTTACGGGATTGATACTAAGACCCGAGACCGGGGTGAGGAAATAAGTCAGAGTGTCACTATCGGGATCGGAAAACGCGGGAGCGAAGTTCATCGCAGATATTGCCAAGCCTAATGCAAAATCTTGTGGGGCGGGGATATTTGCGGGAACAACAACGGGCGCATGATTGGTGACAGTGCCAACCGTTAGAACCACTTCAGCCTCGGCATACAAAGCGCCGGGGTCAGTCGCTCGGACACGGATTGTTTGCGCGCCATCCGATGTTGGAGAGCCAGAAACCATACCAGTTGTAGGATGGCACAGGAGGCCCGGGACAAGAGTTTGCATTGTGTATGTAAGGCTATCACCATCATGATCGATGAAGGCTATTGAGAAGTCCATAGGGACAATCGTTTCGCCTTCGCTGATAGCTTGTGGCGCAGGCTTGTTGCCGGTAAGAACGGGAGCGAGGTTTGTAGGGTCTGGGATATTGCCAGACCCATACTCTGCACTCTTGCGTTTCCAAATGATCGTGCCCCAGAAGGTTTTACCCGAGCCCGGAAACGTCCCAAAATCAAAGGATTGTGGCTTCACGACAGGATCGAGGATAGAAAATCCGATACCAGCCGTTGGTGAATGTAACCCGTCCCCATTTACACGGACTGGCCAGACAGTAAAGCCGGACAAATCCGCATCGGTCAAGCGCCCATAAGAACTCCGATCCATCTGAGCGCCGCACAACAGCTATGCTTTCCACCAGCGCACCCTCGGCAAGCTCCATTGGTGTGCATGCAGTCACACCCTGTGCTTTGTCAAAAGTCATTGCAATCAGCCCACCCATTGACGTGCGTATCCACATTATTTTTTGTGTGCCCATCCAGCGAATTTCAGCGATTGGGTCAGGGAACAAATGTTCAGAAAAAATATTAGGCTCGGTTGGATCCTCCCCGGGGGAAAGTTCACGGATCCGCTTACCACCAATTTCCACATGCAAGATCGATGTCCCCACCATAATACCGCGCGTACCGACTTGAGAGCCATAAGACCCCCGCACTCCGCGCGACAATGCACCCGCCGGGGTGATAGGTTCTTCATTTGCAGGTCCACGCAAAATAAACATGCCGCCAGTTGTGGCTATATAAAAATCATCGGCAGCCAATGACCAGACAACAGGATCAACGGATCCATTCGTAAGTGTACGACGTACTGCATCCGCATCTGTGACAAGGCCCGTCCCAAGACCAGGCTTAAACCCTGCACCCTTTGGATCAAAATCCCCAATCGCACTCGCATCATGTGTCTGCGGGGCGCTCGCTGTTGCACTGGCTTGAAGACGTTCTTGGTAAAAACTCGTGACAGCCGGAAACCCTTTCGCGCCTGAATAGGCCTGCTCATACCAATACTCTGTAGTTGTAATATCAGGGATCCGCACAACCACATCAGCGGTCGCATTCCGGGCATCACTCACGGCCGATATTTTAACATGTCCCGCCCCGTCGTGCAGGAATTGCCAGAACACGCCACCGTCTGACAATATGCCTTTTTCGTGGATAGGGCTTTGATTGCCACACCTGCCGGCACTTGTAGCCTGGTACAATCGCCCGGCAAACTCCCGTTTGGCACCAACCACTATAGACTCTTCATCGATTTTCCATTTTTTGTGATCGATGGTGTTTGCTGATTTTTTAATCCGCACTAACGATCCAACATGCCCGGCTTTAAAAACATCTTCGTCGGTAAGCAATGTCACTGCGCCAGTTGGCCCGCCGCCTATGGTCAAGACAACCGGATCATCATCTGTCTTTAACGGGGTTGGTAGCCAAGGGCCATCACGCCAATTAAACAGTGCCAATTCCCAATCTTGCGGCCCTCTATGTCGAATGACATAATTTGGCAAAATCCCGAACACGTCCGAGATCAACATAATATCCGCTTGGCGGTTTTCATACAGACGGCCCAGTTGATCGGCCGGCCACGGCGTATCAAGGATCAAATCGCCGCCCCCAACAGCCTGCACAACATTGAAAGTTTCTGGATCCCATATACGCAATTTGTAATCGGAAAACTCCAATACATAACCTTGCAGGGCCGATCTCTGAAGCTGTAAAAACCGCGCCTGTTTTGTCCCGCCGGCCGGCTCACCAAAACGCATAAATCCTGGACGGGCCGTAAAGCCGCCTGTGACGAAGGGAAGGCAATTTGACATGATTTCCGCGCCAGCGCCATAAGCCTGCACATCGTCACGGTGTCGCATTCGCGGGGAAAACTCGCCCCCGGCCCAACTTGCTTGTTTGAAGTTTTCTCGCCCCATTAGTTGACCGCCCCCCAAACATACCCACTATGAGAGGAACCTTCCGCACCGCTGGCAATCAGGACATTTCGCATATATAATTGCTCAAGCTCACGTTTTTTTGTCGCAGATGTCGAAACCGCATAACTGACCTTTATGGCCAACATCAACCCCATCAATGCCCTTAAATGTGCCCCCCAGGTCGACATTGTTTTGGTTGAATTGTACGCAATGATCAGCGCAGCCGGCTTCACCCCGGTAACCACACGCTGGCCCGCCTGGTTCCAGTCCGTCTCGGTAAGGTTTTTTACGTAATTGACCCGCACAAGATCAGACGGGCATTGGTAATGATTTAAATCAGAGAACATGCCGCCGGTAACCAGCGGGATCGAGGCCTCGGCAATCGCGCCGGCCCAGGGCCGTAACTCTAGTGCTTGCTCAACGGCGATATCGAAGCGATTGAGCGCCCACCTTTCGGTAATATTATTGGAATTTTCGGGGTCTGACATCGGCACGCCGCCCGTGTGTGCAATGCACTCATTCAAAATATCAAGTTTCGTATCCGACTGTAACATTTCAGGCCTTTAGAAAAAAGGGGTCGCCGGCTGGATCCCACGCCCAGCCGGCTGCTCAAGCCAAGTCAGTGTCGCCGACCCGGCCCGTATTGATTAAACGTGGCTGACTAAAGCTTTCACCACGGAAAGATCATCACGGCGTCCACCTGAGGAGCCGAAACGCATATAAGCTTCCCAGTTAGAATGCCGATCTTTACGCTCATGCACCCGGGCCGTGACAATTTGACGTTCTTTATAAAGAATCGCATCTCCATAATACGCCGCCACTTCGGCCGCTGCCGTGCCGTATCCGACTTGTGCAGCTTTGTTGATAATGTGAAATGTAAACCCGAACGCTTCTTTGGTTTTACCGTCTCGAAGCGCTGTTGCCTGTTCTCTATAATCTTTGCTCAACATCCGTGTAGATGTCAAAAGCGTAAGAATATCCTTGCGAGAACATTTAATATGTTTACCGCCACTGGTAATATTAGCATCATCAAGCAACTCATCCATTTTATAAATTTTGGGGAGTGTTAGCCCTGATGGGCCCGAAACTGGCGGGGGGCTTTCGCCCTCTGCCAAATTCATATAATACTCCCAATCATCGACCGCCACGATTTGACCGGTTGGAAATGTTTTGCTGACAAAGTGATGATTGATCGGGTTTGCAGGATCGGCAACGGCATCATCTTCCGCTTCCAATACCGGCGCAAACAACGTAGCCCCAATAAATTGATCGCGGAAAAGCCCAAGCGCTTTACCCTGGGCAATGACAGTTGCATTGACAGGATCAGTGAGTTCTTCTGCTGCGGCCTGTTTCCCAACCATGTCGGATAAATATTTGTTGGCAAAGATAAATTGCCGCGTACCCTTACGAATGACGGTGCTATCGTGTTGCGCAAACTCGTCTCCAACATCTTTTACAGATGTACTGGCATATGTATTATCGGTAAAGCTGACGCCCGACGGGGCGTAGGCCAAATCCGACATTACAGTTTGCTCTAAATGTGAATGTTTATCGGCTTCGTAAAATACGTTTTCAGAATACGCGACAACTTTGTGCGCTTCTAGTTGGTCGGCTCCAGACCGACCGGGATCAATGGTCACTGCCATAGTGTTTCTCCGTTATAAAGGTTTCCAGATTTTCGGCTGGACTCCCCGGAGAAACCGGACCCTCGCCTGGCCATTCGCTGGCCAGCGCGATTGTTGACGGACCGCAAAGCGACTCCCCGACAAACGAATCAGTCTTCTATAAACTGCAAATTGATTTGCATTTCAAGCAATTAATTGTTTATTTTCTGAGCTTTTATTTACACTCACGCACAAAAAAGCCGCCAATTCCCGGCCTCGGTTCTCAATCAAGACCCCGGAAATCGACGGCAGTTGACGGCCATTTGCGAGAATGGCCGTTAGCTTACAGGGTAAAAATTAACCGCTTCCCGTGCCAACGGCATTAGGAATCGCGACTTCATCAATCTGCTTCAACCCGTCTTTAACGACCTCGAACTGGGCAGCAAATCTTTCACTGACGATCAGTGTGCCCAGCTTTTGATTGCGCGACAGGCTTTTAAACTTGCCTTTTTCATGCAATTTTCCAAAGTAGGAGCCCCAATCTTCAAGCGTCCCGATTTCAGGCGGGTCTTTAAACTCTGCGCTCACCGCTAATTCTTCATCTAATTGAAGACGCAGCATTGCCCCACCGGGCACAACACCACCAATAATGACGCCTGCCTTGCCGCTGTAAAACGAGACTTCAAGCGTCACACCCTGTACGGTAAAATCGAGAATATCCCCGATTTTCAAATTATCGCCGTGCAGCAATGCTTTCACATCTTCGGCGTTCGTGGGATCCGTATCCAATGGCGTCCCGTCCACAATTTGCGCCCACCCGGTCAACATCGTCGTGGCCAGTAGCGCCACCGTTAAAAATTTAATTTCATTATTCATAGTCTTTTCCTTAAATTTGCGTTTTGAAATAACTTCAGAGGAAGTACGCCACCCCCGCTAAAGGCCGTTGTAATTATTATGAAGTGAGGACATGCCAGTCATCAGCAAGCATATCAGACTGGGTAGCAAGCCAGCCGGGTATCCACTGCTCTTGTGCGTTGTACATCGCAAAGTATGGTTGACAATCAAGGGGCTTGTCTTCGCCTATCCACTTGGCCGTGCGGTCGTTTACTTTACGGGCAGTATCTTGCGTATTAAATGGCGGCAAAGACAGAGAGGGCATAAACGCCACAAACATATTTTTGCCGTTCCACCCCTTGCGGGCAATCTTGTTACCCAACTTGGCAGCCTCAATCGCTAAACCAAAAGACATGCAGTTATCGTCTACTTGACGGTATGCGCCTTCAAAGGCAGGAGCCGGCGACCATGAGATATAGCCATCTGCATATTTCACTGCATAACCAGGCTGGCCTTCCCGCTCCTCTTTCCAAGCATCAATCAGTTTGACGCCAATATATCGTTTAGTCATTTTACTCTCCTGCTATCGGCACAGACGGTGTGCCACCGTTTAAAATTATGGCGTGATAACTTTCTGTAACCGCAAACGCTCTTTGACGGCCCAGTCATGGCTGGCATGGGATTTACTACCCAGTGCGTCCCTATGATCGACCTTAAGCTTGGCGAGTGAGGCCTGAGCCGCGACGACCGTCGTTTCGGTATTTTGATTGCCCTCGCCCGTAAGCGTCCCGGGCTCACCTATAACCTTGGTAATATTCAATAGAAAATTGGCCATACGTCCGTCATTGCCCGCACCACTATCATTCATGAAATCGCGCACACCTTCGCCGTATTGATCCATCAAAGCACCAACGGCATTCATATTGTCCTTATAGCTGCCCCCCCATTCCGATTGTAAACTTGCGGTCGCAGTATCAGTTGCTTGGGTGCCAGCCGTTTCTTTTGCCTTCTCGGTTTCAAGCCCCATTTTGCCGTACAGGGCCATAACTCCCTGAAGCTGCCTGTCTGACAATCCCAAATCATGCACATCGGCCTGCACCGTAGTGAGCTGTTCGGCCGAAAGCTCCGGCACACCCTCAATCTTTTCAAACTGGGTATATCCGTCCGATTTTTCAGGACGCCCAGCCGCATTCCATGCAGCTTGCCAATCCGCATTGGCCGGATCAGGATCCCCAACAGGCAGTTTTAGAACTTGGCCCTTATCCAGCCCGACAAGTTTTTGCGCCCGATCACCGGCGGCCAATGCATCATCAATATTTTTATAGCCATTATTGGCGATATAGGTTTGACCGGCCTCACCAATACCTGTCAGCCAATCAGTTGCGCCAGAGGCCGCAGCAGCAGCGGCGGCTGTATCGGCTTGAGCTGGATTTGCAATACCTTCGCCAGTGGTTGCCCCCGTGGATACGCTTTGGGCTTGTTGTGCGGCACTTGCGCCGCCTAGTGTTGTATCATTCATATTTTAATCTCCGTGGGTTGGGTGGGTTGAAAAAGAAATTGGGCAGGATCAATCCCTGCCAGATCTAACAAGAGCAAAGCGGCTTGCCGCTTCCCGTCATTAAAGGCCGTTTCATATGGATCACCGGCTTCGTGGACAGGACTAAACAGTCCCAATTCCACAGCAAATATTACAGCAGCTTGGCGCGCAGCACTTCCCGGCATGAACACGGATGCCATAAGCTCACGCAATTGCGCCTGATCCATCTCTAACGGGCTCATTGTGCGCCCCCGTTTCCGGCATTCTCAAGAGTGGCAAGCCCCTGGGCACCATCACGGAGCGCGGCCCCGACCTGTTGCGCCTGTTCAAGCTCTTGGGCCTGTTGGGCCGCCTCGGCGCGGGCTTCGCGTTTGGCAGTCACATCATCCGGGGAAGGTAATAATCCAGCAGGCAGACCAAAGTCAGAAACGCCCTGCCTGAACAATTTATCCCCGTCGATATTATCAACAACGTCGGGATCGACCTCGGCAATCTCTTTGACCAGACCGACAGATTTCATAATCGCTTCAATCTCGCCGTCGTCCATTGCGGCCGCAAGGGCAGAGCGAAACGAGAAATCAATGGTTTCACCGCGCAAACTGTCCGGCATCGAGGGGAAAGCCCCATAACGCAGCAACATTTCAAATGCGCGATCCATTTTCACACCCAGCACATCGGTTTCAAGGCTGGTAATCATGGGAGACAAGGCCTTAAACCTCAAATCCCGCTGGTCTGAAACTTCATACGCGGTCTTTGCGGGGCCCGAACTATTGTTCATCCAGTCGATATAATAAGCTTTTTCGATCTGGGTTTCGGCCTTGTTGATCATTTCAATACCAGGGCGCAAATCCCCAGTCGGCCCCATGGCCTGTAAAGCTTCATTTATGTTTTTAAAGCCCAGCGCACTGAATGACGCCATATTGACAGCCGCAGCACGACGATCAAACTTTTTCAAGGCCCCATTTGTAAAATCAAACAAGGTCGGTCGCACCGCATGTTCTGCCCCGTCAACAGTCGCAGAATGTAACCGGTTAAGCCGGATCGCAATCGGCACAGCTTTATGGCCACAGCCCCGCCCGTAATTTCCACCCGGCCCGTCTTGAAACAATCCCGCGTCAAACGGCATGCTGTCATAGCCCTCGATCTTCATCAGCACTTTTTTGTCGACATTGATTGTATGGGACGCGAACGGCTTACGATCCACCGCCCCCCCTTTGCGGCCGTTCTCGCGCATCTCTACCGCCACCAGAAACTCAAGTTCACGCGCCGCACTCTCTTTGGCCAGCTCTTTCATCTCCTCACTGTCCGGGTATTCTATCACGGCCGCGTGCGCGCTCATATGTATGCGCCGGTAGAAGATAAAAATCTTACCGTCCGCGTCCCGGTCATACCAGCTATCAAAACAAGAAACCGCCCGGAACCGGGGCAAGCCCCCATACGGGCCACCTGACCAGCCCATACCCGTCCCGTAATTGGCATGCTGGTAAAGCTGCTGATAAAGAGCCTTCTTGAAGGTCACATCCCCGTGCTTAAAAAATTTGTGGGTTTTGTCCCGCGCGAAGTCCAACCATTGCTGTTCTTCATGTGAAACCTTGTCACGGCCCCGCACCTCGGGAATAGCAAATGCGTTCGAGCTCCCAATCAAATACCCGTACAACATCGCCGGGAAGCGCTCCCCCGCATCGACCGCAGTCGTATCAGTCAAATACTGAGTGAGTAACGATTGCTGGATCTGAAACTTTGCCCCGATGGTTCGCGGCGCACAAAACATTGTGATCAGATCCCAATCGGCCTCGAACGGCATCCGCTTGGCTTTCAGATCCTCCCATTTCGCAAAAATACCTGTAATCAGCGCTTTATTGGCTGTATCTTGTTCCATTACGCCCCTCCCAACACGGTTACACGGGTCGCAGGAGCCTTCAAAGCCCCGCTAGTATTGGCAATGCCAAGCTTACGGGACGGTGCACCCGCCAAGACGGTTGATGCTCCACCCTTTTTTGACCGCCTTTTGCGCTCAATCTCGGATGCCCTGCGCGATTCTTCGTCCGATACACTCGGTGCCTCGGGTAATTTCTCCGGTTCCGGTAGTTTCGGTGTCTTTAAAAAGCCCATAAGTCCCTCCTATGTGATCAATTCCGGTTGAAAATCACCAATTGCATGCTGATATTGATTGGCAGCCGCCATGATCGCCTGCTGAATAATGCCCTGATCGCCGTCCGCACCCATACTCCCGTACTGAAGCCCGTCATGGACGTGCGAAAACGGGCCTTTATCGGGCCTGTCTTTGTACCCAATGGCATTATCGACCTTGATCCTTTGCAATTTATACCCGGTCAGAAACCCTTCGATCAGACGCGCACAAGCCGGATCGACTTGCAGAAGTGTCCGCCCCTGATGCAAGGTACGAAGTTTGCGTTTCACGCTGGATGTGCGAGCATTCAGTGCATTTGAGCTGGCCGGGAACATGGTGACCCCGGACGCTTTTTGAAAAGCTTCCATCCAAGAACGTTTTTCATCATTTGAGGATTCGCGGCTAAAATTTGCAGGGTCACCGAAACCGATAACCGGGCATCCGGGAAATCTTGTTTGCAGCTTTATTTTAACCCGAAAGCCGATTTCTTCGGCCGTGTCAAAATCACCAACCGGCGTCACTTCCTCGTCCAGAACATCGAGGCCACCCCAGTCATTGGCCTGTAAAAACACGATCCCCGCAGATCCCCCACCGTCCACACCTAGCAATATCGGACGACCTTTCTGGTATTCAATCCGAGTTTTTGCCACATGAAGCTGACCGTCGAAATCTGCGTAAACCGGTTTGCCATGACGACTATAACCCGGCTTGTTCTCGATCATCCGCTTTACTTCGTCAGGATCGCCCATATCGAGAGCCGTATTTTTATAATATTCTGGGTCGATCTTGTGCAATACGTCCAAATTTTCTGCCAATGGCGAAAACCCGGACGGCTGGACAAATAACTTATCACGTGAGCTTGGGTTAATCATCAAACGCTGAAATATCTCATGACTTATGTTAGGCGCATTAAAATCAGTCCATAACGCTTTATGAACCGGCCCTGTCAAACTGTTTGGATCGGGCCAACGCCCCAACCTTTGGGCAAGCTTTGTCATTGATCCAGGCGGCAACAATGTCCCCTCATATAGATAGATTGCCGTGGGCTGAAGCCCACCAATAAACGCATCCAACGCCACCGGATCCCCAATGGCGCGAAATTGCCACCACATGTGGATCTTCCCAACCGTACGTTCTTCGAAGCGACAGTGATGTTCGGCACGCCCACCTGAACTGCCTTTCCATTCCCCTCGCCATTTCGGGATTACGTCCAAATAGGACGGGATCAATTTGTCCCAAACATTGCCATAAGTGTCGGCAATCGCAATTATCTTGCAATGTCGGACACCATCGTGCTTAGATGGAGGTTGTCGCCGACTCACTACTAAGCCACGCACGATGCTAGCAACTGTTTTACCGCCAGCCACAGGCCCCATAATTCCAGAAACCGGATACTCAGAGTGAATATAGGCGGCAGCCACAGGCCCAGGGGGAATATATCCCGCAATTAAGCCTGGGCGGGCCTTGGCCTCTTCGGTATCTTCATAACTCGGCATCAGCCCACACCCCCGACCCCGAGGCCAAGTTTTTTATTTCGCGATTTTTCAAGACCCCTGTGATGGCCGTACAAAACGACTTTGATCAGTTTTTTAAAAATTGGCATCTTGCCATGCACTTGCCCCTCTATGTTGCGCGGGCCGGCTTGCTGGCGGGGTATGGGGGTCGGAAAGGCCCCGGGGGGGGTCGAAGATTCGCGGCGCGGCAACTGATTTTTTATCAGTTCGATTGTTCTGCAAACCATGAATGTTTTCAATAACTTAAGCATGTTGTGCGACGCTCTCTTGTGCGACGGCGGGGCCTGCGTTCTGGTAACCTATTGATTTCATTGCATTTGTTAAAGGGCCTTCAACCTCATCCAGACCGAAGCCCAGCTTGCCCGTCTCAATCGGTGCAGCGCCTAAATTCATGTCGATTGGTTGCCAATTGATACCCGCCACAATGACCGCCTGCGGCTGCCGCTGATGGATGTACTCAAGCGCCTTGGACACACAAGCCAGCCAAAACTTGGCTGCATCCTTCGGCATCAAGCCCCACGCCGTGCACACTTGCACCGGTGACATGGCCGCAATGTCCATCAAACCCAACAGTGGGTCGCGGTAATGGGCCTTGATGTACTTGGCCAAATCGTTCGTAGATCGGTTCTTAGAGCCTTTGGGACGCCCTCTTGGCTTCTTCCCAACGATCTTCACCGGCCCTTGACCCGATGAAAGCATATCGAATTGCCCAGTAAATAGATCAGCATCGAGGTCGCTGGTATCGTCTGGATCATCAATCCCGCCCCAGCCCATATTTTCCCCAGCCTCGTCTCCCGCGCGCATTTCATCGGATTTGCGGCCTTCGTCGTCGTCTGGTGAATATAAGCCCAATTGTTTATTCCCGTGCGCTGCTGAAATTGGCGGCAAATATAGACACAGGTTTGAGGCTTGTTCGGTTGACCGCACTTTTTCTTGATGGTGAAACTTGTTACAATATCCGGTAACCACGGTAACCGCAAAGTAACCGCATTGGTAACCGTCTAAACCACTGTAATATATACCTAAATATACATATATATCTATGGGTTACTGGGTTACCTGCAAATGCACTCGCACATATGCACATATGTACACATGTAGACCCATACGGCACGGGTAACCGAACGGCCAAAACAACAACAAAACTCAATGAAAACAACGACTTACAGCGGTTACCTCACGGTTACCCAGTTACCGAACCGGAATAAACGCAATGAATACAACCACTTACCAGTTACCAATACCGCAATCCAGTTACCCACACCCAGTTTTTACAGGCAAAACCGATTTATAATTCTTATCAGAAATCAAAGGGTGGGGGAATAAAAAAGATGAAAAACAGCAAAATAAATGTGTTTGACGGGTCGGGGTCGGGGGTTTGAAGACATAAGGGCCGCTCACGCGGTCATAATACGACCCGTCCCGAGTGCCATTCGAAGCGTCCAGCCTAACGGCCGTACACTCCGGCACTCTGCCGCCACCATAGCGAATCACATGACAAGCCCGCACATTTAGTCTACCAAAGCCCATGCATGACGTTTTCATCACATCTCTAAAGTCTCGGATATCCTACCACACCAAAGAGGTCTCCAAGTTCGACGACCCCGACTACACCATGTCAAATCTGATCATAAACGGCATGCTGTCCTTCGCAATCGCCGCGCTCTCAAGCGTATTTTTCTTTGAAAACAACGGGTATGGGCAACGCGGCCGCTGGGTGTTCATCCTTGCGGCCGTCATTATCGGCATGTTCGCCCTCTCCCCGATCCGGCAAGCATGGTCACGCTGGCGCATACGGTCCCTTCAGGCAAAAATAGACAGGCTCAAAGAATAAATCTGAGTTATGCGCGCAAAATAACGCCAACACCAAAAAGCCGATCCTCATCAACCGGCACAACGCCCGCCGCCGCCAAAGCGTCACGGATCCCGTTTACGGCCGTATCATCAAGAAACACAATACCGGCTCCCGCCAGGGCGGCCCGCAACTTTTTTGTGGTGCTCTCTTTGCCTACGACTAAGCCGCCGGCCGCTTCCCGGGCTTTAATCGCGCCAAGCGACACTCCTGATTGTCGTGCAAGGTCTCGTTGCGTCCAACCCAGCAGCATTCGTGCCGCCTTGATTTGCTCAATAGTTAAATTCATAGCAACTTAATAGACTTTTGGTCTTGACATGTCAAGTTAGTTAATATACTTAAAGTCTATGAACGGCTGAAATGAGTGCATCAACACTCACCCCAGCCTAACCACATACGGATCAACCAGTTGAAAGGAATCCGCCATGACTATAACCAATATAGGTACGCACAGCCCGTCTGTCGATACCCAAGCACTCGAAAACATCTACCACCAGTTGGAAGGCCTCATACGCGCCCACAAGCACATCGAGGGTCAGAACGACCGTGCGGCCGCCTTCGCGCTCAACAACGCCCTGTACCAAGCAAATAAGGAATTAGGCCTTGTTTTAAGAGCGGGGGCATAATCATGACAGATTTAGAGATAGCAAACGAAATACTAAGACAAATCGGCGGCAATAAATTTATCGCCATGACCGGAGCAAAAAATCTGGTCGCTGGCCCGTCTTCCCTATCCTTCAAACTTCCAAACAACTTTGCAAAAGATGGCATCAATCACGTAGCAATCGCACTAAAACCCAACGATCTATACGATATCGCCTATTCGCGTTTGTGGGGCACAAAATTTGCACCTCTGTACAATAGCACCGATCTATATTGCGATATGCTCACAAGCGACTTTACAGCCATAACCGGCCTTGATTGCTCAATGGGCAATCTATTGCGGGGGGCATAATCATGAGTACTCATGATTTTACAAAGATCGCAGAACTGACCGCCAACAATGACCACACAATGGCCCGTCACGCACTGGCCACGCAATTTGATTGCGGCAAGTTTATGCGCATATTTCGCGCCATAGAGGCGATCCGTGACGAGGAAGGCCATTTACCGGAAGAAATGTGGAGCTACCAGCGCTCATGCACACACAGATTGATCCAATACATCGAGACCCGTTGGGACAAAGAAACCGCCCAGCAAGCGATTCAAGCGATTTAACATGGCACTCTGGACAGCACTTAAGTATGGCAAGAAACCGGATGGTACCACATCCCCATACCCGAAAGACTTCATCACACTCTTGGCGGTGCGCTCTGAAGGCCATGAGACACCGCCAGAGATCGAGGCATTGCTGGAAATCGGCAAAGTCACGCTAGGATGGTCGGCCGACAAGCCTGTTAAACGCCTACCCCAGTCCAGCCTCGCCAAACTCCGTAAAACCCGACGCAAGAACCAGCTCAAGAAGAAATTTCCCCTGTTCTGGCAAGATTTTTATAACGCGGAGCTGGCCGCCCGGCCGGACTACTTCAACGGCGTGCGCCCAAATCTCAAAAACCATGAATAACGTGCCCCAACACCCCGCCCGGATCACCCCTGAAACCTTTGTGACCATCTCCAAGGCCATGTTCCCAGTGGACACGGCCGTTCGGCTCACAAAAGCACTGGGCGCACACAGACAAAGCTATTATTATTGGGCCAAGCACGGCCTGAAAGGGCAAGCAGCAGTCCACTTACGCGACCTCGCGGCCCTACACGTCACAGAGCTACGCCAACGCGCCCGCATTATAGACCGCTTCACAACGTCCTAACCCTAATCTGGAAATCCCCGAACCAAACACCGTCCCCGCTGTCCACCATATCCGGGGGAAATAAATCACAATTAAAGATATATTTGAACGCTTCAAGCTCCCGCTCGCTCTCTAATTCGAGCGCCACCGGCGCACTCAGCCCCGCACGATCAAACGCCGCCATGACAGTGCCCAGCGCCGCGTATAAATCCATATAATTAGGTGTATCCTTGCCTCTCATAGGCCGGACGGTATAGAACATAGAGAGAACGTTTGTCAAGGATATTAATGGCCAATTTTGCGTGATACTGTGAGGATGTGCGTACCGGGAACCTTCGGTGTACCCGTAATGCGGCCTGATGCAGAATCGATAACTATGCCAGCGGGCGGGTCGATTAACGAGTACACCGGTGCATCGGCATCGGCATCGATCTCTCCTATAATCCCCGTCAACCAAACAATTTCTCCACAATGCACGCAGTAGTCCCCCCGCCGCCCATCAGATCTAATGTAGTATTTCCCGTCATACTCATGCTCGCATGTAACTTCCTCTCGCTCATTTTGTGTTTTTGAGGACAATTTATTTCTCCTTGATCTTGATGCCGGCGGGGCTGGAAGTCTCCACATTAACACATTTGTTAATGCGGTAAAATGATATTAATGGCCACCTATGCAATCTACGCTAGGTTTCCCGCTAAATGTTACATGGCAACAGATACGGGCTTCTTGCACAGGTGACCAAGCCTTAAAACCCCAAACCGGTTTCCCGCATTCGGCGACGTAAAAACTTTGGAAACGCCCAAGCCCCCTGCAAATCCGCATGATCCGCATAGCGCTTTATCAATTTCCCATGCTGCAACTGCAGCCCTTCATTGCCTTCCTCATAAATATCATGCCAGACCATATCCCAATACTTCCCCTTCAGGGGAAATTCAAATGCATCGGCCACATGAATAGTAACACGCGGATCATCTGCAAACGGGCGCCCAAAATGTTCCGCTATATCAGGATCAATCTCAACCACATCAATATGCTCTATCTCTGGCTTGGTCAGACACATTCGCACAAAGCACCCCAGCCCCAGCCCCGTCTTTAACACTCGCCCCTTTGCATGATACACCGCCTCGAAATGCCTGCAAATTTCAAATGCACAATCATCCATGACCGTATAACCACCATAGCCTTCATCATCGACCCGCTGCAGCCCTGCCATACAAACGTTGAACAAAAACGCACCGCCCAAAATATGCTTTGCATTCATCAACCCGTCCGGGGACTTCCACGGCAACAGATCGACCGGCACACGCGCGGCCGCTAAGAGGGCATTAGTGTTCACTTTGACATTCCCTGTCACACTGGATGCACGCACCGTCCCCACAACACACATCACACCAGCCGCAATAATCCACATCATCAACACCAGAGCCACCACACGCCGGACAATCCCCGCTATTCTGGCAATGGTGACAATCTGGCTGCACACCGGTATTGATACGGGCCAATTGCTGCGCCACCCGTTCAAGGATTTTCCCTGGCATTGCAGATTTGAGATACGTTAAGCGCACTCGATCTGCTTCTGTAAGGGGTGGCGGCGTAATGATTTTGTTAGTGATAACAAAGCGCACAGGTTCGGCCTTCACAACGTCAACAGGCGCAAAGCCAATCAGCCAAAACAGCCAGTTCATTCTGGTAGGCCGCGCCGCTCGCCCCGTCCAGGCCGAACTATCCACCCGGAGATCCCAAACATGTGTAACGCTTTCGGAAGGACGGCCCGTATCTACCACAAACCAACTCGGGCGAGACACATATTCATTCTCTATATGTTTCACCATCGCAACCGGCGCAAACAAATACTTATTATCTGGCCGCCCTACCATTTGATCAAAACCCCTCTGAAGGCAATTGGCGCATCAGCCACAAAGAACTCATAAAACGCATCTGCATTGGTAAACCCGTCCGCATATGCCAACGCCACAACGGCTTCATCTGACAGACAAGGCCCAGTTTTAGGATCGCCCAAAATAACGCCACGCTTGCCCCAGGGCGCTTCTGAATAAATCGTAATAGGTGACACAGACAAGCAATCTATAAGCCCTAAGCGCTTTCGGGCAGCCGTCCGGCTTTTCCACCAAAGATGCAAAGCATCCCCCGGTTTCACCCGGGCATAGGGCGAACGTGGGTTTCCATCAAATTTACGAATTGTCTGGCACTTGGTTCGCCCAAAGCCACCAGCAGGGCCATGCTTCTCAGCAACCCCCGCCTCAATCATCGGCCTCATCTCATCCATTGAAAACGATAACAGCATTACTTGCCCTCCTGTAGAGCTTTACGGATTTCTATATCCACAGCTAAATCAAGATGCTCCTCATTCAGCACCACGTTTTCAGGCGTCATGCCCGCAAATACACCGCCGACACTGATTTTATCTAAGTCCACATTTCGCAAATATTGGTACCTACTGGCATAAAGCTCCAACTCATCATGGTCTCTAACGAACCGGGTCGGCCCATTTTGCAACGGTGTGTCGATGTCTAGGGCGGACATACAGGAATGCGATTTTACCCGTACCTCAAACCCCAGCCGGTTAAGCTCATTAAATAGGCCAAGACCACGATCAATGCTGTCCCCGAAACTCAACGTTTCAGCGTTAGACAAGGCCCTCCCCATTCGTGATGCATAAACATTATCCATATCACCCTCCTAAAATGGACACGGATTGGCTGCATGATCCAGCCGCTTAAACACTTCACGGCTCGATTGTGCGACCGTTATGTCTTCTACATGTTTTGTAAAAATGCTCGTTTGCGGGACACATAAATCACAATCCATTGACGGATGTATTCCCAGTATTTCGCTTGGCCTTAAATAAATCGGCGCAAAATCCCCACACGTAATCCGCTCATCCAATAAGACAAACCCGTTATCCTCCGCACGTTTCACAGCGTCATAGGAGGAAAGCTTTGCCTCCCGCGCCACTTTAGCCTCCTGCACCAGTGCCGAGTTTTCCGCCTTGGTCAGTTTCCGTGCCGGCTTTGCCTTCACATTCGTTTTAGCCATAATCTTCTCCTTTTTCCCGCTCATCCCCGCGAAGGCGGGGATCCAGCTCATGTATTAAAAAATGCCCTTTGAAGGTCAGACTTTCGACCTTTTGCTGGCGGGATTAGCGCCAATTCCCTCAAAGGGCGGTACAATGCCACTCCCATAATTTATGGTTGTGTTAGCAAGAGCAGCACTATTCTTTTGTTTTCCGGTCGCGCTTCCTGGCGATATCCAACCGCCGCGCCGCCCGATCCCGATTTACAAAATCCACCGGCCGCCGATCTTTCCCCTCACACATCTTCGTATACCGATCCAGCTCGGCCCGCAGCCGTGCGATCTCGAGCGCTTTGTATGTGGCTGGAGGTGTCGGGGCCATGATCTTTACCCCGGTCGCCCCGGCTTAAATTTGAACGGCTTTATGCCAATCAATTTGGCAACATCTTCAAAATTATAGATTGTCGCGACCGAGTTTTGGTGATCATAGACTGAATGAGCCAGCGCCAAATCCCCATCCTTCAAAACCTGCCGACCGTCAAAATCGTCAACAATACGCTTAGCTTTAAAGTGCTTTTTTAATGCCTCTTTGTGGTGCGTTTTCCCGCAAGCCATTGGCCCTATAATGATCGTAATACTCATAATTTTCTCCTTTTCTGCCTAATCGAAATTCATAAATTCACGGATATGGATTTTGTGGCCGTGCTTGCTCGCGCCCAGGACTTTCGCCTTGTCGACCATGGCCACACGTTCCGGGGCCTGGCTAAGTGTCTCATGCCACACGCCCTGGGCCGCCCCCGTCGATCTCCACACAGATTGCGCGAACAAGGCTGAAAGCTGGGCGTGATTAGCCGGCACAAAAAGGTAAGCATTTTCAAAATTATGAATATTTTTACCGAACACCAAAGAACATCCGATCTCGCCCAGCTTGCGCCGGCATTTCCCGAGATTTTTATCCTCGCCGTCATTGACAAATTCGCGGTGCAGCACCGCCCGCACTGTCGAAACAGGTGTATTGCGCCAGGCGTCGACCGTCGTATCGAGCAGATGATTTAGACACCCCTCCCAGTTACGGATCGAGCCGCTATAATCATTTTCAAGCTGTTCACGCACGCGCCGTACCCAGTGTTCGATCTGGTCGGGACGCGCCGGGCCGTCACATGTCAAAATATGATGCGCCGCGATTAATGACCCGTATTGATCCCCGCCCCGGCTATCCAATCCGCAGCCTTCGATCAACGCCTTGCGGTAGGCATAGAAAACATCACTATAAAGCGGCCACCCGTCCATCATCCGCCGTAAAACTTGCTGCCCGACACGCTTTAACTTCGTCCCGTCTATGTTCGGCCCGCCCGATATATCGACAATTGGATTTAACGACAGCATGGTAATCCGAGATCGATCTTGCGGTTTTAAAGCCGGCACATTAATCGCGCTCATTAAAAAACACGATCTAAGCGTAAACTCGACCCCTTTATGCTCGGCCCCGCCGCGCAAAGCTTTACCACCCGAGCTGGAAATACGCGCCAGCTCCAAAACCTTTTGCGTCGCCCGATCATCAGCTTCAGCTTCCAGCTCATCGATAGCCACCGCAATCGTATCATTCTTCAAGGCCTGATAAATACCGGCCGCCGTCGTATCGGCCGCCATAATCAACCCGTCCCCCATCACATGGCCAACCAAGGCCTGTAAGGTCGATTTACCCGTCCCGCGCTCGCCGGTCATAAAGACATGCGGCCGCCAGGGCAGCGCCCCGCCCAAAAACGCACACCCGATCCAGCCCAACAACATATCCGCGTCAAAATGGCCGCGCTTCCAATTCCACGTCTCCAACATATCAAGCAAATGCGAGATCAACCCATTCCCTGAAGGCAAAACCGGATCAGGCCATGGCTCTAGTGCAGCCGGTCGCCCCGGATACAAATATTTCCCGATTTCCCCGGTCGGGTACTTACTTTCGAAATTCTCCACATAAACCCAACGCCCGGAATTATAGACCAGCTTGAAATGCTCATTTAAATGCGCCCCCCGCCCCTTCACCTTATCCATCGGGTTCCAGGCCCCTTTACGGCCGCACGCCTCGATCATGGCCCGTTCGGTAACTTCCGCATTAAACCGCCCCGGATCGGATTTTGACGGCAATGGCCACGCCCACGCTAAGTAATTATTGCGGGTGATAAACAAATTGACGATGACTTTTTTACCGCCCCGGGTCGACGATATTGTCCCGATTGTCCCCACTGGTGTCAGGAAATATTTTATATCGTCGTCATAGCCCAGCGGCGTTACCGGGCATTCGGGCGGCAATCCCAACATATCGGGTTCCCAATCCCCCGGCGAATACATCCGCTTTTTAATCAATTTATCGTCGCCCGGAATTGGATCCGCATACAGGGTCGTATTTATTTGTTCGGCTTCTCCCAGCGCCCCCGCCATTTCCTCCCGGCTCGCCTCATGTTGCATTCCCGGTCGCGCTCCCGCGCTCCCGGCCTCTTGATGTGTCCCCGTCATGCCGCAATCCTTGTAAACTGGCCACACAGCCAGGCATTCATATCTTTTGTTCCAATTGGGGCCCGGAACGCTTTCAGCACCCGCTCCAATTCAGCCACATGCGCTTGCTTCGCATAATGAACCTTCGCCGCCTCGAACGCTTCCAGCGCCTCCTCCGCGTCGTCATTATCCCCGATCAAAATAATCTCCCGGGCACAGTCCGGCCAATCCATAGCCCTGAAATTTCCCACATCCCCGACAACCCATACGCGCCAATCCGGCCGCAAAATCGCGACCGTCAGCCCGTCCTCAATGCCTTCGATCAAACACAAAGGCGCAAACTGCCCCTTGGCAATCGCCTGTTTCTCGGTCAGCTGGCCTTCGCCCCGCGCCAAGCGGATCACAGATCCCTTTTTGTCGCCGCGCATTTTTTTAGGCTTCGGCACATCGGCCTTGCCGTGCCCACCCTTGGCCAAATATGTCCGGTGCACACACGTAATATCATTGGCCGCACTGACCATTGCCGACACGATGCACGGGTGTTGGGTGTAAAATCGCTTGATAATCCCGTCAAAAACCATCCCGTGCAGATCATTTAACCGGTCATATTCTTCCCTGGGCAGATCCCCGTAATAATAACGTGCGCTGGGCGAGTACCGGAGCGCCCCGGGCTGGCGGGCAAGTTTACGCAAATCAATCTTGCGCTCCCCGAAATATATATCCGCGTCCGTATCGATCACCCCGGCCTTTGCCGACAACCATGTACCCTTTGCATTAAATGGCCTGGACGTAGTGGGGGCGGCTGTCTTGCGGGTCGGGGCCGCGCCCATGCGTTTAGCTGTCCCGGACGCCTCCCCTAGTGTGATCCCAAGCCAGCGCTCGGCCCAGCCCATGACATCGCCAAACTCTGCCGGCAGCCGCCAACCTTTGACATAGGCAATGAACTGGAATATATCCCCCTCATCCCCGGTGGCCTTGTCACACCACGCCCCGCAATACGGGCCTTTGACCGCAATATAAAATGACCCGACGGAACGATCTGCACGGGTCGGGTTGAGCGCGAAATAATTATCACCATCAACCCCGCCGCCCCGTTCACAGTCCGGCGCAAGCGTCCGCGCCAACGCCAAGGCCCGCCCCTTCAGAGCCTCCTTGACGCGATCACGGTGCGCTTTGTCCTGAAACCTATCCCGTGGGGCACTCATTTTAATGGCCCCAACACCGGCCCAGGCCCCGCAAAGCGTTTCGCATCATCTGGATGAGTAAGTTCGGTGTGGGCCGCATACGGCACGTGCACACCTTCCCAATTGCGGCGCGCACGGTTGTGCATCGGCGTCCACACATACCAGGCATAACCTGTCATGGTGGTTTTCACCGGATCCCAACCGCCCTTGACCATGCACGGCCGGTAGGCAAAAGTCCCCATGCCCCGAAACCGCAGATCATGATAAAAATCTTCCCGGCCTTCAGAGTTAATCGCTTCCAGTTTGAAGATCATAGCCACAATCGACACCTGATATGTCAGCACCTCCCGGATAAACTCTGCCAAGACTGGCCCGAATGGCGGATTGGTAAATATACAATCTTTTTCAGACAAAGCCGGCGCAGGGTCCGCATTCAGGAGCGGCGCCGTAAAATCAAAACTGTTTTGATCCGAATATCCATAATTGTGCAAATCTGTCGCATGGACACTATAGCCCTCATCGCGCAGCACTTGCGCCATATGGCCCCCGCCGCACGCCGGCTCCCATATCTTGCTCGTCTCTGGTCTCCACGGCGTAATGGGATCATTCCCGATCAAGCCCGGTAACACATATTTCAACAAAACCCGGGTCGCCCACGGCGGCGTCGCAAACAGTTGAGGACTGTCTGCAGGTTCGATCCGCCGGTTTTGCGAGACTTCAAGCTTCGAACCTCTTTTTGGCAAACCACTCATACGGACAACATTTTCGGCAAACCAAACTCGGCCCGGGCCCGAACTTCTGCGCCCGCAAGCGCGACGTCGATAACATCCAGTTCATCCCGCAAATCTGTAACCTTGCCCAACCAATATCCAATTTTCGTATGATTAATCCCGGCCAGCTTTGCGATCTGGTTTTGCGGGATCTGCAAGCTGATATGCATAAGATAGATACAGACGTGCAGGGCCGTTGACTTGGAGGCAGCTCGCCCGCCCGGCAATGCCAGCGCAAACCGGCATCCGACCACATCGGCCGCCAACCCCGTACAAAAATACAAATGTGCGTGTGTGCCCTTCATTGGAGATCCCGCCTTGGTTTGACCCAGTCTTTATCCGGCATCACCAACCCTTGCGCCAAATCCGTTGTCGGCGTCCGTGCCGGCACGTCTTCCAACTTCAAGATCAGATCCCGCAAATACCCAGCCCATATGCGCCGCCAGGCATCACTATCGTTTTCGCAAAATATCCGCGCCGCAACATAGACCGCCCTGCGTAACAGCGGCTCCGCACCATCGGCCGCAAATTTTTCCTGAGTGACAAGTGCCAATGTGTCGCGCAGTGCCGAGACGGTAAATGTCTTGTAGGGCGTCGCGGCCGCCTCACTGATAAGCCCCTGCAATACGGTCACGGTCGAAATCATGACGCACCACCCACATCTTCCATCCGGCCAGCAATCAGCTTCATCGAATTTACAGGGTTGGCTTTGGCATATTCCCATGTCGGGCGGGCCATGTCCGACCACAACACCGGCAGGCCCAACTCCTGCGCCCGATCATAAATTTTTCTGAAATGTTTTTGCGGGATATGAAAGCGCCAATTGCGAACCGTTTCCGACTTCAGGCCCAGGGCTTTACAAAACGCCACCCGGCCGCCAAACTTGTCATATACGATCACCGGCGACCAGATTTCCGGCACATCATCCCCTGTTTTTTTCGCATTTACCATTGAAACCGCTCATAAATTGTTTATTTAATGTTTATTAACGGTTTTTTTACATGAAGTGATTCGCGGTATTTGTAAATGCTAAAAACAAAAAAAATGCATATTTGTATAAACATGCTTACTCATCACGATATAAAGGTGAAGCTTAAACAGCTACGCCGCACACAAGGGGAACTCGGTGAAGCCATCGGCATGCCCTATCATACAATCAACAGAACCGTAAACGGCGAGCGCGTCCTTCGCGCCACCGAAATGATCAAGATCGAGGCCCAGCTCGAACTTTGGGAAACTGCATTCACCCCACACGCGGGCGGCCGCACCAAAGAAGTCGATCGCATCCCGTTCTACACAACGCCCAGCGCCGACAATACAGCCGTAAACCTCGGCAAAAGCGCGGTAATAGAGCTTGTGAAAGCCCACCCCAGTCAAGACACAGACCAGCGCCCCTTCGCGGTACGCATCGCAAATGATCTTATGTCCCCACGTTTCGAACCGGGCGAAACTGCCTACATTGCCCGCATCATGCCGCGCCGTTATGACGACTGCCTGATCGAACGCACAGACGGCACGGCCGTCGTGTGTCGCTACACCATGCAGAAAGACGGCATGGTTTTTTGCGAACAACTCAACCCTGAAACAGAACTCCGCTTCCCGGCAAAAGACGTTATCGCCGTGCATAAAGTGGTCGGGCGAGGGTAATTACACACGAAAATAACAAATGTTTCACGTGAAACAATCCCTTTTTTAAACAATATTTACACAGTTTTTAAACATTTATAAACATTTATCATTGACACTCTTGCATTAGCTGTGCAATCCCTTGGCTCAACCAAGGAGATTAACCATGCTAAATCCGGCCAATCGCACCCCGCGACCTGCCCCACACTTCCCCCCCAGCCTTAGCATGAGCAAAGCTGCTCGATTGATCGGCATTGGCTACGCCTCCTTTTCAAATCAAGTTGCGGACATGATTGCCGATGAAGGCTTCCCCAAAGCCTATATCGGCACGCCCGGCCGGCACGGCACACACCGTCGCTGGCACCGCGTCGCCGTTGAGGATTGGATGCGTGATCGAAGTTCACGCAGTTCATGCCCAACCTCAACGGCGCGCGACCAACCAACACCACAACTTCAAGCTAACAACTTGCTGGACATCCATCATGGCGACAATTCCATCATAACCCTGCGGATCGAAGATCTGCGCTATTCATAGGAGAGACACATGCCACCAATGTTAGGCATAAAAAAAATTGAAGGACCTCGTATCACAGAACAACAAGTGATCATGCGCGACCTTATTGGCACGGCCCAAAACGAACTCGGTAAAACCGTCAGTAAAAGCGTGACGGCCGCCCAGTGCGTTTTTGACGACAAGACTACATTTGAATTTTCGATATCACTTCAAAATTCACTCGCGATCCATATGGCAATGGGCATAGCAACCACTATGCACGTAGCCAGCGGTGAAAATTTGCAGAAATGCATAGATGAGGTCTCGCGCATATTTGTCGAAACATTTGCCGCAACCACAAAGGAAAAATTCGCAAAAGAACTTAGAGAGGAGAAACCCAGTGGCACCTTCAAGCACTGAGTCCAACAATTTCATTGACCATATGAGTGATAAACTCATTGAAAGCGGCAAGCCAATTGCCGGCGGCTGGCTTTTATTTGTTAAAGTTGCGGATCTGGATGAACATAGTAAAGCCCAGCGAAAAGAAATGCATCAAGCATACTTTACGGGCGCACAGCACACATTCGCTATGATGATGCACGGCCTGTCAGACGGTGAAGAAATTACAGAAACAGACCTCAAGCGCATGGACAACATCGCAAATGAACTGGCTGAATTTGCAGCCGAAATGAAGATAAAAGGAGCCTAAAATGGCACAATACGACCCCCGCAAACCACACACGATTGACACACATGTCGGCTCACAAATCCGCACCCGCCGGGTAGCCCTCAAAATGAGCCAGGAAAAACTTGGCGGTAAAGTTGGTGTCTCATTCCAGCAAGTCCAGAAATACGAGCGCGGCCAAAACCGCGTTGGGGCGAGCCGCCTTTTCTACATGTCGAAAGCCCTCGAAGTCCCTGTCAGTTTCTTCTACAACGGGCTAGAGACCGAAGGCCAAACACCGACACAGGAAACCACAGATACACTGCAAAGTTTCATCCAGTCTCCGGAAGGCCTTCGCATGGCCCGCGCCTTCAACAAGATCAAACTGGCAATCACCCGTAACAGCGTCATTGACATGATTGAGAACATTGCCGAAGTCACCGATCCGGCCGCAACATCATGAACCAGATCATAGAATTTGAAGATACCGGGCAAGATTTTTTAAAGTGGATTGTTTCGCCAACAGGTGAAGTTCTGGACTGCGTGCCATTTCAAGCTTGGTTGTGGTGCGAAAAGAAAGTTGTAGCGACACAGTTCAATAAGGCTGGCAAGCTAGTTCTTGTTCTACTCGACCCGGAAACGAAAGAGGAGATGGTACTAAAACACGCCATCACATCTATCCGCACCACAAACAAGTCCCAATTCCATGCGCCTAAAAAGGCCGCGAAAATCCCAACAGGCTTGACGGCCGCGCAAGCCCGGTCATAGACTGGGCACGTCGCACCCCTGATTTGCTTCCCACGAGCTTACCATGACCACACTCAAAGCCCCCTATTTCGAACCCCGTCTTCGCAAAGACGGAGAAACCCTGTGCCGGTTCACCGCGTCGCCCAAGCTCCGAAAGCTCGGATTTGTCACCTTTGACTATTACACGGACGGGCCGCCCCTAGAGCCGCACGAGGCCCAAGAGCTGGGCTTCGCACCCTCGACCACGCAAAACCTCCCCTTCACCCACCCTGGGCGACTGATGAGCGTGGGCGAAGCGGTTGCGGCCGCACACATCGTCGCCAAGATGATCGAACACCAACTCGACAACCCGCAAGACGAAACCGACATACGCCTTCACGCCCAGGCCAAGCCCATGAATATCGATCATCTCCTCGATGATTATTTCGAAACGGAAGAATTTAACAACCTCGCCCCCAAAACCCAGCTCGGCTATAAAAGCTGGGCCGTCCTCATCCGTAAATATTTTGGCGATCAACGCCCGAAAGCCCTGGATGAGATCTCGATCATCGAAACCTATTGGGCCGCCCGCAATTCTCGCGGCGAACGACTGGCCTATGGGGCCGTACAAATATTACGCATTGTCTACAAATGGGGCCGCTCCCGTTCGCGCAAATGGAAACATCATGCGCCGGGCATTGAATGGTCAGGCCTCAAAATCCCCACACCCAAGCCCCGTGTCCGGGTTGGCACTGACGAAGAACTGGACGCCATCATGCTTGCGGCCGAAAACCCGCTTAAAATTCACCAGCTCACAGGCGCGAAGATCAACGAGAAGCGCCCGTCCGAACTTCTCCCCCGCCCAAGCCTTGCGGACGCCCTTATGATCGCTCTGTGGACAGCACAGCGCCAAACAGACATTCTCCTGCTCACCAGCCCCAACCTGTCCCGGGGCCGCTGTGCGCTCCAACAGAGCAAAGGCGGCAAATTTGTCTCCGTCCCGCTTATGGATCCCCTCAAGCAAAGGATCGCAGAACTCAAACGCCGCAAGATGCAGCGCGGCTGGGGCGACCGGCCACAAATCATTTTAACCGATGTCAACGGCATTCCCTACCAAACCAAGGCCGCCACCAATACCACCTTCAGTTCCTATTTCTGCCGGGTTCGCAATCTCGCGGCCGAGATATGCCCGTCCGTCGCAGACTTCCAGTTCCGCGATCTGCGCGATACAGCCCTCACACGCCTGGGCGCTGCGGGTTGCGACATATGGGAAATCATCAGTTGGAGCGGCCACAATCCCGACACCGCCATGCAAGTCATAAAACACTACATGGCCATAGACCAATCCTTCGCCGACCGCGCCGGCGAAAAACTCGCCAAACACCTCGCCAAAGGCCACTGATATGCCTAACAACATAATCAATAAAGATTTCGGGAAAACAGATCGCGAATCCGCACGTAAGCTTAGAGAGCTGCTCGGCATTATTGAAGCCTTCGAGGCGGACATGATCGCCAACCCTGTAAAGTATTTTAATCTTGCCAGGCAAGAAATCGAAAGCTTACAACGAAAACTCCTAGCACTGAAAGTTGCGGCATGGCCCAGATTTGACGAACAATTTATTGAGCCAGATGCCGCCTGTGAACCAGAGCCTATAAAAACAGTCCGCATTCAGCAAGAAGACTACAATTGTCTTCAAGCCTTGAGAAAGCAACTCAATGACAAATGATATGGATGAACCTAAATATTATCGAGGGTCATACTTGGCAGGTAGATCATCTGCCGTTCGGGCATGCATTGCAGCCGAAAAGGGCCGTAAGGTAGCGTATGTAGTCAACAGTATTTCGCACGCAATGCGGGCCTTAATTCAGGCCTCTGCCTTTGTGAGCGAACACACACATATAGAACCGGAAATTGATTTTCTCGGCTTACAAATAAATTATCCGTCCAGGGGGCGAGTTAAACTCGTAACGCCAAACGACCAGGAGCGACAGATATCCTGGGCCTATGACGAATGCCACGATGAACTGACAGTAATACCCAAAAGAGCACTCTCACCCGTAAAATTACACTACTGATCCGGGTGTATTTTCACAGTTTCCAATGAAAAGGGGGCCAATTGGCCCCCTTTTCATGCGACGTGCGACGAATTGCAACGTCGCATGTCCGTCGCACACGCATTTATGTTTACGTGTTTTGCAGTCTAAACATATGAAATATCAGTAAAAGTATGGTGAGCTGTCAGGGATTCGAACCCTGGACCTACTGATTAAAAGTCAGTTGCTCTACCAACTGAGCTAACAGCTCTAAAAGAGCGCGATGTTTAGGACTGCTTTTTCATCAGGTCAAGAGTAAAATCAGCTAAAATCATGATATTGATCACTTTTATCAGCCAGCTCTACATCCACACGCGCTCTTGCTGGCCACATCTTTCATTTAGGTCTTTATAATCAGGTTTTTACGGAAGTTATCAGCAAATTCGTTAAAGCGCCCAGCCACGATACTCGCCCTTATGCGTTGCATCAAATTTTGGTAATAGGCAATATTGTGCCAGCTTAACAACATCCCGCCCAAAAGCTCCCCACAGCGAATAAGATGGTGGATATAGGCTTTCGAATAATCACAACTCGCCGGACAATCAATCGAAGCGTCCAAAGGCGATAAATCCTCGGCAAATCTGGCAGATTTTATGTTATATGGCCCCGTATCGGTCCACACTTGCCCATGACGTCCGGAGCGGGTGGGAATAACGCAATCAAACATATCCACCCCGCGCGCAACTGATTCGACCAAATCAATCGGCTTGCCAACCCCCATTAAATAGCGAGGGCGGGCCGCGGGCAAATGCGGCATCACATTCTCGAGAACCTCCAACATCGCCTCATGCCCCTCGCCCACCGCAAGGCCACCAATAGCAAATCCGCCATATCCCGCTCCGTTTACGCGGGCTTCTACACTGGATTCGGCACTGATCTGGCGTAAATCGGGGAATGTCGAGCCTTGAACAATGGCGAACAATGTCTGAATCTCGCGGTCTCCAAACGCTTCGAGGGAGCGTTTGCCCCAGCGAAGCGATAATTCCATAGATTTCGCAGCCTCGGCGTGGGTTGACGGAAAATTGGTACACTCGTCAAGTTGCATACAAATATCCGCACCCAGCAAATCCGCCTGAATTTCGATAGAGCGCTCCGGGGACAGCATATGTTTCGATCCATCAAGGTGGCTTTGAAACTCGACCCCTTTTTCGCTCATTTTACGCAGTTTGGACAGAGACCAGACCTGAAACCCACCACTATCGGTTAAAATCGGCCCTTTCCAGCCCCCCAAAGCATGCAAACCACCCAATCGCGCCACACGTTCAGCCCCGGGACGCAGCATAAGATGATAGGTATTGCCCAATATGATATCCGCGCCCGCGCCCGCAACCTGATCCATATACAGACCTTTGACCGTGCCGGCCGTACCCACAGGCATAAAAGCCGGTGTACGAATATCCCCGCGTGCCGTTTTCAAAACGCCCGTGCGCGCCGCCCCGTCTGTGGCCGCAATATCAAAACTAAAACCCGTCATAAAGACCCCCTCCAAAGCAAGCTTGTATCCCCGTAGGAATAAAACCGGTATTTTTCGCTAATCGCATAATTATAGGCATTTTGCATAGTCTCAAGCCCTGCCAACGCACTGACCAACATAAACAAAGTCGATTTCGGTAGATGGAAATTTGTCAGCAACCCATCAACAATTTTATACCTATATCCCGGTGTGATAAATATCTCTGTATCCGCATTTTGTGCGATTAATTGATTATCCGCGCCCACACTGCTCTCAAGCGCACGCAAAGCCGTCGTCCCCACGGCAATCACACGCCGTCCTTCCGCTTTAGCCAGATTAATCCGCTCAGCCACATCCCCGTCAATAGAGAACCATTCCGAATGCATTTTGTGATCATCCGTATTCGCGTGCGAAACTGGCAAAAACGTCCCCGCCCCAACATGCAGGGTCAGGCGCACAATTTCGATGCCGTTCGCCTCTAGGCGCTTAAATAATGCGGGCGTAAAATGCAGCCCCGCCGTCGGCGCCGCCACAGAGCCTTTCTCAGTGGCAAATACGGTTTGATAATCCACATCATCGCGGTCATCCACAGCACGTTTGCGGGCAATATAGGGCGGCAAAGGCATCTCGCCCGCCTGCTCTATCTCGCGCTCTAATGCAGCGCCTGAGACACTAAATCGCAACCCGATATCGCCGCCGTCAAATTTGTCAAACACGACCGCGTTGAGAGTTTCGGAAAATTGAATTTTATCCCCGTCTTTCAATCGCTTGGCGGGACGAGCAAAGGCTCTCCATTCATGATCCGACAGGCATTTATGCAAGTTAATGCCGATGCGCACATCTCCGCCGCCGCCGTGGGCACGCGCACGCCTTACGCCCTTAAGACAGGCGCGTAACACCCGTGTTTCGTTTAAAACCAGCACATCGCCTGCGCGCAGCAATTGCGGCAAATCCCCGATACTATGATCCGAAATATCACCGTTTTTCACCTGCAATAATTTCGCACTATCGCGCGGATTTGCAGGGCGCAAAGCGATCCGGTCTTCCGGCAGATCAAAATTGAAAAGTTCGACGTCCATAGGGGGTTCTAACGCTAAAATACACACATAAAAAAAGGGGCTATACGCCCCTTTTTCACATAAGAAAAGCAGGTTTTACGGCAAAATTACGCTGTAACAACCTTGACAATACTCCCCGGCACAACCGGTGGCTCGCCTTTAGGCAGTGCATCAACATGCTCCATACCACTTTCGACCACACCCCATACAGTGTATTGATTGTCGAGGAAGCCTGCATCATCAAGACAGATAAAGAACTGGGAGCTGGCAGAATCAGGGCTTTGAGACCGCGCCATAGAACACACACCACGTATATGAGGCTCACTAGAAAATTCGGCCTCAATATTTGTATCACTTCCGCCCATGCCTGTGCCGTCAGGACAGCCACCCTGAGCCATAAATCCGTCAATAACACGGTGAAAAATCAATCCGTCATAAAAACCGTCTTCAACTAAAGAGACAATCTGTTCCACATGTTTTGGTGCCAAATCCGCACGCAATTTAATTACAATGTCGCCGCCATCGACGGTCATTATCAGCTTATCAGCCATAGTTTTTCCTTTGTTTTTTTACTTTTTAGGGTTTCAATCGTGAGGGTACGACCACATCACACGCTTTTGGTAATTTTCCGCTACTGCTCCTTAAACTCTCCATATAGTTTTTAAAAGCATCAGAATCTATTTTCAGTACCTGTACAGGAATACGGTCTGCCTCCGGCACATCCGCAGCCACCCGCATACTCAGCATTGTATCAGGTATAAAGTTGGGAGTTGTGCCTATTTCGCCGACTTGAATTCTCGTTAAATTCTCACGTCCCCAAACCGTCATACCCCAAATAGAATAGTTCTGGTTCAAAGATGTATATTCGCCGCGCATAAGGAAAAACTGGCTGTTTCCGGAATTTATATCACTTCCGCCCCGGGCCATAGACGTTGTCCCCTTACAATGCAGTCCCCAAGCCTCGACCTTGCCGTCCTTGGTCAACATCGTCTGAATAATCGGCTTGGTGGCAATCGGGAAGCTTTTGTAAAACCCGGTATCAACTTCTCCGTCAGTCGATAGCTCTTTTCCAAATACGCTCACAACCATGTCTGACGCCCGACGAAACGTAAATTCAGCCTGAATATTCGGCAAGGACGAATCACCCGTACCATCTCCTTTGGGATCCCCTGTCTGATTCATAAAGCCATCAATCACACGGTGAAAGGTGATGTCATCATAAAATTTTTGCCGCGCCAGAGTTTTAATTTGCGCCACATGGTTGGGTGCAAATTCAGGAGCCATTTCAATGATGAAAGTCCCATACACAGTTGTAATATAAAGTGTATTTTCCAAATCAATGTCACGCCAGTCATCCTCATTTGAAGGAATAACCGGTGTGCTTGGCCCCGTTGTACTTGGCTCAGGTGTACTTGACGCAGTATCCTCTACGACGGGGGCCGTTTGGGCTTGCGCCTGTTTCTCATCCGCACACGCGGACGCAAACAAAAGACCGGCACCAAATAAGGTCACTGTTAAACGTGTCATCATGAATTCAATCCTATTTATATTTCTTCTCAAGGCGTTGCCTTACCGTTGGCGATACAAATGCACTGACATCACCGCCGAGCCTGGCAATCTCTTTAACCAATCTGGAAGCAATTGCCTGATTTTGCGCATCTGCCATTAAAAAAACCGTTTCAATATCCGGGTTAAGTTTGCGGTTCATCCCCACCATCTGAAACTCGTATTCAAAATCGGAAAGAGCCCGTAAGCCCCGCACTATCATGGAAGCCCCGATCGTTTCAACAAATTGTATCAGTAGACCTTCAAACGGCACGACTTCAACCTCACACCCCCCCACAGTGCCGATACGCTTAACCGCATTGCGCACCATTTCTGTGCGCTCGTCGAGATCAAAAAGCGGATTTTTATCCCGGTTAATGGCAACACCAATCACCAGCTTGTCACACAATTTCATAGCCCTACGAATAATATCCGTATGGCCGTTGGTCATCGGGTCAAATGTCCCCGGGTAAAGAGCAGTTTTTGTCATAAACTCTTTATACAAGCGCGCTTTGCAAAATCTAGCCCGTTTTACGTGAAAAAATCGTGAGAAACCCTATTCAGGCGTATCCTCACCCCTCTCGTCTCCAGAATGCCCGTCTCCAGCATGTTCATCTCCAGCGTCTTCCCCATCGGACTCTTCGATGCGTTCAACCGAGACAACTTTTTCAGGTGCATTGACCCGCAAAACCATGACCCCTTTGGAAGACCGGCTGATAATGCTGATATTACGTACAGGGCAACGAATAAGCTGCCCCCCGTCTGTCACAAGCATAAGCTGGTCATCCTGCGTAATCGACATAGCCCGCACAAGCCGTGCATCATCCGCATCCTTGCGCGAAACATCCTGCGCACTGACGCCCTGCCCGCCGCGGTTCATGCACCGGTAATCGTAAGACGAGGACCGCTTGCCATAACCATCATCCGCAATCGTCAGAACAAATTGCTCATTGGCTTCCAATTCGATCTTACGCTCCATGCTGAGAATGTTTTCCTCATCACCCACGTCGCCATCCTCAACCACATCATCCCCGAGCGCCCTGCGTTTGGTATTGGCATATTTGATATAGGCACGGGCTTCATCAGGTGCCACATCAACATGACGCAAGACAGCCATAGAGATGACTTCATCCCCTTCCGGCAATCGTATCCCGCGTACGCCGCTAGACGTACGTCCAACAAACCGGCGAATATCCGTCACTTTAAACCGGATGGTTTTACCGCCACCACGGGTCAAAAGAATATCGTCATCCTCGGTACACAATTTCACATCCACAATGCCGTCGCCCTCATCCGGTTTCATGGCAATTTTACCGCCACGGTTCACACGGGTGAAATCAGCCAGAGAGTTCCGCCTTACACCGCCAGAACGCGACGCAAACATAATGTCGAGGTTTTTCCAATCCTCCTCGTCAATCGGCAGTGCCATGATCGAGTTTATCCGCTCGTCCGTATCCAGAGGCAATATATTGACCAGTGCCTTACCACGGGTATTTGGCCCGCCGATTGGCAATTTCCAGACCTTCAGTTTATACGCCATACCAGTCGAGGAGAAGAACAGCACAGGTGTATGTGTTGTCGCCACAAAGACGGTGGTCACATAATCCTCATCCTTCATCGCCATGCCTGAGCGCCCCTTACCACCACGCTTTTGTGTCCGGTAAGTATCGAGGGCTGTACGTTTGATATATCCAGCCGCAGTCACAGTCACCACCATGTCTTCGACGGCGATCAAATCCTCGTCCTCGAAATCCAGTCCGCCTTCAACAAATTGACTGCGGCGTGGTGTCGCGAACTTCTCTCTGACGTCCGTAAGCTCTTCCTTGATAATGTCCTGAACCCGCGCACGCGAACGTAAAATATCAAGCAAATCAGTGATTTGCGCGGCTAATTTCTTGGCCTCAATGGTAATATCATCCATACCAAGACCAGTTAGACGATGTAAGCGCAACTCAAGAATAGCCCGTGCCTGCTCATCGGTAAGCTGAATGTCCCCGTCCTCAAGCAGTTTGGAACGCGGGTCGGCAATCAACTCGATCAACGCACTCATAGACTTGGCCGGCCATGTTTTGGCCAACAGGTTGTCTTTCGCCTCTTTCGGGTTATCGGACTGACGGATAATCCGAATAACTTCGTCAATATTGGCAACAGCCGTCGCAAGGCCCACAAGAATATGTGCCCGCGCTCGCGCTTTCGCCAGATCAAATTTCGAACGACGCGCAATCACTTCTTCGCGGAAACTGAGGAAAGCCGACAACATTTGCCGCAAATTCATCTGCTCAGGGCGACCACCATTAAGCGCCAACATGTTGGACGCAAAATTGGTCTGCAATTGCGAGAACCGGAAAAGCTGATTGAGCACGACTTCAGGCACGGCGTCACGTTTCAACTCGACAACAATGCGCATACCGTCCCGATCACTCTCGTCGCGCAGATCGGAAATGCCCTCAATGCGTTTCTCACGCACATGTTCGGCAATTTTCTTGATAAGATTGGCTTTGTTCACCTGATAAGGGATCTCTGTCACGATAATCGCAAATCGGTCTTTGCGAATTTCCTCAACATCGGTGAGCGCCCGCATAATCACGGACCCGCGGCCCGTCAACAGGCCAGATTTCGCACCGGAACGCCCCATAATCAACCCGCCAGTCGGGAAATCCGGGCCGGGTACGATCTCTAGTAATTCCTCATCGCTGACATTCGCGTCCCCGTTTTCCAACAGCAAAACGGTCGCATCAATGATCTCGCCAAGATTATGCGGCGGAATATTGGTCGCCATACCCACGGCAATCCCGCTCGCCCCGTTGACCAACAGATTTGGATAGCGCGCAGGCAAAACCGTCGGTTCGCTTTCAGAACTATCATAATTGTCCTGAAAATTGACCGTGTTTTTTTCGATATCCGCCAAAAGTTGGGCCGCAGGACGGTCCATACGCACTTCTGTATAGCGCATAGCCGCCGGACGATCCCCGTCTACAGAACCAAAGTTCCCTTGACCATCAAGGAGTGGCAACCGCATGGAAAAATCCTGCGCAAGACGCACCAGAGCGTCATAGACAGCACTATCGCCGTGAGGATGGTATTTACCAATCACATCACCAACAACACGCGCTGACTTCTTATAGGGTTTTTCCCGCACAAACCCGTTCTCGTGCATAGAGTATAAAATACGACGATGCACGGGCTTCAAACCGTCACGCACATCCGGTATGGCCCGGCTCACGATCACGCTCATAGCGTAATCGAGATAGGAACGGCTCATTTCCTCTTCGATATCAATCGGGCTTACACCAAATTCCGGCGGCGCAGGAGGGGAAGTATCCGTACCCGATGGAGGGGGTGTTGTCCCCTCTTGTGTATCATCTTCGGGAGTATCGTTTTCGTCGCTCAATTTGCTCTGCCAATTCCATTTTTTCCAGATGCGCCGAATCGCGCAAAACCTGTAAAAAACTTAGCATTTTGTGAGCTTCACGGCAAACAATTGCGTGCTTTTTCTAAAGGGGTTTTCTATCCAGAACCTCGACAAAACCGGAAAGCCCGGAAATCGGTTATCCATTGGCTATCCAACGGAAGCCTGTTGCCCCGCATCCGGCATTTTCGTATTGGTCGCGCTCGCCATGGCTTCCACCAAACGGGCACGGTTTAGGGGCTTGGACACATATCCGGTCATGCCGATTTGCAGGCAATCCCGCTTGTCACTTGGCATAGCATTGGCCGTCATAGCAACGATTGGAACGTTCGCATAAGCCTGCCCGGACGCACGTATGCGCTGCGTCGCTTCAAGTCCACCCATGACGGGCATTTGCAAATCCATCAAGACCAGATCAAACGCCTGTACCTCCAGAGCGTCCAGAGCTTCCTGACCATTTCTGGCGACGATTACATTTAACTTATATGGCTCAAGCAACAACGTAATCACTTCAAGGTTTATATCATTATCTTCCACGACCAGACACTTCATGCCGACGAAGCGCTCTTCCTCGGAAACAACAGCCGCCGGAACACTACCCACTTGGCCCGGAGCAACTTGCCCAGACCCAGCTTGTATAGGAGGCCCAGCCTGTATAGGAGGCCCAGCCTGTATAGGAGGCCCAGCCTGTATAGGAGGCGCGGTTGGTATAGGAGGTGCCGCGGCGGGACTTGCTTGTGGTATTGTAGCTGTAGCCGGGGCCACAGACGGCGCAGATGGCATCACTTGCGGGTTTTCAAATACGGTTTCTTGGGACGGCGCATTTACGATATCCGCCATAACAGTGATCTTAAACGCACTCCCTTCCCCGACAACACTTGTAACCGTAGCATCCCCGCCCATAAGACGACAAAGCTTCCGGGTAATCATAAGCCCTAGCCCCGTACCGCCATATTTACGGGTTGTGGAGGCCTCAGCCTGACTAAACGGCTGGAAAAGCTTAACAATATTTTCTTCTGAAATACCAATGCCCGTATCTTGCACTGTAATACAAATCCCGTAACGACCTTTGATTTCCTTACCCGTCAAGGTCACCGTCACCCGGCCACCCTCGGGTGTGAACTTCAATGCATTGGTGATCATATTGTTCATACACTGCCGTAAACGCACCATGTCCAGGCGAATACAATCGGGCAAATCTTTTTGCTTCTGATACACAAGCTCGATTTGTTTTTTATCTGCAAACGGCTTCCAAAAAGCAAAATGGTTTTGAAAACCAATTTTTATATTCAACTCTGTTGGCTCTAGCGAAACACTTTCCGCTTCAATTTTTGAAATATCAAGAATATCGTTCAAAAGCGCCAGCAGGCTTTTGCCACTTTCCTTAATCAGTTTTAATTTTGAATGTTGAGACCGATGCATAGGCTCGCCCAACAAAACGTCCGAAAGACCAAGAATGCCGTTTAAAGGGGTGCGCAATTCATGGCTCATATTGGCCAAAAACATAGATTTGGCATGATTGGCCCGATCGGCTTCAACCCGCGCAGACTCCAGATCGGCCAGCAATTCATCCTGCTCGATCTTATACTTCACAATCGCCTGTTTTGAGCGGTAGCCCGAATATAGAAATCCCCCCAGCGTGCCCAAATACGCCAGAGTAGCCACAACCCCGAGAATCAATGTCGGGCCCATTGGCGATGAATATAAAAACCAGGCAATTAACATAAGATAAGGCGCCGCCACGATCACAGCTGGACGCGGACTAGACCCGTATCTATTGATAACCAGCAAAAACCCGACACCAATCATGGTCACGGCAAGAACATTATATTCATCCCCGGCTGAGCTCCAGACAAGGAAAGGTGCAATACCCCAAATACCTGCTGTCAGAAAGGCCAGTGCCTGCCCATGAAAACCATTTGGTTCTTCGTCTATTTTCTTTTTGAAAGGATGCATTTGCGCCATGGAAACGGTCACAAGAATAGCTGCGAACCATATGGCGGCCTGCACAGGCCCAAGTGCAACAAATAAGGCTGCCGTCCACAACCCCGCCAAGAACATTTGCGTCAGCAAGGCGTCCTCGACATGCGTGAGTTTACTCACAAATAAATCAGCTTGATATTGTTTTTCGTTTTCCAACTTTATAACCCCGTAATTTCCCACGGGGTTATACATAAATTCAACACCCTAAAATATTACTAAGATTAGGACAAAACAATTCAAAATCCGGCCCTTTTCCCTTGGGACCCACACTCTGGAAACCGCATTTTTGTTGAGTTTATAGTAAACAAATTCTTAGAACGGGATATCATCATCCAGATCAAAGTTTTCCTTCGGGCCTTCTTGAGCAGAAGCAGGACGAGATCCGCCGCCATTGCCGCCGCCGTACCCGCCACTATCTTGGTTATAACCGCCGCTACCTTCCGAGCCACCACCGCGACTATCCAGCATTGCCAGCTCACCGCGAAAGCGTTGCAGAACGACCTCGGTGGTATATTTGTCATTGCCGTCACGGTCAGTCCATTTACGGGTTTGCAATGCGCCCTCGATATAAACCTTGGAGCCTTTTTTTAGATAATTTTCGGCAACACGGGCAAGATTTTCATTGAAAATAACAATCCGGTGCCATTCGGTTTTCTCCCGGCGCTCTCCGCTTTGCTTGTCTTTCCACGATTCAGACGTCGCCAAAGAGAAATTGCAAACCTTGCCACCATTCCCCATAGAGCGCACTTCAGGATCAGATCCCAAATTACCGACCAAAATCACCTTATTGATTGAACCCGCCATGTCATTCCACCTACAAATTTATGCTTATAATATTTCATTTTTCTGGCGACGAGTCACCCCGTAAACCACCGAACAGGTTTGACGCAAAAACCTCGCCCTGTCCATGCCCAAATAGGCCGACCCAAAACAGACCCCTTAGCTGTCTTTATCTGTACGCTTTTTACGCGCCAGCTGTTCACCTTGAGAACGGGGAGGCTTTCCAGCCGCCTTTGCCGCCGCCCGCGCTAGTTTCTTTTTATGCGGCTTTTTAGGCTTACCACCCTGTTTGGGCTTCTTGCGCTTTGGAGGCTGAAACCCTGCATCACCTTCCCATGCCGCCGCCTCATAAAGCGACGCACCCGCGTCAGGATTAAAGCTTTCCGAGTTCTCAGAACGTCCCCGTTTATTGTCATGTTTATCGTCACGGTTGTTATCGCGCTTGTTGTCACGCTTGTGATCCCGCTTGGGGCCTCTATCACGTTTTGGTTTGGAATATTCCGACGTGCGATCTCTGCCGCCGTCCCGTGCACCACGTTCTCTGCGGGCTTTACGCGGACGATCTCCACGCTCACGACCAGAGCCACCACGCGTATCAATATTCTCGGGCCGGGCGTCCAAACGCACAACATCGATTTTATCTTCCAACAACATGGCTTCGCCAAGATTTGCGAGAAACCCTTCCACGCCTTTAGGTGCCAATTCAACATAGGTCTCGTCCTGAGCGATCTTGATCGAACCGATCTCTTTCTTGTTCAACCCGCCCTCATTAATCAGCAAAGGCAAAAGCCAGCGCGGCTCTGCATTGTTCTTGCGGCCAACAGAAAGCTTGAACCAGACACCGCCCTGGAAATCCTCACGCAGGTTTTTCTTGTCCGCCAAAGCTCTGGACACATCACCTAGCTCTTCCGGTGCAGACTGCCCTGCACGGTACAAGCGTACAAACGCCCCCGCCATTTGCTCCGCCCCAAAGCGCTCGATCAGTGTTTTAGCAAACTCGGCCTCACTCTCAGCCAGTGCCACACTTAAGTTCGGATCCGCCAACATGCGCTCTTCATCGCGTTCTTTAATGTCTTTTACAGAAGGCGGCGTATCCCAAGTCGCATTCACACCAGCACTCCGCAGCAACCGGTCTGCACGTTTTTGGCCTTTCAAAGGCACAATCACCACACTGACCCCTTTGCGCCCCGCCCGACCGGTTCGGCCTGATCTGTGCAACAAGCCTTCGCGGTTTTTAGGCATATCCGCATGGATAACCAGATCAAGATTTGGTAAATCAATCCCGCGCGCCGCCACATCGGTGGCAATACACACCCGCGCCCGACCATCACGCATGGCTTGCAGGGCATTGCTCCGCTCTTTCTGGCTCAACTCGCCCGACAGGGCCACACAGGACATGCCCCGATTATTAAACCGGCTTGTGATACGATTGACCGCAGCCCGTGTGCCACAAAACACAAGCGCGTTCTTGGCTTCATAATAGCGCAACACATTGATAATCGCGTTTTCACGATCATTTTGATGACAGGTCAGCGCCCGGTACTCAATATCCACATGCTGTTCACGACTTGAAACCGTGTTGATACGCACAGCATCATTTTGGTATCTCTTGGCCAGCGCCGCGATGGAGTTAGGCACGGTGGCCGAAAACATCAATGTACGGCGATCCGCCGGAGCCGCCCCTAATATCTCTTCCAGATCATCGCGAAAGCCCATATCAAGCATTTCATCCGCTTCATCCAGCACAACTACGCGCAAACCTCTCAGATTAAGAGAGCCACGTTTAATGTGATCCACCAAACGCCCCGGTGTCCCGACAACAATATGCACACCACGAGACAGGTTTTTACGCTCCGTCATCATGTCCATGCCGCCGACACAAGACGCAACTTTCGCCCCTGTTTCCGCGTAAAGCCATTCCAGCTCGCGCTTCACCTGCAAAGCCAATTCGCGCGTGGGCGCAATCGCCAGCGCTAGAGGTGATCCCGCTTTTAAAAACCGGCCATTATCTTCCAACAAAGTCGGCGCTAGCGCCAAACCAAAAGCAACCGTTTTACCAGATCCCGTCTGTGCAGAAACCAGCATATCCACGCCCACATTTTCCGGCTCCAGCACGGCCTCTTGTACGGGGGTCAATTGGGTATAGCCGCGTCCACTCAACGCTTTAGCGAGCGTCGGAACGACACCTTCAAATTCACTCATGTCTTGCCTTTCGCCGCCTCACAAATCCGGGGGCATCACTTTGCTAAAATACAAAGTCAACGGTTTTACCATAGCCAAAACGCCATGAACCGTGATGTGCGTGTCATATAGACGGTATACATGATTGTACAGCGCTATATGCGTTTTTTTCAGACATGTCAGCAGTGATTATTTTCTCCTGTCATTTTTGGATGTTCCTGTTATGTATCTGCTTCAATTTGGCTATGGTACGGATGATGAGCAGCTTAAAAACGATAAAAGTACGTGGGGCACGCACCCATAATCTAAAAAACATCAATGTGGATTTACCGCGCGACAAACTGATCGTCATCACCGGCCTGTCAGGTTCGGGGAAATCCTCCCTTGCCTTTGATACAATTTACGCCGAAGGCCAGCGCCGCTACGTCGAAAGCCTCTCGGCCTATGCCCGCCAGTTTCTGGAGTTGCAACAAAAACCGGATGTAGACTCCATCGAAGGCCTGTCACCTGCCATCTCGATTGAACAAAAAACCACCTCTCGCAATCCGCGCTCGACCGTCGGCACCGTCACAGAAATATATGATTATATGCGCCTGCTCTGGGCCCGGGTCGGTGTGCCGTACTCTCCCGCCACAGGCTTGCCTATCGAAAGCCAGTCTGTCGCCCAGATGGTTGACCGGATCATGAGTTTGGAAGAAGGCACCAAGCTTTACATCCTCGCCCCGCTTGTACGTGGACGCAAAGGCGAATACCGCAAAGAATTTGCCGATCTGATGAAACAGGGCTTCCAACGGGCCAAAATCGACGGCGAATTCACCCGTATCGAAGACGCCCCCGCTCTCGACAAGAAATTCAAGCACGATATCGACATCGTCATTGACCGGATTGTCGTGCGTGAAGGTCTGGAAACCCGCCTTGCCGACAGTTTTGAAACCGCTCTGCGCATCGCCGATGGTCTGGCCGTGGCCGAAAACGCCGACGATAGTGAGCGGATATTGTTCTCCGAGCGCTTCGCCTGCCCCGTCTCCGGTTTTACTATTTCCGAAATCGAGCCGCGCCTGTTTTCATTCAACAACCCGCACGGTGCCTGCCCGCAATGTGATGGACTGGGTCAGGAATTGAAGTTTGACCCCGAATTGGTTGTGCCAGATACCGGCCTGACACTTGGGTCGGGTGCCATTGCCCCTTGGTCAAAAACACCGAGCCGGATGTACCGCCAAACCCTCGAAGCCATTGCCCGGCATTATGATTTTACTCTGGATGTGCCGTGGAAGACCCTCTCCGCCAAAATTCGCGATATCATTCTCTACGGCACCAAAGGCGAGCAAATTCAATTCGTCTACACAGACGGTGGCCGCAAATACGAAACCCGCAAGGCGTTTGAAGGTGTCATCCCCAATCTGGAACGCCGGTTTCGCGATACGGAAAGCAGTTGGTCACGTGATCACATTGCCAAATTCCAATCCAGTGCCCCGTGCGAAACCTGCGAAGGTAAACGCCTGCGCCCCGAAGCCTTAGCCGTAAAAATCGCCGGCATGGACATTACCGAAACCGGCGCCATGTCCATAAAACAAGCGCAGAACAGGTTTGAAAAACTCCGTACAGAGCTTTCTAAAAAAGATATGGAAATTGCCGAACGGATTTTAAAAGAAATCCATGACCGCCTCAGTTTCCTAAACGCAGTCGGGCTTGATTATCTGACATTGGGGCGCGGCTCCGGCTCGCTCTCGGGCGGCGAAAGCCAGCGCATCCGCCTCGCCTCGCAAATCGGCTCAGGCCTCACCGGCGTTCTCTATGTGTTAGACGAACCCAGTATCGGCCTGCACCAACGCGACAATGCCCGCCTGTTGGAAACCCTGCAAAACCTGCGCGATCTTGGCAACACGGTCATTATGGTCGAGCATGATGAAGACGCAATCCTAACCGCCGATTATGTGGTGGATATGGGACCATTAGCAGGCATTAACGGCGGCGAAGTCATCGTCTGCGGCCCACCTGACCGCATCAAGAAAAGCAAAAAATCTCTTACAGGACAATATCTTACAGGCAAGAAGAGAATCAAAATCCCGGCAAAGCGCCGCGACATCACGCCCCACAAAATCCTGAAGATCAAAGGTGCCCGCGGCAACAATCTCAAAAGCATTGATGTTGAATTTCCGCTCGGCCTGTTCATCTGCGTCTCGGGCGTCTCGGGGGGCGGTAAATCCACCCTGACCATTGAAACCTTATACAAAGCGGCCGCACGCAAACTGAACAATGCCAGCTCCAATCCCATGCCCCATGACAGTATCGAAGGGTTCGAGCACCTCGACAAAGTCATTGATATCAACCAAGCCCCGATTGGCCGCACCCCGCGCTCCAACCCTGCTACTTATACAGGCGCATTCACACCAATACGCGAATGGTTCGCCGGATTACCCGAAGCCAAAACCCGTGGCTATAAACCGGGCCGGTTTAGTTTCAATGTCAAAGGCGGACGGTGTGAGTCCTGTCAGGGCGGCGGCGTCATCAAGATCGAAATGCACTTCCTGCCGGACGTCTATGTGGAATGCGAAACCTGCAAGGGCCAGCGCTATAACCGCGAAACCCTTGAAATTAAGTTCAAAGGCAAGTCGATTGCCGATGTACTCGCGATGGGCATTGACGAAGCCGCCGGTTTTTTCAAGGCTGTCCCCTCTATCCGCGATAAAATGGTCACCCTGCAACGGGTCGGGCTTGGCTATCTGAATGTGGGTCAACAGGCCACAACCCTGTCCGGCGGCGAAGCCCAACGGGTCAAACTCGCCAAAGAACTCGCCAAACGGGCCACAGGTCGCACATTGTATATTCTGGACGAACCTACGACCGGCCTGCATTTCGAGGACGTCAACAAACTCCTCGGGGTTTTGCAAGAACTGGTCGAGGGTGGCAATACAATGATCGTGATCGAACATAATCTCGATGTAATCAAAACCGCAGACTGGGTTATCGACCTTGGCCCCGAAGGCGGTGATGGCGGCGGTGAAATTGTCGCCATTGGCACGCCTGAAGACATTGCCAATGTCAAGAAAAGCTGGACTGGCCGATATTTAAAGCCAATGTTGGCTAAATACTAGGGTTCTGTATACATCCACTAAATCGGGTTTCCATCATAATCTCTCAAATAATAATGGATAGTCGTTATGAGCCCCTTGCGTTGCGCATCTGCAGGCCCGTCTGCTTTGGTCTCGTATTTGTATTTTCGCACTGAAACTAATGATGACTTTACATATACTTTCTCGGGCCACGAATGAACAATTATCGGATTAACAACATTTCCATCATCGTCCACATCAAATTTTACAATAGCATATCCGGATGTCGTCGCCTTACGTGGCATGTGCGGCGGCACCCTCTTTAGTGCAGTTGCTGTGACGTTCTCTTCCTCATCATACGGCCAACATTTACAAAGACCTTTTTCTCTTGCCAGTTCTAACTCGTCGGCCCGTCTCAGGTAATTACGCGCATTCAGCCAACGTCCTACTATCGATACATAGGCTACGTCCTCTAAATCACTATACTCTTTTTGTATAAGCATGGATTTTTGATACATAAGCGCGGCATCCATCCATTCTTTATCTCGTTCATGGCTAAATCCGATAAGCTTATAAGCACTTGCCATATAATCTGGTCGTGCGTTTTCGACATCCTTTTCAAAAATTTCAAGGGCCACCCGAGCATAATCAGCACTATTGGACTGTAAGCGCGATAAGTGACTTCCCTTCCTATTTTTGGGTTGTACGCGCGATAAATTAGTGCCCGTTTTATATGCAGGTGCCAGTCCATGTTTTGCGACAGAATTGGCCCGATTATGTTTTAGCAGGCCTTGATGCACCATAAGTTCACCCGCAAAAACCGTATCATCCAGATTGTGAGCGGCCGCAAATTCACGAGCCTGTCCCAACACTGTCCAGGCTTTTTTATTTTGCTCTGCGCTCATGAGCGCAGAGGTGAGTTCTACCTCCCTCTCAAGCCGGACAAGAGCCGCATTTCCCGGCGAATATCCTGCAAGTGCCACTGAACGTTCAAAAGCCTCTGCCGCAAGTTTGGATTTCGCCATCTTCGAGGCAAGGAATCCGTAATTATAAGCTAAATCTCCTGTAAGCTGACTGTCTCCAACCGTAGATTCAGCATTTTTCCAAGCGAGTTTGGCATGTTTGAGAGCCCCTTTAAAATCCTTGTCTAAAAGAGAGGTTTTATAGGCCTTATACTCTGCCACGACCTTGGGCGGAATCGGCGCAGCCTGCCCTTGAACGCCATGGGACAAAGCCCCCAGCAAAACTACCCCAAATACCAATATACGAAACATACCCATTATCCACCCCCACGCTAGATTGAGGTTTATATATATACACTTAATGCCGCCATCAACAAGAGTAACTTTCCAAGGCAAACACTTTAAACAAGACCGTGAAAAACACGGAACCTTATAAAACAAGCCGGATTATATGACAAATTCTGGTCACAAGCTCAAATTGGGCTTTTCAAATTAGCTGCGGGCGACTACATACGCGCTATGACAAATTCAACACAGATATCCCCCGTTCACGTTATTGGCGCCGGCCTCGCAGGCAGCGAAGCCACATGGCAAATTGCCCAAGCCGGCGTACCCGTCATTTTACATGAAATGCGGCCGGAAAAAATGACCGCCGCCCACCAGACCAGCGGATTCGCAGAACTGGTCTGCTCCAACTCATTTCGCAGTGACGATGCCCAAGGCAATGCAGTCGGCGTTCTGCACGAAGAAATGCGCAAGGCGGGCTCCCTGATCATGCGCGAAGGCGACGCACATAAATTGCCGGCAGGGGGAGCGCTGGCCGTTGACCGCGATATATTCTCCGACGGGGTCGGCAAAGCTTTGGAAGAACATCCAATGGTCACCATTGAATACGGTGAAATCGCAGGCCTGCCCCCGAGCAGTTGGGACAATGTCATCATTGCCACCGGCCCATTGACCTCCCCGGCCCTCGCAGAAGCTATTTTAGAAGTCACCGGCGAGGATAGCCTTGCCTTCTTCGACGCCATTGCCCCGATCATCTATAAAGACAGCATTAATTTTGACAAAGCCTGGATGCAATCCCGTTATGACAAAAAAGGCCCGGGCGGCGACGGCGCGGACTATATCAACTGTCCCTTGGACAAAGAGCAATACGAGAGCTTCATTCAAGCGCTCATAGAGTCCGATCAAACCGAATTTAAAGACTGGGAGAAAGACACCCCCTATTTCGAAAGCTGCCTGCCGATTGAAGTCATGGCCGCACGCGGGACGGAAACCCTGCGCTGGGGCCCTATGAAACCGGTTGGTCTGACCAACCCCCATAGTCCCAACATAAAATCCCACGCCATCGTCCAACTGCGCCAAGACAATGCGCTCGGCACCCTTTATAATATGGTGGGTTTTCAGACAAAAATGAAATACGGATCCCAAACCGATATTCTACGCGCCATTCCCGGATTGGAAAACGCCGTCTTTGCCCGCCTTGGCGGCATTCATAGAAATACCTTCATCAATTCCCCCAAGCTCTTGAACGGTCAATTACAGTTAAGTGCGCACCCGGCATTGCGGTTTGCAGGTCAGATTATGGGGGTAGAAGGCTATGTGGAAAGCGCAGCCCTTGGCCTGATCACAGGCCGTATGGCGGCGGCGCAAGCCCTCGGCAAAACCTATCCTGTCCCGCCGCTGACCACAGCCCTCGGCGCTTTGGTTGAACATGTCACAGGTGGATTTATGAGCGGCGACAAAGCCAAATTCCAGCCCATGAATGTCAATTTCGGCCTCTTCCCGCCAATCGAGCTTGTTTACAAAGACGAAGACGGCAACCGCGTACGCGGCAAGGACAAAACCCGCTTTCGCAAACGCCATTTAGCCGAGCGCGCCTTAAAAGATATTGAAAGCTGGATTTAACCCTCTCCTACTTACCTGCGAAGAAATGTAAACGTATCAAGCCTTGGCAAATCTCAACCCATGGGCCTATAATTACGCCACACAACTAGATTCTTTAGGAGCCCAAAATGAAAATTATTCACGCAGCCGCCCTCACCGGCGTAACATTTCTGGCAAGTGCCACGTCGGCCTTTGCACATACAGGCGAGCATTCGGCCTCCTTTTTTGCCAATATCGGTCACTGGTTGTCCAGCCCGTCCCACGCCCTGTTTTCCGTGATTGGTGGCGCAATCGCCGCTTACATCCTCGTAAAAATCTTCAAATCAAAAAACGCATAGGCGGAGACCATTATGTTACACACACTACTTTCAAAATTCGACACATCCTTGGACAGCGCTTCTGCCCATTGTGATATTCCGTGCGGCATTTATGATCCGCAACCTGCGCTCTACCACGCGCTTTCAACCGTACGGCAAATGGACATTTTGATCGGGTTGAAAGACAAGGAGCTTGATGTGCATACTGTGATGCAAATCACCCGTAATTCTACCGAGAAAGAAAAGCAGGCTGAAAAGGTGAAAGCCGAAATTCGCATTATCTGGGGTGATTTCATCAAAGGCGACAACCTCAAAAACAATCCGGGTGCCCACGACCTAGCCCACAACATCATGCTGAAAGCTAGCGCTTGCAAGCAAGACCTTCACCGTGAAGATGGTCTGGCTCTGGTTGAACTGGTCAATGATTTCGCCGAAATGTTCTGGAAAATGAAGGGCGTAAGGACAAAACGTGTTGTTGCCCCCTACGCGCCGGCTTTGGAAGTCGTCTACCCGGACTTATAAGAACGTGCGCCTGTTACGGGTTGCCGGCGACAGTATGTTGCCAACCTTAAGCGCAGGCGATTATGTTCTGAGTATAAAAACCAAGCCCCGGTCCATTCGGCCGGGGCTTATTTATATTATCAACCATTCCGATCTCGGGCGGATTATAAAACGTGTTCGTTCACAGCAAGACAGCGGCACTTATATGCTATGTGGAGACAATCCAAACTCGACCCCATCCGCAGTCATAGGCCCGGTCAGTCCTGAGCGCATTATAGAGCGCGCCATACTGGCCATCACCAAATCCGGTATAAGGAAGCTTTGAGTTTATTTATGCGCGCCCGTGCGGTTCACACCAAGGACCATCAACACCGGTGCCGCCACGAATATCGATGAATACGTACCCACAAACACACCCCAGATCATCGCAAATGCAAATCCGTGCAAACCATCGCCGCCCCATACAAACAAGGCCACCAACGCCAGCATTGTGGTCACAGAGGTCATAATCGTACGCGATAAAGTGTCATTGATCGACAAATTCAAAACATCTTCCAGAGGTTTCGACTTAAATTTGCGCAAATTTTCGCGAATACGGTCATACACAATCACCGTATCATTCAAGGAATAGCCGACAATTGTCAAAATCGCCGCCACAATCGAGAGATTGAACTCAAGCTGGGTCAATGAAAACACACCGATCGTCAAGATCACATCATGAGCCAAAGCAATCACAGCCCCCGCCCCGAACTGCCATTCAAATCGCACCCAGATATACAGCAATACAAAAAACAGAGCCAGGATAACCGCAAGCGCCCCTTTGGTTTTCAACTCATCGGAAACTTTACTGCCAAGAACCTGACGACCATGAAATTTAACACTGTCTCCAAAGGTTTCCTTGAGAGCCGCTTCCGTTTTATCCAAAGCTATTTGCTGCGCCCGGTCATCCGTCTCGTCGCCCTCTAAAGCTGGCTGTTTGGTGATGCTTAAACGGATCGCAATATTGTCTACACCTGTAGCTTCGTCCCTGATCGTAATTGTCTGCACCTGAAATGCACCCAAGCCAATGCTCTCGCCCAATCGCCGGGACGTTTCCATATCTGCATCGGACGGGTCATGATCAAGCTGAAATTCCACGACCGTACCGCCCTTAAAATCAATACCGTAGTTCAGATTACGCGTAGAGAACAAAAAGATAGACCCGATAATAGCAAGGATAGACAAGACCATTGAAATCTTACGCCAGCTTATAAACGGGATGGTCGTGTTTTTGGGAAGATAGCGAACAAATGAAATATCATACATGACAGAGACCTATATCGGAAGCGTTTTGGGACGGGCACGCCGCAACCAAACCGCTGTCATCAAACGGGCGACCACGACGGCCGTAAACACGGACATAACAATGCCGATAGAAAGCGTAACCGCAAATCCCCGGATCGGGCCGGAGCCGACGAAATACAGGGTTAAAGCCGCGATTAATGTGGTCACATTGGCATCCAGAATAGGGGCAAGTGAGAGACGATAACCCGTATCCACCGCATTGATAGGCCCTCGACCATTGGCCGTTTCTTCACGTATGCGCTCGAAAATCAGCACATTGGCATCCACCGCCATACCGATTGTCAGGATAATACCGGCAATCCCCGGCAAGGTCAGGGTCGCCCCTAAAATGGATAACGCGCCAGCAATCAGGATGATATTAGTGGCCAAAGCGATATTGGCAAAGGTGCCAAACCGGAAGCCATATGAAAACCACATAAAGATGCCAACAAGTACCAGACCAATAATGGATGCCGCCTTACCCTTGGCAATCGAATCTTTCCCGAGCTCGGCCCCCACAGTGTTTTCCTGCGCAATTTCCAGCTTGGCCGGCAATGCACCAGCATTCAGTAACAAAGACAATTCGCGCGCGCTTGCCATGGTAAAGCTACCTTCAATATAGCCACGCCCACCACAGATCGCGCCGTTAATGCGCGGGGCCGTAATAATTTCCCCGTCCAGAACAACCGCAAACAAATCCCCTTCATGGTCGGCAGTAAATTTACAGAACTTACGCGCACCACTGCCATTATAGGTAAAGTTCACAATCGGGTTGCCGTTCTGGGGATGTATGCCCTCGGAAGATTTTTTCAAATCAGCACCGGTCACGACCTCGCGCTCATACACAATCATAGAACCGCCACCATCTTTACTGGGGTACGCAATCCGTCCCAAATCGCATCGGCCCTGATTGACGCATCGGTCGAGTGTCAAAGCATCGGCGGGGTCAACCTGATGAAAGCTTAGCTTGGCCGTACGGCGAATAACTTTTTTAATTTCGGCAACACGGTCATTATTGGCGCCCGGAACCTGCAATAAAATCCGGCTTTTACCTTCTTTCGCAAGGGTCATTTCCGTCGTACCACTAGGGTCAATCCGCTTGCGGAGCACCTGTATAGATTGCTCAATCGTTCTTGCACTTAGAAATTCCAGATATGCGTCGGAAACAGTGATCTTATAGCGCAACTCACCAACGTTTTCGATAATCAGGGTTTTCCCGCCGCCGCCAATGGCACGGTCATCAACATTTTCCGATTGTGCACGTATAATAGGCGCGCCAGTTTCATCATCTGCCGCCGATTTAAACGTGACATAAATAGCCTCGTCTTCAATGCGCATGTTTGGGCGAATACGTTCTTCGCGCAAAGCATCGCGAATCCCGTCGCGCTGTACTTTCAAAGTACGTTCCAAACCGTCCTTCAAATCGACCGAGAGCAACATATGCGCCCCACCCTGCAAATCCAGACCAAGGTTCAAGGTCTGCCGCGGCAGGGGCCAAGGCAAATTATCTCTGACATCTTTTGGCAAAGCATTCGGCAAGGCGAACAACAACCCCAGAATGATAGCGCCCAGAATGAAAAAGATTTTTGTTTTTGAAAAATGCAACATGGCATTTCCTTACATTGCCTTAAGGCCGCGCCCTCCCCACACATAAGTACGAAAAGCGGCGTAAAACCGAAAATGTTATTTTTTAGCCGTATCGTTTGCAGCTTCTGTTTTATTGCGCACATCGGCAAGCATTCCGGCAACAACTTTCACCTTGACGCCAGCCCCAAGATCAAGGGTCAATTCGTTATCCTTAACTTTAGTGACCTTACCGATTAATCCACCATTGGTGACAACCGTATCCCCACGCACCACCGCCGCCAACATGGCCTTATGCTCTTTCGCGCGTTTGTTTTGCGGACGAATAAGAAGGAAGTAGAAAACAAAGCCTATCAGTATAAACGGAAGAATTGACTGGATCAGGTTTGGAGGTGCTCCGGCGGGCGCAGCCTGCATAATAAGATTTAACATAAAGTGTCCCAAAATAAAACGTCCCGATACAACAGGCCGCAATTGTTTATAGTTTGCGAACTATATAGGGCCGTCCCCTAGCTTTGCAATGGTTTTACAATGCGATTTCACGCATTACCCGATTATTTAATGATTATTTTGTGCACGCAGTACGAGGCAAACGTAAAATCTGGCCCGGCTGAATAGCTTTGTCCGCGTCAATACCGTTATGCTTGGCCAACTCACCCGCGCTCAGGCAATAATATTTCCCGATACTATAGAGCGAATCTTTAGGGAGAACCGCGTAATTTTGGGTCTCGGCTATATTTATACTTGTCGGCACTGGCATGACTTTACGGACATAATCCTTACGGGAAATTTCGGAATGCATCGCCGTTTGGGCGCATTGACTGGCAGGGAGTGTGATAAGCTGACCGAGCCGGATATTGGCACCCTCAAGAGTATTGCGGCTCTGAATATCCGCGACTGTAATACAGCGCGCACGGGCCAGACTATAAAGTGTGTCACCCTCGGTAATTGTATGCTGTAGCATTTGGCTAGGAACGCTTGGCGCCTGAGGCGTTTGCCCTGTCGGCGCTTGCATTGTCGGCGTTGCGTACAATTCAATTTTCTGACGTACACCAGACGGTTCGGAAATACCGACCCGGGAATTCACATAGGCATTATAGGCGCGAATTTTGCGAATTTCTTCTCGCAACGCGCTATCTTCAGGAGAGTTCGCGACAATAATTTGTTTTTGAGCCGGAACAGCCTCACGAACAACATTTACATCTGTCGTTTGCGCACCCACAGGCATCGCAAAATTAAGAGCAACAATTCCAGTTGAAAGCATCAATACACGAATCATTACAACCTCCTAATTCCTTTAACGGCGCGATTCAGTTGCACAGTATCCACATTCATAGTTAATGAAGTGATAAAACATTCTCCTTTTAGCAGGCTCTCAGTGTCATTTATTTACGCGCCCATATTAGCGTGCGGCCTTCAAAACAACTTGCTTTCCTGCGCGTTTTAGCCAGAATTCCGATACGTGCCCGAACATAAGGAGTTTCAATGCGTATCCCGACAATCTGCACCCCGCTTCTGTTCGCACTGACGATAACACTGTCCGTAAATTCTTTTACGCCAGCCCACGCACAAGACATGGCCCCGAGCCTGAATCTAAAAACGGCACAAACCATTCGCGATGGCTGCCTCACTTACGCCAAAGCCAATAATCTAAGCATGGCCATCGCCATTTATGATGCTCACGGGCAATTGAAAACATTCACCCGCATGGACGGCACCTCGCTCGGCACCGCCAAAGCCGCCCACTGGAAAGCCCTCTCCGCCGCAACATACCAATATACCACCGCACAAACCGCCCAGTGGAATGTCCCAACAGCCCCCGACATAGCTACTTCGCGTGGCGGCATCCCGATCAAAACAAATGACGGCAAAGCCCTCGGCGGCATAGGTGTTTCAGGCGCGGCCTCTTCTATCGACGAACTTTGCGCCCACGCAGGCCTTAAGGCCGCGGACAAACTGCTCGGAGCCGAAAATAACACCGACGACGCAAGCACAAAATCAATAGAAGACTAGACTTAAAGCGCCTTGTCTAAAGCGCCATATCTAAAGCGCCAATGACTTCCCGGGCACCAAGGCTGGTAGCTGCATATCCATCACGGTCGTTTCCTTGATCCGTCCACCCGTGCGTTCAGCCACACACAATTTGCCGTCAACCACAGCCACCATACGCCCTCTTGGCGGCAATTGCTCTAACAAGGCCGTCGGCATCACCCGCACAGACCCACACACCATTATCCGGTCAAATGGAGCCTGCCCACGCCAGCCAAAACGTCCGTCTCCATGACGTAAAACCGTATTACGACATAAATTCCGCAACCGCTCTTCCGCCTCGTCGCGCAGGGTCTTATACCGTTCGACCGAGTAAACCCGCGTACATAATTTACTGAGTACAGCCACGCTATATCCACTACCTGTACCGATATGCAGCACCTTGTGATTGGGTGCAATCTGAAGGGTCTGGCACAAAATAGCCACCGTCAAAGGTGCGAGCAGGCTTTGTCCGCACGCAATAGGAATCTCGCACTCATCATAGCTCTGCATTTTCAAAGCATTGGGCACAAACACCGTGCGCGGTATGGCTTCCATAGCGCGTAAAACGGAGGTATCGGAAATCCCGCGGCTCCGAAGCCGCATAATCATATCTACAAGACCGGGTTCAAGAAACGACACGCCTAATCCTCGAACAATGCGCCCAAAGCGGTCGCTGTCTTGTAATGGGTGTGATCAACATGAATAGGCGTCACAGAAATATATCCGTCATATACGGCTCTCAAATCGGTGCCCTTGGGCGGATTGGATTTTCCGGCCCCGTAGGTAAGCCAGTAATAATGCCCCCCGCGTGGATGTTTGCGTTTGTCCACATCACTCATGATAAAATCGCGTTTGCCCTGAATAGTCGCATGAATGCCTTTGACATCGCCTGCGTCCACATCGGGGAAATTGATATTTAGGGCCACATCCTTGTCCCAACCTGCGTCCAAAAGCGTGCGGATCAGCTTAGCCCCATGCGCCAACCCCGAAGACCAGTTCATCTTGCCACGCCCATAGGTGCTTAGCCCGCGGGCTTGCGACAAAGCAATCGAAGGCACACCCATTTGCAAGCCCTGCAACGCCCCGGCCACTGTCCCGGAAAACCCGATATCCTCGGCAATATTTTGCCCGTGATTAATGCCCGAAAGCACCAAGTCCGGCGGATTGTCCTTTAAAATATCGCTCATCGCGACAATCATACAATCTGTCGGCGTGCCGGACACCGAATAGGTTTTGTCCTCTATTTTTCGAGCCACAACGGGATTATGCAAGCTCACCCCGCGCGACGCCGCAGACTGCTCCTGCGCAGGCGCGACAATCCAGACATCATCGCTCAACTCCAGAGCAATTTCTTTTAAAACCGCAAGACCGCGAGCCTGAACCCCGTCATCATTTGTCAGCAATATTCTCATTATTTCGCAATCATCTCTACACCGCCCATATAGGGCACCAATGCTTTCGGCACAGTGATCGTCCCGTCTTCGTTTTGATAATTCTCAAGCACAGCCACCAGCGTACGGCCAACCGCAAGGCCGGACCCGTTCAGCGTATGCACAAACCGGTTATCCTTTTCACCCGCCTTATAGCGCGCATTCATCCTGCGCGCCTGAAAGTCCCCGCAATTGGAAATACTGGAAATCTCGCGGTAGGTATCTTGTGAAGGCAACCACACTTCAATGTCATAGGTTTTACGCGCCCCGAAACCAAGATCGCCCGTGCACAATTCAATCACTTTATAAGGCAACTCAAGCCGCTTCAAAATTTCCTCCGCGCACCCAAGCATGCGCTCATGCTCGGCCTCACTATCTTCGGGTTTGACAATAGACACCATCTCGACCTTGTTAAACTGGTGCTGGCGGATCATACCCTTGGTATCCCGCCCTGCACTGCCAGCCTCTGAACGAAAACACGGTGTATGGGCCGTCAACCGCATCGGCAACTCATCCGCGCCAAGAATTTGCTCACGCACAAGATTCGTCAGAGACACTTCCGCCGTCGGGATCAAATAATGATCGCCAGTCGTCTTAAACAAATCCTCTTCAAATTTCGGCAATTGCCCCGTGCCGTACAGCGCCGGCGCTTTGACCATAAATGGCGGTACAATTTCCAGATACGCATGTTCGTCCGTTTGAATATCCAACATCAACGCCGCCAACGCCCGATCCAGCCGCGCAAGCTTGCCTTTCAATGCTACAAAGCGCGCCCCGGACATTCTCGCCGCAGCCTCGAAATCCATCATGCCTAGCGCTTCGCCAAGATCATCATGGGCTTTCGGCTTGAAATCAAATGTCGGGAGCGTGCCAACAACCCGCACATCAACATTCGCATCCTCATCCGCCCCGTCCGGCACGCTCGCAAGCGGCAGATTAGGCAGGCTGGCAAGAAGATCGTTAAGAACCCCCTTCTCGGACTCGATTTGCGCCCCCATCATGGCAATCACATTTTTAGCCCCGGCAACTTCGGTTTTCAGGCGCTCGGCCTCCTCTTTATCCCCGCGCCCCATCGCCGCCCCGATCTGCTTGGACGCCTTGTTACGGGCCGCTTCCGCGTCTTGCTGAACCTTCAAAGCCTGACGGACAAGTATGTCTTTATCCAAAATCGCCTTGGACTGCGGCTCCATGCCACGACGGGCCCACTGGGTATCGTAATGGTCAGGATTTTCGCGGATGGCTTTTATGTCATGCATACTGGTCTCGATTCATCAAGGATCGTCTAAAAGAGTGCACGCTATAGACATAAGCTGTGCGCACGGCAAGCACGAGAATGCGTTATTGTCCGCGTTTTGTCATCAAATATGTGGCAAAGCTCGCCAACCAGTGCGAGCCGCTATAATGGGCATCGGTCACGGCCTTCAAACCGGCCTCGCGGTGCACGGCCGCACTGGCATTTAACGCCCCGATGCGCGGATCACCATCAGGCAAACTCGCCGCGATATTTTCAAGATTCCATGCCCGTGACAAATTCACCCCGTCCAGATGCACCAGCTTACCATCAGATGCATCCTTCACAATCCCCGGAGCCAGCCAGTCGCCAGACCCATCCGTCGGCAAATCCGGCAAAAATCCGGTCAGCCAACGGGCAAATTCACGCTCGTCCAAAACACGGCGCATCAAATCAGCCTCCATCAAACACGGCGACAAAAAATCCTCTCCGCTCGGCTCATAAGCCAACGGACAAGCTTTATCAGCCAAATGATAGTCTTTCGAGCGCGAAACAATCAACGCTTCCATATCTGTGTCGCCAGAGACCCGCGCCCAGTCCAGCATCAAGCCAAAGGCAAAGGCCGACTGGTTATGGGTGCCAAGCCGGATTGGATACGCCAGTTTCGGCATCCAGTTTTTCAAACGGCCTGCAATCATCTGCTCTAAGGGTTCCAGTGTCGCCAACCATTCTTTCGCCTGCGCATCATCCCATTCCCGAAGCTCTGCGGTCAATTGTAACAACCACGCCACCCCGTAAGGACGCTCATAAGATCCCCTGTCCGAATTCTCGAAATACGCCATTTCACCCGCGATATTTTCAGGCGTGAAACTTTCTGACAATTTAGCAATTGCCTCTGCGCGCCACGGCGCATCCTGTGGCCCCACATGCAAAAGCCGCACAAGCAGCCAATGCCCGTGCACCGAAGAGTGCCAGTCAAAACAGCCATAAAATGCAGGATGCAATTGGCGCGGCGTGCCAGCATCCGCGTCACTGCTCATGGTATGGCCAATTTTATTGGGATATTCCCTGTGCACACACTCCAGCGCCAGTTTCGAAAACCGCCCAGCTAAATCAGGGGTAACAACACTCTGAACGCTGGAAATTTCAGAAGGCGTAGAGACCGACGCACCGTCACTCTGTCCACACGCGGACAAAACCAAAACCGAACTTAGAAACAAACTTGCACGTAATACTGACATAACATTCCCCTGATCACATTGAAACGTAAAGGAAAACGCCGGTAACTTCAAAGTAAATTCTACTCCTCGGCCTGCCCGTCAACGCTCGCCGTTTCCGTAGACTTCTCACCCTTGTCTCCGCTCTTGTCCCCACTCTTGTCCGAGGAAGGGCCAAATCCGAATTTCTTCATTTTCGCGACACTGGGAACCGGCGTCATTGTGTAGCTATTTCCGGCAATCAAAAGAGTATCTGCACCAAGGTCGCGCAAATCTTTAATCCCAATCACCTGCATAGCGCCCATTTCTCCAATATTAAGGCCGCTCAGCACAGCCCCGTCTTTTAAGGCCGTAATAGTAAGGGGCGCAATCTCTGCATCCTCTGCATTCCCTGTATCATCCCTCTTTATATCATCTCTCTTGGGCGTGATCCCAATATGGGTCATTTTAGGCACCAGAATCGACATAGGCCCGCCAAACATTTTCTTGTAATGGGATTTCCCATCGCCAGTACCATCTATCAATTCCGCAATACTGTGCGTACCGGATGTGTTTTTAAACGCGACAGTAAAATCAATACTTAAGCCAAAGCGACCCTTTGTTTCTTCTCTGGTTTTCTTCACAAGACTGGAATCTTGTAAACACAATTCGCCTTTTTTGCTTAAATCTCCCATTTTTTTAAAATCAACGACCTTACCGTCCTCGGCGACCATAAAATCCGTTTCAACATCCTTGTTTCTATGAAAAAGCCGGGCCGGTAATTTATCACCCTCATTTGCCTTCAAGCGCATATTGGCAGTAGTCTGCACTGTATCAATGCGCCCGGGTTTCATCCCGTCAAATTTCTTAAGCGCTTTGACCAGTTTCTTCGCAGAAAGACATTGCGTCCCCGTTTCGAAATCCTGTGCTTCATCTGCCAAAGCCGTCAGTGGCAATAGTGAAACACTCAACAAGCTAGTGAAAGTCAGAATTATTTTGGACATAGAACTCCCCATATAAGTTGGCCATATAAGTAAGCCATTGATATACGGCTATCACATACAGCCATGCCAGTGAAAAGTGCCAGTGAAATATTCGTAATTTGTCAGATCGCATTTTATTCTCGACGTGGACGGGTTTTGCCCGTATAGAAAATTTATTATGGAAACACGAACGCACCGTACACGTCTGGGCAAACATATAAGCAGACATATTGCACATTTTACCGCGCTGGCATTGGTCAGCAGCTTTGTGCTGAGCGCCTGCGGCATTCGTGGCAAGCTCGAAACACCACCGCCTCTTTGGGGTGACAAAGCCAAACAGGACCAAGCAGAAAAACAAAAGGCAGAAAAACCACAGGCAGAAAAACAAAAGAGCAATAACTAGCGCCTGCTGGGTATTGCTCGCACCAATCTTCCTCATATTTTTGATTTTTTTACAACGGTAACTCCATGCGACATTTTCACTTTCAAGACGGCCAGATGATGGCCGAAAACGTTTCCCTACACACGATCGCCGACGAGGTCGGTACCCCCGTCTATGTCTATTCCGCCGCCACCCTCAAACGCCATTATCAGGTCTTCGAACAGGCCATAAGCGATATGGACGCCCTGATTGCCTTCTCCGTCAAAGCCAATTCCAATATCGCGGTTCTGGCCCTGCTGGCAAAGCTGGGCGCTGGCGCAGACGTGGTCAGTGGCGGCGAGCTGACCCGGGCATTGATGGCCGGCATGCCTGCACAAAAGATCGTATTTTCCGGTGTCGGCAAAACCATGGACGAAATGCGTGCCGCCCTGGAAGCGGATATTCTACAGTTCAATGTTGAATCCATGCCCGAGCTTTATGCGCTCGACGCCACCGCGCGGGCATTAAACACGACCGCCCGGATTGCCTTTCGCATCAACCCCGATGTCAGCGCAGGTGGCCATGCCAAAATCACCACCGGCAAAGCCGAAAACAAATTCGGCATCAATATAGATCAGGCCGAATCCGCCTACGCCGAAGCGGCCAGTTTGGGCAATATAGAAATCGTCGGGATCGACATGCATATTGGCAGCCAGATCGACACGCTCGCCCCTTTTAAAGCCGCCCTAACAAAAGGGATTGAACTGATCAAAACCCTGCGCGCATCGGGACATAATATCCGCAGTTATGATTTTGGCGGCGGCCTCGGCATCCCCTATAATGAAGACGAAAACACCCCGCCTCTGCCCGCGCTTTACGGACAGATGATTGCAGAGGCCACCATTGGCCTTGACCTGAAAATGATTTTCGAACCTGGACGCTTGATTGCCGGAAATGCTGGCATATTGTTGTCAAAAACTGTCTATGTCAAAAAAGGCAGTGTCCGCAATTTCATCATTCTGGACGCCGCCATGAATGATCTGATCCGGCCTGCGCTTTATGATGCCCATCATCATATAGAACCTGTCACTTTAACCGAGAACGGCGCGCCAACCCAAACCTATGACATTGTTGGCCCTGTTTGCGAAACCGGGGATACTTTTGCCAAGCACAGAGATTTGCCCGAAATCAGTGCTGGCGATCTGATTGTTATCCATTCGGCTGGCGCTTACGGCGCTGTGCAAGCGGGTCAATACAATACCCGCCCTCTCATCCCCGAAGTTCTGGTCAGCGGCGACAAATACGAAATCATCAGAGAACGCCCAAGTGTCGAGGACATTTTAAAAACCGAACATATTCCTGACTGGGTTTAAGCCAGATTAGATTTAAGACGTTTCCTCTTCGGGACGCTTCTTCTCGATCATCCGTACACTGAGAATGGAAATCTCGTAAAGGATATATATGGCCCCGCCCAGTGCGATCTGTGTGATCGGGTCTGGCGGTGTCACGAAAGCGGCAAACAAGGCAATCCCGACAACCGCATACCGGCGTCCTTTTTTAAGAGCGTCAGAGCTGACAATCCCCGCCCGTCCCAAAAGGCTTAGAACAACAGGGAGTTGAAAAGACAGGCCGAACGCAATGAACAGTGTTGTCGCAAGCCCTAGATATTCGCTGACTTTTGGCAGAAGTGTCACGGTCGCGCCTGTACTGAACGCTTGTTGCTGACGCAGGCCAAATTCGAGCACATACGGGAAAATAAAGAAGAACACCATGCTCGCCCCCACCAAAAATAGAAGTGGGGAAACAATGAGATAGGGCAAAAACGCCATCTTCTCATTCTTGTACAGCCCCGGCGCAACAAAACGGTAAATCTGGTAAGCAATCACCGGAAATGACAGGAGTAGTCCCCCGAACAGAGCCAGTTTCAGCTTCACAAAGAAAAATTCCAGCACTTGCGTATAGATCAAATCCCCATCCAGCCCAGGCTTGCCCTGTTCTATTAAATCAGCGCTCACCTTGGTCACCGCTTGCTCAAACGGCAAGACAAGCAGATCAAAAATAGGGCGTACAAAAAACAAACAAATGACGAACCCGATGATCAAGGCGATCATGGAATATATCAACCGCGTCCGTAGCTCTTTCAAATGATCAAGCAAGGGTGCCCGGCTATCTTCTATATCGCCGTCCCCATTTGCATCCGGGGACGTTCCGGTTTCCAACTTAGCTGTCATCTTTAGCCTCTTTTGGATCACCATCTTTTGAAGAGGCTTTAGGCGCCGGAGTGCTGACATCCGTACCTTCACGCAAATCCTTATCAAGTGCGCGCATATCTTCCTCAAACGCTTCATCGGAAAGGTTGGAAAGCTTGCCCAGTGATTTCAGCTCGTCCATTTCACGGCGAAGTTCCGCCAACTCGTCGTCTTGGCCAATCTGGTCAAATGCGTCTTTAAATTCTTGGCCCAGCATTTTCAGCTTGGCGACGAATTGCCCCGCCTTACGCATCATACCGGGCAAGTCTTTTGGCCCGACCACAACAAGGGCCAGGATCGCAATGACGAGCATTTCTGAGAAACCGATTTGCGGGATCATGGCCGCGAACTCTTTAAATTACTTTTTTTCAGATTTGGGCGGAGTGATGTCAATCGCTTCTTCGGCGGCATCAACATCTGCGTCCGGATCATCTTTCAAGCCTTTTTTAAAGCTTGTAATCCCCTTGGCCACATCACCCATAATCGCAGAAATTTTGCCCCGGCCACCAAAAAGCAGCAGAACAAGCACACCAACGATCAGTAATTGTATGGGACTGGCAAACATAGATATCTCCTAATGGGTTTTCCCCTTTGCCCCTCTTTACGCCCTTGTTTGCCAATCATCAAGCCTTAGTCGTCCAAATCCGGCTTGTCATCATCCTCCAGATAGTCCGTAACAAACTCGCCCTCGTCATCGTCTTCGATCGGGTCTTCGTCAATATCGAGAGACAACATCGGAATAGGCACTTCGAAATCTTTTGGCAGACGGGAATCGAGCAAACCGGCCGCTTTCAAATCTTCCCGCCCCGGTAAATCCGTAAGCTGTTCCAGATTGAAATGGGCCAAAAAATCCTCTGTAGTCCCATATGTCACAGGCCGGCCCGGTGTCCGACGACGACCGCGTAATCTCACCCAGCTCAATTCCATCAACACGTCCAACGTCCCAACCGATACAGCCACGCCGCGAATGTCTTCGATTTCAGGCCGCGTCACCGGCTGATGATAAGCAATAATCGCCAAAGTTTCGAGCGCCGCCTTCGACAGCTTACGCGGGGTTTCTTTCATATCGGTCAAATGCGGCTCCAGATCAGGCGCGGTTTGAAACCGCCACCGCTCTGCCACCCGCACCAAATTCACACCGCGTCCAGAATAATCCCGCGCCAAACGCGCCAACAATACCCCCACATCACACCCGTCCGGCATGCGTTCACGCAAGGTTTCCACATCAATAGGCTCAACAGCCGCAAACAAAAGCGCTTCCAGCAAACGTAATTCCTGCTCGATCGGCTCCCCGTCCCCGCGTACATTCAGACGGTCATTTAAACTGATGATATCGTCTTCAATACCGGCAGCAGCCTTTTCAACCCGCGAGGTAGGTTTCGATGTATCACTCATGTTTCATCCTCTTGGTTTTGCAATATGCCCCGTAGGAAAATCGGCGCAAAAGCCTTGCTCTGGCGTATTTCCAGCTTGCCCTCCTTGGCAAGTTCCAATCCGGCCAAAAGCGAACTGGCCCGTATAGAACGTTTTGGGAGAGGCGTAGAAAAATCCTCGGGCTTTGGCAGTAAATCCTCCCACGACACCCATTTCGAACCTTCAGCCCCCGTGCCTAAATACATAGCCCGCGCCAAACGGCTACGCGCTTCATCAAGGGACAACACCAAAGGCCTGGTAAGCTTGTGGTTACGCATGGCCGATTGCGAACGAATATCCCCATAGGCTTTAAGCATATCAAACAACTCGGCCTGATACAAAGGCGTGGTGCGCGAGCGCAAGCCTTCCGGTGCGCCGCGAACAAACACCTCTTGCCCGACCCGTTTTAACTTGAAAAACGCTTCTGAGGCCCGGCGCATCGCCTCCAGTCTTTGCAGACGAAAAGCCAGATGCGAAGCCAACTCGTCCGCCTCCGGCATTTCCTCTTCCCCTTCGGGCGTAGGCAAAATTAAACGCGACTTCAAATACGCCAACCAAGACGCCATCACCAGATAATCTGCCGCCAGCTCTATGCGTAAATTTTGCGCCGCATTGATAAACGCCAGATACTGCTCTGCCAGCTCAAGAATAGAGAGACGGGCCAAATCCACCTTCTGCATACGCGCCAGCTCGAGCAGCAAATGCAGCGGCCCTTCATAACCGTCAATATCAAGGATCAGGGCTTGCCCTTCCTCCGCAGCGTCATCGGCCGCTTCAAACGCAATCCCTTCTAGAAATTCATCACTCATGAGAACCCGAACATCTTGCTGAATTTATCAGCTTTATTGGACGCGCTTAAAATCCCCATTAAGTTTTCATATTCGGATAAACCCTGCTGGACATCAAAATCCATCGCGTACTCACTCATCAACCAAGCCAGCTCTGCCCGACGCATACTCTCCCCCGTCAAGGGTTTCAACCCTTTGGCAATTTGCACCATGGCTGGTAATTTACCACTACATTGCAAGACAATATCACACCCTGCCTTCAAAGTCTCTTCCGTCAGTTTCGTCAATCCACCTTTCAGAGCCTTCATATCCAGATCGTCACTCATCACCAAACCCTGATAGCCAAGCTCGCCACGGATCACACTTTGCATTGCATGCCTAGAAATCGTCACCGGTTTATGCGGGTCAACCGCACTGAGCACCACATGGGCCGTCATGGCCATCGGGGCGTCCATAAAGGCTTTGAACGGGATAAAGTCGCTATTGATAAGTGTCTCGAGGCTTTCCTCAATGATCGGCAAGGCTTTGTGGCTATCCACCTTGGCCCGACCATGGCCCGGCAAATGCTTGATCACAGGCACAACCCCGCCCGCCGTAAGCCCGGCCATACAAGCATGGGCAAGCTTAATCATAATCTCCGGGTTACAAGAAAACGCCCGATCGGAAATGATCGGGTCAGCGCCCCAGACCGGCAAATCCAGCACAGGCGCACAATTCGCGCTCACTCCCATATCTTTTAATTCGTGTGCAATGAGGCGAAAATTAAGCCACGCCGCCCGCAATCCGGCTCTTTGGTTTAGTTCGTACAAATCCCCGAACTTACCCGCCCACGGGGCTTCGCGCCAATGCGGAGGTTTGAAACGTTGTACACGCCCCCCCTCCTGATCGACGAAGATCAACGCATCCCGCCCGACACTTTCGCGTAAATCTATACACAATTTACGCACCTGATTTGGCGTTTCAATATTGCGAGCAAACAAGATAAACGCCCACGGATTACAATCACGGAAAAACACCGCTTCACCCCGGGTTAACTCGGGGCCGGAACATCCGAAAATAGCAGCATTAATCGTCATGGGTTAGGGTCATCTTTTCGTGACAATGCAATCTTGCCCACGCGTTTTCAACCGCGAGCACAAGGCTGTGGCCGCATTTTTATCGGCCAAGCCACTGACCCGCAACCGATAGTAAATGCCTTTAGCCCCCAGATCGACCCGTTTAATATCGGCGCTGTGCGCCGAGCCAATCACATCCCCCATTTTGTCATCCAAACGGGTCCAAAGCGTGTTGGCCTCTACGCGCGAGCGTAAAGACGCGACCTGCACCACATAAGCGCCCGCCCCAATAGCAGTGGTAGCACGCGGCGTTTTTACAGAACTGGCAAGGGGTTTAGCTGTACGATCTTTAATCACCACATTTGCCGTAGATGTATCGGTTGGGGCTTTCGGTTTTGGCAAAGGTTGTTCAGCCACAGGCACAAGCTGCACAGGGTCTTCCTTTAAAGTCCCGTTCAGTTTTTGATAAATCTCTTTATCCTGATTGGGCGTCTGCTCGCCGCCCCGATCAATTGGCACTTCCTTATAGGGTGAATTATCGGCCAATATACGCGGGGTTTGATCCCGGTCACGCGTCCCTGCCGCAAATAGTTTTAATACAATAAAGGCCATCACCACCAAGAAGACAAACGCGCCCAACAGCCACATCATGCCCCGCCGCGAGGATTGCTGGCGTACATCAAACGGCTCTAAAATCTCGTTTTCACTTTGCGGAAGATACGCGTCTTGTGGTTCATTTTCCATGTTTCATCCTTAAAGGGCGCCCGCACAACCCGAATCATGCAGACCGCCTTCGCTAGCTTATAACGCTTTTACGCTGTAATATCGCCCATATTATGCCGATTTCAAGGTTAGGAAGGGGTTAATACGGGCTTACAAATATCCAGACACCGAAAACAGTTTTTTATGCTCTTCAATCGCGAATCTATCGGTCATACCGGCAATATAATCGCAAATGACCCGCGCTGTCTTCTCGGAACGCTCCCCGTCACATTGGGCATAAACATCGCTTGGCAACAGATTTGGCCCCTCGATAAACAATTCAAACAATTCAGTCACCACCCGCGACGCCTGCCCCATCATCCGGTTGACTTTGTAATGGCGGTACATATTGGTGAACAAAAATGCGCGCAACGGCGCTTCTTCATCCCGAAATGCATCGGAAAATGCAATCACCGGCGCATCAAGTACGCGTACGGCATCGGCGCTTTGCGGTTTATATTTCTCCAGCCGCACCCGACTTTCCTTAAGCACATCTGCCACCATATAGCCGATCATATCGCGAACCGTTTCGTGAATGAGCCGGCTTTCATCAAGTTCGGGATAGCGCGCCCGCACATCCGCAAACATCCGCCCCACCAACGGCACTGCGCACACATCTGCAACACTGAACAGACCGGCACGTAACCCGTCATCCAGATCATGGTTATTATAGGCAATATCGTCGGCCAAAGCCGCCACTTGCGCCTCCGGCCCGGCAAAGGTTTCAAGCTCCAGCCCTTGCCAATCCTCCAGCGCCCGCATGGCCCAAGGCAGGCTCTCCGCAGGCGCGTCTTTGGTGACAAGCGGCCCGTTATGCTTGGCAATCCCCTCCAAGGTCTCCCATGTCAGGTTTAGCCCGTCAAACAGGGCATATCGGCCTTCAAGTTTCTCGATAATACGCAAAGTCTGGGCATTGTGATCAAACCCGCCATAAGGCTCCATAACCACTTGCAATGCGTCCTCGCCACTATGGCCAAACGGCGGATGGCCCAAATCATGGGCCAAGGCCAGACATTCGGCCAAATCCTCGTCCAGCCCCAACACCCGCGCAATCGAACGCGCAATTTGCGCCACTTCTAACGAATGGGTCAGGCGGGTCCGGTAAGTATCCCCCTCATGGGCGACAAAAACCTGCGTTTTACCCTTGAGGCGCCGAAAAGCAGTCGAATGGATGATCCTGTCCTTGTCATGTTGGAACACGGTGCGCTCGGATTGGCTGTTTTGGTCGATGCGCCGTCCACGACTTTGAGCCGGGTCACTGGCATAAATTGCCCGTTCGCGCGTACAAGAATACATTGTTTTCACAAAAGCACCTTTTGATTCTTTAACTTCCCCCCTATATTGAACATATCAAAGCAAGAAGCGAGCCGATTATGTCCGAAGTCAACATTACCCCAAATACGCCATCAGGCACCACCCTCCCCGCTATCACGATGAGTGAAAGCGCGGCCACTAAGATCAATGCGATCATGGCCAAACAAGGCAAAACGCAGTTCCTGCGCGTTGCGGTCAATGGCGGCGGCTGTTCGGGGTTTCAATATGCATTCGACTTCGCAGATGTTCCCAATGAAGATGATTTGATTATCGAACGCGATGGCGCCCGCATTTTAATCGATGAGGTTTCGCAAGAATTTTTGAAAAACTCTGAAATTGATTATGTAAACGAACTCATCGGGGCCGCCTTCAAAATCCACAACCCCAATGCAACCGCGTCCTGTGGCTGTGGCACCAGTTTCTCGATTTAACATGCCAGAGTTCAATACTGTATCAGACTCTTTGTTGGGGAACCTTCTTATTCTTATCCCTGCACTCCTCACCATTATTGCGGGGCTAGGCTATGTTGTTAAAAGCATAGGTATACTTAAGAATAAGCCTGCGACTTCACAAGACAAAGCCATTGCAAAAGACGCTCTGGAAAATAAACGGCTTTTACAGAAAATGGCAGCCCTGCGTAAACAGATTGATGAGCTAGATGAGGACGACGAAGAACTTGTTGCGAAACTGCCTCAATTGGCTCAGGAATTAAATGAACTCACGGAAAAAATAATCAGCCGCACAAACCAGCCCCATAAGTAAGACTTAAACACATCAAAACCACCCGATACCGACACCATAACCTTCACCCTCTTAACGATAAAGATCAGACAAAATGGATATAGCCAGTTGGAATGTAAATTCGATCAAAGCCCGTATCCCTGCCGTGACCCAATGGCTGGACGAAGCCAAGCCGGATGTGGTTTGTATTCAGGAGATTAAAACCGTTGATGAGGCCTTCCCGTTCGAACCCTTTGAGGAGCGCGGTTATAATGTGGCGGTGCACGGGCAGAAATCTTACAACGGTGTCGCCTTGTTCTCGAAATTTCCGTTTGAAGAGGTGAACACTCGCCTGCCCGGTGATGATGATGACGAGCAAGCCCGCTATATTGAAGCGGTTATTTCGGGCGAAAATGGCCCTGTACGGTTTGCCAGTATTTATCTCCCCAATGGCAATCCTGTCGAAGACGGCAACGGCCCAAAATACGAATATAAAATGGCCTGGATGGAGCGCCTCTACGACCATGCAAAGCATCTGCTCCAATATGAGGAACCTCTAATTTTAGCCGGAGATTACAATGTGATACCGACAGATGATGATGTATTCGACGCCGCCCTCTGGTCAGGCGACGCCCTGATAAGACCGCGCACACGCGCCGCGTTTCGCAAACTGCAACATCTCGGCCTGACCAGCGCCTATGAGCAGCTGGATGGTCGCCCGCACCAGTACACATTTTGGGATTACCAAGCTGGCGCGTGGCCTAAAAATCACGGCATTCGCATTGACCATCTTTTACTATCACCACAGGCCGCCGACCGGATAAAATCCGTGCGTATAGACGCTCATGTCCGAGACCGCGAACGCCCGTCCGATCATGTACCGATTATCGGAAGTTTTGATTTATAGGGAGGAAATCACCGCTTCTTTTGCGGCTTTGACACCCCGTCAATCACATCAAATATAGCGCTAATTTCGCTTAGGATTTTTTCGGTACGAGATGTATCCAGAAGGGTTTTGAACATAGAGTCAACCTCAAATTGGTTAGGGGCTTCGACAGCAATATGTAACCGCCGATCAAAAAACCCGAACCGGATTTTTTTGCCCGAAACAGTCGATTCCAAATCTACCAGTTTTTGCATAAAAACCGGGGTCAACAAATACCGTGCCTCAACCTGATCCGTACCATAAGCCTCAAATATCTTCTCGAATACCGGATCGACAAGACCAACCCGTTTCATACCGGCCTTCTTTTTCATGTTGAAAAACCCGCCATCGCGTAAAACAACTGTGCGGCCCAAAAACTCTCTATGAAAATCTATTTCGAGCATTATGCCGCGAAACACCGTCGACCAATGGGTTTTCCCGTCTTTGTCTGTATGTTTTTTCTCCATATGCGATTCACAGAAACTGAAATCGGCACCATGGGCATTTCCACTCATCTGGTCTTCGAATTTCACACGGTCATAATAACGTGGTAAAAGCCGGTTGGCTTGCCAAGGTTCCAAATCCGGCGAAATGAAATCCTTTTCGCTATATTTCCACCCGATAAATTCGCATATGTTTTCCATCATATACTGCTTTATTTCCCCGCTCAACGCATTGGCTATATGATGGAGAACCGCGAACCCAATGCCGACCCCCATCAAGGCAGGAATGATCAATCCGGGCATAGATCCGGTCTTCATGTAAATGGTGATTGCGACCAACAGTCCAGAAATGGCGATACCAAATCCAATTTTTTTGGCTTTGGTAACACCCACTTTTCGTTCCTGTTCCCGGCTTTCCAGATACGGCCCGATCTTGTCATTATAAAACGCATTAAACCCGTTAAACTCCGGGCGGCTCTCATCAAAGGGCACAATATTTGACATTTATTATGCTCCCATTCCCAGATGACTAGGCAGGTAAATTCGCCAAAGCCTGTTGCAATTTCTCCAAATCGGCCCCAAATGTGGCCCGTCTTGTATGCTGCTCTGCAACAACGGTTTCAGGGGCACGGTCTGTAAAATTCTTATTGGCAAGCTTCTTGTCGATTTTATCCATTTCGTCCTGGATTTTACCGATTTCCTTTTCAAGCCTTGCCCGTTCTGCACCCAAATCAATCATGCCGGCAAGCGGCAAAGCAATCGTCGCCTCATCGACCACCGCCTGTATAGAGGCTTTGGGGGCCGTTTCTGCCGTCTCCCAAGACGACATCCGTGCCATGCGTTCTAACACGCCTTTATAGGTTTCCATCCGCGCAAGTGTCTCTGGTGCGGCGCCAATCAATACAAGTGTGGCCTTGGCCGCAGGCGGGACATTCATCTCTGAACGTACAGATCGCACTTCGCTAATCAGTTTAATCAACCAGTCAATATCGGCCTCGGCTTTGGCGTCCAGATAACTGTCATCAAGCTCAGGCCAACTCGCCGAAATCAACAATGTTTCACGTGAAACATTTTCGCCGGACGCCGTTTTACCAGCCATCTCGTTCCATAATTCTTCGCTCACATAGGGCATAAACGGATGTAATAGCTTCAATATTTGATCCAGTGCCCACGCCGCACAGGCCCGGGTTTCGGTTTTGGCGGCCTCATCATCACCATTCATAATCGGCTTGATCAACTCTAGGTACCAGTCGCAATACTGGCCCCAAGCAAACTTATAGATCGCGTCAGTCGCGTCATTAAAACGGTATGTTTCGATATTCACCGTTACACTTTGCGCGGCTTTCGTCGCTTCACCAACAATCCAGCGATTGACCATTTGCGTACAGGACTTCGGATCAAAATCCGCGACGGGAACGCATTCGTTCATCTGGGCAAAACGGGCGGCGTTCCAGAGCTTGGTCCCGAAGTTCCGGTAGCCTTCAATTCGCTGTTCACTGAGGCGAATATCACGCCCCATCGCCGCCATAGCGCTCAGTGTAAACCGCAATGCATCCGCACCGTATTTCTCGACCAGATCAAGCGGATCAACGACATTACCCTTGGACTTGGACATTTTCTTACCGTGTTCATCACGCACAATAGCATGGATATATACGGTCTTGAACGGGACATCCCCCATCAGATGCAAACCTTGCATCATCATGCGCGCGACCCAAAAGAAAATTATATCAAACGCTGTCACCACAACAGAGGTCGGGTAAAACCGCTTTAAATCCTCACTATCATCCGGCCAACCCAAGGTCGCAAATGGCCAGAGACCAGAGCTAAACCATGTGTCGAGAACATCCTCGTCACGCTCAAGGTCGACGTCTTTACCGTAATGCTCTTTTGCAGCCACATAAGCTTCGGCCTCGGTCTCTTTGACAAAGATATGTCCGTCCGGACCGTACCATGCCGGTACCTGATGCCCCCACCAGAGCTGGCGGGAAATACACCAAGGCTCAATATCGTGCATCCACATATCATAGGTTTTCTTCCAGTTCGCCGGTACGAATTTGGTGCGGCCATCATCCACGGCCGCAATCGCTTCCTTCGCCAACTCCTTAGCATTCACATACCATTGATCGGTTAGCATAGGTTCAATCACAACGCCCGAACGATCCCCGAACGGTTGCTGGATGATTTTATCCTCGACTTTTTCGAGCAGACCGAGCGCATCAATATCCGCGACAACATGTTTGCGCGCTTCAAATCTATCCATGCCGACATATTTAGCGGGCATAATATCACTGGCCACCATTCGGCCCTGCTCATCCATAAGGATATACATGGGCAGATCATGACGACGGGCAACTTCATAATCGTTGAAATCATGTGCGCCTGTAATTTTCACGGCCCCCGAGCCTTTTTCAGGATCAGGATGACGATCTGTAATGATCGGAATATAACGATCCGCGAGTGGCAATAATACCCGTTTACCAACAATCGGCGCATAGCGCTCGTCGGAGGGATGCACGGCAACCGCCCCGTCGCCCAGCATGGTTTCCGGTCGGGTCGTCGCGATTGAAATATAATTTCGGGTTTCGCGCAGAACGACATTACCGTCCTCGTCTTTTTCCACATATTCGTAAGTTTCGCCGCCTTCCAGCTCGTATTTAAAGTGCCAGAAATGTCCGTTCACTTCCCTTTGTTCAACCTCGAGGTTCGAGATCGCCGTCTGGAAATGCGGGTCCCAGTTGACCAATCGCTTATCACGGTAAATCAGGCCTTCTTCATGGAGTTTCACGAAAACCTTCAACACCCCCTCGGATAGCCCCTCATCCATCGTAAACCGGGATCTTGACCAGTCACACGAAGCCCCAAGGCGGCGGGTCTGGTTTTGAATATTACCGCCGCTTTCCTCTTTCCATTGCCAGACACGTTCAATAAACGCCTCGCGGGTCATGTCTTTACGGCCAATATCGCCCTGTTCGGCCATCTGGCGTTCCACAACCATTTGTGTCGCAATACCTGCATGATCCATACCCGGTTGCCACAGCACATCTTTGCCGCGCATGCGCTCGAACCGGATCAACACATCTTGTAAGGTAACGTTCAGAGCATGGCCCATATGCAGGCTCCCCGTCACGTTCGGTGGCGGAATCACAATGCAATATGGTTCTAGATCAGGATCGTATTTAGGCTTGAATGCCCCGCTCTCTTCCCAGCGTTTATAAATACGCGGCTCGGCGTCCTGCGGATTAAAACTTTTATCAAGCATGGCAAACTCTTAAAAACAAACCCGCCCCTTCGGATAAGAGGGCGGGTAAATTGTGTCATAACGTGCGGGTGCACAGATTTCCAGATTTATTTGCCCGAAGACATACGTTTGATTTCTTTGGTAACAGCGCGCTCGACAATACCTTTTAAATTCTTGTCCAGCCACTCTTTCAACATCGGTCTCAGCGAGTCCTGCACGAGATCACCAATCGCCGGCCCTTTTTCTTCCAAATCAGATTTTTCCTGCACAGCAGACGCCAGTGATGCAAAGGCATCAATCGCCTCCCTTTGTGTGGATTCATCAAGCATGCTCTCAGTTGTTACGGCTTGAGCCATATTTCCGTCCTCCTCAGACTGTGTAGGTTGTTGTGGTAAACCAGCATCGACCGGTTCCCCTTGTTGCTCGGCACTTACATCCACATCCGTATCGTCGGTTTCAAATGCCTCTCTGTCCTGTGTGGGTGTTTCCACACTTTCTTCACGCACCAGCAAGGCGCTGGCAGCGCCAGTCCCACTTCCCACTGCCCCCATGCCAACAGGCTCGGAATCAGTTTTTGCTGTCAATGAAAACTGGTCGCCCATTTCAACGTCTGGCAAAACAACGACATCTTCTTCACTACTGTTACCACTTTCTAAGGCATCAGCTTCTAAGTGATCTGTCTCAATGTTATCAGGTTCAGGGTCTTCAGATTCACTATCTACAGATTCGGAGTTCCCATTTATGAGCTGCTGTATTTCAGCAGCAATATCACGTAAATTATCCTCTTCAGGCTCCTGCTCTTCTGCTACTGCCTCTTCTGCTACTGCCTCTTCAAGGACGTCCTCTTCAGGCGTGGAGCTTTCCGCAACAAAAACCGGCTGGGTTTCTTCAGGGGCTTTCTCGTCTGTGGGTTGGGCAGTCGCTATTTCTTCTTGTACAGCCGCTTCAATCGATTCTTGCAAAGCACTATCTACAACAAGATCCTGATCCTGTACCGGCACATCTTCATCCATCAAGTCCTCTAACAAGGACTTTACAAGATCCATATCTTCATCCGGTGTTACGCAAATTGTGGCCTCTTCAACCGTTGCCTCGACAACCGGGCTTTCCGGTTGAGTACGCGCCACAGTTCTCCCTCTCGACATTGAGGGAATCTCCAGACCATCATCCACATCTGCAAGCGCGCCTACCTGATCAACACCAACAGGCGCCGCAACAGAGGTCTCGGTGTCGGGTTTTATATCTGCACGCACAAGATCAACCAGGTTTTCAAACGCCTCACTGGCAAACATTTCGCCCGCAGGCGTTTCACTAGCCAATGCATCATTGGTCAATGTCTCACTGGTCAATGTTTCACTGGCCAATGCTTCACGGGAGCGAGGTGTCTCGGCCGCCTCGCTTGAAACAGGGCGTTCACTCGCGCTCCCCGGCACGTCTGCCTCCATGACCAAATCAAGCGTCTCCTCAAAATCAATACTGGCAGCCAAATCAGGCCCATCCGTGTTTTCTGATATTGCCTGAGGTGACGTTATCTGAGGGGATGTTACCTGAGGTGACGTTATCTGGGGCGTTTCCGGCGTCGCGTCTTCAGATACGACTTCAAGCGATGAAACCTTAGAACCAGCACCCGCCTCCAATGTCTGTTCATCAGCCACTATCTGGCTGTCTTCATTTCCACCTACCGGTGCCACGGCTTCCAAAGTGGGTGTCTCCACCCCAGAAGCGGGAACAGAACCAGAAGCAGGTATCCCAGAAGCAACTGGGGCTGTAAGACTGTCTTCGATACTTTCATCCACAAAATGAATCAGATCAAGGATATCGACATCATCCTCAGCAATGACAGCCGTGCTTTCCGGCTGAGGGGGCTCGACCACCATTTCTATTTCGCGGTTGGGAGCGGACACAGCCACGTCAACGCCATGAGCTTTGCCGTTCGACACAGTCTCTACGTCGGTGACAGGGCCAGTGGTTGGGCCAGTGACAGGCGTGTTCTCCAAACTCGCCAAATCGACCAAGTCTTCCGTTTTGTCATCGGCAATAATCTGCCGGATGGACGCAAGGATATCTTCCATGCTGGGTTCTTCCCCCCCAGCAGAGATCGCCTCCGTACCAGCATCATCAATGACCATATCGTCAGTCGCAATCTCTGATAAATCCATAGCAGTATCCGGTGTGTTTTCCGACATAAACCTTCCCCGTATGATTCGTCTAATGCGAACCTAGGTGCAAATTACATAATAGGTTAAGACAACCCTAATGGATTGTCTAGAAGCGCAAGCACTCAATCCACAGGCGAATCATGCTTAATAGGGAAAATATAACAAATTCAGAGGAATATTTCCAAAAAATCAAAAATCAATCTTGAATTTTGGGTTCTAAAAGAATCAGTTCGGGTGCAGGATCGCTCTCAAAAGGGTTCGTATTTTGAGCCTCAGAATCGTCTGCCCCTCCGACAAGACCGGACGCATCGTGCGCAACTTTGCGTGACAATGGCGCCACCGCATTGACGGCATTTCTAAAAGGTTCGGGCACAAATCCTTCAAAAGGGCTTTTCGTGACACTGTTGAAATTATGCTGCGGGTCATACTGCTGAACCGGCAATTGCAAAGAATATGCATCAAACCCGCCCATCGCCGCCAGAAGCTGGTAACTCGTGACATTCAGATTCCGTTCGGCCTGAACAACCGTCAATTTGGCATTTAACAATTCCTGCTCGGCGTCCAGAACATCCAGTGTATTGCGCGTACCAACCTGTTGCTCAAGTTCGACACCTTCAAAGGCAATTGCGGCCGCCGCCACCTGTCTCTGGCTTGCCTCCAGCGCCAACTCCGAAGCCAGAATTTGCGCCCATAAATTAGCAATTGTCTCGTCTATAGCCTGCTCGGCTTCACGGGTTTCAAACATGGTGCGGGTTTTCGCATGTTGTGCGGCGCGCACGCGCGAGCGGTTCATGCCACCCGTAAAGATAGGGATACGAAGCTGCGCTGTAATGCTCGCCGATTTTGCACGTGGTACACTGGCACTGCTATTGCGGCTACTTTGCAAAGATCCGTTTAAAGCCAGCGTCGGACGGTGTGCAGATTTGGCAACAGAAATAGCCGCCTGCGCGGTTAACTCATTATAACGTGAAGCCACCAATTGCGGGTTATTGGCCCGTGCACGAGATTGAGCCGCCAATAAAGTCTCCGGCAATTGATACTGTGGCGGGGCCATCAAGGCGAGCGGTACATGGCCCATATAACGCACATAGGCAGCGCGGCTCACCGCCAATCGTGCATCGGCCTGGGACAGGCCGATTTCGGAAGCCGCTAAACGGGCGTCAGCCTGTGCAACGTCTGTGCGTGTGCCTTCGCCAACCTCAAAGCGGTCTTGGGCTGCAAGCTTTTGCCGGATTAAAACAGATACATTATTACGCCGAATACGCGCCTCTTCTTCATCGCGTAAAACATCCAGATAGGCGGTTGCGGCGGACAGAAGCACGGTTTGCTCCGTGTTTCTCAAGCCTTGACGGGCCGCGAGAACACCGGATTTTGCTTGTGATTTCAAGCCCCTCACCCGCCCGCCCTGATATAAAGGCTGGATCAGGGTCAATTGCCCGAGGCGTGGCGTTAACGTGCTGGATATATCCGTAGGGCCTGCAAGACCCAAAATTGAAACGTCGGAATATGTACGTCCCAAGCTCGCATCCGCGTTCAAAGTAAACCGCCCTGCCGCCTGTGCCTGCACATAATTCTCGTCAAATTCGCGCACTCTGGCCCGCTCGGCCTGTAGCAATGGGTTTCTTTGATAGGCGGAGACCAGGGCTTGCTGAAAATCTTCAGCGTGAGCGACAGTCTGAAGCGCACCTGCACAGAGGGCGAAAAAGCCTACGCCAAGTATAACGGAATGATAAAAAGAACGTTTCACATTCATATCCTTAATCGCCATATCTTTAAGTTTCATACCAAATCCAGTTTAAACCCGACTAGAGAACCCCCAACTTAGAGGACCCCCAACTTAGAGAACAAAGGCCTGTTCAGGCATAAAGCCGGGCAGGATCGGAAGGTTTGCATCAAACACAATGCGTTCGCCAACACTGTCTCCCGATTTCGTGTAGACCATGACCCGGCACAAAGAACTGCTTCTGCCCTCGGACACGGCCACGACAAGCCGGCCACCATTGGCAAGTTGATCCTGCCAGGTTTGCGGAACACTACTGACCGCTCCATTCACAAAAATCACATTGAACGGCCCGTGCTCTGGCGCACCGGCTTTTAAATCACCCTGCACCACCGCCGCATTACTGACACCGCATTTATCAAGGAGGCACGTCGCCCGTTCAACGGTCTCAGCCGTTTTCTCAAGCGCAACAACCGTCTCGGCCAGCTGTGACATCACGGCAACAGAATACCCGCGTCCACAAGCTATATCGAGGACAACATCCGTTTCTCCGATATCCGCAGCTTCGACCATTTTAGAAAAATCACGTGGACGTAGCATCCAGCGCCCCTCGCCCAAATCAACATTTGTATCACTATAAGCCAGCGCCATTTTCGCTTTGGGGACAAAACACTCACGCGGCACTTTACGAAACGCGGATTGTATACGCGCATCCGTCACATCATTGGTACGGATTTGACTATCAAGCATGGTTTCACGAGCAGCATTAAAATCAAACATAAGACTCTCCTATTGTTCAAAGCTATACCCTGCACTTGCAGGCAAATGCAATGCTACAATCATGCACGAACGCCATAAAATATTGTACATTTATTCACCCATACCCCCTAAAAGCCCATTGCATCCCGCACAAGGCTCGGATATACCCGCCGCACATTCACAACAATGTTGATGAGTTAAAGAAGGTACCATGGCGGAGTGGTTACGCAGCGGATTGCAAATCCGTCCACCCCGGTTCGATTCCGGGTGGTACCTCCATTTACGAATTTCCCATAATGCCATTAAGAATCAGGGCCTAACCAGGTTACAAAAGCGCCCCCACACAGACATTCATTACTTATGGTCTCACGACTTCAAACCAGAAGTCCGGTTCTTCGATCAAAGCAAAAAAGGATTTTACCGCCAGCAGGTTTCCTTCAACAGATAAACTGCCTTCTTTGGCCAGTTGCATAAATGTTTTTTGTTTCAAATTCAGTTGATCAAGCGCGCTACGTGTGAGGTTCAAGGTTGGCGCGTCTGCATCAGACTGCCCCATCCGGTGATGCAGCGCACCATTACTAATTATGAGCAAAGCTTTCTCGCCTGTATCGGTCAAAACAAAATTCAAATTCCGGTCCTTCTTTGCCGCCTTTGGCCCGTTCAGCCGCACCGCCAACAAATCGAAATACAAGTCCAAAGGCACAGCCTTCACAGTATCCGCGCTAACCGTGCGCACAACAGGCAAGTCCTTTATACCACGCCGCAATTCCAGCGCGCCCGTCAGATAAAAATCACGCCATGAACCACTTTCCGCCATATACCCAAGTTGCGTATATGTATCTGCCAGCAAGTTTGCAGCCTGTTTGTTCTCGGGTTGTGCAAAGATCACATAGTTTAAGGCTGTGGCCGCATATCTAAATTCGCCATTATCAAAATCAGCCTGCGCCTTGTCGATGATATTCTGGGCACCGCCCATATATTCGACAAATTTCGTACCTTCCGCCACAGGGCCAAGCGGGTCAAGATTTGCAGGATTGCCGTCGAAATAGCCGAAATACAATTGGTATTGGGCTTTGGAGTTATGGCTCACCGTGCCGTAATATCCGCGATTGGCGAATGATTTCGCAATCCCGTCAGGCAAATTAAGTCGCTCGGGAATTTCGTGCATTGTATAGCCCTGATTGGCAAGTCGCAAAGTCTGATCATGTAAATACCGGTACAAATCCCGTTGCCCTGTCCACAAAGCCGCTACCTTGTCTTTACCCCAGACGGGCCAGTGATGGGAGCCAAACGACACTTCGGTTTCATCGCCATAGGTATAAATCGCCTGATCGATATATTTACTCCACAACTGCCCGTCGCGTACTTTTGCACCACGCGGGGTGTAGAGATTGTGCAAAGTATGATTGATAATTTCCGCTTGGCAGAAAGCTTTAAACTGCGGCAAATAGAACATAAACTCGCTCGGAGCTTCTGCCCCTAACGCAAGAATGAAATCCATTTTCACACCATCAATAGTCACGGTCTGTCCCGTATGGTCCACATTAATCGTCGGATACAAAAGCCCTGGTATTCCGCGTGAAACTGTCGGGCCAAGCCCAACACCAATTTGTGCATCTGCCCGTTTTGGCAAAAGCGCTCCGAACATATAAGTTGCGCGCCGCCCCATCGCATTGCCCGCTAAAATATTTTCGCTCACCGTCTCGCGCACAAACCCGTCAGGCGCAATAATTTCTACGCCATTGGCAATATCGGATTCCGACACCAGCCCCCTAACACCGCCGTAATGGTCAAGGTGGGAATGCGTATAAACAATGCCCGTCACAGGCAAAACACCAAATTCGCGATCCACCAGCGCCTTAGCCCGCGCCGCCGTTTCTTTGGTAATCAGCGGGTCGACGACAATCCAGCCCGTATCCCCTCTGATGAACGTAATATTTGACAAATCATACGCCCGAACTTGATAAATACCCTCTGTGACTTTGAACAGGCCGTGCTTGGCAACCAGTTGACTTTGCCGCCAAAGGCTTGGGTTGGCCGTCTCGGGTGCAGGGCCGTTCAGGAACGCATAAGCCCCAAAATCATAGGCGACTCCGCCGGCCTCGGCCATAATTTTCGTGTCCTCAAATGTCGCAATAAACCCGCGCTCTGCATCTTCAAAATCTGTGCGGTCTTGCATATCCAAATAGGCGGCTAGTTTTTTGTTGGACGATTTCACGGCATCGGAAACAAAGGGCGCCGAAGTCTCGGCTTGGTTTCGCTGAAGTGCGGCTTTAGTGCCGCCAGATTTCGCACTATACATCATCACCATAAGAAGCATGGCAAATAGCGTGAATCCAATAGCCAACACGGCTAGTTTTTTGGGTATTATGTATCTGCCTTTTTTCGCAGCACTGTCGGATGATTTGTCGTAGCGCATATAAATCTCCTAAACACGGAGATATATCTAGAACGGCTAACCTCTGTGAAGTCAACTCTTGATGTTTCCAGCATGCCTACACTAAAGCGAGCCTGATTGAGAACCTCAACACATTAGAATAGCTGCATCTCTCTAAATGATATATTTCAGGCGTTTGTTTAATGCGACCAGTATAAAGGCGGCAACAACAGAGAGCCCCACCGCAATCAACGTTAGAACTGTACCCCTTCCTGCAGAAAACTCACTAAACCCGATCACAAAAAGAACATGCACGAAGTACAGAGCCGATGAATATTGAGACACATATTTCATTGAAGAAGGCATATTTATTCTACTGACAAACATGAATATTGCCGGACACACAAGGGCCAAACTTAGATAATTATCAAAGCCCTCATATTTATTCATCAATTTATAATTTACGCCGGATTCCAAAAACAAGAGACCTAAAGTGACCACAGCCATAGTCGCGACCATTTTAAACGAAGCCTTTTCGCCCCAGCCTTGCTTACGCAGAAACCAGCCCAATCCAAAAAATGGGAATCCTGAAAACAAAAAATTTCGATGCACCCAAACTTCGTCGAAAACTTTATCAAGCGTGGTTCCGCCAAAAACATTGTAATTGCCAACATAGTCAATACCGACCCCGGTACAAAAACAAACAAACATAAGAGCCAGTATGTAAATATCTTTGAGGTTTTGGTGCAAAGCCTTGAACATAAACGCCGCCAATAAGAGTGCTGGCAAGTACCACAAATGATAATACCCAATGAAAATAGTTTTTATGAACATGGCAATCCCGTGCGGATTAAACGAAAGCAAAGGCAGCCAAAAGATCAGATACACACTCGTCCAAACAGCATACAAAATAAGAACGCGTTCAAACCAGGACTTGATTTTAGGATTAGACTTACCTTGCGCATTCGCGACGAGCGGATAGAAAAAATATCCGTTTATGATAAAAAAGATCGGCACGGCTATACGGAACAAACCATTGACGAACAGAAACGAGCTAAATTTATCAATCTCGATTAGGAAATTGGCATGCAGCCCAATGACCATGATGGACAAAACAACCTTTAGAATATCAAGCGACAGATTCCGTTCAGATCGAATTGTCATCGCCCACTCACTCCCTAAATAGCGCCCTCACACATTGCATATGCCTACATCATTAGAAGAAACAAGCAATACGAGAAGGATATCCTTGAAGCAAGTATGGAGTGGTTACGCGGTTGAGGGATTACTATATGAAGTTTGATCCGGTTTATTCACCCGCCCCATTACCCAAAGGTTCTTTAGGCGGTGTTATCCCCGCACCATTCCATTTCCAAACGACAAAGGTCAGGGGCACCGAGCCTGTGTTTTTCGCGCCGTGATAATCCCACGGTGCGGCGTACAGAAAATCACCCGCTTTGGCCGGAAAAGACTTCCCATTAAGAAACCACGTGCCCTCGCCCTCGACAATGTACAAATATTCCTCTTCCGCATGCGCATGGGGCGGATGAATTTCTTGCCCTGGTTTAATCGTGGCTGTGGCGACAAGTGAATCGCGGGTTCCCACAGTGTCTTGTGTTAAATAGGTCGAAAAACTTCCCCAATTTTCCGCTGTCGTCGTAGCATCCGCATAGCTCACAACAGTACTTTTTAAAAGGCTTGGCTTTTCGTATGCGTGCGCACATCCGACAAGCGTTAAACACCCAATCAAAACCATTTTAGTACGTAAATTTGTCATAAATTCCCCATTGCAGTAAGTTGTGCAGTCAGTAGATTTCCCAAGGTTTATGGTAGCGTTACCATTACAGGAATGTCAATCTAAACATTTCACGCACCCTGAAAACATCACACCCAAATATTTGTGTATCAACGGCGATATGCGCTCTGCACAAGCCTGAAAATCAACGTTCCAAACAAAGCAAAAGCTTTTGGTTTTCATACGCCCTACGCAAAATTTACAATCAAATAGCTCGGCACTACAGTCTCGGCTTTTCCCAGCCACAACGACTACACTTTAGTTTGCATTTCCACAACATTGCTCTATGTAGACCTCCAACACCTACACATATAGTTCTAATCGGCCAGAAAATCGGACACTCCAATGAAACCGACCCTAAATGCATTTGCAAAAAACCTGTCCTATACAACATGGCGCAATCCAAATTTTACAGCCTTTACCCCCGGACGGATCAAGATCGAAGTCCTTGCCGGCTTAACCGTAGCCTTGGCCCTCGTACCTGAGGCGGTCGCGTTTTCATTCGTCGCAAATGTACACCCGCTAGTCGGGCTATACGCGGCCTTTATCGTGGGTTTAATTACGGCCGTCATCGGTGGTCGGCCCGGTATGATTTCTGGCGCCACCGGCGCTTTGGCTGTGGTGATGGTCGAACTTGTCCTGCATCACGGGGTCGAATTTTTGTTCGCAACCGTCGTCCTAATGGGGCTATTACAAATCATGGCGGGCGCGTTTCATCTGGGTAAATTTATCCGGCTTGTCCCCCATCCTGTAATGCTCGGTTTTGTTAACGGCCTCGCTATTGTTATTTTTCTGGCCCAAATGAGCCAGTTCAAAACCGGCCCCGAAGGCGCAAAAGTCTGGATGGAGGCGGGCCCTATGGTATTGATGCTCGGCCTCACCGCCCTGACCATGTTCATCATCTGGGGCATGCCCAAAATCACCCATATCATCCCTGCCCCTCTGGCCGGTATCGGCATCGTCGCCGCCCTTGTCATCGGCTTTGGTATTGATGTGCCGCGTGTCGGCGATCTGGCCTCGATCAAGGGCGGTTTACCCACCTTCCATATCCCCCTCGCCCCATTTGATCTCACCACCCTCAGCATTATATTCCCCTACGCCCTTATTCTGGCCGCCATTGGACTGATCGAAAGCCTTTTGACCTTGAACCTCGTCGGCGAAATGACCGGAACACGCGGCGGCGCATCAAAAGAATGCATCGCCCAAGGCATTGCCAACACTGTCACAGGCTTCTTCGGTGGCATGGGCGGGTGCGCCATGATTGGCCAATCCATGATTAATGTAAAATCGGGGGGACGCACACGTTTATCCGGCATTACGGCTGCGCTCTGCCTGCTCGCCTTTATTCTGGTGGCTTCGGGTTTGATCGAACAAATTCCATTGGCGGCTCTGGTTGGCGTCATGTTCATGGTGGTTATCGGCACATTCGCATGGCGTAGCTTGACCATTATGCGCAAAATCCCTCTCATGGACGCCTTGGTCATCATTCTCGTGACCGTGGTCACCGTCATGACCGATCTTGCCACCGCAGTGATTGTCGGCGTCATTGTGTCCGCCCTCGCCTATGCCTGGAACAATGCTTCGCGCATCCACGCCCGCATAGACACGCAAACAAAAGGCCAAAAAATCTATAAGATAGAAGGCCCGCTTTTCTTTGGCTCCGCAGAAGGCTTTTCCGAACTGTTTGACGTAAATAATGACCCGGATTTGATCATTGTAGATTTCATGAACAGCCGGGTCGTCGACCAGTCTGCATTGCAAGCCATCGAGGCTTTGGCCTCACAATACAAAGCCGCCAACAAGACCCTGCAATTACGACACCTTTCCCATGATTGTCACAAACTTCTGAATCGCGCGGGCCAGCTAATTGTCGATGCCGATGATGATCCTGCCTATGAAATCGCTGTCGACTACTCTGTTAAAACAGGAATTTTGGGAGCTGGGCACTAGCGCCCCTCCCTCTCAAACCTCCACTAAAGCGGGAATATATTACGATTTGATTCATAAATCTGAATCACGTCCTAAACAAGTTTCGCGCAGTTAACCTTATCTTAACCATATTCTTTCATAAAGGGGTTGTCTTCTCTTGAAGACACCCACCATTCACCTAACACCTTTGGGGAGCTTTTTTAAGCTCCCTTTTTTTTGCCCTAACATTTAAAAAAACGCGTGTTTCTACCTCATAAAAAAAAATACACATTTTACACAAATAAGGCTTGTCGTACGGGCGCAATAACTGCTATCAGCACGCCCCTAAGGTGATATATTCCGCAATAGCTCAGTTGGTAGAGCAAATGACTGTTAATCAATGGGTCGCAGGTTCGAGTCCTGCTTGCGGAGCCACCTATTATACCCCCACAAAGCCCTAAGTATCCGAAAAGACTACATATTTTACTATGTAGCCTGCACTCACCTGCAATTTCTCGCTATTATGGGCTACA
>NVWK01000014.1 GCA_002733605.1 Robiginitomaculum sp.
TTGGCCATGGTCCATCTTTCTGAAAGGCCGCACCCGTGACACGCACAATAACGCGCTGTGGGTTACAATTCCCAAAATTTGGCAATATGAGCGGAATGATGATGATTAACTATTTCGCATGAAAAGCAAGGAGCAATTGCAAACAATGCACGAACATGGTCCCAAATCAGTGATATGCGTAAGAACACCCGTTTACATACGCACCAACAAACTAACCCTCCAAAATCATCGTCACGGTGGTGAAGGGTTGCTGGCACGTATTCTATAGGATAGCCCCGCCGAAGCGGCGTCACTGTTATTCACGGACACCCCCCCCACGCACAACAGTCGCCCCGACATTAACGGGGACTAACGACGCATGAACATTGATACGGGGGCATGTTACGGCGGCAAGCTCACCGCTATTGTGTTAGCAAACGGCACATTGCGCCGCTTCTTATCCGTTTAAACAGTAATGTTGAAAGCTTTAAGTACCGCTTTCACGACCTCTTGCGGGCGTTCTTCGTATAGAAGGAAGCAACTCTTTTCAATTTCGGTAAAGCTTTTACATGTTGGCATGTTTTCCGCCATTTTTTTGCCAACCCCACAGGAAAGGTTACGTTCTCTTTTCCCCATATAACCTCTTTTCCCCATATAAAATGTACGGGTGTTTTCAATTCTGCATGAATTTCCTCCAATCGATCAACATCCTTAAAGTCGAGACCCTGTAAATATCTCGTAAAACCTAAATAATTTGATTTGCTACTCACCCAGTGATCTACAAACAAAGCCTTGAAGTCCTCATCCATATATTTCAAGTCATGAAAGCATCCCCCGGTCACTCCGGTGGGGCGTGCGGCTACACGGGCACGTCCCGTTTATACCAAGCCGTTCTCACACCGCCCTTTTTTAAGGCGCGGTGATTTTTGTGCTGGTTACATGCTCGAAATCCACATTTCGCACCCCCCAAAGCCCCGAAACACTTGACATTCGCCCATAGAAATACCAATCCCTGTCTGTTAAAAACCTTTGGGCCAATCCCGCGTCAAAATGGGCATCCCCACACACAAAGAGAACATCATGCACGCTTACCGTACCCATAATTGCAATGCTTTGCGCGAAGACCATATTGACCAATCTGTCCGCCTGTCTGGCTGGGTGCATCGTAAACGCGATCATGGTGGATTGCTGTTCATTGATCTGCGCGACCATTATGGATTGACCCAGTGTGTGATCGAGCCGGAAAACAAAAATTTTGCCACGCTGGAACGCCTGCGGGTCGAAAGTGTGATTACGGTCACCGGCAAAGTCGTCGCCCGTTTGGCCGATGCCAAAAATGCCAATTTGCCGACCGGTGATATAGAACTGGTTGTCGAAGAATTAGAGGTGCAATCGCGCGCACAGGAATTGCCTTTGCCCGTGTTTGGAGAGCCGGATTACCCAGAAGATATTCGCCTGAAATACCGCTATCTCGATTTGCGTCGCCAGAAATTGCACCAAAATATCATCCTGCGTAGTCAAGTGATCAACTCCTTGCGCAACCGCATGATCGCGCAGGGCTTTAACGAGTTCCAGACCCCGATCCTGACCGCGTCCAGCCCGGAAGGCGCACGCGATTTCCTTGTGGCGTCCCGCCTCAACCCCGGTAAATTCTATGCCTTGCCGCAAGCCCCACAGCAGTTCAAACAATTATTGATGGTCGCGGGTTTTGACCGCTATTTCCAGATCGCGCCCTGTTTCCGTGATGAAGATGCGCGTGCAGACCGCTCTCCGGGCGAATTTTACCAGCTCGATGTCGAAATGAGCTTCGCCACCCAAGAAGACGTATTCGCCGCAATCGAGCCCGTTATGGCCGGTGTATTCGAAGAGTTCGCCAATGGCCGCGAGGTTACACCCGCGCCGTTCCCGCGCATTCCTTACCGTGAAAGCATGTTGAAATACGGTAATGACAAGCCCGATTTGCGTATCGACATTGAATGCTCTGACGTCTCGCCGTTTTTCGTCGAGGACGGGGTCGAGTTTAAAGCCTTCAAAGGCATTGTAGAGGGCGGCGGCACAGTACGCGCCATTCCGGCCCCCAAAACCAAAGACAAACCCCGCTCGTTCTTCGATAAAATGAACGGCTGGGCCCAACGCGAAATGCAAGCCCCAGGCCTCGGCTATATCCGTTTCGAACAAGGCGAAGACGGCCTGATAGGCAAAGGCCCAATCGCCAAATTCTTCCCCGCCGACACCCTTGTCCGCATGGCCGCCCACGCTGGCGTTGGTGACGGCGACGCCCTGTTCTTTGCCGCCGGCAAAGAAACCGACGCCGTAAAACTCACCGGTGCTGCCCGCGCCGAAATTGGCGCACAGCTTGATATGATCGACGACAATGTGTTCAAATTCTGCTGGATCGTCGATTTCCCGATGTATGAGTGGGACGAAGAGAATAAGAAAATCGATTTCTCCCATAACCCGTTCTCTATGCCGCAGGGCGGGGGAGAGGTGTTAAACACAATGGATCCGCTCGATATTCTGGCCTATCAATATGATATTGTCTGTAACGGGATCGAGCTGTCTTCCGGCGCGATTAGAAACCATCAGCTTGATGTGATGTTTAAAGCCTTCGAAATCGCCGGTTATGACAAAGAAACTGTCGAGAGCGAGTTCTCCGGCATGATCAATGCGTTTAAATTCGGCGCACCGCCTCATGGCGGTATCGCACCGGGGGTTGACCGGATTGTTATGTTGCTGGCAGGGGCAGAGAATATCCGCGAAGTGATTGTCTTCCCGATGAACCAGCAGGCTCAGGATTTAATGATGAACGCACCATCCGAAGTCGACGTCAAGCAGTTACGCGAGCTTCATATCCGTCTGGATTTACCAAAAGAGAAAAAATAGAAGAGAAAGAGCAGGGGCTTAGCGCTTATACCTGATTCAATCCTCGGGGGCGCTAGCCCATATACTTACCTTCTCTTGCGCGTGCGCTTGCTCTACTAATGCATGAACTTTTGAGAGGTGTTTGTGTAATGAACTATCCGAAGGAATTTCGCGAAGGGCAATTTTAAGCTCTGCCATCGCCTCTTCGAGACCGTCATTTCGGGCTACGCGTTTTTTGGCTTTTTGCGCCATTACAAATTTCAGAACCGAGCGATTGTCCTGCGAGACCATAACAACAGGCGGTGGACCTGGCCGGGAGATCCTCGCACGTGGCACAAGAACCAGCGTAGACGTGACTTCAACCGGCTCTGGCGTATAAACGCATGTCTTCACATGTAGATCGTTTGGAAGTCGAGTGTCTGCATTCCCGCAAGCAAATTCCAGTTGCTTTTGCGTCAGCCCCTGAACCTTACTAAGATTGGCATCACTAAAGTTGGCTTCAAGAAATGTTGCGTTTTCAAGGATGGCGTCTCCGAATTTCGTACCTACAAAAATAGCTTTATCAAAATTGGCATCGGTGAAATTCGCGTGGTCAAGCTTGGCGCGGGATAAATCGGCACCGACAAAAGATGTCTGTATCGCGTCCACATTTCTGAGATTGGAAAGAATAAACCGGCTTTTATCAAATTGGCCTGCCGTCATATCCGCACGTCGCAAATCTGCGCGTGAAATATCGCAGTCCGTCAAAATGGCCTCGATGAGGGTGGAATCGCGCAAGATGGCGCCCCGCATAAGGACGTTCGTACCTTCAACCCGCATAAGATAGGATTTATGAAACGAAGCGCCTTGTAAATTGGAGTTATGAAATTTCCCGCCACTTAAATTGGAGCGTGAAAAATCACTATTTGAAAAATCCGAACCCTGAATAGACAAATGTGGCATATCCCGGTTTGATAGATCACATGAGGCACAAGACCCTGACATGCTAACACTGGCACTTACAGGCGTCTGCGCCAATGCGTACGAGCCGCCAAATACACTGATGACACCAACCGCAAGACTGAACCGTTTTATAGATTTTTTCATTATCATGCGCATTTTATACCGCTCAAAACCTCAATAGGCGATAGGTTTTCACATTAAATTATATTTAAGGTCTGCCCTCATGAACACCCAGTTGTAGACCCGCACGTATCGCATTTCTGGCATGTCCCATTGCGTATAAGTGTGAAATGCCCGCATGTCGGGCATGCGTCGCCTGTATAGCCCTTAAAACGGGCGGCTTGAGCCGAAATCGAGTTTGCAGCCTGGGTGGTTGTGCTGGTAGCACCGGAATGGTTGGCTGCCGTGATTTCACTACGGCCCAACATGTCCACCTCGTCTACTTGCTCGGTGTTTTCACCGTTTTCAAGTGCTTTAGGCGAGCTTTCGGCCTCGTCCACAACCTCTATATCTTCAATTTCGGGGCTGGAACGGTGAAATTGGACAATATTACCTGCGTCGACACCCCGCAAGAACCCTTTGGAATAGGGCACCAACTCGTCTTGTTGCTCAGCCCGGGCCTTATCGTTTTCACCTTTACCGAGAGAATCCGGTGAAGAGGAGGTTGTGTCAACATGCGCCAAATCATCCCAGCCAAGATAGGAAATACCTAACTCGCGGAACAGATAATCAAGAATTGAATTGGCAAATTTAATACTGTCATTACCGGTCACTGGCCCGGAAGGTTCAAAGCGGGTGAACACATAGGCTTCGACAAATTCCTCCAACGGCACGCCGTATTGTAGCCCGATGGAGATGGCAATGGCGAAGTTGTTCATCACGGAACGGAAGGCGGCACCTTCCTTATGCATGTCGATGAAAATCTCGCCCAGAGAGCCATCTTCAAACTCGCCCGTATGTAAATAAACCTTATGTCCTCCAACCGTCGCTTTCTGGATATATCCAGTGCGGCGATCCGGCAGGCGATGGCGCTCGATCGGTTTTTCGATAATACGCTCAACGATTTTCTCGACGATTTTTTCGGCGCCAACAACCGCTTTACGAGCCTGACTCTCCTCCTGGGTTTCGTCCAGCGCGTCCATGGCCGCATCATCAAATATGGCCGAATTGAGCGGTTGTGATAATTTAGAGCCGTCGCGGTACAAAGCAATCGCTTTCAGCCCAAGCCGCCATGCGGACGAATAGACATTCGCGCATTCGTCAATCGTGGCCGAGCTTGGCATGTTGACTGTTTTGGAAATCGCCCCGGAAATAAACGGCTGTGCGGCCGCCATCATCAAAATATGGGCGTCAACGCTCAGGAAGCGTGTGCCGATACGCCCACACGGTGTCGCACAATCAAACACGGGCAAATGCGAGCTGTGAATATGCGGAGCGCCTTCAAGGGTCATCGCCCCCGAGCAATACACATTGGCTGCCTCAATATCTTCTGCGCTATAGCCAAGCGCAGGCAGTAAATCAGAGCCATGCTTATCAAGTTGCTGATCCGTGAGACCAAGCTCGGCCTTGCAAAAATCATCTCCCAAAGCCCAGCGACTAAACGCAAACCGGATATCAAATGCGTCTTTGACCGCGTCTTCAACAATCGCCAATTGCGCTTCGCCAAATCCGCGTTCCGTCAAACTCTCAAGTCCAATTGCAGGCGAGCCTTGCAAGGAGCCAGCGCCCAATGCATAGGTTTCGATCTCGGTAATCTGGCGTTTGTTATAGCCAAGCGCTGACAGGGCGTCCGGCACAGAGCGGTTGATAATTTTAAAATGCCCGCCACCTGCAAGTTTTTTGAACTTCACAAGCGCGAAATCAGGCTCGATACCCGTGGTGTCACAATCCATAATCAGACCGATTGTGCCGGTCGGCGCAATCACACTCACCTGAGCGTTGCGGAAACCATATTTGGCACCATGCTTTTCACACTGTATCCACAAACTCGCCGCGCGTTTTGCAATGCCGTCATAAGGGCATTCCGTGCGGTTTAAAGGTGTAGGCGCAATCGATAAATCTTCATAGGCAACGCGGCCCTCTGCGGCACGGCGATGGTTTTTAATCACCCGCATCATAGAGGTGGCATTTTTATCATACTCTGGAAACGCCCCCATATGTTTGGCCATCAGGGAAGACGTGTTATAGGCAACGGCCGTCATTATGGCGGCAATTGCACCGGCGGTCGCACGGCCTTCGGAACTGTCATAGGCAATCCCGCTGGCCATCAGCAAGCCGCCAATGTTCGCATACCCAAGCCCCAGTGTACGGAATGCATAGGATTTTTTGGCAATTTCCTTGGACGGGAATTGTGCCATCGCCACCGAAATTTCCAGAGTGATTGTCCATAGATGCGAGGCATGTTCAAAGGCCGGAATATCGAATTGTGTCCCATCCTGTTTGAACTTGATCAAATTGAGCGAGGCGAGGTTACAAGCCGTATCATCAAGGAACATATATTCGGAACATGGGTTGGAACCACGAATGTCTCCGGATGCGGCGCACGTATGCCAGTCATTAATCGTGTCGTGAAACTGTACGCCCGGATCGGCACTGGCCCAGCCCGCCTTGGCGATTTGGTGCCATAAATCGCGCGCGCGCACGGACTTGGCAATTTCGCCGTCTGTACGCCGGATTAAATCCCAATATTCGTCAGCTTCGACGGCTTTCAAGAACGCATCGGTAATGCGCACAGAGTTATTTGCATTTTGACCAGAAACCGTGCGGTAGGCTTCGCTGTCCCAGTCTGCGTCCAGCACAGGCACTTCAATCGTATCAATCCCTTGGCGGGCCAGATTCAGGGCGCGTTCAATCGCGCCGTCCGGCACACCATTACGCCGTGCCGTTTTAATCTCGCGCTTAAGCGCCATATTGACGCGGGCATCGAAACAATCCTCATCAGAACCCGAGCAATTGACACACGCATGGATGATATCGTTGAGGTGTTTTTGCAGCACTTTGGCACCAGCCACGAGCGCAGCCACCTTCATTTCCTCGCGCGACTTCCAGCCGATAAATTCTTCAACATCGGGATGGTCGATGTCGACAATGACCATTTTTGCGGCTCTGCGGGTTGTGCCCCCTGATTTAATAGCGCCAGCAGAAACATCGCCGACTTTTAGGAAACTGATCAGACCTGACGAAACGCCGCCGCCAGAGAGAGGTTCGCAAGAAGCCCGAATAGACGAGAAGTTGGAACCCGTACCGGAACCGTATTTAAACAATCGCGCTTCGCGGGACCACAAATCCATAATGCCACCTTCGGCAACCAGTTCATCACTGACAGACTGGATGAAGCAGGCATGGGGTTGTGGATGACTATAGGCATCATCGGATTTGCGTAATTTACCGGTTTGGAAATCAACGAAATGATGGCCCTGGCTCTTGCCCGTCAGGCCATAGGCCCAATGCAAGCCGGTATTAAACCATTGCGGAGAATTTGGCGCAGCGATTTGTGAGGCCAGCATAAACCGCATTTCATCATAATAGGTGAGGGCGTCCGCTTCGGCGTCAAAATATCCACCCTTCCAACCCCAATATGTCCAGCACCCGGCCATACGGTCAAACACGGCCCGTGCGTCAGATTCGCCAATAAACCGCTCGGCTTTCGGGAGTTTTTTGAGGGCCGCTTTATCTTGGGTGTGTTGCCATAACCACTCGGGCACATCCTTTTCGACAACGGGGACAAGCTTTGCAGGAACGCCTGCTTTGCGGAAATATTTTTGCGCCAGAATATCACAGGCCATTTGCGACCAAGGTTCGGGCGCTGAAAAATCCCCGGCGGCCGCAATAACGGCGCCGTCAGGGTCACGGATTTCACTAGACACCGTTTTAAAGTCAATCCCTGCATAGGGGCTTTGTCCGGCTTTGGTATAATGGCGTTTTATTTGCATAACGACGTCCTGTCAGGAGCATGGGGAGAGAATCTATCACAAAGTAAGTCCGAGCGCGAGTCGGGGCAAGAGTTTTTCAGTGGATAATTCAGTGGATAATTATGCACTTTTGAGCTGTGTAGCTGTACCTATTTTGCCGCCAACTCTAAAATTTTGTTCACAGAGCGCCAGTTTCGGGCTGTCGCAGGCACCCCGATATGCTTTTCAAGCTGGGCGGAAAGTTTGGAGTTCCCACTGCCGTCAGGTAAATGAAGATAGGCGGCGTGGTCGGTGATAACATACCGCTCGGACGCGGTGCACAGGGCGCTGAGAGCCTCTATATTAGGTGTATCCGGCGCATGGGCCAGAAAAAAGACATGCAAGTTTTTCGGTGGGTCTACGGCCTCGGGAAATGGATTGTCTGCAATGATTTGCGCCAGAGTATCTGCGTCCAAAGCAAGCGTTTTGGGCGTGAACCCATGGCTGGCTTCGATACAATCCTGCACCTGTTGCCGGATCTGGGTGGCTTCTGAAATTTCGCTTTCAAGCGCGATATTGCCGCTCTGGATATAGCTGCGCACATTTTGAAAACCTGCCTTGGCCAAGAGGGCGCGCAAGTCCTGCATTTTAATGAGATTATTGCCGCCGACATTTATGCCGCGCAGAAGGAGTATCCATGTTTTCATATCAGGAGTGTACCCGCCATAATCCCGCCACACTAGTCTATATATTGAAGATAGAATAAGCCGAAGCAGGTGACTGAGTACGGGCCAAAGCACGGGTGAGACAAGACTTAAATAAGTGTAGACGAATCTTGTGTATCAAGGCATATTCGCACCATACAGCAGACCAAATTTCACGAGGACGTGTCATGTTTAAATTTATCAAACGTATTTTTGCGTGGTGGGACGGTGCCACACTCGGGACTTTGCTTACGGTCAAGCGCCGCGCAGAATTTATTTTCAAAGATGATTTCGGCAATAAATATTACGAAGAACGCAAAACCACCTATGATGGCCGCAAACGTCGCTGGGTTACCTATAGCGGATATGCCGATGCTTCGCGCGTGCCGCCGGAATGGCATGGCTGGTTACATCACATGTATGATGATCGTCCCAATGAGACACCATTACTGACCCAGAGCTACGAAAAAGAGCATATGCCCAACATGACGGGCACCGTATACGCCTATCATCCCAAGGGCAGTTTATGGCGCGGCGGTCAACGGGCAAAAGTAGCGAGCGACTACGAATCATGGTCGCCAGAGAACTAGCCTATGCGTAAGCTTGCTGTTTTTACGATTTTTGGCCTAAGTTTATTGGCCATGCCTGCACAGGCCGATAACCTGGTCGGGGACAAAGTCGTGTTGCGTGCACTGGATAAAGTGACGGCAACGACCGAAGATTATACAGTGAATGTCGGCGAGGTATTAAAATACGGCTCTCTAGAGGTGACAGTCCATCACTGCGAGAAACGCCCGCCCGAAGAAACACCCGAAACCTTTGCCTTCCTGCAAATCACAGATGCCCGCACAGACGGTCAGGGTGGCGCCATCGAGCAGGCCAAACTTTTCTCGGGCTGGATGTTTGCTTCAAGTCCGGCCCTGTCATCTCTGGAACATCCGGTTTACGATATCTGGGTCTTGGATTGCGTGATCCCGCCGCCACCGCCGTCACTGGAAGAGCTTCTGACGGAGTTGGAAAACGTGGAGTCCAGATAGTCGGGCGGATTGAAATCCCCTTCATGCTCAAGCGCTTTATGGAGAAACTCATGATAGGCGTCACGGCTAATGTCTATGGCCCCGAGCGTGCGCAGATGCGGGGTAATGAACTGGGCATCCAGCAACGTAAACCCGCCCGCATTTAATCTCCCCACAAGATGCACAAGCGCCGTCTTACTGGCATTGCTCATATGCGAGAACATGCTTTCCCCGAAAAAAGCGCCCCGAAGGCTAACCCCGTATAGCCCCCCGACCAATTTACCTGCGTACCAGCATTCAACGCTGTGGGCGTGGCCAAGATCGTGCAATTGCGTGTAAAGCTCGACAATTGGCGTATTGATCCATGCACCGGGGCGCTCGGGCGCGCCGCACGCCCTGACAATTTCAGCAAAGGCCGTATTGACACGCACATCAAACCGATGGCTTCGCACGATTTTGGCGAGGGATTTGCTGATTTTCAATCCATTTAGGGGGAAAACGCCCCTGCGTTCCGGATCGACCAGAAAAAGCCCCTGATCGTCAGGGCCTTCCGACATCGGGAACACCCCGTTGGCATAACAATTTAACAGCTCATAAGGACCGAACTCTGGTGGGTCGTTCGGGGTCATCGTTCGCTAGTCTTGCTCTTCAAGCCAGCGTTCAAGCCAGTGAATATCATAATCGCCATTCAGGAAGTCCTGATTGTCGAGCAAATCTATAAACAAAGGAATGGTCGTATCAATACCGGTAATGACAATCTCGCCCAAAGCCCGTCGCAAACGCAACAGAGCCCCTTCGCGGGTTTTCCCATGCACAATCAATTTACCGATCAAGCTGTCATAATGGGGCGGGATTGTGTATCCGGCATAGAGCGCACTGTCGAGGCGCACATTCATACCCCCCGGTGCATGAAATTCCTTAATCGTACCCGGTGAAGGGGTGAAGGTTCTGGGGTGTTCCGCATTGATACGGCATTCCAGAGAATGTCCAGAGAAAACAATCTCTTCCTGGGTAAAGCCAAGTTCCTCACCGGCGGCAATGCGGATTTGTTCACGTACCAGATCAATACCGGTAATCATTTCCGTCACCGGATGTTCCACCTGCAAACGGGTATTCATTTCAATGAAGAAAAATTCGCCGTTTTCATACAAAAATTCAATCGTACCCACACCCCGGTAGCCAATAGAGGCAATGGCTTTACGCACAATCTCGCCAATTTCGTCGCGCTGGGCTGCGTTGAGGGCCGGAGAGGGGGCCTCTTCGAGAATTTTCTGGTTGCGCCGCTGTAACGAGCAATCCCGTTCGCCCAAATGCACAACATTTCCGTGGGTATCGGCAATCACCTGCACTTCGATATGGCGTGGCCGTTCAAGGTAGCGTTCCAGATACACTGTACCGTCCCCGAACGCGGCCAAGGCTTCTTGACTGGCAGCGTTCAAGCTCTCTTCCAGATCATCCGCCGTCCGCGCAAGGCGCATGCCGCGACCACCACCACCGGCGGACGCTTTAACAAGCAGAGGGAACCCCACATCTTTGGCAACTTCCTTGGCCTCGGCGTAGTTTTCCACACCGCCGGGAGACCCCGGTACAACCGGAATGCCGGCCGCAGAGACCGCCTCTTTGGCGGCAATTTTATCGCCCATCAATTTGATGTGCTCGGCTGTCGGCCCAATGAAGACCATGCCGTGCGCTTCGACAATGTCAGCAAAACGGGCGTTTTCAGACAGAAATCCGTAGCCCGGATGCACCGCATCCGCATGGGTAATCTCGCACGCCGCAATAATTGCCGGAATGCTTAAATAACTGTCCGTAGCCGAAGCCGGGCCAATACACACACTTTCATCGGCAAGCCGCACATGCATAGCGTCTCTGTCGGCCTCGGAATGCACGGCAACCGTAGCAATACCCATTTCCTTACAGGCACGATGAATGCGTAAAGCAATTTCTCCACGGTTAGCGATCAGAACTTTTGAAATCATGGTTTTAGCCCAATTTTGTCAAAATATATTACGTAATAATCAGCAAGGCTTCGCCGAACTCAATCGCTTGGCCATCCTCGATAAGAATAGCGCTGACTGTGCCCGATTTTGGCGCTTTGATCGGATTGAAAGTTTTCATGGCCTCGATCAGCAATACAGTGTCGCCTTCCTTGACGCTCTCGCCAATTTTTATAAACGGATCCGCATCCGGGTTCGCGCGAATATAGGCTGTGCCAACCATTGGCGATTTAACCGCGTTCGGATCATCTGCCGGGTTAGGAGCCGTTTCAGGGGTCGGTGTCGCCGTCGCGATAGATGCCGTGGCAGGCGCCGCAACAGCAGGGGCAATTTGGGCGATTGTCACTGGCGCAACTGTCCGTGCAACCCGCACTCGCAAATCACCTTTTTCCATTTCAATTTCTGAAAGGTCGGTATCTTTCAATATCTTAGCCAACTCGCGAATAAGTTTTGTTTCACTGATAACGGAGTTTGTGCCGGAAGATTTCACCGGTTTTTTTGCCATAAAAATGTCCTCAATTTTATGCTTTATCCAAAGTCAATATGACGGCCTTGATGGCCAAAAGATAGCTATTAATCCCGAAACCGCTAATCGTCCCCTTGGCAGCTTGAGCAACATAAGAAATCTGCCGAAAGCTTTCGCGTGCAGCAGGTTGAGAGATATGTACTTCAATAACAGGAATGGTCAAGGTCTTTAGTGCGTCAAAAATCGCAACGGATGTATGGGTGTATGCGGCTGGATTAAGGATCAAAGCCGCGCCTTTTGCGCCGGCCTCTTGTATATGATCCACCAATTCGCCTTCGATATTGGTCTGCTTGAAAACTTGCCCATATCCTTGTTTTTTGCAAGCCAACGCGCACAATTCCTCAACATCAGTCAAGGTGTTTGAGCCATAAATTTCAGGCTCGCGTTGTCCCAGAAGGTTGAGGTTGGGGCCATTGAGAATATAAATAGGTTTTGTCATGGTCTGCTTTGTAGCAAAGGTGTATCAACTGGCAAAGCATTAATTGAAAAGGGTTTCGCGCATGGAACTGACCATAAATGGCGACAGATATGAAGATTTGCAAATCGGCCTGACGGTGAGCGAGCTTCTGGCGCATTTGAAGCTCCCCAAAGGCAAAATTGCGGTTGAGCGCAACCGCGAAATCGTATCTAAGTCTGGCTTCGAAACAACGCAGCTTGAAAACGGTGACAAGCTGGAAATCATCCATTTTATTGGAGGTGGATAATGGGCAAGACTATGAAAAAAGATGCAGACACAGGTACAGATACTTTGGTCATTGCAGGTCGTGAGTTTTCTTCACGGTTGATTATCGGTACTGGAAAATACAAGGATTACGCTGAAAATGCAGCTGCCCTGAAAGCTTCGGGTGCAGAGATCGTCACTGTGGCCGTGCGCAGGGTCAATATCAGCAATCCGAACGAGCCAATGCTCGTGGATTTTATCGACCCGAAAACGACGACATATCTCCCCAATACGGCCTTTTGCTTTACCGGTGAGGACGCCGTGCGCACACTCAGACTGGCCCGTGAAGCGGGGGGCTGGGATTTGGTGAAGCTCGAGGTTCTATCCGACCCCAAACATCTCTACCCGGATATGGAAGAAACCATGCGGGCCGCCAAAATGCTGATCGAGGAGGGGTTTCAGGTTATGGTCTATTGCTCCGATGATCCGGTTTTTGCCAAAAAACTCGAAGACATGGGCTGTGTCGCAATCATGCCATTAGGCGCGCCGATTGGCTCCGGTCTCGGCATTCAAAACCCGGTCAATATCCGCCTGATTGTCGAACAATCCAGTGTGCCCGTCATTGTCGATGCAGGGGTAGGTACGGCATCGGACGCCGCGATTGCGATGGAATTGGGCTGTGACGGCGTTTTGATGAATACGGCCATTGCAGGGGCGAAAAACCCGATCCTAATGGCCGAAGCGATGAAACATGCCGTGATTGCGGGCCGTAAGTCCTATTTGGCAGGCCGCATGCCACGTAAAATGTACGCAGACCCAAGCTCACCCTTGGCAGGTTTGATTTAAACTTACCTCTTAATTGGCCTCTTAATTAGTCCATTAATTAGCAAGAGCCTCGTCAAGCATGGCTTGCAATTTATTTGTATCGCCACTGGCGAGAAACTCATCATTGATAACGAAGAACGGCGTGCCAGTAAGACCGGGAATGCGTGAGGCGAGATACATGCTGTCTTCCAATTGCTCGTCGAGGGCTTCGTCTTTCAAATCCGCTTCAAACTGTCTCATATTCAAGCCAAGTCGCTTCGCTGTCGCCGTAATAAAGCTCTGGGATAAATCCGAACCATCCATCAAAGCGAAATGCATCTCTCTGTATAGGCCCTGCTTATGGGCCGCAATGGCCGCTTTCGAAGCATTGCGTGAAGTGCGGGTGCGCCGGTCAAGTATCGGAAGCTCTTTAAATACCACCCGTACATCTTTCGGATGTTGCGCCAGCACTTCTTGTACCCAGCCCGTAGAGCGTTTGCAAAATGTACAATTATAGTCGAAAAACTCGACAATGGTGACTTTGGCATTTTTCGAACCGATAGAGTAATCGCGGCTATCTTCACGCAGCTCTTTGGCAACATTTTGTATGGATTGACGATCTTCCTTTTCTTCAAGCAAGATTAGGGCTTCGCGGATAATCTCGGGATTTTCAAGCAAATAGGCTTTTACGATCTGCTCGATTTCGGCCGTATTGGCTGTGGTTTTGCTTTCGCCCGCTTCTGCACATCCAGCCAAAGCACTCAGTATTAATACGAGGGAAAGTGCGGTGGTGGATTTTAAAAAATGTAACATTGAAGGCTCCGGAATATGGTCAAATATGTATATAAATATATCAGGGTTTAAAAGGGGTTCGCGCGACGACGTTTAGCGTCGACGACGTCTGTTTTTGAGAAGTTGGGTGTCGGAAATGACAATAATATCACTGGCCCGCCGCCATTGGGCCCGGTGTGGGATCAACCCGTCCTGGGCGCGGGTTGCGAACGATCTGGCACGGTTATAATCCCCCATGGCAAAGGCCTGTTCGGCAATCGCGTATCTGGCCAGAGCCGGCTCATGTATGCGGTCATAGGCTTGGGAAAGTTGATACCAGGCAAACCCGTTCGTGTTTTCTTTTCTCAGGGCTGATTTTATATGTTGGATCGCGAGGGCCATGGCTTCGGGTGTGTCGCGCTCAATCAGGGCTTGGCCCAGGGCAATTTCGATCAAAGGGGCGTCGGGTTTTAAACGTACAGCCTCGGTGAGCGGGGCTATGGCCAGCTCCCCTTTGCCACTTTCGTATAAAATTTGGCCTTTAAGCTCATAAAAATACGGGTTTTCCGGTTCGTCCGCGATCAGGGAATCAATGCTTTTTACGGCGTTTCTTAAATCAGCCGCCCGATAATAGGCAACCGAGCGTGCATAGCGTGCCGCTTTGCTCACATCACTTTCGGGGTATTTGGAAAATACCGTCTGTGGCGCATCGAGAAATCCGATGAGCTTGGCTTTGGTCATCACCATCGCCTCAAGCTCTTCCGGTGTGTCTGTGACGTAGCGATATGGGCTCTCGTCCGTGACTTCACGTAATTTGTCAATGCGGTCACTGGACAGGGGATGTCCGCGAAAATATGGGTAGCGCCGCGCATTTGAGAGCACTTCCTGATAGCGGAACTTTTCGAAAAACTCGACCAGACCATGCCCGGACTGTCCGGTTATTTCCAGATATCTTGCGGCCGCCTGATCTGCGGACGCTTCGTTAACTCTGGAGTGGGCCAGAATATCAATTGTGGCGAACTGTTGGGATCCGGCAAGAATAGTCGCGCCAGCATGAGCTTCGCCCGCCAGAATGGCCGCGAGGCCAATACCGGCTGCGATTAACATAGCGCCGTAAGCACTCCGGTTGCTTCGATCGCGCCGGGCCAGATGCCCACCGGCAATATGCCCGCTTTCGTGCGCAATAACGCCCTTAAGTTGGTTGGGGGTATCGGCTTCCAAAATCAAACCCGTATGGATAAATATATTTTGTCCGCGTGTGACAAATGCATTTAGGCTTTTATCATTGACCAGATACAAATCAACACTGGCCGTATTGAGGTTGGCTGCGCGCAAAATTGGGTCGGTATAGGCGCGGAGGGTCTCTTCAATCTCGGTATCGCGCAATAAAGATTGGGCATTGGCGCTCAGCGTTGTGGCAAAGCTGAAAACCACGGCCCATAGGAGCACTGCAAGTCTTGGAATGTATAAACGAATAGCGTTCACGTTGTCCTTATCTCGGTTGCGGTACTGCCCACCGTATCCTCATCTCTAGACCTAATATAGTACGATGTTTTGAAAACACCAATATATAGATCATCACTAATCCGCGAGCCCTGCAAGTTACAGTGCTGTTAGAAAGCAAGAGGAGGAAGGCCGGATATGGCCATCCTCCAATAATTCCAAGATGCTAGATGACGCACCAATCTAGCCGAACGGATTACGTTTTTTCCACCAACTGCGCCGTTTGGCCTTTGCCGCGTCATCTTCCGCGTCCGATGCCGTTTCCGCTTTGGGTTTAGGCTTTGCTGAAGCTGCGCGTGCAGGTTTTTCGGTGACTTCCGGTTTCTCGGCTTTCGGTTTTTCCGTGTCTTCAGCCGGTTTTTTAGCAGTCTTCTTGGGTGCCGCTTTCTTTTTAGCCGTTCCTTTTGCTTTTGGAGCCTCTTCCGGTTTTGAAGTCTTTTCCGATTTTGGCGCATCCTCGGTCACAGCCTTTTTAGAGGCCGCTTTCTTGGCGGGCGCGCGTTTACGCTTGGGCTTTTCCGCTGGTGCTGTTTCAGGCGTGTCGTCTGTTTTCGCCTCTATAGCTCCCGTGTCCACTTTCTTGCGAGAGCGTCGGGCACGTTTTGGCTTGGCTTCGGACGTTTTATCATCGGAAGGTCCCGTATCCTTAGACGCGTCTTTAGAGGTATCCTCAGATGCATGATCAGAGGCAGGTGTCTCGGCCTCTTGAGCTTTAGGCTTACGCCGCGCGCGAGAGGGTTTCGCTTTATTCTGCTCTTCAGATGCAACTTTCGCATCCGGTGCTTGAGCCTCGGTGTTTTCAGCCGTGTCCACAGTTTGTGAATTTTCAGCATTTTCCGGATTTTGTTTTGCCTCGTTATTGCGGCGTCCACGTCCACCCCGACGACCTCTGCGACGTTTGCGCTTTGGTCTGTTTTCATCATCATTGGCAGTATGATCGTTCGTTTGAGGGGAGGTCTCCGTTTCCTCGTCCCCGTCCCGGTCTTTACGCTGGTGCTTTTGATGCTTGTTGGCTGAATTAGTTTTGCGATTTTCTTTGATAACCTCTTCAAGCGGGTCATTGTTTCTGCCGGATTTAGCCGCAACGCGCTCGATTTCGAATTTCGGGCGAATGAAGGATGCATCCCCGACAATTTCGGTGAACATCTGCGAGTTGGTCTCGATCGTATTCAGCAACTCGCGTTTTTCATTGAACAAATAGCTGGCGACATCCGGGGTGACGGTGAGGCGAATGCGGCTTGAACGTCCGCGAATGCCTTCTTCTTCAACGGCGCGAATGGCTTTGAGGGCACTGGATTCAACCGAGCGTTTACGGCCCACACCATAACAATGCTCACAAGACGCGGTTGAGCCTTCAAGCAGGCTACGACGGCGGCGTTGGCGTGAAATTTCCATCAGACCAAACTGGGAAATCTTGCTCATCTGAACCCGCGCACGGTCTTTGCTGAGCGCGTCGCGCATACGTTTTTCTACGGCGCGATTATTACGGTTTTCGTCCATATCAATGAAATCAACCACAATCAAACCGGCCAGATCGCGCAAGCGCATTTGACGCGCAAGCTCATCCGCGGTTTCCAGATTGGTTTTTAAGGCTGTACGCTCGACATTGCGTTCTTTGGTAGAGCGACCCGAGTTCACATCCACAGAAACAAGTGCTTCGGTTGGATGAATAACCAGATAACCACCGGATTTAAGCTGGGCGACAGGCTCCAGACAGGCTTCGATCTGTTGCTCGACCTGATAGCGCAGGAAGAGGGGAATGTCGTCTTTATAAGGCTGTACGTTTTTGGCATGGCTGGGCATCAACATTTTGATGAAGTCTTTGGCCATACGGTAGGCTTCGTCGCCCTGAACCAGAATGCTGTCAATGTCTTTACCGTACAAATCACGGATCGAGCGCTTCACAAGATTACCCTCTTCATGGATGAGGGCAGGGGCAATGGATTTCAAGGTCGTATCGCGGATTGTATCCCACAAACGCGACAGATAGTCATAATCGCGTTTAATCTCGACTTTAGTGCGTTTGGCACCGGCAGTGCGCACAATCACGCCCATGCCTTTGGGGACAGACATCTCGCTCATAACTGCTTTCAGTCGTTTGCGATCTGCTCCATTGGCGATTTTACGTGAAATGCCACCACCACGCGGCGTATTGGGCATCAGCACACAATACCGGCCAGCCAGTGACAGATAAGTGGTCATAGCCGCGCCTTTATTACCGCGTTCTTCTTTGACAGCCTGAATCAGCAGGATTTGGCCACGTTTAATGACTTCCTGAATTTTATAACGGCGGCGGGATTGGCGCTTGCGGCGCGCGCCGTGCATTTTCTTTTGTTCGTCTTCAGCTTCTTTGTCAGACGCATCGGCAACATCATCATCGTCGCTGTCATCTTCATCATCTGACGCGTCTGGTGTGTCCCCATTCTCGGTATCTGGCTCGGCATCGGCATCTTCGCCGTCGGCGCTATCCTCATCCGAAACATCGCTGTTATCGTCATCATCTGACGTATCTTTTTTTGTGCCTTTGCCTTTTTTGGCAATTTCGGTTTCTTCTTCTTCGTCTTCTTGCAGGCTTTCTGCCTGTTCGGACTCAAGTAAGGCAATCCGGTCTTCGTGTGGGATTTGGTAATAATCGGGGTGAATTTCGCTGAAAGCGAGGAAGCCATGACGATTGCCGCCATATTCGACAAATGCAGCTTGCAGGGACGGTTCTACCCGTGTGACACGGGCAAGATAAACATTGCCTCTTAGCTGGCGTTTGTTTTCACTTTCGTAATCAAGTTCTTCGACCCGGGTTCCGTCGACTACGACCACACGGGTTTCTTCCGGGTGGGACGCGTCGATCAACATTTTCTTTGACATATATATCTCCAGTGCGGCCTGTGCGTGCTCGCCGGAATACATTGGGGCCCAATTGTAGGGGGAAACCAATCTCTGTGGCGAACGTCGCTTTATTGAGCGGCCGTAATTGTGTTAAAATTTGTAATTTAAGTGCATGAAAAAATGCCAAGAAAGGCACGAACCCATTGTTTCCGACGTGAAATTCACGGGATATCCCGTGAGCGTTCTCACTGTTAGAAAATATGAATGTGCGCAAACCGTGCATTAAAATACCTATGATTTTGCTGTAATAGCAGTCTAAAAGGGCTGATTGTCGCCTATCGCGAGTCATAATATTGGCCCTTAGGGGCCCCTTTTTGCATAAGAACGTGCCTCTGCATAGCCTAATATGAAGAAAATAGGCCTATCTGCATGTTTCGGCTGCTTTTAAAGCGCAGACGGGGGCTTTGGTAACCTTCTGTCAAACCTATACAGGCATACCCGTTCATATGAAATTAACGACGAAAATCGGAGTTTTTCTTGTTTTGGGCTGGTGCCTGTTTGCAATAAAGGCGTTTGCAGGAGATGTGACGGGGATCAAGGTATCTGTCGTCGGGGTAAAAACCAAAATCGAGATCAGAACCTCAGGCAAAATATCTGCAAAAGTGTTCGCATTAAAGGTCGGTGCACCAAGGATTGTGATCGATCTCGGCAATGCAAAATTTTCGCCGGCTTTACAACGCTTGGACCACAGTGTGTTTCCCGGTGCAGGCGGGGTCGCGCAAGTGCGTGCAGCCGCACGCGGGAAGACGGGGCTACGGTTGGTGGCGGACATGGCAATGCCGGTCCAATCAATGTCCTATGAATTTGAAAATGGTGTATTCAATGTCTGGATAACGGGCGAGGGGCAGGTCTCCGCCCAGACATCTATCTTGTCACCTATCTCATCGCGTATCATGAGGGGGATTGCCTACCCGCGTCTTAAGCCGCAATTGTGGGTGGAAAATGTCGTGGGTGTGCCGAGTCCGCACCTAAAAAATGCACGTTCGCGCATACGCATGCGCAAACCGGTGATTGTCATTGACCCCGGGCACGGAGGAAATGATCCTGGTGCGATTGGCATCACCAAGGTCCGGGAAGAAATCGTCACACTTAAGGCTGCGCAGGAACTCCGCAGACAATTGTTGAAAACCGGAAGATACAGGGTCGTACTGACCCGGAATTCGGATGTGTATGTTAAGCACGAAAAACGTGTGCGCATTGCCCGTGAAGCTGGCGCAGATTTGTTCATCTCGTTACATGCAGACAGTCTCGAAAAAACCATAATACGGGGCGCGTCCGTGTACACCCTCGCAGACCGAGCCCACAAGCGAGGGCAAAACCTTGTGAACACCCAAAACTGGATACTCGATGTTGATTTGGCTAGCCATTCCGAGGCGGTCGGGGATATTCTCGTCAATCTGGCCCAGCGAAAAACCTTGTCAAAATCCGCGCAATTTGCCGATATCCTCATCCCGCAGCTTAAAAAACGCACGGTGTTGCTGGGAAACACCCACAGACGGGCAGGGTTATATGTGCTGCTGGCACCTGATGTGCCGGCCATATTGCTGGAAATGGGGTTTTTGTCTAATAAAGAGGACGAGAAGCTTTTGAACACGTCGAAGCATCGGGCGAAATTGATGAAATCTGTCACAGAAGCCATCAATCTCTACTTCAAAAAACAAACCACGTTACAGCGCGGCCTCTAAGTCCTATAGTTATGTGAATCGCAATTAGTCCCGATTGGGTCTTAATTCCGCCCTGATTACGGGCAAAAAGGCTAAAATGAACACCCAGACCCTAGATACACCGCCACACCTGCCGCAAAATGATGGTGAGAATCCAGGAAAATTGCACCAGATATGGGCGTTTATCAAGCGTGTGCTTGTCTGGAAAAATATAAAACGGGCTTTGATTGCCGGATTTATTCTGGGGCTGTTTTTGTTCATTTTTGTAGTCGTCTATATCGTGCGGGCCACGCGCAATTTACCAAGCATCGAATCGCTACAGCAATATTCACCAGCCGTGATGTCACGGGTGCATGCGGGCGACGGCAAATTGATCGCAGAATACGGCATAGAAAAACGGGTGTTTGTCCCGATAGAATCCATTCCCAAGCAAATTCAATATGCCCTCGTCGCCTCGGAAGACCAGCGCTATTACACCCATGACGGCTTTGATCTGAAAGGCTTTACCCGGGCCATGGTTGCCAATCTGGGCCATGTCTTGAAAGGGGAGCGGTTTGAAGGTGGCTCCACGCTGACCCAGCAGGTTGCCAAACATTTCCTTGTGGGCAATGAGCGCAAGGCGGCGCGCAAAATCCGTGAAGTTTTTATCGCTCGCCGCATGGAAAAAGCGATCAGCAAGGATGAAATCCTCGAACTGTATCTGAACGATATGTTTTTTGGGCGTCGGGCTTACGGCATTGCCGGCGCGTCCCTCAACTATTTTAACAAACCGCTGGATGATCTCACGCTCGGGCAAATGGCGTATTTGGCCGGACTGGTAAAAGGGCCCAATAATTATCAGCCTGACAAAAACATGGAGAAGGCGATTAACCGTCGCAATTACGTGCTTAGCCGTATGGCGGCGGACGGATATATCACCGGGGAAGAGGCCGCAATCGCCAAGCAAGAAGACTTGGTTATCGCCAATCGTTTGTTTGGCGAGGAGTATTTGGCGGCAGAGTATTTCGTGGCCGAAGTTCGCAAACAGATAAATACATTATACGGCGAAAAACAGCTTAATGAGGGCGGCCTGTCCATTCGCACGACCCTTGATACCAAAATGCAGTTGGCGGCCCGCACCGCCCTACGCCGGGGTCTGGAAATGTATGATCGCCGTCATGGCTATCGCGGCCCTCTGGGGCGGCTGGATATGGACAACAATAAAGACTGGCAAGAGGCACTAAAAGAATTTGAGACGCCACGTGATATTGCCCCATGGCAAATCGCTGTCGTGCTGAGTGCAGGCGCAGAAACGGCCGAACTTGGCTTTGTCGAAGGCGAAAACGGGACGCTCGGACTTGCCGATATTGATTGGGCCGGCAAAGCGCTTGCAGGCGGCAGAGTGGGCAATGAGCCGGAAACGGTTTCCGAAGTGTTGTCCAAGGGCGATATCATTCTTGTTCAAACCAAAGACACACCTAACAAGGAAGAAGTTGCAACCGAATATAACTTACGGCAAATTCCCGAGGTCAATGGCGGCATTATTGCTATGGACCCGCATACAGGGCGGGTTTTGGCGCTGGTTGGCGGATATAGCTTTAATCAAAGCCAGTTTAACCGTGTCACCCAAGCCTACCGCCAACCGGGTTCGGCCTTTAAACCGTTTGTGTATGCGGCCGCACTTGACAGCGGATTTACGCCGGTCAGTCAGGTGCTCGATGCCCCGTTTGTGATTGAACACAATGACCGTAATGAAAGTTGCGCAGAACTGGAAGAGCAGGGGCTTGTGGCGTTGCGTTTCGGGCAGGTGGACGAAGATGGTCAAGCCTTGAGAGAAGCCGCAACACCTGATCCTGTTCCGTCTGAAATTACAGATTTGGAAAACCTTGATGGGGCTGAAGAGAAGGAATGCGGCCCGAGATATTACAAACCGGCCAATTTTAATGCTGGCAAATTTTATGGGCTTTCAACCTTGCGTCTGGGACTTGAAAAATCCAGAAATGCAATGACCGTGCGCCTTGCCAACGATATTGGCATGGGCATTATCGGACGCTATGGCCGCAATTTCGGCATTTATGATACGACCAAGCCGGAACTGGCATGGGCGCTGGGTGCAGGCGAAACCACATTATTGCGCATGGCGGCCGCCTATGCGGCCCTTGTCAATGGTGGTAAACGGGTGAACCCGACATTGCTGGACCGTGTGCAAGATAATAAAGGCCGAACTGTCTATATACATGATGATCGTGTGTGCCCCGAGTGCGCGGTGGAAGAGTGGGATTTCTCGGTGCCGCCCGAATTGCCCGACGAGAGAGAAATCGTGCTCAGCCCCGTCACAGCCTATCAAATGACATCCATGCTGGAAGGGGTTGTCCAACGCGGCACAGGTCGCCAGATGTTGCGGCTCGGTCGCCCGATCGCCGGTAAGACCGGCACGACCAATGATTATAAAGACGCGTGGTTTATGGGCTTTTCGCCCGACCTCGTCGCCGGTGTCTATGTTGGTTATGATACGCCGCGTTCGCTCGGCACGGAAACGGGTGCAAAAGCGGCCGGGCCTATTTTCCGGTTCTTCATGGCGGACGTGTTGAAAAACAAGCCGAAAGTATCATTTCGTATTCCCGAGGGTGTGCTTTTGGCGCCTGTCGACCAATTGACCGGAGAGGCCTCTTTTATCGGCGCCCCGGGCTTCATATACGAATCCTTCAAACCGGGTACAGAGCCACGTCTAGGGGGCACAAAACGTAAAATAAGCATTGGCGGCGCACAAAGCGGCTATACGGGTTATGATTTCGGTTTTGACAATGGGCAAAGGCGCAGGGATGAACAATCCGGACAAATCTCCAAGCTTGGGCCAAGCCCCGAACTTGGGCTAAGACCCGGGATTCCCGGGAATGGAAATTCTGTACCGGTTACAAATCCTGTGACGCCGCAGATACAAAAACCAGCTCCAAAACAGCCAAAACCTCAAGAAGATGAGGTGGACTTGGACGATGGTCTGTACTAGGTACTCCTTTCCAATATCCACCTTATAATTTGAAGACCCGTCATGAGCGCTGAACACGAAAACCTTGCCGCCGAGATCAAGCAGTCTGTCCAACTGCTAAGGAGGCGTCTTTGACTGGGAGCAATCCCAGCGCCGCCTCGCAGAACTTGGTGCATTATCAGAACATCCCAAATTTTGGGATGATCCACAAAAAGCACAAGAGCTTATGCGCGAGCGGGGCCAGCTAGAACAAGCCTTCGAACAAATCGAGTTTTTGGAAACCGAACTGGCAGACACGCTCGACTTGGCCGAACTGGCCGAGATGGAAGACGATGAAGCCGTCGGCGTCGAGGCGCTCGAGACCTTGAACGCGTTGCAAAAGACAGCCGCCAAAGCGGAGCTGGAAACATTATTGTCCGGCGAAGCCGATATGAATAATGCCTTTGTGGAAATCCATTCGGGTGCTGGCGGGACAGAGGCGCAGGATTGGGCTGCAATGTTGTTGCGCATGTATGTGCGCTGGGCCAATGCTCACAAAATGAAGGTCGAAGTCTTGGAAGAACATGCAGGCGATGGCGCTGGCCTAAAATCTGCAACCATTCTCATTAAAGGCCATAATGCATTTGGCTGGCTGAAATCGGAATCCGGTGTGCATAGACTGGTGCGGATTTCGCCGTTTGATTCCAGTGCGCGCCGTCATACCAGTTTTGCTAGTGCATGGGTGTTTCCCGAAATTGACGATAATATTGAAATAGATATCAATGAGTCCGAATGTCGGGTCGATACTTACCGTGCCTCGGGCGCTGGTGGGCAGCATATTAACAAAACCGACAGTGCCGTGCGGATTACCCACATGCCCAGTGGTATTGTCGTACAATGTCAAAATGACCGTTCACAACACAGAAACCGGTCTCAGGCTTGGGATATGTTGCGGGCGCGCCTCTATGAGCTTGAGCTGAAAAAACGTGAAGACAGTGCGCAGGCTGACGAGGACTCAAAATCTGAAATTGGCTGGGGGCGGCAAATTCGCTCCTACATCCTACAGCCCTATCAGCTGATCAAGGATTTGCGTACAGGCGTAGAAACTTCAGATGTCAACGGTGTGCTGGATGGAGATATAGATATATTCCTCGCAGCCTCTCTTGCGGCGAACATAGACGAGAGCGTGAATTAAGTTGCAAACAGGCAGGCGCTATTTTTTAGCGGCAACCTTATCCATTGGCGCCATAGGTGATTGCGCTTGCGCCTGCGATTGTGGGACGACACTTGCCGTGCCTGCGGGCTTGGTCTTACGGGTACATGTCCCGTCAAAAAACGCACCATTTGCAATAGAGATATGATCTTGAAGAATATCTGCCAGTACATTTGCTGATTCAGCAAGCACGACACTACCAGCTTCAATTTTGCCGGTGACCTTACCAAGAACATGAACGGTTTCGGCCTTGATATTGCCGTTGACGGTGCCTTGTTCTCCAACTGTCAGAGTGAGGGCTTTTACATTGCCATCAAGGCGGCCTTCGATTTGCACATCGCCATCCGTGTTGATTTCACCCGTTATGACAAGATCACTACCAAGAATTGAGGGGGCTTTGGTCATAGAACGTCCTGTCGTTGATTTCCGTACTGGTTCAGCCGGTACTGGAGAAGGAGAAGGGGAAGGTTTATTGAACATATTGGCCCGCTTTCAAAAATGTGGCAGGGTTTTGCCTGTTTTTCTCGAAGAAGATTTCGTAGTGAAGATGCGTACTCGTACTGCGCCCGGATGAACCCATGCCGGCAATTTTCTCACCTTTTTCTACAGATTGCCCACGTTTCACATTGGTTTTAGCCAAATGGGCATACCGGGTTTTGAAGCCGTGGCCATGATCAATTTCCACAACACGTCCATAGCCGGACCGTCTGCCCACAAAGCTTACTTTCCCGTCCGCAGTCGCAACGATGGGTGCAAGCCGGTAGGAGGCCATATCAATGCCCGTATGCATGGTTGGGCGCTTGGTAAACGGGTCTTTACGACGTCCGTAAGGACTGGTCAGGTAGCTCTCGGCATCAATAGGGTGGGCCAAAGGCACAGAGGCAAGGGCTTTGTCCAGAGATTCAACCTCTGCTGCCCGCGCTTTTATACTTTCAAGATGGGGGAGGAAAGCGCCGGTTTTTACTTTGCCCTGATTCTCTGCCATGTCCCCGTTTTCATTTAACGAAACAAAAGGCCCGCCAACGCCATAACTACCATTTTTCAAAATATCTGAAAGCGGTAGGCCGGTGGCTCTTAAAATAGCCCGGTTTCTTTCAATCCGTGTTTGAATTTTTGCTTCGCCTTCAACCAGAATTTCATTCTGGTCGGCTTCAAGCCTGACCATTGAAGCATCAAGAATAGTCCCGGTCTGTAGAGTGCTACGTTGGCCAAAAGCCCTGCGGGGCTGACGTGCGACAACATCTAACACAACCGGCGACATCAAAACATCGCTTCGTGCATACATAAGGGTATCAAGTTCTGTCTCGTCAATAGCAATGCCGCCCTGTGTCAGCATGGTGACGATTGTATTGTGTTTTTGCTCGAAACTTTCGGCTGCCAGTTTGAATTCTGCCTGCTGTCGCCCCAAAAGTTCCTTGGCATCACTCACTTTTGCATCCAGATTAACAAGGTGGCGATTAAATTCCTGTTTTTGTACCCGTAACTTCCGTGCGCCTGCCTCCATAGGGCTTTGACCCCAAAGAAATGTCGCGAATGTGAAGGTGGACCACATAAGTACAATGCCAACAACAGTGCTGATGATAAGTTGAGTCCGGGTCGTGAGCATGAAATAGTTTACCTGACCGCCTGTCCTATGTATGAACTGGCGCTCTGGAAACAGCTTTAAAATGCGCTCCCTAACAGTGGTCATCGTGTCCGTTAACATGTGTCCCCTTAACCTGACTTGGTTTCCCTATAGGACAGATGTTTTAACAAATTTTCAAGAAAAAAGTGGGTTTTGCGGATAAAATTTAATATAACTGTTAAAAACCATGGTTAAGGTAGGCATAATGCGCGGCATAAACCGCTTATGGTTTATAAAAAGATAACGGTAAACCTGCCTTTTCCCGAGCTTCTTCATTAAATGGCGGCTTTAAAAGTCCCTTGAAGTGTTTGTCTAATAATATTTTAAAATATTTTGCATTTTCTCGATTTTCCCGCTCACAAATATGCAAAAACCAGCGGGCACCCGCCGCAACATGCCCAATTTCCTCTTCGTAGATTGTTTTAAGGATGTTTGCACTCCGAATGTCGTCCACCTTTTCAAGATTACGGATCATATTGGGGGTCACATCCAAACCGCGCGCTTCCAGAACCATTGGCGCGACAACCAGGCGGGCCGCAACATCATCCATAGTTGAAATCGCAGCCTCCCAGAGACCGTTATGGGCCGGGAAAGCCCCGTAATGAGACTCCAACTCGATCAGGCGCGTATTGATCATGGTAAAATGCCGAGCCTCATCATCGCACACCCCCACCCAGTCCGTAATAAACTCGGCCCGCACCTCGTCTGCAATGCGCAGGTCTTGGGCGTAGCGGGCGACCATGTCGGCGGCGAGATTAATGGCGTTAAATTCGATATGGGCAATCGCGTGCAAAAGGGCACACCGGCCTTTTTGGCTGCCCAGCCTGCGCCGTCCCATATCCCGGGGTGAAACCAGCTCCGGTGCGTCCGGCCTACCGGGATGGGTCGGCGCTTCATTCTCTGCGCTCTTATCCTCTGGCCTGTCCCAACTCAGCGCATTTTCCCGCCAAAGCCGCGCCAGATCATGTGCGCGCGCCGTTTTATCATCGGGGGTATTGGCCACAAGAACCTGACAGGCGGCATGGTGAAGGGAGTGCATATTACGAGCTTCAAGACGCGTGGAGGCTACGCGCGGTGTCGAGCACATCTTGGGCATGGCCTTTCACCCGAACCTTGCGCCAGACATGGGCAATGCTGCCGTCTGCGGCGATCAGGAACGTCGCGCGCTCAATACCCATATACACCCGCCCATACAGTTTTTTCTCTACCCAAACACCGTAATCGCGGATCGTTTCTCCCTCTTCGTCAGAGGCCAGAGTGATGTTAAGCTGATATTTAGCCTTGAAATTATCGTGTTTGCGTGGTGAATCTTTGGAAACGCCAATAATCTTAACACCTAGTGCATCAAACTCTGCTTTAAGTTCGCTAAATGCGATAGCTTCACTCGTGCATCCCGGCGTGTTATCTTTGGGATAAAAATACAGGACAACCATGTTTTCGCGCAAATTTGACAATGTGACAATCCCGCTACTGTCCGTAGATAGGTTGAAATCTGGGGCGATCTGTCCAATATCCATGATGTTATCCTTTTGTAATTTGGCCCATGTAGTACAGTGCCCTATGACACAGTTCATTATACGGCTCTATAGTACAATTATACGGCCCTATGACACAATTGTACGGGATGTCTATGGCTGAGAATCTACTAAAGAGCAAGTTAGGGCAGTGGGCGCAAAAGCTACGGGGTTTTGCAAAACGCTTGTGGGCTAAACTTGATCCAAGATTTGTAAATACGAGCGCAGAAATAGTTGGGGAGGTGCTCAGCACAGGCCTGTCACTTCTGATTGTCTGTCTGGGTACAATATCCGTCCTGATGAGCCGACCCTCGGTAGATTTAAAATTATTCAAACCCTATTACGAACAACAACTGAAGAGCGCGTTTTCGGGCAGAACGGCGAATATAGAAACAAATACGGCACGGTGGATACAAGACCGGCAAGCGATTGAGTTTCACGCCGCCCATGTCGATATTATAGGAGAGGACGGGACGCATCAGGAAATTGCCGATATACGCGCGGAACTTTCCTTTCGCTCCGGTTCGTGGGCGAAACCCAAATTGACAAAACTCCATATTGACGGGGGCGCATTGACGATTGCGCGCAAACGTGACGGGCAGATTCAAATCGGGCTTGGCACGCCCGACACATTCGAGCGGGTTGTGCCGCTTTGGAGTTCGAACCCAGAAAAAACCAAGGTTGGAAATACCCAAGTTGGAAATACCAAAGCCGGAAGTGCCGAAACAAGTGCGGTGGGCGCGCTTGAAAGCCTGACTGCGCACGCCGTGCAGTTATTTGTTCTCGATGAAGCTTCACAGCTGTCCCTGTCCATAGAGGGTATGAGCGGGGATTATAGTTTTGACGGCAACACAATCAATATTGAAAGCCATGGCCAGTTGATCAGTGGCAAAGACAAAGCGCCTTTTCGTCTGGAGCTGCAAACTGTGCCGGACCGCAGTTCGTTTTTTGCCCGGTTTGCTATTGAAGGCGTGCGTCCCATAGACATTGCGCCCACACGGGGCACATTTACAGCTCTCGCCAATCTGGACGCCCCTGTGACGTTAAAGGGCGAGGTGAAAAGTGTGGCGGAAGGCGGGCTACAGGATTTAAAGCTGTTTTTCAGCGCAGGCGAGGGGCGTCTAAAAACCGGAACAAGTTACAAGCCGTTTTCCCATGCCCGCATTCAGGCCGACTATGATGTACCGGCCCAATCGGTAGCTCTGTCGGATATAAGCATTGAAAGCGAGGCGCTGAATATAGAGGCTGAGGGGGCTTTCAAAAATATCGGGTCTGCCCAAAACGGGTTCATGAAAGACACAATGGTGTTTGATCTCGCCGTAGAGGACGTGCGCATAAATCCGGGGAAGCGGTTTGATGGCCCAATAAAGATAAAATCCGGGGATATACGCGGCGGCATCAATTTGGCAGCCCGGACCCTGAAATTGGATGCCATCAAACTTGATTTTGGTAATTTTCAAACGGACGTAAACGCCTCTGTTCAGGGGCAAGAGGGCGGAGGTTTCACGGCGCTCAATGTGGACGGCGTGATCGACGGCAGTATGCGCGTGGATCAAATTTTGGCATTCTGGCCCAAGGATTTCGCTTTGGGGGCCCGCAACTGGATGGTCAAGTCCTTGCAAACCGCCGACTTTTCCAAGCTGAAAGTTCATGTAGCGTTGGATGATAATGATATTCGCAACCGGCGTATAGAGGATGAACATTTGAACATCGGTTTTGAGGTTGATGACGTAAATATCCGTTATTTACGTAAAATGCCATGGCTTCGCGACGGTGCAGGGTATGGCGTTTTGCAAGGCAATCAATTTGTAACCCATTTGACGGCTGGACATGTAGACGGACTTGAGATTGAAAAAGGCACGGTTCTCATTCCGCGCCTAAGCCCGCATGGCGGCGATTTTACCATTGATCTTGAAGGCAGGGGTACGATCACTGAAATGCTCAGGATCAGTAATTTTGAACCGTTCGAATACGCGGATAGATTTGGGCTTGATCCCGACGAATTTGAGGGCACGGGCACCGCGCGTTTACAAATTACGCGGCCACTCCTCGAACATTTCGACCCAAACCGTATTCTTTATGAACTGACGGGTGATTTTATAGATGTCAGCATTCCGGCCGGATATGGAAAACACACGCTAAATGACGGACGCCTTTCGCTTCACGCCAATAAAAGCGGCGCGGAAATAAACGGCCCTGTTAAACTCGGGAAATGGCAAACCGCTCTGGACTGGCATAAACGGTTTGAAATACCTCAAGTGTCGGCCCAATACACATTAAGCGGAACCATTGCGCGCGATGATCTGGACAATTTCGGGGTAGGTCTACGCCGACATTTTGGCGGTGAAATTGATGTGGTGCTCCAGGGGCAGGGGGATGGTTTTGACGTGCAAGCAGCAAATATCTCTGCCGATTTCACAAATGCGGACGTTAATATTGGCAGTTTGTGGGGGAAGGCGCAGGGCGAGGCAGGCCTGTTGACGGGCCGATTGGTCATTGATGCGCAAAATAATGGATCGCAGGGTGGTGGGCGTTTAGAAAATTTCACCATAAAAGCCCCCGGATTGTCATTTGCCGGATCTGTGGCACTCAGCCGCAATTTTCAATTGGAAAGCCTTGATATATCAAACGCCTATATTGAAAATTTCATTGAAGCAAAGCTCAAAGCCAAACCAACGCCGCAAGGGGTACTTGCCCTCGACATAGACGGGAAATATCTAAACATTACCACATGGGTAGACAAAGCCTTTCGCACCCAATCCAGTTCAGTGACCGCGCCGATACTCATGACCGCCAGTTTGGAAACTCTGGAGTTGAACGAAAACTATCGTCTTGGCAATGCAACGGCCCTGTTCTCCCATAACGGGGTCGGGGTTGAGCATGCAAAATTATCCGGAGAGACTAAAGGCGGCCCGTTTTTAGCCGAAATAAAACGTGATGAGGGGCAAGCACCTGCCGATGGGAAAACACCCCAGCAAACACCCCAAATGGGCCGTGTGCTTATAAATGTGCCCGATGCTTCACATGCGGCCCTCGCCCTTCTTGGCATAGACAGTATTCGGGATGGCGTTTTACGCATTGATGGGCAATTGCCTTTGTCGGGGGAAAAACGCGGTCTGAGCGGCACGGCTATATTGACGGACTTTACTTTGGTGCGCGCCCATGTTTTTGCACAAATCCTGTCTTTGGCCTCATTACAAGGCCTAGCAGATACACTGAGCGGCGGCGGCATGAAGTTTGAGGTGCTCGAAATGGATTTTTCCCTCGAAGACGGGGCTTTTAAAATACGCAATGGCCGTGCGTCTGGCCCGGCTCTCGGCTTGACCGGCGAAGGTGATATTAGGGTTGATAACCAGACCCTCGATTTTAACGGGGTCTTGGTGCCCGCCTATACGGTCAACTCGCTTTTGGCCGATATTCCGCTCTTGGGAGATATTGTCGTCGGGAAGAAGGGGGAAGGCATATTCGCTCTCAATTACACGGTCAAAGGGCCGTTCAAAGCCACACAGGTAAGCGTAAACCCACTTTCAGCCCTGACCCCGGGGTTTTTACGACGTATATTTGATGTGAAACGCGACGATATTATGGACCCGAATATCAAAGAGCTGATTGAAGAGCAAAAACAATAACCCTGACCCTTAAGGGGGGACGGCGATCTAAACCGGTTTTAAAAGCGCGTGTTTCTTTTTACCGACGGAAACCTTGATAACCCCGTCCTCATTTACATCTGCCGTGCTCAGTAGGGCCGTAAAATCACGCACCGCCTCATCATTGATTTTGAGGGCCCCTGCCTTGATATGGCGCTTGGCTTCTCCTTTGGAGGCACACAACTCGCTCAAAACCCCTGCGTCCGTGACAGTCAGGGCACTCAATGCGTCTTGGCTCAACTCGAATGTAGGCAATCCGGCCGCACTCCCACCTTGCGCGAAGGTTTTATTGGCTGTGTCCTCTGCCGTACGTGCCGCCTCTGCCCCGTGCAGCAGGGTCGTTGTCTCATTGGCGAGCCGTACTTTGGCGGTGTTGATCTCGGCACCTTCCAAAGCTTCTAGAGCGGCGATCTCCTCAAGCGGTAAATCCGTGAACAAGCGCAGGAATCTACCCACATCTGCATCCTCGGTATTGCGCCAGAACTGCCAGTAATCATAGGGGCTTAGGAAATAGTCTTTACCCAAAGACGGGTCTGCGTTTAGCCACATTGCGCCCTCTGCGGTTTTTCCCATCTTTCCGCCCGACGCGGTGGTAATAAGCGGCGTGGTAAACCCGTATGCTTCCACACTTTCAAGCCGACGGGTTAAATCCGCACCCGCAACAATATTGCCCCATTGATCCGAACCCCCAAGCTGTAAGCGACACCCGTACCGGCGGTTAAGCTCCGAGAAATCATAGGCCTGTAACAAGGTGTAGTTAAACTCCAAAAACGTCATAGGCTGCTCGCGTTCGAGCCTGCGCTTGACGCTTTCAAGTTGCACCATGCGGTTAATGGTGAAATGCTTGCCAATATCGCGCAAAAACTCGATATAGCCCAGCTTGTCGAGCCAGTCTGCATTATCGACCATGATCGCCGCGTTTGGCCCGTCAAAGTCGAGGAATTTCTCGAACACGCGCTTGATCCCGTTCTTGTTCTCTTCGATCTTCTCGGACGTCAGGATCGGACGGGATTTGTCCTTGTCAGAAGGATCGCCAATCTTGGTTGTGCCTCCACCCAGCAAGACAATCGGCTTGCCACCGGCTTTTTGTAAAATGCGCAACATCATGATCTGAACCAACGAACCCACATGCAGGCTAGGGGCTGTGCAATCAAACCCGATATAGCCGCTCAGAGCAGATGTAGCTGCCAATGTATCCAACGCTGCCTCATCCGTACACTGATACAAAAACCCGCGCCCGGTCAGGGTTTTCATCAAGTCGGATTTATAATTTGCCATTGTATCGCCCATGCGGTTCGCTTTAGTGTGGAAAGCGCTTCTAACAAAGCGAATCCTGAAGTGAAAGAGATAAGATGGGGAATATACGCTATAATACCATTGGGCTGATGAGCGGCACCTCGTTAGACGGGGTCGACGCGGCCATTCTGGACACGGACGGCGAACAAATTTTCAACTTTGGCGCCACACATTTCCGCCCCTATACCGAGGCCGAGAAACACACACTCCACGGCGCCACCCAAGCCGCCTTGGCATGGAATTTCACCGGCCCCCCACCCAATATTTTTAGCCAAGCCGAACAGATCCTGCACACCGCCCATATCGAAGCCGCACAAACCCTGTTAAAGGCCACTGAGCACAAAGGGCGCAAAATAGACCTCATCGGATTTCACGGCCAAACCGTTTTGCATCGCCCCCCTGAAAATGGACAGCGCGGTGCAACGCTTCAGCTAGGTAACGGACAGGTTCTGGCAGACGCGCTCGGGGTCGACATCATCTATGATTTCCGTACCAATGACGTCCGCGAAGGCGGGCAGGGTGCGCCGCTGGCCCCGCTCTATCACCAAGCCCTGTTAGCGCATTCAAAACTGAAGCGCCCTGCAATCGTCCTCAACATAGGTGGCGTCTCGAATGCGACCTTGTTAGAGGCGGACGGAACGGTACGGGCAAGTGATTGCGGACCGGGCAATGGCCCGCTCGATACATGGGTAAAGCATTGCGGACGCGGCGATTTTGACAAGGACGGTCATTTATCTTTGGCGGGAACACCCGATATATCGCGGGTGGAAAAATGGCTAGACGCCACGTTTTTCACAAAACCCGTACCAAAGTCCGCAGATCGTTGGGATTTCGATGTGCTCGCAGACATGCGCGGACTATCAGTACAAGACGGCGCCGCAACCCTTGTCGCCTTCACCGCGATGGCCATCCAACGCACAGTAAACCAGTATAAAACGTCCAATGATCCAGTTGCCGAGGCCGTAATCGTCTGCGGCGGCGGGCGGAAAAATCCGGCTATACTGGCGGCGCTCAAAGAACAAAATATCGGCACCATATTAACCACCGAACAGACGCATTGGCGTGGAGACGATCTCGAGGCCGAAGCCTTCGCCTATCTGGCCGTCCGCAGTGTACGTGGATTGCCCCTGTCAACGCCAGAGACCACAGGGGTCAGTAAGTCCGTAAGCGGTGGAAAACGCGCCAGCGCCCATCCTTTGAAAGCCTAACCTTCGAGAAGCTAGTCTTCGAGGAGTAATGGCTCTCTATAAGGGCAATACCGTTCGTCCAGAACTTCATCGAGATATTTCTCTGTTTCCTCGATCGCCGTGGCTAGACCAGTTGAATAAAAATGATCCGCCCCTTCAATCAACGCGCCATGAACTTGCGTGCCTTTTTGCGTGCGGATTTTGCCGATCGCCCGTTCCACTTCTTCTGGTGGCACAATCGTATCCAGACTGCCATAGGTGATGAGACCAGAGGTTGGACACGGGGCCAAAAAGGCCAGGTCATATGTGTTGGTCGGCAAGGACATGGAAATAAACCCGGCAATTTCAGGACGACGCATCAACAGTTGCATTCCGATCCACGCACCGAATGAATATCCACTGACCCAACTGAACGGGGCATTCTGGTTAAAGCTTTGTAGCCAATCCAGTGCGTAGGCAGCATCTTGTAGCTCCCCCGAACCATTATCATACGTACCGATAGAGCGACCTACGCCCCGATAATTAAACCGCAATACGGAAAATCCGCGCGCTTTATATCCCTCATACATGGCAACCGGAATCCGGTGATCCATATGGCCGCCAGCTTTGGGATGAGGAGATAAAATGATGACACAGGGGGCAGCAGGATCGGCACTTGGGTGATAGCGTCCTTCAAGTCGTCCCTCTGGGCCGTTAAAAATTACTTCAGGCATAAATTGGTCTCTGTTGTGCTTATCTTCAAGGCGAAAATATTACGAATTATTATACTTGACTGTTTTAGTCGGAATTCGTAAATTCGCAGTAGAAATAGTGTTTCGCGCGCCTTCTAACAAGCCCTGCGTGAAAAAGCGAGATAAATTACAGGTACATTGATGAAATTAACTGCGAAAGCCCGATATGCCGTGATGGCTGTCACCGATATTGCCGTAAATAGCAATAATGCCGGTGTTGTCAGCCTGTCCGATATCTCTGTACGCCAAAATATTTCTCTCAGTTTTTTGGAGCAATTATTCGGTAAACTCCGTAAAGCAGGGATTGTCACCAGTGTGCGCGGCGCGCAAGGCGGGTATATTCTGGCGCGCCCTCTGGATGAAATTCGAATCGGTACGGTTATTCACGCCGTAGACGAAACCGTCAAAACCAAACGATGTGCAGACCATATCGGCATGGGTTGTACCGGCAAAGGCGCAAAATGCCTGTCCCATGATCTATGGCAGGCCATGGAAGATCATATCGAAGGTTTTTTCAGCGCCATCAGCATACAAGATGTGATCGATCAGCGATTCCCCAATGTGATCGCTCCCCATGTGGGCGCTGCCAATGTGGTTGCTGATAGTGTCCCCGATATGATGGAGGCAAGCTCATGAGCACACGTGTTTATCTCGACCACAATGCCTCCTCACCAGCCCGCCCAGAGGTCATAGACGCTATGGTGCAGGCCCTGAACACACCCGGTAACGCCTCTGCCCCCCACGGGGCCGGCAGAGCCGCCCACAAGCTTGTCGCAGACGGCCGCGAAGCGGTCGCACTGGCTATGGGCGTCTGCGCTCAGGATTTAATATTTACCGCCAGTGGCACCGAATCCGTGAACACAGCCATAAAATCTGCCGTCGAAGGCGGCGCAAAGCGTATTCTGGTGTCCGGCATGGATCATCCCGCCTCCATTCTCGCCGCCGAAGCATCTGGTGCGCGCGTAGACATCATCCCGACACTGGAAACCGGTCTGGTTGATATGGAATGGCTCGGTGCATGTTTGAAAGACTGGGACGTAAAAGACGGCCCGCCCTGTATCACCATCAGCGCCGCCAACAGCGAAACCGGCGTCTTGCAAGACATCGAAACCGTAACGGAATTGGTGCACGAAGCTGGTGGGCATGTCCTTGTGGATGCGGTGCAGGCCCTTGGCAAAACCCCGATGATTTACAATGTGGATTATCTGGCTGTTTCTGCTCATAAAATCGGTGGCCCGCAAGGGGTCGGGGCGCTGTATTGTGCCCCCGACGCGCCGTATACAAATTTGCTCATTGGTGGTGGTCAGGAAAAACGCCGCCGCGCAGGTACCATAAATGTCGCTGGCATCGCCGGATTTGGCACTGCGGCCAAACTGGCCGAAAACCTTGACCACACACGCGCCCTACGCGATGCGATTGAAACTGGGCTTGAATCCATGGAACCCGATCTGGTTATTTTCGGAAGAAACACCGAGCGTCTCCCCAATACATGCCTGTTTGCGGTGCCTTGTGCCTCTTCGTCCACCTTGATGATGGGGCTTGATCTGGAAGGCATCAGTGTGTCTACGGGCATTGCCTGTTCCTCTGGCAAGGTCGGCGCAAGCCGCGCCATCACAGCCATGGGCTTGGCCGATAAGGCCCCGCAGGGCGCCATTCGCATCAGCCTTGGCTATACGAGCGGCCCAAACGATGTAGACCGTTTTTTGTCCGCATGGGCAAAAATCCGTAAATTATCCCTTCAGGGAGCCGCATAATGGCCGAAATTAAAACAATCGCAAAAGACGCTATCGTCACCGAGACCGTAAAAGGCGTTGAAGCTCTAGAGGCGGACAAATACAAATACGGGTTTGAAAGTGATATTGAACAGGAGTTCGCTCCCAAGGGCTTGAACGAAGACATTGTACGGTTCATTTCTGCCAAAAAAGATGAGCCGGACTGGATGCTGGAATGGCGTCTCGATGCCTATGCCCGTTGGCTGACCATGAAAGAGCCCACTTGGGCCATGGTCGATTACCCCGAAATCGACTATCAGGATTCTTATTATTACGCCGCCCCCAAAAGCGACAAGGACGGCCCTAAATCTTTGGATGAGGTCGATCCCGATCTGCTCGAAGTTTATGCAAAACTGGGTATTCCTCTGCGAGAACAAGAGGTTCTGGCCGGAGTGCAGGGCGCACCGAGAGTGGCCGTAGATGCCGTTTTCGATAGTGTCTCGGTGGTCACGACCTTTAAAGAAGAGCTTGCCAAGGTCGGCGTGATTTTCTGCCCGCTCTCCGAAGCCGTCAAAAACCACCCCGAACTGGTGCGTAAATATCTGGGCACGGTTGTGCCGCCTACGGATAATTTTTTCGCCACCCTGAACACAGCCGTGTTCTCGGAAGGTTCATTCGTCTACATCCCGCCGGGTGTGCGGTGTCCGATGGAACTTTCGACCTATTTCCGTATGAATGCACAGGGGACAGGTCAGTTTGAACGCACGCTGATCATCGCCGATAAAGGCTCTTATGTCTCTTATCTCGAAGGCTGTACCGCCCCGATGCGTGATGAAAATCAACTGCATGCGGCTGTCGTTGAATTAATTGTGCTGGAAGATGCCGAGATTAAATACTCCACAGTGCAAAACTGGTGGCCGGGCGATGCGGAAGGCAAGGGCGGGGTTTATAATTTCGTTACCAAGCGCGCCGATTGTCGCGGGAAGAACTCCAAAGTCTCGTGGACACAAGTGGAAACCGGCTCTGCGATCACCTGGAAATATCCGAGCTGTATTTTACGCGGAGATGGCTCCAGCGGCGAGTTCTATTCCATTGCGATTACCAACGGTTTCCAGCAAGCCGATACGGGCACCAAGATGATCCATCTTGGCAAAAACACCCGTTCGCGGATTATTTCCAAAGGTATCTCTGCCGGTAAATCCAACCAAACCTATCGCGGCCTTGTCAGTGCCCACAAAAAAGCGACGGGCGCGCGCAATTTCACCCAGTGCGACAGCCTGTTGATCGGTGATCAATGCGGGGCCCATACGGTGCCTTATATTGAAAGCAATACGCCAAGTGCCCAGTTTGAACACGAAGCTACGACCAGTAAACTGTCGGAAGAGCAATTGTTTTATTGCCGTCAACGCGGCCTCTCAGAGGAAGATGCAGTGGCGCTTCTGGTGAACGGTTTTTGTCGGGATGTGTTGCAAAACCTACCGATGGAGTTCGCAGTCGAAGCCCAAAAACTCGTCGCCATCAGTCTTGAGGGAAGTGTGGGCTAGGGTGATGGAATTTGGAAAAAAATCCCGCCTGGCAGGCATGGCCATGATAGGCGTATTGCTGATTTCGTGTGCGCCAAAACAGGCAGGCATCCCGTCTTTTCAAACGGCCCTTAACACGCATCTCGCCACCATTGCAGATCGGGATTTGCAAGCTTATACCCAAACCCTTACCAAGGGTGACGGCTTGCCGCTTGTCTTCCCGGACGGAGGGTATCTTGCCACAAAATCCGATGTTTTAGCCATGCATGCAGACTGGTTTGCCGATAAAAACTGGCGCATGACGTTTGAGCCTGTCAGTCAAATTGTCGGCAAGGAGGTCGCGGTCGCCCTGATTAAAACATCTTACCGCGATACGCCGGACGGTACGCCGCGTTATGCCTTTTTGACGTTGAGCTTTCAACTGCAAGAGGGGGAGTGGCGTCTCGTCCTCGACCAAAATACCCGTATTATTCAAAATTAGTTCTAGGAAATATCATGACGAAAAACCCAAAACGTAAGCTTATTTCTTCCGGCAGTGCATTCGAAGAAAGCTTTGGCTATTCCCGCGCCGTTGTCGCGGGGGATTGGTGCTTTGTATCCGGCACAACCGGCTATAATTACGTCACTATGGAAATGCCGAGCTCTGTGGCTCAACAGACCAGTAACGCCTTCCAGACCATCATGACAGCGCTCGAGGCCGGTGGTTTCGAACTTGGCCATGTTGTGCGGGTGCAATACACAATTACGGACGCAAAATATGCCGATGAAGTGACCCCGATCCTTGGCAAGTATTTTGGCGAAATTCGTCCAGCCGCAACCATGGTCGTGGCGGGGCTTATCAAATCCGAAATGAAAATAGAAATCGAAGTGACAGCGTTTAAAGGCTAAAAAACAATGCTAAAAATCAATAACTTAACGGCCACCGTCAATGATGGCGCTCAAACCATACTCAACGGTTTATCCCTGCATATCCCCGCCGGTGAAGTCCATGCTATTATGGGGCCAAACGGTGCCGGAAAGTCAACCCTGTCCTATGTGCTTACCGGCAAGGACGGCTATGATGTAACGGATGGGTCTGTGGAATATCTCGGCCAGGATTTACTGGCCATGCAACCCGAAGAACGGGCCACCGCAGGCATGTTCCTGTCATTCCAATACCCGCTGGAAATTCCCGGTGTGCCAACTATGACATTCTTGCGCACAGCTTTGAACGCCCAGCGCAAATCCCGTGGCGACAAACCAATGTCCGCGCCCGATTTCCTCAAGAAGGCGAGGGAGATTGCCAGTGATTTGAAGATAAAACCGGACATGCTTAAACGGCCTTTAAACGTCGGGTTTTCCGGTGGTGAGAAGAAGCGTATGGAGATTTTTCAGATGATGATGCTCGAGCCGAAAATGATCATTATGGACGAGACCGATAGTGGTCTTGATGTGGATGCTCTGCGTATTGTCGCCGACGGTGTCAATGCACTCCGTGGCCCTGAACGCGCCATGCTCATCATCACCCATTATCAGCGCTTGCTCGACTACATCGTACCCGATCGGGTGCATGTTTTAGCAGACGGAAAAATCGTTGCCTCTGGTGACGCGGACTTTGCCAAGAAACTGGAAGCCGAGGGCTATGACGCATATGCAGCCTAACTCGACACCAGCGCTGACAGAAGCCGAGACCATACTTGGTGGTGCCCTGCCGCATCGCCGTATGGAAGCTTGGAAATGGACGGATGTGCGTGCGTCTTTGCGACAGAAGCAAGGGCTGACGAATATCTGCACACCGGAAATATCTGTTCCTGAAGGTATAATTGTTTCACGTGAAACAATTCCCGCTGAAAGTACTGTGATGGGGGCGTTTGCGGCCCGTTTTGTCACAGACTGTATCGTTATTTCGACGCCCGAAAACTATAAATCAGATCAACCAATTCGTATCAGCGGACTGGGAAACGGGCATGCCCGTATATTGATCAAACTGGCTAAGGGGGCTGAACTAAGTGTCGTCGAAACCCATGAGAGTGACACTGCGAGCTTCATCAATCTCGACATGCAATTTGACATATCCGAAGGTGCAAAATTGACCCGCACAATTTTTCACGCTGACCATACGGACACCACTCGCATCGCAAGTTCTCGAATAAATGTGCAGACGGATGGAGAAATCACCCAGCATATGCTCAGTTTTGGCGCTGGCCTGTCACGGTTTGAAACGAGACTGACAGCACAAGGTAAAAACGTGAAGGTCGATATTCACGGCGCCTATCTTCTGGACGAAAAACGTCATGTGGACATGACCAGTCATATCGATTTAATAGACGAAAACGCCCAGATTCGCCAAAGCGTAAAAGGAGTTATCACCGACAAGGCGAGGGGCGTGTTTCAGGGTAAATTCCATGTTCACAGGCGAGCCCAGTTCACAGACGCGGAAATGCGCCATGACGCGCTGATGCTCTCGGATACGTGCGAAGTGCGCGCCAAACCCGAGCTTGAAATTTACGCAGATGACGTAGCCTGTGCCCATGGCAATACGGTCGGCGCGCTGGATGAAAGTGCTCTGTTTTATATGCGCCAGCGCGGTATTCCGGCCTCTCAAGCCCGTGCGCTTTTGACGCAGGCTTTTGTCGCACAGGCATTTGAAAGCATGGCGGATAATACAGAGTTCATGACCCGTATTTCCAACTGGTTGGAGCAGAGATTATGAGCTTTGACGTCGAGGCCATCCGCAAACAATTTCCCATCCTGACCCGTGAAATCCACGGCAAGCCTTTAGCCTATCTGGACAATGCGGCCAGTGCCCAAAAGCCTCTGGCTGTGATCGAATCCATGCGCAACAGCTTCGAGCACTCCTATGCCAATGTGCACCGAGGCTTGCACACTATGGCCAATGAAACCACCGAGGCGTTTGAAAATGCCCGTGTGCGGGTTGCCAAGTTTTTGGGCGCCGCCGAAAATAATGAAATTATCTTCACCAAAGGCGCAACAGAGGCCCTGAATTTGGTCGCTTATGGCCTAATGGACGAGATTAAGGCCGGAGACGAAATCATCATCTCCAAAATGGAGCATCATTCCAATATCGTCCCTTGGCATTTCCTGCGCGAACGCTTGGGAGCCGTGATCAAATGGATCCCGGTTCTGGAAGACGGCACTCTTGATCTTGACGCCTATAAAGCCTTGTTCACCAAACGCACAAAACTGGTGTCGGTCGTGCATATGTCCAATGTGACGGGGACGATCAATCCAGTGAAAGATATTGGCCGGATTGCCCATGAGCACGACTGCATCTTTGTGGTCGACGGCACCCAGGCCGCAGTCCACATTCCCGTGGATATGATGGACATTGACGCGGATTTCTACGCTATGACAGGCCATAAACTCTATGGCCCGACCGGCATCGGGGCTTTGTACGGCAAACGCGAATGGCTGGAACGTCTGCGGCCATTTCAGGGCGGCGGCGAGATGATCGAAGACGTGTTCGAAGACCGTGTCACCTACCAGGACATTCCCCATAAATTCGAAGCCGGTACCCCGCCCATCATGGAAGCGATCGGGTTTGGCGCTGCCATAGATTGGCTCTCAAACTTTGACCGGCAAGCCATTATCGATCACGAAATGGCATTGTATGACCATGCTCTCCAAGGCTTGCAAGAGATCAATAGTTTCCGTCTTATTGGCAATGCACCCAATAAAGGGGCCGTATTGTCCTTCGCACTCGAAGGCGCACATGCCCATGATGTTGCCCAAATTCTTGACCGTTACGGCGTTGCCGTGCGGGCAGGGCAGCATTGTGCACAGCCGCTTATGGAAGTGTTCGGTGTCCATTCGACGGCCCGGGCCAGTTTCGGAATTTACAATACAATAGAAGAAGTTGACCGCCTGATTGCAGGCGTTAAGAAGGCGCGCCTCTTCCTTTCTTAAGGGGGGCGCACTATATAGGCTCGTATGATGAATGAAGATGTAGACATAAAACCGGGTACTCCTTCTGTAAGTGCAGGACGGGACGTCATTGATGTGTCGCCCCCAAAGGATATATCCAAACCGAGCCACGCGGAAATCGAGCGTATTACGGCCGATGTCATCACCCAGATCAAGACGGTTTTTGACCCGGAAATCCCTGTCGATATATACGAGCTAGGCCTCATATATACGGTGAATTTGGAAGATGACCGGACATTGAAAGTCGAAATGACCCTGACGGCTCCGGGTTGCCCTGTTGCCGGGGAAATGCCCATCTGGGTGCAGGAAGCCTGCATCATGATCAAGGGCGTAAATAAGGTAGTCGTTGATATGGTATTTGATCCACCATGGACAACAGATTTAATGAGCGACGAAGCGCGCCTTGAGTTGAATATGTTTTAGGCATTCCTAAAATTTGATCCTGTGCATCAAGTTTTGATAAATGCGAACATTAAAAAGAAAAGTAGGTTCCAAATGGCACGACGCCCTAGACCAAAACTCGTAACCCTTACGGACGCCGCTGCAGAGCGCGTGCGTGAAATTCTTGACGAACAAGGTCAGGGCTATCTACGTGTAGGCGTTAAAAACGGCGGCTGTGCGGGCATGGAATATGTGATGGATTATGTGGCCGAAGTTGAGCCACTTGACGAATTGGTTGAAGATAAAGATGTGCAAATCCTTGTGGATTCCAAGGCCGTCTTGTTCCTGCTTGGCTCTGTTGTTGATTATGAAACCAGCATGATGCATTCCCGCTTCACCTTTAATAACCCCAACCAGACGGATGCGTGTGGATGTGGCGAAAGCGTGACGATTGTGCCCCAGCACGCATAGTTTCACTAAAGTCACTTTAAGTGGTATGTGTTTGCATCTGATTCTTGGGGAGGGATTATATGGAAGCTGAAGTAAAACTGGTTAAGTCGTTATACCTAAAAGGCGCGATCTTACATTTTTCTGTGGCCTTGCTTATGTTGGTCACGGTTTTTGATGCAGGTATTTGGACGTTTGTTGCATTAGGCGTGAGTGGTTTCTCATTTCTTTGGGTGTGGAAACATCCGATATACAAAGTCTCGCGAAGTCAACGGCAGAGCATTACAAGTAAGTATAAACTCCCTTGGTACAGCTGGTTTTTAAATTTCTCTGGTGGCATTGCAGGGGGGCTGTATTGCCATTTTGCTTTCGGGTGGAATTGGCTAAGTTCGCTTAACATGGGCCTAATCGTCCTAATCCTCATTTCGGGAATTATGACATTGATATATGCCTCCAGAATGCAAACCGATTAAGACCCGTTTAAATAAAACAGCTCCTCCACACGCACATCCAAGGCGCGCGCCAGTTTAAGCGCCAAGACCGTAGACGGAATAAACACATTGTTTTCAACCGTATTGATAGTTTTTCGGGTGACAGAGACTTTGGCGGCAAGCTCGGCCTGTGTGAAATTATGGCGTGCGCGTATCTCTTTGAGACGATTGCAAAGTTGGCTTTGCGCCTGTTGTTTAGGCATTGCTACGCTCTAGCCAGAAAAAGCATAAAATGGGGCAGACAACGGCGAGTATCAACAAGCCGTGGATAATAAAATCAGCGTTTAAGGCTGGAAACCGGGTTTGGCCAAGCACAGTGCTCAAGCCGAACAGAAGCGAGATCGCCCCCAGTAAAGCCATATAGCCATACATAAGAGATTTTGCCCGGTTACTACGGGTAAGCTCATCGTTTAAAGCCTCGATCTCGGGCTTGGCTTTGCGCGAAAAGTGCACAAATCCAATGCTGAATGCGGCCCATTGAAAGGCCCCCGTTAACGTCATAGCAAGCGCGATGGCGTGGGCGGTGTCATCCGTGGGAAACATTTTATTCAGCAGGAGGCCGCCTTGCCACATGGTGAAGCCGAGAGCGGCGATCAGAAGAAGTTTTTGCCGACGGGCAATCAGTGTGTCGATAAGGGCCATGATTTAATTTCCTTTTGTAAGTTGGGATTCGAAAGTTTGGGGAAGGGGGAAAAGCGCCGTTTCTGCTTTTTTGAAACTGCCATCATTACTGGTCATCACAAACACAGCCTGTCTGTCTGGCGCAATCACGAGCAGGGCATACCACATTGTATTCGTCCCGTTATGCCAAAGGATCGGGCCTTCCGTCCATTTGCTTTGCGGTTGAACAACGAACCCATAAGCATAGTTATTTAGCTTGGGCGTGTGCAGACGTTTGAACGTTTCCGGCTTTAAAAATGTGGATTTCCCCTGCATTCCGAGCGCGTGTTCATTCCCGAATATGAGAAGGTCGCGCATATTCATATGGATGATGCCGGCAGGTCCCATAATGGGGGTATTGTCGGCATGTTTACTTGGATCCATAGGGCGTTTGAAGCCAAGGGTTGATGTGTGCCCCCAAGGTTGGGGATGTTGTTGGGTTGATTGCGGGGCTCCGAACCCGGCGCTTTTCATGCCTAAGGGTGCGAAAACCTCGGTGTGCATCAGGCTCTCCCAGCTTTTCCCCGTGATCTGCTCTGCCATGACCCCGGCAATGGTAATGCCGGCATTGGAATAGCGGAAAACCTCGTCCGGTTTAGATTGCGGTGGATTGGAGAGGAGGGCTGATACGGCCTTTAAACGAGCTGTACGTAAGGCCTCATCGGATGTGGGCCATATGGATTGGCTTGCGCGCGGAAAGTTTGCCTGTACACCAGAGGTGTGCGTGAGGAAATGCGCCATGGTGACGCCGTTCCAGTCAGGATGCATGTCCACGTTTGGGAATGTATCCTGAACAGAACTGTCCCAACTTAAAGTGCCATTTTCTACGAGTCGCGCTAGTAATGTCGCCGTCATGGATTTGCTGATTGATCCGATATGGAAAAGATTGTCAGTCTCTAGAGGACGGGACTTGCCTTTGATTTGCAGGCCGTCAACGGCTTGGGCGACGATTTTGCCTTTGTACAGGATCGCCCCGCCGACCCCGATGAGGTCTGCATCCATTCTGGCTTCGTGGATGGCGGCTTGCCAACTGGCTTGTAACGGCGAGGGTGAGGACTGGGCGTGAGCATAAAGTGTAAATAGACCCGCACCTAAGCCAAATAAGCTTATGAGCACGAGTTTTACTGTGGAGATATGTTTCAACATGGCAAACCTTTCGCTAAACATTAAAAGTAACGTATAGGTTACAAAAAGAAACGTCAAGGTTACATTGCAATTTTAGCGAAAAAATCGCCTTAAGTCTTTGATTTCAAATAAATTAATCTTCCAGTTTGGCGCCAAAAAAGGCAGGCATGCTATCGCCAAACCCGCTTTTGTCATTGCTGGGCAGGGTGTTATGCCCATATTTCTTTTTGGGATTTTTCCCTTGTGCAGCATTGTCTCTTTCGGATTGACCCTGACCAGAACCGGATTGTTTTGCGGGTTTATTCTGGGGTTTGTTTTGTGGCCTGCTGTCTTGAGGTTTGTTCTCTCGGGACTTGTTGTCACGGGACGTATTATCACGGGATGTGTCATCTTGAGATTTGCCATCACGAGACGTGTCGCTGGATTGTGGTTTTTGATCTGTATGTGTGCGCTCGGATTTGGAGTGACGCGTGTCGGTGTTTGAATTCCGGCCTTTCTGCCTGTCTCTACCTTTTCCGCGTCCACGGTCATTACGCTTGTTGCGGCCGCCGCGATTTTTGTCCCGGCTTTCGGTCGGAAAATCTTCCAGACCCGGAATGATTATTTCCTCAATTTCTTTGACGTTAATCAAATCTAGAATGGCACTGTAATATTTGTCGTCCATAGGCGTCACGAACATAATTGTGTCGCCCTTGCGGCCTGCGCGGCCCGTTCGGCCAATCCGGTGCACATAATCTTCACTATGGGAAGGCACGTCATAATTAAACACATGGCTGACATTTGGGACATCCAAACCTCGTGCCGCTACATCCGACGCGATAAGAAACTTCAACTTGCCCGATTTAAAATTTTCCAGCGTAGCCATCCGCACGGATTGCGCTAAATCTCCATGGATTGGGGCCGCATCATGGCCATGTACCATGAGCGATTTCGCAACAATATCCACATCACGTTTGCGATTACAAAATATAATGCCGTTTTTTACATCGTTATTGTCAATGATATAGCGAAGGGCGGTGCGTTTTTGTTTCGAATCACCTCTTGGCATTCTGACAATGCGCTGGGTCACCGTTTTAGCCGTCATATTTTTGCGGGCAATTTGAACGTGGTGCGGTTGGTGCAAAAACTGGTCAACCAGACGTTTGATCTCGTCTGGCATGGTGGCCGAGAAGAACAATACTTGTCGTGTGAACGGGGTCAGTTTGAAAATGCGTTCAATATCGGGGATAAATCCCATATCCAGCATACGGTCAGCCTCGTCAACCACCAGCGCTTGCACACCGGTTAGCAATATTTTCCCACGTTCGAAATGATCAAGCAGACGTCCGGGCGTGGCAATCAGCACATCGACCCCGCGATTAAGCTTTGCCTCTTGTTCGGCAAAAGAAACGCCGCCGATCAGCAAAGCCATGCTGATTTTCAAATATTTTCCATATTGTTCAACATTTTCAGCCACTTGAGCCGCAAGCTCACGGGTAGGGCAGACGATCAGGCAACGCGGCATACGTGCCCGTGCCCGTCCTTTGGCCATGCGCTGTAAAACAGGCAGGGTGAACGCCCCGGTTTTACCTGTCCCGGTTTGGGCAATGCCCAACACGTCACGCCCTTGCATGGCGGCAGGAATAGCTTGCGCCTGAATAGGCGTCGGCTTTTCATAGCCAAGGTCGTCCAGGGCTTTCAGGATTTCAGGTACGAATCCCAAGTCTTTAAAACTTACTGTTATCTCTTCTTCGGCAACAGAACTTGTCGTTGCGGAATCGTCTTTTGTCTGTGTCAGGGTCTTGCTTTTCCGGTTACCGAACTATCCCGTTTCGAAGATCAGATAACCTGTATATCTCGGCCGCATTCGTATGGGCCTTACGTTAAATTTCGTTTACCATAACCTTAAGTATGACTACGTCAAGCTGATATCCTCGCCTTTGCTCCTACGCTTGCTCCTACCTTTGCCCCTGTCTTTGTCTGGGCTCCGCGTAAAGCATGCCTCAGGGTTTTAAGGACGATATCCATAGGCAGGCTTGTCTGTGCGGGTCGGATGATACCGATCGCGTAGCTGCGTTTGTCGCGAGGTTAAATCTTGAACCTTGCCATCAATAATAACGGCGACGACAGAGCTTGTCACTTCAAGGGGATCACCATTCCAAACAACAAGATTTGCGGGTTGACCCGCCTGCAGGCGTCCCAAAGACGGCATGCCCATCATTGTTGCAGGGGCAAGGGTAATCGCTTTAAACGCTTCGTCCCAGCTTAGCCCGTTGGCAACGGCATTGCCCGCATGTTGGGTGAGCAGGCGTAAATTATGCGCCCCGGCCCCTGTGACTCTACGGGTCATTATCGCCATATCGACGCCAGCTTCGCGTAATAATTTGGCATTATCAGGACGGGTGCCCAGCGCATCAAAACTGTAAGGCAGGTTTTCAATCGGGTCGATCACCACGGATATATTGGCTGCTGCCAACCTGTCTGCAACCATCCAGCCTTCGGCGGCCCCAATAATGATAATTTTCATCCGGCCTTTTTTTAACTTGATGATGTTTACAATATCCGCCGCCCGGTCGGCCCCGATCATAAGCGGAATCTCACCGCGCACCGCACGTCTTAAAATACTGGCCTCATAACGGCTTAACACGTCACCATCATGGGCGCCGTCCTTGTAGCGGTTAGGATTTGCAACGTCCTCAAGCGCAGACCGCAAATACCCCAGTGCCGCAGAGCGCGACCCACCAGCCGTATTTGCACCGGCTTGACCCAGTTCTACATAAATAAATCTTGGTGTTGGGTCTGTGTCCAAACTGCCATTTGTACTTACGACCATACCAATGCCGCCAAAAATAGTGCTCCCGGCATCAGGAACCACCGCCGCATGGGTAATTCCGCCAAGGCGCGAAACCGCGACATTGGACGCATGGGGATTAAAGCTGTCAGACGCGCGCAAGCTTAATCCGGCATCGGCGTCACTGGCATTTATATCATTGGTAGAAGCTTCTGCACTGACCTCGACAAGGCCAAGGTGGGAATAAACGGCAAATATACCGGGCGTCACCCAAACGGTTTCTCCCTGAATAATCTTGTCAGCTTGATAATCGGCATTCGTACCAATGGCTTTGATCCGCCCGTCTTCGATTAGAATTGTCCCGTTTTCGACCACGCCCAGTTGCTGGTTTGTCACAAGCTTTTGGGTTTTAATCACCAGAGTTTGCGCAAGTGCGCTGGTTGAGGCGAGGGCTGAAATGGCAACTGTAGTCAGGAGTGTTTTGAATATCGTCATTTTATTCTCCTGCCGCTGTGTTCGGTTGGCCAAGCATGAAGTCGCTCACCGGTTTCAAGCCCGTTTCGCGGTCATAAAGTAAGGCACCATCAATAAAAACCTTGCTGGCCTTGGTGTAAGTCGAGAACGGGTCGCCCGTCCATATGACAATATCTGCGCGTTTACCAACTTCAAGCGATCCGGTTTGATCCGAAATACCAAGGGCTTTGGCCGGATTGGAAGATATCCAGCGCCAGGCATCCGCTTTGCTGATCTCAAGCCCGACCCGGTTACCATGTCCCCAGGCTTTGGCAATTTCCTGATTAAGCCGTTGTATACCTGTACCGTCATCGGAATGGATCATCGCACACGCACCTGCAGCGTGAACGAACGGGATGTTTTCGCGAATCCCGTCATAGGCTTCCATCTTGAAACCCCACCAGTCGGACCACATAGCCGCACACGTACCGGCTTCTTTTAGCAGATCGGGAATTTTATAAGCTTCAACCGCATGGTGGAAGGCCGAGATTTTATAGCCGAACTCTTTGCCCATATCGAGGACTTGCGCCATTTCATCGGCGCGGTAGCAATGCATTTGCACAAGAATATCACCGCTCAGCACACCTGCGAGGGTTTCCAATTGCAAATTCCGGTCGCCGGCCTTGATCTCGCCCTTATCAAGTTTGGCCTTATAGCCTTGGGCCTTGATCCAGTTTTTGCGGTAGTGGGCGAAATTCCCCATGCGCGAAGCAGGCCCGCCTTTTTGCCCATAGACCCGTTTCGGGTTTTCCCCACAGGCCATTTTCAATGTGTACGGCGCGTCTGGTAATTTCATACCCTGAACGGTCCGCGACGTCACATTGCGAAGCGTGATCCCGCGCCCACCAAACAAATTGGCCGATCCGGGCAAGACATGAATTGTAGTGACACCACCCGCCAACGCCTCTGCAAAGCCGGGGTCTTGTGGCCAAACACCATGTTCAGCATAAACTTCTGCCGTGATCGGACTAGTCGCCTCATTGCCATCGGAATGTGCGCGGGCACCGGGGGACGCATATACGCCCAGATGGGAATGTATGTCGATCACGCCGGGGGTCACCCACGCGCCTTTGGCATCAATCGTCAGCACATCACCGCTTCCCGCGTCGATGTTTGTGCCAATCGCGGAGAGTTTTCCGCCAACAATCAGCAGATTCGTATTTGCGAACTCCCCACCAATCCCGTCGAGAACATGGGCATTGGTAATGTATGTTGTCTGGCTTTCGCGGGGTGTGTAGGTGGAAGGAAAGGCAATAGGTGTGGCTTCGGACGTTTTATCTCCCGATTTTTCAGCGCATGCACTTAACACGGTGAGTGACAGCGCGGCAGCGCCAAGGAGCAGTGTGGGTTTTAAAAATTTTATCATAGCGCACTGTAATCATTAAACGGGATGTTTTGCAAGTTCCGTTGAAACGATCAATTGCATGATATTTTTTCTCCACTCAGGTATGACAGGCTTAGACACGCAAGCGTTGCAAAGACGCAGCAGGGGTTGGACATTTGCGTTTTGGGCGGTAAAGTCCAACCCTGATATGGGAGGTCGGTATGAAATTTGGGCACTTAATAAAAATTATAATGGTGTACGCACTGAGTTGTTTTGCGCTCACGGCACACGCGCAACCGACCCTAAAATATTTCCCGAAAGGCGCGGCATTTGAAGCCAAAATGCCGACGCCGGAATCCTATCTTGGATATGAAATCGGCGATTGGCATATTTCGCCCGATGCCCTGACAGGATATATGCGTCGCCTAGCGGATGAAAGCGCACGGGTCAGTATCGAAACCATAGGCTATTCCCATGAACGCCATGCCTTGACCCATGTTTATATATCTTCACCGGAAAACATTGCCAATCTCGAAGGGGTGTTAGCCAAGCACCAAAACGCCAAATCGGCAGCAGAAGATATCCTCGTTATAAACCTTGCCTATAGCGTACATGGCAATGAAGCTTCGGGCGCCAATGCGTCCGCATTGGTGGCTTACTATCTGGCCGCGTCCAACGATGCATGGGTCAAAGAATACCTATCCAAAACGGTCGTCATCATAGAGCCTATGCAAAACCCAGATGGTCTTGGGCGTTTTGCTAGTTTTGTCAATCAGCACAAAGGCGACAGTGAAAACTTCGACAGACCCCATCGTGAACACTATGAAAACTGGCCCTCTGGGCGCACCAATCATTACTGGTTTGATTTAAACCGGGACTGGATTGTCACTGTACATCCCGAATCAAAGGCACGGATCAAAGCCTATCAAAAATGGCGTCCGCAGATTTTGGGCGATTATCATGAAATGGGCGGCGGTACATCCAGTTATTTCTTCCAGCCCGGTCATCCCAAACGCACCCATCCTCTCACCTCCAAGGACAATCAACGCCTTACCTTCGCACTGGCCGAGTTTCATGCCAAAGCGCTCGACGCCCGCTCGCAACCTTATTTTACCCAAGAACGGTATGATGATTTCTACTATGGTAAAGCCTCGACCTATCCTGACGGGGCAGGGACCATAGGCATCTTGTTCGAGCAAAGTTCCGTACGTGGCCATACACGCGATATGAACGGTGTAGAGATGCGTTTCCAAGACGCAGTTGCCAACCATTTGGCCACATCAATTTCCTTGCTGAAAGGCTCGGATGCCCACCGCAATGATATTTTGAACCATCGGTTTAATCTCTTGGTCGAAAACGCCAAAAAAGCCAAAGCCAATCCGGTGAAAGCCTATGTGTTCTCGGATGATGGGGATCGTGCCCGCGCTCAAGAGCTGCTGGATATACTCAGCCTGCATAAAATTCCGGTATATGGGATCGTCGGGAAGATTAATGTCGGCAAGAAAACCTATACGCAAAACCATGCATGGGTGGTGAAACCGCAAGGGGCCCAATATGGCCTTATCCGTTCCTTATTCGAAACGCGTACAACTTTCGAGGATAATGTTTTTTACGATATATCCACATGGAATTTACCACTGGCATTTAATTTACCGTATTCGCCTTTGCGTCAGCTTAACAACATCAGTGCCGATCCAGTCGACACGGCGTATAAAAACGAACCCGTCGCGTCGATAGTTTCAGCCCCGATGGCTTATGTGTTTGAATGGAAACAGCACCGCGCGCCACATTTGTTACAAGCGCTCATGGCTGATGATCTACAGCCACGGCTCAGTGTTTTGCCGTTTTCTGCAAGCACAACTGATGGCAAGCCCCATGCATTTAAAGCCGGTGCCATTATTGTGCAGCCAAGCGACGCGGCAGGGCATGAAAAAATCAGGCAGGTTTTTGCCAAACACCCACGCGTGAAAACACATGGGCTTAGCTCGGGCCTATCACCTTATGGCCCTGATTTAGGCTCCAGAAATATGAAAGTGTTGCAACCGATAAAGCCCGCACTTTTAATTGGCAAAGGGGTTCGCCCGACAGAGGCTGGCGAAATCCGCTATGCGGTGGACATGGCCTTTGGTGTGCCGTTGACACTTCTGGATTTGGACCGGCTTGGCTCTACAGATTTAAGTTCGTATACGCATTTGCTTCTGGCGGACGGCGACTATAAGTCCTGGAAAAAAAGCCCCAAGGTTTTAAAGGAATGGGTGCGATCCGGCGGCGTTCTTATTGCCCAAAAAAGGGCTGCAATCTGGGTAGAAAAGACAATCATTTTTGCAAAAGACAAGAAAGATAAGACGGAAAAATCCGCCAAGAAAAAGTCAAAACCGGAAGACGGGGCAAAAGAGGACACGCCTGTCAGACGTGCCTACCAAGACTATGAGCAGGATGTCGGCAAACGTACAATTGCGGGTGCGGCATTGTGGGCCGTTGCCGATTTGACGCATCCGTTGGTGTTTGGATATGACCGCGCAGACATCCCGGTTTTTTATAACGCCAAGAAAGCCCTGTCCGAACCACCAATTTCATATGATACACCTCTGGTTTTTGCCAAAGAGAACCTCTTAATCACCGGATATGCCAGTGAAAACAGCTTGAAGAAAATACGCAATACGCCCGCGATTGCTCTGCACCGCTTGGGGAAAGGCAAGATTGTATTGCTCAATCACAACGCAAATTTCAGAGCATTCTGGCTGGGCACACAGCGTCTGTATGCAAACGCTCTTTTCTTCACTCAGGCGATTGAGACCCGCAAAGACGAGGACTAGCGCTTTAAGTATCGATTTCGACGAATTGAGCGTGCTCTTGGATGAATTGATAGCGTAAATCCGCATGTTTCCCCATCAGGGTTTCCACAAGAGCTTCGGTCGTCGGCCGATTGTCTGGATCAACCACGATGCGGGCCAATGTCCGTGTCGCCGGGTCCATTGTTGTCACTTTTAATTGGGCGGGCATCATCTCGCCAAGACCTTTAAAGCGCCCGATTTCGATTTTGCCGCGACCCGTAAATTCCGTTTCCAGTAAAAGTTCTTTGTGCTCTTCATCATTGGCATACATGGATTTATTGCCTTGGGTAATACGAAACAGGGGCGGCATTGCCATATAAAGACGGCCTTCGTCGAGTAGGGTCGGCATAAACCGGTAGAAAAACGTGATCAGTAGGGCGGCAATATGGGCACCATCAACGTCCGCATCCGTCATAATAATCACCCGCTCATAGCGTAGATCATCAGGATTAAACTTGCGGCCAATCCCCACACCTAACGCCGTCGAGAGATCATTGATCTCTGCATTCCGGGCAATCTTTTCGGCCGTGGCGCTCTCTACATTGAGAATTTTACCTTTAAGCGGCAAAATTGCCTGATTTTTACGGTTGCGGGCCTGCTTGGCACTGCCGCCCGCACTTTCGCCTTCCACAATAAAGATTTCGGTGTTCTCTGCCTTTTTATCTGAACAGTCGGCCAATTTGCCGGGCAGGCGGAGCTTACGGGTGGCGGCTTTACGCGATACATCGCGCGCACGTCTGCGGCGCATGCGCTCATCCGCTTTTTCGATCACCCATTCCAACAATTTGGTCGCCTCTTTCGGCGACCCTGCCAACCAGTGATCAAACGGATCACGGACGGCATTTTCAACAATGCGTGCAGCCTCGCTATTGGAAAGCCGGTCTTTGGTCTGGCCTTGGAATTCCGGGTCTCTGATAAACAAAGACACCAGAGCGCCAGCCGTATTCATGACATCGTCAGGTGTGACGGCGGCAGCTTTTTTGCCCATGCCGGTAATGTCGGCATAGGCCCGCAAACCTTTGGTCAGAGCCGAGCGCAGACCTTGCTCGTGCGTACCACCGCTGAGGGTCGGGATAGTATTACAATAGGAACGCACATAGCTGTCTGCATCGCCGAAACCTTCCGGCGACCAGCTTACGGCCCATTCCACACGGCCATGGCCTGTGTCCTGTTTTGTACGCCCAGAAAAGATTTCAGGCGTAATCGTAACCTTGTTGCCCATTGTGCTTTTTAGAAAATCTGCAAGACCGCCGGGGAAGTGGAAAACATCTTCTTCGGGAATGGTTTCCAAGTCTTTGACAAGCTCGGGCGCACACTTCCAGCGGATTTCGACACCGGGCTGGAGGTAGGCTTTGGCGCGGGCCATACGGTAAAGACGGGCCGGTTTAAAATGGGCTTTGGGGCCGAAAATTTCAGGGTCAGGATGAAAGCGGATTTTTGTGCCGCGCCGGTTCGGGGTTGGCCCTAATTTCTCCAACTTGCCCTGCGCGACCCCTTTTTTGAACGTTTGCCGGTAGAGCTGGCGAGATCTGGCCACTTCCACAATCAGGTCGTCCGAGAGCGCATTAACCACAGACACCCCAACCCCGTGCAAGCCGCCCGAAGTTGCATAGGCGTCGCTGGTAAATTTACCCCCTGAATGCAGGGTTGTCATGATAACCTCGAGCGCTGATTGGTTCTTGAATTTCGGATGCGGGTCAACAGGAATGCCGCGTCCATTATCCGTCACAGACAGATAGCCATCAATATCAAGCTCGACCTCAATACGGTTTGCATGTCCGGCAACCGCTTCATCCATAGAATTGTCGAGAACTTCCGCAAATAAATGGTGCAGGGCCCGATCATCCGTGCCGCCAATATACATGCCCGGACGCAAGCGCACTGGCTCAAGGCCTTCAAGAACCTCGATATCTTTGGCGGAATAGCTGTTTTCAGCCGCAATTTGTTGCTTGGCGCTAAAAAGTTCGTCCTGAGGTTTTTGTGCGTTTGATGTAGCCATAGTGCGTACCCTGTCTGAGTCGCTTATAAAACTCTAGTAAAAATCGGCTCAAAACCCGAAAAAATGCATGTAAACCCGGTAATGACCTAGAACAACAGTCTTAGAACCATGCGGGCTGTGTGGCGGATGAACCCGTCGCGGATATCAGTATCATAATCAAACGAGAATGAAGAATACTGACTGCCGCTTGCAAAGGTAATACCGAGCAAAATCCCGGTACTTGGAAATTCTGCGGCTTCGAGCGAGAACGGTGTAACCCCGTTGAGGAACCGACCGGTGGTAATGACGCCGTCATTGATTACATCACTGCGCACACCAACCCGAAACGCCGGTGCCATCCACGAACGATTGCGTTCATAACGAGCGCCGAAGTTCAGAGTTGCGCTGACGGTGCCTGTATTCACAGTCCGTTTGTCCAACGCCAGCTCAATTCCCGATGTGCCTTCTTCTTCATAGGCCTTCTCGCTCAGGCTTAGATAGGTGGCTGCAATGGCAGGGCGAATAAAATACTTTTTGCCAAATGAAATGTCATAACCTGCGCTTAGAGAGGCATTGTAATGAACGCCTGACCAATCCGCACTGGTGCTTTTATTGAAATCTCCAATAACCACATTCCGGTTGGCCTCAAAATCATTATAGCCAACACCGGCATACACATCGATGCCAAGAGCTCCGGTTTGATAGCCCGCATATCCACCAAGCTGTATGGTCAGCACATCCAGAGGCTCGTCATTGCCAAGAACGTCTTCTACTTCCGTGGTGGCAAAACCTATATTAACACCCACCGTATGAAATGGCCCAACTGCAACGTCAAAACCGCCGGTAATCCCGAAGCCATAGCCCCGGAATTGTTCCGAGAGGCCTTCGAGTGAGCGGTCTGCATAATAGGCAAATTCTTCGATCCATGCGCCGCCCGGACGATCCTGTGAACGTCGTGCATTGGCGAGATGGGAGGCAACCGCGCCAGTCGCACCATCCACATTCGCCAGCACAAATTGGCGTGAGGCGGCTGCAAATTCGGGCAAGAGCTGGTTATAGGCAGAATTAAATTCGGTCTGGTCGGTAATGCGGACAAATGCGGTCCCAAGATCATTGATGTTCTGTAGCGCTTCGAATGCAGACGTAAATAAAGCGGCCTGCGATGCATCCAGTCCCAACTCTTGCGTAGAGCGAACATCAAGGGTCATGATAAGCGTCCCGCTATCTGTAGGCGAGCGCAAGAATGTTGTATTGTACAAGAAGGGGGTCTGATTACTTCGCAAACTATCAAGCGAGGTATCAATATTGAGCGTAGCGGCTTGTGCGATTATAAAAGCTGCACTGGCTGAAGACAATACAGTCGAGAGCCGCGGTGCAATCACCGCGCCATCTTCAAAAGTAACCGTACCGGACGCCATCAAAACGGATACATCCCCGGTGGATGGATTAATAAAAGGGCTGTAGATCGACGTTGAATCGACGAGGGCTGTTGTGACATCTATATCTTCGGATCCGGTAATGTTGAGACGGCTATTGTCGGTGACAAGAATGTCCAATTGTCCGTCACTGTCGGTAATTGCCCCGGAAACAATTGAGGTATTGGAAATTTCCAACCGGTCAGCCCCGTCGCCGAAGCTAATATCGCCCACGATAGCGCCGCCCGCCACATTAATAGTGTCGTCACCGCTGCCTAAAAATATATTTCCGTTAATGATCGGCACACTGTCTATGTCGGTATCTGGGTTTGTAAACACGGTTTGGTTCAGAGTGAAACCGGTAGTGTTTGCAGACACGTCAATAGCTGTAAGCGTGAAATTGGTGGCTTGCACGCCTGTACCATCTGAATTCGTAGCGCCCGCCTGAATGATGCCGCTATTGTTGATCTCGACTAACGTTCCCGATGCGTCCAGAATAGCAATCGCTTCACCGAGGCGCCCTGTAATAAGAGCGGAAATGATCCCGCGGTTCAGAATCGAGTTGAGAGAACCTGCCGCCTCAACCTCGATCGCCGTGACGAAAATCTGGTTAGGGGCCTGAACATTCTCAGGATCGGCATAAATACTGTCACCAGAATCAAAGCCTCTGGCTGTAATAAGCCCGGTATTGTTTATACGTTCCGCAATACCGCCGCCGCCAATAATAATAACGCGGGCATGGGAATCCGCTGTCGGGCTTGTCGCATCCGGGTCAATACCGCTTCGGTAGGACGTCGATTGTAAGGTACCGGCATTATTAATCCCGCCTTCAAGATGTGCATCCGAAAGGGAGAATACGGTCGTGTCAATATCGTTGAGTATGGCGTCCGAGACGAGCGTGCCTTGATTGAAAAAGGCAAATTGTAAATCTTCATCAAAATCTGCGTCGGCAGGGTCGGTGATTTGTCCAATGAGGCCGATCGCAATCGGTGTGCCGTTCCCGTCGATTAAGATCGCGGGAGCACTACCGAACATATTAATCGCACCTATAGATATCAGGGCGTCCGTCGTTGAGTCCCTGTTTTCCGCAATATGAATGCCATTACCGATATTGCCACTGATTTGCACAGCAGACCCTGCTTCGCGCAAACTGCCAGTTTCAACGAGGTTTTCGCGAAACAGAATGGAAGGCCGTGTCGTAACGGCAGCGCCCGTAGAGGCCACATAGCCTGACGTTGTCAGATTGCCCGTGATGGTCAAACCACCGGAAATGTCGCCGGAAACGTTGAGAGCATGACTGTCTTCACCTGTCGAATTAATCCTGCTATTGATCGCCAAATTGCCGATGACATCCCCGAGTAAATCTATACCCACAGCCCGTTCGCCGTAGGCGACGATAGCGCCATTTTGAAGAATGTCGCCGTTCAGTGTGGACAGGGCTGCCAGACGTATAGCCGCAGAATCCTGACCGATAATGGTCATAGAGCTTGAGCTTGTGTTGCTAATGTTGCCAGTAAACGAGGAGCCTCCTGAAATAAGGATGCCGGTACGCCCGGACCCCTGCGCAATATCGCCGCCAGGGCTTATACCGCCCGAAGGTGACGTTTCCCCGAGCCGAATGGTGCCGGAGTTCGTAAATGCACCGCTCACAACGCCGCTAATCAAGACGCCTGTTGTGTCATCCACATCTGTTGTGCTGATCGCCCCCGCATTGATAAATGCATTGTCGGAGTCCAGAGTAACAGCTGCGCCGCTCGTGACTGCAATGCTCCCTGTCGAGGTGATCGTAACATCGGAAGGTGTGTCGCCAGTGCCTGCAGTTGATGTCGAAACACCGGTTGTGCGATCATCTGTGATCTCTACCTGCGCAGAGGCGGGAAAGGCAAGCGCGGCAGCCAGCACAGGCAAGGCAACGCAGAGAGTGTAACGGCGAAGTGTCATATTTCGTCTTTTCCTGTTTCAAGCCCTGTTAGGGCTGATATTCTTGTGCGCGCACGCCTGACTCTACAGTGACCCGCATCGATTCAATATCTTGTAGACAATCCTTATGGCCACGTCGAGAATTTAATGATTACAATCTGCAAAGAAAAAAACCCGCCAGTCGGGACTGGCGGGTTCGTATATTCAACTAAAAACCGGTAAGGCCTAGCACTTGTAATACATTTCAAACTCGACAGGATGAGGATGCGTGGCAAGTGTGTGCACTTCTTCCATTTTAAGTTCGATATAAGCATCGATTTGATCATCATCAAACACATTGCCGGCCTTCAGGAACGCACGGTCAGAATCGAGATTTTCAAGCGCTTCAAGCAGGGAGGCACAGACTTGTGGAATATTGGCCGCTTCTTCTGGCGGCAGATCATACAAATCTTTGTCCATTGGGTCGCCCGGATGGATTTTGTTTTTAATGCCGTCAAGACCCGCCATAAGCAGGGCCGTGTAGGTCAAATACGGGTTGCCAGCCGGATCAGGGAAACGCACTTCAAGGCGCTTGCCAGCCGGAGATGCACACCACGGAATACGTACAGACGCAGAGCGGTTACGCGCAGAATAGGCCAGCATAACAGGCGCTTCAAAGCCCGGTACAAGGCGCTTATAGCTGTTTGTAGAGGCATTTGAGAACGCATTAATCGCTTTGGCATGTTTGATAATACCGCCAATATAATACAGGCAACTCTCGGATAGACCCGCATATTCATTGCCCGCAAACAAAGGCTTGCCGTCTTTCCAGATTGACTGGTGAACATGCATGCCGGTGCCGTTGTCATTGTGGACAGGCTTGGGCATAAATGTCGCGGTTTTACCGTAGGCATTGGCAACATTGTGCACAATGTATTTATAAAGCTGCATCCGGTCACCCATTGTCAGCAAGGTAGAATACTTCATGCCAAGTTCGTGCTGGGAAGGGGCCACTTCATGATGGTGCTTTTCAGGCTCAAGTCCCAGTTCGGTCATTACGGCCAGCATTTCTGTGCGCATATCCTGTTCATGGTCGACAGGCGGAACCGGGAAATATCCGCCCTTTGGTCCCGGGCGATGGCCCATATTGCCGCCAGTATACTGGGTGCCCGTATTGTAAGGGCCTTCAACAGAATCAAAGGAATAGCCCGTATTGTGCGGGTCCGTATTCCACCTTACGTCATCAAAGACGAAAAACTCGGCTTCAGGGCCGAAATAGACCGTGTCGCCAATGCCGGCAGATTTAATATAATTCTCGGCCTTTTTCGCCGTCGTACGCGGATCGCGGTTATAAGGTTCGCCAGTGTCAGGTTCCAAAATGTCACAAAACATGGTCAGCGTGTCTTGCTGATAGAAGGGATCAATGTCGGCTGTGCTGGCATCCGGCATCAAAACCATGTCGGACTCGTTGATAGCTTTCCAGCCTGCGATGGACGAGCCATCAAACATGGTGCCGTCTTCGAACAAATCTTCGTCGACCATGCTGGAATCAAAAGTTACGTGCTGTAATTTGCCGCGCACATCGGTAAAGCGTAAATCGACATAGCCGATATTTTCATCTTTGATTTTTTTCAATATTTTTTCAGACATGTGTTCCTCATCCGACTTAGAGTTTGATATTAGGTGTAAGAGTGTTCGTTTTAGAGAGCGGCGTCACCACTTTCGCCCGTACGAATGCGTACAGCGTGTTCGATTGTGGAGACGAAAATTTTGCCATCGCCAATCTTGCCGGTTTTAGCCGCAGATTGTATAGCCTCGAGCGCGGCTTCGAGCTGATCATCAGCCAAAACAAGCTCGAGTTTTATTTTTGGTAAAAAATCGACAACATATTCTGCACCCCGATACAATTCAGTGTGACCTTTTTGACGGCCAAACCCCTTTGCTTCGGTAACAGTCATGCCCTGAATCCCGATCTCCTGTAAGGCCTCTTTGACCTCGTCCAGTTTGAACGGTTTAATAATGGCTTCGATTTTTTTCATTTGGTCTGCTCCTTTGGCACGAACCTCCGTCCGCACCCGCCAATGTTTACGCCCGTTGGCGCACTGTTAAAGTTTTAAACCTGATTGACGCGCGTTTTACAATGAAAAAACCAAACTCGATGAATAAATGTGCAAAATAGGTGATAGATGCATAAATTGTGTGCAGGGCAATGTTTGTGCAATCCCCTATACATGTTTTATATTTACTAGAGATATGTCGACATGTCTCTTCCCTTCGCCTAAATAGACCACTAGGATTCGCTGTATTGCCAACACGCCTTGATAGAATTATTGTGGAGTAAAGACATGACTACGCCCAAATTACCGCAACAAGAAAAAAAATATATCACCGACCAGCAAGCGCTGGATTTCCATTCCAAACCAACCCCGGGAAAGCTGGCTTTACTGCCGACAAAACCGATGGCAACCCAACGGGATTTGTCTTTGGCATATTCCCCCGGTGTGGCCGTGCCTGTCGAGGCAATCGCCAAGGATCCGGAAACGGTTTACGATTATACCTCCAAAGGCAATATGGTCGCCGTTATTTCCAACGGCACGGCGATTTTGGGGCTTGGAAATTTGGGGGCAATGGCCTCGAAACCGGTCATGGAAGGCAAGGCCGTTTTGTTCAAACGGTTCGCGGATATTGATTCTTTTGACATCGAGGTAGAAGAGGAAGACCCACAGGCCTTTATCGAATGTGTGCGCCGTTTCGGCAACACATTTGGCGGCATTAATCTCGAAGATATCGGCTCTCCCGAATGCTATATTATCGAACAGGAATTGCGTGATATTCTGGATATTCCCGTCTTTCATGATGACCAGCACGGCACGGCGATTATCGCAACGGCCGGCCTTATCAACGCCTGTGATCTGACGGGCCGTAAATTTGAAGATATCAAAGTGGTCTTATCCGGTGCAGGCGCCGCCGGTATTTCCGTTTTGAACCTGATCAAAAGCCTCGGTGTTAAGGACGAAAACGCCATTGTTCTGGACAGTAGCGGCGTCGTGTATCGGGGCCGAAAAGAAGACATGAACCAATGGAAAGCGCCGCACGCGATCGACACCGATATTCGCACGAAAGAAGAAGCCGCTGTGGGGGCCGATGTGTTCCTCGGCCTGTCCGTACCCGGGGCGATGACCAAGGAAATGGTGGCATCTATGGCTCCCAATCCGATTATCTTCGTTATGGCCAATCCAACACCGGAAATCACACCTGAAGAGATCAAAGAGGTGCGTGATGATGCGATCATTGCCACGGGGCGTAGCGATTACCCCAATCAGGTCAATAATGTGCTTGGCTTTCCTTATATTTTCCGCGGCGCCCTCGATGTCAGGGCCCGCAATGTAAATGAAGAAATGAAATTGGCGTGTGCGAAAGCCTTGGCCGCACTGGCCCGCGAAGACGTGCCCGAAGAGGTCGCCGCCGCCTATCATGGCAACCGCCCGACATATGGCCCGGAATACATCATTCCGGCGCCTTTTGACCCGAGGCTGATTTCAAAAATTCCACCTTTTGTCGCCCAGGCCGCTATGGATACCGGCGTTGCCCGTAAACCGATTAAAGATATGAAGGCCTACGGCGAATCCCTGGCCCAGAGACAGGATCCGACCGCCGCGCTCTTGCAGGGTATTTCCTCTGCCGTTGTGAATAACCCGCGCACAATCGTGTTTGCTGAGGGGGAGGAGCCGGTCGTGATCCGCGCCGCCCAAGCGTTCATGCAACGCGGGATGGGCAAGGCTATTCTCATTGGTCGCGAGCAACCGATCCGCGATAATATGAAGCTTCTGGGCATTAAAGAGGATGCCGGTCTTGAAATCCTCAATGCCCGCCTGTTTGACAAAAATGCAGAGTTTGCCGAGGATTTATATAGCCGTTTGCAACGCCAGGGCTATCTGCGCAGGGATGTGCAACGCATGGTCAATAATGACCGTAATGTTTTCTCGGCCATGATGTTACGCCACGGCCTTGCCGATGGTATGGTCACGGGTGTGACCCGTACCTATGATATTGCGCTCCGCGATATTCGCCGGGTTCTTGACCATGATAATAGTGCGCGCACTATGGGGGTTTCGATTGCGGTGAACAAAGGGCAACCTCTTTTCATTGCTGACACCAATATCACCGAGTTTCCGGACGCCGAAGCTTTGGCCGATATTGCCATCAGCACGGCCGCATTCGTGCGTAAATTCGGCTTTACACCGCGTGTCGCCATGGTGTCCTATTCCAGCTTCGGCAATCCGCCGGGTGAACGCATGCGTAAAATCCGTGACGCCGTTAAAATTATGGACACGCGCAATCTGGATTTTGAATATGAAGGCGATATTGCCGCCGACGTCGCCCTGAACCCCAACCACAGCCTGACCTATCCATTCTCCAGATTAACCGGAGCTGCAAATGTGTTGATCATGCCCGCCATCCACTCGGCCAGCATCTCCACCAAGCTATTGTCTGCTATCGGAGGGGCGACCGTATTAGGGCCGTTCTTGACCGGGCTGGAAAAACCCGTACAGATATGTCAGTTGGGGGCGTCTGCCTCTGATATTACGCGTATGGCGGCGCTTGCTGCCTATAGCTCAATCCCCGAAAGTACCAATTAGTGCATAAAAAACAAGCGTTTGACCTGACACAAGGGTCTACCTCCCGTCATATGATGCGTATGTTAACCCCGTTTTGGCTCGCCATCATGGCGATGATGTCAGCGGGTATTGTCGATACAATTTACCTTGGCCGCCTCAGCACAGACGCGCTGGCGACAATAGGGTTTTGCTTCCCCATCCTGTTTTTGGGTAGTAGCGTCAATATCGGACTGGGGGCAGGGACACTGTCCGCGATTTCAAGGGCGATTGGCCGCAAGGATTTTGGCGAAGCCCGTGCCTTGGGGGCCAGTGCGCTTTTATTGTCTCTGACCATAATGAGCGTTCTAAGTATCCTGATCCTGATCACGATGCCGTTCATTCTTGATACGATGAATATCGGCTCGGATATTAAGCCGTTCGCGCTTAAATATCTGGTGTACACGGTGCCGGGATTGGTTGTCCTTGGGGTGGCCATGATGTCCAATAATATAATCAGGGCAGGCGGCGAGGCGGCTCTGCCCAGTACGATTATGATTACCAGTGCCGTCGCCAATATCATTATCGACCCTTTTCTCATTTTCGGCATCGGGCCGTTTCCGCGTATGGAAATCGAAGGGGCGGCTCTGGCCACCCTGATCTCCAACTTTATAGCGGCAGGATTCGGACTGTTTGCCGTGTTGTATCTGCGCAAAAGCATAGAATTTGCTAATTTGACATGGGCGCGTGTCAAACGTGAATGGTATGTGATTAGCCGGGTCGGCTTACCCGCCATCGGCACAAATGTAATTGTCCCTATCTCGGCCTATATCATTACTGCCATTATCGGTCATACAATGGGCAAAACGGAAATCGCCGCCTTTACAATAACAGGGCGGGTCGAGATGTTGTCAATCGCGCTTCTCTATGCCCTGTCGGCCTGTATCGGGGTCGTCACTGGGCAAAACGGCGGGGCTGGTCTCACAGACCGTGTGCGGGGCACCTTTATATTCAGCTATAAGATTTGTGTGTATTGGGCCCTGTTTATCAGCGTGGTCCTCGCCATATTTGCACGATATATCCCCGCTATTTTTACAACAGATGCGCAAGTGATTGCTTTGGCCATGCCGTATTTCTGGATCGTGCCCATCACTTTGGCCGGATACGGGTTTGTCTTTGTCAGTGCGGCAGGGTTGAATGCATTGGGTCGGCCTAAATACGGGTTGATCTTTACATTGATCCGTTCATTAGGCCTTATGCTCCCGCTCATCTGGTTCGGCGCGCACGTGTATGGCATGGTTGGCGTGTACTATGCGGTGGCGGCGGCTAACATTCTCTCCGGCGTAATCAGCATTTTATACACGCTAAAACGGGTGCCAATGACAGTAAGTGTGCATTAGTTCAGTTTTAGTCGATAATTCTATTGACGTACCGCTCACAATCGGGCAAATCCCGCCGTCTACCGAGTAGACAATACTCTTGTGCGGGTGTGGCGGAATTGGTAGACGCGCCAGATTTAGGTTCTGGTGTCGAGAGACGTGGAAGTTCGAGTCTTCTCACCCGTACCATTCTTCTTTATTATATAATAAAAATCAATGCTGCCTTGGCATCATAGCCACGGCAAACCTTGCGGTATTTATATCATAACCATGCTGGCGATAACATAGAGCACGACTGTTATGCCCCCTGCCACGAGGGCGTAGGGGAGTTGGGTTTTTACATGTTCAAGCAAATCGCACCCACTGGCGATCGCCGAGACAGCGGTCGTGTCCGAAATAGGCGAGCAATGGTCGCCAAAAACGCCGCCGCCTAAAATTGCTGACAAGACGAGTGAAGGCGGTAAGCCCAAGTCTTGAATGAGCGGAACACCCAAGGGGATTAGTATTGCAAATGTCCCCCATGAAGTGCCTGTCGTGAATGACATCAGGCCTCCCGCGATAAATAAAATAGGGACGACCAGCACCAAAGGCAAATAATCGCCCACCATGCCGGCAATGAAAAGACCTGTTCCCAATTCCTTTAGACTTGTGCCCAAAGCCAATGAAAAAAGAACGATTGTGACAAGCGGTAATAATTCCCCCATGCCTTTAAAGGCGGTTCCCACCAATTGAACATGGGTGAATTTACGGCTCGAGAGCATCATAATATATGCCACCAAGCAGGCAAGTGCGGTTGCGTACAGCACAGATTTTGAGCCACTGCCTTTGGCCATATCTCCGCCGCCTGTCCACAGCATAAAACCGATCATTCCAAACACCATCGTTGCTAAGGGGAGAACCATATATATGGCTTTTGTCGGTGGGTATTCGTGTTCATAAGTCTCGGTCACTTCTTCAGATTTAATCTCGGCGAGCCGTAAGGGGCCGTGAACCTTGGTGGTTACAGCCGTATAAAAGACAATGATCAATGTTACGATGGCATAGAAATTTAGCGGTACCGTACCCCATAATATTTGCGCCGCCGATTGTTCAAGTTCATAATTGCCGAGTAATGCCAACACATAGGCGCCCCACCCGTTGAGCAGAATTAAAATACAAACGGGGGCGCTGGTACTATCAATAATATAGGCAAGGCGCGCGCGGCTCATACCGTATTTATCAAAAAGCCCTCGCGCCAAAATTCCGGATGTGAGTACGCTTAGATTGGATTCTATAAAAATAACAATCCCGGTTAACATCGTAAGGAGGCCTACGGAAACGCGGCCCTTGGCAAGCCCGCTCCGTATCAGTTTCTCGACCATAGCCGTCACACCGCCTGAAACCCTAATATAGGCGAGCAGGGCGCCAATCATGAGAGAAAAGATCAATATTCTGGCATTGCCAATATCAGTAAAGACTGCGGTGATCCGCTCCAAGCTGTTGATAAATCCGACTAAGGGTAGAGAGGCACCGGGCTGAACAATTAAAAGTAGCTCCGATGTCAAAATTGCCAAGAATAAAGCGAGGATAACTTCTTTGCGCCATAACACGATTATGATCGCTACAATTGGTGGTAATATCGTAAGCCAACTCATCACTGTAATCCCCTTAAATAGTGTTCCCCAATCTGTGCGAGGGTTACAGATTGCTATAATGATAAGCGCTTTATTGCAATACCAATTTGAATTGGTATATATACAAGTCAAAAGAGTATAAGTGCGTGTAGATGCATGAAATTTGGGGATGATGAGAATGGCCGAGAGTTTCACACTATTGGATTGGATAATTATAGGCGGTTATGTGGGACTGCTATTTGTGGTTGGCTGGCTGTTCTCCCGGCGCGAAGCTGAAAATTCTCGCGACTATTTTTTAGGCGGCAATACCATGCCTTATTGGGTCGTGGCTATTTCTGTTTTGGCGACGTCACAATCCGCAGCCACATTTTTGGGAGGGCCTGACCAAGGCTACCGCGGAGACTATACGTATTTGGCAACAAATGTTGGCACTATTATCGCTGCGGTTTTTGTTGCCAAGATACTCATCCCCAAATTCTATCAGCTTAAAGTGACAACGGTCTATGAGCTTCTTGAAGACCGCTTTAACGAGAACACCAAGCGGGCTGCGGGGGGCATGTATTTAATCGGGCGTGTTTTTGCCAGCGGGTCTAGATTGTATTTGGCGGCGATTGCAGTTTCTATGATCCTGTTTTCAAATATTGATGCAGGTAGCATCGTTATCTCTGCGTTTCTGATGATGGTTTTAGGATTTTTGATCACATTTTCAGGCGGCATAAAATCTGTCATCTGGAGTGATTTGATACAATTCCTAATTTACGGCGGCACGGCAGTTGCTGTTTTGTTTATACTTTGGAATTCTATTCCGGCGAGTGGTGAAGAGATATTCAACGGCCTGAAACACGCACCGGACGGGCAAAACAAACTGAGGTTCTTTGATTTAAGCCTCGATTTTTCAAAACCCTTCGCGATGATATCCGTTCTCACGGGCATGATGTTGCTATCAATTGCAAGCTTTGGCATGGATCAGGATATGACCCAGCGTGTTTTGAGTTGTAAAAATGAAAAAGAAGGCGGGCGGGCACTACTGATTGCGGCCATTATTACGATACCCGTGGTTTGGGTGTTTGTGTCTATCGGTCAGCTCTTGCATGTGTTTTATGAACGCCCTGATTTGATGGGAGAGGGCATTACCAGTGCGGCGGGCCGTACATTTGACGGCGAGAAAATTACGGTTTTCATGCATTACATTCTTGGTGAACTTCCTGCCGGTATGAGGGGACTTGTAACGGTCGGCGTTATCGCGGCCGCAGTTTCAACCATTAACTCGGGCCTGAATTCAATGTCATCTGTTATCGTTGAGGATTTTTACCGCCCATGGCGGACACGCCGAAACACCGACATGCCAGAAAAGCACTTTGTGCGCGCAGGCCAAGTGTCTATGGGGGGCGTGGGGTTAGCATTATTCCTTATGTCTGTTTTATGTTTTTACTGGCAAAGATACTCAGAAATGCCGCTTCTCGATTTTGCACTCTCTGTGATGGTTTTCTCTTATTCAGGGCTTTTGGGCGTTTACTTCACCGTGATTTTCACAAAACGTGGTTCACATTTATCTGTGCTTCTGGCTTTGGCTGTAGGGTTTCTGGTGACGCTTCTCTTGCAAGATTATATCATAGATGTTTTGCATTTTCCCGAGAGCTGGAAGCATTTAGCCTTCTCATGGAAACTTTGTATCGGAACGCTCATCGCGTTTCTGGTGTGTATTGCCGGGAATGATAAGCAAGTGAAAAATTGAGAGGGACGCCCCAATGAGACAGTCTAAATTTTTCCGTCAGTTTGTCGCATCAGCCGCCCTCGCGACTACAATGACGGCAGGGCCCGCATACGCACAGGCTGTGCAGCCTATAACGAATGCCTCCGAGCCTATTTCAGGACTGAGTGCCTCGCAACTCAAGACAATTGCCAATGGCGCTGTGGAAGCTTTCGACACGCCCGGTCTGGCACTTGGCATTGTGCAGGGGGGGCAGGTAAGGTTTGTTGATGGTTTTGGCCAGCGCGATATTGAGCGCGCTCAGACGGTGGACGCAGATACGTTGTTTCGCATTGCATCGACGACCAAAGCGTTCACATCTGCTGCGTTGGCGATTTTGGTAGACGAAGGTATTTTGCATTGGGATGATAAAGTCATTGATACATTGCCGGGGTTTCGGATGTCTGATGTGTGGGTGACGCGGGAATTTACGATACGCGATTTGCTTACACACCGTAGCGGGCTAGGGCGGGGTGCTGGTGATTTAATGCTCTGGCCGGAACCGTCCGGATTTACGCGCGATGAAATTATATTTAATTTGCGTCACCTTAAACCCGTTACCAGTTTTCGTAGCCGATATGCCTATGATAATTTGCTGTATATTGTGGCGGGCGAAGTGGTGGCCAAGGCCAGTAAAAGCACGTGGGAGCAATTCGTGCAGACACGGATTTTAACCCCTTTGCAAATGAAATGTTTTTCGGGGAAAATTCCAAAATCGAAACTTAAAAACGTGGCCATACCCTACGGGTTCATTGAGGGAAAAATTCAGGCAATTCCCCGCAATAAAATTGACGGGTCTGTAACGGCTTCCGCTCCCGCAGGCGGGTTGGTCTGCAATGTGCGCGGTATGAATACATGGATGCTCACTATGCTTAGAGGCGGAGTTGGGCCCAATGGTCAGCGTATTTTTAGCGAGACAGAGCGCGACGAGATGTGGAAATCCCAAACCATACTCGGCGTATCTGCGTCTGAGCGAAAATTGGACAACACCCATTTTAAAACCTATGCCTTGGGATGGCGTAAAGAAGATATGCATGGTTATGAAGTCATTTCCCACACCGGCACATTGTCGGGTATGCAAGCCTATCTGGCTCTAGTGCCAGAGCTTGATTTGGGGGTCATTGTTTTGAACAATGGTTCCAATTACGGCGCGCGCAATTCCGTAATGCAAAGCGTGCTGAAAGCCTATATGGGTCAACCGGAACAAGACTGGGTTGGCTATTATGCTACACGTCAGAAGGAAGCTATGGAGCGCCGCAAAGCACTCGCCAGTAATGACAATGCGCCGGGCGATGACTGGAAAGGGTCTGGCAAAGTCCTCCGCCCGCTCACCAACTATGCTGGCCTCTACCTTGACCCGTGGTTTGGTAAAGTTGATATTGCACACGGGGAAAATGGTTTGCGGTTTCGCTCTCATAAATCGAAAAACATGGTAGGTTCGCTAGAGCCGTTTGATCAAAACACATTCATTGTGCGTTGGGACAATAGGGGCTTTGGTGCGGACGCATATGCCCGGTTTGAAACGGATTTCAAAGGTGTCATCTCAGGTATCACCATGCGCCTTGTAGATCCGAATGCAGACTTCAGTTTTGACTTTCAGGATTTGAATTTCACCCGGCTTGGGGAATAAGTTCTTCAGTCGCCATTATGTTTTTGCAAACTACGACCATAATTGGGTGTTGCGGATTTTTCGGATGTATCGGCAATATTTCCGTTGACGATGACGGCATCAAAACCTGACGGCTGAGCATAAATATCTGCCCAGCCTGTGCCTGCTTTTACGTGCGCAAGATCAATCACTAAAATGTCTGCGGCCAATCCCGCTTTTAAAACCCCGCGTGATTTCAAACCGAATGTTTGTGCCGTAAGGCCGCTCATTTTATGCACGGCCAATTCGATAGACAGCAGATGATCCCGCACAACATAGTCTTCGAGTATTTTGGGAAATGATCCAAAGGAGCGTGGGTGGCGCATGGTCGGGCTACCGTCTGAGGAAATGGAAATATCAGGCGCGGTGATAAATGCATCTTGTGTGTTTTTCGTCATAATAAAATGGGCCGTTGACGGGCCGCTATGACCAAAATCTATGATCAGTTCTTCGGGGCGCTTGCCCGTGAGTTTCGAGACGTCTTGTAGGGTTTTTCCTGCGTATTCGCCTCTGGAAATCAGGATGGCGCCGGGGCCATTACGGCGCTCTATTTTTGCGCGCAGGAAAGCTTCAAACTCTTCACGCCGGTTTTTAACGGCATCGTCAAATTCGCTTTTTCGTTTGGCCCATTCAGGGTAGAGATAAATCATACTGCCAAAGCTCGCGAGATATGGATAGACATCTGCGCTCACATTCATGCCGTCTTGTCTGGCGTCTCTAATTTGTTTTAAAATCGCATCCCCTTGCGCGCGGGTCTTGCCGTAAACCACTTTGATATGGGTAATGTTAACGTGGGCAAAGCGGCCCTGTTTTATGACTTCCCCAACGGATTGCGCCACCTTGTCATCGTCTTCATTGCGTATATGGCTTGAGATAAGCCCGTCATGTGCCCCCACGACTTTCGCCAAACCGTTCAGTTCATCTTCGTCTGCATAGCGGCCCGGTAAATACTCAAGCCCTGTGCTCAACCCATAAGCACCTTGCTCCAGTGCGCTGTTGAGCAGTGCTTCCATTTTGGCTTGTTCTTGGGGTGTAACCTTGTCTTTTTCGCCGCCGCCGGACTGTGTGCGAAGTGAGCCGTGTCCAACGAGGGCCGCAATATTGGGACCAGTGCCATGCTTGTCCACTTCTGCGAACCAATCGGAGACGCTCATTGTTCCGTTCGGGCTAGAGCCGTCTTGCCCCAGAATAACGGTCGTGACACCTTGGCGCAAAAAGCTCCTGAGGTAATCATTGTTTTCCTGCAATGGATTGCCGTGAGAATGGGCGTCGATAAATCCGGGGGTGACGATTTTTTGTTGTGCATTTATGGTGCGGGTGGCCCGAATTTTAGCCTGATCCGTCTGACCTACAAATACGATCTCGCTCCCGCGCACTAGTACATCGCCTTTATAAGGCGTTTCGCCTGTCCCATCTACAATCGTTCCACCTTGAATATAGAGATCATATTCAAGCGCGTAATTGGGTTCGTTTTGCGCGGACACCGTTTCCTTTTGGGTGCATGAGGTGAGGGCGAATAAGCCTAGGTATATCAAAGCCTGAAGTATGAATTTCATCACTAAATTCCCTCGTAATTTTAATTATTTGATGGTTTTGATCGTAGAGGCACGATCTAAATACGACCGCTCCAGATTGCCCTGTAAGGGCAGCAATGGCGTGACAGACACCCCGTTTAAAGTCCCTTTGTAAATCGCGCCATCGTCTTGCAAATAGCTCAGACCATGCACGTCATGAATGACATAGGGCTGCCCATCAGAATGCCCCAGCAGCATCATAACATGTCCGGGTATGTAAATTAGATCACCAACTTGCCCTTGTTTAAGTCTGTCGATTTTATCTTGGCGGGGGGCGTCTTTGTCATAGCGCGCATTGTCTCCGATTTCGCTCCGGCCTTGATCTCCCGAATTACGGGGTAGTTTTATCCCGAATGATTTATAAACCTCGGAGACGAACCCAGTACAATCACGCGCATTAAACCGGTGTCCCCAACCATAGCGTTCCCCTAGAAATTTGAAAGATTGCTTGATGATGTTTTCTTGAGTGAACGGTAAATACCCCACATGCACATCTTCTTTGCGCGCAATAAGGGCATGTTTGAAATCCAGACTGCCATCATCACTGCGTACAGGCAGGAGCACCATATGGCTTAAATACGGGTTCTGGCCATATAGATTGTTTTGCAACGCCTTTGGACGTGACAAGGGAATTTTTGTTCCCATATCCAATTGTAATTCCGAAACCTGAGCGACTTCAGGGTTGTAAACTGTGGAGACTTTATCGCCTGTAATGACGAGGAATTTATCGGAATTGGCATATTCGAAAACTTGCGTGCGCGAACCTATAGCTATGTCTTCGAGTGGCACCCACGCAATGTAATTATAAGATTGAACAAGCGCCCACTTCCCGTCTTTGCTTTCTTGCAATACAGCTAGGGCGTCGCCGGGAAACAGGACGCTTTCCTGAAAGCGCTCGATATCACGGTCTTTCGCATCTTCACTAAATAACAAATCATAAGTGGGGTAGGTGCGAATGGAAGTGCGCCGAACAGTCAGAGCAAATTTGACCGGGTTTGTGTCTTGAATCGCCCCTAGGTTTAAGGCGGCTTCATAGCGGGCAAAATCGACGTCGGTTACGGGTGTGCCGTCTGTGAAAATGCGGGGGTATTTAGGAACGTTACTGATAGAGCGGATATACGCGGTAAGCTCGTCTTTCGAGAGTATGTTGGGCTGTGCTTCAACATCATATAATGTAGGGTCTAGTGCTGTATTTTGTTTGTTGAAAGTCTGGATATCCTGTGCGCTCATGATCTGGTTTCGCATGGTGCGGGTATCAATCCAATACTCGGGTGATATGTGTTTTTCAGAGACGCCAATAACGTCTGATACGAAAGTGTCCGCAAACCCCAAATCACTGGCCTGTGTTTGGCGGGGGGCGTGAGCGCAGGATGTTGTGAGAGCGGTCAGAGCAGTGCAAAGAAAAAGCGTTTTTATGTTCATAATAAATCTCACGATAATGATGACAATATTTTGCCGATCAGCAAGCCGCCTCCAGTCCCTATAATATAACCAAGCATGGCCATGAGCACGCCAATCGGGATGAGGGCACGTGAATACGCCGCAGCCAGAATTGGGGCAGAGGCAACCCCGCCAATATTGGCCAATGATGCCACGCCGCACGAAAATAAATCAAGTTTAAAGAGCTTGGCAGCGATGATCATTATGACCCCGTGAATGATCAAAATCATAAAGCCGGCCAGTATAAAGAGGGGGGCTTGGCCGAGCTCGGCAAAATTAGCCCGCGAAGCTATGAGGGCGATAATTCCGTATAGCAATACATTGCCAAGCTCACTTGAACCCGCCGCGCTGCCGAGTCGGGTCATAGCGGCGAGCGTACCGAGTATCGTCACGATTAAGACTGTCCACGTGGTTTTGGAAAAGAACTCTGTTACCGGCAGGAAGCCAGCGAAATATTGCGCGAGTGCAGAGACCGCTAACCCCAGCCCGATGAGGAAAAGAAGCGAAGATGTTGTGATGATCGAAGATGCACCTTGCGAATCTGCTTCTAATTTTGCGCCAAGCTCATCAATAAGTTTGGTGTTGCTTTTTGTCCATTTATTGAATTGCGGGGCTAGGGGAACGAATGCGAGAAGCAAGACCACCCATATGGCATAATCAATAGAATCCATAAGCAGGGAGTACCCCATGCTGGCGTCAGGGATATCAAGGGCACCTTGCACAGCGACCATATTCCCTGTCCCCCCCATCCAGCTTCCGCTCAGGGCCGCAAATGTCATCCAGCTTCCTTCAGGTAGCCATGTTTTCAGCACTAAAAACGTGACGATAAATCCGAAACTGATACTGAGGCTCGCCGTAATAAAGGCCAAGAGCATTTTGGGGCCAAGGGCTACAATTTTCCGAACATCGCCTTTGAGCAAGAGCAGAAAAATCATCGAGGGCAGCAGGTTATTCTTGAGGGTGCTATAGGCTGTGTTGACGCTGTCGGTTTTTGTCCACATCCCGAATGTGGAGAGGAGCATGACAACAAAATACAAAATCACGATGCCGGGAATGATTTTGAAAATCCGATATCTTTGCGTAGATTCAAGCGCGCTCAAACCGCCGCATAGGGCAAATAAAATGGCAATATATGCAAACCCGCTCGTGATCATGATTTTTCCTCGTTACTATTATATCCTGCTGGGGAATGGCGGCTGCGTTGTAAACATAAAGGGAGCCTACACTTTCGCTAAAAACCGCTCATGAAACACCTATTTAATCGCGGGAAGGACGTTTCATTTATGGGCATACGCCTGAGTGGCCTCTAAAACACGTAGCAAATTCCCGCCCCAGATTTTCCCGATGTCTTCAGGGCTATAGCCGCGTTTTACAAGTTCGTTTGTGACATTCATGGTTTCAGATGCATCCATCCATCCTTCGATTTTGCCGCCGCCATCAAAATCAGAAGAAATGCCGACATAATCAACACCTACGGTTTTCACCACATAATCAATGTGGTCAACAAGATCGGATACATTGGCCGCAGGTGACATTTTATTCGCAGTCTCCATTTTATCGTCATAGGCGTCTTCTGTCGCGCTATCCATCGACAAGAACGCCATATCATCCAAAAGCCCCATCTCCTCGCGCACTTTGGCTTTAAAGGCTTCTTGCTCAGGTGTCAGGTCTTTCAAATATGGGCCGTACGCGACGATCTGAAGTACACCGCCCGCCTTTGCCAACGCGTGTAACTGCTCGTCGTCGAGGTTTCTGACATTGTCGGCGACACCACGTGCCCCGGAATGAGAGGCGATGACAGGTACCTTAGACAGCGCCACGGCCTGCAGCGTTGTCTGTTTCCCTGCATGTGATACATCCACCATAATGCCAGCTTCATTCATGGCGGCTATTAAGTCTTTCCCTAGCGGTGACAATCCGCCGTACTGGCTCTGTTTTTCGCCTTTGCTGTAGCTTGGATTAGAACTGTCACCAAATTGATTGTGGCCAACATGTGTGATGCCCATATACCGCACGCCGCGTTCGGCCCACATAGCGACATCATCAACAGAGTGGCCAAGAGGGAATGCATTTTCCAACCCGATGAAGGCAATGCGTTTTCCGGTTTTATGTATGCGCCGTGCGTCATCAGCGCTAAGCGCCAATTCGATTTCATTGCTATGTTTTTCCGTCAATCGTTTTATGGCTAGGTAGCGGGTTTCGGCAATGCCTGCTGCCTTGGCAATGGCGTCTTCGGTGTCATCGCCTTGTGGGGAGAATACAATCAGGAACGCGCCGTCCATGCCGCCGGATTTCATTTTTACCAAATCCACTCGGCTCTCGCCACTTGTCCACGGGTCCATGTCTTCGGCAATCAATTCTAGCTCCAAATCAACATGGCTATCCAAAACAAGGGTGTTTTCATGTATGGTTTGTGGGGTGCTCGCTGGAGGTGCGCTGACTTCATCTGTCTGGGGGGAGCAAGCCCCGAGCGCCAACATAAGCGTGAACACAGCGGCACTGGTTTTGAATTTATGAGTATACATAATATGTCTCCTTAACCGGACAATTCTATCTATTGCCCGGATTGATCTTCGTCGCCAACTTCCAAAAGTTTGTCGAGCCTGTTCGGGTGGTATTTTTCTATCAGCGCGAATAATATTGCCGTACTTTCAAGGGAAGGCTGACCACTCACGTCTAAAGGTCTAAAATGCATTTGAAATGACCGTAGAACATTGCGGGTTTGCTCATCCACGACACCTGTTGGCTCAATTTTATAGCCATAAACGCCAAGTGCCTCTTGAATGTTGGTAATAGGCATAGGATTAGAGGTAAAATTTTCCCAATATTTCACAACTGTTGCATCATCAAACCAGGCCCCAATCCCAAGCTTATAAAGTCGTTCCCATGGAAAACGGGGGCCCGGATCTATTTTGCGGCCAGGGGCAATATCGGAATGACCAACAATATTAGTGGGCTTTATATTCGGGTGCCGCTCTAAAATGCCATTAAGGAGCGTTATGAGAATATCCATCTGGGATTCGGCGAAATCCGGATAGAAACATAATCGCGGAGGCTTGTTCTCACTGGCGGTGGAGGTTTTGCAATAGGTTTGATTGACAACTTCTATGCCAATGGATTGATCGTTTAATCCGCTTTTCCCTGCCCAATAACTGCGCCCGGCGTGCCATGCACGCTCTGATTCTGGCACCAATTCAAATACTTCCAATTTTTTTTGTTTGTAGGATATATCACTAGGCTCGGGGACAAGATAATGGGAGCTTACCGGGTTTGAAGACCCTTTTGTCAAAATGTTTACAGACTCCTCAAAATTTGCAGAGGTGTGATGAATGACAATAATGCTGACGCGGCTATTATAGTTCACAGAGGGCAACGAGCTTGTCTTGCCTAGAGTGCTACAAGCAGAAACGCTTAAGAGCCCGGCCATCAAAACACTGCAACGTGCTGAATGTCTGAGCATTGTACTCGTAAGTCGTTGGCCCCCAGTGAGTCGTTGGCCCCCAGTAAATCGTTGGAACGCAGAAAGTATTGTCATACAAAAGCCCGGGTTTAGTAAAATTCGAGGTACAGAATCATCATTAGGTGTCGAGTTGGCGTGTGAAATGTTGTGTTCTTTAGCAGAGTATTATTGGTTCACTCGCCCCATATTTATCAAAAATGTGAAATAAAACAAGAGAAATCAAACCTGATTGGGCAAAGAGGTTGTAGATTGGTATTAGCATTTTTTGCATTTGTGGCAAAAATGACGCATAAATGCATAGAAAACATTGAATTGGTATTTGACCTTGCAGATAAGTTGGCCGTAACGTAATCACTAGTTCAATGTACAGGCGCGACTTGTAACAGAATATAAAATTTAACGGAGGGGTCACAAAATGACAAATATTTCGCACAGATCGAGAAAATCTTACCTTAAGTACAATAAGATATTAACCGGCGCTATTTTGGCCGCCACCATGACCGTAGTGGCTATTCCTGCTGCGGCCCAACAGGCGGGTGGGGTCACTGGCCACGTGGTTAGCAATACAGGTACCGCCATTTCTGGTGTGACCGTAGAAGCAAGAAGTTCGGTTTTGCCAGGTGTTAGAACAGCAGTTTCTGCTGCAAATGGCCGGTATCAGTTGCCATTACTCCCACCGGGCCAATACGAACTAACATTTATAAATCCTGACGGCACGGTTATAAAGCGTAATGCATTCGTTTCGTTGCAACAAAAAATCAGTGTGGACGTGGCTTTTGCCGGCGCGACAGATGAAGTTGTTGTTATCGGTACAAGAATGAATCTGGATACTGGACAGGCTTCCTTGGCAAATGTCATTGACTCAGCCACGCTAACAGGCGTCCCTATTGGGCAAGAATACCGGGATTTGCAGAAACTTATCCCTGGTGTTCAGTATTCTGAAGATGCTGTACGTGGGCCAAGTGCTGGCGGTAGTGGTCAGGACAATATTTATCAATTCGATGGTGTGGATGTGTCTCTACCAATGTTTGGTACGCTCTCTGCTGAACCGTCAACCCACGATATCGATCAAGTCTCTGTGGTTCGTGGCGGTGCAACAGCAATTGGGTTTAACAGATCTGGTGGTTTCTTGATCAACACGATTAGTAAACGCGGTACCAATGAGTTTCATGGGGAGATCAGCTATAAAGTGGAAACCCCAAAACTCACATCAGATCGTGACAATGTCAATTCAGTGGTGGATTTTGAAGAAAATAAACGTTGGATTACGGCAAACTTAGGCGGGCCTATCATTAAGGATAAGCTATTTGCCTATGCATCTTATTATCGCCCAACGATTACGCGTGAAAATAGAAGTAATGCACTTGGTACGGTTCCGGATTTCAAAAGCGAACGCAATGAGTATTTTGGTAAGCTAACATTCGCACCCACGAGCAGTATTTTGCTTGATGCCAGTTACCGGACATCAGATCGTACCACTAAGAACTCGGGTGTTGGTGCGTTTGATGCCGCGTCTGTATCGATAGGCGATGAGGCAAGTCAGGATATTATTATTGCGGAGGGTTCCTGGGTTATTGATAACAAAAGTTCTCTTAATTTTAAATTTACTAATTTTGAGAATAAAACATCGTCACTTCCCGACACGCTATTTAGTGTCCCTGTTACGTTTGGGGGTGCACTTCCGCTTGCTTCCCTAGATCAAATCGGGCGATTTACTGTGCCGACTTTACGCACTGGAGAGGTGGCTTATAACGCATTTATCCAGCCAATTATTGATCAATATGGGTTCTCAACTGATGGTGGCGGCACAGTCGGTGGTGCTAATCAGATCAATAGACAGGATTTTACCCGAACCGCTTTTGAAGCTGGATATGACCGCACATTTAATACTGGGAATACCACACATGATATTCATATTGGGTATCAGTATCAAGAAATCACGGAAGATCTTGAGCGAACATCAAATGGTTTTGGCCGTATAACGGTACCTGGTGGTCGTACCTTTGCAGATGACGGTATTACGCCCGTGTTTTTTGAAGCACGCGTTTTCCAAACCGGGATTGTTGGCGGCAATGGCGCTACAATTGTGCCGCGCTCAATAAAGACAAAGGCAAAACTGCAAAGTATTGAGATCAACGATACCTACGAAAATGGCGATTGGACGTTTAATTTCGGCGTATTGATCAGTAATGACGTTTTATTTGGTCAGGGTTTACGGGAAAAATCAGGGACAATCTCCGGATTTGAAGTGGCTCCTGGCAATCAGTATAAAATGCATGAAACGGATTGGAAAGATATGATCCAACCGCGTTTTGGCGTGAATTGGGATTATTCCGACACCGCATCCCTGTATGCTAACTTTGCACGCTACACACCTTCGGCGTCGTCTCTGGCGCGGGCGGCTTCTTGGGATCGAAATCTGTCTCGTGAACTTAGATTGCGCTATGATGCAAACGGTAACTTTATTGAAAGCTCGGCAGTTCGTTCTTCTTCTGGTAAAGTATTCGATGAGGCTTTAAAACCTCGTGAAATTGATGAATACTTGGTTGGTTGGAACAAGCAGGTGAACGATAAATTGGCTGTTCGTCTCCATGCACGCCATCGTGCGGGGCAAAATTTCTGGGAAGATACAAACAACACGGCCCGTTTGTTTGGCAATGCGCCAGCAGAACTTCAGGCATTAGGTTTATATGTTCCGAATCTTGATGCAATTCGCGCTGAAATCGGCGGATCATCTTATGTGATTGCACAGCTAGATACAGCTCATACCGAGTATTATGAGGCTGCCATTGAAGCAGACTATGTCGGGGATAATTTCTATCTGTCTGGATCGTATGTTTGGTCCCAATATACAGGTAACTTTGACCAAGATAACACGACAACCGGCAACGATGGAAATATTTTCATTGGGTCTTCTAATATTGCTGATGGCCCCGGTCGTCAACTTTGGGACAACAAAGAAGGTATTCTCAGAGGTGACCGTCCGCACCAATTCAAGCTTTATGGTTATTATAAATTCCCTTGGAATGGGCAAGCTGGTTTCTTCTCAAATTACCAATCAGGTCAGCCATGGGAAGCATGGGATGTGGAAGTTTACCGTGCCTATACAACGAGTGGTAGCGATACAATCCGGTATGCAGAGCCTGCTGGTTCTCGCCGAACCGCCGCACATTTCCAGTTCGATCTGAATTACACGCAGACTTTTACAGTCCTCAATGGCTACGATATTGAACTGCGTGCTGAGTTGTTTAATGTATTTAACAGCCAGACGGGTTATAATATTCAGTCAAGGGTCAATAGCACCGGGTTTGGCGATCCACGTAGTTTATTCAACCCACGTAGACTACAAATATCTGCTAAAGCCAGATTCTAAATTAGAGTAATTATACTCTAAAATACGGTTTCTTAAACGCCCGTCCTCAATTCGAGGGCGGGCGTTTTGTTTGCGTGAATACAATAGGTTTTATTTGGCCAATTCACCCAAAGTAGCCTTTAGTCCATCCAGCTTATGGCCATATTTCTCCCAACGTCCAATCGAGCCGCTATAGAGTGGTTGGCGTACCTGAACCGAACTTGCCGTCGCAACGGGGGCTGCGTTCTCATAGAAACGTAAACAGGATTCTTCCCAGTCTAGCCCACAGAAAGAGACCAGTTTACGCGTCTGGTTTTCTTGGTCATGGACAATGTCCTCATAGGCGACTTCCATGAATCGGTCAGATGGTATGTTTTCGCGCCAGTGTGCCATCAACCCATCAAATTCTTGGTAGAATGCTGCCGTGTCCTCTAAGTCGTAAGCGTAATCATAATTGTTATTGTGGGCCGCGAAAAGCTGACGGTAATTGGACAAACAACTATCCATCGCCCCGCGACGAAGCGCGATAATGCGGGCATTGGGCAGGGCACGATGTATGAGGCCCGCATAGAAGAAATTAAGGGGCATTTTGTCGATCAAATGCACCGCGTCCTGCACTAGGTTTTGTGTGTTCTCGATGTAATTTTTGCCCACACGCGATACGTCAATTTTGCTCGCGGCCAGAAAGGTATCAGAATCAAGGTCTGTATTGACTGGCACGCCTGCTGCCATTTTTATCATCCTGGAAAAAAGTGTCAGCTCACCCGCAGATCGCACTTGCGTGTGCGATGATAAAATCCTGTCTACAAGAGTGGTGCCCGTACGCGCCAATCCAACTATAAATATAGGGGCCGCATTTGAAGTTCTGCCTGTGTCCTGCTGGTTGTCCAACGTATTGAGTTTTACTGCCGTTTTCGCAGCGTCGAAAACCCTTGTTGTTTTATGTCTGCTATATTGGATTTGTTTTCTTTTGGCTTTCTTCCCTTTTTGCAGCCAATCAAAACTGTCTTCATACTGTCCTAAATCTTCCAGTGTTTTGGCAATCGAGTGCCCAAGGAGTAAGTGTGCATCTGCATCGCCTGTGATGTCATTGAATAGGGTTTTTAATTTTTCGAGATTGTTATTGTCAGGTGTTTGTTTCTCAAGCGCCACCAATGAAAACCAGGCTAGGTAGAATTTGGGATTAATAGACAGAGTGTTTGTATAGGCGGTTTTCGTCTTGACAAAGTCGCCGATAAACTCTGCAGACGCGCCGAGATTAAAGTGAAACTTCGCCCATTTCGGGTTCTTCTTTGTCGCCAGTTCGAAAAAAGGAATGGCAAGTTCGTGATAGCCCGTACGACTATAGGTGACACCAATCATATCGGCCAATAGAGCATCATTTGTTCCGATTTTCGCGGCCATGTCTGCTCGGATTTTTGCCTGATTATGATCCCCAACTGCTATGAGTGCATGGGCGTGATATGTTTGGTAATGCACATTTTTCGGCCCGTGCTCAGTCGCTTTCGCAAAAAATTCCAATGCCTTGGCCGGGTTGCCCGTATCAGCGGCAAGAACGCCCAAGAGAAAAAAGGGAAGGGGATCCTTTTCATTTAATCTCAAGGCTTTGAGTGATTGCTCGTAGACAGTTGTATAGGTTCTTGATCTTAGGAGCTTCATACCTGTGGTAAATGTTATGATGGTCAATCCCCGAGATTTTTCTGGTCTGTAGTCTGTTGACGTGCGAGCAAAAGCGCACCAGCAAGAGCGTCACCATCGGGATCCACAAGTTCTGCGCGAATGTCAGGGGCTAACCACGGTTCAATGCTAGCTGCCAACCCGCCTAACAAGGCACACCGAGGTACGCCTGAATCGTACAGACTGCGGACCATCGAATCGATATGGTTTGCGGAATGCCGTGTAATTAAACGCCCATGCCTGTCACCTGTTTCGGCGGCCTGCAATACTATAGGGGCTAATGTTGCATAATCGGGTGCTGTAGCCTTGTCCATCCAACTCACGATCTCATGGGTTCGGCAATTAAATTTTTGAAAAAGATGCTGGGTAAGCTCCGAATGGCTTATACGACCATCTGAAGCGCGTAGTGTAATCCGAATGGCCTGCAACCCAATATAAGCGCCGCTTCCTTCATCCGAAATAGGGAAGCCATAACCGCCTGCGCGTACATCCTTACCCTTTACACGACCAATCGCAATGCTGCCCGTACCTATAATAACAATGCCGCCGTCTTGGCCTGAATGTGCCCCTATATTGGCAATAAAAGCATCGTTGTGAATGCACGTAGAATGAAACGGAAATGGCTGGGCCTGCAATTCTTCCTTTGCGTCTTTGCGGCCAATGCCCGCTACCCCGATACCCGCCCGAATGGACGCAATATCGTGGGCATCCAATTTAGCCGAAACAATACTTTGTTGGTATGCATCCTGGATGGCGGCAAAGACATTTGATATGCCTGTATTTGCATTTGCAGAACCAGATAAACCCTCTCCAATAACATGCCCAGACCCGTCCGTAAGTCGTGCCCTACATTTTGTGCCACCAGCGTCAATTCCTAAAAAATACATAACTCAGCCCCTTTTGAATTGGGTCCTATCAAGTGAGAGGCTCGTCGATAGCTTCGTTGAAAATAGCTGCAAATACCTGCTAATTATTGTTCAGCCTTAAAAACATAGATACTACTTGCGCCTAGATGAATTTCAAGTTGCTTGTATGCCTGTGAGGAGAATAATGCAATTGGTATTGCATAGGTATTGTTTTGTAGGCCTAGTGAGGTTATATCCTGAGGTGTTGGTATAAAGGAAGATCGTAATGAAACCGCGAAGCGAACAGCAGACCATGATGTACGCAGAAGCACGTGAGGCTCCTGAGCGCGTTTGCCAGCAATTGGAAGCAAATAAAGTACAAATTGAGAAATTAGGTGAGCGCTTGCGCAAGACCCCGCCAACGCTGGTTATGACTTGCGCACGCGGCAGTTCTGATAATGCCGCTAATTTTGCCAAATACCTGATTGAAACCCATATGGGCACGCCAGTTCTCTCATTTGCGCCTTCCATAAGCTCGGTGTATCGGGCGCAGCAAAATATCGGACGCGTGTTGTTTTTGGCAATCTCTCAATCAGGTCAAAGCCCAGATATCCTTATGGCGACACAAGCCGCTAAAGACAGCGGTGCGTTGATCGTCTCTATTGTAAATGACGCTACGTCGCCTCTCGCACAAATGTCTGATTTCGTTATCCCCATTCATGCAGAGGTAGAAAAAAGTGTTGCGGCGACCAAGACATTCATTTGTTCGCTCAGCGCGATTGTACATCTTGTGGCCGCATGGCAGCAAAATGATGACTTGATGACGGGGCTTGAAAATATACCTTCACGTCTTGAATCTGCATGTGATCTGGACTGGTCTGCCGGTTTGGAGTTATTGGCGCCTGCCCATAATCTTTTTGTTGTTAGCCGTGGTTTGGGGCTGGGGGTTGCGCAAGAGGCGGCCTTGAAATTGAAAGAAACTTGCGGAATTCATGCAGAAGCTTTCAGTGCGGCTGAAGTCAAACATGGGCCGATGACGATCGTGAAAAAGGGGTTTCCCGTATTCCTATATTCCCTACAAGATCAAACGCAAGAGAGCATAAATGACGTAGCCTCGGCTTTCCTTTCAAGGGGGGCACAGGTGCTTTCCGTCGGACACTCTTATGAGAAGGCCCTTAATTTAGACACTGTTTTTTGCCCCCATAAAGAATTACGCCCACTTGTATTTATTCAGTCTTTTTACATCTTTGTGAATGCACTTTCCTTATCACGCGGTTATGATCCTGATAGGCCGCCCTATTTAAGCAAGATAACGGAGACCCTATAATGCGCGCTCTTATCAATGCGTGTGTCTTAACGCCTGAAGGGTACAAAGACAGACAAAGTGTGGTGTTTGAAGATGGCGTGATCATATCTGTATGTGAGGGTAAGGTGCGCCCGGAAAATGCCGTGGTCATGCAAGACCTCGGCGGGTTGAAATTGCTTCCCGGTTTTATAGATGTACAGCTTAATGGTGGTGGCGGCATTTTGTTTAATGATTGCCCGACTGTGGAGGGTATAAAAACCATTGGGGAAGCGCACCGAAAATTCGGCACGACCGGATTTTTCCCTACTTTAATAAGTGATGATCTGGATGTTATGGCGCGCGCAATCGAGGCCGTGGAAGCCGCCATTACGCAAGGCGTACCCGGAGTTCTGGGCATTCATTTAGAGGGCCCGTTCTTGAACACAGAAAAATGCGGTGTACATGATCCGTCAAAATTTATGAACATTGGCCCAAATGAATTAGCGCTCATGTCCGGCCTTAAAGCCGGGAAAACGATCATTACCCTCGCACCGGAAAAGACGACGCCGGATATTATCCGCACCCTGAGTGAACGCGGCGTCATTGTTTGCGCAGGCCACACACAGGCGTCTTATGAAGACGCGATCCAGGCAATGGATGCGGGTCTAACCGGGTTTACCCATTTGTTTAATGCGATGAAGGCTATGGAAAGCCGGCGACCGGGCATTATTGCGGCCGCACTGGAAGACAAGCGTGGCTGGTGCGGTATCATTGCAGATGGTCATCACGTACATTGGGCTATGCTGCGGCTGGCTTTGCGGGCTAAAGTCGGCGACCAAATTTTTCTTGTCACAGATGCCATGCCGAGTGTTGGGGCTACTCAAAAGAGCTTTTCTATCGGTGATGAGACTATTGTTGTGAAAGACGGAAAATGTGTGACTGGTGATGGGACGCTTGCAGGATCAGATTTGGATATGATCAGTGCTGTCCTAAATGCCGTTGACAAGTTGGATGTAGATTTTGTCCAAGCCGTGCGCATGGCCAGCGCATTGCCCGCTCGATTTATCAATATGCAAGATCGGCTAGGGGGAATTCGTGCCGGGCTTCAGGCTGATTTCATACTTCTTTCCGCAGATCAAAAGGTTGAAAAAACCTGGATCAAGGGCCAAGCTGTCAGCTATGAGACCAGTGTCTAAACCAACTGTATTTAATCTAGCTCGTTGATATCCAAATTCATAACAATGTCATAGCAATCGCCGCGATATGCTGATCTGGTCAGCTCAACAGGGGTTCCATCTTGCAGGGTTGATCGGCGTTCTATACGCAATATTTCGCTATTCACATCAATGGATAAAAGCCCGGCTTCCGTCGGGTTGGCCAAAGAGGCACGGACTTTCTGGGTTCCCTTGACGGGGTTATTGCCTTTTGTTTCTAATGCCTGATACAGAGATTGTGTTATCTCGGAAATGTCAGGCAGCAAGGATGCGGGCACGACCGCATGTTCGATCGCCAAAGGTTGTCCGTCGGACAAGCGCACCCGTCCAAGCCGGGCGACCTTGTCTGCCTGATTAATGTTTAAAATTTCAGCTTCTTCCGCAGTTGGCGTACCGTAAGCTTTCATGATCCAAATTGCCTGCGGGTTGTGGCCATGGGTATGCATACTGCTTGTAAAGCCGCGTAAGTTAGACCCCAGGTGCGAAATTGGAGGTAGCACAAATGTGCCAGACCCATGTTTGCGCTGAACGATTTTTTCTTCTGCAAGAATGTTTAAAGCTTTGCGAATCGTGACGCGTGAAGCGCCTGTCATCAGGCAAAGCTCACGCTCGGAAGGCAACGCTTCCCCAGCGTCTACATCATTATCAGAAATATAGGTGCGGATATTTTTTGCAATTAGCATATAGTGGGGCATTGCTGACGTTTTATCTTTGCTAATCTTGTCCAACTTCATCATGGTTTCCCTACATAAATAGTGTGTTTCGCGGCAGCTTTCCCTAATCACTGTTTTTTTGTTATATAATCATACTACTATATAGTATTTTGAAGAAAAATGTGAAAAATAAAGCAGATGTCCTGCTTTATCCTTTAGTACCCGTAAACGTTGATAAAGCCGATCAATCAATAACAACACCCGGGTTTAATATCTTGCGAGGATCGAGAGTTTTTTTCAACAATTTCATCAAAGCAATTTCTTCTGCACTTCTGGTTTGTGCCAGCCATTTTTTTTTCTCATGCCCAATACCGTGTTCCGCTGATACCGAACCGCCATACGCTTTCAGTGGTTCATATACAGCGCAGTCAGAAAGATGCCTGGTGTTGTTTACGGGCGAGCCTGGGTGAATAAAAAAATGTAAATTGCCATCCCCAATATGTCCGAGCACATAAAATTTTGATTGTGGTAAAGATTGATTTAGTTGATTTTGCACTTTTTTGACATAGTCTTCCATCGCGGAAATAGGGAGGCTCACATCATAGAGATAAGCGGGTTTTTGATTGAGGATAGGTTCGAAATCTTCCCGTATAGCCCAGAGGGATTGCCGCTCATTTTCAGATTTAGGGAGCACCGCATCTACAATTAACCCCTCTGTGAAGACCGTCTCGACAACCTCCATAAACCGTTCATCATCGCGCATCGGATCGTTGCCATCACATTCAAAAAGCACATAAAACGGGTGGGCTCTGTCTAGGGGCGCACGGTGAGCGCCCGGCCGGGTGACAGCCCGAACATAGTCGCCCCACATAACCTCATACGCAGAAAGGTTCGTGCCTATATTGGTTTTTAAATGGGTGAGTAATTGCACGACGGATTGAAAATCTGATAGGGCAACAAGTGCTGTGTTCTTTGTGACAGGCAAGGGCATTAATTTCACAACGGCGCGGGTGATAATACCCAATGTGCCTTCTGAGCCGATGAACAACTGTTTTAAATCGTACCCGGCATTGTTTTTTAGCATTTTGTTCAACGAAGAAATTATGGTCCCGTCAGGCAATACGGCCTCCAAGCCAAGCACCATAGAGCGTGCCATGCCGTAACGGAGTACATTTATGCCGCCCGCATTGGTGGCTAAATTGCCCCCGATCGTGCAAGATCCGCGTGCCCCAAGATCAAGGGGTAAGAACAAACCTTTTGCCTTTACAGCGTTTTGTACCGTTTCCAAAATCGCCCCAGATTCAATCATGGCCGTACCCGCGACGGGATCGATTTCAGGTATGGCGTTCATGCGCTCTAGGGAAATGACAACATCGTTTTCGGAACTGTGAGTGCCTTGAACGCAGGTCGTGTTCCCGCCGTGTACCACAACGGTTTGGTTGTGTTCATGGCATAGCTTTAGAATTTCGGAAACCTGCAAAACTGTTGTTGGTCGCAAGAGCGCTTTGGCGCGTAGGGGACTGTTGTCCCAGTAACTAACAGCCCTCATCGCGATATCCGCGGGAGAGACCATTACGCCCTCGCCAATTTTTTGTTTTAGAATGTCAATAATATTAGGCATAACCCATTACCCTGATTTCTAGATTGAAGGCATACAAATTTACTGTCTAACCTGATTTTGTATCAAGCAAGGCGAGCGCAGTTCGCAGGTTTCCACTTGCCTGTTTGATGATTTGCTCTGCACTTTCCGAGCTTTGCCCTAAGGCGATTAAGACAGCCATTTTAATGTTCTCATTTGCATCATTTAGCGAAGAGCGGGCAGTTTTTTTTGAGCATTTGGTAATGTCGCAAATCATATTTACGGCACGGCCTTCCAGTTTTTTATTGGACACGACCATGTCGACCATAAAGCCTTTATAAACATGTCCAAGCCTTGTCATAATGGCCGTGGAGAGTATGTTCAAAACGGCCTTTTGAGCGGTACCCGCCTTCATCCTCGTTGATCCGGCAATAATTTCGCTCCCTGTTACGGCAAGTATGGCATTGTCAACTTCCGCGAGGAGGGGGGTGTTGGGGTTGTTCGCTATACCAATCGTCATTGCGCCCCTAATATTTGCCTCTTGTAGGGCACCGAGCGTATATGGTGTTTTACCACTGGCGGCAACGCCAATAACAATATCATTTTTACCTACTTTGGCATTTTGTATCTGAGATCGACCATTCTCTGAGCTGTCTTCAGCTCCTTCTATACTTACGGTCAAGGCTTCTATCCCCCCCGCGATGCAAAACTCGATGCGGTTTCTTGGCCAGCCAAATGTGGGGCCTAATTCTGCGCCGTCCTGAATAGCCAAGCGTCCGGATGTGCCTGCACCTACATAAATGAGTCTACCCGTTTCACCCAGTCTTTGCGCCGCCTGATCTGCCGCAAGCGCAATATCGCGCATGGCAGGTTTGACAGCGGCCATTGCCATCAATTGCCCTTCATACATTGCCTCAACAGCATCTCGCGTTGACCATTGATCAAAATCAACGAATCTCTGACATACGTCCTCAGTCATTTGCGATCCAGTAGGGTTTTATACGCGCTATTTTTCAAGGGGCACTCCGATTTGATATGTGTATTCATTGATGTGCCATACTAGCTCTGTTTGTATTGCAAAACCACCAAAAAGTGACTATAAAGGAGACCAATTAGATACAACTTGAAAAATGGGCTGGAAAACAGAGCGTGCACCTGCAATATGTGTGTCACAGCCGTACATTGTTATGCGGAGCGAGTGCTCTTTTGGCGTCAATCAATCATATAGCAGGTAGTTTTGCCTTATCTGCTTAAATGTTTTCAGGTCGTCTTGCCAACTCTCCCGAATTCCGTCTTGGGTTTTCCCCTCTTTGATTTGGCGCATTAATACATCATTGCCGGCAAGCTTATTAAAAAAGTTGTTCTCTAGAAAGAAATTCCCTTGGTTGGGCAAAACTGCATAGAAATCGATCAGCCAATCTAACGACACTCTGGCAGGTGGGGAGGGATTTGCAGCACTGGCGCGTAGATCGTATCCTTTGCACAGCCTACCGTTGAGTTTCGGGTATTGGGCACCAGCATTGGGGAGGGGGGTAAATTGAAAACCGCCTTTTATATAGTCGGGGTGCCCAAGAGCCTGGAACGGAAAATCTGTCCCGCGTCCGACGCTCACCAGTGTGCCTTCGAATAATGCCAAAGACGGGTAGAGATAAATAGAGTTCATATTGGGGAGGTTTGGGGAAGGTTTTATGGGAAGCTCATAGAGCGTATCATGCGTATAGCCTGCGATTTTAATGACGGTGAGATCGCATTTTACGCCGCCTTTTAACCAGTTTTCACCGTTTATCATGCGTCCGTACTCTCCAATGGTCATGCCGTAAACCAGAGGGACAGGGTGTAGGCCAATGAAGGAGCTAAATTCGGGCTTGAGTACGGGGCCATCAATGTAAAACCCGTTTGGGTTTGGGCGGTCAAGAAGGATCAAAGGCACAGAGTTTTCTGCGCACGCCTCCATGACATAATGAAGTGTCGAGAGATATGTGTAAAATCTCACCCCGACATCCTGAATATCAAAAACGAGGACATCGATATCTTGCATGGTTTTTACGGATGGTTTTTTATGTGCGCCGTAAAGAGAGATGATGGGCAATCCTGTCCGCGTATCGATTTCATCATCTATCTTTTCCCCGGCGTCTTTATCGCCCCTAAATCCGTGCTCGGGCGCAAAGACTTTAACGACATCCATGTCTTTTTCCAACAAGGCATCGACCAAATGCATATCGCCAATCATCGATGTTGCATTGGCTATAACCGCAATACGTTTTCCTTGCAGGAGAGGTAAATAGATTTCATGTCTCTGCGCACCAACTTCAAGTTCTGTATTAAGCCCAGCAGGTTTTTCTTGAATGTCATGAGTGCAAGAGCCCATCCCAACAACGCACATGAAAAATAGAAAAGTGTTTTTGAGACGTTTCAGCATTTTGGTACTATCAACGATGGTGCCGAATAAAGCAAATCATCGCAGGTCTCTGTTGTCGGTTTGTAATGGCAGGCATAATTTTGATGGAGAAGAAGTGTTTTTATTGTATCAATTTGTTTCGGAAACTCATCTGACTGATTATAATGAATATGTAAAAACACACGTGAGTCTTCGCACTCGTGCCAACCCCCTAAAATATATAATAAAAACAATGGGTTAGAGGTGTAGATTTTGTCCAACCCATTTTAGTTGGACACATTCTTATTTCGTTCACCTTTTGTCAGTGTCGAATTTAACCGTGTCTGACGTCAGCGCCTATGAGACCGATTTAAGTCTGGGCTAAGTGAGAGTTTGCTCACCTTGTATCTCATGGAGAGAAAGATGAGACATACAAGAACAAGTAAGCAATCAGCCGGTGAGCGGATTGTTAAAGATATCAAACGTAAAACCCGTAAGCAATACTCTGCTGAGGAGAAGATCCGCATCGTACTAGATGGCCTGCGTGGCGAAGAGAGCATTGCAGAGCTGTGTCGCCTAGAAGGCATAGCCCAAGGCCTGTACTATAAATGGTCGAAGGATTTTATGGAGGTTGGCAAGAAGCGCCTTGCTGGCGACATCGTCCGCCAAGCCAATACTTCTGAAGTCAAAAATTTGCGTTCAGAAGCCCGTAATATGAAGGAAGTTATCGCCGAACAAACCCTTGAACTCCGTCTGCTTAAAAAAAGCATGATCGGGGATGGGGGCGACGACGTATGAGATATCCAGCAACAGAGAAGCTTGAGATCATCCGGTTGGTGGAGTGCTCATCGCGCCCTGCCAAGTGGACGCTGGATAAGCTGGGCGTTCCAAGGCCAACATTTTACCGTTGGTATGCGGTATCTGGAACATGGCGAAGACGGGCTTGTAGATCGTGCCCCAATGCCTCGGCTGGTATGGAACCGTATTCCTGACAAGGTGCGACATGAACTACTGGATATGGCTCTTGATATACCAGAACTCAGCCCGCGTGAGTTAGCTGTTCGGTTTACGGACACCAAAGCTACTTCGTGTCAGAAAGCTCGGTGTATCGCTTGCTGAAGGCCCATGACCTCATATCCAGCCCAGCATTCATTGTCATGCCCTAAAGGATTAGCTGCGCGTCAAAGCGGCAAGTGAATTTAAGGACAAGACCACGGCCATAAACCAGATGTGGCAGACTGACTTTACCTATTTTAAAATCATCGGCTGGGGTTGGATGTATTTATCAACCATCTTAGATGACTACTCACGTTACATTATCAGTTGGAAACTATGTAGCACGATGAAGACTTCGGATGTGACCGACACATTGAATATGGCGCTTGAAGCTTCGGGCTGCAATCAAGTCCATGTCGTTCACAAACCACGCTTGTTGTCAGACAACGGTGCCAGCTATATCTCTGGAGAACTGGCAGATTACATCAAAGACCAAGGTATGAGCCATGTGCGCGGAGCGCCCTATCATCCGCAAACACAGGGTAAGATCGAACGCTGGCATCAGACGCTTAAGACCCGAATATTGTTGGAGAACTACTTCTTGCCAGGTGATTTAGAACGTCAGATCGAAACCTTCGTTGAGTATTACAATCATGAACGATACCATGAAAGCTTGAAAAACGTCACACCTGCTGACGTCTACTTCGGACGGGCGCAGTCAATTTTAAATAAGAGAGAAAGGATCAAACAGAAGACTATCGAACATCGACGCATGTGACGCGCAGCTAATCCTTTAGGGCAATATCGCAAAGCAGTCGCTTAATATAAACCAACAGAGGTGAGCAAACTCTCACTTAGCCCAGACTTAAATCGGTCTCATTTTATATGAAGACGGACACTAGGAATACTCAAAGATAAGAACCCACAAAAGTACATTAACCAAACCGAACTACTGAATGCTATCTTAGGATAAGAATAAACTGACCACTTAGCGCGCTGGATGTAATTAAGAATATTGGTATCAGCCCCTTTAACGTTCTAGCCTAACGATCTTCCAAGCTGTGCCAAACTCTGGCAATAATGACCTGATCTTCAAACAAGCGATAGCGTACCGTATATCCCTTTGCGCCAAAGCGGACGTATAATTCTCTATAATCTGTATCTGGTTCCCAAGGCTGACCTGTCTCTGGAAACTTAACCAAGACGTCAACGCTTTCAAGAATGGCATCTATAGCGCGACTGGCGGCTTGTGAACTATGAGGCAGAATAAAATTGTAAAGCCGCCGTAAATCATCTTTTGATTCAGGAAGCCATTTAATAACTGCCATTATGATGCGTGGGGTTTAGACAATGTTTTCGCCCAAGATTTCATGTCTGAATGGGCAACAGTTTCGCCTGTAAGTTCAAACTTTTCCCAACGGGATTTCAGCAATGCTTTTTCTACTTCGATGTCTTCTTCCCGTTTGAGATAGCTTTCCACCGCTTCTTTCATTAAATAATGCGGCGAGCGGTCACGGCTGTTGCCAAGCTTTTTTAAACGGGCTTGGGTATTATCATCAAGGCGTATGCCAACGGTCGTATTTGCCATATTCATATATCCAATGTTATTTGTTGCACAAAGTATAACACATTTATTTTTTATATACAAACATTTTCAGATGGGCACTCTCTCAACATGAATATAGTCAACATGTTCGCCGGAAAAGCCATAAGCACAACATTAATTAGCCCTCATAACATTCATATACTATGTTTTTGAGAATAACGGCTAAGGGTGCTAGCGCATGCTTGGCTCTTTATTTGGTGACATTGGGAAATACATTTTACAAAAACCTCAAAAAACCACTCAATTTATCACTAGGCATACGTTCGGGCTGTAATTTAAAAACCTATTGTGAGCAGGTATGCTTGCAGAAACACAGTGTTCTAAAATTACGGTCAAACTGACACAATTTAGCACAATATTGGCCCTCTTTCTAATCTATCTTTTCTTTGAGAAAGAAGCGCAGTCTTGCTTTCAGTAAATAACTGGAAAGCAAATATGTCACCGCAGTTAATTCTTATCGTGCAAATCATAATCGTCTTTGTGACAATCATTTGTGCTGTTCGGTATGCGACTGCATGGGTGGCAGCAGAGCTAGCTTATGACGCTTATCTCGGCCCGGCTTGGCACGCAGAATCGGAAAGTGATACGTCACGCAAATATATCAAAGTTTTGCTGCACCTACAAATGGAGCCTTGTTTGAACATGACGGCAATGCAGATTTGGTATGGTCGGGGCCAAAGCGTGAGCAAAGGGCTAGCTGAACAGGGATACATTATATAGGAACCGGCACTTTTGAGTGCCGGTAAACATACTTATGGCAGTTACCGATAAAGAACTTAAAGCAGGGGTGTTAACCGCAGCAAAAATTGTTGAGGCACACGGTGATGTGTACTTGCCCATTTTTGAAAAACTATCTAGCGAACTTGATCGGCGGGAAAGGCAGCGTGCTAAAGTTGCTACCCATTTACAACGATGCCGTAATAAGAAACGACAATCTATCCTTCATCATCAATCTCTGATTTCTACCGACCTAATAGGTGGCACTAAATAAACTATTATATAAGCACCAATTATTTTCTGGAATGTGAGGGAGGTGTATGCTATGTTTGCAATGTAAACAAAGTGTTCAATTGGAGAAGCGAGATGGCAAATAGCAAAACTGTAACTTTCCGTGCCGATGAACATATGGACCATCAACTAGAACAACTTGCAACTGCGACTGATAGAACAAAGTCTTGGCATGTTCAGCAAGCAGTAGAAGTTTACCTTGAACTTCAATCTTGGCAAATCGGTGAAGTTCGAAAAGGTCTTGCGGATATGGAAGCAGGTCGAGTTGTTAGTCATGACAAAGTTGGCAAATGGCTTAAATCTTGGGGCAAAGACGATGAGCAGAATGCACCTCTATGAAAATAGAGTGGACAGAAACTGCCATAATCCATCTAAAACACGTTCGTGACTATATGTCGGAAGATGATCCGTATGCAGCCGAACGTGTTGGTGTAGCGATTTATAGTGCTGCAAATATACTTATAGAGTACCCGGGGGCAGGGAGAGTTGGGCGTGTGCCGAATACGAGGGAACTGATTGTATCGCGCTTGCCCTTTATTATTCCATATACAGTTGTTGCAAATCGTGTGATTATATTGGCAGTAATGCACACATCTCTGAAATGGCCTAAGCGATTTGATTGAGAATAAGCGTCTTAATATAATTTCACGATTAAATGATTCGTGTTACACATCGAAAGTTCGACTTTTATCAAATTTGTGTATCATTTTGTATATCAAATTGCTTAATAAAACACCCTAACCAATTGAAATAAAACAATTAAATATTTATTTCGACACTTCTCACCCGTACCATTTCCCCATTCTTGGTCATGCTCTGCGCTCCCAGCTCTTGTTGGGGAACCCTCGCGAAGACACCAATGAGTACTGTTGTTGGCTATGGTCAATGGGGCTAGGGTTTGGTATGGATGTGGTCTGTTATGGCGTGAAAACAGCATAAGGACAGACCTTCTATGCAGCAAAATGTTGGCAAACTTATCTCTCACTGGCAGGTGCAGGATGTCATTACGGCGCAACAAGCGAAGCGCATGCGCGCCGATATTGAACTGGATACATCCCAGCGTACAAAAAACCGCCTGATCTCGAGCTTGTCGACCATGGGAGCGTTGACAGTTGCCGCAGGCGTAATCTTATTCGTCGCCAGTAACTGGAACGTTCTCCCTCACATATTCAAGCTGTTTATGGCAATACTTCTGCCCACACTTCCGCTGTGCCTGGCGTACTGGATTTTGTGGGTTAACAAAGCTCATGTTGCGCTTGGGCGCGGTGCGCTGATTATCGGTGTTTTATTGATCGGGGCCGCAATGGCTATCATTGGCCAAGTCTATAATTTGGAACCGGAATACACCCGCTTTCTCGGATTTTGGATACTGCTCGCTCTGCCTTTCGTTTTCATTTTCAAACGCACCATAGCCGTAATCATTGTCACGGTTTTGACCGGGTTCTGGATTCCTTTTTTACTGTTCGATACCGTTTTTGAGGGCGTAGACGAAGAGTGGGCTATCTCCTTTTTGCCACTGGTTTATCTTGTCTATGCAGGTGTTCTCTACAGGCTTGGCAAATATTGTGGCGCGAAAACTGTGGATTGGCAGCATACGGGGAAATTTTTGCGTATTATTGGTGCCAAGCTCGGTATCATCATGATGTTTTGCACTACATTTGAATTCTACGCAGAGACGTTAAACGATCTTGGCCTACGCATACCCGAGAATAGCTTGCTACTGATTTTCAATTTATTGTTCGTGGCGTTCTTGATCTTTGTACTGGTCAAAGCAATCCGCGCCGAAGCGGAAACGGTGATCGGCATGGTGTTCTTCTGGTTCGGCCTGTTCATCATAGTGCGCTATTTCGATTTGTTCTGGAACATGTTGCCAACCTCATTGTTTTTCATCGCGGGCGGCGGTGTTTTTATCATTGGTGCCTATGTATTGGAAAAACAGCGCAAAAAATTGCTGGCGGGTTTCGACGGGAACAGTGTGGTCAACACGGTGAAATACGATGAGTAACAGATTGAAAGCATTTTTGGCGGCTCTTGCCTTTTTGATTGTGGCGCTTGGCGGTATGATCGGCTCTCAGGAATATGTCCTGCGTGCAGGCTACAAAGTGATATTGAAAACGGCCCCCGTCGATCCACGCGATATATTTCGCGGCGATTATGTGATCCTCGGTTATGAAATTAGTGACCAGGCGGTTCAAAAACTAAGCACCTCATCGAGGTTTACCACGGGCGATCAAATTTATGTTGTTTTAAACACGGATGTCATACCCGCCACAGTTCTGCGGGTTGCCAGCATCCGGCCCAAGAGCGGGGTTTATCTGACCGCACACATCGATACATTATTTGCGAGTGCGCAGCCCCGTATCACATTCCCAACCCTGTCCCAATATTACGTCCCCGAAGGTCGTGGCCGTTCTTTGGAGCGCATGCGCAGGGATGAATTACATGTAGAGATTTCGATCACGCACGACGGCAAAGCCCGTATTGTCAATTTATTGGATAAAAATCTGGATATTATTGATGTAAATGATCTGTAATACGCTAGTGTCACGAGGCTTTGTTAGGCTTGCTCGCTAGCTAACCGTTTAAGTTCATCTTCTATAACCCACAGCCGATCTTGCCCCCATGTGCAAACATTTCCCAGCCGGAAACTGGGCACACCCCATATACCAAGCTCCAGCATTTCAACACGGTTCGCTTCCGCTTCTGCGCGCCAGTCTTCATTGTTGAGCTGCAATTTGGCTTCCGCCCAGTTCAGGTCTGCCGATTCTACGATCAAACGCAGGCCTTTGTCCGCGCCCGCATCTACGCCTTCAGACCAAACGGCCTTCATAAAGGCGAGGCTAAACTCGAAATCCCGGCCCTGAGCACGCGCCCACGGCAGAAGTGCATAACCGCGCTCGACAGGCTTGCCAAGCGGGTCTGCGATTTTGCCAAAGGATACGCGCAAACGCCGTGCCTCGCGGGTCGCATCTGCAAGAATATAAAACCGTTTTTCTTTGGGCACAGGCAGGCCGCGCATGACCATTGGCAGAACAAACCGGAGCACAAGCTCTGCACCATAGTGATCCGCCAGTGCCTTTGCCTTCTCTGCCACAATATAGCTATAGGGGCTGCGAAAGGAGACGTAAAAATGGATTCTAGGCCGGGTTTTGAATGCCTGGCTCTCGAATGTAACATTGTGATTGAGATCAAGCGCCGGCTGCTCATAAATAAACCCTTGTGGCGCATCTGTACGCGCAAGCTCAAGCTCTCTAAGCCAGTCTTCAAGATGGTGTAACCGGTCAATCCCCCAATACCATTCGCCCCCATAATACACCATGCCTCCGAGATAATGGCCAAGTTTCTCCCGCCTCACATTTCCCGCCGCAATCAGGATTTTTGTGCGCTCAGAGTGCTCGGAAACTGGCTCTAGCACATTGTTTTGCCAGTATGTATCTCCGATTTTAACAACATGGTTCCAAAACGTCTCGCCTTCAATTGCGCCTTCAAACAGATCGGCAAGACCAGATTGTGCTGTGCGAAGGTGCGCTTCCGGTATCTCGTCGCCAGAATCGGCAAAATGCAGCCCTGATTTTACGGCGAGCCGCACCACATCCTGACGCGCATAGGCCACCAGCCGTTCCCGATCCGGTACCGCCCAATCCGGCGGTGGCCCGACAAGGTGTGGTTTGATTTCAATGCCATATCTGTCTTGTAGAGCCGCAAGGCATTGGGCCATTAAATGCGAGTACGGATCGTCGACTTGGTGAAAATACTCAACAAGATGAGGCGAACCGCTAGATTCCCGCACAGTCTCGGCCCGCGCACGCCGTTTTTTAAGACGCGCTTCACTGGTTAAGTGCGCACTTACGCGCGTACTGATGGCCGATTTTATAGACATGCCAAATGCCTTTGCACTTAAGTTTCGATTGTAAATGTCAATCCGGCGTTCGCGACAAGACGATCGATGAGGGCTTGGCCCATCGCCGGGGCAGGGGTTAGAACACCACCCGCAACGTCGTCGTGCGAGACATCCCGTGCCAGACAAATAGCAGCCTCGGCAATCATTTTTGACGTCGAGCCATAGCCCGGGTCTTTATCGCCTGTGACACCGGCTGTGATGCGTGTGTTTTCGACGCTTAGCCCTGTGAACATAGCGTCATAAAACCCTGCGTCGCGGCTCTCTTGTGACGGGCCTTCACCCGGCTTGGGCGGGTTTTTGTCCATGCCCCCACTGCTGGCAACCGCATTCGCAGCCGCCTCGCCAGCCTCCCCGGGGCCAGTTTGCACCATCTCGTCATAGACGAAATCCGCGCCGTATTGATGGCCGAGCAGGGCATTGGACCGGTGTACGTTTTTGGTGTTGATACTGGCCATGATGAAAGGGGCGGCCCACGTGCCGAGGTCTTCATCATAGATCGGTTTGGCACCATGTGGCTGTTTGGGCCCATCAAAATCAGGGCACAGGGAGAACGGGTCTTTAAGCCAGTTCATCACTTCGGGTTCGCGCTGAACCCGGGCCATAGTTTCCATAAAGCTGGCGGCGGTACCGCCAGACGTTTCGCCGCGCATTTTACGCATCCGGCCTTTGACCCGCGCAATTGGGGCACCTGTGGTCTTGATCGCGTGTTGTTGTAAGAAATAAACTCCTAGATCAAACGGTATGGAATCAAAGCCACAGGAATGGACAATACGCGCTCCAGAGGCTTTGGCCGCGTCATGATATTCAAGAACCGTGTCGTGCATCCATGCGGGTTCGCCGCAAAGATCAACATAGTCCGTACCCGCCGCAATGCAGGCCTCAAGCATAGGGACGCCGTAGAGTTGATAGGGCCCGACGGTGGTGATAACCACTTTTGTACGCTCAGCCAAAGCTTTGAGAGAGCTGGGATCAGACGAATCTGCGATAATAAGCGGCGTATCCGCAGGCGCATGGATCAAATCACGCACTTGCGCCAGCTTGGCGTCTGAACGCCCCGCCATAGCCCACTTTACATCATCATTGCCGTAGTGTTTTGCAAGATATTCTGCGATGAGCCTGCCTGTAAAGCCGGTCGCGCCGTATACTACCAAATCAAATTCACGTTTTGCCATATTTGCCTCTTAATTTATTTATATGCCATTTGTTGCATATGTTTAGGGGGGTGACAATGAAAATTCACGACATTTTGATCTGTATGCAGACCAAGAATTGTCTAACCGCTTGAATATTTGGTATGTTATTGTTAAAGCTATCTTTAGAAAAATAGCGATAGATGCCTTTCATGAACCAACATATCTCCAATAGTAAAAAAGTTAGCAAAACACTAGCCGACTTTGCCTATCAAACAATACGCGCCGATATTATCCGTGGTGAGCTAAAGGCAGACGAGAAATTGCGCCTCAGCAATCTGTGTAAAAAATACGATATTGGTATGAGCCCGCTACGCGAAGCCTTGGCACGTCTGATCGGGGACGCACTGGTTGTGACCGAGGGCCAGCGTGGATTTTGGGTGGCTCCGCTCTCGATTGACGAACTGGTCGATATTTCCCGGGTTCGGAATTTGTTGGAAGGCGAAGCCTTGCAGCGCTCTATGGTGCATGGGGATGATGCTTGGCGTACCCAACTCACACACGCATTCGAGGCTTTGACGCAAGTCGAGACCGAACTGGCAGGGCGTAACCGGGACGTTGTGCCGGAATGGGAACATGCCAACCGTCATTTCCACGAGGTGCTTGTCTCCAGATGTGGATCGCCATGGTTACAAAGAATTTTGAAAATGTTGTACCAGCAGTCAGAGCGCTACCGCCGGATTTCATTGATCAGGAAGGGGTCTAATCGCTCTTTACATGATGAACACGAGGCTATTTATGAAGCTGTGATGGCTGGAAATGTGCTCAAGGCTTGCCGACTTGTCGAATTGCATTTGCAATTAACCAGCGACGCGGTTCGTGCGGCGCTGCAAGATAATATCTCTACCTAGATTTTAAGCGGGCGAAAACACGGCTCCAGAGGGTAGGCGTGTGAAATTTCCATTATAATTCAAAAATTTCGAAATTTAGCTTGTCTATTCTTTCAAATAAGCATAATTTAATGTATGTGAAGGCGTTCCAAATCCTGAAAATCGCCCGTAGTTGGGGATTTAGATGGGAATCAAAGGGTTTGGAGTGTGAACATCCAGTATTAGCTATGCGGTTTTCGTATTTTTGTTTTTTACATAAATATCGAAAATCGAAAAATTTGAGTGAGAGAGAAACAATGCCAATTGTACATATCTCGGTGATTGAAGGACGATCCAATGAGGCAAAAGCACATCTTATCGCCGAGGTCACAGATGCTATCGAGCGTACAATCGGTGCCCCAAAAGCGACAATACGAGTGCTTATAAATGAAATACCGGCAGCCCATTGGGGTGTCGCCGGCGTGCCCAAATCAAATCCTCCTTAAGGCCCGCCTGAAATTAGCCTGAAACAGGCTTGAAGCCAGCCTGAAACCATATGTGCCGAAACCAGTAAAATGATCAATTGAAAGAGAATAATGCCTAAAGAATTTAAAAACTATGTGAATGGTCAGTTTGTTGCCAGTACAAAAAAAATCGAGATCATCAACCCTGTGAACGGTCAGGTATACGGGGTGTCCCATGAAGCGGATCAGCAGATTGTTGATGCGGCGGTCGCGGCCGCCAAGGCGGCACTGAAAGGTGAATGGGGTAGTATGACGTTGGCGCGCAGACGCGAGCTCTTGTGTAAACTTGCCGACCGTGTTGATGAACGGTTTGACGAATTTTTGGGGGCCGAAGTTGCAGACACAGGCAAACCTTATAGCCTTGCCCGCCGTATAGATATTCCGCGTGGTGCCGCAAATTTTCGGGTGTTTGCAGATACAATCGCCTCGATTTCTACCGAAAGCTTTCAGATGGATACGCCGGATGAGCAAGGCGCCATAAATTATGCGATCCGTAAACCGCTCGGCGTGATTGCTGTCGTGTCCCCGTGGAATTTACCGTTGCTTTTGATGACATGGAAAGTGGCGCCGGCAATGGCATGCGGCAATACGATTGTCGTGAAACCTTCGGAAGAAACTCCGGCGACGACCACTTTGCTGGCAGAAGTGATGGGCGAGGTCGGTATTCCGCCCGGCGTGTTCAATGTTGTGCATGGATATGGGCCGGACTCTGCGGGCGAGTTCCTGACACGCCATAAAGATATTGACGCGATTACCTTCACCGGCGAGACGACGACTGGCAAGGCGATTATGCGCGTAGCGGCGGAAAACGTGACCCCGCTTTCATTCGAGCTTGGCGGTAAAAATCCGGGCATTGTCTTTGCCGATGCCAATTTTGACGACGCGGTTGACGGGATTGCCCGTGCCGTTTTCACTAATACAGGGCAGGTATGCCTGTCAACAGAGCGCGTCTATGTGGAGCGCCCGATTTTCGATAAATTTGTGGCCGCAATGAAGGTACGCGCAGAAGATTTGAACACTGGTTTCCCCGAAGAAACCCAGACAAGCCTCGGCCCTCTTATCTCGAAAGAGCACCAGCAGAAAGTGCTCGGCTATTATGATTTAGCCGTTCAAGAAGGAGCCAAAGTCGTGACAGGCGGCGGCGTGCCCGAGTTCGGGGATGAACGCGATAACGGGTTTTATGTACAGCCAACGATCTGGACGGGACTGGCTGAGGATTCGCGTTGCGTAAAAGAAGAAATTTTCGGCCCTGTTTGTCATATAACCCCGTTTGATAGCGAAGAAGAAGTGGTCGATCTGGCCAATGATTGCGTCTACGGGCTTATGTCCAGCACCTGGACAACGGATTTGTCAAAAGCCCATCGTGTAGGGGCCGCGCTTGAATGTGGCATAAATTACGTAAACTGCTGGTTCTTGCGCGATCTGCGCACCCCGTTTGGCGGCGTAAAAATGTCGGGTATCGGGCGTGAAGGTGGCGTGCACTCGATCAATTTCTATTCCGAACTCGTCAATATTTGCGTCAAACTATAATCTGAAAGAAAATACCATGAGTGATGATAAAACCCTCATTAGTCGTCTTGCGGACAGATTGTTCGAGGCGGAAAATACCAACACCCCATGCGCGCCGCTTCGTAGCGAATTTGCACCTGACAATCTGGCTTTGGCCTATGCTATTCAAGAGCACAATGTGAAGCGGGGGCAGGCCGCGGGTCGCCGGGTCATTGGCCGTAAAATCGGTTTAACCTCGAAAACCGTACAGCGCCAACTGAAAGTTGATCAGCCGGATTTCGGTACAATTTTCGCCGATATGGTGGTTGGTGACGGGGAAGAAATTAGCTTCTCAAGAGTGCTACAGGCAAAGGTAGAAGCTGAAATCGCTTTGGTTTTAAAGAGCGATCTCGACATGGAGCAACCCACCGTCGCGGATATTATCTCGGCAACAGCCTATGCATTACCCGCAATAGAAGTGGTCGGAAGCCGCATAACGGACTGGGACATCACCATTACGGATACGATTGCCGACAATGCGTCCAGCGGGCTGATTATACTGGGCGACACTCCCAAAAGCTTAAGCGAAATTGATATGCGCTTATGCGGCATGGTCATGGAATCCGGCGGGGATGTGGTCTCGGTCGGGGCCGGAGTCGCCTGTATGGGCTCGCCGCTGAACGCCGCCGTCTGGATAGCTTATGCCATGAAGAAATTAGGCCAGCCGCTCCGCGCAGGCGATATATTGATGACGGGGGCACTTGGCCCGATGGTGAATGTAAAACCGGGCGCTTGTTATGACGCCCGTATTTCCGGCCTCGGCTCTGTACGCGCCGTATTCGGGAGCGAATGATGGGTGTTCATGTTGCCATTATTGGCCCGGGGAATATCGGCACAGATTTGATGATAAAGATCATGCGCAAATCATCTTTGCTCGAGGTTAAGGCCATGGTGGGCATTGACCCAAGCTCTGATGGCCTGGCGAGGGCCAAAAAACTGGGCATTGCGACGACTGCGGAAGGAGTGGATGGTCTGGTCAAAATGCCAGAATTTGCAGATATAGAAATCGTATTCGACGCCACATCCGCAGGCGCACACACATATCATGACAAAGTTTTACGGGCCTTGGGCCGTACCCTCATCGATTTGACCCCTGCGGCCATTGGGCCTTATGTGGTGCCTGTCGTCAATGTGGACGCGCATCTGGATCAGACCAATATCAACATGGTGACATGTGGTGGCCAAGCGACAATTCCGATTGTGGCGGCGATCTCGCAAATAGCCGATGTGAAATATGCCGAAATTATTGCCTCTATCTCTTCACGTTCTGCTGGCCCCGGCACCCGTGCCAATATTGACGAGTTCACGGAAACAACCTCCCGCGCCATTGAGGTCGTCGGCGGGGCCGGAAAAGGCAAAGCGATCATCATTCTCAATCCGGCCGAACCGCCGATGATCATGCGCGATACGGTCTTGTGTTTAAGCGACGATGCGGATACCGAAAAAGTGCGCGAGAGCGTTGAAAAAATGGTCGCAGACGTACAAAAATATGTCCCCGGATACCGTTTGAAACAGGCGGTGCAATTCGAGACATTTGGCCATAATAATCCGCTTAAAATCCCGGGCTACGGCACATTCACAGGCCTGAAAACATCGGTATTTTTAGAGGTCGAGGGCGAAGCACATTATTTGCCAGCCTATGCAGGCAATCTCGATATTATGACCTCCGCCGCCGCAGCCACAGCAGAACAACTTGTGCGACAACGCCAGAGGCGCAGCGCATGAGCGGCACGCAAAAGCTTTATATTCAAGACGTCACCCTGCGTGACGGCATGCATGCGATCCGCCATCAATACAGTGTCGAGCAGGCGGTCGAAATTGCCAAAGCCTTGGACAAGGCGAAAGTGGACAGCATTGAAGTGGCCCACGGAGACGGGCTTTCGGGCAGTAGTTTTAATTACGGTTTCGGCGCCCATACGGACATTGAATGGATTGAGGCCGTTGCAGATGTGCTTGAGCACGCCAATGTCGCCACGCTGCTTTTGCCGGGGATCGGAACGGTTGATGATTTAAAAGCGGCCTACGCCGCCGGTGCACGTTCCGTGCGTGTCGCCACCCATTGCTCCGAGGCCGATATTTCAAAACAGCATATTGAAATGGCGCGCACCCTCGGTATGGATGTGGCCGGTTTCTTGATGATGTCACACATGTTGGAGCCAAAAAAACTGGCCGAGCAAGCCAAGCGGATGGAAAGCTATGGCGCACACTGCGTCTATGTTACCGATTCTGCGGGCGCTTTGTTGATGAACGACGTGGCAGACCGGTTTAAAGCTTTCAACGACGTTCTGAAGCCCGAGACCCAAACGGGTATTCATGCCCATCATAATTTGTCCCTAGGTGTCGCGAATTCAATTATCGCGGTCGAGCACGGGGCGACCCGTGTGGACGCGTCTCTGGCCGGCATGGGGGCGGGGGCGGGCAATGCGCCGCTGGAAGTCTTTATCGCGGCTGCCGATAATCTCGGCTTTGATCATGGCTGTGATTTGTTCCCGCTCATGGACGCCGCCGACGATATTGTCCGGCCCCTCCAGGATCGCCCTGTACGGGTTGACCGCGAAAGCCTGTCTCTTGGTTATGCGGGGGTTTATTCAAGTTTCTTGCGCCATAGCGAAACGGCGGCAGAGACTTACGGGCTTGATGCACGCGATATTCTGATCGAGCTTGGCCGCCGCAATATGGTCGGGGGGCAAGAAGATATGATTGTAGATGTGGCTCTGGATCTGGTTGCCAGTGCAGAGGCAAAAAAACATGGAGTCTGATATGAGTGTGATTGAAAAATGTGCAGAGATTGTAGATGGTGCCGCCCTTGGCGCGTTCGAAATCCCGCAATTAACCCAGAGCGCCGACATAACGCTTGAACAGGCCTATGCGGTGCAAAAAGCCAGTGTCGAGCGCCGGTTTGCCCGCGGCGAGACATTGCTCGGCGTGAAAATGGGGTTCACCAGTCGTGCCAAGGCCATCCAGATGGGTGTCGATGATTTGATCTATGGGAAATTGACCACAGGCATGTTTGTTGAAGACGGCGGCGCGATCAATCTTTCGGATTATGTCCACCCGCGTTGCGAGCCGGAGCTGGCGTTTTTGCTCAATAAACCTCTGGAAGGTAAAGTCGGCATGATGGAAGCCTATGCCGCCGTGGAAGCGGTCGCACCCGCCATCGAGATCATAGACAGTCGCTATGAGAAATTTAAATTCAGCCTTATTGATGTTGTCGCCGACAATTCTTCGTCTTCTGGCTTTGTGCTCGGGAATTGGCGCACAAAACCCGAAGACCCGTCCAATCTTGGCATGATCCTGTCCTTTGACGGCAGGCCTGTGCAAATCGGCTCCACAGCTGCCGTCATGGGCAATCCTGTGCGCTCTCTGGTCGCGGCGGCCCGCATGTTGGCCACGGTCGGGGAACGGCTTGAGGCCGGACAAGTGGTGATGACAGGCGGCGCGACAGCGGCGGAAGCCCTTAGCGCAGGTATAAGCGTCACCGCCGAGCTTGAAGGCTTGGGGCGGGTTGGTTTTCGGGTGGAACCGGACTAGGGTAGGGCATGACAGACCCTTCGCAGGACATTCAGAAAAAATTGAACCTTGCCGCCCGCGCCTTGGCCAAGGCCGGGTTTGTGCATGCCTATGGGCATTGCAGTACCAGACTGGACGCTGACACTTTTCTTGTTTGCGCGGCGAAGCCTATGGGCCTGATTGATCTGGCAGAGGCGGGAACAATTGTGCCCATTGCAGGAGATTTACCGCAAGGGGTTCTGGGCGAGGTGCGCATTCATCAACAGATTTACAAAAACCGACCAGACATCAATGCCGTCTGCCGCACAATGCCGCCCCATATTATGGCGTTGGCCGCACTGGCCCGTACCCCCAAACCCCGTCACGGTTTTGGTACATATTTCTCGCCTGAAATCCCTCTGTGGAATGACCCGCAACTTATTCGCACGATGGAGCAAGCCATTGGTGTCGCGGGTGTATTGGGAGACGGCCGAGCGGTGATGATGCGCGGCAACGGCCTCGTGTGCGCAGGTGCGGATATCGAACAGGCCGTTGTCTGGACATGGTACGCCGAAGATATGGCGCGGATCGAATTGGAACACCTTAAAACCGGATTGGATAATCCTGTCATCTCGCCCGCAGCTTGTGCGCAACGCGCCATTGTTAAGGGCCGCATACTTGAGCGCATGTGGGAGCATTTGACTGCGGGTATTACATAGCCAGTTTGTGTTTTTTGGCTAAGTTTTATAGACAGCCGCCACTTTGCTAGAATTAAAGATATGGGTCTGCACGAAGTCCGACCATTTTACTTTGGCCCCGATTGCGTCCATCGCTCCCATCAAGGGCATCCAGTTCAGCATTTCCTGATTGCCGGATGCGGTGATGGCATCCAACGACGTGTTTTTCCAGCTCTCGTAATCATTGCGTTGTAGAGCCGCGTACATTTTCTTGTCAAATTCAATGTCGGGCATCATGCGCGAGGTTTTGTCGCACAGGAAAGCATGTGACCAGCTGGACGAGGCGATCAGGGCCACCCGATACGGGCTTTCCTTGCAAATCCGTGCCACTTCTGCGCCGAGGTCGAAACAGCGTTTTGGCGAAGGCGAGGGTGGATCAAATTCGCGTTTGTCCCCAAGCGCACTGACAAACCCCCGATAGCTTATCACGCGCTCCCCGTAGCAATTGATCGGAAACGGGATAATCGGGTAGGGAAACCCATTGCGGTCATAATCCAGATACAGAATAGCGTTCAGGAACGCATGGGCAATACCCGGATGGTTCAGCGGTTTATAAGCGTAAGAGACATCAAATTCCGCTTTCAGCAGTTCGCTAACCAAATGCTTGGCCGCAGCTTTGGGGAATTTAATCTCAAAACTTGTATCCGCGCTCTCGCCCCAAACATTGGCTTTGCCGGTCATATCTGCAGACTCTTGCGCTTGCGCCCAAGGCTTTACCTGCATGTCGTCATAGGCCAAGACGCAAAACGGCGGGATGATATCCTCTTTGAAGTTTTCGTATTGGTCATCGCCCCATATAATGCAGAAATCGGGATTGAAAGCCCTGATCTCGTCCATACAGCGGCGCATGCCCGAAAGCATGTCTTCGCGGTGAAGCTTTGCGCTTTTTTCGCCCTCGTCATCACCCCATTCCTTGCGCATTTCCTGTGGCCATTGCGCCATATCTTTCCAATGCGCAGGCAGATCAGGATCATTGAGCCGATGCCGGACAATATTGGCCATGTCCTTGTCCGTGCCGCTAAAAGGGGGGTAATGGGAAACGCCAATGCCTAAAATCTCTGCCATGGATATGCTTTCTATGAGGGGGTATGTAGTACACATCTTAATTGAAAAATGTGTACTACAGGCTCTATAGGATGTACACTCCATAAGTGGTGTAAGGCAAAAAAATTAGCTCGCAAATTCAGCAATATCCGGCTTGGACCCGAATAGACAAAAAGATTCGTCCTCCAGCGCAAATTGTCGGGGCCGATGGGTCGCATCATCTTCGATAATCATACGGTCACTGGTCGAAAATTCATAAACCATGCCGTCCAGACCTTCGAAATACAAGAAATAGCCGCCGGATGTTGCGTGGCGACCCGGCCCGAAAACAATTTTGATATTCCGCTCTTGCAAATGATAGACGAATTTCAGCAAATCGTCGATCGTGTCGACTTGGTGGTTGATATGCTGGATACCCGGCCCGGATGTCGGGAACAGCGCGAACTGGTGATGCGTTTGTTTGACGCGCAGCAAAGGTGCAGGCCCGATCCAGTCGCTAATCCGGGCATTGAAATGTTCCAGCCAGAAATTTTGGTCACGTAGCGGATCAGTTGTGTTCAGGCCAATATGGCCAAACCCCGTAATACCTGTCGGGCGTAGACTTGGGTGATAAGGGCGGTTGGCCTCTGTCGGGCGCACCCATAATTCTATATGATTGCCCGTAGGGTCTTTAAACCAGCCAAATGCATGGGTGAAGCGCAGTTCAGATTCCGCGTCTGTGCCGTACCCGCACTCGATACCCGACCCTTTTAAATACACCATGGCCTTTTCAAGCCCTTTCCAGTCCATCAATTCGAACGCGATCCTGTGATCGCCTGGTTCGCCTTTGAAATAACAGACCGAGTGATGACGCTTGCCCGCGCGTAAATATAGATGCGTATCTGTACGCTTGATCGATTGTAGACCGACGATTTCAGTACAAAATTCTTCGGCGGCATCCAAATCCCGTGTGCCAAGATGTACGCAGTGAATATCCCGTAGCTCTATCATTTTTTCCTCCATTTAAGATATATAGGAAGTTCACTTCCTATATATGAGGTGTACTACATATAATTAATGATGTACACTGCTTAAACCCCCATGTAAGGACGAAAGATGTAAGGACGAAAAGATAATGGGCGAAAGCTGTGAGGGCAAAATATGGCTACAGGATCAGAACGTGTTGAAAGTTTCGAACTTGGAACATCCGTAGGGCATCTGTTGCGGCGTTGTAATCAACGTTCCCGGCTTGTGTACGAAAAACATCTTGGCCGCACCGGGATTTCGCGCCAGCAATTGGCCTTGATGATCTCCATCTCTCAAAACCCGAAAATGACCTATAGCCAGCTTTCTGTTGTCAGTGCCTTCGAGCGCAATACTCTAGCAGATATGATCGAGCGGTTGATCCGCACAGGCGTGGTCAGCAAACAACAATCCGCAAATGATGGGCGGGCTTACGAGGTTGAAATCACGGACAAAGGCAAGGCGTTTCTCGAAGGGGCGATCCGTGAGGTCGAACAGGTTCAGCAAGAAATCCTGCACTCCATTCCGCAAGAGAGCCGCGATGAATTTTTACGATGTTTACGCCTCATCGCCGATATTGAAATGCCTTAATTCGTCGACTGTTTAGCAATATTTTTCTTAAGCAGCAAAAGGGCGAGGCAGGCGATGATGGTCGGCACGGCACAGGCTATGAATATGTTTTGAACCGGCATGGCGGCTGCGAGTAAGATGCCGCCAGCCACCGGCCCGACAATCGAACCAATACGCCCGACAGCCAATGCACTGCCCAGCCCTGTTGAGCGAATGCGCGCCGGGTACAGGCTGGTCACAACTGCATTCATGGCGGTTTGAGCGCCAAGAACAAAGAACCCTGCCATGAAAACCACACACATCAGCAACACGGTGGAATGGCCGACAAATCCGATAGAGGCTATGCACAATCCAGCGAGGGCATAGCCGCTTGCCAGAACCGTAAACGGATTAAATCTATCAATACATTGTCCGATCACGATGCCGCCAATCATGCCGCCAAGGTTGAGGAAAACTGCAGATTTAATACCGATGTCCAGTGTCATACCCGATTTGGTCAATATGGTGGGTAGCCACAGCATCAAGAAATAAATCATCAACAGGCTCATGAAATAGCTAACCCAGAGCAACAGTGTTTTGGTCGCCCTGTTTTCCAAAAACAGATGTTGGAAGCTAAGGCCGGCAAGGGCTGGCTCGTTGAGTATAAACACGGCGTCTTGTGCCGGGGCGTGCTTTGGGTGCACTTGGGCAAGGGTTTTGCGGATTTTATCATTGTGCTTGCCGGAAAGGGTATGGTGATGCACGGATTCTGGCAGTAAGAAATACAAGGCGACAAGCAAGACGAGGGGGGCAATGCCGCCCAAATAAAACACGGATTGCCAGCCATAGGCAGGGATGAGAAAACTACTGATATACCCGCCGATGACAGCCCCCAAGGGGAAGCCGCCAAACATAATCGTGACCATAGTGGCGCGGAGGCGTTTGGGGGCAAATTCAGAGGTAAGGGCAATAATATTCGGCATGGCGCCGCCCAGCCCGATGCCGGTTAAAAAGCGCAATGTCAGGAGTTCTGGCACGTTGCTGGCATAGGCGGTCATCAACGTAAATATACTAAAGACCAGTGTGCTGAACAAGATCACCAGCCGCCGACCATACCGGTCGGATACAGGGCCAAGGAAAAACTGCCCAATCATCAAGCCAAAGAGACCGGCTGCAAATATAGGGCCGAAAGCTCCCGCCTTCAAAGCCCAGCTTTTGCCAATGACTGGCGCAACAAAGGCGATAGACTGGGTGTCAAACCCGTCCAGCATGGCGATTAGGCCACAAAGCAGCATCACTAATATATGAAATTTCCCGAACGGAGCATCATCGATAATATCCGTAATATCGACTTTTTCTTGACTGGGTTTTGTCTGGGGCATCAGAACGCCTTTATAATAGGGCAGAGAACAAATTAAAATCGAAATTATTGTATCTTATATCGCTATTTTGAAGAAATATGCGCAATACGCAAGCGCATACTTGATTATATTTCGAAATTAATTGGTTTTGATAAGATATATCTTATGCGGGAAGGGCGTGTTGGTGTGCGCATTTTCATCTCTCCCTGTTCGCCAACACGGCTGAGAATTGAAGGCTCCATGTCCTAACAAAACCTGATTTCAGGCTTAATCCAATCTTTGCTTTATTAGGGTATGAAAAGAGGGAATATAAAGGACGGGTGAAATGTGGGATGCTCATTTGACAGGGTTAGGGTGAAATGCGCCAAGAGAAATTGTCATATAGTCGTGAAGTTTCAAAGGCTTCACCAACATACTTCACAGCCCTAGACGGGTTTCGCGGTGTGTTGGCGATCATGATCGCTATTTATCATACCATGTGGAGTAGCCATCTGAACAATTCCCAGTTTTGGGAAAATGGACCGGCGCTTGTGGATTTGTTCTTTGTCTTTTCGGGGTTTTTGATGTTCACCCTGTATGATGGCCAAATCAATTCACGCACAGAGGCCCGCGCTTTTATCAAACGGCGGTTTGCGCGCATATATCCATTACACTTTTTCATGCTCATCGTGGCGCTTTTGTATGCAGTGGCCCGACTGGTCGCCCATTTCGTTGGCTTGGCAGTGTATGAACCTGGCGAGATACTCCCGTTTCAAGCAGGGGCCTCGGACACGCTCTGGAGCTTTTTTACCAATCTTACTCTCATACATTCCATGGGCGTGCATGATGCGTTGACGTATAATATGCCCAGTTGGACGGTAAGCGTGGAGTTCTACACATATTTTGTATTTGCCGCGATGATGATTTGGGCCCGCCCAAAAAAGGCATGGCATTTCGCACTGCTTGCGCTCGCGGTCGGGGTGAATTATTACGCGCTCTCGCGGGTTAAGCCGAACATAGATTTCCATTATGATCTCGGGTTTTTCCGTTGTCTTGGTGGGTTTTTTACCGGTGTTGTCGTGGCCTATGCCTATCGAAACATCAAGCCCCTATACGAGCGCGTGAAAGCCAGAGCACATGTGCAGACATTCACATTCTGGGCCTCCGTTCTCGAAGCCGTCGTGCTGGCTATCTTGGTCGGGTTTATTCTCTACGGATCTGGAAAGGCACAGTTTTTTCTTGCACCCGTCGCCTTTGTCTTTGTGTTGGGGTTCGCGTTTGATATGGGGCTGATTTCCAAATTTCTTGGCCTTGGCCTGTTTCGCTACGTCGCAAAAATATCATACTCGATCTATATGGTGCACATCCTGTTTTCTCTCGTCTTTGCCATTTTCATAGAAAGTACGATGCCGTCAATTACCGGCCCATCATGGGATACATCGCAATTTGCAGGGGATGCGTTTTTGATACCGTATTTAGCCTGTGTACTGGTTTTCTCGCACCTCAGTTACCACTATATCGAGATGCCGGGCCGTAAAGCTCTGAATGCATATGATTTTACCTCAAAATGGCAGCGCCTTTTGTCACTCGGGAAGGCGCGCCAAACCTGATACAAGACTTGATACCGACGCGTAATCGCGATACGGGAAGCTATGAACGAAACACGATATGATAAATTAGGCCAGCTTGGCCAGAACACTGCGACCCCGAACTCCCCGAAAGAGGCCAAATTGGAGCGTGTGAAAAACCCGTCTCCTGATACGCCCTATATGATCAGGCTCGTCAGTCCCGAATTTACCTCCCTGTGTCCTGTAACAGGCCAGCCGGATTTTGCCCATTTGGTGATTGATTATGCACCGGACAAATGGATTGTCGAAAGCAAATCCCTGAAGCTGTATTTGGGCTCTTACCGTAACCACGGCGACTTTCATGAAGCCTGCACGGTCGGGATTGGCAAACGTCTGGTTCAAGAACTTGATCCGCTCTGGCTGCGTATCGGCGGCTATTGGTTCCCGCGCGGTGGCATACCGATCGATGTGTTCTACCAACACAAAACCCCGCCAGAAGGCCTTTGGGTGCCGGAGCAGGGGGTCGCGCCCTACCGTGGACGCGGTTAATCCATACATTTTTGTAATTTTGCCATTCCCCCCTTGGAGAAGTGGCTTTAAGTCCCTATCTTAAAGCGCAGAGGAGGGCTAGACATGAGCGTTGTGCCAATATCGATGAGTGAGGGTGATATCGCCCATGTTTGGGAGGCGCTACAAGGCGAAGCCCAAGACTATGCGGCCAAAGAACGGGCGCTGGCCTCACTTCTTTATGCCTCCATACTGGATCAAAAAACATTTTGCCGCGCCCTTGCCAACCATCTGGCAGAGAAACTGGCCACGCCCGAGCTGGCGGCCCTGCAACTTCGTAAACTGTTCATCGAAATTCTGCGCACCCATGAGGACATTGTGGACAGTGCCGCAAAAGACTTGATCGCCGTCATGGATCGTGATCCGGCCTGCACATCGCATTTACAGTGTTTCTTGTATTTCAAAGGGTTTATGGCCCTGCAAACCCACAGAATTGCCCATGCCTTATGGCAGCAGGATCGCAAGCTTTTTGCCTATCATCTCCAAAGCCGCTCTTCCGAGCTTTTTGGCGTTGATATCAATCCGGCCGCCTCATTTGGCTCCGGTATTATGCTCGATCATGCCACAGGACTTGTGGCGGGCGAAACAAGTGTAGTTGGGGATGGATGTTCCATTCTCCACGGCGTTACACTGGGCGGTACAGGCAAAGAAAACGAAGACCGTCATCCGAAGATCGGTCGCAATGTTTTGATCGGCGCGGGTGCCAAGATTTTAGGTAATATTACAATCGGTGACGGCGCACGCATTGCCGCCGGATCTGTGGTCTTGAAAGATGTGTCTGAGCGTTGCACCGTAGCCGGTGTGCCGGCTGTGCCGGTAGGTGGGCCGTGCTGTGAAAATCCGGCGGCGAAGATGGACCAAATCCTTGATGATAACTCACAATAGCATTTGATTTAAATTTATGAACCAGTAGTGTTTGCGCACATCATTTTGGAGACCGCAATGACAGCAGAGCAAATCGCAAGTGTACAAGCTTATCTTATCAAGCGACTTGGGACAAAAAACATCAGCCTTCGTCCGCGCAAAGTTGCAGACAGTGTCGAGGTTTATCTGAACGATGAAATTCTTGGACTTCTCTACATTGACGACGAAGATAAAGACGATATTTCCTACGATCTGAACATCTCGATCTTGCAACAAGATTTGGACGAAACTTAACAATGCCGCTCTACGCCCTTGATGGTGTTGCACCTACACTTGCCGTGTCTGTATGGGTGGCTCCGGGTGCATCGGTCATAGGCGACGTTCATATCGGCGAAGATGCCTCTATCTGGTTCGGGGTCGTGGTGCGTTGCGACAACGAGCCTATCCACATCGGCAAGGCGACAAATATTCAAGACAATTCCGTCCTGCATTCAGACCCGGGCAGCCCTTTGAACATTGGAGACGGCGTAACGGTTGGTCACAAGGCCATGCTGCACGGTTGTACGGTCGGCGACAATACATTGGTCGGTATCGGGGCAACCATATTGAACAAGGCGGTCATTGGCAAAAATTGTATTATTGGTGCCCATGCCCTGATTACCGAAGGCAAGCAAATTCCTGACAATTCTCTGGTTGTCGGATCTCCGGGGAAAGTTATACGCACCCTTGGTGATCCGCAGGTTCAAATGCTTGAAGCCAGTGCCTTACACTATGTTGAAAACGCCATAAAATTTAGAACCGGTCTAAAAGAGGTTTAATCCTCGTCATCATTCCACAACTCGCGAATGCGCTTGTCCAGATCAGCCCCGATATTGAACCATGCGGTTTTGTTGGCGCTGCTATCAAGGATAAATAGCCGGTCTTGCCGGCTCAGGGTTTGGCTGAGCGCGTTACGAAGATGTTCTGCCTCATGGGCGCTCCGGAGTAGCCAGACAGTGTCTCCGATCCGCTGAGCGGTGCCAAAGCTTTGCAGGGCTTTCAAAAACCCCATAGCCCCCTCGGAACGTATCTCTGCCATCACCAAAAACACACTTGTTTGCTGCTGAGCAGAGTACGCCTCGTTTTGCAGGCTGCGTTGCGCCGGATGTGCCGCGTAGGGGTTGTAGCTGGCATGCGTCACCGCTTCGGGTATGCTGGAGGGGGAGGCTTGTACTTCCGGGGTATAGGAAGGGGTCGTATAGCTCTGTGTCGGCTCTATCTGTTCATAAGCCTGAGACGTAAGGTGAGAATCACTGTGAGAAGCATGGTGTGAAGCGTAAGGTGTCGTGGGCTGCTGGTATGTTTGTGCCCCTGCGCCAGTCGCTACAGATGCAGTCGCGATAGATTGTCCGCTACCATTCCACAGATGGAAAGCATCATAGGCAATCGCATGAAAAAATCCGGACTCCGGGGCATTGCTAATCATGGAATGTTCATCTACCCGACCTTCAGACACGAAATCGCGCATCTGAAATTCAGAGTAGGGACCATATGTCTGATTTTGTATCTGTACATACCAATGCATGAATTGGCCCTATGCCTAAATTAAAAATACTGGCTGTCATATTCATGGTTTCGCGATTCGGAGCAAGAAAAATATCAGTGAATTTATAGTCTTTCCTGTTGCCGCCAGCGCTTACACCCTTTACATTTTCCGCCATGAGTGTTCATCAGTTACGCCCCCCGCAACGGCCCGCACAACCACCCAAAGAGCCGATCTTAAATATCGAAGATCCCGCACCTTTTGTTTTGGCGGCCGTTTTTGGTCTCTGTCATCTCGGTTTCGTAATGGCACCCCAATCCTTTAGTGCCTTTGCCTCCCAGTCTTTTGCCCTGTTTTCTGCAAATGGTCAGGTTCTCATTCCCGGACGGCCGCTCGGCAGCGTCTCGACCCTGCTGACCCACACCTTGTTACATGCGGATTGGTCACATGTTTTGATGAATTCCGCATTCATTGCCATATTCGGTGTCATTGCCATACGCGGCGTCAAACATAAGAATAAGCCGGTGCTAGGGGTTATGCGCCGCGGCTCTGTCGTGTTTTTGGCCATATTTGTGTTGGGCGCAATCTCTGGCGGTTTGGCCCAATGGCTCTATTGGATTTTGGCGAATAGCACAGGGGCGGCCATCGGGGCGTCCTCGGGCGGTGCTGCTTTATTTGCGTGTACGGCTTGGGGCATTGGCGGGAAAAAACGGCTCATGTCTTTTGGTATAATGGTGATGGCGTTTGATCTTTTCAGCACGCTGATGGGCGGTAACCCGGCTTGGGCCGCCCATTTGGGAGGTTATTCCATGGGGGCTGCATTGGCGGTGCTATGGCTCAATCCCAACAGTGCAGACATTGGCATTGTACGCTGACGGAGCGTCTGCCCATCGATGAGAAGTGAACGCACGGTTGTGTGCCCCCCCTGTCCGACGGATAACAAAACTTCTGCGCTCTTGTGATCGGGCCGGGCCAGTGCTTGGGCCAGTGTTTCCACCATTTGCGGGGACACCACAAAGGCTTCGTATTGATAGCGAACATTCAATATATCCTGGTCTACGGATTGAATATGCCCGCTGAGCACAAGGCATGAATGTGCCTGACACCCTTGCGCAGGCGGGCGTTTCGAAACCGCATAGGGATACCATATATCGCTTGGGCCGGGGCTTAGAAAGACAAACACGGCCTCGCCTGCGCGAAAAAAGTTATGCCCTGCCATGATGTTGGTGGAAATCCGGTTCAGGGGTGTCGTCAGGCGTGTCTGGGAAAACAATTTCACAGTTTCGCCCGCGCCCAAACGGCCGGATTTAATCTCGATCGGCCCGATTTCAACCGGCAGCCGTACAAGAATGCCGTTGTCAATGCGGTAGGATTGATGTGCGATCGCCAAAAAAGGCAGGATCAATAAAGCAAGACCCGCCAGCATATACCGTCCGGCACTCACGCGTGTACCTACGCCTTCAACCGCCCTGTTTCTGGTCGGTTGCCTAGGGGCTTGGGCTTTGGACATGACCGTGGTGGACGGAAAAGAACGGTCAGGCATTATTCTGCACCCATTTATGTAGGCTTGAAGGGGCATGTTGGGCATAAAGGCCTGCCGTGAGAGCAATGACAGCGACGCCAAACCCAAAGATCGCGATGTTATTGGGGGCTTGATACAGGCTATCCATAACTAGGATGGCCTCGGCACTTAAAATCAGGAGGCTGAGGAACAGAAGTGCAGGGCTTTGGCGGCGTAAACCATTCAGCATCATACCCAGCGCCAAAGCTGTGATCGCTCCGCCAATGAGCAATCCAACACTGGGCGCGGGCGACACGCCGTAATGTGCGGCAATGTCGATAAATTGCGGATGAAATGCAATGCTTGCCGGCAGGAAGGCCGAAAACCCCACAAGGCTCAATATCCCTATCAAGGACTGACGTTGGCCCCGAAACCTCAACAGACCATAAGCCCCGATCATAAGGAGGCTAAGGGCAATAAAAACACCCCATTGTATCATGAAAGGATAGGCATTGAGAGGCAGAATGGGCAAAGCACTCCAGGGCATGTGCGGCGTGTCCATCAGCCAGTAATCTTGTAGGAGTAGGGCGCTCACAGCTGCGGCCATCCAACCTAAATGGGTTTGAAACAGGCCGCTGATAACTTGATTGTCCTGCATGGATTTTCCGACACGTGAATACCCGACGCCGAGCGTAAACACAGTACAAATCGCCATGAGAACCGAAATTTTGGCATCGGCTGTCAGAATAAATAACTGGGTGAGACACCAGACAACCCCGAACAAGGTCGAGAGCGCCAACGGGAGTTTAGCCCGAAACTCTGTGCATAAAAACATCTGCATGGCCCAAAGTGCCGGAAATGTCCAGTAAAGCTGGGATATATGCATTTCGCTAAGGGACAGGCCCGTCCATGCCAAGCCAGCAAGGGCCGAGACCGTTAGGAAATATCGTTCTTTGAGTAAGTTGGCCAACAATACGGTGACAAAAGCAGTGCCGACAAGCAAGAATGAAGGGTTGAGGGGGATGTTATAGCTGGTTGTGACCACGAAAATTGCGGCGCCAAACGAGACGAGCGCGGTTGAAAACCCCAAATCCCGAAAAAAATCCCGACCCTGACATTTGCTAATATAAGCGAGTAACAAAGAGGCCCATCCGAAACCGACAAAGCTTAAAATCCGTGGTTCCGGCTCGGAGGCATGCTGTAAATAGACGAAAGCCCCCGCCAGTGCGGCCAGCCATAGGCCAAATATCAAGAAAAATCCGGTAGGAAGGTCAAATAACCCAGTGCCGCCACTGCTGCCGCCATTGTTACTGCCGCCAGTATAGAACCCATACCGGCGTTTGTAATTGCGGTGTATGTGAGCGGAATGGTTTGCTGCCGGGGCCGGAGAGCGGGCTTCATACGCAATTGCCCTGTCTCTGGCGAGCATACGGTGCCCAATAGAATCTCCGTGGCTTAGGACGTGGTTTTCGTGTCCTGCGCGGGCAGGGCCGTTGTCGTTGGCAATGTGGGGCATAGCGTTCATCCCTGCATATAAGCAAGAATCGTGCCGGAGATGCCCCAGAGATGCCCCAGAGATGCCCCAGAGATGCCCCAGAGATGCCTATGAGGGGGCTGAAGCAGCGTTTATAACGGGTTTTAGGCTTCGCCTGATGGTAATTGGCTCAGCACGTCAATAACCGACTGAATTAAGGGGATTTCGTGCTGCATTGCGCGGTAGCCACGCTCGATAAGTTCATCGGCTCTGGTAAATTCAGCCATGCCGATATGGCCAATACGCGGTGCGACAAATACATCTGGTGGGTCGCCAGCAAGACGGGAGCGGGAAATACGGTCCATAACAATATTAAGCGTGCCCATCAGGACAGAACCGAGCTTGGGAGAGCCATTTTTGGTCTTTGTACCGCCAAGCAGGCTTTTGAGTAGCAGCCGGTCCGGGCGAAGTTTGTTGAGAGAGCGTCCCGCCAATTCAAACGGGTCCATAGCATCCTCGTCCTTGTCGTCGAAATCCATGTCGTGGGAGCTACCAATCGGCCCGAAAGCATCGCCGTTCAAACTGACGGCAATCACAATATGTGCGCCCAGCGCCCTGCAGGTCGAAACCGGAACCGGATTGACCAAAGCCCCGTCAATCATATGCCGCCCATCAATTTTTATAGGCTCAAACGCACCGGGTAGGGCATACGACGCCCGTAGAGCCGGAACCAAAGGCCCGTTTTGTAGCCAAACCTCGTATCCAGTGCGTAAATCGCAAGCAACCGCCGCAAATTTTCGGTCCAAATCTTCAATGTTTATATCGCCAAGATAGTGTCTGAGAACCTTGGCCAGGCGGTCACCACGCATCAAACCGCTCCCGCCCCAGCGAATATCCATATAATTGAGCATTTTACGCTTGGTCAGCGAGCGTGCCCAGCTTTCAATTGTATCCAGTTGACCCGCAATATACGCCGCGCCGACGAGCGCACCGATTGAGGTTCCGGCAATAATATCCGGGCGAATTCCTGCCTCTGTCAGGGCGCGAATAGCGCCAATATGCGCCCATCCCCGCGCGACACCGCCCCCAAGGGCAAGCCCGATTGGTGGGTGTTTACGTGGGGTCTCGTGATAATTCTCGTTCACCCCTGATTTTGTTCCGAGTCGCATACGAATCTATTATGCCTGATCGTACAATGGGGCAAGTTGCTTCGTCCCGAATTTGAGCAAGAAAATGTAGTTTCGCACAGGTTTCATTTGAACTCATAACCGATTATTGCTAAACACCCCAATATATATAGTATAAGGGGCGTGGAAATGCAGATCAAAAATATAGTCAAAATCATGATTGGCGGGATGCTTCTTGTGTCTTGCGAAACAATCTCTGAAACCGAATGTGTAGCCGGAAACTGGTCCGATTTGGGGTACCGGGATGGGGTCAGCGGAAAATCAAGAACCCGGATTGCAAAATATGTAGAGAAATGCGGTGAGTTTGGTCAGGATGTTGATCGCAACACCTATCTTACCAACTACGAAACCGGGCTGACCCATTATTGCACATATGACAAAGGGTTTTCGATTGGAGAAAACGGCAGCAGTTATAACGCCGTCTGTGAAGGGCCGCAGGCGGCGGAGTTCAGGGCAGGGTATGACGACGGCCATGCGCTCTATGAGCTTCATCAGGAGTATGAGCGGTATCAAAATAATATTGACGATACCGAAAACCAAATTGCAGATGTAAGATCGCGGGTCTCTGATCCAGAAATATCTGCAGATGAAAAGAAACGCCTCTCCAAGAAACTCAGGCGTTTAAAGAATGATCTTAAAGATTTACGCTGGGATTTCCGACACTTTCGCCAGGAATATGATTTAGATTGGTGATTTTACGCCTAAATCTAGTTTTTTCTCTTATTTTGCATTTTTTAGGCGTGATTTGAGGAATTCTCTGTGATTTCCGACCAATACTGACCTGATTCCGGCGAGATTCGTATTTGATTCCCATAAAAACAACGATTCTGCGTTTTTTTTGTAAAGCTTTTACGATTTTAGTTGAATTTTTTTGTCATTTGTGCGTATAACAGCGTCCGCCAAACATTAGTGAGGAGGTGAAAAGTCCAGTATTGCTGGGGTTTTCAAAGGCAGGGTCTACGGCTCAAACATTAAATGCATAAAAAATGCGTTTTTCTACAAAAGGTGTTTGACAGTCGAAAAACCTTTCCCTATAGAGTGCATCTCGAACGGGGCGGCCCACACAAACGGGCCGCGGAAACGGACGAGATCGAGGCTCTCGAGAGAGCCTTTTTTTGAGAGCTAAAGTTATTTAGTTCTCAGTTGTTTGACATTGTGAATATGGAAAGAGAGACGTAGACGGCTTTGTGCTGTGAGATATAGCTCGACTATATCAATTAGTTACTGACTGTTTGACGTTTCTTTATATTTGTTATGAAATCGCTTGAATGTTGATGGGTTTACTCATTGGCTATTTAAGGGATCTCGACAATTTATTTTGAACGCAATATTGCAGTCATCTAGCTTGCTAGATGACATGCCAGATACAGTTAGAACAAACCTCAACCTGAGAGTTTGATTCTGGCTCAGAACGAACGCTGGCGGCAGGCTTAACACATGCAAGTCGAACGA
>NVWK01000002.1 GCA_002733605.1 Robiginitomaculum sp.
CCGGAACATCCGCATAGGGCATTGCCTTATGATGCACGGTTTTAGGCTTAAAATCCGGTAGAAGGTATTCCAGAGCGCCTTTCCAGCGGGCAGGGTTGTCACCTTCCCGCCAACCTAGAACCGTGGCCAGATCAAGCGCCTGTTCGATCATGCCGCGCATCATTCGTGCAGAATGGTTTTTCTCATACCAGATAGGCTTGATAACATTTTCCACATCTTTAACCGTGACCTTTGCCACTGGCAGATTATGCAACGGCCGCGCTTGTTCCATGAGGCACCGCCGCCACTTAATATCTGTTTTCCCAGACTTCCAGCTTTTCTTTCGCCGGCTAATTATCTCGAGGGCCGCGTCCTTGAACGTGTGGCCTTCCAGATCACGATTTAAGACATTGCGTATGTCACGGCCGTCAAGTCTCGCTAACCGGCACTCAGCGGCCGTATGACGGGCCAGAGCGAGCGTGATTGTGTGAGCCGGCCCGATGGTATGGGCAATCGTCTTCTTGTTGTGCGTAAACCTGAAAACCCAGCTCTTTGTCGCATCCGGCCGAACACGCAAATACAAGCCGCCACCATCGGCCAGCCACCCCATTTTTGTCGTTTTTTGCACCGTAAAAGGTGTCAATTTATGTATCTTGCCCATGTACGGACTAACTTTCGGACTACATTTTTCACAGTATTGAAGGCCATTGACTGGCATTAACTGACAGGCTTTGTCTACAAAATTGTGAAGTAATCCTAATAAATACGCACATAACGACATTGTACGAGAGTAACTGACAGTGTTAGCTGGTGCGGCCGAGAAGACTCGAACTTCCACGGGTGTTACCCCACAGCGACCTCAACGCTGCGCGTCTACCAATTCCGCCACGGCCGCACGCCAATGATCGTTGGAAGATCAGGTGCGGGACGTAGCAAAATAATCCGCGCTTGCAAAGCAAAATCTGCACTTCGATAAGCCCATAAACCCTTCAGTCTTGATTTAAGCCCGTAAACCCGCCATGTGGATCGTATGAACACGCAACGTGCACTTTATTCACCGACACAAACCATCTGGCACACAAGTAGAGCCCCTATCCCCTATCCTGATGCGGTCGCGCGAATGGAAGCGCATGTAGCCGCAATGGCGCAAGGACGTGCAACAGAACGGGTCTGGCTACTTGAACATCCCGCCCTGTATACGGCGGGCACAAGTGCAAACGAAACTGATCTGATCTCACCCGATAGATTTCCCGTATTCAAGACCGGGCGCGGCGGACAATATACCTATCATGGGCCGGGGCAACGGGTGGGATATTTCATGCTGGATTTAAAAACCCGTGGCCGCGATGTGCGGGCCTATGTGCGCGAGTTGGAAGCTCTGGTGATGGATACGCTTGGTACATTTGGTGTCGAGAGCGGGCGCCGCGAAGGTCGGGTCGGCGTATGGGTGAACACAACGGATGCTCAAAACAATCTAAAGGAAGCAAAAATTGCCGCTCTGGGCGTACGCATACGCAAATGGGTCAGCTTTCACGGCATTTCAATTAATGTAAATCCTGATCTCGATCATTTTTCAGGTATTGTCCCGTGCGGCATTTCCGAACACGGTGTGACCAGCCTGCATGATTTGGGGATTAATATCAGTATGGCAGAACTGGACGCGGCTCTAAAAACCAGTTTTATAAAACGTTTTGGGCCCGTAAAAACAGATTAGAACGTCCAATTGACCCTAATCAAATACTGTATCTTCCGGGCCATACTGGTTATCCCCCGGATCATTTGGTATGGTTTTATCCCCGACAAACAAGGTCGCAATAGAGGACAAAATACCGGCAATCAGGATTGGCAAGGCCAGCTCTTGCGCCAACACTTCGATCTGTCGCATATATTCTGTTTGAGAAATTTCCTCTGATATGAACGCGTTAACGATCTCGGAAAAATCACCGTCTCCAAAATTAAACAGTACAATCGAAATACTAATCAGGAGGACAATAAAATAGACCAAAATATATAGGAAAACACCCCCGCCTCTTTTTGATCCATTGTGTAAACGCTTTATCCAGATCACCACCCAAGGATAAACTAACAACATGGAAAACAAAGCCAAGGCTGGCGCAAGCGCCGGAGCGAACATTTTCAGCAAATTAAGGGCTGTAGCCGCCAATATTAGAATATACCCTGCGCGTATGAAAGCAACAGATCCAATACGGCCATTTGGTGATAAGAATAGATCACCCATCATACTCTCCTACATTATTTTTGTGCCAGTATTTAAAGGTTCACCATAGCGATTATCACACGCCTGTCCCGGTGTAACCGCCAACCACAAAATAAAACCAACTGGCAAGATAGACATGAGAATCCGGCTCTTGGGTATATTTTCGCCTAAAGTATCTTGGTAGATTTGATGCACGTCCTTCATGGCCTGCGGATCACTTTGCAAACCGGGGTTTTCCATAATCGTATTGAAATATTCAAGTCCGCCAAAGTTAAGCATCACAAAAATAGCAATGATCAATAACAGTGCAAACAGGCCGATTAAAGCCCATGTAGATCGACCAAAATCGTGTAATCTTTTCCCAAATATGCAAAACACAACTTGAATGTTTAAGATCAGCAATGCCAGTGACAAATAAAAGTTCAAATTACTCGTGCCGGTTTTTTCAAACCAGAAATATTGTGCCGCGTAAAACACGCCCCACACAAGTACAGCCTTAATGAACACACCACGACCAATACGACCCCGTGGTGACAAAAATAATGAATAGGCCTGCTTAAACATAATAGTCCTTCTGGTTCTGTCCGTCTTGTGACAAGGTTTAATGCTATATTCAAGCGACAATAGGAAGCAATGATGTTGAAAGGTTCCAGATTTATGAAAACCCGCGCGCAAACCCGTCTCCTAAGAACCCCACCTCCTAAGAACCCTGTCCCTTAAAACCAATGCCCACATCACCTAAACCTTTATGCGCCACACTGGCTCCTGACCTTGACTGGTCACGGGCCGGTACACCTGCCTCGACCCGTTATGACGACATCTATTTTTCCGTAGACGGCGGACTTGAAGAAACCAACGCCGTGTTCTTGCAAGGATGCGGGCTTCCCGAACGTTGGCAAGATAGGGACATTTTCACAATCGGCGAACTTGGTTTTGGCTCTGGACTGAATTTTTTTGCGGCCTGGGATTTATGGCAAAAAACGGCGCCCCAAAATGCGCGTCTCTATTTTAATTCCGTAGAAGCCTATCCGTGGACACGCGCAGATTTACACCGCGCCTTTAGCGAATGGCCCCACCTTGAACCCTATACAAAGCAGCTCCTGACCCAATGGCCCGGACAAGTAAAAGGCTTACATAGACTGCACTTCGGCAATGTCACTCTCACCCTGTTTCATATGCATGCCGAGGCCGCCCTCTCCGCTATGGACGCCAAAGTTGATGCCTGGTTTCTGGACGGGTTTTCACCTTCAAAAAATCCTGAAATGTGGTCCGAGAACATATTCCAATCCCTTGCAGAAAAATCTGCGCCAAATGCGCAAATTGGAACATTTACAGTGGCCGGACATGTCCGCCGTGGCTTGGCAGAAGCCGGGTTTAACGTGGAAAAAAAACCGGGATTTGGTCGGAAGCGCGAACGATTACAAGCAAGCTTCCCCACGAACAACCATGGAGCACAAAACCATGAAGCGAAAAACCACGGAGCGCAAAGCCAAGACACGTCAAAGACCCAAACCCACCCCCCAATCCTGATCGGAGGCGGCATTGCCAGTGCGTCCATCGCAAAAGGATTTTTACGTAGAGGCATCACGCCTATTCTCATTGATCCTGACCCGGATTTATCCGCCGCCGCCAGTGGCAACCCCGCTGCCCTCGTCATGCCGCGCCTTGATTTACAAGACAGGCCGGAATCGCGTTTTTTCCTGTCGGCCTATCTCTATGCCCTAACCCAATATCAAACCACATTGCCCCCTTTGCACAAAGGCATCACCCACATCGCTAAATCGGATGATGAGCAAAAACGCTTTCATAAACTCCTCGCCCAACAGCCCCTACCATCCGAACATATGCGCGCCCTCTCCCCTTCGCAAATTCAAGACATGACGGGTCTATCCTTGCCCTGCCCACGCGAGGGGCTTCATTTTCCAAATGCATTACTTATCGATCCCAAAGCCATAATCCTTGCATGGACAGAATCCTGCACTCGAATTGTACAAACAGCATCAAGTCTGACCAAAACAAATGGTCTCTGGAGCGTTTACAATAAAAATGGAGAAATATTGGCACAATCCGAAACTGTATTCGTCTGTGCAGGTGCAAATGTTTTGGATTTATTACCCCTGTCTGTGCGCTTTACCCGTGGGCAAATTTGCTGGGGGAAAACGGACATTACACCTCTCACACCCCTGATTTATGGGGGTTATGCCGCACCCTATGCAGACGGGATCCTGCTAGGGGCCACACATGCCCATGTGCAAGCCGGACAGGACAGCAAGACCAAAGACACAGATACGGCAGAAAATATTGAACAATTCTCGGTCCTCATCAACAAGACCATAACGGAAACAACATGGTCTGCCAGAGCCTCTGTACGGGTGACAACCAAAGATACCTTACCCATTTCCAGCAAGATTGAAGACGGCCTTTATGTCATGACCGGCTTGGGATCACGCGGGTTTATGATGGCGCCCCTTCTGGGAGAAGCTTTGGTCTGCAATGCCTTGGACGAACCTGCACCACTTTGTAAAAATACAAGCAACCGCTTTATCCACAAACAATAATGCGCTCTGGACCGAGAGAGAAACCTAGATCCAGAGCGCACCAACAACGCAGGCCATTCAGTTGGGGAAGGGCACGCGCTGCTTGAGGGTTCTTAAAATTTAAAATCTTTAATTTGTTATATGGACATCGCCTGCACCACTATCGCTCATATCCAACTCACCCGAAGGCATGCGAATAGTCACGTCGCTGGCACCGCTCGCCCGCGCATCTGCATCAACGGATTTACCGCGGTAAATCACATCGCTAGCCCCTGAAGCCCTTACATATAAGGTTTCAACTTCACCCCCGGAAATAGTAACATCACTGCTACCACTGACACGAACGGACAAGTCTCCACCTGAAACAGAACGGGCTTCGAAATCACTTGACCCGGAACCATCAAATTCCATACCGCCTGAAATATTGCCAAGCTCTACATCGCTAGCACCACTGGAGTGAATCTTTACATGTCCTGCAACATCACCTAACTCCAAATCTGCGCTACCGGACACGTGAATATCTGCACTTGCCAAATTACCGCCAATAAGATCACCCGCCCCGGAGACATGAATATCTGACACGCCAGCATTGCCCATATGTACATCACCCGCACCTGACACATGTAAAACAAGCTCTCCGTTCACATCACCAAGATTTAAATCCCCGCACGAACGAATATGAATCTCGGCAGAGCCAACGGTTTCAACATCACCAAAAATAATGGATTTTTCTATGACCAAATGTGTATCGCGCGGCGCGGTAATTTTGACAGATGGAAACTCATTAATGTTTTTATAGTTGCTCTTAGCCCGCGTCCAACTCCATTTGCTTTTACCTTTTCCAATATAAGCAGTGTCACGCCTGTAACGACAATTATAGTTTTGCATATTTTTATCGTCATCCAGTGTGACATTGGAGCCAGATTTATCAACGGAAACACCATCTGCATCGGTAATAGTAATTTTGTTATAATCCCCTGTTTGAATATCAATCGTACCAATGAAATGTTCGATTTTCAATGTGGGTCCATTTTGAGCTAAAGCCGGCTGTGTCAGCGCGACACTGGTCAGCAATGCCAAACACGCTGTACCTCCAAATAATTTTGCCAATGGTTTTGTAAAATGAGTGATCATGATCTCTCTCCCTTTATAGTTTTCTATGCGGTGCGTGTTCAGAACTTGATTTTTAAACTGCGCTCACCCTTAAGTGCGATGACCAAAGCCGGTTGCGAATGGACATCCAAGTGGGCGCTCAACATTTTGCCATTACCCGTTTCAATCCGAACCGGGCCTGCCATCAATTCTATGCCAATCGGAGACATAGCGCTGGCAGCACCCGTACCAACCAGACCTGTACTGAACAAACCGATTATAATTGCCTTGCTTATCATAATACGCCTCCTTTACGACTTTTGTCGTACTAATTATTACTACTAACGACTTATGTCGTAATGGTCAAATTTATTTATAGTTTTTGGTTGGGCTCTAAAGCCCAACCGGGCCTGCCTTAGCTTTCCAGATCGCGGAAATCGCGGCGAAGCTCCCAGTCACTTGATGTAAGCGATTTTTCCATATCCTGTAGCCGGGCTTCCAATGAACGAAATTTACCTTTTACATCACGGTATGAAGCGGTAGAAGCTGGGCTTTCAGGATTGTCGCGGCGCGCCCTGCGGGCTTGCCGATATTCCCGCCTGTACGGCGCACGCTTGTCACTTGGAATAAATATCCACAAAATAAAGTAGATAAACAAAGGTACACCGAAGAACAGAATACTCAGAACATAGGCAATCCGTACAATGATCGGGTCTATCTCGAAATAGTCCCCAAGGCCGGCACAGACACCGCCAAATACACCGTCTATCTTATTGCGACGAAGGCGTTTGCGTGTATCAGAATGTTCATACGTCGCCTCATAATCCCCAGCATTGTAATCATTGTCGTGTCTATATCGTTTTGTCATTTTGCTCTCTCCAGTTTGGAACTTCGTCATCAAGGATGCGTTCTACAACTTTCACCCTTTGGTCCAGAATGTCTGCGATACGCGACATCCGTTCCAGTTCCGCCATTTGATCCTCACTCATATGCCCCATCATCCGCTCTTTATGCGAAAAGTAGGATTTGATTACACCCGCCCCGATGCCGCCAACAATGGCAACAATCGGGATCATCAAGGCTAAAGTATCTGCAGCCATAATTTTTCTCTCTCTGTTATATTAGACGTTACGTCAGGCTTACTTGGATGCAACTTTTTTAGAAGTTTTACCAATACTCTTCTTTAAAGCTTCCAATTCCGCTTCAACGGCATCATCAGACTCTAGTTCGGCGAACTGGCTTTCCAGGCTACGCCCACTGCCAAGATCAAAAGCTTCCACATGAGCTTCCAACTCGTCCACTTTACGTTCCATACGTTCATAACGGGCCAATGCATCATCAACTTTGTTCGTCGTCATATGTGTGCGCATCTTAATTTGATTGTTCGCAACATTACCGCGCATCGTCAAAGCTTTATGTTTGGCTTTCGCCTCATCCAGTTTGCTTTGTAACTTCGCCAGATCAGAATCCGCCTTTGCAACAGATTCGTCAAGAATATCAATTTCCCGGCGCACCACTGCGGCCATTTGCTCGGATTGTTGTTTAGCACTGACCGCACCACGCGCCAAGTCTTCGCGGTCTTTACCCAAAGCCAACTCGGCTTTGTTGGCCCATTCCTGTGCCCGGATTTCATAAGCTTCCGCTTTGCGTTTAAGCTCTTTTTTCTCTGCGATGTTCCGCGCAGCAGAAGTCCTAACCTCTACAAGTGTGTCTTCCATTTCTTGAATGATAAGACGTGTGATCTTTTCTGGATTTTCGGCTTTTTCAATCATCGAATTCAAGTTTGAATTGATGATGTCGCCCATGCGTGAAAAAATTCCCATTTTAGTCTCCTGTCATATTATTTAATATTGGGTTCGGGGTTAATTAAAAAATGGCTGAAATAATATAGCCGGCGAGGAAGAAGCCCCAGCACTCCATCTTGCGGGTGCTGAGGTATTTCGCAAACCGCCAGAACTTGCCTTGCAGGCTCTGACGATCCTCTATGCGGCTCTCGAAATCAAATTCGCTACGCTCTGTCATATGAGCCTCTATATTCCAAGGCCGCTAAATGTCATGCCGCTAGAACGGTGTCTTAAAGCAGCAGCATAACGACGGCGACGTAAGTGACGAACCGGTGCGCTTACAGTTGCAGGGGTTGTGTCTGTGGTTGTAGTATCAGTATCATTTGTACGATATGTCATTGTTTCTCTCTTTCGTTTGGCCTGTAGAACCTGCCCTCTATCATTTGGGGCATCTCTTGGCTGATTAACTCGGGGCCACCTTCAGAACCATTTCCTTGGCGGCTATGCCAATTACATTGCAACACCCGTGCCAGTTTCGAATTAATCTTATAACTCATTGTTTTATAACGATATTTATAGTATTTTTTGTTTTAGAGAAATATTTATTTAGTATATTTAACTATTTAATAGTTTATTTAACTCACGAAATATGGTATATTTAACCATTATGGCAACTATACCCCCACAACTTATTGGCCAATCCCCAGCCTGGCTGGCAACTTTGGACCAAATTTCCGGCAGCGCAGCGCTTGATCGCTCCATGTTGGTGGTCGGCGAACGCGGTACGGGTAAAGAAATGGTCGCCGCCCGTTTGCACTTTCTGTCCCCGCGCTGGGAACAGACATATATAACGCTTAATTGCGCGGCTTTATCCGAAGAGCTTCTGGATTCAGAGCTATTTGGGCACGAGGCCGGTGCGTTTACCGGCGCCTCCAAGCGCAGACTTGGCCGTTTCGAACGCGCCGACAAGGGCACGCTCTTTCTTGACGAAATCGCAAATGCCAGCGCGCGTGTGCAAGAAAAGCTCCTGCGGGTCATAGAATACGGGGAATTTGAACGCCTTGGCGGCGACAAAACCATAAAAGTTGATGTACGCGTCGTCGGCGCCACCAATGTGGATCTTCCCAAAGCCGTCGAGGACGGGAAGTTTCGGGCCGACTTGCTCGACAGGCTGGCTTTCGACGTCATCACCCTCCCCCCTTTGCGGGTACGCAAGGCGGACATCCTGCCGCTGGCAGAACATTTTGGCAAACGCATGACCGTAGAGCTTAGCGTTGAAAGTTTTCCGGGGTTCACTCAGGAAGTTCTGGAATTTTTGACCGAATATAATTGGCCGGGCAATGTGCGCGAACTTAAAAATGTGACAGAACGGAGCATTGGGCGGGCCTTTAACGAACACAATAACTTAAACGAGCCAATTGCCCATATCAATATTGATCCGTTTGAAGCCCCGTGGCGCCTCACGGAAACATCCGAGCCTTCCACGGCCTCTTCGCCCACACAGCAAACAAGCGCGGACACCCCTCTTGCCATTATCGGCACCGATTTCACAGCTCGCACCCACGCTTTTGAGTTAGGGCTCGTCAAAGAAGCCCTCTCCCAAAGCAAAAATCACCAAGGCAAAGCAGCCGATTATCTAGAACTCAGCTATCATCAGTTTCGCGGACTGTTACGAAAACACGGACTAAGAAAGTAAGCTCTCAATCAAACGGGCACATAATATGCGCGCATAAAGCGCATAGTGTTTTTCTACACATCGTAAACCCAATCTTTAGGCTCTTCGGCTACATATGGTACAGGTTTCCGGGAATCTCCTTATGGGTGCACAACAAAAATTAATACAAGCCGTTCCACGCGGACAACACAGACGCTCTGATGCACGCGACGCAAAAGACTGGCGCGTAAATCCCCGTAGCTATGAATTCTGCGGCGCTCTATTTGACCCCTTAACACCAACTCAAACCCTTGAACGCTGCAAATGGATGAGTGTTGGGCACGAATTTCGCTATATAGTGACACCGAATGTAGACCATCTCGTACGCCTGCATAAAGAACCGGAGCTCTACACATCATTATATCAGGCCTCTTGGCTGTCTGTATGCGACAGTCGCATCTTAGAACTTCTGGCTAAATTTACCGGCATACCGCTACGCGCAGTCCCAGGCTCTGATCTCACCACACAGATTTTTGACAATCTCATAGCCCCTGACCAAGCCGTAAATGTAATTGGCGGAGATGATGACGTCATTGCCAAAGTAATCAAACGCTATGGACTGAAACACCTAACCCATCATCAACCGCCCATGGGATTACGTAACAATCCCGAAGCCATAAATGCCTGTGCCGAGTTCATCGCCACACACCCTGCGCGCTATACATTTATTTGCGTGGGATCACCCCAGCAAGAAATGATCGCCAAAGCCGCACTCGAACGTGGCGATTGCGCCGGACTTGGCTTATGTATCGGCGCCAGCCTTGATTTTCTGGCAGGGAAAGTGAAACGCGCGCCACTGTGGATGCAAAACATCCGCATGGAATGGCTCTACCGCCTTCTCTCTGAACCAAGGCGCCTCTGGAGACGCTATCTAATTGACGGGCCACGTATTTTTCTGATCTGGTCAAAATGGATCATGAAAAAATATCGTACTAGATAACACACCCCTCAAGCACTGGTGCCAAATTGTTACACCCCCAACATGTTATCGCCTACATTTAAACCTGTTAGCGCCCACATCAAAGATAAGCCGTATTTTCGCTTGATAATCACACACTTCGTGCATAGATAAAGCTGTTGGTTCCCTTAACGGGATTAAACGGGAAACCTGTGTAACTCAGGTACTGCCCCCGCAGCTGTGAGCGGCGAGGTATAAGCATAAGCCACTGGCCCTCTATGTGGGAGAGACTGGGAAGGCGCTTATACCATTGAGCCGTAAGTCAGAAGACCTGCCAACAAAGTCGCCTACGCGGCCGGGCGGGATGTACCGGAACGCATGGAGATTTCCAAGACGACACCTGTTGAAACCGTGTGCGCTCCCTAAACCGGAGCCATACATATTTATGGAGTCGTCCAATGAGACACTTATACCTTTCTGCCGCCCTAGTAGCAGTACTCACTACGCCTGCCCTTGCCCAAGAAGCCCAAACACCTCCCCTAAATGATTGCGAAATCCAGTCCACAGATTGCGATATAGAGCTTCAAGACACAGTTATCTCCCTAGGGGAGCGCATAGGCAGCCCTTACCGCAATGAGCTCACATCACCGTCCAGCATCATCTCCCAAGCCGAAATTTCGGCGCGTGGCAATGCCTATATCGCCGACCTTCTACGCACCATTCCCGGCGCAAGTGTCAATCGCTCTGGCCCTGCCGGCAGCTTGACCCAAATCCGCTTACGCGGCTCCGAGGGCAATCACGTGCTTGTTCTTATAGACGGTGTTGAAGTCTCCAATCCCAATACAGGCGAATTTGATTTTGCGTCTCTTCGTGCACGCGATGTTCTCAAAATCGAAGTTCTGCGCGGCGAACAATCTGCACTTTGGGGCAGCGACGCGATTGGCGGCGTGATCAATATCATCACCCGCGCGAGGGCGACACAAAAAAGCTACAGCGCCTCTATAGAAGGCGGCAGTTTCGGTACAGGCGAAGCACAAATTTCTGCCGTTCTCCCGCTCACCATTTTCCCAATCAGGGGAGCGTCCCTATCCATCAATGGCAATGTGTTTAAAACGTCCGGCTATGACGTTTCAGGCCTGAACGGAGAAAAAGACGGAGCCGAAAGCCGTGCCCTCAACATCGGCCTCAACAACGTAAATATCGGCGCTCTCAATCTAAGTGGTGTATTCTCGACAAACACGGCCATGACCCAGTTTGATTCGGACACAACATTTAATGGCCGTCTGGAGAACACATCTGGCGAGACAGAAACCAAAACACAGACGGGTCGCGTGTCCGCAGGTTTCAATCTGGTAGGATTTGAGCATGTGCTAAACTTAAGCTTTACCGACACAGACCAAACCACGACGGGCACCTCGTTTCCAAATGACACGACAGGCAAACGCACCCAGTTAAACTGGGCTGCAAAGAAATCATGGGATGCCCACAATTTGACCCTATTAGTAGAAACCGAGAAAGAAACCTTCTCAAACTTTGGCGGAACCGGTGCAGGGCAAAACCAGAAGCAATCCACTCAAAATCATGCGTTAGCCGCCGATTATCGTTATAATGCAAACGCCCTAACCCTCACCGCATCCGCACGTCAGGATTTTAATGATCGGTTTGAGGACAGTGCCACATGGCGTGTCGGCGCAGGATATGCATTTGAAAATCTCGGCGGACGTGTACGCGCCTCCATTGGCACCGGTGTTAAAAACCCAAGCATGACCGAGCTTTTCGGGTTTTTTCCAGCTTCCTTCATTGGCAACCCTGATTTGAAGCCCGAAAAATCTCAAGGGTATAATATCGGCTATGACCAAGAATTTGCCAATGGCGATCTAAGCTTCAGCATCGACTATTTTCGTTCCGATCTTGAAAATGAAATTTTTACAGATTTCGGTGTCTTTCCTTCTACGGCTCACAACCGGACCACGGACAGCAAACGCGAAGGCATAGAGTTGGAAACCCGTTGGCAACTCACCAACACCGTCAAGCTCCACGCGTCTGCAACATTTATGGATACAAAAGAGAACGACGTTCAAGAACTACGACGTCCCGAATTTTTGGCAAGCGGCACTCTCACATGGCAACCGGTAAAACAGCTTCATCTCACCCTGTCTGCCGATCATACGGGTAGCCAGATCGATACGGACTTTGGCACATTTTCACGCGTCACCCTTGACGCCTTCACACTTGTCGGGCTGAATGCATCATGGGCGCTTAACGACACAATCAGTGTGTCTATCCGTGCAGAAAATTTACTGGACGATAACTACGAAGAAGTTGTTGGATATGCATCACAAGGCAGGGGGGTATATGCGGGTCTTAACGCTCATTTTTAGCGTGCATTTGCTCCTAGGAGCAAAGACTACAAAAGCACAGGAGGCGACACCAATGCGTGTCGTCTCGACTTCTTTATGTGGAGATACCTATCTTCTGACACTGGACATCAATGATAAAATTACCGCCCTGTCATGGCAATCTGATGATGCCCTCTCAGGCACACCACAAAACATGCGCAACCACCCCAAAGCATGGGATGACGCCGAACGCTTACTTGCCCTGAACCCAACCCTCATCGTCTTCGGCCCCGGCCAAGGACAAACCGCAAAACCCCTGCTCGACAAAACCGGAATTGCCTACGTAAATTTGGCATGGGGAGAAGATTTCCCAAGCGTTGAGAATAATTACACAATACTACGCGAAGCCCTTCATATACCCGAAGCTCTAGAACAGGATACAAAACCACACTTTAGAAAAAATCATAGCCACCAAAAGCCAACGCTCCTCTACCTCTCTAGCGCAGGCGGCACAGCCGGGCCAGGCACCTATCTGGACGCCGCTATTCAGGCCGCAGGGGGGCAAAACATCATCACTAAATCCGGTTGGCATACCCCTGATCCCGAAACCATAGCAGGACTGACCCCCGACCTCATCGTCACCTCGTTTTTCAAAGACGGATATGCAAGCGTCAATCAAGCTGGCCTCCGCAACACCGTTTTGCGAAAAAAACTTGAAACCACGCCAACGATTAATGTGCCGGGCAAGCTTTGGCCCTGCGCCGGCCCCGGCATGTATGAAGCCACCAATATCATCGCCAAGGCCATAGGGGCGTTAAAGCAATGAAATATGCATGGCTATTCATACTCTGCGGTGTATGCGCAATCCTCTCTTTGTCCGTAGGTGCCCTGTCTATTCCGGTGTTGGATATCGTACCGGCCCTGTTTGGGCACGGCGAAGACATTCACGTCTCGATCATACAGGATTTGCGCACGCCCCGCACATTCTTGGCCCTGTTTGTCGGCGCAGGGTTGGGGGCAAGCGGGGCGGCTTTGCAAGGTTATACCCGCAATCCGCTCGCTGATCCGGGCATACTCGGTTTCTCCGCAACCGCAGCATTAGGGGCCGTCGGCGCTCTGTATTTCGGCGCCTATGCATGGGTCACCCCCGCCGCGCTCACAGGTGCAGGCTTAGGGGCTGCCCTCCTGCTAGCCTTGGCAGGACACAAGCAAAGCGCCACCTTACTCATCCTTGCAGGTGTTGGTATCGCAGCCCTCGCCACATCACTAACAGGGCTTTTGATGAACTTTGCGCCAAACCCGTGGGCGCTTTCGGAAATCGTATACTGGCTCATGGGCTCGCTTCGTAATGCAAATGCAAATGCCGCGATGATATGCGGCGCACTTACTTGCCTTGGCCTAATCTGTCTTATCCTCACAGGAAACGACTTGCGCACATTAAGCCTTGGAGAAGATACGGCTCAAAGCCTCGGCGTCTCCCTTGGAAAAGTGCGTCTTCTTTTGGTCGTCGGCGTCGCACTGTGTGTGGGAAGCGGTGTCGCGGTCGCAGGGGCCATTGGATTTATCGGCCTGTTTATCCCGCATATTATCAGGGGTATTTTCGGCGCTGATCCGGCAAAACTCATTCCACTATCCGCCTTGGGCGGGGCTGCATTTTTGACATTGGCAGACATACTCACCCGCCTGTTATCCGCTCAGGGCACGCTTGTATATCTCGGCATATTAACCGCCTTGATCGGCGCTCCATTCTTCATATGGCTCGCCATGAAAGAGGGGCAATCATGAGTTTAAAACTCGATCATCTCAGCGTGTCCTATGGGCATGAACCTCTTGTTTCACAACTGAATATACAGGTAAAATCCGGTGAATTTATCGGCCTGATTGGCCCTAATGGCGCAGGGAAAACATGCGTTTTAAAAACCATTGCCGGTCTGTTAAAGCCGCATAAAGGCACTGCATCTATCACTGGAAGAAATATACATAGCCTACCCGCAAGACAACGCGCCAAACATATCGCCTATCTGGCCCAAAATCGACACATGGCATGGTCATTGTCTGTGCGGGAATTGGTGTCACTTGGCCGCGCCCCCTTCCGTAGCTCGCTTGGCCGCTTTAGTGCGGACGACGAACTTGCAATAGATGCAGCCCTGCACACCGCCCATTGCTATGATTTGCAAAACCGGAAATTTGACAAGCTCAGCGGCGGCGAGCAAATGCGGGTTCATCTGGCCCGTGCCCTTGCCGTCAATGCGCCTCTACTTCTGGCCGACGAGCCGACCACAGCACTAGACCCCTATTTTCAAATTTCCATCCTTAAGGCTCTACGCGCCTCCGCATTAAGTGGGAAAACCGTTATTGCCAGCCTGCATGATTTAACGCTCGCCAAGCAATTTTGCACCCGCATATGGGTGTTACATGAAGGCAAACTCATACTGGACGAAACGCCGGAAACCGCCTTCAACCCGGACATGCTGGCACGGGTATTTGACATCCGTTCCACAGATCATGGCTGGGAAATACTTTAGGGTCTAGCTCTCGGATTCAAACACCAGCGAAAAGCTGACCGGAACGGCGGGTGAGATTGCGGGTAACTTCGCCAGTTCTTGTAATTTCGCCAGCCCGTCCATCAACGCATAGTCTTGCGCATGCACAAGCACAGGCACCCGGCTCTCGACTAGCACTCTATTGGCACCAATATTCGTGATAAAGACATCGGCTTCCACGGTGACAACCGTCCCGTGCAAATCAACATCCAACATGACAAATGCCTGCTGCCGTTGACCTTGGCTCAATGTAAGTAAAGACCCTACATCAACGCCCGCTTTAATGGTCGCAAAAGGGTGAGTATTGGTTTCAAACAAATACTCCCGCATGCGCTCATTACGTACATCAATATGTGTTTGCACACTATCAAGCACAATGTTCACAACCGCCTGCCCGTCCACGTCCACATGCCCAGTCAGGCTTGTAAATTCATGCGCTTCGGAAATGTCACCTTTTTTTATACTGACAAATGAAACCGTTGAAACCTCTTCAACCAACACCCACGGGCCGCTAGAGACGCTCTCGTTTTGAACATCCGTGACGGGCGCACTGCATGCGCCCATGGCTATAGCCAGTATAAAAAATAATTTACGCATTATTGTCCCATTCGCACCAATCGTCCCGGCCTTGCGGTCGTAACTTCACCATCCGCCAAGACTTGCTCGCCGGAAACAAAAGTGGCTCGATACCCGGTCACAGGCTGCAAAAGACGTTGCCCGCCTGCAGGAAGGTCTGTGACCATGGTCGGTGGCTTCAAGCTCAGATTATCATAATCTATAATGTTGATATCCGCTTTCAAGCCGGTTTTCAAGCGCCCACGGTCACTCATGCCCAAAAAGTCAGCCCCGTCCGCGCTCAGCATCTGAACCGCGCGTTGCAAAGATATGGTTTGTGAGTTCTTCGCCCGCGTCCCCCGGTCCCGCGTCCAATGGGACAAAAGATAGGTTGGAAAACTGGCATCACAGATAAAGCCCACATGCGCCCCCCCATCAGATAGGCCCGGTAACGCAAGCTCATGTGTAATCATCGTATACACCGCGTCATAATTCATATCCGTATAATTATAGGCAGGGAAATAGATGAAGGCATACCCTTCGTCTTCCAGCAATATATCATACAGTTTTTCCCAAACACCGACACCTTCGGCGCGCGCTTGGAACGCAATGGAGTTTTCATGGCCCTGTTCGTAATCAACGACCCCGTCCCCTGCCGGATCAAGACGGAACATTTTTTCTGCGATCTGTACCGTTTGGGCGATCAGCGCGTCCGTCATCGGCGGAATAGATGTGCCGGGCCCTGCCAGTTGCACAGGTGTTTCTGCCAGCATTTTTGCCTTCATCGCAGGATCTTTCAGCAAAGTAATCCGCTCTGCCAACGGTAAGTCCGCCATAGCGATATAACTTGGAAAGGCCATCAGCGGATGGAAAGTAGATTGCAGACCAAGGAAAACCCCGACCGCACGCGGCGCCGCCTGCAAACGCAAATCAACCCCCTCTTTTTGCAGTTTTTCTGCTCGTGCAATAATACGCGTCCAATGATCGGGAACCATATCGCGCTGTAACAATGTCATCGATGATTTATGACCGGGAGCCGCACGAAAATACGTTTCCAAAATATCAAACTCTTCATCAAATTGATCGCCCTCGCGTTCTTGATTGAAATCGTTGACCGCATGTAACACCCCATAGGAGAAATCGGTAAACGCACTGGCAATCCCGGCCAATTCGGAAGGATGGGCCTCACTGGCCGGTGTCCAGTTTCCGTCCGCACATCTATGAAAATCAGACCGTCCGGTCGAGAACCCGACAGCGCCCGCAGCCAAGGCCTCATGGGTTAAAGCGCGCATGCGTTCAATATCATTATCATTGGCCTGTTCTTCGGAAATGGCCCGCTCCCCCATGACGTAAACGCGTAACGGATCGTGCGGCACCATCACGGCAAAATCAAGTGTGTGTGGCAAGGCATCTATGGCGTCCATATATTCAGGGAAGCTCTCCCAATCCCATGTAATCCCTTCGGCCAAAGCCGTACCCGGAATATCTTCGACCCCTTCCATCAATTTGATCAGCTTGTCATGGTCTTCCTTGCGACACGGTGCAAAGCCCACGCCACAATTTCCGGTCACGATGGTTGTCACCCCGTGATTAATCGACGGCTTCATTTCCGCGTCCCAACTGATTTGGCCATCATAATGGGTATGCAGATCAATAAAGCCCGGGGTCACAATCGCGCCGCTCGCATCCACTGTGCGTTCCGCCGCGCCTTCGCAGGCGCCGATCTCGACAATAATGCCGTCTTTTATCCCGAGTGAGGCTTCATAAGGCGCACCCCCGGTGCCGTCATAAATTTTCCCGTTGGTAATTTTCAAATCAAACATCTTATACCCTTTCTAGTTTCTCGCCCGGAACGCTGCCCGACCTTCTGTCGGCCCATCTAAACATCGCCACCATAAATCCGCCGCCCACCATATGCCAAAGCCCCCACATGCCGGTAATCGCAGCTGTACCGCCAAGACCATTCAACTGGGTCAGGAGAATGATAAATCCGAGGCCGGAGTTTTGGATACCCACCTCGAACGTCAAGGCCCGCCGCGTCGGTACATCCGCACGGCTCAGCAAGCCGCTTGCATAACCAAGCCCAAGGGCAAGCGCATTATGGATAATCACCAAAGGCAAGATCAACATGCCCGCAGAAAGCACCAAATCCCGATAGCTATAAAACCCGCCAATAATGATAAGCACCAGTCCGGTTGCACTGATCAAGGCCAGAGGTTTTTGCAAAACCGCCGCCAGTTTCGGCAATTTCCAGACCACCAACATGCCAAGCACAATCGGCACCCCTAAGATCAACAGGGTTTGGACAAGGAAATCCACCGCATCAAAATTAATCACGGTCAGCAAATCACGGGTCGGCCCGTAAAGCGAAGACCAAAACAGGATAGAGACAGGTGTAATCAGCGCTGCCGCCAAACTCGAGGTCGCCGTCATAGAGACGGAAAGAGCCGTATTCGCCCGCCCGAACAGCGCCAGAATGTTAGAAATATTACCGCCCGGACAACACGCCACAAGAATCATACCGAGCGCCAGACTAGGGGCAGGGTTAAGCGCATAAACAAGCCCAAGTGTCACCAAAGGCAGGCCAACCATTTGTGCCACAACGCCGGTGAAATAATGTTTGGGGTCTGTTTTAAAAAACGCAAAATGCTGGGGCCGCAATCCAAGCGCCACCGAAAACATCATCATCCCCAAAATAAAGATCAAGAAGGCCTGTGAACCACCGCCTAATACGATGGTCATTTTGTCTAGTTCTGCTGCATTCATAGTACATTCCCGGTCGGACGTTCTTGTTTTCACGCCTCTTGTTTACACATTACCTAAGCCACATTATGGGCCATTTTTTCTTCTTTTGCGATACTATGACCCTTTTCACAGCGAGTGGTACACATTTCCCTGTTTTTTAGCTATTCAAATATGATGGGATCAGTATAAGGCCCCCTATGGCCCCACCGATTTTAACAATGAAAAACATCCATTTGTCTTTTGGCAGCACCCCCCTGATAGAAGGGGCGGAGTTTCTCATTGAGCAAAATTCGCGCATGTGCCTTGTCGGACGCAACGGGTCGGGCAAATCCACCTTGTTAAAAATCGCCGCTGGATTGATCCAGCCCGACGAGGGCGAACGGTTTGTTAAACCGGGCACAACCATACGCTATCTGCCCCAGGAACCCGATCTGGACGGATATAAAAATATCGAGGAATATGTGCTCGCCGGACTGGAAGGCGCAGATGAGGCCTACCGTATCCCGTATTTGCTGGATGCTTTGGGTATTGACGGCATGGCCGCCACCGACACCTTGTCCGGCGGTGAAGCCCGCAGGGCCGCCCTCGCGCGCACCCTCGCCCCCGAACCAGACTTACTAATGCTGGACGAGCCTACAAACCATCTGGATTTACCCATCATTGAATGGCTGGAAAAAGAACTGGCGTCCTTTCGGGGTGCCTTGATCCTAATCTCCCATGATAGGCGGTTCTTGGCCAATTTAACCCGCCAAACCATCTGGGTTGATCGGGGCGAAACCCGCACGATCAATCACGGGTTTGGCGAGTTTGAAGACTGGCGCGATAATTTCCTCGAGCAGGAAGAGCTGGATCGCCACAAATTATCCCGCAAAATCGAACGCGAGCAGCATTGGGTTGTACACGGGGTCTCTGGCCGCCGAAAACGCAATGTACGGCGTTTGAAGGAATTAGGCAATTTACGCTCCGAAAAAGCCAATGAAAAGAAATCTGTCGGCAAAGCCAATATGAGCGTGGTCAGCGGCCAGACCTCTGGCAAACTGGTGGCTAAACTTGAGAATGTCAGCAAATCTTATGAGGATCGCCTGATTATTGATGATTTTTCAACACGCATCGCCCGCGGCGACCGTATTGGCCTGATCGGGCCTAATGGCTCGGGGAAAACCACACTTCTGAAATTAATCATGGGGGAGATACAGCCCGATGCAGGTGATATTAAGCTCGGCACCAACTTACAGCCCTTGATCCTGGACCAAAAACGCGAAGGCCTTGATCCGAACACAACTTTGAAAGATGCGCTCACGGGCGGCAGCGGCGACAGTGTGATGATCGGCGACCAGCAAAAACATGTTATCGGCTATATGAAGGATTTCTTGTTCTTGCCCGAACAACAACGCACCCCCATTCACGCCCTCTCGGGCGGGGAACGCGCCCGCGTAGAACTGGCGCGTGGTTTGCGCCTGCCCTCAAACTTACTTATTCTCGATGAGCCAACCAATGATCTGGATTTGGAAACCCTTGATCTGTTACAGGAATTGATAGCGGAATATAAAGGCACCGTCCTACTGGTCAGCCATGACCGTGATTTTCTTGACCGGACAGTAGATTCCACCATTGCCTTTGAAGGCGATGCCAAATGGCAGCATTATGCGGGCGGGTATTCCGACATGATTGCCCAACGCGGGTTTGGTGTCAGGGCGGCCGAAAAAGCCTCTCTTACGAAAACAAAAACAGCAAAAGGGCAAACAGAAACAAAACCACAGAAAACCAAGCTCAGTTATAAACATAAATTTGCGCTTGAAACCCTGCCAAAAACAATTGCAGCGCTGGAAGCCGAACTTGCAGGCCTAAATACAAAACTTGAAGATCCGGAATATTACATAAAAGACCCAGACGGGTTTACACACACCATCACACGCATGGATGAGGTACAGACCAAACTTGAAGCCTGTGAAATGGAGTGGCTTGAACTTGAAGAATTACGCGAAACGGCTGAGAGTTAAGGCGTAATTTTGCGCGCCAAAACCGTAATATTGACCTCAACCGTGTGGGCAACATATTCATCAGACTCCCACATGCCGCGTCCCACATCAAAATCACGCCGGTTCAGTTGAACCGTACCGTCCATGTGTGCAACTCCGTTTTCAATACTAAGCGTAAACGGTAACACCAATGGTTTAGTGACACCACGCAAACTCAAATCACCTTTAGCCTCGTATGTATTGCCGCCGAGATGCGTAAAAGCATGACTTTCAAAAACAGCTTCAGGAAATGATTTTACAAAAAACCAGTCTTTATCAGGCAAAGCATCTGTACGCTCAGCATCACCCGCGTCCACACTAGAGAGATCAATCGTAACCACCACTTGTGAGCGGGCAAGATCATCCGGATCAAATTGAATTTGCGTTGTAAAGTCGGAAAAAGACCCCGTAAATGCATCCCCGTCATAGCTACTCGCAAAAGAGAGCGTGCTTGCACTCGCGTCCATTTCCCAATTGGCCTGCACCTCAAACTGCGGACGTTCCGTCAATTGTACGGGTTGGTCATCCGCACAGGACACCAGGAACACACCCAGCGATAAAGCCGTCAGCACTCCGCCAATAATTTTCACACCAAAACGCATTAACTATCGTCTTTTTTCATTGCCGGGATCATCCGCGCCAATACGGCTTTGCCGCCAAGTTGATGCTTGATCGCAGCAACAACGTGCAAAACGATAAGGGCAATCGCAATATAGGCTAAAATTTCATGGGTCTCTTCGAAGAAATGATGCACTTCTTTGCGGTTTTCAACCGAGCTTAATATGGGCAAACGCGGTAAAGGAATGGCATTAAACAACCGCGAAGGATAACGCGACGTAGACGAAATCCCCCATCCGACGAATGGCATCACAATCATAAACCCATAGAAGAACCAATGCACTGCGCCCGCGAGTTTTTCTTCCCATGCCTTCACGCCACCCACTTGCGCCGGTAGTTTATGGGTCAGCCGCCAATACAGTCGAAACAAAGACAATACCAACACCAGCAAGCCAAGCGTTTTATGCCAGTTATAAACGGCCGATTTCAACGATCCCCCGTTCGGAAGGTACCCCATGAGCAACCCGACACAAAGAAGTGAGATGATTAAAATTGCAATTGCCCAATGCAGGCGCATCGCCACCTTGCTATAAGAAGTTTGCGCGGACACTCTTATTTATCTTTGTGGAACTCAACAGAGATGAGCAAACTCACCTCATCACCCACATAAGGTACATATTTACCAAGGCCAAAATCAGAGCGTAAAAGTGTGCCTCGCCCCTCCACGCCAATCGCGCCTTTTTTGCCACCCTTGGTGCCAACAATTTCGACATCAAGGCTCAATGGCTTGGTGATTCCCATAATAGTCAAATCTCCTTGCATTGTACCTGTAGTAGCGCTGGCACGGGTAAACCCGGTGCTTTTAAAGCTAATCGTCGGGTTCTTTGCCGTGTTAAAAAAATCGCCTCCATTAAGATGATCATCAAATTTATCAACGCCGCTATCAATACTGGCCGCATTGATTGTCACATTGACTTGCGAGTTTTCCGGGTGATCTGCATCTAAAACCAATGTTGCATCAATATCGCGAAACCGAAGCTGCGGATGAGAGAGACCTTGGTGCAAATAACTAAATGTCACATAACCATGGCCCTTATCCATTGTATACTGACCGGACGGTGCACCAAGTGTTTCATAGCTGTGGCTATGGGATTCAGATGCTGGCTTTGTTTGCGCCTCGCTATCTAAACCCAGACCAAATAAAGCTATTCCCAATACAGTTGCTACCGTAAATCCATGTACAATTTTCATAAATATTTTCCTTCTAATCCGCTCGCTATACCAGAGAAAATACACCCTGCCTAGACATTGCCCCATGAAACGGGTTCACAAATGTGTGAGAAATTTATATTTGCGTGCATCCAATACCTGTTTCCAAAGCGTCTAACAGGTATAAGAACACAACAAAGGAGAATATTATGGAAGGCATATTTGCCATTATTGGCATATTTGGAGGCATCCCCCTCACAATCTGGATATTTTTACATCATAAATTCAAAGTAAGAGCGAAATCTGCAGAATTGGTCAATGCCCTCATCAATAAGGATAAAGACGTTACATCGGAACTTATCCGTGCCATCGGGTTTGCCCCCTCACGATCTCACTCGGATTTACGCGCCAGCTTGATTTTGGGTGCGATCGGTACAGCAATGTATATATTTGGCCGTGCCATTCCCGAAGAAGAAGCCGAAGTTATATTTGGCGGATTGGCCTCCTTCCCGTTTCTAATCGGACTGGCGCTCTTTGCTTTCTGGTTCTTTGTCAGCCGTAAAGACGAAGTCTAGGCTTGCAGCCAAATCCTAAAGAAAATGAGCGTCGTTTTGCGACGCTCATGCAGGCCCATCAAGGGCAAATCCGTGCATTCCTGCGTAGGCTGTGTAAAAACGAAGCCCTAGCCGATGATCTAGCACAGGAAACCTTTCTGCGCGCCTATAGCCGATTGGATCAATTACAAGATAAATCATCTCAAAAGGCCTGGTTGTTCCAAATTGCCTACCGGATATTTTTGGATTATATCCGTAAAGAAAACCGGCGCAAAAACATAGACGATCAAAGAATTCAGCCCGACACCATGACGCCGGCAGCACCACACGGCCTAAAAATGGACATTACACGGGCCATGAACGCCCTGCCGGATGATCAACGCGCCGCAATTTTACTCTGCCTTTCCTATGGATTGAGCCATTCAGAGGCCGCGAAAGCCCTCAATCAACCTCTCGGCACAGTAAAATCACATATAGCCCGCGGTAAATTGGCTCTTAGGGCTTTCCTTACCGCTTATGAAAAGGCATAATCACATGATGCAAGAAAACTCTGAAGATAAAATATTCCAAGATTTGCTAAGCGATTACTCTGCCCCTGTAGAGGACAAAGGGTTTAGCAGCTATGTTATGTCAAATTTACCAACAGCAACTTCTACCCATAAATCACTTAAAAGAGCTATCGTTGGGTGCGCAGCCCTTGTTGGTGGCATTTTTGCCACCATGCAAATCCCTGCCTTCTGGCGCTATGTAAACAGCATGTCCTTGCCTAAAGTGGACGTTCCCCAGATGAACCTTGCCAGTATTGATACAAGCACGTTGGGCTCATCCTATACGCTCGCAGCTGCCGCCTGCATGGCGATGTTGTGTGTCTGGTTCGCCAGCACACTCCTCTTCGGAGATAACATGTGAGTGCCTTGATGTGAGTGCCTTGCGTCCCGCCCTTATTTCAACTGACTTTATAGCCAAACCAGGGGAGACGTGTACCCTTGCGGCCTATCCGGCCCGTCAAAAACACTTTAGATCAAAAAAAACCGCACAAAACCGCATAAAAAAGGAAGCGGAAACAATATCCGATTTGTCTCACGCTCTATATGCACAAGCCACCCAATCTGTGCTCATTGTCTTGCAAGGCATGGATACCAGTGGCAAGGATGGCACGATCGGTGCAATGTTTTCACGCACCCCACCCCTGAATGTGCGTGTCGAAGCCTTCAAAAAACCTTCCAAAGACGAGCTGGCCCACGATTATCTGTGGCGTGTCCATAAAGCATGCCCCCCCAAAGGCAATATTACTATATTTAACCGCTCCCATTATGAGGACGTATTGGTTGTCAAAGTACGTAAATTTGCACCCGAGTCCGCAATTGAACAACGTTATGATCAAATCAACGCCTTCGAAAAACACCTGAGCCAGAACGGTACCAAAATTTTGAAATTTATGCTCAATGTATCAAAAGACCAGCAGGCAATACGCTTACGAGAGCGTCTGGTTGAGCCACACAAATTCTGGAAATTTAATCCAGCCGATCTGGAAGACCGCCAGCTTTGGCCAGAGTTTATGGGTGCATATGAAACCATGATTGAACGCACATCCACCCTGCACGCCCCATGGCATATTATTCCTTCCGATAGCCGCTCTACGCGGGGCGCAATTGTCAGCTCCATAGTGCGACAAGCCCTGCAAGACATGGCACCCACATACCCTGCCGCCGCGTTCGGGCCAGATGATTTTTTGATCGAATAGTGTAAGTTCCCCGACTTCCGCAAGGGCAAGGCACTTTCTAAAGCACAGCTAAAATACAATCCGCCAGACGGCCGATTGTTTCATCACGCGCACCACCAATATTGATACGTCCGCTATTGAGCAAATATACCGAATGTTCCGTGCGTAACCTGACCGCCTGTTCCGATGAGAGTGGCAAGAGGGAAAACATGCCTTTTTGCCGTGCAATCGCTGCAGCCATTTGTTCTGCACCCTGTACAGATAAGGCTTCGGCCAAAGATGTCCGCAAACCTCCCATGCGCAAACGCATCTCTTCCAATTCGGCCATCCACTCGGTTTTAAGCTCCGGTGTACTCAGAATTTTTGCGACCAATGCAGCCCCGTGATCGGGCGGCATAGAAATCATCCGGCGCATGGTCAAACCAATTTGCCCAGAACAGATTTCTGCAGCCTCCGGCGTACGCGCCATAGCAACCACCAAACCGGTACGCTCGCGGTACAAACCAAAGTTTTTCGAACATGAAGCCGCCAAAATCAACTCGGGCACCTTATCCGCCAGCAATCGCAAACCATAGGAATCTTCGACAAGCCCGTCCCCAAGCCCCGAATACGCCAAGTCTACGAACGGGGTAAGATTTTTTTCAAGCAAAAGATCGGCAACAACGCGCCATTGTTCACGGCTCAGATCGGCACCCGTAGGATTGTGGCAACACCCGTGCAACAAAACCACATCCCCAGCTTTCGCGTCATTACGGAGTGTCGTGCACATGGCCTCAAATTCGATGTCTTGGGTATCCTTGTTATAATAAGGATAAGGTTGTATCCGTAGCCCGGTTGAACCGATCAAAGGTTGATGGTTGGCCCAAGTCGGGGTGCTCATCCAGATCGTAGCGTCCGGGTTGGCCAGTTTGACCAGTTCCGCACCCAACCGCAAAGCCCCGCTGCCGCCCGCAGCCTGTGCCATTGCTAAACGGCCGGAACTTAAAACATCAGAATCAGTGCCAAACAAAATCTCACTAAACAGGCGATTAAAGTCGGGATTACCGAGAATACCAATATATTTTTTGGAGACTTCTTCTTCCAGCCAAAGCCGCTCAGCTTTTTTAACCGCACTCATGACCGGTGTTGCCCCCTGTGCGTCTTGATAAATACCAACACCCAGATCGATTTTATCCGGATTCGTATCGGCAGCTGCCAATTTTATCAGACCAATAATGGCATCCGGCGGAGTTGGGGATAGGGTTTCAAACATGGCGAGCCTCATAACAATTACTCAAATCCAGTAACCCAATTTCATACCCTTGAAAAGCCTGTATTCCGTCCTGAACCTGATTAATCCGATTTTCTTCTTTGCAAGCTGCCCTCTGCCCCTTATGGTCAGAAAAATTTAATAATCAGGGGAATATTAACGTGGCATCTTTCAGTGAAATTCTAACAAAAATTTCGGACATACTTTGGGGCTCGCCCAAATCTCTTTTCGGGCTGGACATCCCTTTTCTTGGCGATTTGCCATTTCTGGCGCTGCTTTTGCTCGGCACAGGTCTCTACCTCACCGCCATTTTGCGGTTCATGCCAATCTTGCGCATTCCGGCCGCCTTCATCATGTTATGGAAAGGCCGCAAAACCAAAGAAGGTGAAGAAGGACAAATCACACCTTTCGCGGCCCTCGCAACTGCATTGTCATCAACCGTCGGGACAGGCAACCTCGCGGGCGTGGCCACAGCCATCACGCTGGGTGGACCAGGCGCTATTTTCTGGATGTGGATGACGGCCCTTGTTGGCATGGCCACAAAATATGCGGAAAGCATGTTGGCCGTACGTTACCGCGAAGTTGACGAAGACGGCAATTTCAAAGGCGGCCCCATGTATTATATTAAAAACGGCTTGGGTCCAAAATGGAAATGGCTCGCCGTGCTGTTCGCGTTCGGGGCCATGGCTTCTGCCGTTTCCGCCGGCAATATGGTGCAAGCCAACGGCATTGCCGAGGTTGCAAATGAAGCGTTCAAAGCCCCACCGATTGCAACAGGTTTTGTACTCGCAGCACTGGCCTTTATTGTTATTATTGGCGGCATTACCAGTATCGGTAAATTTGCCTCTAAATTAGTACCTTTCATGGCCGTCAGTTATGTTGTAGCCGCTCTTATTGTCTTGGTGCTTAACGCTTCTGGAATTCCAGCCGCCTTTAAACTCATCTTCACCGATGCCTTTAACGGCCATGCAGCCGTTGGTGGTTTCTCGGGCGCTGTGGTTGCACAAGCGATCCGGTTCGGGATTGCCCGTGGCCTATTTTCAAACGAGGCTGGACAAGGCTCTGCCCCGATCGCCCATGCGGCCGCAAAAACCAAAGACCCCGTTCAGCAAGGCACAATTGCTATGCTCGGCACATTCATTGATACGATCGTCATCTGTACGATGACAGCTCTGGTGATCCTGACCGTCAAGGGCAATTTCGTCGGTGTCGACGCCAACGGCGTGGAACAAGCGGTAAGCTATGCATGGCAATCCAATCTGGTGGGGGCACGCATTACCTCGGCCGCCTTTGGTGCCGGTATTCCGGGCGGAGACTGGATTATCACCTTTGCCCTGATCATATTTGCATTCACCACGATTTTGGGCTGGTCCTATTACGGGGAACGTTCAATTTCCTACCTACTTGGAGAAAAAGCGGTTTTCCCATTTCGAATAATTTGGTGTGTATTTACATTCTGTGGCGCGATTTTAAGCGTGCAGGCTGTGTGGACATTAGGCGATATTGGCAATGCGGTTATGGCGGCGCCAAACCTTCTGGCTGTCCTCCTCCTCTCCGGGGTCGTCGTCTCGATGACACGCGGCGGAGAGTATCACCGTAAGATACAAAAACACGATGAAAGCGCCCATGCAAAGGGTTTGCACAATGTAGATGGTGAAGCCCCTTAGAGGGGGAGCCGTCAATAACAAACAAAAGGCCCCTGTCCTTTGGACAGGGGCCTTTTTTATTGGTTTGAATAAGATCAATACGTCACAAAATTTCGTGTCTTCGCCATTTTTTTTGTGAGCAAATAAAGATTGTGAGCTACGGTTCTGTCTTACTCACCGCGTCATAATAGGCCTCTGTTCCTGCTGCGTCGCTAGAACTAGACGTTTTGTCATATATTATAACTTTAACGCCCGTTACAGTCTCGTAAGCCCCGCCAGACCCCGACGTGTGCGTAGAAGAACTGGACGTTGCATTATGAACTGTTGAAGTCTGACCCACACGATAATTCGAGCTTGGGCTATACCCAACACCGCTTGAATGGATAGCGCCTGCCATAGAGGAAGATGCCGTGGTATCATGCGCGCTATGCGCCTCATGCACCCCATCATGCGTATGTATCCCGGCACCCGATGATACACTCGAAACGCCAGACACGCCACTGGAGCTATAATGTGTTGAACTCTGCGAAGACCGTAATGACGTGGCAGACATGCCCGCCTTCTGTCCTGCCAGGCTTTTAGAACTACTTCTGTATCCAGAAGAAGCAACAACAGCCCCGCCGTAATTTTGTATACGGGTTTTAGCAGGGTCACACACAACCCGCCGCCATTCATAACGCTCGGATGCGATTAGGGTTTTCTTGTTAACTTTGCCGTATTGAGCCGGAACATCCACCGAACGCCTACCACCCGAAGCAATCAAATGTTCAACAGAGATACTTTTATACTCAGCCGGCACAGGAATTTCCCGCACACCTCCCGGATTATCAACCACCTGCTTGGTAATCGACGAATATTTTGCGGGTACAGGCACCCGACGCACATCACCGGCAGATGACATAACCCGTCGGTTATAGCGAATACTTTCGCCGGGCACTTCGACCAGACACCAAATTTCACAGCCCGCACCGCAACGGGTGGGATTGTTATTGTCCGCCCCGTATTGAGTTGTGCTCCGGTAGCCACGGCCCCCGCGTCCACCGCCAGCAACACTTAGAACCTTATACCCCTGAGCCACCAAAAGTCCCGGATTACCAAGCTTCCACACCCGGCGCGGTACCGACGTACGAATAGTTTCAACGACAGAACTAAATTGCGGCGCAATCACCGATAATTTATCATAGGCAGGGCGCACAATGATCTGCTCCGTCACCATTTTAAACGTAGGCTGGCGCACATCATAACGCACACTGGCCTCTTTAATTTCGACCCGTTTTGTACCCGCCTCAAAATGGGCTTGATTCACCTTAATAACAGAATGTTCTTCCGCGACCTCGACTGTGGTAGGCGTATATGAATATCGGGCGGGTATGCGTACCCGCGCATAACAATGTCCTGCTGTCGGATTGGACGGCACAAGACTTGGCTCATAGATGGAAAGGTCTCCTGCAACAGCATAGGGAGCAAAACTCGCAGAGATAAGTAACATCCCTACAAACCCTGTTTTTAACGATACACGTTTCATACCCCACCTCATCCGTTGCGGTCCCCCACCCACTAAATTAACCGTATGTTAAAGAACAGCAGGCTCCAAGGTCAATCTCTACTTACATGTTAGAGCGTGCCAAATAGATATTTATGCCTCTTTCTCGTGTATAGCACGAATCACCCCCCCTGAATACTCACCTACGGAGAAATTTACTTTTGGCGGCGGTAAACGACAAAAGATATAGCCACCCACAACAAAATCGCCATCAGCGCACCGGACGCGTTGGCCACAGCATCAAGAACGTCTGCCTTCCGCCCCACATTCATCATGCCTTGCGTGATTTCCATGGCAATCCCGTACAGGCATAAACCTCCCCATACGAAACCCATTCTTACATGTGCCAACGCAGGTAAAACCGTAAAGCCCAGCACACAATACGCCAATCCATGAGCAAGTTTATCGAAATGATTCACAGAAATGCCTGTTTGCGCCTGTGTAAGCGACAGAGTTGTAATCAACACCAACAACCCCAATGCGGCGATCGCTAGGCCCAGACGCAATTTCGATCCAAAAGTCCGGTATATAATTTGGATATTCATCTTATTTCAGCCCATTCTTCACTTCTTGTTTGCTCTCTAGCGCTTAATTATGGCATGTTTATGTGGCACAAAAACATGAGGGCAATATGAATATTTTAGATCCAAAGCAAGCTGTATCCGATCTTGAAGGCTGGACCGGGGGTGACGATTTCATCACCAAGGTCTTTAAATTTAAAGATTTCGCAGAAGCCTTCGGCTTTATGAGCCAAATCGCCATTGTCGCAGAATCCATGAACCATCACCCGGAATGGTATAATATTTACAACCGTGTAGATGTAACATTGACGACCCATGACGTGAGTGGCGTAACCGAAAAAGACGTCATATTGGCCCGACGCATGAACAGTGCAGCCGGATAATGATACGCACCCGCTTTGCGCCTTCGCCCAGCGGATATTTACATCTGGGGCATGCCGAAAGCGCCGCACAGGCTTTCGGGTTTGCCCGCGAGAACCAAGGCGAATGCCTGCTGCGCATTGAAGATATCGATACAACCCGCTGCAAACCAGAGTTTGAAACGGCTATATATGAAAATTTACAATGGTTAGGCTTCCATTGGCCCACTCCGGTACGACGACAAAGTGACCATTTTGCAGACTATATTTCGGTTTTAACCCGCTTGCGCGATATGGGTCTGGTCTATCGGTGTTTCAAAACCCGCAAAGAAATTTTAGAAGATATCGCCCGGGCCCCCCATAATCACGACAATATTTATATGGGGCCCAAGCACATCTTAAGCGCTAAACAAGAAGGCACATTACTGGCCAGCAACCAACCCTATGCATGGCGCCTATCTTTGCAAGCCTGCCGGTCTTTTCTGGGAGAGCGTTATCAAACTTTATCTTTCATGAATAATGGCGAAACCATCAAGGCCAACCCCGATACACTCGGCGATGTTATTTTAGCCCGTAAAGATGTCGGCACCTCCTATCATCTGGCCTGTACCCATGACGACGCATTGCAAAACATCACTCACATTATTCGGGGCGTTGATTTACTCGGCTCCACGCATATCCACCGGCTTTTGCAAGAAATTATGGGCTGGCCTGTACCTGAATATCATCACCACCCCCTCCTCACAGATGAGAACGGGAAAAGATATGCAAAACGGGACAAAGCCCTCACCCTGAAAACTTTGCGCGCACAAGGGGTCAGTCCAGGAAATGTGCTAGCACATAAAATAAACTGGAAAAAACACGAAAGCTAAGGTAGATAGTTTTATGGCTATGGAAATGACATTCGTAGAAGACATCTGGTATTTCGCGGCCTTTTCCCCCGAGATCAAGCGCGCAAAGATGCAACACAAAACCATTGCAGGCCATCCTATTGTGATTGGCCGCGGCGAAGACGGGGAATTATTTGCCCTGCGCGATATTTGCCCACACCGCGCCGCGCCGCTTTCAGCCGGACGTATAAACCAAAATTCCGTAGAATGCCCCTATCATGGGTGGAGGTTTGGTTTTGAAGATGGGCAATGCCTTGAAATCCCGTCCTTATGTCAGGGGCAAAAAGACCCGTCTGACGGTATAAAAGTACGCGCATATCCAGTACGCGAAGACGGAAATCTGATCTGGGTCTATATTGCCAAAGACAAGAAATTCTCCGGAACCCCGCCCATAGACCCGCCGCATTTCCCGGCAGCCACCATGAAGCCCAGATTGATCGAGCGGCTTAAACTTGACGCCCATGTAGACCACGCCGTTATCGGATTGATGGACCCGGCCCATGTCTCGTTCCTGCACCGGCAATGGTGGTGGCGCACAGGCGGTTCCATGCACGAAAAAACCAAAAAATTCGAGCCCCGAAACAGAGGCTGGACAATGGCTTCGCACAAACCTTCCTCCAATTCTTTAGGCTATAAGCTTTTGGGCGGCACACCGATTACGGAAATTTGTTTTCAACTCCCCAATATTCGTACCGAACACATCACAGTTGGCAAGAAAACCCTGCTGTCCTTTACCGCCGTCACCCCGATAGATGAAGGGCATACGGAAATCACTCAGGCATTCTTTACGGATTTCAATATTGTGAAACTACTATCTCCCGTAATTGGTTTGGGCGTGCGGACATTCCTGCATCAAGATGGTGACATCATCAAATTGCAAGCCGAGTGCCTGAAACACGATCCGAATTTAATGCTGGTTGGCGATGCTGATATGCAGGCACGCTGGTATTTCGCACTTAAAAAAGAATGGGCACTGGCACAGGCTGAAAACCGGGCCTTTAAAAACCCTGTCAAAACCCGGACCCTAAGCTGGCGATCATAAACAGCCTTCCGAATCCTTTCGAAACCCAATTTTGTTTGTCTCCTATTCATGCCTGCTTGCTGTATCATCTTGCGATATGTGCATATGTGTGCATATATGCTGCCAAAGGGGTATAGAAATGCTCAACGACAACACCAAAGATACACCAAAACATAGAGCCGCCGCCCAAGCCGCGCTGGATGTATTGGATACCCGTTACTTTAAAGCCTTATGCGAGCCAACCCGTGTAGAAATCATACGAAAGCTCATTACCATTGGGGCTTGTGATGTGAGCACAATTGCCCAGGGACTTTCTCAGGATCGCTCGGTAATTTCACGCCATCTCGCCACATTGGAACGCGCAGGCATCACTGTATCGCGCAAAATTGGCCGGCATGTTCTCTATGATCTGGACGGCCCATATATTGTAAAAAAACTAACACTCATTTTGGAAGCCACACAACCAATGGCCGAGCTTTGCAAGCCATTTGAGGGATTAGACAAAACTGAAAAAGGGGCCGCATAATGACCGTATTCACAGGCACTGCCAAAGATGGTAGCGAAATTATATATGTCGATAAAAAACGCTATCTTTGGTGGCTTGGCTATGTAGGCACATTCGTACTCCTCGGTACAATCTGGTTATATTTCCTCCTCGGAAACAACCCGATTGTCACGCTCATTCCTGCGCTTTATATTTATGTCATCACCGCTGTCATTGATAAAATTATGGGCGTGGATGATTATAATACCCCCGAAGAAGTTGTGCCCGCCATGATGGCCGACAATTATTACCGCATCCATGTACACATGCAAATTCCGGTAATTTTCGGTGTGTTCTTCGCCTTTGTCTGGTTCGTCGGCACACAAGATTTACCGGCGTGGGCAATCATTGCGTTGATCATAGGCGTAGGTTCGGGCAGTGGGGCCATGTTGGCCGTCACCCATGAGCTTGGCCACAAAAACAACAAATGGGATCGCCTCCACGCCAAAATTGGCAATATGCTGCTCGGCTACGGTCACTTTAATATTGAGCACAATAGTGGACATCATGTCTGGGTATCAACACCCGAAGACCCTGCCAGTTCCCGCATGGGCGAAAGTATTTACCGGTTTATACTCCGCGAACTTCCCGGCACAATCCGGCGTGGCCTTGCTCAGGAAACGCGCCGCTTGTCAACACAAGGACGCGGTTTCTGGTCGCTCCATAATGATGTTTTACAGGTTTACGTGGCCACAATTGCGATTATCATCGCGCTTGCCTTCATTTTCGGCCCCAACATTCTCTGGTTTGTAATCCCCCATCACATGTTAGGGTGGTACGCCCTGACCCAAGCTAATTATGTGGAACATTATGGTCTTATGCGCCAAAAAAAGGCCAATGGGAAATACGAAAAATGTCAACCACACCATAGCTGGAATACCAATCATCTCTGGTCAAACATGGCTCTGTTCCATTTACAACGCCACTCAGACCATCATGCTTTCCCGCAACGACCATATCAGGTCTTGCGCAATTTTGATGGGCTACCAAACCTGCCAAGTGGATATGGAGGCTGCTTTGCCCTCGCCGCGATCCCGCCGCTTTGGTATAAAATTATGGATCCAAAAGTTATGGAATGGGCTGATGGGGACATTACAAAAGTCAATATCGATCCAAAACACAAAGAACGCCTGTACAACAAATATAATCAGGTGCAAATGGCTCCTGCAGAATAAATCCGCAAATAAATTACAAGGTTTGCGTTGAAACCAAACGTGCGCGGATCAAACCGCGCACAGAATTCCCGATATACACGGCGTCCGCATTTTGCACATCTTCCAGTGTCAGAACACGTTCAGATGCCTCACCATTTGCAATCAAGACCTGACGCAAAACCCCGGGCAGAAGCCCCGAACTAATAGGTGGGGTAAACATATGCCCATCCTTCAGCACAAATACATTCGTATAACTGCCCTCACAGACCTCGTCTTTTTCGTTAAAGAACAAAACTTCCCGACACCCTGTTTGTGCATTAAGCCGCGCCCACTCGCCCTCAATAAAACTCCGTTTTGTCGTTTTATGAGCCAAAAGTGTGCCTGAGCTATCGCGACGGTTTTCGCATAAAGCCACAGGCCATTCCTCATCAGGCGTTGTCAGCATAAGTTCCTCTGCACTCACTTCAATCTGCCCATGTTTGGATAAAACCAGACGCACTTTATACGGACGGTTAAGCCGCGCTACACACAGATTAAGTTGTGTCATGATTTCATCTTCATCATACAAAAACCCAAGCACAGACGCAGACTTCTGCAACCGCCCCAGATGCAAATCAAGGTGCATGAAACCGATCTTTTCATCCCAACCCATTGTCTCGATCAGTTGGTAGGGATCTTGTAGGAACTGTGCTTTCAACAAGCACTCTTCATACTCTGCCACGGGATCAGAATCGGCAACCACCCCGCTCCCGACCGGATATACATATCTCCCATCCGGCTTCAAACTCAGCGTACGAATACCCACATTAAACCGCATATCCCCATTAGGATCGATCACCCCGTGCGCCCCGCAATAAGCCCCGCGAACGCGCCCTTCCAACTCGTCAATAATTTCCATAGCCCTAATTTTTGGTGCGCCCGTCACAGACCCGCACGGGAACAAGGCGCTCAGCATCTGACGCAATGTCACATCCGCATTCAATTGCGCTTCAATCCCTGAAGTCATTGTGTGTAGGGTCGGATAGGTTTCAATCGAGAACAAGTCACTAACCTGCACACTCCCTGCTTTGCTAAGCCGCGACATGTCATTGCGTAACAAATCAACAATCATCAAATTTTCGGCCCGGTTCTTTTCGTCACCCTGTAGCATTTTCGCTAACTTTTCATCCGCCTCAGGCGTATCGCCCCGCCCACACGTGCCCTTCATCGGGCGCATGCGAATACACTTGCCTTCGGTTTCAAAAAACAACTCAGGCGATAAACTGACAATGACGTCCCCACCCAAACACACGACCCCGCCATAGCTTACGGGCTGACGGGTTTTCAACAGATGATAGAGAGCCGCCGCACTGCCCTCATATCGACCCGAAACCGGAAAGCTTAGATTAATTTGATAGGCATCCCCTGCGCGGATATACGCCATAAGTTTAGCAAAGCGGGCCGCATATGCCTCTTGGTCCCACGCGGGAGAAAACTCTTCTATATGCGCTTTACCTGCATAGGGAAGCGGCACACGTTCGAACCCGTCAAATACGCCAAATTGTAAAAAGGGGCCTTTGAAATTTTGTGGGATCAGCGCGACCAAGGCGGGTTCCAACAGCAGTCCCAACTCGTAAGCAAAATAGCCTGCCAGATACAAACCACCTCTCTGACAGCTTTGCAAGCGCGCTATAGCTCCCTCTACCTCATCCGCAGTATGCGCCACAACAATCTCGCGCGGATTTATATACAGGCGCTGACGATGTGCAAGTTGGTCTTCAAAATAAACATAGTGCGGGTCTGACATTGCTTAGGGTCTATACGTCCACATCGGGACACGCTAGTACAATACAAGTTTATTATGGAGGCATATGTGTCAAAGATTTTGCGCTCACTCTTATTTGTACCCGCTGACAGTGAGAAAAAACTGGCCAAAGCCGGAGATCGCGGTGCAGATGCGCTCCTGATCGATATGGAAGATTCCGTCTTGCCAGACCGTAAATCTACAGGGCGTGAACTGTGCGCCGAGTTTTTGAAAACGACAGGTACAGCTTCACAAATCTGGGTACGGGTCAATCCGCTCGACAGTAAATATGTGCTGGAGGATTTAGAGGCCATTATCCCTCTTGAGCCCGCAGGCATCATGCTCCCCAAACCGGACGGCCCTGTCGATATCGAAACCCTAAGTCGCCATATCGAACGCCTCGAGCGCAAACACGACCTTCCCGAAGGCAACATAAAAATCCTGCCTGTCGCGACCGAAACCGCCCGCGCCGTCATGAGCCTTAATCTGTATGCACGCACCTATCTGCCAAGACTTATTGGCCTGACATGGGGCGCCGAAGATTTGGCCACAGATTTAGGTGCACTGACCAATAAAGACAACACAGGCAATTTCGCATTCACCTATCAGATGGTACGCTCGCAAACCCTGCTTGCCGCCAAAGCCGCGGGCGTACAGGCGATTGACACCCTCTATGATGATTTCCGCGATCAGGACGGATTACGTGCCCGCGCCACGGCCGCCTTCACAGAAGGTTTTACCGGCATGTTGGCCATCCATCCCGCCCAAGTCGAGATTATCAACCAAAGCTTCACCCCGACCCAGACACAAATCCATCACGCCAAAGCCGTGATTCAGGCTTTTGCAGATAATTCCGGCGCAGGAGCCGTCTCCGTAAACGGGAAAATGACCGACATCCCACACTTGAAACAAGCACAGAATACATTGGCATTATATGAAAGCTATAAGGATTAGAGACTTCGTCTTTGAATCCATCTGCTTTTAAATCCAGCCGCCTCAAATCCAGCCAAATGTCCGCGCAATCATCCGCCCGCCAAGGGCAAGAGAAATAAGCATCACGCTTCCCCCCAACACATTGGCCAGAAGCCCATTTACATGGCGTCCCAGAACCGCTTTCTGGTTCATGGCAAACAACAAAAACCCGACAATAATCGGCAACAATAACCCATTGGCAAATTGTGCGGTCAAAATGATCTTGATAGATTTAAACCCAGTCATCGCAATCAAACCACCAATCCCCAAAACACTGAGCGCAATCATGCGCGCGCGCTTGTCTTTTGTACCCCAGCCCATGATCTCGGAAACCGCATAACCCGTGGCCAGTGGGGCCGTAATCGCACTCGTCAGACCTGCCGCCAATAACCCTATACCCAGAAGAGCAGGCGCAAAATCCCCGGCAATCGGGCGTAATTGCGTGGCCATATCTGCTGCCGAGTTAATCTCCAACCCTTGACCAAACATGGCCGCAGCCGCCGTTGCCGCAATCAGAATGGACACAAGCCCGCCAAACCCGATAGAGACAAATGTATCCACCCGCGCAGCCTTCAAATTATCGTCACCCTCACCATCAGCCCATTTCTCCTTACAGGCACTGGCATGCAAAAACAGATTATACGGCACCACTGTCGTCCCCACCAAAGCCAAAACCGTCAACAGGCTACCGCTCGGGATTTTGGGGGTAAACATGCCCTTGACCATGCCAGTAAAATCAACACCAATGACGCCAAAAGCCACAATAAAAGCCAGCGCCATAATCAAAACCAATACGATCAGGAATTTCTCCAAAACCTTATAGGCCCCAAACCACAAAAGCCCTCCGGCCAGACCAATCATCGGCAGTAAAAACACGGGTTTGCCAATATCTCCAAACAAAGCCTGTGCGCCGAGATAAGACCCAGATAAATTACCACCTTCATAAGCCGCATTACCCACATAAAGCGCCACAATCACCAAAGCAAACAACGGGTATTTAAAAACGGACGCCCCTAAACGTATACGTAACGCTTCCCCAAGGCCGAGCCCAGCCGCTGTACCCAGCCGCGCCGCCATTTCTTGCAAAATCACTGTCGCCACAGTCGCAAATACGAGCGCCCAAAGCAGCGCATACCCATATCCGGCACCGGCGAGTGTACACGCCGTTACTGTGCCAGGGCCAATAAATGCGGCCGCAACCAATGCACCCGGCCCGATATTTTTAAATCGCTTAAACATGCTCGTCCCCCAATTTTATACCTATGCAGAATTCTCCAAATTCAAGAATAAATCAAGGGGAGCAATCAAGGGCAACAGAGGCAGCAAAAATGAAGATTAGAGCGCAGTCCCACACGCAACACCACTGGCCCACGCCCATTGGAAATTATGGCCACCGAGATGACCGGTCACATCGACAACTTCTCCAATGAAATACAGACCTGCAACTTTCCGGCTTTCCATTGTTTTTGAATCAAGCTCTGTCGTATCCACACCACCGCGCGTCACCTCTGCGGTGCGAAACCCTTCACTGCCAGCCGGTTTTAACGACCAGTGATTAACCGCTCCCGCCAAAACCTCCAGAGCCTCATCGCTCATATCCGCCAGCCGCGTCTGAGAGCTAATTTCTGCAATAAATTGGGCCAGCCTTTGAGGTAAAAATTGCGATAAAAACCCGGCAGGGCTTTGCTTGGGATGTGCGGTACGCGCCGTTTTAAGCGCACTCAACACATCAATATCAGGCGCCAGATTTACATGGATTGTATCACCCGCAGACCAATAGGACGAAATTTGCAAAATACTGGGCCCGGACAATCCACGGTGCGTAAACAACAATGCTTCTTCAAACATGGTTTTCCCGTGATGGATTTGTGCCTGAACACTAATGCCTGCAAGGGTTTTAAGAGCCTGCTTTAAATGATCCGTAAACACGAGCGGGACAAGAGCCGCCCGCGGTTCGATAACCGCATGGTTAAATTGTTCGGCGATTTTATACCCAAACCCGCTCGCCCCCATTTTCGGAATAGATGGCCCTCCGCATGCCACCACCAGGTTTTTCGATTGAAACGCGCCCTTATTCGTCGCAATCTCGAATATGTCACCGGAGTGTTCCACACGAGAGATATCCGTTTCCAATACCGTCTTGACCCCGTTCTTTTTACATTCCGCGCGTAACATATTGATGATTTGGGTAGCACGGTCATCACAAAACAATTGCCCCAATGTTTTCTCATGCCAGGCAATCCCGTAGCTCTCGATCAAATCAATAAAATCTTGCGGACTGTAGCGTGCCAATGCCGATTTACAAAAATGCGGATTTTGTGAAATGAAATTACCCGGCCCACAATAAATATTGGTAAAGTTACACCGACCCCCACCGGAGATACGGATTTTTTCGCCCACCGATTTCGCGTGGTCAAGCACAAGGATTTTGCCCCCTCGCGCCCCCGCAATGGCGGCACACATCATCCCCGCAGCACCTGCACCAATGATGATTGTATCAAATGTTTTACCCATGATTTCCCGTCTGCACACGCACTGTAAATTCTTCGTAACATATCGTAAATTTTAGTGAATTGCAGCCCGATATAGATCATATTAGACAGCATTACCGACCATTCTTGAATAGAGATAAATATGCGCTTTCCTTTTATTGATTTACAAGCCCAACGCAACCGTATTGCGGATGAAGTTGAGGCCGCCATGCTAAAAGTTCTACGAAGTGGAGCCTATATTTTAGGCCCGGAGGTTGCAGAGTTTGAGCAAAAAATTGCAAAATTTTTAAATACTGAGCATGCCCTCGCCTGCGCCAACGGAACAGACGCTCTTATCCTGCCTATGATGGCTTGGAACATCGGTGCCGGGGACGCCGTATTTTGCCCGTCTTTCACCTATACGGCCAGCGCAGAAAGCGTTGCCGTTTTGGGTGCGGCGCCCGTCTTTGTAGATGTTGATGAAGACACATATACACTCTGTCCAAAATCCTTGGAGGCCGCAATCACAACCGTAAAACGCGAAGGCAAACTAACCCCTCGTGCCGTCATGGCCATTGATTTGTTCGGACAAAGCGCCGATTACCCCGCGATTAAAACCATTTGCGAACGGGAAGGGTTAAAACTGATCTCGGATTGTGCCCAAGGGCTTGGCTGTACCCTTAACGGCAACAGTCCCGCACATTGGGCCGATGTGGTAACAACCAGTTTCTTTCCAGCAAAACCCTTAGGATGTTATGGGGATGGGGGCTGCGTATTTACTAATGACATCGAATTGGCAGAAACCATGCGCTCGCTCGCCTTTCATGGACGCGCCACCCAGGCCTATGACCATGACCGCATTGGTATCAACTCCCGCCTTGATACACTTCAAGCCGCAATTTTACTTGAGAAGTTGAAAATTTTTCCTGACGAGATTAAAAGCCGCACCACAATAGCAGAGCGGTATTCTAGATATTTGTCACCGCTTGGCCTCAAAACACCGACATTAATTGAAAACAGTGTATCCACATGGGCCCAGTACACGGTCGAAGTTGAAAACCGGGATGCATTTATGGACGCAGTAAAAGCGCAGGGCATTCCTGTTGCCGCCTATTATCCGCGCCCCGTCCATTTGCAAAGCGCATATAAGGCCTATCCCGTAGCCGGCAACGGATTGCCAATAACCGAAAAAATTATGAAATCCGTGGTGTCTCTTCCCATGCATCCCTATCTCACACCACCGGATCAGGACGAGATTATTGCCGTCATCAAACAAATTATTAATCAGCTCTAACCCGCACTTTTCTCGGCTTCGTTGATCATTGCGTCAGAACCACACACCCGTATAACTTCGCTCAGCGTGGTTGCGCCGGTACGGGCTTTGAGAATGCCATCTTCCAGCAAAGTAATAAAGCCTTGCTCCCGGGCGACATTGACCAATTCTTGTAGGCCTTTGCGTTGTAAAATGGCGTCAGAAAGTGCTTCATCAATTTTCGCGACTTCAAATAAAGCTACCCGTCCCAAATAGCCCGTGTGTGAACATAAGGAACACCCTTTAGGCGCCCGCCATTGCGCCTTACCGGCCAGTTCGGGCATTATCAGCCCATCACTTTCAGCCATTTTCCAAATCTGGTCTTCCCCTTCCTGGTTTTTCACAGGCACACTACAATGGGTACAAAGACGGCGCACCAAACGTTGAGCCGCAAGACCGCGTACAGCAGAACTTACCATGTAAGGCTCGAGCCCGATATCAATCAAGCGGGCTACAGCGGCGAGCGCAGAATTTGTATGCAAGGTAGAAAGAACCAAATGGCCCGTAAGAGCTGCCTGAGCTGCAATGGCAGCGGTTTCACCATCACGGATTTCCCCGACCATAATAATGTCGGGGTCTTGTCGCAAAATCGCACGCAAACCCCGGGCAAAAGTATACCCGATGTCGGCTTTGGTCTGGATTTGGATAATCCCGTCCATATCATATTCTACCGGATCCTCAATCGTGATGATTTTACGAACCCCGTCATTTAATCCCATCAGTGAGCGATATAATGTCGTCGATTTACCCGAACCTGTCGGCCCCGTAACAAGGATAACCCCGTTAGGGTAGCTAAGAAGCTCCTGTAGGGTATCTTTTGCCCGCCCCTCAAGACCCAAACTTTCCAAATCAGGAAGTTCATTTTCCTTGCGGAGCAAGCGTAAGACGAGGCTTTCCCCCCACGATCCGGGTAATGAAGACACCCGCAAATCAATTTCTTGTCCCCCGAAACGGATAGTTTGGCGACCATCCTGAGGCAAGCGGCGCTCGGCAATATCCATGCCGGACAGCAATTTCACCCGACTGGCAACCGCATCAAAACGCGAGCGGGGCTCAGTTTGTTTGGTATGCAAAATACCGTCAATACGGTAGCGAACAATAAATTTACCTTCAAACGGCTCGATATGGATGTCAGAGGCATTTTCTTTCAGAGCCGTAGAAAACACGCGATTGACAAAATCAATGACGGGTGCCCCTTCAGCCAATTCACGTAAACGCTGGGTATCATCATCATTGATACCATCATGAAATGCAGGGTCGGCATCTGGTCGAACATAGTATAATGCAGTTTCTAGAGTTTGGTTTCCAGATAGAAAGTCTTTTAATTCAATGCCTTGCAGATGGCTTTGCGATTCAAGGCGCTCACGTAATCCTAGGTCCAATATATGTCCGGCAATCACATTTATGGGACCATCCTCGTCTGTGCACCATATGGCACATTGACGGGCATATAACCACGCCGGGGAAAGTCCGAGCCGGGTAATTGCCCGTTCATAGTCTTCAGGGGTTTGTGAAATATCTGCAGAACTTATGATTGGCAAATCAAGCTGATCGGACAGGGTCGCCAGAAGATCATCCTCGCTGAGCGCGCCGAGGCGGATCAGAGCCTGACCGATGAGGCCGCCAACCTCTTCTTGCAAGCGTAAAGCCTGTTGAAGGTCCGTCTCTGTGACTAAATCGCGTTCCCGAAGGAGTTCGCCAATGCGCTTAATTTTCATAGAGGCACTATAACTTTGATGCGAGTGAATTCAACGTGAAAATAGACGGTGGCGCGGCAATCCAATCCGAAATATCAAGCCCTGTAAGGTCGGAGATTTCCGATAAATCCGATTCGTATAGCCCCTGTAAATAGGCGAAATCAGCTTCAAGCTCGTCTGGAGTTTGAACCAGAGAACTGGGAAACACATTTTTGGATATGGGCGTAAAATCCATACACGGGATGTCCAGAAACCCTAACAAACTCTGCAAGCAAATATGATCTGCCTTGATGTGATCTGCACGTAGAAAAAACACTTGCTCACGTGGAAATATTGAGAGCAGACGACGGATTTGTGCACCATAGAACCCGCGTTCAACATAACTATATCGAAGATGTACACCATTTGTGGCCTTGGATACTCTTTGTCGACCCTCGCGTATACAATATGAAAAACTCTCGACCTCACGCTTTCTACGTATTTCCATTGACCACCCCGAATAGGCACGGGCGACAGGATGGCGAAGGCTGACAATAATTTTCATCGCCGGATTATGTAAGGCCATTAATTCGAGAGAGTTCGGCCAATACATATATAAAGGTGTCGCCTCCGCCCACATTTTATCGCGCGGAGCTTCCCGGTATTTATAAGCAACATCCCTCGCCAGTTGGCCTTTTGTGGTTGGGGAATGTCGGAAAATATGCAGTTCTTTGGTCGGCGGTATATACAAAGCCTCGTGCTGATCAAGGTATTGCGCCAAAGCGGTCGTGCCTGCCTTCTGCACACCAGCAATTGCAAACTGGATTTTTGGGCTCATATCAGGATCGGGATCAGTTTTTGCCATATGCGCCTATACCACATATATTTATGGCATTGGCAACAAAAAAGGCGACCCAAAGGCCGCCTTTTCTAATCTTTAGACTAAATTCCTACAATGATATCAAACCATTGTTTGGGAATTATCAGTCATCTTTCAGGCCAGAGCCAAAGCTAGCTACAACACCACCGGAAGAGATCAAACGGTCAACGTCAATGCCATCAGCTTCGAATGCAAACGTTACATCACCTTTAGCATAACCTGCAATGGCAGCCAGAGATGTACCAGTAAGACCAAAGCCAGTTCTTGATGTCACGGTAAGTTCACCATTTGTGAGCATTGCTGGCGTAATTACACCAGTCCATGTGCCATTTTTGTCACCCTTAGTGTTTGTAAGCTGAATAGTAAAGGCAACATCAGCAAGGCCGTCAAAACCGGTGATACGATAAACGGAGTTCACTGAACCAGTTTCTGTATTCCAGTCAAATGGGCCAGCCGAAGTACCTTCGCGAACCAATTTACCAAGAGCTTTATCAGCAGATGTTTCATCACCACCTAGACCAGTGCCTGTGAATTCTACTTCAATATTCTCAACTTTAATAGACTGATTAGACATAACAACGTCTTCATTTGCTACAATATCAATAGATGCAAAAGCAGTAGAAGGAGACGCAGCAAGACCACCGCCACCATCGCCGATAAGCAGATCAACACCAGCGGCGCCAGTAGGAATAGTGATTTTCCATGTATCTGTTGTACCGTCTTGTGCAGCACTTAGGCCTGCAACTTTTACAGATGGAGTAACAGTAGGTGTGCCAGACGCATCAAATGCAGCGCCGTCTTCAAAAACTATATCCATGCTTATTTTATCAACATTAGCTACTAAAAATAGAGTGGTTGAATCTACATTGAACGCGTCAATTTCAAATCTCAAACCACCAATTGAAGTTGTTTCCAATGATTTATAATCATCATCCAAATCAATTACAGCGTTCGTAGCCGTAACTGTAGCAGAAGTGAAAGCAGATCCACATTTACCAGTAATGAATAACTTGAAAGTTTCAGTGTCTGAAGTTGTAGGAAAGCCTGTAGGCGCAACTGAAACAGTTAAGTTACCAGGGAAAGCCGTCGTTGGGCAAACGCTTGAAGCAAGATCAAAATCAAAGTCAATATCTATATCAGCTGCAGGCGGCACGTAAACAAATTCCACAACAGAAGAACCAGCCAAACCACCAGAGTTAATAGCAATACTGGCCGGACCTGTAGCAGTACTACCGTTGCCAACATCACCAGTAACAACAGCCGTAGCAAAAGTTACGCCTGCTGGCAGTGTGATAGTAATGATATGGGATACGCCCACAGCAAAATTAGCGCCATCTGGTGCGATCCGGAAACCATATGTGTCCGTAAGCAAATCTGAAGGAGCCGCCATTTCAAGAGCAGGGCTGACCGCAGCAGTCAATTTAGTAGGATCAGAGATTGTAACAGCACTCGCTGTTGAAGATAATAATGCGATCAATGATGTCGCCGTTAATAATTTTTTGAAGTTCATGATTCTTCCTTTAATGTTAATGTTTCAGTTTAAAACCCCGTGTGGTATTCCACACACTTACTTAATAGTGAGTTAAGGCATAAACGCATATGGAAACAAAAAGCCCCCAAAGCCAACCTGGCCCTCTGTATTTTCGTATAACGAGTCATTTTCAGGACGTCAAGCGATTCTATGAAATCAAATTCAAAAAAGCTCACGCCGTGTTTGCGCTAACATCTTCTGGGTGAAAAATTAACTTTTCATTCACCTTTAAGGGGAATTGAGAGAGTGGCACAGTTCAACTTCTAACGCGAAAGTCTTACTGCACTTTCACTGGCTGCTAGTCCCCCAGCCGCCAAAGTGGCCGCCAGCCCAAACCACGCAAATACAGGGTATCAACTGCCCCGGTTACGGATATTATATCAGCCCTTACATCATATATAGTAATTTCGTACCGCCCTACATCATCTGCAGAATTCCGTGTGCGACGTGCCGGCTCGACAGCGACTGCCGCCCACTGCAAAACTACATCCCCAATCCGCACCTCGCCAGAGGGCTGTAGAACAAAGTTTTGCGTTTTCAGATACGCCAAAGCATTTTGACGGGTCGCAATGCGAATATTTGCACGCTCAAAGCTGCTTACGGTTTGAATAAAGCGCCCTTGCAAGTCCAGTAACGGCAACATAGCCGCCGCCAAAATCGCCATTGCAACAAGGGCCTCAAGCACAGAAAATCCATGCGTCCCGACATCAGGGCCTATATTGGCACCTTTAAGCTTAGAAGTGTTTTGGCAACAATGTTTCAAACCGACTATCATCCGACATAAATCCATCCACACGCTGAGAGAGATGATTAACAAACTGCGCCTTATCCGCCTGCCCGCGCAAAACATACGCCGTAATGAGTACAACAAGTTCTGTGCGGTCAACCGAGAGGCTATCATTCGAGAAAAGCGCCCCAATACCGGGAATATCTTTAAGGATTGGTATGCCCTTCTCGTCCAAAATTCTGGTTTCTTGTATCAACCCCCCTAACACAGCCGTTTCCCCGTCCTCTAATGACAATATAGTATGGAAAGAGCGGTTGGAAATGGTTGGACTAGAAATGCTGGAGTTTTGCACATCAATGGCTGAAGACACTTCTTGGGAAATGGTGAGATCAATGCGGTTGTCGCTAAAAACAATCGGCTCAATACTGAGTATCACCCCGGTTGAGCGGTATTCAATGGCTTGTAAAATATCCGTCGCCCCCGTCCCGTTTTGATTATTCGCGGCCCGTTGGGAGGTAATGATCGGAACATCCGTACCCACCTGAAGCTCGGCCGCACTGCCAGAACGCGCCACCAAAATAGGTCTGGAAAGAATTTTCACCCTGCGATTCGTCGCAAATGCGTTGAGAGAGGCCTCTACATTGCCGCTTAAAATTCCGACATTCAGCCCCGAGCCACCCTGCCCCAAGCCACTACTTCCTACCGTAAGCCCTACGTCATTGGTTCCCAGATCATCAATAAAAAACTCTACGCCAAAGCTCGTATTGTCAGTGAGCGTAACCTCGGCGATTTGCACCTCGATCAGTACTTCTGGAGCGGGCGTGTCCAACTGACGTAAAAGCCCGACCATTTTGTCATAATCGGCCATGGTACCAGAAAAAATAATACGGTTCCCCATAGTATCAACCGTGAACGTTCCCCCAACACCCTGCCTGCGACTGGAAGCCCCGGATTGAGTGCCAGTTTGGGCACGAGAGGCGGCCGAAGATGCAGTTTGGGTTTGGGTGCGAACTCCGGATTGACCGGATAAGGCCGCATTGGCCGTTTCTGCCAGTAGGGCGGCATCAACATTTTTAACCTGATAAATATAAATTTGTTCTGTATTCCCTCCATCAATCGGACGATCAAATTCCTTCAACCAACGATCGACACGCTCATTAGCTTGTTCCGAATGGGTAAAAACAAACAGATCATTTGTATACGCAACCGGCATGAGAAAAATCGTACGCGTAAGCAGAGATTGGTCCGTAACCTGCCAACCTTCAACCGTAAGGGCCGTCGTCAGCGCTTTAGTTAGCTCCTTCACATTCCAGTAACGTGGCGTATAGCGGCGAATTTGGGTGCCAGCATAGCGTAATTCATCTAACTGACGAATAATGACCAAAGCTGCGTCCACATCCTCCGGCAAACCGGATAATATGACATAATTTGATGTCATATTCCGCCCAATGGTAATTTTTTTATTGTTCTGGCCAAAAGCCTGCGTCAAGAAATTCACCATACTCGTCGAATCAAGGGCCTGAAGTTCGACAAACTGGATCACCGGCCGCAAATCGGCCCGGGTACGCAAACGGGCCCGACCTTTGATAAATTGCGGAATTCGCGAGCGCAAAGACGCATCTTGCAAAATACGGTACGCACCATTCTCTACCGTCACACGTACACCGTATTCTTCCAGCGCCGTACTGACCAGAGCCAGAAAATCGGTGGACTTCATTTCACCCGATGAACGCAATTGAACAACGGCCGTACTATTTGCAACCTCGGGACCTGTGACATAGGGTGTCTTCAACATGCCGCCAAAAACAACATCAATAAATTCAGGCAAGATCAGTGGTGCCACAAAGGCGTCAACCTTTTTGGCTTTCAGGCGTGGACGGTTCGTATCTCCCCCCACAATCTGCGCATCCTCTGGACTGACCAGACTTGGGATCACGCCAAGATCCGTATCGGTCCGGGTAATTGCAGGGCCATCATCAGCTTCAAGTGTCGCAGCCGCCACTATTTTGGGCGCGCGGACAACGTGGCTTTTCAGGGATTGCTCTTGTAAAGTACCAGACCATGCGACCGCTGCGGTATCATCTTGCACAGGTTTCAAGCTTGCACACCCGCTGACCAGCAAAGCCGTGGAACCAAGCAAAACAGCCAAAGGCCAACCTCGTGTCCGCCGATTTTGACAGATATGTTTTTTTAGCTTTAACTTACGTTGGTTCATGTGGTTACCCATCTTCGTCGTCTATCTATCTGTCGCGCGATTGGGCTGCCCTGCCACCTCGCGCTCTTTATAATCAATGACTTTAAATTCATGTTCCTGCCCATCATAAACAGCAATTACCCTGTCTAGGTCAACCATTTTTAACGTCCAGCCCAATTCGAGGGTCTCGCCGCGTCCCGCAGATATAATTTGCCCGTCCTCAAGCCGTAAATGCACTTGTGGAAATCCATCAACGATTGAGGCCCCCTCTATTTTCGGGAATGATGGCGTCACGCCTTCACTCAGCTCAAACCGCCCCGTTTTAGCGCGTTCCTCATCTGCAATTTCCTCGGCTCGCTGTTCAGATATGGGAAACAGGCCCGTTGCCTTTAAACGTGCGTTCAAAATTGCGTAAGTATCTGGAGCCTCTTCACTCTCTCCGCCGCGCCAGCTATCCCTTAAATCCGAACCGTCGACCGGTGCCAATCCGGCACGTAACCAGCCCATAAGGGCGCTGAGAACAAAAACAGCGCCAATGACTTGAAGAAAACGGCGGCTCACGGGATGATCTCCTGTGTAGCCGGCCCTGACTCTGGCTCAGCCTCGATTTGTGGGGCGATAATTTTGACCGGTATCATACCCGCAACCTGAAACTGGGACGGTCGCTGCCGCCTCCCCATCGATTTCGAAAAAGACATCTCGTAGATAACCATTGAATGCGTGTTCGCGGCCATTGCCGATAAAGCGTCAATCACGGTGTCCCAATCCTCTGCAAGACCAAAGAATGTAAACTGGACAATATCCACACCATCTATTTCCTCCGGTTCGGAATTCACTTGAATTTGCGAATTTTGAATACCTGTATCCTCGACAATCTTTCGTAAGGATTGTTGTATGTCAGCCGCAATAACCCCCCCCGTAGTTCCTCTTAAAATTTTTGCGTCCGCGCGTTTTCTGACTTGCAGGCTTAGGCGCAACCTCTCTTCCCAAACATCCGTACCTTGAATTTGAGACAAAGAATACAACTCGGCCTTCGCGGTTTGTGCCCGCGCACCAACATCCGAAACTGCGTCGGACAAACGCCCTAAGCCAAGTCCACCCAAAATAAGAAAAAGTGCCGTAAGCCCATAGGCAACGAGCGGCGTGACTTCCAAATCCAAAGTGTCCAATAAACGTTTTATCATGGCTGGGACGTTCCTTGTGGCGCATCTTCACCATTCAAATCCACGGATTGCAATTGAGCACGAATATGGAGAACGGAATTATTTTCTGGCGTTACATTTACCTGCTGCAATGCAACCGATGCCTCCAGTTTTTCAACAAAACCGGGACCGTTTAAGCTTGTATCCCCGATAATGCGCGCCTCAAATTCTCCGTCTCTAACCTGCACTGAACGTAGAACAAAACCTTGCCCAGCCAGAGTTTGTGACAAACTGTCCAGCCCGTTCAACACCCTACCCACATCACCCAAAACATCAGACCGACGCGCCGTCGACATATTGGCCAACGCCCTGCGCCGTTGTGATAAAATCTGGGCTGTCGCTTCGGACATGTGTTCCATTTTTCTCGCTGCACCCACCAATGTCGCCGTATGACGAACATATTGGGTCCCTAAATACAGAAAAATACAAGCCCCGACAAAACTCCCCGCGAGGGCAATTTTTTTGGGTGAAAATAAAATAACGGCACGTTCTGCATCTATTTCGAACAAAGGCAGATCTGATCTAAATGGAACCTGCTCCGGTTTAGGCTGGGGCATGTCTCCGGTTAGTGTCTCAAGCTCCGACTCAAGGGGCGCCGCTCTTAAAAAAGTTTGCCATTGACGTGCAGATGGATCGGATGACCACCACCGGCTGGCCACGAGGGAACGTCCGGCCCAAACCTGCCCTTCAACCCCCTCGAAACAACTGACAAGGCGAACACCATTGTCCAGAGGCTGGCGCGCGAGACTTTCTGGAAGACTGGCTCCAATTGCATCGGGGTCGCGTTGCGTAGGTGTAGAGCCATAGCTCCAAACCCCCGCGCCCAGACCAGTTTGGTCTTTAACAACCCGTACTTTGTCCTCATGAGGCAAAACCTCTTTATACGCACGCAACCGTGCGGCAAGTATGGCGTTACGCCCAGTCGACTTCAGATCAACCCGCCGAAACGAGCATTGGCCACGCGGCACAACATATACATCCGGCCCCCAGAATATTGGTGAGCGCAAGGTTACAAGTTGGCCCGTACTATTGTGCGATATTAGACGAGGCGTGAAATACATTTTTTAACTCATTAATTTGTGCAAACTCGGCGTTTTTTTGATCTTCTAACACAGTCGTTTGATAAACCCAAAATTTTTCGAAAGGTTTATCAGCAGTGTTAATTCTCCGCTCCAACTCAACAACCCGTTGTCGGTAATTTCCAGATGGAGTACGGAATTTAAAGATAAAACGCGCACGATTGGTGGGAAATAAATCTCCAGCGATCGCGCCACGGAAACCATCTTTGGAAAGATCATTGCGGGCTATCAAGGAATTTAAACCAAGAACCTCTAGAAGTTTGGGGTCAGCAAACGCTAATTTCATAAAGCCTTCTCCATTTGCAAGCGTTGTCACGTCCATAAATGCATGCATATCCAGCGTTTCCAAAACCTCCGGCCAATGCAGAATTGTATCCAGCTCTCCATAGCTGCGAAGCGGAGAATTTGCTGGCAGAGGCAATTTGCGTAATCGGTAGTCAGCACGTTCCGCCCCCCTAAATTGGCGCCGATGATCTGTATCGCGGTAATCATCTAAAGTCGCGGCCATGGTTTGCGCTGTACTTGGCTTCACATTCAACGAGACAATAAATTTTTCCAGCATTTTGGTATCAGATGTATTGAGCGACACAAGTCCCGAAACATCATGATAGGTAACAAGAACCGGCCCATAAAATGTATCAACCCGCCGCGTCTCGCCTGCCGCTGACCACAAATCCACAACCCGTTCATCATCGCCGCTTGGCCGCACCCCATCATATGAAGTTAAATCCATGCCCCCCTGCATAGGAACCCCTGTTAAAAACGCATACAAAGTTTCTGCCTCTGCATTCATAAAAGCAATTTCAGTTTCCGTATCTTCTTGTATTCTGGAAATCATAGCTGACGTATTTTGCAAACGCTGGGCTGCAATCGAAGCCACAATTGATATAATCGCAATGGCCACAAGCACATAGGGCAAAACAAACCCCTCTTGTCCCCGGTCTCGGCCGGTTTTCTGCCAAAATTTTCTTATCTTCGCGCGCATATCAAAAATCATCCCGGTACGGTACGGCATGTGTACCAGAGATCGTTGCTATCCAGTCAAATGGTCGCCCCTGATCCTCACCATGAAAGCGTATCGCAAGCGGAAGCTGTGGCATATCCATGTAAATAGCATCATCAAAAAAACCGGGTGATGGCACATCCTCAGGCGGCCAAGACGTATACCATTTTTGATCGGATCCCAAATAGGAAAACTCTGCATGGTCTGCCGAAAATGCCTTCAAAGACCAAGCCTGCGCATCAACCTCCACGTCCATTACAAACGTGCCCATATCTTGACGAACAAGCGTGTAGGAAACCCGCTGTAGCCGTTGCGCCGAAAGTGTTGGCACATCTGTAGACAAACCGGAAAACATGACCGCATTTCCGTAAAAAACATCCTGTTCCCGCTCTTCCCAAGCCGATGTTAACCCACCGACACTCACCCGAAACGTCTTACGGGCAATCGCCCCTTCCAGCGTGCGCTCCCCGGCAAACACGGCCCGGTCCGTTATGCGCAAAAGTGACGCCGTCGATTGAAACAAGGCAAGAGAAACAACCGACAAAATAGCCAGAGAAATCAGGGTTTCAAGCAAAGTAAACCCCGCAGTCGCCATCCTTGCATTTTGTGGGGGTAAAGAGCATGGCAATAAACGGCGTAACGGGTTGAACACCCCCCTTTCTCTCTCGCTCCATATACTCAGTTTACGCAAAATACATTTTCCCTATTGAACCCATAGTATGTAGTGGAGAGAGACGGAAGCTGTAAAGGGGTATTCCCATTCTTTACTTGAACTTAATAATGCCATACAGAGCAGCGAAACACAGTTTTATTCCGGTAATCTTCCAATGGCTCAAAGCACTCCGATCCTCATTCTTGGCATGCACCGCTCCGGCACCTCTTGCCTTGCCGGGTCATTGGAGAATGCCGGGTTATATTTGGGAGATGTAAACACAGAAGCCGGGTTTAATAAAAAAGGCAATCGTGAAAACCGCACGGCTATGGAGCTACACGAGCAAGTGCTTGAGCGTGTCGGGGCAAGTTGGGACAACCCGCCTGCACAAGACCCGGTTTGGACACCTCAAGAGACACAACATTTACGCGAAATTATCGAAAGCTACCCCGATGACCAACAATGGGGGCTAAAAGATCCACGGGTTTTATTCATGATGGAGGGCTGGAAGACGCTCACAACGCCGCGCTTTATAGGCACATTTCGTCACCCCGCCGAAGTTGCCGCCTCCTTGATACAAAGGGCACAAAAATGGGACCAGCCCATGGATGAAGACACTGCTTTCAACATTTGGGCTATTTATAACAAGCGCATGCTGGCGCTTCACATGCACCAAAAATTTGATATTTTACGCTATGATATACCCGCCACCACATATCATAAAAACCTTATAAAAGCCGGCAATTCCCTAAATCTCGAAGTCCCCGATAAACCAGAGTTTCGAGAAAGCGCGCTCCACAATCAACAGGTTCAGAACACCCATATTCCAATAAAGATCAAACCTATATGGGAGGCCCTCAATGATATCGCTCTTTAAGACAAAACCTACATTTAGCGTTGTCATCATTGCCTACAATATGGCGCGGGAAATTCCGCGCACCGTACAATCATTTCTACCTCCCTACCAAACCGGTATCCAATCCCACGACATAGAAATCATTGTTATGGAAAACGGCTCCAATTCTCCGGTGGACCCCGAAATTGTCGCCGCATGGCCAAGCAATGTGCGTTATATACGCGTGCAAGACCCCCATCCCTCTCCAGCACAAGCTTTGAACGCGGGTATAAAACTGGCAAAAGCGGATTGGGTGTGTCCGGTCATTGACGGCGCGCGTCTGATTAGCCCCGGCATCTTCAAAGCCGCAAAAGACCTTATCAACACCCACCCCAACCCACTCATCGCGACCATCGGACGTCATCTAGGCCACAAGGTTCAACAATTCAGCGTACAAGACGGGTACAATCAAACTGTAGAAGACGCGCTTCTGGACACGATCAACTGGCCGAACGAACCCTACCGCTTGTTTGACATTTCCTGCGTTGGCGGCTCGGCACAAGGCGCATGGCTGATGCCCATTGCAGAAAGCAATGTGCTCATTCTCAAAAAAAGCCTGTACGACAATCTCGGCGGTTATGACGAGGCTTTTGATATTCCCGGCGGCGGTTTAATTAATCTCGATTTCTTCAAACGCGCAATCGAACATGAGGAAAGCCAGTATTTTCTACTCATAGGCGAAGCCAGTTTTCACCAATATCACGGCGGCGTCACCACATCGCGCCCCGTAAGTGATCCGTCGATCGAAGACGAAACCTTCACCACATGGGAGCTTTACGCGCAACAATATGAACGCATACGCGGCGTGCCCTATGCACTTTCCACCCTCGCCCCGATCCTGTACGGAACCGTCACCCCCAGAGTACAAACCGAAGCCCTGAAAGCCGCCAAATACATCGAATCTATAAAGTCTAAATCTTAGCGCTCGCCTTCCCCCCTATATTTTGATAAAAGCCCGATATGCCACGTTACCAATACAAAGCTCTGGATATAAATGGCGCCACCGTTCGCGGAGAACTGGAAGCGCCGACACAATCAATTGCCTATGATAATTTACAAGGGCGCAGGCTGGATGTCTTTCACATCAAACAACTCCCACAACCTTCACAATTATTTCAAAGACGGGGACGGGCGAAAGCGAAAGATATGGCGCGCTATATTCGTCAACTCGCCACCTTGCTGAATGCAGGCGTGACCCTGCTTGATGCCTTAAAAAGTCTGTCCAAATCCAATGCACATCCGGCTTTAGCGCGCGCCTCCGATGCCATCCGCAAAGACTTGCGCTCCGGCGAAAGGCTCTCCAATGCAATGGAAAAACATCTGCCGGCCCTGCCTCGCTATGTCCCCCGCCTGGCTGAGCTCGGCGAAGCCACGGGACAATCTGCCAAAGCCCTCACCGATGCGGCCGAGCGCATGGAGTTCGAAGATACTATGCGCTCTGAAATTCGCACCGCCCTCTCCTACCCGATGTTTTTAGCTGTCGTAGGCACAGCCATCGTCTTTTTGCTCTTCTTGTTTGTTGTGCCAAGATTTGGCACCTTGATCGGAAGCAATAAGGACAATTTACCAGCCATTTCAAAACTGGTCATCGGCGCTGGCACCGGCTTGAAAGAACATCTCATCCCCGTCATGGCCGCTTTTGGCGCTATAATCGCCTTCTTCATGTATCTTTTCCGCTCGGATACTGCGCGAAGCGCCGTACGAACGACCATAGAGGGCCTCCCCCTGATCGGCCCTGTTTTCATTCGCGCAGAACTGGGCGGCTGGGCCCGCACGGTTGGGATCGCGCTTGATAATGGCGGCGATCTCTTATCTGCGCTTAGATTAGGCCAATACGGCCTGCGATCTGCAAACCTGCGCCGGGATTTTGAAGAAGCCAGCGTCGGCATTCGGGCCGGCCGTAATATTGATGAAGTCTTGGACGAAACCGTCCCCGATTTTGATCCGCTCGCGATTGATCTTATCCGGACAGGACGCACCTCCGGCAAGTTGGCTTCGATGTTGCTCTTCATCGGCTCAACCCAGGAAAAAGAAGCACAGGAAATGGCAAAACGGCTGGCAGCACTCGCCGAACCTATCGCTATTTTAATCATTGCTGGCATTGTCGGCACGATTGTAATAAGTATTGTTCTGGCTATGACCAGCCTGTATGATTTCGGGATATGATCAGGCAACCACAAAAAGGATCGTCATGAGCACTCAAAAACGCAAACATAAACGTAACGGCGAAGCCGGATATTCATTGCTAGAGATTCTCATTGTGTTGGCCATTATGGGCTTACTGGCAACAATGGTCGCGCCGCGCCTCTTTACCCAACTTGATAAATCAAAAATCACCGCAGCCAAAGCGCAAGCAAAATCACTGCGTCTGGCGCTGGATGCATACAAATTGGATACAGGCAGTTACCCGAACAGTACGGAAGGTCTGACCGTTCTCATCAAAGCCCCGCAAAACAATAACGGGACATGGTACGGCCCCTATCTGGACGGGGACGCACTTCCAAACGACCCCTGGAACAATGCCTTTGTCTATGAAGCCCCTGAACTGGACGGCAATGGACGTGAATTAAGCCCGCACGTGATTTCGCTCGGAGCTGATAACGCACCGGGCGGCACAGGCAGTAATGCGGATGTCTCGTCTTAAAACCAAACTGGCTAAAACCAGGCCGGCTAAAACGCGACCGGAAGCAGAAACGGGGTTTTCCCTTTTGGAAATGCTGATCGTTTTAGCCATTATGGGGCTTATGCTCTCTCTTGTTGGTGCACGTTCTATCACAGCAATTGAATCCACCCGGTTTGCAAGCACGGCGGACGCCGGCATTGCCAGCATCAGATTACTCCGCGCCGAAGCCATGCTCAACGACATGCCCCTACACGTGATTGGATCAGAAGCGCCTATACGACACAACGGACAAGTGCGCGCCCTCAATTTACCCCAAGGCTGGACCGTGTCCGGAGATAATATTCTCATCTCTAAAACGGGTATTTGCAGTGGAGGTCAGTTGACCTTGCAAGGCCCCTCGAACCGCCGCGCCACATATGCGCTCACCCCGCCTTTATGTGAACCCCACCGCATAGAAACCCCTTAAGACGATATGCTCTTACAGACATCAATCCTATTGCCTTTAATCTTCGCAATTATACTCTTTAGTGCATTACTCGCCCTGTCCATAATCGACATGAGAAGCTATCTCCTGCCCAATACCCTAACCCTTCCCCTCATTCCCATCGGCATATTTCAAGGCTGGGTTTTATCCCATAACTGGCTAGCAGGCACGATCGGTGCAATTATCGGATATAGTGTTTTCGTCGCGATCGAATACATTTTCAAAAAAACCAGAGACAAGGATGGTTTAGGGCGCGGCGATGCCAAATTACTGGCCGCAGGCGGCGCGTGGTGCGGATGGAGTGCCCTCCCCAATATCGTTTTGGTTGGCAGTTGCCTAGGGATTATCATGGCACTTTATATGAAATATATTTCCAAAAACACCAACTCTGACAGCACTCCCAGCAACACTGGAACCGACAACACTAAAGCCGGCACTACTGAAGAATGGATACCATTTGGGCCTTTTTTGGCTTTCGCCATTTTCACCATATGGCTATCCCTACACCTACCCTAAGCACCCTTTATTTTTTTATGGGACTTTTTTACGGGCCGTTTTGCGCGTAGTTTTACGTGTAGGTTTGCCGGGCGCTTTGCGGCGCTTTTTCTTTTTGCTTAACTTAGCCACATCCTCAAGATTGGTTTGTCGTACCGCCTCATAAGCATCGTTCAACACTGAATGTCGTGCCTCCCGCTCGCTTTCATTGTGCGGCGTACGGTACATAGATGTAACTTTCGGCGTATATGTAAACACACCCCCTTGTGCATATCGAACCCAAAGGTTCCAGTCTTCCAATTGAGAAAACTCAACATTAAATCCACCGTAGGTATCAAAGAGCGTTTTAGAGAAAATAATCGATTGAATTGGAATAAAGTTCTCGTTGAGCAACCGTTGTTTGTCATAAGGCTGGCAGTGCATTTCCGGGAGCTGATAGCTCAACTCGACAGGTTTATTCCCATCCATTTTTGACAATGCGTCCCATGCCAACGCATATGAACACACGGCCTCAGGATCATTTTCCAATGCCCGCACTAGGGTTTCGATATGATCGGCAAAAAACATATCATCATTATCCAGCCAGCATAAATACTCGCCTTTGGCCTGCGCCGCTCCAAAATTCCCACAAGCCGAACGCCCTTCGTCTGCGGATTTAAAATAGCGTATTTTATCGCCATATTGTGCCTGCAAACCTTCAACATATGCTTTCGCCGCATCGGTCCGGTCCTCAACCACAATAAGTTCGATATTTTTATATGTCTGGGCAAGGACCGAAGCGACAGCATTATGCAGATGATGTAAAGCGTCTCCGTGTGTGCGTGTAATCACCGAGATAAGAGGCAAATCTTTCTTTTCCTCAGGCTTGAAAGGGATGTGAACAACGTCTGCACCGGGGCGGACAATATCATAATCAAATTCATGAAACGGGAAATGCACAGTCCCTGTAAACTTTCTTTTTCGGAAAAAATACAGCCGGTTTGCTTTGACAATACGGGTGGCTTCTTCCCAGGCTTGCCTCCGGACCGGGTCAACTTCATGGCGTTTAACAGCAAACAAAAACGCTTCTCCGGCCAAAATATCTACATAAGATCCATATCGGTAACGCAATAAAATATTAGCCGCCGCAGATCCGGACAATTGATTTGGCCGCACAGTAAGATCGTTCAGATCCACATAATGTTTAATCACTGCATCCGCGACATACCTTAAATTCCAGCCACAGGCACGGAACCGATAGGACAACTCGACATCTTCCCCGTACATAAAAATTCTTTTCTCGTAACCACCAACCTCAAGATAGGCTTTCTTTCGGATCAGAACACACGCATGCGAGTTCCAATTGGTCAGCCGCGTAATCGGGTCATAATATTTGGGGTGCTCATAAGGGGTTTGCCGGAACTCCCAACATGCGGTTTTTGCATCATCATGCACGGCCACATTCACAGCCGCTTTCAAACTATCTGCATAAAACTCGACGTCCACATTCGTCACCAGAACAAATTCGTCTTTCGAGCGTCGGATACCGTAATCATTGCCCGCGCCATAGCCTTCATTGGGTCTTTGAAAAAGCTGCAATTCGCCAAACTTAGCAGCTCCCTTCTTAATGAAAGCCTCGATCACACGCACAGTGCCGTCACTGGACCCATTATCAACAAAATGAATGGATATTTTACGATGCGGGTAATCAAGCGCTTTAACAGACGCAAAAAAGCCCTTCATCCATTTTTCCGAATTATACGTCACCGCTGAAATCGTGATATTGGGCAAATCCTTGTCAGCAATTATTTTGTTGCCACTAACCGCCTGATACCAGTCCGTTTCAAACACCTGTTCGCGGGTTTGGGCCAGATCATGCCGCGCAGCCACGGTCGCTTTTGAGCGCGCAATTTCTGCCGTCTCCCCAATCTGGTCAATATTTTTAAACTGGGCCCGCGCCGACTTTCCAGCCAGAAGACCGATGAGAAACGGGAGTTTACGCCGCCAGATGCGAATTATTTTACGAGGGAACGCCGTCATTTTCCAGGAACTGGAGTTTAAAAGCGCGTCCATATGCTTTTGTTTATGGACGCTATACTCCATTTGGGTTTTTAGTTTTTGCTCAAGCTCCCAAATCTTCGAGCACCGCTCGTCCAGCATTTTCTCCAAACGTTTCTTGATCTTCTTTTCGTGCGCATACTTGCCCGAAGACACCTCCACAACCCACAGCGCATTCGCCAGTTCTTTATCTCTTTGAACAAGCCCTTCCGTCAATTCAATGACTTCGTTTCGCGCATTTTCAAGCTGGTCGGAAACAAGTGTCATCTGAGACTTCAAATTCGCGGAAACCGATTGCAGCATCGGCGCCGCCACGTCGAAATTTTCGCGAATTTTATCCAGCGCCCGCATGTCCTTTTTGCTCAACGCTACAGTTTCCGCGCGCCTGAGAATCATATAGGCATCCACCACCCAGGGTCCCAGATCAGGGTTAAGCAAAACCTCTTCCGTAGACCGGATATGATGCTTGTCTCCCGGCGTTAAAAACGTCTCGGCATCCCGCGCAATCGACTCTGGTATATAGGGCCATTCAAGGTTCAAATCAGAGGCAATCTTCGCCAAACAGGTTTTATAATCTGCCAAAAGACCATCAAATGTGATGAAACTACGCGCATAGCCTCGGCTCAAATACTCCCCGTCCAACACATGGCGCAGCCATAAAAGATTGGCATGCACAGGAGATATGTGATTACGCCGGATCAAAGAGGCATTCACCTCAAGCGGGTTTCGCATCATTTGTATGCATTTAACTGTGTACCCGGCCTGCTCGACAGCCTGCGCAAACAAATCCGCAAACCTGCATATGCGGGGATCTTTTATGGCAATCAAACCCGCATCTTGATACTCGCTCCGCAACAATGCGCCCATATCTTCTATGAACTCTTTACGTTGCGTTCGGCTTAAACTCTCTGCGTCAAACGACGTCCAATCGTGCCATGTACTTCCGTGCTTGAGCAAAAACGCATCATTAAAATCAACAATTTTCTGAGATTCCCAATGCCCTGTTTCATTCCCCTCCATTGACAGTAGAGGGGTCTTGGGCAATTGGGCACCCAACATGTTAAGCACGCGCGTCAACGCCGACGTACCGCTACGGTGCATTCCCAAAACAAGTATACAAGTCTTAGCCTTCATAATGGCCCGCGCTCAAAACATGGATATCAAGACACATAGGGTGCCCCGATGATTGTATGGTTTATCGCGCATACTGCAAAATTTTTCAAGCCGTTAAACCAAGGCCTGAACTGATGCCAAATTCATGCCAAACTCAGGAAAGTGCCATGCGCAAACTTGAGGAAATCTTGCTAGACAATCGTCCTAACAAAAAACCCGTCATCTTCTAGCAGACCAATGATACGGGCCCGATAGGCATCATCATTAAGGATCACACCTTCCATGACAATATCCTTCGTATCCTTACAATTCCGTATAAGGTATTTTGTAAATTGATCCAAACGGGTTTGATCTTCGAGCAAATACTCATAGACCTTGTTTAATTGGCGAGGTGAGAATTTCTCGGCCATGTCGCGCCCCAATCCCGTCAATTTGGTTTGCATCAACATTTTGGTCAATTTATCAATTTCAATATGTGTAAAATCAGCAAGCTCTATACGTTGGCTTAAAGTGGTTTTGCCACTCGCAGATGCACCTGTCACAATCAAACATGTCCGTAATTTGGGAGTCAGTTTATACATATGGCGCGGAATAGGGTCACCGGGCTGATCCACACTTCGGTTAATATAGCGAAGCGTGAATTGATCCGAAAGTATCCGTGCAAACGACGCGTGTGTGAAGTGATACACTGTGTCCGCACCCGCCCCTTGTCCCCGATCAACAGGCACTAAAAGATTTGTGAGAAAACCCCCGACACTGCCTTCTAGATAAAAAGTGCCGCCAGGTGCCAAAACCCGGTTTATTTTACGTAAAATTTGATGATAATTTGGCGCGTAATGTATGGCAGACAACATGATAATAAGATCAAAGCTGTTATCGGCCTGTGCACCTAAAAAATCATCCCAAAAGGCATCAACGAAATTAGCGCCAGGCACACGTTTGCGCGCCCTGTCCAACAAAATGGTATCCTTATCCACACCTGTGGCGGCCGAAGCCCCGAGGCTCATAAATTTCTCGATGAAAAAACCCTCATTACAGCCCAGATCAAGGACGCGCGCGCCTTCGATTTCATTGGCAGGAACTTTCATGGCATCCCATTTGCCCTGCGAATTACTTGACCCGTCTTTACCTACAACTGATTGGTATTGACCTTCAGGTGTTGTTTTCTGTGCCATGGGACGTGCCTTAATTTTGTTTATAATTTTGTGAATGGTGTCGCGAAGAATTGGAACTTTATGAACAGCCGTAGACGCATATACATAAATCCGTTTCGATTTTACTTTTTGAACGAACGTTTTCGGTTCTACAAACGTTGTTTGCTGTTCATGGTTATCAGGTGTGTGTTCCGTTTCAGTACTTGTCATAAATTCCTACAAAACACTCTATAATTTTCAACAACCAAAATGAAAGCCAAAATGAAAGAATGTCTCTATAAAATTAGGGCCTTAAAGTCAATCGCAAGATAGGCAAAACCCGCATAAATCATTTGCAAATTGGTCGTTTTTGGATATATGCCACAAGGCACATCTACACTTGGTGAAAATGCGTTGAGGAGATCTATGTGAAATACCAATATTGGATATATGCAACATGGCTAAACTTTGTTGTCAGGTACCGCAAAACCCTGCTTGGCCCCTTATGGCTCATGGTGGGACCGATCCTGTTTATCCTGACAATTGGCATGCTCTATTCACGCATTAATCAAGCAGATTCCAACCAGTTCGTGCCCCATTTGGCGATCGGAATTATTATATGGACTCTCATCGTTGGATTCGTCGCCGGCAGCACCACAATTTTCCAACGTTACCGTTCGCAAATCATGCAAGGCGAATTACAACTTATGGATATAACCATGGTGGGTGTTTTCACCACAGTGTTACAGTTTTTGCATCAAGTTATCATCATCCTGATCGTCCTCCTCTATTATAAAATTCCGATAAATGCCTACACCATCGTCAGTTTCCTCGGCTTAGCGCTTCTTATCATCAATGGTGTCTGGCTCAGCATTGTGTTTGGTATTATCGGTGCGCGATATCATGATCTAAACGAGGTTATTCAGGCAATTATGCGCATCGCCTTTTTAGCCACACCGATCGTATGGTTGCCGGGCGGCGCGGGCTATGGAGGCGTTATGGGAAAGTTTTTGATGTATAACCCGTTTTATCACTATATGGAGTTGATAAGAGCGCCCCTTTTACAAACACCCATTTCCCCGCTCAGTTGGTATGTTGTACTCACATTTACGGTGGTCGGGTGTAGTCTTGCCTACTTGTTTAAGGCTAAGTTTTCCCGTGTGCTTGCATTATGGGTGTAGGAAAAAACATGCAATCCATGCCCGAAAATCGAATTGTGCAGGTAGAAAATTTGGAGCTTAAAGTCCCGATTTTCAAACCAAATGATCGCCATCTTCTGAAAAATCCAATGGGGTTTTTAAGTGATTTGTACTTCACCCATGCAAAACGTAGAATGGTCAAAATTCTCGATAATATCAGTTTTAATCTAGATATGGGACAACGGCTTGGCGTGATCGGCCCCAATGGAGCCGGCAAAAGCACATTACTAAGGACATTGGCCGGCATTTATGCCCCCACCAGCGGGAGCGTCAATATACGCGGTAGCGTAAAAGGTCTCTTCGACATTACACTCGGCATGAACCAAGAAGCGACAGGTCTGGAAAACATCTATCTACGATGTCTGCAAATGGGGCTAAAGCTTAATGAAATTACCAGTTTGATCACGGACATTGTCAACTTCTCTGAACTTGAAGAATCGATAGACAATCCGTTCCATACCTATTCCTCCGGCATGCGCATGCGGCTCGCTTTTGCAATTTCTACAATGGTCAAACCGGACCTTCTTTTGATGGATGAATGGATCGGGGCCGGAGATGCAAATTTTCGCGACAAGGTAAAATCTCGTATGGACGCACTGGTTTCCAATAGTCGCGGGCTGGTCTTGGCAACCCACAATACAGGTTTGATGAAAAGCCTGTGCACCCACGGAATTGTTCTGTCCAAAGGCAGGAACATGTTCTTTGGGGAGATCGATGAAGCTCTTGATTTCTACCAACAGGGCAGAGCTTCGGGAATCATAATTTAACGCAGCCTTACCACCCTGCCGGCTGTGGAAATATTCTGCACAAGAATACCTGCTTGCAATGACATTTCCCGCATGTAAAACAGGCTCCAAACATTTCTTACCCACTGGCCCTCAGGGCCTTAATTATGCCTGTTACATATGAACTTCAAATCCCTCGCTATTCCTGATGTGAAAGTTTTCACGCCACGCATCATCCAAGATGACCGGGGGTATTTTATGGAAACGTTTAAGGTCACCACCTTTAATCAGGCTGTCGGGCACGAGATTACATTCGTACAAGACAACCAGTCTTTCTCGAAAGATATATATACCCTACGCGGACTACACTACCAAAGCCCGCCCCACGCCCAAGGCAAATTGATACGTTGTACCCGCGGAAAAATACTGGATGTCGCCGTAGATGCCCGTAAAAACTCCCCGCATTACGGCCAGCACGTAAAAATAGAATTAAGCGCAGACACTGCCGAACAACTCTGGGTGCCTGCAGGTTTTTTACACGGATTTGCCACTTTGGCAGCCAACACCGAAGTGCAATATAAGTGTACAGCTTATTATGCGCACGAATGCGACGGAAATGTTATGTGGGATGATCCCGAACTGGCCATTGATTGGGGATTTGAGCCCCATAAGGCCGTCATATCGCAAAGAGATGCAAAAGCCTGCACATTTGCAAGTTTCAACAGCCCGTTCTAAAAAGAACTGGATCATATAAACCTGACCGACGAAAAAAGGATGCGCAATGAAAATACTTGTTACCGGCGGTGCAGGCTTTATCGGATCCGCCCTTATTCGCATGGCAATTGCGCGCGGGCATGAAATCATCAATCTTGACTGCCTTACCTACGCCGCCAATCTAGAAAACCTGAACTCTGTCGCCGACAACCCACATTACACATTTGAAAAAGGTGATATTTGCGATATCGCCTTCCTCCAGCACCTATTTGCCAAACATCAACCGGAAGCCATTATGCATTTGGCGGCCGAATCCCATGTAGACCGCTCCATTGATGGCCCCGCAGCCTTTATCCAAACCAATGTTATCGGCACGTTTAATCTGTTAGATACAGCGAAAACATATTGGGAGAAACTGAAAGGCGAAAAACGTGATAGATTTCGTTTTCACCATATTTCCACCGATGAGGTTTATGGCGATTTGCAAATCGATGACCCTGCCTTTAGTGAAACCACCCCCTATGATCCAAGCTCGCCCTACTCTGCCTCCAAAGCTTCCTCGGATCATTTGGTGCGGGCATGGGCACGCACGTATGGCCTCCCGACCCTGATCACCAATTGCTCCAATAATTACGGCCCCTACCAATTCCCCGAAAAACTCGTCCCTGTTGTCATTTTAAAGGCCCTTTATGGGGCGCCAATTCCTGTCTACGGCAAAGGTGACAATATTCGGGACTGGTTATATGTGGACGATCACGCAGACGCCCTCCTGTGCGTTCTCGAACAAGGCAAGCTTGGCGAAACCTATAATATTGGCGGTAATAATGAACGCACAAATCTGGAACTTGTGCAAACATTGTGCACACTGATGGATGCCCGAAAGCCGGACAATATATCACATGCCGCCCTGATCAAATTTGTGGCAGACCGTCCCGGGCATGACCAACGTTATGCGATCAATACCGAGAAAATTCATACCGAATTAGGCTGGAAACCCGCGATTGAATGGGATGAAGGTTTTGAGAAAACCCTTAACTGGTATCTGGACAACGAAAGCTGGTGGCGCCCCTTGGTGAAAGAAGACGCCTTTGGATCACGCCTTGGACTAAAAACCAGCGCCGCCACATGAAGCTTAATCTCGCCATTCTCGGAAAAACCGGACAGCTCGCCAAAGCCTTAAAACAAAGCGTAGAGACACAAGGCCATTCGGCCCAATTCTTTGATCGCAAAGCATGCGATCTCAACCAGTCTCCAGAAAAGATACGTGCGTTTATCAACACATTGGATAAACCGGACGTGCTCGTCATCGCCGCTGCCTATACGGCCGTCGACGCGGCCGAAAATGACGAAAAAACTGCTTATGCAGTCAATGCCCTTGCGCCAACATACATTGCCGAAGCCTGTGCAACGCGCAATATTCCGCTCGTCCATATTTCAACAGATTATGTATTTGCCGGCGATGCCAGCACGCCTTACCCGGTCAACACGGCCGCCGCCCCCATCAATGTTTACGGCGCCTCCAAACGCGCCGGAGAACAAGGTATATTGAATACAGGCTGTCACGCGGTCATTCTGCGTACATCATGGGTATATGATGGATATAGCAAAAACTTCATGACAACCATGCTTCGCCTCGCGCAAACCCGCACCTGCATTGATGTGGTCGCCGATCAGATTGGCAGACCAACCTATGCGGGCCATCTCGCCGATGCTGTCCTGAAAGCTGCCGCAGGCTTGCATCAGGGACAAACGGAGAGCCAAGGCATATTCCATGTCAGCGACACCGGCACACCAATCAGTTGGGCCGAATTTGCCAGAGCCATATTTGCAATCGCCAAACACAAACTCCCGCACAAAATTGAAGTCACCAATATCCCCTCTACACACTACCCAACCCCCGCACAAAGACCTGCCTATTCTGTGTTGGACACAAACCGGTTTGAGCAAAACTTTAATTGTGCTTTACCCCTCTGGAACGAAGGGCTAAAAAAAGCCTACGCAGAATGGGACGCGTATTAAGGTCAGGGGCCAATCATGACAAAAAATACGCAGAATACAGTGAGAAAAGGGATCATATTAGCGGGCGGAACGGGAAGCCGTTTACATCCCAGCACAATATCGGTTTCGAAACAGCTCATGCCGGTCTATGACAAGCCAATGATTTACTACCCATTGTCTGTCCTCATGCAGGCGGGGATCAATGAAATTCTCATCATCACAACCCCGCACGATCAAGCCGCATTTCAACACCTGCTTGGCGATGGTCATAAATGGGGAATGTCTCTCCTATATGCTGTACAGCCTGAACCCAAAGGCTTAGCCCAAGCGCTCATCATTGCAGAAAATTTCCTAGACGGAGCCCCAAGCGCCCTCATTCTCGGAGATAATTTATTCTTCGGACAAGTTTTTAACGACACAATTACCACCGCCGTCCAAAACACAAGCGGAGCAACCGTATTTGGCTATCATGTGAAAAACCCCGAAGCTTATGGAGTTGTTGAATTCGACGACAACCAAAAAGCAATCTCCCTTGACGAAAAACCGGCCCAACCCAAATCAAATTATGCCGTTACAGGTCTGTACTTTTATGACAATCGCGCCAGCGAATTTGCGCGACAGGTAAAACCTTCCGGTCGCGGTGAATTAGAGATCACCACACTTAATCAAATGTATCTGGAGCGGGGCGATTTAACAGTAAAATTATTAGACGACGGTACAACTTGGCTTGATACGGGCACCCACAGATCATTGCTCCAAGCCGCCCAATTCGTCAGCGTTATTGAAGAAAGACAGGGTCTGCGCATTTGTTGCCCGGAAGCCATTGCCTTCCACAAAGGCTGGATCGATACGCATCAACTGAGGCAATTGGCGATCCCGCTCGAAAAAAGCGGGTACGGGCATTATTTACTGACGTTATTGCCCAACGCGTAAGCGCATGATAGACAAAGAAACCACAAGCGTGTGATGATCATCACAGTCTGCAGGACCATTGGCGTGTTAACAGTAATTACACTTACCAAATTTGCTATGGAAGGCCACAAGCATACCATAGCAGAATCGGAAAGTGCTGAAGGATTGATCAGATTTATGCTGGCATTGTACAAGAAACCTTGAACATGTCAGTCGATTGGATGTTTAACAATCCATTGGCATAAAAGCGACCGGGTTTTACGGCAATTATCCCTTTGCCAAGCATGATGCAGATGCGCTCGGTCGCCATGCCCATACAAAAATTCACCTAAAACCCGCAGTTGCGCTTCAATAGCTTGCAAGGAAAGTCTATTTGTGTGAACACTATACATACGCAAATACTACATCATTATATCCGGGAAAAATTGTTGAAAAGCTATAAGTACAAAGCATTTATAAGCTATAGTCATAAAGATGCACGTTGGGGCCGATGGTTGCACCGTCGGCTGGAAACCTACAATATACCAAACCATCTCGTGGGCAACACAACATCTGCCGGTATTGTCCCTAAACGACTCAGACCTATTTTTAGAGACCGCGAAGACCTTGCCGCCGCCAATAGCCTCGGTGAAACCATTGAACACGCGCTCGCGCAATCTGAAAACCTGATCATCATATGCTCGCCAGACGCCGCCAAATCTCAATGGGTCAACCAGGAAATTTTAAGCTTTAAAAGGCAAAACCGTGACGCAAAAATTTTCAGCCTAATTGTTGACGGAACCCCTTTTGCGCAAGGTGACGCCATTGGGGACGCCATTGAAAACGAATGCCTACCCAAAGCCCTCCGCTTCCAAACCGATGAAAATGGTGAGTTAACCGAACAACCAGCCGAACCGCTTGCGGCAGACATTCGCCCCAACGCCGATGGCAAACGTCTGGGCCTACTTAAACTTATATCGGGCTTGATCGGAACTGGACTTGATGAGCTTGTCCAACGCGATATGCACCGTTTGCGCAACCGCGTGATGGCCATCACAGCAAGCTCTCTGACCATGGTGTTAGCTATGGCTATGTTGACAGGATTCGCTCTGGACGCCCGTAAAGAGGCCGAGCTTAGACGGAATGATGCAGAGGGACAAATTGAGTTTATGTTGACGGACTTAAAAGACAAACTTGAACCTGTCGGCCGTCTTGATGCTCTGCAAGTTGTCGGCGAAAACGCGGCCAATTATTATGATAAATACCCGTTGTCAGAACACGACGACGACGCGCTGGGACGCCGTGCCCGTGTCTTTCATTATTTGGGAGAACTTCAGGATAAACTGGGTAATTTAGACGAAGCAGACACATATTTTCAAAAAGCCTACGTTGCAACGCAAGATTTGTTGGCGCGCGACCCTGGCTCATTAGAACGAATTTATGAACATTCCCAAAGCGCATTTTGGGTTGGATATCCCCATTATAGGAACAAGGATTATCAAAAGGCACTGCACTGGTTTCAAGAATATAATGATTTGGCCAACGTCTTGGTGTCTGCAGAGCCTGAAAATCTAAACTGGTTGCAGGAAAAAACGTATTCACTGACCAATCTAGGCACTATTTACTTCCAGCTTGGGGATCATGAAAAGGCCATGGAAAAATACCAAGAAGCCATTCCCATCTATGAAAGCATTGTGGCAAGCTCCCCAAAAGACGTGAATGCAAAACGCGATTTGGGAAACGTTTATGCATGGATAGCGGACACTCAATTGTTCTCCGGACCAATCTCTAACGCCATCATGATGAGAGACAAACAGATTGCTATCCTGAAAAAAGCAGCAGCAGACAATCCAAGCAATAAGGTGTTGGAAGCTGACATGCTCAGCGCCTATTTTGCAAAGGCTAGTCTATTACAATATCGTGGGGATATTGAGCCTGCGAAACGTCTATTGGCACAACAGTTAAACACGGTATTAGGTATATTAGCCATTGATGCTTCTAATACAGCCATTTCTCAATATGTACCAATGATCCATGGACAACTTGGTCACATTGAATTCACTAGAGGTGCAATTGATATTGCCAGAGTACACGCTGATACCGCCCGCAAGGCCCTTGAATATTACGGACTGCATGATGCCTCAAACCGTGAACGGCATGAAACAACCACAATCCCTATATTACTGTTACGCGTCCAAATCGATATGTATGATCGCAATTACAGCGCGGCTACGCAAAGCATCGCAGCCATAAAGAAGATAATTGGGAAAGATAGGCAAAAAATAGATGTCACACAATCTGAGCACAATATACATACAGCCTTACTAGAAGGAGATATTCTGCAAGCACGCGGCCAAGTAGACAAGGCGAACACGATTTGGCAATCAGCCATTGATAGCTATCTTTCAACACCTGTGCCATTGCCACCAGATGCATTCGTACAAATGATTTTGTTATATGAACGCCTTAACCAACAAGACAGTGCACAAAAATTAAAATCACAACTAAAACAACGCGGAATCAAAACTGGTCTATAGGGCCTCACACCAAGGAGACAAAATGTCCAAACCAAAAACACTCTTACTCATTCACGATGCATCAGGGTATGCGATTGTCGCAGACGACTATTATGAAAACCCCCAGCCGGCCAACAATGATCAAATAGATGATACCGGAGACGGATTTGCAGCGTTACGCGACAACCGGATGAAATTCAGTGTTGAGCACGATCAAAGCATTACCATTCAGATTGATCCCAAATCCCTTAAAGGCATTACATTTGTAAAACCCGGCGAGTCTATTAGTCGTGATAAATACGCGCTTTGGCCCCACGATGCGCTCAGCATTGACAATGGCCGCACGCGAGACGGGGAACCAAAAGATGCCCCCGCCGTAGATAATTATAAAGATTTAACTTGCACTGACACGTCTTTAACATTCGAATATGTGGGCATAAATGCCACAAATAATGGCCCAGGTCCGAACAATGATACAAGCTATTATAAGTATGAGCTCTCCCTATTAGACCAACGTTACGGCTACACAGTGCACATTGTAATCGACCCGGTTATCCGCAATGACGGAAGCTTAGGTGGTCTTCCGTAAACCGCGTAAGGACAATAGATGAGCCACTTACGTCAAAACCATTTGCAAAATTACGAAAGTGCTCTCGCAGCACTTTCGACTTGCCCAGATGATATAGAAGCGCAACATCTGGCCGTCCTGTCTCTGGTACGGGCTGGCTCTTTGGCATTTGCTCTTGTTGAATACGAGCGCTATGGGCTTGATAAAATTCACCATCATGAAGATGTCATGGCCTTGGGCGGCCGATTATACAAAGACTTGTATCTGTCTCATCGCGAAAAGGCAGCACAGGCCTATGCTCATCAATCGGCTGAAAAATATGACGCCGCCTTTCAAGAGACAAATGGATATTATTCAGGAATTAATGCGGCCACCATGGCTCTCATGGCTGACATGCCTGATGATATGATCCAAACCCGTGCAAAGGCCATACTCAAGCACCTGCCTCAAACACCGGATTTAGACGACGAGCTTTTGTATTTCATCCATGCCACCCGGGCAGAAGCCTATCTTTTGTTGGATGAAAACAAAAAATGCCAAATGTCCTTACAGACGGCCTGGAAGCACGACCCATTAAATTATACTGCCCATGCGACCACCTTAAAACAATTTCGCATGATTGAAACCAAACGCAAACACCCCAGCACGTGGCTAGATGCATTCACGCCACCCAAGGCCGTACATTTTGCCGGTCACATGTTTGGAACAGACGGCGAAGTGAGCGCAGCATTACCTGCGCTAAAACAAGAACAGATAAGCAGCTTGAAAACCCAATTATCCGACACAATCCAAAGAGAAGACATTGGGTTCGGTTATGGTGCACTCGCCGCAGGCTCCGATATTCTTATCGCAGAAGCTTTGGTTGAAGAAGGCTGCGAACTTCATATCATCCTCCCCGTGTCCAAAGATATATTTCTTGAACATTCGGTGGCACCTTATGGCCCGTCATGGGTAAAACGTTTTGAAGATTGTTTATCTCAAGCCCACTCATTTCGCATTCTAACACCACTGACAACATGGCCCAATACAACCATTGGGCAACACGCCAGTTTAGTTTGTATGGGTGAAGCCATTCACCAAGCCGATATTCTGTCTGTGTCGGCCGCCCAATTGTTAATTTGGGACCGTAAAACCAATGCATCGGGTACCGCAAATGACGCACAGAATTGGCGCATGACAAATCGTCCCCAATACAGTCTTGAATACCCCAAGACACGCGCCACACAAGCCCCTGCACCCCATGCTGAAGAATATGAAATGCACATTTCTCTGACACAGTCAGACAACACGGCACCTGCATGTTTTAAAGACATTGAATCCGCAATAAACACCGCCATCACAAACCGAAAAAAATCAAGCGCAGATATCCAGCAAGGGCTCCATCTGTTTATTGCCGCCCAAGACAATGCCGTTTCTACACGCAACGCAAATATAGGCGTTAATCTGGCAAAAACAGCCGTGCCCGGGTGCATCCTTGTCTCCGAAACCCTCGCAAGTCTTCTGGCCGTATATCACTTTAATGATTACAGCACCGATTATCAGGGGCAAATAGAAACCGGAGAACGTGCATTTGCCTTGCGAAAAAAAGGGGCAAGCCAGATCACTTAATTCTAAGCTTTAACTCTTCTGGCTGCAAAATAAGGAGTGCGCCCGTCTCACGCTTTAAGACGCCATCCTTCACCAAATCACTGACCGTGCGTGAAACCGTTTCACGCGTACTACTGACCCTGAGAGCAAGCTCGGAAAAAATCGGGTTCGGACGGACAATCGACATCATCGGCTCAACACCAACCCGCGTGGACAAACGCATAAGCTCGGCACACACGCGCCCGGGGGCCGAAAGGGTAATCGCCTCAACCAAGCGGGTCGTCATCATATTCAACCGCAAAGCCAAGTCACGAGCAACAGCTTCAGCAAGTTCGGTGTTTGCCGATAGCAAATTTTGAAACTCGGGAACTGGAATTTGTAATACCTGTGTCTCCACGCTGGCCGTCACCTCAAAGCCAATAGGTGTATTGGTCAGCAACGCAGCATGACCAAGAAAATCCCCAACATAAAATCCGCCAATCCAAGTCTCTTGGCCCTGTTTTGAATAGACTCTTGCCACCGCCCGACCGGATGAAATGAAGCCAACAATTTTGGCATATTCATTTTGAAAAAATATGGTTTCGCCCGCTTCATATTTTTTAAGAGTTCCAAGCACACCTAACGATCCAACCCAAGTCTGGCTTGTTTCATTCATGCCCATACCCCTCTCTTATTTCACTCGTCCTTTCTTTGCCGGAAAAATTTATCGTCAAGGAATCGCTTTGCAAGGAATCACTTTAGATGTGACGACCATCACACTTAAAATTGCTCATTACAAGTACGCACGTGCCGTCACGCCGACCAATATTGTCTTTTAAGGAGATACCCTTTCGGCAAATAATTGCAAACGTAAAATCTCTCTCCACCACATTCTTGGCCCGATCACGTCCGTTCCCAAGAACATCGGTTCATATCCCAAAGCACGCAAAACGGTCTTAAAACCCAAACAATCAATATCAAAACAATGATCTAATTGTTTTGATATTCGCAATCCAAAGGCCCAAAGTCATAGCCCAATACATCGTGGTGTTTTTGCAACAGTCGGTTGCGCCTTTCGGGAAAGCGGCTCTTAACCATTAACCTTCCTGAATTATCACGTAATTGTGGCACAAAGGTTTGCTTGCAAATCCAACTTTGCGCTGTTGAGTATTCGACAACCGCATTTTCAACTAAATCGCGGCCCGTACTAGAATTAGGGGCTGCCACATATCATAATCATATACGGCTTCGTAATACGAAGCCTCATTGTTTGAGGGGACAATATGACTAAAACTAGATTACTAAAAAACTTGCTCCAAACTACCGCAATCGTTGCGCTGGGTGTATCAAATGCATATGCGCAAACTACAGAGCCAGAAGTGTTGCAAACAACCGCAGCACAGCCAGATCAACGTACAGCAAGTGACGACGTTATTGTTGTTACAGGTTCACGGATCAAAAGAGACGCGTTCAGTTCTCAGGCACCAATCGACGTATTGACGATTGCCGAAGCCCAGCTTGAAGGCATCTCCGATGTCGGCACACTCTTGCAGACCGCGACAATTGCGTCCGGCTCTCCGCAAATTACGGCGGCAACATCTGCACAATTTGTGCAAAATGGTGGCGTTGGTTCTACTACGGTTTCACTGCGTGGCCTAGGTGCCAACCGGACATTGTCATTGATCAATGGCCGTCGTGCAGGCCCGTCAGGAACGCGCGGTGCGGTGTCTTCATTTGACGTGAACTCAATTCCTTTACTGGCGCTCGAGCGTGTGGAAATCCTGAAAGACGGCGCGTCTTCAGTATATGGTTCCGATGCGATTGCCGGTGTTGTCAACTACATCACAGACAAATCTGATAGCAAGGCCGTTGATTTCTTTGCAACTGTACCAGAGCAATCCGGCGGGGAAACCTACCGAGCCAGTGGAACCTGGGGCGAAACATTTGAACGTGGACGCGTCCGGATTACGGGTGATTACACAAGACAAAAAGAAATGGCGCGCGGAGATCGTGACTATTATGGCTGTGCAACCAACTACATGTTCAACCAGGATGGATCCCGTGCAGACGTGATTGATCCGCGTACAGGCGAACCACAATGTATTGATTTGCTGTGGGGTCAGATCTGGGTTTACGATTACGGTTCAGGCAATATTCCAACAACATTCCCGGCTTTGGTACAATATGACTATACGGGCGCGTTAGCATCTTCCGGTATATCACCGTATCCAAATCAGGGTGGCAATGGCGGTGTAAATACGTCTACACCTGCAGGCTGGTTCCCGATTTATTACGATCAGAATGATATTTCCGGTCTTGCTGACTGGAACGGTATTACGGTTGGTACCGAAGCACGCGGCCTTGTAAATGGGGATCACCCGTTTCAGGATCGTCAATCCCTGATCCCGGATATTGAGCGCATCACCATCATGGCTGACGGTGAATATGAGCTAAGCTCACACGTAAAAGCCTACGGAGAGGTTCTTTATAATCGCCGTGTGACCAAACAAAACTCTTATCGTCAGTTCTGGTCATACCTTTATGGCGAAACTGCCGGTGTATTTGGCGGTACGACAGGTGATCCATTGGCAGCTGGCTGGGCTGGTGAAGCACAATGGTATAGCCCAACAGCAATTACCGAGTTTAGCGACTCTAAAACCGAGATTGATTACACCCGTGTCGTTGGTGGATTATCCGGTGACTTTGGAAGTGGCTTTGGTGAAAAACTCTCGGGCTGGTCTTGGGATGCATCTGTTCAGTATAGTAACTCAAAAGGTGAGTATACTGATGATCAAATTCGTAATGACTCTATTCAGGACAACTGGTTCAGAACAGGAAGTTGCGTAGGCACAACCTCATCTGTTGCAGGCATTCCGTGTGTGGACGTGGACTGGTTTAATCCGTCATTCCTTGCTGGCAACATTCCGCAAGATCAAAAGGATTTCCTGTTTACAACAGAAACAGGTAACACCAAATATGATGTATTGTCTTTCGAAGCCTATGCAGCTGGTAATCTTATTAAGCTACCGGCAGGTGAAGTCGGCGCCGCATTTGGGGTTCTCTTGCAAAAAGATGACCTTGTCGACACACCAAGTGATATTGTTCAAGCTGGCAATGCTTGGGGAACATCAACTGCGGGCATTACGGCAGGTAAACAAGCTACAAAGGCTATTTACGGCGAGATTGATATACCGCTTCTTGCAGACAAACCAATGTTTGAACGTTTGAACGTTAAAGGTTCCGTCCGGTATTCTGACATTAAGTTGACAGATCCAGCACTCGGCGACAGAAAATTTAACAATGTTACCTACCAAATTGGTGGTAACTGGCAGATTATTCCGTCCATCCGGGTACGGGCAACGCAAGGTACATCCTTCCGTGCGCCAGCCCTCTTTGAATCCTTCCTGTCCAATCAAACCAGTTCCTCGTCTCTAAGAGGCAGTGACCCTTGCGTACAATGGGCGACAGGTTTGGCCAATGGTACGATCAACCAGACAACAGCCGACAACTGTCAATCTGCGGGTATCCCGAACAACTTCACCGGTGGTGCGATTACATCAACGATTATTACCGGTGGTGGCTTTGCTGTACTGGAAGCGGAAACCTCGAAAAACTTTACGGCCGGTATTATCTGGACGCCAGAGTTTGCAGATTTGAAAGTTTCCTTTGATTATTTCAAAATTGAAGTTGAAGATGAAGTCTCGCAACTCGGCTCAACAGCAGTGTTGAACGGTTGTTATGGGTCTGAAAACTTCGCGACAGAGCCATTGTGTCAATTGATCACACGTAATCCTGCAAATGGACCCGATCCATACCGGATCGATACGCTGGCAGATAGCTATATCAATGTGAACAATCAAACCAATGAAGGTTTGGATTTAACCATTCGTTATGGCCGAGACACCCGTTTCGGGCGTCTTACTGTGGATAGTCAGGCAACGTATCAGTTAAAAGATACAACACAATTGCTTGCAACAAGTTCAGTTCAAGACTTCAACGGTGAAACCGGTGAGCCAAAACTAACGGCTAATCTCGGCTTTACGCTTGTAACGGATGGTCCTTGGACATTCCTGTATCGCCTGGACCATATCGGCAGAACATCCAATGTGGATCGTTTCTTCCGTTTTGGTGGCCAACAAACATTGTACGGAACGCCAGTGCTTTACAAATTGCATACAGAAGCTGTGACCTATCACACAATTTCTGCAACGCGTGAATTTAGCCACGGTATTCGTGTTGTTGCCGGTGTACGCAACCTGTTTGGTGAAGAACCACCAAAGGTTTCAGCCGGTGGGCCGGGAAATGGTCAAGCCAGTCGTGTTGGTTCGACGGATTTCTCATCCAACTTTGACACAATTGGTCGTCGTTTCTTCGTGAATGTGACCAAAACATTTTAAAGCCATAAAATTTGGATTTTATGAACGGCGGGCTATTCATAGCCTGCCGTTTTTTTATTACATGCCTCTATTATGGAAACCGAATATGCCCCGCATTATTGCTAAACAAGATAGCCTTAACGATATCAACGGAAATTTCGAGCAACACGCGCTTGAGTTTCCTGTATTTCTCAATAGCGTCCCTAAATGCGGGTCACATCTTGTACGAAATGTTTTCAGAATGTTTGTGCCGGTTGCAGAGCAATATGACAGTGTATTTATTCAAATCCCTGTCCTTGAACAACACCGGAACGCCTTTAACCCCAACCAGCCACGGCTAAGTTGGGGGCATTTGCTTTTTGCCGATGACGCCGCCATTTACCTGAAGCATACCCGTCATATTCTTTTAGTCCGTGATCCCTATAACTGGGTTTTGGCACGCGCTCGCTTTTTTCTATCCGATAACTTTCAAGGCGGGCTGGAGCATTTGAAAAACGGGAATGCCGCCATTGATGAAATATTGAATATGATGATTTTCGGGATTTATCAAAAAGTACCGGCATTACAGGAAATATTTGAAAACAACGCTCTGGCATGGATGGGCACAAAAGCCAAAATTGTCAAATATGAAGACGTGCTCTCACATATAAAAAATATCGAGAGTGACGCGACCGATTTGTTTTTTAAAGACCTGTTTGACCATTGCGGGATGGTACGGCCCGATGACTGGCGTGAACGGGTGCGTATTGGATCCGATCGCAAACAAAGCGCGACTGCGCGTGAAAATCTGGACATGGCGACCGAAAAACTCATACCGGATGTTTTGCCAGACATGCAAAAGAAGCTCGTCAATGTCGCAGCGCCGGGTTTGCGTGAAATTCTGGGCTATAAATAGTCTTAAGCCTTACCCCAACCTGGAGGAGGCGTGTGCATTTCATATTGGTGCATGCCCATAACCTGATTTAACCAGATATGGTGAGGCGGTAATTTTTGTCGCGCCCCGTGGAGTCGTTGGATAATAAATTCGGGCACACGTACAGGATGGCGTACATGCCCCGGCTTATTTTCAAACTCCGGGCCACGAAAATCCATACCATATAAAATCGCTTCATAGCTTTCATGGTTCCATAGACCCGCCGTGTCTATCGGGCGGCGAACATCCCCGTGCCCCGATAGACTGGCAGACGTTTGCCCCGGGAAAAATTGATCATCAAAGTCTGCCGTCGATGGCAGTTTCAACTTCCAAAACTCCAGTTTTGCCTGCAAACGGTCCGTAATATGTTCCGGTTTTTGCACTTCTTTCCAAAAATCCGTATCTGTGCGTCGGCTCAGACAATAATGCATATTGATGAAATCGAGAATTTCATAAAACCGGTTTGTCAAAATCCGGTTAAACCGAAAGGCCATAGCCTCCATAGCATTTTGGGTGAACGGAAAATGTTCGGCCAACATAACCGCTGCCAAATCACACAAATATATACCGGTAGATTCAAGCGGTTCAATAAACCCGCCCGAAAGGCCAACAGCAATACAATTTCCCTTCCAAGCCTGTTCTCTACGTCCGACCTTGAAATTGATAAACTTCGTCTCGTATGCACCACTGTGCGCCCCCTCATACGCATGCAATTCTTTTTGGGCCTGCTCTTCGGTAATAAACGCACTTGAATGCACATAGCCGATAGAGCGCTGGATACTCATAGGGATATCCCATATCCAGCCCGCAGACTGGGCCGTTGCTGTGGTGTATGGCCGCACTTGGCTTGGAAAATAATCGTCATACGGGATGTGCATAACGGCGGCACGGTCACAAAGAAGCCATTGAGAACAATCTTCAAATCCAACCCCCAAAGCTTTTTCCATGAGATGCGCCGAAAACCCGGTGCAATCAATAAACAGGTCGGCACTCAACGTTTTCCCGCAAGCTGTTTGCACGCTCTTAATATGCCCATTTTCTTGAATGTTCGTCTTCGTAACATTTGCGAGCAAATGTTTCACACCTTTTGGCACTGAAAAATCACGTAGATAATTGGCAAATTTGGCGGCGTCCATATGGTACGCATATTTTAACTTAGTGCCAAAATCCCACTCCCCCAACATTTGCGGCGCCAACCCCATTTCGCAAATCATAGCTTGTGCAGACACGGTTTCGGTAAACGGTATTTTACGGTCACTACCAATCCAATCCTGTGCAGACCGGTCAATCGGTCCGGGACGGTAACGACTAAAAGGATGGTGATAAAACTCACCTTCGTTGTTCAGCCAGTTTGCATATTTAATAGATTGCTTAAATGTTGCATTCGTAGCCTTCATAAACTCTCGTTCATTTAAGCCAATAACCCCTAAAATATGACCAATAGAAGGAATGGTGGCTTCGCCGACAGAAATACTGGGAATATCCGGAGATTCAACGAGCGTGATATCTATATTTTTCTCTGTCCCTTTTTTGTTCAAGGCCCCATTCAGATAAGCAGCCATAATCCAACCCGCAGATCCGCCGCCGACAATAAGTACTTTTTTTACATCAGGCATATCTATGTCATCTCCCAACGCAAAGCGCGAAACTCTGCAAATATTACATACGTATATCGTACTCTAAATCAGAGAATTCTCAATGCGAATCCGCTTAATAAATTTCCTAATCTCACAAATAGATATTTTGAACTGAATACAGATCAGTCGCCCCAGATAATGTTTTCCTACAAACTTTCCTGACAGTTATATGATGCGCTATACCATTGCTTTGAACTCATAATAGAGGTGTATGTGCACAACTTCCGTGAAAATACTCATCGTTGAAGATGACGGCGTATTAGAGGCGTTGATACAAAGGCATTTGAGCGATAGTGGCTTTAACGCCACATGGGTACAAACGGTAAAAAGGAAACCACCCCATTAGCGAACCTTCGCATTATCAATTTGATATGCTAGCGACATATATTGACTAGCCCAAGAAAAACTGAATGACGAAAGCATTGGTGAGGTCGACGAAGAATGCTCCCACTAAAGGCAAGATAATAAACGCGGTCGGCGCCGAACCATGAGATTTAGTGACAGCGGTCATATTGGCAATCGCCGTTGGTGTTGCGCCAAGGAGAACGCCTGTAAAACCAGCGCTTAACACGACCGATTGATAGTCGCTCCCCATCAATCTGAAGAAAACAAACACAATAAACAAACTGGCAACAACCGCTTGCATGCCCAATAATATCATCAATGGCCCCGCAAGGCTCGCAACCGCCCACAACTGCATCCCCATCAATGACATAGCAATAAATAACCCCAACGAAAATTCAGAAAAAATTGCAAGCGATGGTGTATGCGCAGGCCATGGCATTTTCTTGAAGATCACCGGGATCGTGTTTGACATAATGATGCCGACAAACAAACAGGTCACAAATAACGGAAGCCGTATTCCAATAGCGCTCACAACTTCATTGAGCATATAGCCCAAAATGATAGCAATATGGACAACCAGCAAAACGCTCATGAAATTAACATGGCTTAGGGTCTCGGTTTCTTCATGGTCATACGTTGTACCAACACTCAATTCCTCATCCAAATTACCCGATATTTTATGACGAGCCATCAAATATTTTGCAATTGGCCCACCAAGCAAACTTGCGATAATCAAGCCAAGTGTGGCGGACGCCACTCCCAATTCAAGCGCATTAGGAACGCCATGGTTTGCTGCAATTTCAGGTGCCCACGCAATGGCTGTGCCGTGCCCGCCCATGAGTGAAGCCGAGCCTGTCAACAAGCCCATCGCCTTTGGCAACCCCATCATTTGGGCAACCGTTACACCGATTAAATCTTGAAAGAAAATATAACTGAGCGTGATAACCAGTAAAATTATGAGTGGTTTCCCACCTTTAAGAAGATCACTAAACCGCGCATTCAATCCAATCGTCGTGAAGAAATAGATCAAAAGGATATTACGAATCGTCATTTCAAATGAAAGTTCTATTTTGAATACAACAAAAAGAAACAGCGCCAGCAGAGACGCGATTATACCGCCAGTGACCGGTTCCGGCACATTATATTCTTGCAAAAATCCAATGCGCCGGGTCAAAATTCTGCCAACAAAATACACCATGATCCCTGTGGTAAAGGCCATGAAGTTATCGATTTCAATGGTATGAGTGTCCATAATATTCCTTAAGGAGAAGGGCCGACCCTATAGGGTTTCACCTAGAACTTCATTTGGTTCCAGTTGGAACCATCAAAACTTTTGGAGATATAGGCGATGGACATCCAATACCCAGAGCATAGCCTTTCAAAAAGGCCCGGCGACGACGGCCTTGGTCATAGTACGCATCAAACTTCTTTTGGGCCGCTTTGGCACCACTAACAACCCGAACAACACCACTAAAGGGAATTATGCTGGCTGATGCAGAACTGACCACATCAGTTGTCGTATCGGCGCGCTGTTGTCCCTCTGTTTGTTTTGCAGCCTCATCATCGGCATCCGTCTCGCCAATCGCTTCATTTAAAGCCGAGAGTTCTTGAGCAATTCCCCGGCACGAAGGGCGCGGGGATGCCTGATAGATATACCCACCTTGTTGAAGATATAGAGGGGCTTCTTGTTTGCGAATGTTTAAAACGTCCAAAGGAGACGTTACGGCCGTAGCCAATGATTTACCAGTATCGCTATCAGAACGATCTATTGTCGCACAGCCAGTTAGGACGGATACAGCTAGGATAGTAATAGTTGTTTTCTTAAACATAGTATTGGTTCTCTATTTTACTTATTGGGTTATTCTAGCTACCGCTAAGGACGAAGTTTAGGTTAACTAACAGTGTGGTTTATGGGGCTGCCCAATTAGGAAACTCTGCTAAAAGTATAGCAGCAGTCTCAGCTTCTGACGTTTTCGGCGAACGCATATCCTCCTTGCTCAGTATTTTTGAAGCACTCGCGTGCCAAACGGGGTGCTTGGTTTTTACATCAAACACATCAACTGAAATACTTCCTTCTATGCGCAAACTCGTTTCTGTACGTGCAGGAGAAATTTGAGTAAGTCTACGGTCACGACCATAGAAATTAGATCCGCCAATAAATGGATCATAACGATCATTTAATGTTCCATACCTTCTACCCGGAAAATAATTATATCCCCACCCCCAATTGTCGTAATTGGAATAATAGGTAGCCGGAATTGACTTGACTGTAAATTTATCACGGGCACCCACTGTGTATGAAACGGCAAAATCGGCCGCGCTTTCATTACTGGTAAGTACGTAACCTTTGGACACCAATGTATCCTTGATCGCATCGGTCAGAGCCGCCTCGGCCATTGGCGGAATCACATAATCTCCACTTTTAATCATTGGTGGGTTTTGCGCCCACGAAAATGTTTTATAACTGGAGAAATCCTGCTTTGGATCACTTTTGGAATAAACAGAAGGGGTTGTGGCGCATCCTGCCAAGGCAAAAATCGCGACCCCTGTAAGCGTAAATAATGATTGTTTATACATAGTCATATTTCCTAACATCTATTACAGTTGATTTGCTTTGAGATCCCACCAAGCACGAGATTCAAATTGATAAACACACGAACCAATTTTAGTTTTAAAAGTTACGTGAAAACCCCAATGAAACAACAGGGTAGTATTTGTAACCATCCAGATCGGATTCCAGACTGTTAACTTCCCTATTAAGTTCTATTAGAAAATTCGGGTCTGATGCCAAAAGCCCTGTACTGCTAAGTTCGGCCTCAACAGATCCAACAAACATAACGCCAAGCCGTGCATTGAAGCTCCATTGCTTGTCCGAAAACATCCATGTATCATACCCAATACCGGCATAAGGCGCGAAATCGTTCAGTGTAACCACCCCCCGAGAGCGTACCGACTTCACTCGCAGAATAGGTTACATCTCCGATTTGCACCGCCCCTGCAGGCGTGCCAAGCAATGTGAGAGTTTTATCACCATAATATCCCCCACCTTCCAATTTAAACCCATTACCAAAAGGATGATAATTAACAAAAGCGGAAATATTGGAATAATCTAACTTGCCATCATACTCCACACGGCCATATTCTTTGGTATTGCTAAGCTTTAAATAATTATACCCGGCAGTTACCGAAATGCGTGGAGAAACTGCCAATTTACCCTGAAGGGTAATCCCGTCACTACCAATCGCAAGCCCGACACCCACATCATTAGCCAACGCCGGCATCGAAATAAAAGCCGCCGTTGCTATTATGCCTGTAAGTTTTTTTATTTTTCTCATGCCTTTTATTTCCAATTTCCGCCAAGTGCGAGATTTAAATTGATGAACTGGTCAAGCTCACTGCGTTCCAGTGAGATAAGGTTGCTTTGTGCGCCGAATTTTCGTTGCTGAATTTGCAGGACTTCAAGCAGGTCGCTTTCGCCTTCATTGAAACGCACTTCGGCAATTTTAAGAGCCGTATTAATTTCGCTTACGGCTTCGCTCAGATTGCCTTTACGCTCGCGTAAAACCACACCTTGATCGAGAGCGGTTTCAACTTCACCGAAAGCTTTAAGGGCTGTGTCCGCATAAGCTGCAACGGCCGCTCTTTGATCTGCATCGGTAATTTCAATGGCTGCATCCGAGGCGCCGCCGTCTATGACAGGTACGAGGAGGCTTGACGCCAACTTCCATGCAATATTGGAGGGGCTCAGAAGGCTTGAGAGCGAATTGGACGCGCCTCCAAAGGAGCCGCTTAGACTAATAGAGGGTAGTTTGGCGGCGTGAGCCTGATTGACCGTATTGATCGCGGCCGCGATACGGCGTTCGGCTGCAATAATATCAGGGCGGCGTTCGAGAATGGCGGACGGAATACCTGCGGGCGGCGCGGCGGGAACTGCAGGCAGTTCGGAGCGCACCTCGATGTCTGCACCGGGATAGCGACCCAACAAAAGCTCCAGTGCCCGTAGCGCGTCGCGCTTGCCGCCTTTGGCAGATGCCAAGCTGTCTTTTGCCGTCGCGAGGTCAGAACGGGCGAGTGACACATCTTGTTGTGTCGCGGCACCGTTATCAAACTGTATCTGCACAATATTGGTAATTTTGCCGATCGCAGCCACCACGTCATTGGCAAGTTTCTCTTGGCGCTGTGCTTCGATCGCGACAAAATAGGATCGTGCTACGCCCGCGGCCAATGAGTGCTGAGAAAATTTATAATCAGCATCGGCAGATTGCGCACTTTGCACAGCGGCTTGTTGACCAGACTTAATACGGCCCCAGATATCAAGTTCCCAACTGGCTTGCACACCAAGATTAAAGCTACCTCCGCTAGCCCCGTCCAGATTGCCGGAACCGCCGCTGCCTGCGCTTAACCCCACCTGAGGGGACAAAGCCGCGCCAGCCTGTTTTGCCAATGCCCAAGAGCGATCAACATTTGCTGCCGCCGCTTGTAGGTTTTTATTATTGGCTTGTGCCTCATTAACTAGTTTAGAGAGGGCTGGATCGTCTATAGCTTTTACCCAACCCACTCGCACATCCCCGACCCGTTTGCCAACGGCAGCCCAATCTGTAGGCACATTGCTGACACTTGATGCGGCGATAGATTTGGCATCATTATTCACACTACCAGATGTTGTCGCACACCCTGTTAGTAAAACGGCAAGTGCCAATGTAGAGACAGATATACGTAAATTACGCATGGTATTTCCTTTCTGTATTTGGCTGTGATTAAGCCGCGGTTTCACTCGACTTTATTTTGAAGAAAACCGTATAAAGTGCGGGAACGACAACCAATGTGAGGATAGTTGCAAAGCTCAAACCAAAGACCATGACAACGGCCATTGCTTTAAAGAATGCATCTCCGAACAATGGAATCAGACCTAGCACGGTTGTCAAAGACCCCATCATCACAGGGCGAACCCGACTGGCTGCAGAATCGACCACGGCATCAAAGCGCGGTTTCCCGTCCCTAATTTCCAAATCCATTTGATCGACGAGAACAATCCCGTTTTTAATCAACAATCCCGACAAGGCTAACAAACCAACAATGGCCATAAATTCAAGCCCTGTATCGGTCACAAGCAATCCAAACACCACGCCAATTAAGGCGAGCGGCACCACAAGCCAGATAATGATTGGCTGTTTAAAGCCGTTAAACAAAATGACGACCACAAGCACCATCGCAAGGAGGCCCAGAGGCAAAGTGGAAGCAAGGCCGCCATTGGCTTCTTGACTATCCCCGTATTCACCCTGCCATTTCAAATTATATCCATCGGGAATGTCCATAGCTTCAATTTGTGGTTTGATCCGCAAGAACAAATTGCCTGCAGTTTCACCAGAAGCCGGATCAGATTGTGCCGTAATGGTCAAAACTCGGTTGAGTTTCTTAAGTCTACCATTGCGCCATGTGGTTTGGAATCCATCAACAACCTGAACCAAAGGAACAGTTTTACCAGAAGCCTGACTGACAATTTGAATGTCCGCCATGCTATTTGCATCCCCACGTTCACGCGCAGGTGCACGTGCTATAATGGGGATTAAAGTATCGCCTTCACGGTAAACACCTACGGATCGGCCAGAGAAGTTTGTTTGAATCGCATTCGACATGTCTTCACGCGAAATGCCAAGGCGGCGTCCGCGAACCTCGTTATACAAAGGTTCAATCACACTTACTTGTTGGCGCCAATCATCCTTGATCGAAATCGCTTTCCCGTCACTTGCAAATATAGCTTTGGCTTCATTGGCAAGGCGGCGTAATACGACAGGATCAGGGCCGGAAAACTCAGCCTCGATTTTAGAACCGCCACCAGGGCCGAGTTGAAAACGCCAGACTTTTGATTGCGCATCCGGGTAATTCTTATCAATATAGTTTTGGATTTTCGGGATCATTGCATTGATCTCGTGATAATCTTTCACCTTTACTAAAAACTGCCCATAGGAAGAGTTTTGAGGCTCTGATGCATATATCAACATATACCGAGGACCGCCCTGACCAATTAACGTCTGTAACCCCACTATATCGTCACGCGTAGAAAGCTCGGCTTCGATCTTTAGCATATCCGCTTTTGTCACACTGATATCGGTACCTTCAGGCAACCAATAATCAACAACGATTTGCGGCGATGTTGACGCCGGGAAAAACGCAGGTCTAACCTTGCCAAAGCCAACAATCGCCAAAGCAAACAAAGCGACGACAGCCCCAATCACAACCCAACGCACCTTCAATACACCACGCATAAAGTTTTTATAGGCGCTCATGAATTTACCATCGGCCTTCACAACACCGACTTTACCAGTGCTTTCTTTAAATAACAAATCTGCAAAGAGAGGCACAGCCGTAATCGCAAAAATCCAGCTATAGGCAAGCGAGATCATGACAACCCAGAATAAATCCCCTGCATACTCACCCGTATTCCCCGGCGCAAAGCCGATAGGGGCAAATGCAAGGATTCCGACAAGGGTCCCCCCAAGCAGGGGCCAAACTGTTCGTTTTACAATTTTTTTGGCAATAGCAAGTTTCTTCTCGCCATTTTGTGTACCGATAAGAATACCTTCCGTTACCACAATGGCATTATCGACCAACATGCCAAGCGCAACGATGAGCGCACCTAATGAAATACGCTGCATCGGAATACCCATGAGATACATGGTCGCGAGTGTCGCTGCGATTGTAATCAACAATACGCCGCCAATTACGACCGCAGAACGCCACCCCATAAAGATCATCAACGTTACCAATACAATCAAAAGAGCAAGCACGACATTGACGACAAAATTACTGACGGCAACAGCTACAATTTTTCCCTGATGGTAAAACTCATGCAACTCGATCCCAAATGGACGTTGGCTTTCGGTCGCTTTGAGTTTGGCGGAAATGCCCTCCCCCATTTTAACAACGTTAGCCCCCGTAACATTTGCAATCGCTAAGCTGATCGCGGGTTTGCCAGCATAGCGAACTTCCGAAGCTATTGGGTCTTGGTAATCACGCCGGACTGTCGCGATATCTTTCAGATATACGACCGTGCCCGAATTCCCTGTCGATACAATTAGATTTTCAATGGCCTCTACAGAATCGATTGTGCCCGTAGGGTGTATAATCAAACGGCGATTGCCAACTTTCACATTTCCGGCTTGGGTGACCGAGTTTTGCTTTGCCAGATCATTATAAACCTGATCCACAGACGCGCCAAGTGCGGCCGCCCGTTCGCGAGAAATTTCCACATAAATGGCCTCGGGTTGGATGCCTCCAATGGCGATCTTACCGACACCATCTACGCTTAATAACTCGGTTCGCAAACTCTTGGCATAGTCGTGTAATTCCTTCGGTGTAAAACCATCACCCGTGATCAGGTAATAAACACCAAACACATCGCCAAACCCGTCATTGACCATAGAGGTCTGCACGCCCGGCGGCATACGCAGTTGCGCGCCGTCAACACGCGCCCGTAATTTATTCCAAACGGCTTCCAAATCTGGCTTGGTCGGGGCAAATTTGGATTTAATATCCACAGTGATTTGCGACAAACCATCGGAAGAGGTAGAGGTAACCTTCTTAACCTCCTGCATTTGCTGTATGGCCGCCTCTAATGGCTCTGTGACCTCATCCGCCACTTCTTGCGGAGTTGCACCCGGATACTGGGTAATAACAACGGCTGTACGAATGACGAACTCTGGGTCTTCAAAGCGCGGCATGTTTTTATAGGCACTCCAACCACCAATTAAGGCAGCCATAATGACGATCATACTGATCAAACGATTTTTAATCGAAAATTCTGCTGGATTCATGACGCGCCCCTACTTGCCTTCATACCGGCGGATTTTCATACCCTCATGCAGATATGAAGCCCCCGCGCCAACAATTGTATCTCCGGCTTGCAGTCCAGAGGTCACCTCAAGCATTTCACCAATGCTGGTGCCAACCGTTATCGTACGTCGTGAAACTGTTAAGCTGTCCGTATTTACAATCCAGACATAACGTGCGTCCCCATCAGACAGGATCGCTAAAAGAGGGACGTTAATTTGATCAACACTTCCGTCTTCATTGGACCGTGTGAATTTGGTTTGAAGCGTACCCGTCATACCCGGTAAAATCACGACATCACTGGAAGGTAGAAAAGAGTATTTTGTCGCAAAAGTTTGAGAACTTGCATCCGCTTGCGTCGCAATTGATTTAAATGTTGCAGGTATTCTTACATCGGGTGCCGCGTCCAACATGATGACCGTTTCTATCGAGTTAATACGGCCACTTCTTGCTATCAGTGTCGCAGGCAACTGCACCAGAGCTTCTGCGGCGCCAGTTGTCTGCAAGGTAACAATGTCTTCCAAAGCTTGAACGTTTTGAAACTTCTTCGCATGAACAGCCGAGATTATGCCTGCAAATGGTGAACGTAGAACGGTGTCCTCTAAAGACTTATTTGCGCTGTCGAGTTGTGCACGCGCTACATCCAATTGAGATTTGCGTTGCTCGAAGGCGCTTCTTGAAATCGCGCTTGCGGCGATCAAACGCTCCGCACGCTTAAACTCTGTGTCCGCGCTATCATAAGCCGTTTTAGCTTCGGAAACCTGATTGAGGTAGTTGCGTTGGTCTAGGCGTCCAATAATAGTGCCGCGATTGACCCGTTCACCTGATACGACAAGCAATTGAGTTAATTGACCTCCAACTTGAAACGTCAGATTAGATGTCTCGCTCGCCTCAATGATGGCAGGAAGATTCATAGTGGTGACATTTGAGGATGTGGCGATTTCAATCAGCTTGGCGGGACGAATCGCAGTAACTGTTTCAACCTCTTCTTTAGGTGCACACCCACTTATTAAAGCCGATGTTATCAACAGAGCTGATACCAATTTCAGATATTTTGGCATGGCTCGACCATTGTTTAAAAATGACATTATTACGTCTCCCCAATATTCAGCCAACAGCGCTGAATTTTATACTATCTCTATTTTTTAAAAACTACACAGTTTACTTGCGCGTTTATTTAAATGCCTGAAGCGCCATCATATTCGGATTAGCCGCGCAGGTTTCCATTACACTCACGATTGCGCCTTCAATGCGCGTTGCTGATTGTTCATTCCGCCCAGATTGCCCTGCGCGATATCCGTATAACAAAATTGCCGCATAACCCGCATCGGCTTCAGACAAGGTGGTAATTTCCCAACATGTCAGCTTCGTCAAATCGAACATCTCATCGGCATTTGCTGTTTGCACCGCACTCATGCTCTCCTGCGCTCCATACGCACCCATGTTAGAGGCACACCCACCTAGCCCTAATGCGGTTAAACTCATTGCAGTTAATATTTGTTTTGTAAAAGTCATAATATTCTCATTCTTATTTTAATCGTAAAAGCGCGAAGTGACGGGTTTACCGTCCACCAGACATGCATGTTTGAATTTCAAACTGATAACGCTCGCGTTTCTTTCTTTGTTTATCCTTGGCAATCGCGCGCTTAATAGCACCCTCAAGCGCACCGCGTTTTGCAGCTTTTTTTCTAGCCCTACGAATTTCTTTTTTGTTACCACCGGCAAGCCAAGCGATTGCGCCAACAGTATTGGCACGTTTCGCCGCGCTGCGCAGTGCGCCACCATCCAAATACCTGTCCGGTACATCCCCATAATATCCGGAAATTTGTTGGGCACGTTGTTGGCACTGATCATATCGTGTTGGTTGTCCATACTGGGTTTGCGCAACAGCGGCTGACCCGAATCCGAAACTGTACCCAACGATAAGCGTAGCGCTCAATATAAGTTTTTTCACTATTCCCCCTGCTTCCCTGTAATGATATTTCGTACTCATTTTGTACACGATTTAAGAAAAAAGCTATATTTATCTACATAACGCATAAACAATCTACCATTAGCATTGTTTTACAATTATACAAGCGAGAAATCCCTGCTATCAATCGCCTCAATTATGGTTGCGAATTATCGTCGATAGAGTAAATTGCCGACCAAGATGACCAAACCATGTAACAGATTGATGAAAGCGCGGCGGATGGCCGGGTATCGTTCAGCGCGGGCGGCGTCCCATGCTTTGAGGGCCAAACCAGCGACCTATGCGGCTCACGAAAACGGGTCACGCGGCTTCGGTATTGACGATGCACGACGTTATGCGAAACTTTTCAGGGTTTCTCCGGGATGGATTTTAACCGGGGAGTATTTGAGCGATGACCCGCACCCCATAGTTAGTGACGCCGCTATAGCTGATGATATTTATGAACCTGCGTTCGCAAAAGCAAGCCCGGTACGCAATGTCGATGAAGTTTTGTCAGATAAAAATATCTTTAATTTTGGCAAACAAGCTCTTGAGCTTTTAGCACAACTCGCGTCCGCACCCCAAGCAAAACCGCCTGAAATTAACATATCCGAGGATAACGTTAGTATTGGAGAAGTACACATACCGCAAATGAGAACCCATGATGGCAGCCCCGTGGAAGGAGAAGGGTATGAATTTATCGCCCAATGGCAATTTCCAAAAAAGTATATTTCTGAGATTCTAAAGGTCGGCCCGAACGATATATCGATCCTTGTTGTTGTCGATGACAATATGTCACCCACCTACAAAATGGGTGACCATCTCATTATAAACTTCCAACTCAAGGAATTTACGGTTGATGGTGTCTATTTCTTTCTGACGGAAGATGAAAAAATTCATATCCAAAATATCAAACGCTCGAAGACCCAGTTCATACTCTCCAATGACAATCCGGAGCCATCCACCCGGCATCCTGAAAGAACCGTGGACAAAAAAACGATCATAATTCATGGAAAAGTCTGCGGCGTCATTGCCGCGTGCTAACGCCCTCTCTCTCTCATTGCAACACAGCATTTGAATTTTCTTTGAAACTCGATTAGGTGTCTGAAGAATTACAATATCAGGGGAGGGTCTAAATGTTGTTTCAAATACTCATAGGTTCAGGGTTAATCTGCATAACAATTGTCATTCAAGTGGTCTTTATCGAGATCGCTATGAAGGGTTTGCAAAAACATGCGCCCAAATTTATGCGACATCCCAGACTCCATCCGCCCGTTATCTTACTCACACTCTCAACCCTTTGGCTTCTCGCCGGCCTCAGCCTTGCCATCTGGGTTTGGGCACATGCGTTCAATCTATTGGGTGCATTTGAAACACTGGAACAATCCTTATATTTCTCCATGGTCGCGTTCACGACCCTTGGGTTTGGAGATGTCACACTCCCGCAAGACTGGCGGCTCCTCTCCGGTATTATCGCCGCCAACGGCCTTGTCCTGTTCGGTTTAAACACAGCTTTTCTTATCGAAACACTAGGTAGGATTCTCGAATCAAACGATTAGGGCAAAAACACAAGTCTCTCCTACCGAAAGCCCACGTTCAGCGGATACATACCCGTTTAAATTTTGCAGGTTTTGGTTTTTTTGATATGATCTTCTAACCCTTCCGCTGTTTTATTGCCGCTAAAATACACTATATTTCTACTGAAAAAAATTGGGAAATTTTCTGACCTGATCTTAAGTTCATCAAGATTACTAGGCCAGCTTTTAAAAGACCGCCCACCTCTCCAGTCCAAAACAAGTTTCATATCGGGTATATACCAATCATATTGACTTTCCATCATCAAAGAATAATCCCCTTTTTGATATACAGGTTGAGACGCAGCACATATGTAATTCATGTTGGCGGCGGGTATAAGAAGTGCACCATAATCCAGCTTGTACTCATCAAAAAATTCGATTTCAGCACCACTATTTTTCGTCGCGTAATTCAGGAATTTTTCATTATGTACGAACCTCATGCGAGCCACCAAATTTAAGAACGTGCTTGAATGGTGAAACGCTACGAAACTCCTGTTCGAAATGGAAATGTTTTTCGTGCCCAAAAAGATTGACTGCGCGCATGCTGACAAACATGCGCCATCAATTATTACTGAAACTTCGGACTCATTGAGTTGATTGGCAATTCTCATGGCAATACGCTGAAATCCACCTTGTGAAGATATTTTTATAATACGTACTTTTTGATCAATTCGTTTCTTTATGCGCCGTTCAAAGCCTTCGTCTATAAATCCACAGACATAGGTTTCGTCTGTGCAGTATTGGTTGAGTTCGTTGACGAGATTGTCACTTTTTTTAGGCAAATGCGATCGCGCCAATAGAACGGCAAGTAAAATGGCAAAACCAATGATAAGAATAGGAAATTGAATTCGCCGTTTCATTTGATGATTAATATTAGTCCCGTTGTTAAATTTACCTTATTTTCCTTTTGAGAATATAGGAAATTAGTAATGAACTACACACAATTGAAATAAGTAATAATGAATACCACATGCTACCGAACTTAAGAGCGCCCCTCTTAGCATAGATTTAAATCTATCCCATAGGCGTTGTTGAAGCCATCCCCCTACTCCTGTGACAACAAACACCCGAAAGTATACACACTGAGACCACAATGCAGTCTCAGTGTGTAACATGGCATACCGTAACTGACCCACATTCAGCTAAGGATACCTAATAACATCACGCTACATTACCCAGCGTGAATACTACAAAGTTAAACTAAAACGTGTCATAAGAACAAGATAGCGGGATTATTGTTTTACAGAGCCAAAATTGCTAATTTCCGTTATAATGCTTATCCAAAAACATCCTTAATTTTATCATTTTAGGACAGAAAATAACCTATACTTGCCTACAGCACTTTATATTTGTAGAGAAGCACTCGCTGAAAACGTCTAATTTCTAAATGTGGATTGGAGAACAACCTGACAACAAGCAGCTATATACGAACGACTGTACTCTTTGGGTTTCGGCAATTTGTTGAAAATTTAGGCGGCGACCCAAACGCACTCATGATTCAGGCTGGGCTTGCCCCTGATTTACTAGAACAAATGGATACCGTTGCACCTTTTGATAAGGTCGTACGTCTAATGGAATTATCGGCCCAATCACTTGACCGCCCATCCTTTGGTTTAGAAAGGGCCCTATCTCTCCCCTCACATTTCCCCAATCTTGGGCCCATAGTGCATTTATCATATTTTGTACGAAACGTTGACGGTTTTTTATCGGCCGGGCTAAGGTATTGGCATTTCCATACCAATGCATTCTACTTCAACATCATTGACCCTAAAGACTCTCACGAAATTTCACTCCGCATGCTAAGCACCGAATTTTATCCTCTCGGCCCTCAAATAGTTGATACATTTTTAGCAAATCTTGTGATGCTCACTCGCGTTGTTACCAATAAACCCAATGAAGCTCCAGAGCGCATAAGCGTAAAACACGCGAGGCCTTCAGATATTTCTTTTTATGAAAAAGTATTCAAATGCCCAATTGAGTTCGATGCATCTTATAATGAAATTATTTTTAACAGAGCCATTCTAAAATATGAAACTATAATGTCATTATCGGCATTACGGCCAGTCATGGAAAAATACATATCTCTAAGATTGTCTAGAATGCTCCACTATGACAATTCATTCCCAACGACCGTATCAATGATCATCTCAGGGTTACTCGGCACTGGCAATTGCAACAAACCAAATGTGGCGGCAATTCTTTGTATCGGTGAGAAAAAAATGCAAAGATTACTCACCAAACACCAGACAAGCTTTCGTGCGATCTTAGATGAAACCCGCAAGAGTACCGCGACCAGTTTGATAGAAGACACCAACGTTTCTTTTGTTAATATTTCCGGATTACTAGACTACCAAACCCAGCCAGCCTTTAATGCTGCTTTTGTACGTTGGCATGGCTGTTCGCCTTCAAAATACCGATCAAGCACTCAGAACAAGCCTATGTAAGTGTCTAATTTGTCCCCAGCATGCGACAGAAAAACACGGCCATATCAAGTCGGGCTTTCTTGTTCACGCAAAATCCGAACAATGCGTTTATAATTAACTTCCATTATCCCCCACATCCTAACACCGCTCGTATTTACAAATTGGATCACCACCGTATCAATATCTTTATGATAACGCGCGATACTCGAATAGCCTGGTAACAGGCCGGTATGCCCATATACATAAATGGAAGAATAAACCGCCTGTTCATCCTCATTGAATAATGAGCCATCATTCAGCGCCCGCAAGAAAATTCCAACGTCTTGCGCCGTGGCGATCATTGAGCCCATTGGGCCTGTATGATTAACTTCCTTAAGATCACCATCATACTCTATGGTATACCCGCTCATAAGATCGTCCATATTGATCTCGTCCATAGAGGTATAGGTATGCTTTAGATCAAGCGGACCAAGTATTTCTTTTTTTATATAGTATTGATAATCATGGCCCAATGTCTTTTTGAGTATCTCGCCAATTAAATAATAATTTGTATTGGAATAGTGATATCCCGTACCTGGTTTAAAGTCTGCGGGTTGCCCTGAAATGATTTTTAAGACGTCCCCCGTGTCATCACTGGGATCATGCCATGGGTAATTCGGCGCATCGCTATAATTAGGTATGCCGCTTCTATGTTGCACCATCATGCTAAGTGTAATTTGGTCTGCGTATTCAATACGCCCTTTCAGGGAAGGCAAATATTCTGCCAGGGTGCGGTCTAATGGCAACTCTTGTTTATTTGCAAGTTTTGCCACGGTTGCCGCCACATATAATTTAGTAATGCTGGCAATTTTGAACAACGCCTGCGGATCAGAAGGTGTTTTAGTGTCTCTATTTTTCCAGCCGCTAACATAAAATTTAGGCGCCTGCCCTTTTTTATCTACATACACAATCATGCCGTCTAAGCCGTTGTCGATTGCATCATCCAGTTGCTCTTGCACGGTTTCAGGTAAGGGCGTAAAATATACACGGAGCTGGCCCCAAGGCACGAAGAATAGGCTACCAACTGTAAGAAGTATTGATACCGATACAAAGATTTTTTGTTTTATATTCATTTTCGTTCCATTTCGGCAGTCAACTTGGGCACATAACATTTTATAATGACGGCTTCACAGTAACGCGCAAATAAGCATTATTGCTGTGCTCTGTCCGTCTTCATATAATCTGGCACAAATTTCGGTCTGCACCAAGAGAGAGTTTGCCCATCTATTGTTGATTGATTGTCTAACGTCAGCGCCTATGAGACAGATTTAAGTCCTTTTCATCTATTTTTATTAATATCATAAAACATAAGCATCGCCGGAATGCGCGCGGAGGCACCATTATAAAACCCGGTCTCTTTTTGAAAGTGTTTAGGGTTTTTGAAAGTTCCAAAAAGAATGTCAAAAATTGGAAAGTCAGAATAGTTATAGGCATGCACACCTGTTTGGTGGTGTACCGTATGGCTTTCCGGCCGTTGAACGAAGTACCCAATCCATTGTGGTGTACGAATATTAGCATGTTGAAACATAACAAGGAATAGGGACACAAATAAGAAGAGTGTAACTGTTTGCGCAGAAAGCCCGATAAAGATGGACAAGCTTAAGCTTCCAACCATTGTAAAGCCGATCATATCCAAGGGACTATAGTAAAATGTGCCGTAACTATCTACGCGCTCTGCGCTATGATGCATTTGGTGGAAAGGCAGCCACAGCCAATCTTGGCTATGCATGGCACGATGCCAGACATAAATAAGGAGTTCGAACACGAATAAGCTTGCGGCCACTGCAACAAATGGATGCACACTCTTTAGATCAAAGACTTGAAAGCCGGTTAAGTGTTTATCCCAAATGAGGGGTAAATACGTAGATAGGTAAAAATAAATTACGAAACTCATTAACCCTCTAAGTTTCCAACCTTTAATGACGGGCAATTTCCTCGCGGGAAATATAGTTTCGAGACTTATGAAGAGTATATACAATCCTATGACGCCAAGTGAAATTGGGTCGAGTAATATTTCTAAAGGTGTTGGCATTTCAATCTCCGTGAGCGCTTCCCTTTTATGGGATCAGGAAGCCAGTATGTCCTTTTGATGAAGTCGAACCTGAAGATTGGATAATGATTGGCTCATTAAACGGTAATATTGCGCCTTGAAAGCGTGATACCATTATTTTTGGACATTACCAAATGTTGCGACTACAATGGCTACAATGGCTACAATGATGTGCGTTAAAGTTTGAGGGAAATGGTGCTTTATCAATTTGGAACGATTGAAATTGATACGGTCAATTTTCGCCTCACAAATAATGGGGATGAATGTGCCGTTGAGCCCCAAGTTTTTGACCTTATTGTTTATCTCATCAAACATAGAGACCGAGTGCTGACCAGAGATGAGATATTTGATGATGTATGGCAAGGCCGCCATGTTTCTGACACTTCATTAAGCAATCATATAAAAAGTGCCCGCCGCGTTCTAGAGGATACGGCTCAACAGCAGCTTATTATTAAAACAGTACGTGGGCGAGGTTACCAGTTTGTTGCAAAAATCCAAGAACGTCCACGCCCCTCTCGTGTTATCCCAAAGCCAAAAAAATCGAACACAGTGTTATTCATAGCAACGATTGCAAGTTTGCTAACAATCATCGTGTTCTTAGTATTGAACCCTCAAAGCTTGAACCAACAGAATGAATATGTGGCTTCTCAACATTTTGAAACGATAGCCGTTCTTCCCCTCATAAATGTAAGCCCGAATACTGAGATCGATTTTTTAGGGCTCGCGTTAACGGATCAAATTATTGGTCGTTTGAATTATATTGAGCAATTTTCAGTTCGGCCTTCGGCACTGATCCGCCAATTTAATGACACCAGCCAAAGCCCGGTAGAAATTGGGAAAGCACTGAACGTAGACTATATTCTTAGCGGGAACTATTTGAAACATGAGAATAAAATACGGCTCAACATCGAGTTTATAAATGTGTCTACAAATGGACTGATCTGGCGTGAGGATGTCGACCTTGATTATGTCAATATCTTCGAACTTCAGGATGCGGTAGCGAAAATTACTTATGACAAATTCAACTTGGAGCAAGAAGAAAACCCCACATCCAAAAGTACAGACCTGACACCAACTCACCCAGCGGCCTATGAATATTACCTTCGCAGTATTGCTTACCCATTAACGGAAAAAGGCGACGCGCTTGCAATAGCTATGTTGGAACAGTCAATCGCGCTGGAAGATAGTTTCGCACCCGCTTATGCCGAACTTGGCATAAGAGTTCATCAACTTTCCGCTCATGGTATTCAAGGCAAACAATCTTCAGATGAAGCGGAGGCTTACCTTTTTAAAGCGCTCGCTCTTAATCCTCACTCTCTAAATGCGTTGGCAAATTTGACCGTACTCTATACGGACACGGGAGCACTTCTCAAAGCGTTAGAGACGTCGCAGAGGATGCTAGAAATCAATCCAAATTACGCGGATGCATATTTTTCTTTGGGGTATGTGTATCGATATGCAGGCATGTTGGATTCCTCGATACAAATGATGGAAAAGGCACTCTCTATAGATTCGACAAATAAAAAATTCCGCTCGGCAGGCGTGAGTTATTATAGTGTTGGCCGATATGAAGAGGCACATAGAATATTTGATCTGGACGCAGGAACTGCATTCACACTTTCGTGGCACGCTATTTTATATCACCGCCAAGATGAGATCGAGAGAGCTGTTGAATATTTTGACCAAGCAATCTCTGCTGCACCTGATGGATATTTTGCGCTAGATTCAAAAGCTTATAAGCTCGCCATGTTAGGAAAGAAGAATGAGGGGCTACGGGCTGTAAAACGTCTCGAAAACACGTTAATTACGGATAGTGAAGCTAGGTATTTTTGGGCGTTATATTATTCGGCGATGGGAGATAGAGACAACAGCATAAGAATTATGAAAGAGGTTGTAGAAGCTGGGTATTATAACCTCCCTGCGTTCAATAGTGATCCCTTTTTAGATTTTATAAGAGATGACCCTGAATTTGTCAAAATTATGTCTATAGCCCACAAGGGACGCGAGGCCTTTAAAACCGCCGCAAAAACTTTAAAATAACGTGTCCATCTTCATAAAAATGAGACAAGGTTTAAGCTTGGACTAAGACCCGCATTTGTTACAGTTAAGAACTGGCACATCGCCAAAGGCATACTGGCGGCTAGTTGATCATGTTTCTCGGCACTTTCGTGACCCCAAAACCCATCACATCCTAACTCGTGAGGCAAAGTGATGGAAACAGAGAAAAACAGGTCGACAAATTTAAAGAAGCGGCCCGTGAGCTTGAATGTAGCAGCCTGAAAAAGATTTTGACCACAAGCTCGGGCGGTTAGTCAAAGGCATATACGCCGAATATAAGCACTTAACAAGTTCTGGAGCGGGCGATAAAAAACCAACGAGAGGTCCCGAAAACCCAGTAATACCGCACTTTACAAAAGTAGCGCCACACTGTTGTGTACCAACTATGTGTACCAGAAAATGAAATTGAGGGCACCTAATATTTCACCCAAAACTCACTTAATTGTGACGGCCTTCTTGTTATAATTACATCACCTGACACTACAAGCACTGCTTCTTTACAAGCGAAGTGTACAACCCCAATCTCGAGCTAAGTCTTAGCACTCTATCGGAACCTGAAAGTCTTGTCGCTCTGGATCACATTCAAGTGAGAGGCTAGCATCAGGCTTTAAATATTTGCCCCTTAAACGAAACCGCCCAAACCCGAACTAGAGACAGGCTTGAGCGGTTCACATGGGGACATGGTTAGTCTGGCGTCAATAGCCTTAGAAAGGGGCAGTCACGCGTAATTCCCAAGTTCTTGGCGGCGCATAAAGTTCCAAAACATTAAACGGTAAGAAATCTCCTCGAATGGCCAGAACCTCTTTGTCAGCAAGGTTTCGACCAACCAGAGAAATCGTGTAATCGCTTCCTTTTGGTTTAAACACCAATCCCGCATCCACCAGTGCATACCCGTCAGATTGCTCATAAGCAGGGTTGTTCAGCGCAGGGAATAACATTGTAGATTGATAGCTCATATCTGCATGTAGCGTCAATTCGCCCCAAGAGAGCGGCACCACATATTCAGCCCCGAAATTAGCCCCCCATTTAGGGGTATGCGGCAAAGCAGTGCCGGTACTGGGAAGTTCGCTTTTCGTATATGCGAGACCTCCGGTCAGGCGGAAGGCTTCGCTCAATTGTACCCTGCCTTCCAATTCAATACCTTTGATAGTCACATCGGGCGAGTTTCCGATGATCACATCCAGCAAACCGGTTACGGGATTTTGAATAGTTTGGTCGAGCTGCAAATTTTTGAAATCATAATAGAAAGCGGCCAGATTGAGCTGCATTCTATCATCAAGCAAAGTGCTTTTTATACCAGCTTCATAGGCCCAGAGATTTTCTGGATCATAAGCTGTCGCCGGCACACCCAGAGATGCATAGGAAAGCCCGCCACTTTTAAATCCATTGGTCACACTCCCATAGGCCATAACATTGTCTGACGGCGTATACTCCAAAACCACGCGCGGCGTGAATTCAGAGAAACTCACCTCCGTTGGTACGCCAACAATTCCACTCGAAATATCGGTTTGTTGAAAGGCTTTTTTCTCGTGAGAGTAACGCCCTCCCAATGTCAATTTCCATTGGTCGCGTAAATCAATGCCAATGTTCAGATAGGCACCGTAGGAATCGGTTTCGGCTTCGTTAAAGAAATCGGAGATAAATTCATCGGCCCCACCAAATGGAACGGTACTGAATCTGAAAAAGTTTTTAGATTCCGAATCTTCGGTAAAATAGTAAAGTCCCGCAATCCATTCCAGTGTCTGGGGATTATTATTGCTAAGTTGAAACTCTTGCGAGAATGTGCGCGAGTCGACCGTGTTATAACTCTGCTCTATATCGGCCGCTGTCCCATCCGTATCCGTTGCATCAATTACGTCCACATTGACAAGCCCCGAAATCGATTTCAAAGTCACACTGCCAAAATCATATCCGATTGTCGATGTCAGTTGATAGACATCCCGATCTGAAAACAACTCACCGTCCAGATTCACATTGCGAGGATCCGTACCATTGGGGAAACCCATATAAATCTGCACATTGGGATCCGTGATATCATCGCCGGGAGCAGACGGGTTTTGTGTGCGGGAATTATAATACCCGGCCCCTGGCGTACCATTATCACGAACATATTCAGCCGCAAAAACCATGGATAGGTTTTCTGAGGTATCCAATCGTAATTTCGCCCGGACAGCACGACTATCCCGACTGTCCAGCCCACCATTTTGAGCCAGATTATTTGTATATCCATCATCACGCACAAGCGTCCCGGCAAGCCGTAATGCACCGCCGTTAAAAGGAAGGTTGATCGCGGCCTCTGTCGACACCAAATTGAAACTCCCCGTCGCCAGACTTACATAGCCTTCAAATTCGTCAGTTGGATCATTGGTCACAACGTTCACAACACCACCAGTCGTATTGCGACCATATAATGTACCCTGCGGGCCTTTCAAAACCTCGACACGGTCTACATCATAAAACCCAACCCGAAACAGAACCGGGCGGGCCTGATACACACCCTCATTATAAAGACCGACGGTCGGGTCAGAATGAATGCCGCTGATTGTACTGCCAATACCGCGAATGGCGACGTTCGGTTCTGACTGTAGCAAAGTCATATTTAAGCCAAGGGTTTTATCTTCCAAATCAAGCGTGGACGTCATGCCACGCGAACGCATTTCATCTCCATTAAAAGCTGTGATACTTATGGGAACGTCTTGAATAGACTCACTACGTTTATCCGCAGTGACGATAATTTCGTCAAGAACATACCGTGTTGTCGGAGCTAGCGGGGCTACCTCCCCAACCACAGGCGTATCTTGTGCAACCGTTTGCGCAACGAGAAAGGGGGCCTTGGTCACCGCCTCCCCTTTGACCGAGTTGAGACGGCTTTTTGAACCAACAGCAATTGTACGCGCATTGACATAAATATAACCAACATCCGATCCAGCTAGCATTTTGTTAAATGCCTCGGCTTCGGTGAACACGCCAGAAAGCTTCGGGGCCTCAAAATCACCAATATCCGCGCTATACACTATGATTTGCTTGCCATAGGACTGGGCCAAAAGGTTTAGCGCACTTTCAAGAGGTTGTGCCTGTATCAAAATAGTTTCTGTGCCTGTTGGAACAGCTGCTTGCGCCAAAGCCGGAGAAACAAGGGTCGCGGCAGTGAGCGCCAGAGCGCTGACTATGTATTTTGCTCTTTGTTTGAATAAATTCGTCTTGCATTTATGCGTCATGATATCCCCATCCCTTTTATATGCATTAGACCCGGCACCCGGGCTATATTGCGAAAGCGTACCCAGTAAATCTGGGCCCCTCATGCAGTAGAGTGGCTATGTATCTCATTTTAGGGACAAGTTTTAAAAAAATATCGAAATTTATGGGATTTAGTTTTGTATAAGTGGAATTTTCGCAGATAATGTCGATATTTTACGTCTTCTTTGAGGCATTTTCTCCTGTCGACGGCCACGCGGATGTGACCAATCGGTTACATTCCCCTGTCACTTGCTTCACTCACTTCATTCTCCGGAGCAAAAACAGGGTCGGGATCATAAAGCCCCATATCTGTCAGTGCTTTCCATTGGCCTTTGGTGTCTTTGCGCCAAATCGTTATGTATTTGCCGGTTTTGCGTTTGCCATCTTCGACATCCAATTGAAAATCACCCCATGTGAATCCGAAATCCCCACTACTTGCCACATAGGCTTCCCGAGGCGACCAACGCAAAGGAGACGGAATATCATTCAAATCCCGTTGGGCGGATATGGCGGCCCGTCCACGTAATACATCAAGTCCAGATTCGAGTAAAAATCCGTCTTGCAAATCTAAAAACTCCAGAGTTGCCGTATTAAAACCGGCGGTAACATTGCGCGTATTGAAGGCTTTATCTTTTGCAATCAGAGATTGAATGATGTCTGCATGCTGTATGGACCCCTTGTGTAGTTTTGTTTGCGCCACCCGATTATCGGGAGATGTAGATGGGGAGAATGTCTGGGCACACGCCGAAAGCCCGTAGATACACCCATAGATACATATGACTAAAACTGCGCGTAAAGAAGTAATGTTTTTCATGTCAGACCTTTCTGGAAAATTCCGATCTCCGTCAAGAACACGGGCGGGGTGTGAAATTACCCACGGGCGATCGTAATTTAGGTGTGCACTTAAAAGAGTGCTTACTAAGTAGAGGGCTGCGTTCTCGATTTTGGGGATGTTTTAATCAAATATAGTTCCGTTACGTCCAATATTACGTAAAGAGTTAGAGACACAGAATTCGTTACCGAAAAATTGTCCCCAAAACGACTCCTAAACCACTCTACTGGATGTAGGTATCCGTTTGTCCCGGAATGGGTTTGAATTTTGCACCGGGTTCAGGCATTATATTTTTAATTTTAGAGCGTGTAATCAACCCCATGGCCAAGACCGAGTTCGAGCCCCGAAATGACCCCGAAAAATTGGCGGGTATTTTTGCCCATCATGGCCCGAGTGTACGGCATTTTCTCATTTCACGCCTCGGCAATACTGCAGATGCAGAGGATCTGGCCCATGAAACTTATTTACGTTTGGCCAGAGTTAAAGATCTTGATCTTATTCGCAATCCCGAAGCTTATCTCATTCGTATCGCCGCCAATCTGGCGAATGAATTCCATCTTAAACAGGGCCGGAACCCGGCATCGGTGAGTTTGGACGATATATACAATACAGGCGCGGACGGCGACGGTATGCAGCACGAAGAAAACCTGCAACACCGCGCGGAAATCTCCAAATTAGAACATCTACTCTCAGAGATGCCCCCCCATTATGCCGCCGCCCTTTTGATGCGCAAACGCGATGGTTACAGCCCCGCCGAGATCGCCAAACATCTTGATATAGCCCCCAGCACGGTCACGACATATTTGAAACGTGCCCTCGCTCTTTTGCGCGAACAGTGGACAGAATAACCCGATGAAAAAAATACCTTATCATAACAAACAAATCAGAGACGAAGCTGCGGAATGGGCTGTGTTGCTCGATATTGGTGGCCTGACGCCAAAAGCGCGCGAAGCTTTGGCCGCATGGCTTCTTATTTCGTCCAAACATGTGCATGAACTTTTACTGGCAACGACCCTATATGAAAATCTCGGCGAGATTCCCGAGAAACCTGCGCTTTCAATAGAAGTTTTATTGGCAGAAAAAGCCCCGGAAATTATTCCGCTCATCTCAAACCTGCCTGCCTCCCATAAATCTGTCCTTGATAAACCTACCCTTGCCTCCCCCACAAAACCAGCATGGGGGCGTAATATTGCCGCAATGCTGGCATTTATTGTGTTGGGCCTCGTCGGTCTATCATCGGTTCTCAAACCCGTTACCCCCCCCCTTTCGGCTATGGATCAAGTAACAGATATTGCCTTTGAAACGGTGTTGGGCGAACAACGAAAAATGACTTTGGAAGACGGATCGACCGTGCATGTAAATACCCAATCCGAGGTTATCATTCGCTACGAAGACACCCAGCGCATTGTTGAATTAATCCGGGGCGAGGCCCTCTTTGATGTTGCCCATGATCCATCGCGACCATTTCGGGTCCTTGTTGGCGATACAATCGTCGAGGCCATTGGGACTAAATTCAACATTTATCGTCTGGAAGACACAACCTCGATTGCCGTTATAGAAGGCAAAGTCGCAGTGGAAACCGAAAATCAGATTATCCGGCATGGTGTGGATACGCCGCGCCCTTCGGAAGACACACCAAGCGGCCCGACAGAATTTTTAAGGCCAAATCATAACAGGTTATTGCTGATTGCCGGCCAACAGGCCTATGTCGCAAAGGCGGACAAAACGGTGCATGTGGCAGAGGCCAATATCAAGGCTGTAAAATCGTGGAGTGTTGGGCAGCTTATTTTCGAAGGCGACGATCTCGATACAATTATCACCCAGTTTAACCGGTATAACCATCGCCGCATTCTGATTGAAAATGCGGATTTGGCCTCATTGAAGCTTTCAGGCGTATTTGACGTGGATGACCCGGAAAGCTTGATCAAAACTCTGGAACTATTGGGCGAAGTGAAAGTGGATCGCTCTGATCCGGCTGTCATCCGCTTACGCACGCCGTAGCTCGTTCCTTGGAAACTCATTGGCAAAAGCCCCGGTAGGAATCCACCTTAAAGTATTCGCTGAAATTGATGGAGTTGGAGGCTACCTAACGTCAGCACCTATGACACATTTAAAGATATATACGCCAAATATAAGCACTTAACAAGTTCTGGAACGGACGATGAGAGACCAAAGCGGATCGCAAAAATTGCAGTAATACCGTGCTTTTTCAATACTACTATACCTGATATATAGCACGATTGTATAGTAGTTTGAAGGGGTTTATGGGGGAGAATATTTGAATAACATTGCGGGTGTTCTGTCTCTTGTACGCTGACGTCAGACACCTAGCTAAATCGGATTTGGAACTTTGAAACGAGTTAGTTCACAATCAAGTTACAGCATAGTTTTCCTCTTGATACAAAAACAGTTTTAGGTAGTATTAAGCGATAAATGGTCAGTAAAACACTGATCACAACTCTCGGGGAAGCATTATGTTAAAATTGTTATTTACCACCGCCCTTATTGGGCTCATTGCGACACCTGCTTTTGCACAATCCACCAAAGATAAACTTTTAGCGCTCGAAGAAGCGCTCAATGATCCAAGTCCGATCATTCGCCTCGCAGCAGTTGAAGACGCATTGATGGACAGTAGTGCGGCAGTGCGCAGATATGCGCAATCGCAAGCACTTGCTAGTGATGATGATGATATCAAGGCGATGGCTTTAATTAATTATTTTCAAACAAGAAAACAATTAACCATTGTGGTTGGAAAATCAGCCAAAATGCTGGAAAAAGAAGCTTCACTAAATAATGATGACGAAGCCTTAGATACTTTGCGAAGTCGTGAAAGGCATAGTTATGAAATACAAGCCTACTACGGACCGTCGCTAATTTATACAATTAAAACTTATAATCCAACATCTGGTGAAATAACTGGGTTTTGCATGAAAAATTTAACGAAACCAGAGGCGAGCAGTGTCTTCATGGGATCAATATTAGGTGATAAAATTTCAATTGAACATAACTGTTATAGAACTAAAAGACACAGCCGGTGTAGTTTACAGTTACGCTTAGCCGATGAAAACATTTATAGAGGAATTATGCATTGTGGCGAGGAAACATTTCCTGCCGCTGTAGCGCTTCCCCTTAGATAGGGTTTGTTTGCACAGTGATACTTCGTAATTTCAGTGGAGAGTGCTTAGATTTTGGGCTGACATTTAACTGAACAACTTTGACTTTTCGTGAACCAACCGTGCAATTTATACTCGCATGGCTTGCGCTGCAATATCGATAAGCCGTAGTATTGTTTACTTCCGCGCCACCGCGCACTTCTACGCCGCCAAGATTACCGTCACCATCGCAGGTTTGAATTGACACTGCGGTGGTTTGTACATTGTCCGGCAATAAATAATCCAAAGTGATACGGCCTTTTTTATCCGGCTTTACCGTCCAGCACCCGGAACCCGCGATTAAACCGTCCGGGGTTCCCGATATGGTTTCGCCCGTAAAATTTAAAAGCCGTATATTGTTTTTAGCACTGGACGCTTGTTTGGGTTTGATCGTGCTTGCTTCCATCTCCGCAAACAGTCGGCGGATTTCATCCATGCGGAGTACGGTCGCATAATGACCTGCACCACAGATGTCATGTTTTGGCGCTTTGGAAACTTCGCCCCCAAATAAATCATCAAAATCAATATCTGCACCGCCTTGTGCGCTCCCACTATCGCAAACACTGAGCACAAGACCGAGCGGTAAATCCCCGCCGCCCAATGTAGCCGCGCCGTTACGGTCAATCAGCCCACCAGAAAATCCTTGCTGTATTTTTGGGTTTTTATTAGCGGATGAAGGGACGGGTTCTACTGAAAACTTTATAGCTTTTACACCTCCGTCTGCCGTGCGAATACGCATAGGGAGAAAACGCGCACCGCTTGTAGCCGTATCAATTAAATTTAGCCTAGCATCTGACCCTGCCTCAAGTACGCTATCCAAACGGCGTATAGTTAACCTGTCAAGGCAAGTGCGGCCAAGGCCAGTTACGCGGGCGAATGCAAGGTCTACAGACATATCAGGTTGAATAGGGTTGACGGCTACACCTGAACGGCCTTGCGCATCATGCAAGACGTTGCTTGTTAGTGACCCGTCAGTTGCACGCAACACATGAGCTGGAGTAGCAAGCCAACAGCTTCCATCTGATGATGATCCAAATACATAGCCGTGGCCGTGGCTAGCACCTCCTCCTGCGCCAACGCGAACAACACCAGCCTGTGCCGAGACTGAAAGCGTTGTCAATGCAACAAACATGATGGTTTTCAATGGACGCTTGATAGCTACCGTCTTAGTCATTTTTTGTTTTCTCTGGTTTATTGGCCCTTGCTTTTTTATCGGGCTTTGACGATTTAACCTTTAGGGCGCTATTATTTGGTTCGGCTGTTTGCATCACAGAGGCTACTGTTTGAAAAATAATAAGTATCAAAGCCAACAATACTTGCATTCTAATTATACCGGGGTCACGAGTTTGGCTCACAAATGCAGATGCTCCGATTGGATCTGGTTTTCCGTCAGTTTCACCCTGTCCTGATCTGTAAAGCCAAACCGTGTCGCTATCAGTAGAGACATCAATTTGAAATCCAGTAATTCCGTTTTCATCTAAAATTCGCGCAGCGCCAATCCAGGGCAAAGAGCTTTTATTATCTGCATTACGCCTTTCGCTACGGAGCATTGAGCCTGCTGGGAGATTTACTACCCCGGCATCATATAGACCTCGCGCGCCTTTAAAAATAAAGAAAACTCTCTCTACGGCCTTTGCGGTCACCCGAACCTGTCCGCCGATTAGATCACCCGGTTCCATTTCAAGCCCGCTACCAAATGTGCGTAATGTGCCAATATTGCCTTGCCCTCTAATTGGTAGAGCATCTGGAAGTTTAGCAGGGCAAGCTTCATTTCGAGGATTTAGATATAGTTGGTCTAAGGTTGACAATGATACAACATCACCACTTTCACTTTCAAAGTGCGCCGCACGAATAACTTCATTCTCCGAGGAAAAACTAATGCCAATCGAGCCGTCACTACCGCGTCTATAACGAACATTAATACCCGCTTCAGGTAACAATCGGCCTCTTAAACACGTTGGTGGTTTTGCAATTTCAAATGGATCCGAATTTCCATCTATAAGTAATACGTTATGCATCATAATGCTTGCCGCACTACTATCTATAACCTGATATTCAACTGTTTCTGATTGCGCAGAGATAGATAATATAACATCGGGCTTGGGCAATGCCCACAAACCGATGAAAGCAAGTATGACCAATACACTAGAAATCAATATCGTATGTTTTAACATCACAAGTCCAGTCTAATGCTTGAGGGTGTAGGGAGGAATGTATATATCGAACTTCAATTTTTCCGCTTGCCCTGTCATTCCGATTAAAGCCAATTGTAAATCGGCTCTACCCGACGCTTCGGGTAATGGAATACGGCACACCCTATCAGCAGCAACACGAGCTGAATTGACAATAGGTTCGCATTCAACATTATTTGATATAGCCTTCCCTGCCCTAGATAGACGAGTAACAACCCGCCTATCCCCACTGTTTATATGTACCACAAGCACACTCTCACCACTACCGATAACAGGGAGATAGTGAGCAGACGATAAATCTGTGCATCCTGTCGATGTTGGAACCGCAATTCTAAATGCTAGCTGCTCACTCGACATGGTTTTTAAAACCTTAGTGTATTGCTTAGTGAGCGGCCCTAAACTTGCCGTAGTTACACCGCTTGGTGGTAGATATGGGTTTTCAGACCAAAACCTACCGTCCAAACTTGATATGCGTAAACAGAGCTGTTTTGGCGTGTCCTTAGGAAGCTCCACCGCAACATTTGAAATCGTCCAAACTGACTTGGCACCTATTGAAAGACCAACGAGCACACCTGCACTAGAAACATTTACTTGCCCCGTATAACCCTCAGAAAAATTTTCTGCTGAAATGTTTAGTTTTACCTCTTGAGCACTTACTTGTGTAAATGAGCAAATGCTCACGGCCATTGCTATTGAAGCAACCACGTAACGCCCAATTTTCTTTTTCATCATACTTCATCCTCCAACTGCCCAGGAAAATAGTATGGAATAATAATAGCCTTTGTACAAAAAAATTTTTGCGGGGCTCAAAAAGCAAACTAAATTAAACTTTTTAAGATCAAGACATATTACCCATTCAAATCATTCTATAAGTACCCAGTACAACTCGTCTCCATATAAAATAGGACAGGCTTAAATCTGTGCCATTTTATGTGAAGCCGGACAATACAGAAGCAAACACCAGAGGCACAATCTTTTGGTTGTCTTCGGTTCTATATTGATAGTCCAAACATGTGTAGTTTAACGGCCTTATAAATCACTAAGCCCCTTCGCTTTTTGATTTCGTCTACTCTCCAACTCTTTGATTTTTTCTCTGACATCCTGCTCACGTTTCCATGTTTGGGCCGCTTCCGGTATAAACCGTCCAATCGTTTCAACAATCATTTTATCTGAGGTCACATTAATCTGAAGTGCACGTGCATCTTTAATAGCCTCAAAGAATAAATGCGTGCCATAAGCATCCAAGCCCATAAGGTATGAGCATCGCTCATCAATAACGACATCGTAATATTTAAGATGATTATTAAAACATTGCATTCGCGTTATAGATGCACGCATGGCTTTAGTTTCACCAAACAACGATTGCACAGTTTGTTCTGTTAAAACATCATCATAGGCCTCACCACTAGGTAAATTCGCATGCATTAAATACTGTATGAATAATTCTTGCTTATTTGCATCACCCCGTGTCTCAACTCGGTTGGCTTTGCCATAACGCTTAAGCAATGCATCCTTCATGTTCTCGGGGTGGATCGGATCTGCAAAAGGCTTAGTATATTTGACGCTATAAAGCTTTTCAATACCATCAATATCTAAAAAGAAAAATGGAGCAACAGTTTCCTGAACACCTGTTTCACTGTCAGTGCGCGCGGATAAAGTAGCAGTTGATTGTGTTTGCCCAATGCGGCACTTGTTAATTCTATCTACTTCATCGCAACCCAACCCTAAGGGTGAACTTGGAGCCATAAAACCGCCGCCTGTCGGTATTTCAAAACCCTTGCTTTCAAGTTCTTGTCTCACCTCTTTAATTGTCATCAAAGGTTTTAGTCCCAGCACAGAAACATTCAAATATTGATCTAGCGTGTAACCTTCAGTCACCTTTTTAACTTTGGACTTTTTTTCTACCTGCACCGTTTTTGTAGAGGGGTCATTCTCCTCATTCTTATCCGTTCCAGAGCCCCCGCATCCACCCAAACCCATAATTAAACAAGCAGCCCCGATCATCAACATTGCTTTCATAATCCACTCCAAATTTTCTAATTTTATGAAATCAGCATATTATGGAAATATAAGAAAGCAAATTAATTAAACTTATAGAGTGTGCTTTAAGATTGTTATACTATTCTTGATAAACTTAAAGCCACTGAACAGCACAGAGTGCCCACCTTCATATGAATAGCATTTAGGTCTGCGCCATAAGCGTTGATGTCAAACAACTGGAATATATAAGGAATGACAGCTTTTGGTACGGGTGGCGGGAACTCATACGCCACCCTATAAAGTCCTATAAAACAGTGCCTTTTTAAATATGCTACACATAAATGTGTAGCATATTTTGTCCGAGGTCAGCGCCTATGGCACAGATTTAGGTCTGTGCCATAGGCGCTGACCTCGGACACCAAAGTATAGCAAAAGCACGGTTTTATTGGAGTTTTTAGCGTTTTCAATGACATGGAGGTCACTGGAGCGGGCGATGAGATACCTACGAAAAACCCGGAAACCCTTGTTTTATTGCATGTTTTTAATCTGCAACACATTGGTTGTGTACACATTTGTGTAGCAGATTGTGTAGCAAAAGTCACCTATTTTTCAACTAAAATTATCCACGTCTAAATATATTTCACACCTTGATGATATTCAAAATTCTGCTTCCTTCGTGACTGAGCCAAGTGCATTCAAACTAAGAGGAGACGAGAATGCTTAATATTATAACGCATCACCAAGCACCGAAAGAAAAGATGTTATCGGGAAATCCAGATGAAGCTGTTAGCTTTGTATCCAAATTTAACGTCGGGTTACCCAACCATATTTTTACTATTGATCCCAAAACAAATAAAATTTTAGCAAAAACATTTGAACATCACGAAAACGAAAAATTACGCCAGTATATTTTTGACGGCATGGGGATACTAAATTTCTACTTCCTACCCAATCGGCCAACCGATGGATTCAAAAACAAAAAACCTAAAAAAAGCGACATCCAATATGCCACCCATTTGTATGTAGATGTTGATGACCCAAGCCCTGAAACCCTCAACAAAATTCAATCGCATTCGCCGCCACCATCAATAGTAATTTTTTCTGGGGGTGGGTATCAAGCGTTTTGGGCACTAAACACTCCCTGCTCTAATTTTATGCAAATCGAAAGTACCAACAAGTCAATCGCAGTGCGCTTAGACGGAGACCATTGCCACAATGTGGATCGTATCATGCGAATTCCCGGCACTATAAATATGCCTAATGCAAAAAAACAAGCAAGCGGGCGCATACCAACATTAGCTTATGAGGTAAAATAAAATGACCAGTCCATTGAAAACTTATGATATCACCGATTTTGCACCAATAGAAAATATTATACTATTCCCGATAGATGATCATTCAGCTTCCGAAGTTAAGAAAATGACGATCGAAGAGCTAGACTTACAAATTCCCGACCAAATACATAAGCTAATTAAGCTCGGTGACGACCCTATACATCCACGTTACTCAAAGAACCCAAAGTACAAATCTCGTAGCGAATGCACTTGGAAAGTAATGACTGCATTGGCAAAAATGAAACTTAGCATCACGTCAATAGCTGGAATTTGCATCAACCCTGAATACGGTATCTCTGAAAGGTTCTTAGAAAAAAACCAGCCTGCAAAAGAAGCCTTTCGGGAGGCCAAGAAAGCGACAGTCGTGACTTCAGGTGAATGGCCAGATATCACCCAATACAATAAACCAAAAGCAACTATGCTAAACGCCTATACAGGCATTAAGCGTTTAGAAGTTACCTGTTCACATAATATTTTTCGCAATCGTAAATTCGTAACAGCAGGTTTCTTAGGTGAATATTCTGGGGAAATCTCCGATAAAACTTTAATCACTTTGCGCAAAAAAATCATCGATACCTTTGGGTTCGATCCTAAGAAAGAAAACCTAGGAGATGCTATTGAAACATTATGCTACGAAACCCCCTATCACCCGATACGAACTTATCTAAACAGTTTAACTTGGGACAAAACTCCAAGAATTAAGGACTTCTTACACACCTATCTAGGAGCAAAGCAAACCGAGTTAAACCAAGCCATCTCGACAATTATGTTCATAGCCGCCGTTCGTAGAATACGAAAACCTGGGTGTAAATTTGATACAATGGTCGTACTAGAAGGCAAGCAAGGCAGTGGTAAGTCTACAGCCTTACGCATTTTAGCGGGTAACGACAATTTCTCAGATCAGGAAATCATTGGACTAGACAGCAAAACACAAATGGAGTTGCTTGAGGGTGTATGGATATACGAAGCTTCTGAACTATCGGGTTTGAAACATACCGAAGTTGCAAAAATGAAATCGTTCTTATCACGTACTGAAGATCGGGGTCGACCAGCATATGCAAGATACAAGGAAAACACACCGCGACAATCAATCATAATTGGTACAACTAATGACACCGTATATTTGAAAGATAGAACAGGTAATAGACGGTTTTTACCAGTAGAAACCCATGCAATTGATTTGGCAGCTATTGAGAAAGACAGAGATTTACTCTGGGCAGAGGCGGTTGCTTTGGAGGCACAAGGACAAAGCATTATCTTGCCAAAAGCGTTATGGCATGATGCTGGATTGGAACAGCACGCGCGATTACTTGAAGACCCATGGCTAGAAGCCTTAGAGGATGTCCAAGGCACCCAATGTGGGGAAAAATGGCGTGTATCAAGCAACACACTGCTAATAGAATATTTACAAATGAAATCGGCATTTTCCCAAGTTCATCACTCAAAACGACTTGCTGAGTGCATGAACGACCTGGGATGGAACGGCCCCAAAAAACTGCGTATAAACGGAATGTCGGTACGCGGCTATGAGCGTGACACACCAGTGCCACAAAACAACGAACCCAGTATACTTGTACCATCTGTTCCAGATGTTCCATATGAACTTTAAGGTTCCAGAAATTCAGCATTTAAATATATTGGCGGAACTCGCGGAACATATGGAACAAGATTGTTCTCGAGATTGTGATCGTGGCTACTTGCTTAAATTTCGTGTTTCTCCTCAGGAGTAGACATCACAGAAGTTGTGCGAACTCCCCATTAACGGTCACAACCGAAACTGTACATTTATCCCCTTAGCGGACATTAGCTCAGTTGCTTAATTAATCAAATTTTTGGGTCCAGATACTATAAATTGGGCCGATTAACCTTCGGGCCAGTAGCTCTCAGGAGTCGGCAAGAAAACACACTCATAGGTATTTTTGATACCGTTCTCACCATTATTCGATTTTCCTATTAAGTCTCTCAGACGTTTTTTTAAATCTTTTTCGTTATCAGTAGCTAACTTCCCAATGCTTGGTGCCTTGACATCATTACGAATATCCAGAGCGAGACGAGAGACATATTCCCCAAACCCTGCATAAAATATCTGACGGTGGGAAAAAAAGTGATTAAATTCATAATCATGTTCCCAAGCATCGGAAAGGTATTCCTGTATTGAGTCTTCAATTGGAGCCAAGACAAACAGCTTATTAAGGTATTTTGGCTTAATATATTCTATATTCTTCATATCATCGAACCTCGGCATGGGCGCTAAACATGTTGTCACGTTACGCGGATGAAGCTCAGAAGGATTGTCACCTCCGTCGAACACACCCTCATCATAAGATACTTCCAAACATTGCCTTGCGATACGTTCTAGAATTGATGCAATGTGCACTGAAATAAGCAAGCAAATTTGTCTTTGGTTTTTCCACCACTTATAGATTGTGAAGGACAATCCAGCTGCGGCAATTAAGACGGTTAATGCTGCTATCCATGTAGATATCACAATCGTCATACAGCCCCCAATAGAGAAAAACAGAATGCCTTGAATAACAGGGGCAATGTGAAAAATACAACTATAGCATATAGTTTTATTGAATTTCAAATCTAAAATTTCAAGCTCTAAGTGCTCTCTAACGTCCGCTCTGCCTCCAGCAGCAGACCTTACACACGATCAAGGAGCCGAGCTACCGAGGTTTTGTACCAAATTCCATCTTTTCTGGTTTTTATACCTCCTTCATTGAGTACGCGTGCAATTGATTGCAAATTCATATCTTGTGTTATTCCCAAGCGGTCAAAGCTCATCGCAATAGCTTGTGCAAACAATTCAGCTTCCTTCCTGTTCTTTATTGCTAGCACCTTCCCATTTCTCCCAAGTTCAACACCTCGCTCCTTAGCCGCCGCCAACGCCGCCTTAGTCCGTTCACTAATCCGTCTACCCTCTTCCTCCGCCATAGCAGCGTAAACATGCAACATAAACCGATCTGCGTTAGGCATGTCGACGGCAAGGAAGTCTACACCCGTTTCCATAAGTCCAGATATGAAGTGCACATTACGGGCTAGGCGATCAAGCTTGGCTATGACCAATTTTGCTTTGTGTTTGCGGCAATAATCTATGGCCTTTTCCAGTTCAGGACGTTTTGACTTCTTACCGCTCTCTATCTCTATGAACTCTTTGTATGACTGACCATCAAGTAAAGTCTCTATAGCTTTACGTTGCGCATCAAGCCCCAAGCCTGACATGCCTTGCCTTAGGGTGCTAACTCGGAGGTAGGCGGCTGGAGGAGCCTTATAGCCGCCCATATTGCCCCCCAAGCTTCGGGTAACAGATAAAGGAGGGTTTGTGTGTTACCGAGCGGCTCATAGGTGCTTCTCCGTCATTGGGTGAGCATTCATGGATGTTTGTAATATTCGCATCCCGTCACTGATTTGAGCCGCCGTGAGGCCATAGCCAACCTGATCAGCTTGGTGTCTTATCCTGTCTGTTACATCCCAAGCTTGGCGGTCAGTACACATTGCAGATAAGACTTTGAAACACAGTTCTCTTAAGAGTGCATTCCGATCTGTCTTAGAGATCACAGTGTGCAGATATTCACGGAGTTCGGGAGATTGATTGACCAACCAATATAGATACCGCCGCCCTGCTCTTGTATGGCCATCAAAAGCATACCGTGGGATTGTGCTTATCTGGTATGTGGAGAGATCGGTATCTGATTTTGCACCTAGCGGTTCTGATACTTGCCGCCAATCATTCCAGAGTAATGGTATGATCGCGGGGAGTATGGTTCCTGATCGTGACACCCCTACTCTACAGATCGCAAGAACATGCTCGGGGCATTGCTCTGTATCAAAGCATGTGAAGAAACGTTCTACATCCCCCTTACGTCGATACAACACCTCAGATGCAAACTTGTCAGTGCCAAGAGCATACCATGCCGCTATGACGCGGTGGGAAAATGGTTCAGACAATGCGTTTGCCATAGACATTACGGTCTCGACAGATGCATTTGCCAACGCCTCCCGAATAGCTTCAAGGGAAACATCGTGATCCACTATGGTTACAATATCGTCTGTCACCCTGTTTTTGGGTACAGTGCAGAGTTGGCGGATGAGATACGAAGCTATTTTCCACTCACCCCCTACTTTTTCCCTCCACCGTTTTGACCCCGCCGCCGCCGTGACCATCCCACAAAGGTCGAAATCACCGAAGCTAATATCTTCCCACGCAATCACACACAGTCGCCGCCAGAACATACGATAGTCAAGGTTCAGTAGATATTGCCCTGCCCGTAGAGCCTCCTGTGTATCGCTCCGCCTTATGGCCTTTTGCAATAGGCTCATGGCGATCCAGCGTTCTGGTAGAGATTGATATTCGTGTTGTGGTGGTTTGTATGTGGCTAATCTATCAGCCAGTTGTTCACACAGGTATTCAGTCCAAATGTTATCGAGCAATGCTGCCTCCCATAAATACGGGAGAGCAAAACGATTTCACCCCGAACGAAGCGTAGCTAAAGGGCGGGCGTGGGCAAGAAAAAATATAGGGAAATTCGGCGGTCTAATGAAAACATCAAGCCTGTATAAAGATACCTTTTCCCCAATAGCAGACATTATCCTTATGCACTGTTAGGCCTTCAGTGGGGGCAAAGCGGACATTAAATTACGACAGAAGGTTCTTCCTGTTCTTTTTAGCGAATGCCTACTTTAGGGTTGATATTCGCCAAAAGCTAATTGCTACGTATTCTCGGAATAGAAACCACAAGTACGATGGTAACTAAGAGCTAAGCCGTTATTGGGTATTCGCTACGGTTTTTACATAATCGCTCGACACCCAATGTTCTTGATCTTTATTAATTTCTTGTGGAGGTGAAATCTTATACCATCCGTCTCGCTCGTCGACTATAATGACTCGTTGGCCTCTTAGACTACTACCAATCACCTCACAATCTGTGCTGGGACATTTGCGCTGTCTCAGCTCACTAGCTGTCACAATTCCTGTTCTTGCAGGTGAGGTCTGAATTTCATTTTCCGTAAGTGCTGATGAATTACGGATTGTTACGGCATAATAAGCGATAAATTTTATAGTGTATATACCAATTATGAAAGCACCTAAGCCCAGAATTAAAAGCCCTATCTTGCTCTTTGGTTTTTGGTTTGGTAAGTTCTTGAGCGCGGTCTGCCCCGACTTCTTATTGGGCTTCTGAGCTCTCACATTTATAGAGCAATCAATACCAAAGTTTGCATCGGGACTCTCTGTGTTCTCAGGTATTGTTTTTTTTGGTTTGTGTTTGTTTTCCAGTTTTCTTTTAAGCTCCGCCTGCTTTGATTGTTTGTTGGATTTTTCCATAAACTCTTTTGAAAAATCATGTGAACTATAAGTAGTTTTCAAATATTTATTTTGAGCCATGAGCACAGCATTATCTATCCCATTTTCACGAAAGTATTTTGGCGTAACCTTCGTTAGCCTCAAAAGATTGTCTGCTGTCAGCAAAAACTTTCCATCGGTTTCATGAAGCAACATTCTATGAATTTCAGACAGCAGGTGAGTTGTCATTTCTGCATCGCTAAGTGCTCTATGAGCTTTTCCCTTTGGTAAATTGAACTCTGAAACCAAGTTTCCAAGCTTATAACTCGATAAATTTGGAAAAACGCGGCGAGATAATAAAAGGGTACAAATCAAGTCGACTGAAAAATTGCGTGAAATAAGTTTAAGCTCGTTGTTTAAAAATTTACGCTCAAAAGAAGCGTTATGTGCTACTAGCGGAGTATCGCCTAAAATCTCCATAGCTTCAGATAAAACCTCACGGGAGCTAGGTGCGTTGCGAACCATATTGTCCGTAATACCTGTCAACTCTTGAACGAATGAGGGTATGGTTCGCTCTGGATTAATAAGGGATTGGTATCGTTTTATAATCTTACCATTTTGCCAAATTACAAACCCTATTTCAGTGATTCTATCACCATAATCAGGATCCAAACCGGTCGTTTCCAAGTCAATGACAGCGAACTTTTGCGGCGAGTGCCCCAATTGCTTTTCGCAAAAATCCTTAAGTTGGTGTGGCATATCCAAAATCTTACGAGCACGCGTCATGGCTACATAAAGAAGCCTTAGCTCTTCTTCTTGCCCCTGTAGATTTAACGCATCAGTAGGAAATTCAAAATCACTTGAAAGTTTGACGCTGTCCCATTCTAAGCCTTTAGCTTGATGCCCCGTTGTAAGTGACGGGTATGATTTTCCTTCCCTTTTTTTTGAGCTTTTGATTGCTTTAAGAATAATGTTTGGATCGTTGCTTTCAAATAACTCTACAAATCCTCGAAAAGGATTATCTTCCTCTTTCTTTGCTATTGAGACAACAGCACTCCATGAGTTATACCCTTCAAATGCCTGACTCTTCCCCCAAAGACCATCATTCAGGCGAAAGTAATCCTGAACAGATTGTTCGATGTTTTTATTTGGATCTACAATATAAAAAGGCTTGTCCGAGGTATATAATTCTACTGCCTTGGCTATTAAAGTAGCATTCTTCCTGAAAATGAACGCATTCGCATCCTGGTCAGAAATTGTTTCTACACTCGTCCCAGTATCTGAATGAGAGTTTATCCGCTTTTCAACTAACAATGATCTCAGCACTCTATTCGCAAGATTTGATAGGTCATTGCCAAATCTAAATGTATTTGTAAGAAAATGTTCTTCGGCTATAATTTCGTGCCTCATCGCATCGACAGCACCGCGCCATGAATATATTTGTTGTTGACTGTCGCCAACAAATATTTTCTGCCCGCCAAAGTTATCAATTACCTCTAACATAACAGGACTCAAGTCCTGTGCTTCATCAATAAATAAAAAATCATAGTCAAGAACAGGTAATTTCAGAGACCAGTGTTTCAAATAACCATCATGCCCGAGTGGTAGATCGCTTTCTGGGTTTCCCATCTTTTCCCAAGCACTTTGAGCCGTGGCTACCAGTATATCTGCATTTCTTTCCAATACTTCCTGTTCACTTAGGTAAGAAAGATGACCCCAAGGCAAATGTTTCGAGCTAATTTTTTCATCTCTACTGTTACAATAATTTTTCAAGACTAGCGAAAGAGTTGTAATTGTTTTGTATTCGGAAAATCCATTTACGCTTGGAATGGGAACAGATTTTTTCAGTAAAGCTCGATTTGGAGATTGAAGAAGTTTTTCTTTGGCAAATTTCTCGCTTGCCCATTTCCATGCCAGTGAATGAATAGTTGAGGCATCGATATTATCAGGCATCTTTTTTCGAGCTTCAGTAGCTATTCGTTTGTTGAAGGCAATGTATAAACCTTTATTTTTTGTCTTTCTTGCTAGATATTCGAGTGTAGTCGTTTTGCCTGTCCCGGCAAAAGCATGAATTTTTATATTTTTCCCTTTCTTGAAAGCTAAGAGTATATCTTTTTGCTCTTTGGTTGGGTTGAAGGCCGACAAAATAAAAGCTCCGGATAAGTAAGACAGTGAATTGAACACAATGCCTAATAGCTTTTAATCGTAATGCAAACTTTTGAAAGCGCAATATTTTAAGGTCCGCTCTGGAGGATCATCGTGACTTAAACCTCAAATATTCTAACGCCCGCTTTTGCCTCCGGAGAAGAAATTTCTCAACGTCCTGAATTCGCCGAAAATGAGACACTGACTAATGTCCGCTTTGCCTCCACCAGCAGACTTCCTTGCAACCCCAGCAAACAGCATAAGGAAACAGCTCCAAATTACCTCTTAACCATCGATAGCGCTTTCGAACTTTTCACCACGTATTCTTCAAGCAGCCTCAAGTAAGTGGTAATATGCATTCCCTTTGGGCTTTTGGGAAGCGGTTCCAGCAAATTCTCCGAACCATCTAAGCTCCGCCTGATCTTGCGGGCTCTTGCAAATAGCCGTGTCCGTTCACACTGATACTGGCTCACATAATGTAGCTTTGTACAATGGCGGCATTTGAAATGATCTTGCCAATATAAAATCCCAACCCGCTTGTCGCAATCAGGGCAGAGGAACCATTTACGAGTTCCGCCATAATGACACGGCGTCTTCTCCAACACTATTTGTTGTGAGGTGTTCGTCTGTTCGGCGTTTGGATACTGAATACATAAGAAATTATGACAGGCTTGAAGCTGTATAGCTCCAATAGGGTTTCCGCTTTGCAAGATAGTCATTGAGACCGGAACATGGTTGGATAATACGCCCTCTTTATTCAGCACAGATATGTCCAACCGTAGTAAATTGTTCAGCCGTTCTTCTGCTGGCTCCGCACCAGCATTTGACAAATTCTTAGCATATTCTTCGAAATCATTAGGCAAGCCAATAGATTCGTACATGTTTACCTCCCACTCTACTCCATAATGCAAAGGCGAACGTTCATGTACAAACGCTTGAAGCCGATAACGCTTCCAAATCAGTAACTAGGCAGAACAGTCTTCAACACCTTACCATCCGGGTCAGTGATCACTGCACATAAAATATCACCAACAAATATACGATATTGAAAATCCTTATCGTAGGGTGCAGCCATGGTCGCCGAAAAACTTCCACTCCCTTTAAGGATTTTTGGGCCTTTCAGCTTAAAATAGATACCAACTTGGAGTTTTCCATTGATTTGCTTCGCCTCATCGATTGGAACAGGAATACCAACTGCAGGCCCACTTATATCTACATTTCCATCCTTCCCCTTAGCTTTGCTTACTACAAAATCTGTAGACCAGTTTTCATCAAACATGTCTTTTTTCTTTCGGTCGTAAACCGCATAAGTCGTATCAGTAATTGCAACAACACGTGTTGTCGCGCCATATGCATTTGACGCTTCATAACTATCGCCTTCTACAATATCTTTTTTCAATACTATCCCGTGTTGCTTCAAGGATTGCACTCCGCTTATTCCATACGGTTCACCATTTTTTAACGCATTTCTCCAACCAATTCCAAGATTACTCCAAGCAAATGAAGAAGCCACAAACCGTTGATTGTCCGCATCATATTTCACTCGTTTTGGATCCCACACTGACCTGAGAAGCAACGTTTCATTGGCTTTACCTCCAGAAGTCGTTTTTCTAGCCTCAAACTCTACAGTTGTTTCATACTCCCCCTTTATCGGGGTGCTTTGCTCCAACCTACTATAGGCGAGTTCAACATCCCCAAGAGTAACTAAGCTTCCTATTTTCACAGGGCATTGAGCATGGCCTATCATAGGCGACAACATAGCGATCGATACACAGCCCCCAACACAACTCATTAAATATCGTTTCATAACAATTTCCTTGGTTCAATTAATGGGAGGCCAATACTCGGCACTCTCCAGCCTTGGTACTTAGGCCAACTGGCCGCGCCTTGCGGATGAAGCCGTCGCCGTCATACATTCTCAAGGAACCATCACTAGCTACACGGACATATTCACCAAAATCATCATGGATGCGATACGATCCATTTAGCCTGTTGGCGGAGTGAACATTTATAGGCTGCTCACCGTCTTTTTCTTTTTTGAAGATTTGAAGTCTCTTATATTTACCATCTTTCAGCTTCCAAAGCTCAATGATGTAATCAAGTGTCGGATCGGTGTAGCTGTATGTGTCACACCATCGTCCGATCCGAGTTGCTCCTTCTAAAGCTAAATCTTGTTTCACCTCAGGAACCGCCAATGCAGTTGCGGGAATCACCACGAACCCAATTGCAATCAAACTTGTAAAAATACGCTTCATGCTCCGCCCTCACCTGTTATGGAATATGACTTTCAAGAACTATCCTTACTTAATTTGCAATTGATTGCAATTATATTTCGTATTTATAATTTTCCATATTATCACTCCCTCACACCTTTGTCGTGATCCCGTTACCGTTTACGTAAATACGGAGACATCATGACAACGCTTAAAGACCTATTCGGCGCACAAGTACGACATTACAGAAACAAAGCAGGTCTCAACCAAACCCAATTGGCGGAACGCGTCGGCGTGACGACAGAAATGATAGGGAAGATCGAGCGAGGAACCTCTGGAACCTCCTTTAATACCATCGATAAACTCTGTCGGGAATTAAGAGTGCCCCCTAATGCCCTGTTTCCCTCCCAAGAGCTTTCTGAGATCAATGAAAGAGGGCCGCTAGGGGATTTGGTGGTTAAACTCTCTAAGCTCAATGAGGAAGAGATTGAGTGGATTTCTAAGCTCCTAAAGGAAGCTTTAGCGCATCCTTAAACCACCCTCAAATCTATGTCGCTGTTATATCCACATCTTTGGCAAATCTAATTGTCGTTTCAGCCAAGTATGCTTAGCTTATTTGACTATTACTCCCGCCAAAGATGAGAATTAAGGCGGACTAAAGTCGTTTGTGATTTCGATTGTCTTTTATCAAACATATAGGTGGCTAAGGTCGAGTTCTGGGTATGCGAATTTATTCATTTCCTTTTCGAGTTCAGACATAAACTGTCCATCACCATAGTTGCGATTCGCGCCCTTTTCATTATTCCAGCCCCCCAAGGCATCAACCCGCTCACTAGATATATCCGCACGTCTTAGTACGTCTCTGAACGTGTGCCTGAATGAATGGAAACTCGTCTTCTCCGTTTTAGCGCCTATCTGCTCCAGATACCTTGAATATTTAGGAGAGAAATTTTTACTATATCGCACAGCTTTACCCATGACGACCTCAGGGAACAATCTGGAGTTAGGTTTATTAGACACAGATTTAAGGAATTCAGAAAAACCCAATTTATGCATTTCAGGATTGACAGGTACCTTTCTTAGCGAAAAGGGATTCTTCAAAAAATTTCCATTTTTGTTATGAATATCAAAATAAACCACCTTACTGTTTTTATCAGATATTATGTCAGAAGTTCTTAGCTGTAGAATTTCTTCCATACGAAACCCATGGAGAAAAGCGAGTAACGACACCCAATATATTGCATTCCCGCATGGCTTAGATTTATGAAATGCTTTCGAAGAGAAAATAACTCTTAATTGTTCAAGTGAAAAAGAGTTTCGTAAATCTTTCTTTGAAACGGGGTTAAAGTCTACAGCAACCACCCCATCAACGGGGTTTTTATCAATAAAACCTTCAACCATAGCATATTGCATTAAACTCCTCATACTCGAGAGACGCTTATTAACATTTACGGGCTTCATAATACGCCGCCCATGTTTCTTTGCGTCAGCAACAAGCTCCTCTAAACTCATGTTCTTGGTACGATTGAGTTTTCTGGCATTCGTTGGCATTTTAACCAATATGTCACGTAGATATTTAAAATCCTGTCGGGTGATATCCCTGATTTGCTTCTTTGAACCAACTTTCTCGATCAAAATATCAAAAGCAGTGCGCATGTCATCAAGAGTCTTTTTATTTGTAATTTTCTCCCGTATTGGTTCTTTAAAATATTCTTCGATCAACCACTCTAGTGCCTTAGAATTATGGGAAGGTCCATGATTTAATGTGCCTGACTGCTGATAGGCACTATTAAGATTAAAAAGAGAGATAGTTGGCGTTTTTTTAATCTGTACCCCGAGACGAATTAGTTCTTCTTCTAATAGATGAACTAAGCCCTTACGGATTAACTCCGCAAACAGTTGGTATTTATCGCTGTTTTTATCAACATGAGCACGAATAGACTCAACTCTTACTTTAGCCTTGGCCTTGGCTTTGCCTATACTTTTTGCTCTTTCTTTTTCTTTCTCTTTTTCCCACTTTTTTTCTTCTGCCGTTAATGGCGCTCTGGGGTATTTCAAATAAATCAGAACTCGGTCCGTATAACGATGCAGATCACCACCATAGCGAAGAAGGTCTCCAGACTTCCACTCAGTCAGTTCCAGACCAAGATCAATAATACGACCTTTTTTTGTATGCTCGTCATAAAATTGCTGAAAATCATTTTTAGCTATCTTTTCGAGTTCCCGCTTATACCATCTACGAGCTTCCCACTCCACATCCAAACCATCCAATGATGCAACTTTTTGCTCTTTGGTTTTCCCCCTCGCAACTGAGAGTTTCTGCTCTACCTCCTGGAGCACATCCGCATATCGCCGCTTTATATCCGCAGCACTACCAGTACCTAACGAGTAGAAAAACTCTTTCTGACCAAAGTTATCCACAAGTGCAGTAGGTACACGGCGACGAAATTCCCAAATTTCACCCCGTTTTTGAATGTATTTCTGCTTCTTTGCCACACGCATCTCCTATTGCATTTGTGTAGCAGATTTGTGTACAAAAAGTAAGTACTTTCAGTAACTTATAAATAAAACAAGGGATTAGGGAGTTCTGGAGCGGGCGATGAGATTCGAACTCACGACCCCAACCTTGGCAAGGTTGTGCTCTACCACTGAGCTACGCCCGCTCTTAGACGTTGTGCATAGCTCAAACATGTTGGAGCTATGCAAGGGGGGCTATATGACAAAATCTTGGAGAAACTGCAAGCCTTATTCGTGAAATATTACGCTTTTTCTCAGCGCCCTAAAACCCTCTGGACTGGAAATATTTCCCTACAGTCTGTATAGGGAGTTTATAGAGGGGAACAAACCCCTGTTTCAAGGATATACTGTGAAAACCATCGACACCACAGAGGCACAAAAAAGACCAGACATAGAGGCTCAAAAGGCCGATTTATTTGCCTTTTTCGAGACATGTGGCATTGCCCACACAACCCACACTCACAAAGCCGTTTTTACAGTCGAAGAAAGCGAAGATATCAAAGCCCACCTACCCGGCGGACACACAAAAAACCTGTTCTTAAAAGACAAAAAAGGGGTATATTTTCTCATCTGTGCCCTGGGAAACACTCAAATCCCGGTGAACCAGCTTCACAAACATCTGGATTGCAAACGTCTGTCTTTTGGCAAGCCCGAGGCCCTGCTAGAAAACCTTGGCGTCACTCCCGGATCAGTCACTTTATTCGCACTCATCAATGACCGTACCTGCAATGTCCAACTTATCCTCGACAAGGCCCTCTTTTCCCATGACGTTGCCAATTTTCATCCACTGACCAATACGGCCACCACAGCGATTACCAGTGCGGACATGCTTGTCTTTGCCAAAGAGACCGGACACAACCCCATCATACTCGATTTTGATGCGCTCACGGCAGGGCTTGAACCAAACCCTAAAGCCCCCACATAAAGAAGACAAATACAGGAGCACACGATGAGCGACACAGAGACAACACACGAACATATCTTGCACGGTACCGATGCCGGCTTCATGAAAGACGTCATTGAGACATCAAATGATGTACCCGTTCTCGTCGATTTTTGGGCCCCGTGGTGTGGGCCCTGTAAACAGCTCATGCCTATGCTTGAAAAATTGGTAAAGGCAGAAGGCGGCAATGTGAAACTGGTCAAAATCAACACAGAGGAACACTCCGGTATTGCCCAACAATTGCGGGTCAGAGGCATCCCTATGGTCTTCGCCTTCAAAGACGGTAAGCCCGTCGACGCCTTTACAGGTGCCCTGCCCCAAAGCAAGGTGCAAGAATTTATCGACAAACAAATTGGCCGTACATAACACCCCCGCAAACGACAGAACGGATAACCCATTATGGACACAGACATAAACACAGATAACGTCATTATCGATTCTGACGAAGCCCACTTTATGGCGGACGTGATTGAGGCCTCTAAAACCACGCCGGTTATCGTTGATTTCTGGGCACCATGGTGTGGGCCATGTAAACAGCTCATGCCTGCACTGGAACGGGTTGTGAGTGCCGAAAACGGCGCTGTGAAGCTGGTCAAAATCAATATCGATGAAAACCAGCAGATCGCTGCCCAATTGCGCGTCCAGTCCGTACCAATGGTATACGCTTTTGTAGACGGGCAGCCGGTAGACGCATTTACAGGCGCACAACCGGAATCAGAGCTAAAGAAGTTTGTCGGCAAATTAACCGGTGCTACGGATGTGGTCGCAGAAGCTGAAATACTGGTCGCACGCGCTCAGGATAGCTTGAACGCGGGTGACCCCGGCGGTGCGGCACAAGACTTTGCCCAGGCCCTGCAAATGCATCCTGACTGCGCCCCCGCCCTCGCCGGACTAGCCCGCATTTCATTGGAAAATGACGACGAGGAAGGCGCACGCTCCTTGTTAGCGCAAGCCTCGGACGAAATTGAAAACCATGCAGATATTGTCAGTCTACGGGCCGCCTTATCCTTAAGCGAAGCTGCACCGGACACGCCGGAAGCCGATACGGGTTTAGCTGATTTACAGGCCAAGCTTGATACTGACCCTGACAATCTGGATCTACGCCTAGAACTCGCCAAAGCCCTCGCTGCCACCGGCGACACACAAAGCGCGGTTGACCATTTACTCGTGAGCATTGCCAAAAACCGCGCTCACGAGGATGAAACCGCCCGCAAGTTCCTGCTCACCATTTTCGAAGCCGAAGGGGTCACGTCTGACATCGCCATACAGGGCCGCAAACGCCTGTCTTCCATTTTGTTTGCATAGCGGCTAGTGTGAGCACATGAGCACCCATTTCAAAGCCCTTGCCAAACGTACCAATCCCGACACGATTGCCATTTTTCCTTTGGCGGGTGCAGTTTTACTCCCCGGCTGTGAATTACCTCTCAACATCTTCGAACCCCGTTATCTAAACATGATAGATGATGCCCTGAAGGGAGATCGGTTAATCGGCATGGTGCAACCGACAACGGATGATGATGAACGCTCATCTCTGGAAGGGCTGAATAAAATTGGCGGTCTAGGCCGAATTATGCAATTCGCCGAATCCGAGGATGATCGCTATATGGTCGTGCTTAAAGGGCTAAAACGGTTCCGCATCCTCGATAAAGCCGACACAAACACACCCTACGCACAAGCCCGTGTCAATTACGAAGGCTTTGAAGCGGACGTTGACGTTCATGATGGCCCCCTGACCCCCGAAGCGTTTAAAACCCAAAAGGGCGAGCGTGGCGCCTTGACCATGGCGATGAAATCCTATGCACAAACCCTCGGAGTCAGGCTGGATTGGCAAAGCCTTAAAGAAATACCGCTGGAACGCTTGGTCGATCAAGCCGCTATGATCAGTCCGTTTAGCTCAAGCGACAAGCAGTCCCTGCTCGAAGCCCAAACCCATTCGGAACGCCGCAGGCTCCTCATTGGCCTCATGCATTTGCATTCCGATACCTCCCTGTACACGGGTGGCTCAAGCGATGACACGATTTTACAATAACACAGACAGGACACTCTGATGAGCGAGACAAAAACAGATTCTCAAAACATTCAAATCGACCCGAGACTACTTGAAATTCTCATCTGCCCTGTCACCGGTGGTCGCCTTCAATATGACCGCGAAGCCGGCGAGCTTATCTCTAAAAAAGCCAAGCTTGCCTTCCCTATTCGCGAAGGTGTGCCGATTATGCTAGCCGATGAAGCAAGAGTGCTGGACTAGGTTTTACAAAAACCGCGCTTTCACGCCTTGGTTCCAGCCCACTGTAATCCCGCCGTCATGTTCAATAACAGGGCGTTTAATCAAGGTCGGATGTGCGGCCATAAGCCCAATCGCTTTCGCCTGATCTACATTTTCTTTATCAGAGGCATCCAAATTACGCCATGTGGTAGAACGGGTATTCAGAAGTTTTTGCCAGTCTATTTGACCCGCCCACTGCGTAAGTTTTTCAGCACTCACCCCATCTGCACGCACGTCAACAACATGGAAATCCTGCCCTGCCGCCGTCAATTCTTTTTGCGCCTTGCGACACGTATCACATGTTTTCAAGCCGTAAAATGCAATACTCACACCCTGTCCTCCCGGTAGGCTTCACCCCGTAAAAGCGGCGGCAAATCCCCGATCTGACCACTGGCTTCGCGCATAAAAAATCCGCGGACAGGCGCAAGTTTATCAACCAGTCCAAGACCGAGACGACGCGCATGTTTCAAAGGCCCCACATCATTAGAAAACAGCCGGTTAAACACGTCACACGCATGGGTCAGCAGCGTATTATCAAATTTACGCCAATCCTCGAACAGATCTAAATTCAAGTCCGAACCAATATCGCGACCCTCTGCGCGCGCCTGCACCAAAATCTCCGCAAGCGCCGCCGCATCACGCAACCCCATATTAAAGCCCTGCCCTGCAATCGGATGGATCGCATGGGCCGCGTCCCCGATCAGCACCAGACGTTCGCCCGTATAGGATTTCGCATGTTGAAAACTCAACAGATAACTCCAGCGCGGCGCAATTGGCCAAACCTTGCCGAGAAAATTCCCAAACCTGCGCGCAAGCTCGGCAGAAAATTGTGCATCATCCAAAGCCATAGCGGCATCCGCCGCACGCGGTGTTTCCGTCCAGACAATGCTGGCGCGGTTGCCCGTCAACGGTAAGATTGCAAATGGCCCCGAAGGCAGGAACAATTCATGCGCGATACCTTCATGCGGCAGTTCATGTTCAACCGTCGTCACAATCGCTTTTTGATGACATGGCCAACTGCTCACACCAATCCCTGCCAGTTTGCGGATAAAGGAATTACGCCCATCAGCGGCAACCAACAGGTTAGCACTGAGAACTTTACCATCCTCAAAACGGATACTGACTTTATCCGCACCTGCCTCAAAGCTCGCAACCCGCACAGGCGCAATCCATGTAATATTTTTTACCTTTTTGGTTTGCTTATGCAAGGCATGGCGCATCCTACGGTTTTCCACCATATAGCCCAGCGGTTCCCCGTCATTAGCCTCGGAAATCTGGGCGCTATCAAAAAACAGATTGAGCGGCGAAGGCGCTTTGCCAGCCTGCCCGTCACTCACTAAAATTTTATGGATCGGCCCCGCATGACTATCCTCACCCTCGACCAACGCGTCCGCGACCCCAAGGGCCCGCATCATCCGAAAACTGGCCGTCGCAATCGCTGATGCCCGTCCATCATGGGTATCCGCCAATTGGTCAGACGGTTCCGCGATATCAATCACACCGATTTTAAACCCGGCCTGTGCACAGGCCAAAGCCGCCGTCAGACCCACAAGCCCGCCCCCAACAATCAGCACATCAAAATCAGTTTTCATACGGGCATTTTATGCGGGTTTAATATCCGCGTCCATCCCTGTTTACCAAATATGGCATTTTGCATGACACATAAAAAAGACCCGCACGAGGCGGGCCTTCATTTCTTTTTACTAAAGGAGGTAAGACCTAGTCTTCGCCGCCTTCTTCAATTTCTTCGCCAGTTTCCTGATCAACAACTTTCATGGACAGGCGAACCTTGCCACGATTATCAAAGCCCATAAGTTTGACTTTTACTTCGTCGCCTTCTTTAACGTAATCAGATGGGTGGTTCACACGCTCCTGAGCGATTTGGCTCACATGGACAAGACCATCGCGCTTACCGAAGAAGTTCACGAATGCACCGAAGTCCATCACTTTAACGACTTTACCTGTGTAGATCACACCCGCTTCCGGTTCAGCCGTTAGTCCGATAATCCACTCTTTCGCAGCTTCGATAGATTGCTGGTCATTAGAGGCGATTTTGATCGTACCGTCGTCTTCAACACTGACGCGCGCGCCAGTCACTTCAACGATTTCGCGGATCACTTTACCGCCAGTGCCAATCACGTCACGGATTTTATCAACCGGAATTTTGATGGTTTCGATACGCGGTGCAAATTCACCCACATCACCACGGCTCTCGTCAAGAGCTTTGGACATTTCATCGAGGATGTGTAGACGTCCGCCGTGCGCTTGTGTCAAAGCATCTTTCATAATGTCCAGAGTAATACCGGCGATTTTGATGTCCATTTGCAATGACGTAATACCATCAGCCGTACCAGCCACTTTAAAGTCCATATCACCAAGATGATCTTCATCACCAAGGATATCGGACAGGATCGCAATGCCGTCACCGTCTTTGATAAGACCCATAGCAATACCTGAAACAGGTTTTGTGATCGGCACACCGGCGTCCATAAGAGCAAGTGAACACCCACACACAGTCGCCATAGAGGACGAACCATTTGATTCCATAATTTCGGAAACCAGACGGATTGTGTACGGGAACTCTTCATTGCTTGGCAGAACGGCCTGCAAAGCACGCCATGCCAATTTACCATGACCCATTTCACGACGGTTGGTGCCGCCCATACGGCCAGCTTCACCCACAGAATATGGAGGGAAGTTATAGTGCAACATGAATTTGTTTTTGATCGTGCCTGTAAGCTGATCAACAAATTGCTCGTCATCAGATGTACCCAAAGTCGCTACACAAAGCGCTTGTGTTTCGCCGCGTGTAAACAGGGCGGAGCCATGGGTGCGTGGCAACAAGCCAACTTCACCAACGATTGGACGTACCTGATCAAGTTTACGACCATCAATCCGTTTACCGGTTTTAATCACGGAAGAGCGCACAACGCCACTTTCGAGAGATTTGAACACGTCGGAAAATACATTTTCGGCCATGCCGTCAGGATTTTCTTCGGAAGCTTTCAACTCGGCACCTTTTGCACGGGCTTCACCAAGCGCAGCAACGCGCTCCATTTTGTCGGTAAGTTTGTAAGCCGCTTTGATGTCTTTTTCCAAAAGTTTCTTCATGGTTTTTTGCTCAGCTGAATAATCAGGCGCAGCGTAATCCCAAGGCTCTTTCGCCGCTTTTTCGGCCAATTCGATGATCGCATCAATCACAGGCTGATACCCGTCATGTGCCGCCATAACAGCGCCGAGCATAATATCTTCAGATAATTCTTTCGCTTGTGATTCCACCATCATCACAGCGTCAACCGTACCGGCGACAACCAGATCAAGCTCGCTGTCTTCCGTTTGCGCGATCGTTGGCTGCAACACATATTCGCCGTCAATATAGCCGACACGTGCGGCCGCAATCGGGCCCATAAACGGAATGCCTGAAAGGGTAATCGCCGCAGACGCCGCAATCATACCCAACACATCAGGTTCGTTTTCAAGATCGTGTTGCAATACAGTGATCACAACTTGAGTTTCATTTTTAAAACCTTTGACGAACAAAGGACGCAGAGGGCGGTCTGTCAGGCGGGCGATCAAAGTTTCGCGCTCTGTCGGACGACCTTCGCGTTTAAAATAGCCACCTGGTACTTTACCGGCTGCATAAAATTTTTCTTGGTAGTTAACTGTCAGCGGGAAAAAGCTTTGTCCCGGTTTTTCTTTACGCGACGCACATACGGTCGCCAGTAATACAGTTTCGCCGTACGTGGCCAAAACGGCACCATCAGCTTGACGGGCCATGCCGCCAGTTTCGAGTTTCAGGGTTTGTCCACCCCATTCAATTTCTACTGCGTGTTTATCAAACATTTCTTTTCGTCTTTCACATACATAGTCGCGACCCTGTGCCGCAGACCATCTTCATTTTGCATATATCCTTATATGCACAAAGACCGCCCTCATGGCGGCCTTTGCTTATTCATTTGGGCGGCCTAGCGGCGCAGTCCCAGTTTTGCGATTAGAGCCTGATAGCGGCTCGCATCTTTTTTATTCAAATAATCCAGCAGACTTCTGCGTTGGCTCACCATTGCCAAAAGGCCACGGCGGGAATGATTATCTTTTTTGTTGGTTTTGAAGTGTTCGGTCAAATTAACAATCCGTTCTGTCAGGATGGCAACTTGGACTTCGGGTGAACCTGTATCGCCTTTTGATTGGGCGTGTTCTTTTATTAGCGCAGCTTTGCGCTCTGGGGTAATCGACATCGTATCTCCTTACATCGTTTACAAATTAAATACGCGTTTAGGACGTAAATGCCCGGCCCGCGCGTCACAAAGAGCAATCTCAACCCCCTCACACTCGGCCAGAACATAACGGCTCGCGTCCAAATCCCCGATTTGTCGGGGCCGAAACGCGGTCCTTAGCTCTGCAAAAGCGCTAGGGTGAACGAGGATTGCCCGTCCAAGCTTTAGATCAAACGCCTCGTCATCAGTAACGGCCAGAGCCGGGATGTCGTCCAGCGCGGTCGAAACTGCAAGGAGTGCGTCTAAAGCGCCGCCCTTATGTACCAATTCCTCCAACGCGTCTAGTGAAAAAGCGCAGTCGTTTTCCCCCTCAAGTGCAAATGGCCCCACGGAAATTCGCCGTAAATTGGCAACAGAACCCTCTGTCCCGAGCGCAAATGCCAAATCCCGTGCCAGTGAGCGAATATAGGTGCCTTTGCCGCAAAAAATGCGCAAAATGGCCATATCTTTCCCCACGTCAAGCACTTCAATATCATCAATACGTACTGGGCGGGGTTTCATCTCGGGCGTTTCCCCCGCCCGCGCCAGATCATAAGCCCTTTGCCCGTCAATTTTGATCGCAGAATACACCGGCGGCGTCTGTAAAATTTCGCCAATAAATTGGGGTAAAGCCGCCTCTATCTGGGCACGGTTGGGCCGCACATCGCTTGTGGCCACCACATCGCCTTCCGCGTCCAGCGTCGTTGTCCGTTCGCCCCATTTGATCTCGCAATCATAAACTTTCTTGGATTCCACCAAAAAAGGCACGGTCTTGGTCGCATCACCGAGCGCAATCGGCAAAATCCCGCTCGCAAGCGGGTCGAGCGTGCCCGCATGACCTGCTTTTTGGGCCTGATAGAGCCAACGGACTTTGCCCACCGCCTGTGTCGATGTCATTCCGTAAGGTTTATCAAAATTCACCCAGCCATGCACCGGATTGCCTTTTCTACGTCTTGCCATTTAAGTCTGCTTTTCTTTAATCAGGCCATACAAGCCACATGAATACAACATACCCAGCACAAACACATACAAAGACAGAAACCCGTGAAAAGCATGGAAGGACGTATTCCAATCCCAGCAAGACGAGAGGAATAAGGGTAGAAAAATCACCCCCCTCACCACAAATATAACCGCTGTAACAGCCAATACAGTTCTCAGCAGCGGTAATTTACGCAACACGCCTGCACCAGACAAAGCATAAGCCGCCCAAACACATAACACACCCGCAATTACCAATGTGCTCACAGGTGCCAGCCAGGTCCTTTGTCTGGCCGACTCGACAACCAAATCGGGGGCGCCTAAGAATCTTATCCATTCAGGGCCCGCGATAAGACCCATAATATGCACGATTGCGCCAACAAGAACGCCAATGGCCCCAATGATGAACGCGAACTGGCCGAGCCTATAGGGACTATTCGGCTTCATCTTTACGCAAATCACGCACAATATTGGGGTGAGACATCAAAACTTGCATGTCGGTGGCCGTCTGGAAGCTCACATCTGCTTCGAACCGCAAGCTGGGCGTAGAGCGCATTGTCATTTCACGTCCCAAACATCCGCGCAAAAATTTTGAACACCGGTTCAGCGCCACAATCACCTTCTCGGTTTCCACCCCGTCCCTTTGCCCGCCAAGAGGGGCCGCAAACACCCGCGCATGGCGCAAATCAGCCGAGGCCTGCACTTCGGAGATCGTTACAGACACCCCTTTTAAATCCGGGTCACGCAAATCTTCACGTGCCAAAATATCCACCAACGCCCGGCGAATAACTTCACCGGCCTTCAGCTGTCTTTGACTTGGCTGTTTCGTTCTTTTTTTCATGCTCGTCTTTTCAGAACCGGCTTAATCCAGTTTCCGTTTCAGGAACTCGACAGTAAAGCACTCGATCATATCACCTTTACGCAGATCGTGATAACCTTCAAAGCCCATACCACATTCCATGCCGGCATTGACCTTCGCAACTTCTTCCTTGAAGCGTTTCAAAGTGGAAAGCTCGCCTTCGTGAATGACAATGTCATCACGTAACAAGCGTACACCTGCACCACGTTCGACTTTGCCTTCGGTCACTTTACAACCCGCAATTTTGCCCAATTTGGTAATGTCGAACACTTCGAGAATTTCGGCGTAGCCGATGAATGTCTCTTTGCGTTCCGGCTCCAACATGCCTTCCAGCACGCCTTTCACATCATCCAGCAAATCATAAATAACCGAGTAATAGCGAATTTCTACGCCTTCTTTTTCAGCCAGCGCTTTCGCCTGACGGTTAGCCCGTACATTAAAGGCCAGCACAGGCGCGCCCGAAGTTTTCGCCAGCATGATATCGCTTTCATTGATACCGCCGACAGCACCATGAATAACCTTTGCATGCACATCTTCATTCCCAAGCCCTTCAAGAGAGCTGCGAATAGCTTCGACAGAGCCTTGCACATCGCCCTTAACAAGAACCAGCATTTCGTCGATCTGCTTGTCTTTCAAGCGCGCCAGCATTTGTTCCATAGTCGCTTGCGCACCACCAATACTGCTGCCTTGTTTACTCTTGCGTACACGATATTCGGTAATTTCACGGGCTTTCGCCTCATCTTTAACAACCGCAAACGGTTCCCCCGGCGCAGGCGCGCCGTTCAGGCCTAGAATTTCGACAGGCATAGACGGGCCCGCGCTCTTAAGCCGCGCATCCCGCTCGTCGGTCAACGCTTTGACCTTACCCCAATGATCTCCGGCAACAACCACATCGCCTGGTTTCAACGTCCCGCGTTTAATCAAAACCGTCGCCACAGGGCCACGACCTTTTTCAACTTTAGACTCGATCACCAAACCATCCGCCTTACGATCCGGATTTGCTTTCAAATCCAGAATTTCAGCCTGCAAGACAATCGCTTCCGCAAGTTCGTCAAGCCCGGTTTTCTTCAACGCAGACACAAGAACAACCTGCACATCCCCTGACATGCTCTCGGTAATCACTTCATGTTGCAACAAATCTGTTTCAATTTTCTGTGGGTTGGCCTCATAGGCATCCATCTTGTTGATCGCCACAATAATCGACGTCCCGGCAGCTTTCGCGTATTTGATAGACTCGATCGTTTGCGGTTTAATGCCGTCATCCGCAGCCACCACCAAAACGACAATATCCACAGCCGCCGCCCCGCGTGTACGCATGGCAGAAAACGCCGCATGTCCGGGTGTATCCAGAACTGTAATCGCTTCACCGGTTTTCAACTGTAATTGGTAGGCCCCAATATGCTGGGTAATGCCGCCCGCTTCACCACTGACGACATCCGTTGAGCGCAACGCATCCAAAAGACTGGTTTTGCCGTGATCCACATGACCCATGATCGCAATCACCGGTGCACGTGGCTTCAGTGTCGCTTCATCATCTATATCTGTCGCTACGAAATTTTCTTCCACATCGGACTCGGAAACCCGTTTCACCGTATGGCCAAAATCTTCGACAATCAATTGCGCCGTATCCGCATCCAGCACATCATCGGCGGTTGCCATTGTGCCTTCTTGCATCAAATACTTAATCACGTCGACCGTGCGTTCCGACATCCGGTTGGCCAGATCGGCAACCGTAATCGCTTCGGGAATAGTCACTTCGCGGTAGACTTTGTCTTTACCGGAACGCCCACCCGAACGACGCTCTTTTTCCCGCTGACGGGCACGGCGCATAGAGGCCAATGAACGTTGGCGATCATCATCCCCTGCCAAAGCACTGACAATTGTCAATTTACCCCGGCGACGACCATGATCCTCATTACGTGAGCGGCTCGGCTTGGTCGGTTGCTGACGCGCGCGTTTAACACGGCCACCAGCAGCTTCCAGAGCACTTTTCTCGGAGACAGGCGCCACAGGCTTATCGCGACGACCCGTATCGATTTTGGTCTCGGCTTGATATTGTTCAGCTTGCGCTTCATGGGCAGCGCGTTCGGCTTCCACAGCCCGCTCTGCCTCATGCGCCGCTTCAGTAACACGTTTGGCGTCTAAAGCTTTACGGTCTTCTTCGGCACGAACTTGGCGGGCTTCTTCTTCGGCCTTGCGCACTTCATCGCGTGCAGTACGCTCGGCTTGTGCTTTCCCCACCGCCTCTTGGCGTTTCACATATTCTTCTTTGGATAAACCCAAACGTGCGGCCGCAGCCGCAATCAAATCCGTTTTCGGTTTTGCAGGCACAGACGCGATAGCTCCTAACGCGACCTTCGACGCGGCACCAACCGCTCCGGGTGCACCCACAAGTCTGCGTTTTTTCTTTTGAACAACAACAGCCTTCATTCGACCACCGGAGAAACCCGGGCGTGCGTTTCCACCACCTGAACCTTTGTTCAAGCCTAAGGGCCGGGAAGGGCCACCTTTTGGGGTTTTATCGTTCGTATCACTCATATCGTCTCACTTTAGCGTGATCGGCGTTTCATAACGACGCCACCGCGCTTTTACTTCAGGGCCGCAACCTAACGGGCTTTCGCCCAGTTGCAACTAAAATCAACCGTTCTACCCACTTGTTAGGCCATTTCCTTCTTGAGAAATGCCAGGTCCCTCTTGAGGAATGTCGGGCTCCTCTTGAGAAATATCAGGCTCGCGGCTCACATGTCGCCGTTTTGCAAACGGTACAAACTCCGGCTCATGTTCTTTATCCGTCCAGACATCGGGTATCAAATCCCGAAACCCGGCCAATCTTGACAATTCTACACGCAAAGCCCGTGCCAATCGCCCTTTTCGCACCGCCAAATGCACCATATGTTCACGCCCCATGATTTGGCCAAGCTCGGTCGCATTAAAACACCCGATGACCGGAGCAGACAATTGCTCCATTTCATTCGCCACCGCTTTGGTGATAACCCGAATTTTAGAACGTCCGTCCTCGGATCCATCACTGGCTTCAACACGAAACGAAATCAACCCAGCCTGAGCCACACTGCGTACCTTGTCAAAACCGCTTTCCAACTCACCAGCCCGGTTCGCCATACCAAGCAAAGCCAGAACACGCCGCGACAAATGCTGTTCAATCAGATCGGCAAATCCGTCAGGCACCTGCACCTTACGTTTCGCCGCACGGGCAAAAGCCTGTGTGCGAATAGCCGTCTCGACAGCTTCACGATTGGCAGCCACCCAGGCGCCGCGCCCGGGTAATTTTGCAAACACGTCCGCCACCACATCCCCGTCCGGACTAAACGCCAAACGGATCATGCGCGCAGGATCCATCACCTCGCCGGACGCAATATCCTTACGCTCAGTAGATTTATGGCCATGGCCCCGCCCTGTGACAAACCCGTCTTCATCAGAGGGCGGTACAGGAACATCTGGCGTTATGTCTGAGGGATTACTCAAGACCCAAATACATCTTCCGCAGTTGGCGCTATATCTGCCCCGACAGCCACTTCGCTGTCTTCTTCGTCTTCCGCCTCGGCCTCTTCAAGTGCAGAAGCATCTATCCAGCCCGCTTTGACACGCGCCTGCATAATCATGGCTTGGGCTGCATCAGCCGACAAGCTGAAGCTTTCCAAAATTCCGTCTTCATGAATACGCTCGCCGTCTTTCATTTCATTATATCCGCGCAGATCATCCGGGATTAAACCCGCAACATCTTCAACCGTTTTCACATCGTTTTCACCGAAGACAACTGCCATAGGCAAGGTTACGCCTTCAACTTCAAGCACTGCGTCTTCAACACCGGACGCTTTACGCGCTTCGTCTTGCTCAAGCGCGAGTTTCTCGAGAAACTCGCGGGCACGAGTTTGAAGTTCCTCTGTCGTCGCCTCGTCAAAACCTTCGATAGAAGACAATTCTTCCGGTGCCACATAGGCTACCTCTTCAAGAGTTTCAAAACTTTCGGCAATCAGAATTTGGGCAATCATTTCGTCTACATCAAGTGCAGCCATAAACAATGCTGAACGCTCTTTATATTCTTTCTGGCGACGTTCGCTTTCTTGCTCTTCATTCATGATATCAATCGCCCAACCGGACAATTGCGATGCCAAACGCACATTCTGGCCGCGGCGACCAATCGCGAGGGACAACTGATCATCCGGCACAACAACTTCGATACGGTTTTCTTCTTCGTCCATCACAACTTTGCTGACCTCGGCGGGTTGCAAAGCATTGACGATGAAGGTAGCCGCGTCATCATTCCACGGAATAATATCGATACGTTCGCCCTGTAATTCATTGACGACAGCCTGCACACGTGAACCACGCATACCCACACATGCGCCGACCGGATCAATAGAGCCGTCATTGGTGCGCACACCAATTTTAGCGCGCGATCCCGGATCACGGGCAACCGCAACAATTTCAATAATACCTTCATAAACTTCAGGCACTTCCTGCGCAAACAGAGCCGCCATAAATTGCGGATGAGAACGGGACAAGAAGATTTGCGAACCCCGTTGTTCCTCGCGCACATCATAGATATAGGCACGGATACGATCACCATTTTTGACATTTTCACGCGGCAAAGTTTGCTCACGGCGAATCACGCCTTCGGCACGACCCAAATCAACAATGATGTGGCCATATTCAACCCGCTTGACGATCCCGTTAACAATTTCGCCAATCCGGTCTTTATACTCCAGAAACTGACGAGCCCGTTCGGCTTCACGGACTTTTTGCATAATAACCTGCTTGGCCATTTGCGACTGTACCCGACCAAATTCAATGGGAGGCAAAGGCGTCTCAAACGTAGTACCGATTTCCGCATCAGGATTATCAAGTTGTGCCGAAGCAAGATCAATTTCAGCAGACTCGTTTTCGACCTCTTCCACAACCGTGATCACCCGTTTCAAATCCATCTCGCCCGTCACCGGGTTCAACTTGGCACGAATATCATTTTCCGCGCCATAACGTAGACCAGCCGCTTTCTGGATCGCTTCTTCAATCGCGCCTAGAACGATCTCTTTATCAATATTTTTTTCCTGTGCGACCGCGCCCGCAATTTGCAAAAGCTCTAACCGGTTTGCACTAATACCCAGAGTTGACATTAGATATCTCCTTTATCTTCGGCTGTTTCAGCCTGTTCTTTGGCCTGTTGGCCCGCTTTAATCAGTTCATCTGTAATGAGAAGCTTGGCTTCGCTGAGCCACGCAAATGGGATCAAGGCCGTTTCGTCCTCTTTTTCCAAATCCATAGCAATATTTTCACCGTCAACACCGGCGAGGATGCCGCGAAAACGCTTACGGCCTTCAACCAGCCGGTCAAGTTCTACACGCGCCAAAAGGCCACGATAGCGTTCAAAATGCGAAAGTTCCGTCAAAGGCCTGTCCAGTCCGGGCGACGACACTTCCAAAACATAGCCTTCATCAATCGGGTCTTCGACCTCGAACGTCGAGGACAGCTCTCGTGACAAACTGGCACAATCGGCCACGCTCATCTGCCCATCTGAGAGACGTTCAGCCATAATCTGCAAGGTCGAGCGTTTACCGCCCATGACCCGCACCCGTACAATTGCAAATCCCAGATCGGCCGCCACAGGCTCCGCAATCCCTAAAATCCGCTCATCCATTGTCGTTTTGGTTTTCAAAACTCACTCCATTTGCCATAACCCATCTCGGGTGCAGGCGATAAACCTAGCCAATTCAATTCTTCGCGAATTAAAGGCACAAAAAAAACGGCCCCTTGTGAGGGCCGCCGAAAGCATCCTGTGCTTGGCGATATGTATTAAGGGCCTTATAGAGACACTCTGGGCACTTGTCACGACTTTTTTCAGTGGACGCACAGCTATCTCGGCATCTATCCCGAATAGAGCCGCTAGGTTTTCATAAATGTAAAATAATGGGGTGTGCGGCCTTCGCGCAAAGCTTTGGCCTCATAGCGCGTCGAACTCCACCCTGCATACGGGGTGAGCCAGTCTTGCACGCTCGACACATCCCATGAAAATCCAGCCCCGCTTTCAGGTCTATAGCGTAAAATACGCGCCAAAGCCCAATCTACATAGGAAATAATATCAGACGCAAACCGTAACTCTCCCCCGGGTTTCAAGACACGGTAAATGTCGGCAATGAAATCCTCTTGTATCAATCTGCGCTTATAATGGCGTGGCTTTGGCCATGGATCAGGATAAAGGATATATACGCAATCCAGAATATTATCAGGAAGTTCGTCCAATACGGCCCGCACATCCCCATGGTGCAGACGAATATTATCAAGCCCTGCTGCGTCAATACCGCTCAGAGCCTTGGCCACACCGTTCAAAAATGGTTCCGCGCCGATATACCCCTGATCCGGGTGCGCCTGCGCCTGGCGTAAAAGATGCTCGCCACCACCGAACCCGATCTCTAACGTGACCCGGGACTTGCCTTCAAATGCTGACAAAGGAGCAGGCAGAGCCAATATTTCAGGCAAAAGAGTTTTGACCAAGCCTTCCTGATGAGCGCTTAAAGGTCGTCCTTGCGCCCGGCCCCAAAGCCTGCGCCGCTCCAACCGTCTTTGCTTGTGGTCTACGCTCACATCTTCTCCATATAAATAAACCCTGCACACGAGTTGCAGGGTTTATAAATCTGTTGGGCATAAAAATCCACGCCCGATTGAAAAGTTTAGATTAATCTACATCTTTAGAATCTTCTTCACTCGCCAGTGAACGGGCAAGCTCCAGAATTTGGCGGCGAACCGCCTTGTTTTTGATTTTTGACACAGCCATCGCCAAAGAGACACCATCTGTAGAATTGATGAAATCATAAACGATTGGCGTTTGATCATTTTCGGCAAATTCAGCTGTAGGTGCACCCTCACCGAGTCCATCGTAAAAAAAGCTGACGGGTACATCCAAAACTTGTGACATGCGCCACAAACGGCTGGCGCCGACGCGGTTTGTACCGCGTTCATATTTTTGAACTTGTTGGAAAGTTACCCCTAGTTGATCGCCAAGTTTTTCTTGGCTCATTTTTAAAAGCTGGCGACGGAGTCGTACGCGCGTGCCAACATGTATGTCCACCGGGTTCGGAGAACGCGGCGCGTGTTGTGATTTCATTGTTATCATCCCTAATTTTCCTAACGAAAGGTTTTGTCATTTTATACAACAAGAACCGAGTTAAAATACTAACGATACGCCAGATGCAGCTGTCGCGATCGCCTCACCCCCACATAACATCCTATTAAAGCCCACGCAATTAGCAAGAATATTATAAAGTTGGTAGCACGACTATAAACTGTTTTTGCTAAAGGTCTAGGCAAAGCCGTGTCCAAAACCCCGTCTTCATCCAAGTTTTTATACGCTAACTGACGCCCATAGGAGTCTATCACACCAGAAATTCCCCCCGAGGTTGAACGCACGACAGGAAGTCCCTGCTCGATCGCTCTGTACCTCGCCTGATTAATGTGCTGGTACGGGCCGGCCGAATCACCATACCAGCTATCATTGGATACATTCAATATCCACTCCGGTGCCTGCCCTGCATCACTCACCGTTTGTGGCGTAAAACCGGGAAAAATAATTTCATAACAAATTTGTATGCTGACCGGTGGAAGCCCCGGTAAAATGGGTACATATTTGCTTTTCCCCGGTGTTATCGAGGCAAGCGCGGTTGACAGGCTCTTGATACCAAGTTTTTCAACAAGCCGTCCCCCCGGAACAAATTCGCCGAAAGGTACAAGTTTACGCTTGTCATAAAAGCGGGAAATTTGAGCCGGAGCCTCGCGCGGGAAGCTGATTGCCGCCGCCGCATTATAATAATCAAACTTACCCAGAACTCCCGCATGCCCATCCCGGGGCTGGGAGCGCAAAGTTTGCGTTATAAAGACGGGAGGTTCGCCTCCGCCGGAACGCATCAACTCTTCAAGCACCTGCATCAAACCCGGATCTTCAAACATCAATCCCGGCACCGCCCCTTCGGGCCAGATAATATGGGTGATATCATCAAACCCCTCCCCCATGGACAACCGAAAATAATGATCAACTATCTGCACATATTTGTCAGAATCAAATTTATCTTTTTGAGAAATTTTCGCATGCACAATGCGTAATTTTACCCCGTCTACATATTGGGTATTTTCAATCGGAGCCGCCTTCAGGCGCAAACTGCCATACCCGAATGCGCTAGCCAGAACCACCAGCCCCAAAGCAAAGGGTACAAATTTACGCTGCCCAAGCCCCAGAGCCAATCCTGCAGACAAAAACAGCACAAGCACACTCACACCATATATGCCAACCAGGCTTGCAATTTGCGAAACGGGATGACCGGCAGCAAAAATATAGCCCGGAATATTCCACGGGAACCCGCCCAAAACATGCCCACGGACAAATTCCGTGAGAAACAAGACGCTCGCAAACACGCCCGCCCGCCACGCGGAAACAGAGCGGCCAACCAGTTTGACATATACAGCGCCCGCCACAGCCCAAAACAGGGCAAGAGCCGCACAAAATGCCAAAATAGCAAACGGCATAATTACCGTATATCCAGAGCCACGCGCAAGAAAAGCAGAGCCAATCCAATACAGGCCAAACAGAAAATACCCGAACCCGACGCCAAACCCGGCCCAGAACCCAGCTTTGACAGGATGTGTACACCCCTGCACGCCGTCCAGCCGGATCATAAACAGGGCCAAGCAGACAAGCGTAACCGGCCAAATATAAAACGGAGCATGACCGAGAACGGCAAAACCGCCCAGCGCAATATTCATGACAAAGCCACGCCAGCCACCTAAATCTACAAACCGTTTGAGTAAATTATTTTCCGGCTTCATTTTGCAGATTGTGCCTTCGCCGTTTCAGACGATTGAAGCCGCACCCGAAGGCGTTTCAAGCGGCGAGGGTCCGCATCCAACACTTCGAACTCGATCCCGTACGGATGGCGAATAATCTCGCCGCGTTGCGGCACCCGCCCCGCCAAAGACACAACAACACCACCAAGCGTATCCACTTCTTCATCCTCTTCAGGCGTCGCAATATCGCGCCCGAAAACCGCTTCGAAATCTTCAATATCTACACGCGCATCCGCGTCCCAATAAATCTCGCCCTTGGCATTTTTACGGGCTACAATCTCCGGCTCGGCCTCATCATGCTCATCTTCAATATCTCCGACGATCGGCTCTATCAGATCTTCCAATGTCACCAGCCCGTCCGTGCCGCCATATTCGTCCACAACAATGGCCATATGTGTTCGGTTCGCCTGCATTTTTCGCAACAAATCAGCCGCCGACATAGACGGCGGCACAAACAAAACCGGGCGCAGGATATTTTTAATAACTTTCTTGTCAGGGTAGGCTTTGCCCGTACGTCCACGCGCATCAAATGTCAGATAGGGCAGAACATCCTTCACATGGACCATGCCGGTCGGCTCATCAAGTGTGTCCTTAAAGACCGGCACACGCGAATGCCCCGCATCTTTAAACTTCGCCGCCAAATCCCGCAGGCTGGTCGTATCCTCGACAGCAATGATCTCGGCACGCGGCACCATTACATCTTCAATTTTTAAGATATGAAAGTTTTCTGCCGCGCTCACGAGCACTTCGCGGCTACCGCCGTCGTCTATTTTATCATGTACAACCCTGCGGCCAAACAAACGGGCCAGAAAGGATAAAGGGCGGAAAGATAGGGTATCAGAATTCACAATATTTCATCCATAGCATAAGGATCATCAATCCCCAAATCGCATAACGCCAATCGCTCCAAAGCTTCCATTGCCTCGGCCTCGACATCCGTTTCATGGTCATAGCCCTGCAAATGATAAAACCCGTGTATCAATAAATGGCTTATATGATCCGTAAGCGCAATTTTGCGGGTTTCAGCTTCACGCGCAACCGTTTCGTATCCAAGCACGATGTCGCCAAGCAAAACGTCCCCCCCGTGATCTCCAGCCGGAAACGATAAAACATTTGTCGGCTTATCTTGCCCCCGGTACTCGCGGTTTAAGGCTTGCACTCGCGCGTCATCTAAAAAGGCAAGGCTTAACTCGGCAAACGAACGGCCTTCAATATGCTGCAGGGCCGCATCGATAGCCCGCGCGGCCAAACTCTGCAAAATCTCTCGTGCAGGCCAGTTTTTGTCTTCAATAACAATGTCAATTTCGTATTCGCGGTGCGGTTCGCTCATGTGCGTTTCGCGTCCTTTTCATAGGCCAGTACAATTTTACCAACCAATGGATGGCGCACAACATCCGAAGCCTCGAACGTGATCGCGTCGATATTGTCTATACCTTGCAAAATCGACAACGCATGAGCGAGACCGGACGGCGTACCGTGGGGTAAATCACTTTGGGTCGGATCTCCCGTGACCGCATATTTGGCCCGTTCCCCAAGACGGGTCAGCGCCATTCTCATTTGGGGTACTGTCGCATTTTGGGCCTCGTCAATCACCACAAACGCATCGGACAAAGTACGTCCACGCATAAAGGCCAAAGGCGCCACTTCTATTTCCCCCGATTCCATACGCCGTTCCACATCTGCATGCCCCAACACCATATTAAGCGCGTCCCAGATCGGCTGCATATACGGGTCTACTTTTTCTTTCAAATCGCCCGGCAAAAACCCGAGCTTTTCCCCGGCTTCTACGGCAGGGCGACACGCAACGAACCGGCCAACTTCGCCCCGTGCCAAAAGAGACGCACCATAGGCAGTCGCCAAAAATGTTTTACCAGTCCCCGCAGGGCCAACCCCAAAACTAATGGTATTGTCGCGCATGGATTTGATGAACTGCTCTTGTCTTGGCGTTTTGGGCACAATCGGTTTACGACGCGGAAACGGAATAATTACGTCCGCAGAGGCGCGGGCAATCTTGCCGTCCCCCACCCTGCGAATAATATCTTTCACATCTGACGGCGTACACGGCCATCCCCGTGACAACCGCGTGTAAAGCTCTTTCAGGATTTCACTGGCCCGCGCCCGCGCAGATGCATCTCCGTTAATGACCACGCTTTGGCCCGGCGCTTCCAGATAAACATCGAAAGCCTGTTCGATCAAAGCCAGATTGGCATGGCCCGGACCACATAAATCCTTGACCAAATCCGCATCTTCAAATTCCAGTATCTCGGTTTTCGGCTTAGCCATTTACAAGTGTCCCGCCCAATGAGTTCAATCCCGCCCGCTCGATTTTCACTTTCACCATTGTTCCGATCAAATCGGCAGACCCCGCAAAATGTGTGCCTTGTAAATAAGGCGCACGCCCGAACAACCCGTCCTCGCCCCTGCTGCTACCTTCAACCAGCACATCAAGGGTACGACCGATTAGGCTCTCGTTAAATTCTTTTTGTTGCTGCGACAAAATCGCCTGCAAACGCGCCAATCGCTCGGACTTCACATCCTCGTCCACCTGTCCCGGCAAAGCCGCCCCCGGTGTTCCGGGGCGCACAGAATATTTAAAACTATACGCAGATGCATATCCGATTTCCGCCACAGCTTCGAGTGTACGCTCGAAATCCAACTCGCTCTCTCCGGGGAAACCAACAATGAAGTCGGACGACAAAGCAATATCGGGACGCGCAGCCCGAATACGCGCAATCACGTCACGGTACTCTGCGAATGTGTGTCCACGGTTCATGGCTTTTAAAATTCGGTCACTGCCCGCCTGGAGCGGCAAGTGCAAATACGGCATTAATTTAGTCTCATCCCCGTGCGTGGTGATCAAATCCTCGTCCATATCGCGCGGATGGGACGTGGTAAACCGCAAGCGCTCCAGCCCGCCCATTTTTGCAAGGTGACGTATCAGTTGAGCCAACCCCCAATGATCGCCCCCTTCAATCGCAGGCGCCGCGCCGCTATACGCATTGACATTTTGCCCAAGCAGGGTGATTTCCTTCACCCCTTGCGACACCAATGAGCGCGCTTCAGCGACGATCTGGTCAACAGGTCGCGAAAATTCCGCCCCGCGCGTATACGGCACAACACAGAAAGTGCAAAATTTATCGCATCCTTCCTGAATGGTCAGGAACGCCGCAAAGCCTTCGGGTTTACGCGCCGCCGGCAATGCATCAAATTTTTCTTGCGTATCGAAATTGGTTTCAAGCCGCTCCCCACGCGCGCGGCTCACCCGGGCAATCATTTCCGGTAATTTATGATAGGTCTGTGGCCCCAAAACCAGATCAACAACCGGCGCACGGCGCATAATTTCTTCGCCTTCGGCCTGTGCCACACATCCGGCCACAGCCACAACCATATCGCCGTCACCAGCTTTGCGTTTCTTGTCTTTCAATATGCGGATACGGCCCAGTTCCGAATACACTTTTTCGGCTGCTTTTTCGCGAATATGGCATGTGTTCAGCACCACCATATCCGCCCCCTCGGGGCCATCAATGGGTGCATAGCCGACAGGGGCCAGCACTTCACGCATGCGCTCGCTATCATAGACATTCATCTGACAGCCATAGGTTTTGATGAAAAGTTTTTTTGTATTTTTTTTGGGTGTTTTGGGTGTACCGGTTTGCGTAGACGCAGGCGATTTCGCCTGTGTATCCGTCCGTAATGTGTCTTGGCTCATAAGCCGTATTGCCTTTTGCTTGCCGAGCACAATGATCTCTCAGCTCTCCCTTTGTATAAAGCGCACTCTGCACCAATACGCAAGCCAAATACGCAAAGCAAGCAGGCACTATTTCTTCAGGGGACGCCCGTATAATTCGAGCCGGTGATCGACAAGCTCATAGCCAAGCTTTTGCGCAATACGTTCCTGCAGACGCTCAATCTCTTCATCCATAAACTCGATCACATCGCCAGTGGAAAGATCAATAAGATGGTCATGGTGATCATTATCTGCCGCCTCGTAACGGGCCCGACCATCACGGAAATCATGGGCTTCGATAATACCGGTTTCCGCAAACAGGCGCAAAGTGCGGTACACCGTCGCCAAAGAAATCTTCGGATCGGACTTTGAAGCGCGCATATACACGCCCTCTGCATCGGGATGATCATCTGCGTCTGACAACACAGCGGCAATCACCTTGCGCTGCTCGGTCATACGTAGACCTTTTTCAATACATTTGTCTTCTATCCAACTCATAACTCTCATGCTTAATGAGTGAACGTTATAAGTGCAACCCATCTCCTACTATTTTAGTCAGATATTTTTTGGCCTAGTTTCTTGCTAAAAAGCAGGGCATCAACCCGCCCTTTGGCGCGGCGGTAATACCCTGGTCGGGTTCCGCAGCCCTGATAGCCGGTTCTTTGATACAGGCGGATAGCCGCAGGCGTATCTTTCGCCACTTCCAAAAACACAATATCCGCACCGCGCATCGCCATTTGTTCTTCAGCCACCCTCAGCAAATATGCCCCAATCCCTCTGCGTTGCTGGTCTTGGACAACAGCAATGGTGACGATTTCGGCCTGGTCTCCCAACGTACGCAATATGATAAACCCGAGCACACAACCTTCTTCCACCCAACCAAGCACATCATCCGTAACGTTGCCCGTGTGGATCGCAAAATCTTCCGCAGACCAGGGCCGCTCGAAAGCACCGGCATGCACATGCGCCATTTGATCCGCATATGTCGCGCAAAGCCGTTCAATCATGCTGATCTCCACCAAATGCAGCTACACCGGCAATCCCCGCCACCCCTGATCCGATCAGTTCGTGTACATTTTTTCTACATATACCCCCCAAAGCAAAAACAGATATAGGTGATGTATGCGCAACTGCGCGAAGTTTCTCCACGCCTAGAGGCACACTTGCACTAGAACTTTCGCTCTTGAAAACGCACGATAAAATCATACCGTCCAACCCGTCAACATGTTCCAGACTGGCGGGTGAATGCACAGCCCCGCTCAGCAACCAGTTGGGGTAACGCGCGCGCAAAACTTTCCCGCGCTTCAAATCTTTCTCAGGCAAATGCAAACCATCCGCGCCAACATCGTACGCAAGCGCCTCGTCTTGCCCGATCAGAAATTGTAATGACCGCACAAAGCAGATTTGCCGAAGCGCCCGCGCCATATCACGCCGATTCTCTGCACCGAAATGCCGGTAAATCAAGGTGCTGCCTTTTGGCAAAGCCGCAGAGCTTCGCAAGATATCAGGCACACGCTCCGGGTCAGTCATAAATATATAAGGCGACAACGCACACGGGCGCACGCGATCTTTAAACAACCGCATGGCTGTGCTTGCGAGCACATCATTTCCCGTATATGTCCACCCCATGAGCGTTACACTTTCTATACCCGAACACCAAACCGCCATCCTAGACCGCATTGCGGCCCGCGCCAAGCTTGCAGGCCGCAAGCCTGATGATATTTGCCTGACCGCTGTTTCGAAGCAACAACCGGATGAGCGCATCGAAGCCATGCTGGCCACCGGACAACGGGTTTTCGGCGAAAACCGGGTGCAAGAAGCCCAACACCGCTGGGGCGATACATTTGCAAACGCCCGCCCCGGTCTGGAACTTCGCCTGATCGGCCCCTTACAAACCAACAAGACGGTCGATGCTTGCGCCCTGTTTGATGTGATCGAAACGCTTGATCGCGAAAAACTGGCCAAAGCACTGGTCAAAACCAGAGAGAAGACGGGCACACTCCCGCGCCTGTTTGTGCAAGTCAATACCGGTGAAGAGCCACAAAAGGCAGGCATTATCCCAGCCCAACTGGACGCATTTATAAACACCTTGCGGACGCAGTATGATCTACACCCCGAAGGATTAATGTGCATCCCGCCTGCCTTTGAAGCCTATGTCGGGCAACATCCCGGCCAGGCCCCCGGCCCTCATTTTGCCCTGCTTAAAAAACTCGCCGATCGCAACGGCATCTCAAAACTTTCCATGGGCATGAGCGCAGATTTCGAACCGGCCATTGATTTCGGCGCAACCCATATCCGTGTAGGCTCCGCGTTATTTGGAACAAGAACACCAAGAAAAATTTAGGCGCTAATTTCAATATCCATATCAGGGCGCAACTTCGGAAGTATCTCCAGCATATGTGCCAAACTTACCGCTACACACCCCTCGGTAGGTTTATATCCTTCTCTTGCAACGTGCACGAATATAGCGCTCCCTAGATTGGAAACTGGTGGGCTATCATTATGCCCGAGAACAATAATCACATCATACACATGCGAATCCCGGAAAAGTTTTTCGGCACTGGCCGGATATGGCAAGCGTACAGGACGGTTATACGCCGGATCGTCCAACCCGTCACACCAGCCATCATCAGAACGGGTCGCATGCAGAACAAGATCGCATTTCGGCAACACGACCCTATCCGACCGATAAAATCCGTAGCGGAGCCGGTATACGCCCAAAGGGGTTTTACCATCCCCTTCACGCCCTTCTGCCATCTCGATATACCCATCCCTGCCAATCGCACACGGATAGGATCCATCTCCTAATTTCAAAACGCCCTTACTCGCATATACGACAATATTCATAATTACATTCCCCCGCTCATCCCCGCGCAGGCGGGGGCTCTTGGTTGCCACTACACGGCTTTGTGATATCTCTTGTGCAAATTGCCATTAGAATACACACTGAGGCAAGCCTATATACTTACCTAAAATAGGCCCAAAGTAGGAGAGTTAAAATGAGCGTCAAGAAACGTTTGCTTCTGGTCGATGATGATGATGATTTGCGCGCCGAGCTTGTCGAGCAATTCGCACTTTATGACGAGTTCGACACAGATGATGTTGCCACAGCTGGCGAAGCCATCGCAGCCACCAAAGCAAAAGATTATGATTTGATCCTGCTGGATGTCGATTTGCCAGACATGTTGGGCACCGAAGCCTGTTTGCTGATGCGTAAAGCCAATGTCGCCGCCCCCATCGTGATGCTCACCGGCAATGACGGCGATATGAACGAAATCCTTGGCCTCAATTCCGGTGCCAATGATTATGTGACCAAGCCCTTCCGCTTTGCCGTGTTACTAGCGCGCTTGCGGGCCCATTTACGCTCGTTCGAGCAAAGCGAAGACGCCGTCTTCCAGATCGGCCCCTACACTTTCCGCCCTGCTTTCAAAAAACTGGAGCATGACGGCGAGCGCGATATCCGGCTGACAGAGAAAGAAACCAATATCTTGAAATATCTCTACCGTGCAGGCGGCAAGCCTGTCGCGCGTGAAGAGTTATTGCACGAGGTCTGGGGCTATAATTCCGGCGTCACCACCCATACGCTCGAAACCCATGTCTACCGCCTCCGCCAGAAGATCGAACCGGAAAAAGGCAATGCCACCTTGCTGATCACCGAGCCGGGCGGGTATCGGTTGGAGCTTGGCTAAGGCTACAAAATAAACTTCGACAAGTCCGTATCCGCCGCCAATTCACCAACATGTTTTTGGACATAGGCTTTATCAATCATCACGCTTTCACCGCCGCGGTCCGTGGCCGTGAAACTGATATCGTCCAGCAGGCGTTCCATCACCGTATGCAAACGGCGTGCGCCGATATTTTCAACACTGGCATTCACGTCTGCGGCAATTTTAGCAATTTCGGCAATCCCGTTTTTGGTAAATTCGAGGGTCACATCTTCGGTGGCCAGCAAAGCTTTATATTGCTTGATCAGGCTGGCTTGCGGCTCGGTCAAAATACGCTCGAAATCCTCGCGGGTCAGAGCGCGCAACTCGACACGGATCGGCAAGCGGCCTTGTAATTCGGGTAGCATATCGGACGGTTTGGCCACATGAAATGCACCGCTGGCAATAAACAGAATATGGTCGGTTTTGACCTGCCCATGCTTGGTACTCACAGTCGTGCCTTCGATTAAAGGCAGAAGATCACGTTGCACACCTTCGCGCGACACCTGCCCGCCACCGCGTGTATCGGAACGGGCGGTAATTTTGTCGATCTCGTCAAGGAACACAATCCCGTCCTCTTCCACAGCCTTGATCGCGGTTTTAATCAATGTCTCTTCATCCAGCATTTTATCCGCTTCCTCAGCCAGAAGCGGTGCATAGGCATCTTTAATTTTCATTTTACGTTTCTTGGTGCGGGCCGCACCCTTGCCAAACAGGCTGCCCAGTTCGATCATGCCAATACCGGCCCCCGGTTGGCCCGGGATTTCCATACCCTGAAACGGAGAGCTATGATCAGCCAGATCAAGTCCCACTTCTTTGTCATCCAGGTCACCGGCAATCAGTTTTTGTCTGAATTTCTCGCGGGTCGTCTCGCCAGAGGTTTCCCCGACAAAGGCATCTAGGATGCGGTCAATCGCAGCCGCCTCTGCCGCCGCTTCCACATCCTTGCGACGGGATTCACGGGTCAAACCAATAGAAATCTCGACAAGGTCGCGGATGATCTGTTCCACGTCGCGCCCGACATAGCCAACCTCGGTAAATTTTGTCGCTTCAACTTTCAGGAACGGCGCCCCTGCCAGTTTGGCAAGACGTCGTGAAATTTCGGTTTTACCAACCCCGGTCGGGCCAATCATCAATATATTTTTCGGTGTAATCTCGTCGCGTAAATCTGCGCCCACACGTTGACGCCGCCACCGCCCACGCAAAGCAATCGCGACGGCGCGCTTGGCATCGCTTTGCGCCACAATATGCTTGTCCAGTTCGGACACGATTTCACGGGGGGTAAATTCACTCATAATTTATCCTTATTGTTTGTTTTCAGATAAGAAGGACAAAGAGAAGTTCAAGCCTTGGGATACAGGCTTCCTGGGATGCAAGCTTACAGTACAGGCGGAAAAATTTTCGCAAACACGCCCGTGCGGGGTAAAAATTTAAGAATACCTTTGCGGGCCACATGCCAACCCGCCCCCAAAAATACAATGCCGCCACCGAGCAACAGCAAGGTCACAGCCACAACCGAACCAAAATCAAGCCCTGTATTTTTCACCAACATGCTCAGCGCAAAACCTGCATACCCCAAAGAAGACACCAGAAGCGCCCTTCGGTTTATAGCAAGACCGATCAAAGCCAACACACCGATAATGGCAAGCATAATCATAGCGTCACCTTCATCCAGCGACACCATAGGAACAATCCCGAAAACTTTAATGGTTTGCAGCGATAAAATCTGCACGGCAATCCCGTGTAAAATCAAAGGTGCCGCCGTGAAATGTAACCAAAACGCATTGTCGGCAAACCGGGTCAGCCGCCCTGTATCTTTAGAATCATACGCCAAAGCCGCCAGAAATAATCCCACCCCGCTCAGCATCATAAACGCCCCGACAGGCACGATATTATGCACAAAGCTATAGACCAATATCACCAGAGAAATCGCGATCAGCGCAATAGAAAACGGCAGTTTAAACCGCCAGTAAAACACCAACATCGCCCCCAATGTGATGAAAGCCGGAAACACGCTGATCACCGCCCCTGCCCCCGTATGCACAAAGATCAAAAACGCCAGCGCAATCAGCAAGGTCGGAAGATGGGCGCGTTTTATACGGCCAAAATATTCAGCCATCATCCACAATGCCCCCGCCCCGAGCAAATACATAGCCCCGCCGCCGAACATGCCGCAGACCGCAAATACACCTAAACTCAACAGCCCGATTCCGATGGAAATGAACACATCGGAAAACGAGCGCAAAAACCGCATATCCTCTTCATTACCAATCAAGGCCGCATCTTCGTCGCGTACAGAAGACAGCTTAGCCCGCATCGCTTTTGCTTGCTTTTTCGTGAGTATTTTGGCCTCAAGGGCCGCGTCGATTTGTTTGGGTGTCATATCTGTCATGGGCCAAGTGTAGCAGAGGAATGCAAAACGACCAAATCAACAATGCAGGCAGGATTTAAGCCCTATTCATCCAGCGTTTCGACCACAAATTGGTCATTGGTAAACACGCAAATATCGGCCGCGATTTGCATGGCTTTACGGGCCAGTGTTTCGGCGTCTTTCTCGTAATCATCAAGCGCCCTCGCCGCCGCCAGCGCATAATTGCCACCGGAGCCAATCGCGGTAATGCCGCCGTCCGGCTCTACCACATCCCCGTTACCGGTCAGCACATAGGTTTCCGTTTTATCCGCCACAATCATCATCGCCTGCAATTGACGTAAATATTTATCCGTGCGCCAGTCTTTGGCCAGTTCCACACAGGCACGCGCCAACTGGGTCGGGAATTGTTCAAGCTTAACCTCGAGCCGCTCCATCAACGCAAAAGCATCCGCCGTCGCCCCCGCAAATCCAATAATCACAGACCCGCCAACAATCCGCCTGACCTTCCGCGCCGTAGATTTCATCACCGTATTACCGGCGCTCACCTGCCCATCACCAATAACAACCACTTTACCACCCTTGCGCACCGTCAAGATCGTTGTCCCGCGCCATTGCGAAGCATCAGCGTAATCATAGTCATGAGCCATAGAACTCTCCTGTTTGTACAGACATGGGTAGCAAAGCGCTAAAGATCAAGACAAGCCGCCTTCTCCTACGAACGCCGTGCCTCTGGATACCATAATTACGCAACATTTACGGCAAAAATTACAGGAAAATTACGGGAAAATTATAGGGGTTTATAAGAGTTTGTTTACCCCTCCTTTACCGCTCCGGTTTACATTCGCTTAAGACTTAATGGAGACACGCGTGCCACCCGCAGCCCAAACCTATGATCAGGCCTCGTTTGATGCGAGCCAAAGAGGTGAAAACATCAGCTCTGAAGGGGCTTTGAAACGCGCCCTACATGCCACGATCATTGGTGGGATTGGGGCGATCATCATGGCATCCCTGATCAGCTACAGCCCGTTTGACGCCACTGGCGATACAGCCGTACTAAGCACCGAAATCGTCAATGTTTTAGGCACGCCGGGCGCAAACCTTGCCAATTGGCTGTTACAGCTTCTGGGGTGGGCCGCCTTCCCGTTCGGGGCCCTGCTGATCTTCGCCGCCGCGCGCGCCGTGTTGAGGCCCCGCCTTGACATAAGCCAGTGGGATACCTTCCGTCGTAGCACCCTTCTCGTCTTCACAGTATTTTTCCTCAGCGTCTTTCTCTCCGCATTTCCCGTGCCGCAATCCTGGCCTATGGGAACAGGTATTGGCGGTTGGCTTGGCGACAGTGTGTTTCAAAGCGTTAAAGGCCTATTCACGGGTCTGAAAATCAATGCATCTGTAGGCGGCGGTGTCACGGCTTTCTTGGCCTTTATTGCTTTGGGTTATTGCTTTGGCCGTTTTATCGGCATGGTGGGACGCGACGTTGCAGAATTACTGGACGCGGCCGGACTTGTCTGGGCCATCCTCCGGGTCAAAATTGACGGATTGATAGCTTTTCTCGGCAGGCGCTTTCAGAAATCCTATGTCGATCCGGTGGAACAGGCCGGTTATGAAGACAGACAGGTTTGGGTAGAAACCCCCGGCGTACAGGCACAGCCTGCACCCGTGCCTGCTCCTGTACACGCCCCGCTCGTTCAACACACAGCCGTTGAACCCCAAACACCACAGACCCCAACCCCGACCCCCTTGGTACAACCCCACCAAGATGTGCAATACACACCCGCCGCCCCTCAACCGGCTGCGACCCAGACCAATGCATCTGCCAAGTCCAAATCTGGCAAGTATAGATTTCCAAAAAACGGGCGCTTTATTTTACCCTCGATTGATCTCCTCAATCAGCCCCCGCCCCGTGTGGCCGTCACGGACGCAGGCGCGTTACAAAAATCCGCCGAAGATCTGGGCGTGGTCCTGACCGACTTTGGCATCCACGGAGAAATTGGCGCCGTCCGCCCCGGCCCCGTGGTCACCCTGTATGAATTTGTACCTGCCGCAGGGGTTAAATCCGCCCGCGTCATAAATCTGGCCGACGATATTGCCCGCTCTATGGCGGCCCAGTCAGCACGGGTTGCCGTGGTGCCCGGTCGCAATGCCATTGGTATAGAGCTACCCAATCGCCGCCGCGAAACCGTGTATTTGCGCGACATGCTGGCCAGCAAAGCCTTCAAAGAATGCGGCCATACGCTGCCTCTGGCCTTGGGCGAGGATATTGGCGGCAAACCGTTCTTTGCCGATCTGGCAAAAATGCCGCATATGCTGGTTGCCGGGACAACCGGTTCCGGGAAATCCGTTGGCATTAACGCCATGATCCTGTCTCTGATGTACACTTTAACACCCGAGCAATGTAAGTTCATCATGATTGATCCGAAAATGCTCGAACTGTCCGTCTATGACGGCGCACCGCATCTGCTTGCCCCTGTTGTGACCAATCCTAAAAAAGCCGTCGTCGCCCTGAAATGGACAGTGCGCGAGATGGAAAGCCGCTATAAGAAAATGAGCAAAATGGGCGTCCGCTCCATCGCCGGCTATAATGAAAAAGTCCGCGTGGCCAAAGCCTCCGGTGAAAACATGACCCGCACAGTTATGACCGGTTATGACAAAGAGAGCGGCGAACCTGTCTACGAGACCGAAACATTGAACTTCGATTTTATGCCGTTCATTGTTGTCGTTATCGATGAAATGGCCGATCTGATGATGGTGGCGGGCAAAGATATTGAAGGCACCGTACAGCGTCTAGCCCAAATGGCCCGTGCCGCCGGCATCCATATGATTATGGCGACCCAGCGCCCGTCCGTCGATGTGATCACCGGCACGATCAAAGCCAATTTCCCAACCCGACTGTCCTTCTCGGTCAGTTCCAAGATCGACAGTCGCACCATTTTGGGCGAACAGGGCGGCGAGCAATTGCTGGGCATGGGCGACATGCTCTATCTGGCGGGTGGCGGTAAACCACGTCGCTTACACGGGCCATTTGTCTCGGATGAAGAAGTGGAAAGAATTGCCAGCTTCGTCAAAGCGCAAGGCGCCCCAAGCTATCTTGAAGACATCACAACCGACGACGAAGAAGACGGTGAGGACGGCCCCGGCGGCAATACAAGCACTGGTGACGAGACCTTTGACAAGGCCGTACAAATCGTCGCCACTGACCGCAAAGCCTCAACCAGCTATATCCAGCGCCGCCTCGGCATCGGGTATAACCGCGCCGCCACATTAATCGAACGCATGGAGGCCGACGGCATGATCGGCCCATCCGGCCCCGGCGGCAAACGCGAAATTTTCCTGCCCGAAGCCGAAGGCTATTAATCTAGCGCCTCATTACAAACTCATTACAGGGCATTTATTTCAGTCAATTGATTCAGTATTAACCGTTTTACAGGCCCGATCCGGTTACCCAACCGCAACAGGCCACGGCGGGCAATTTTGGCCGGCACCGTCTCCGTTGTATACAGTTTCACCAACGCATTGGTACCGTGGTAAAGCGGCAAACATATACGCCTATGCTTACGACTATAGCGTCCCAATGTTGTGTTTGAAGCGAAATCCCCGCCCGTATCACCGCCCGGGCGCAAAGCCGATTTTATCTCATTTGCCAAAGCATGGGCCCCGCGAAGCCCCAGATTAAATCCGTGGGCCGTCACCGGATGCATCCCCACAGCCGCGTCCCCGATCAGTGCGAATTTATGGGCATGGAATGTCTCGGCAAATGTTGCGACAAGCGGATAGGGGAAAAGCTTACTCGTCAATTTCATGGCGCCAAAACGCCTGTCAACACGGCGCTCGATATCGGCACTAAACACATCACCGCTCATCGCAAGAAGCTCTGCACTGTCTTCTGATCTCAATGTCACAACAATGGAAACCTGATTGTCATTGAGCGGCAACACGGCAAGTGTCCGACCAAAATGAAAACACTCATAGGCCGTTTGACGGTGCGGTAACTCCACATCCATCGTACACACAACACAGGTGCGACCAAAATCCAGCATCGTCGTAGCAATACCCATCATCCGGCGCGTCGCAGAGAACCGGCTGTCGGCGGCCACGATAAGCCGGGCTTCCAAACGCTTTTCGTCCGCAAGCTCAACCCAGCCTTTTTGCGCATCCGTGCCAAGTTTCAAAACATCTTTCTCTGTTAGAATTTGAATGTTTTTGTATTTACCAAGGGAGTCATAAGCCGCTTTTTTAATGGCATTATTCGAGACCATAAACCCAAGGTTTTCCTTGCCCGTCCCCTCGTGATGAAAGCTCAACGCGTAGGGCGAGTTTCCATTGAGAACGTGGGCCTTCTTGATCAAAGACTTGCGGGCCTGCGGAATCCTGTCCCACACATCCAAATCATTCAAAATACGGTGGGATAAATGCGTAAGTGCAATCTCGCGACCATCATAAGCCGGTGCGCTTAAAGCCTTTTCGGGCTGTTTTTCCAACACAACAATGCTGAGCCCCGTCTCTGCCATATCCCGCGCAAAACTAAGCCCTGCCGGCCCGGCCCCAACAACAATTATATCATGGATCATCACAACACTCCGCATTTATCGCCTGTGGATAGACACACAGTCTAGCAAAAACGGAGCCTAAAATACTTTGATGTAAATCAAACGGCTAGAAAATTACGGGTAAGTCAAAGTTTTAAACAACCCCCGTTCAGTACCCCGAACGAGGGTCTAAATCAGATCAAGCCGTGGAGCCTGAAAAGACCTGAGCGGGACATAGAGCAATACTGTCCGAGTAGCAACGAATAAATCACACATGACTGCCTCAGGCTGGTTTTTTGAATGATATCAAGTGCCGTATGGTTAAAAGCCTCCTGGATTTCATATACCGGGCCGCTTCGCTTGATAATAATCGAAGGGAATTTCTCATGAAGCATTCTAAAGTTCTGATCAATCACATTTGGCTTAAACAAACCAACATATTCGCGTTCTTAATGAATCGCATGTGTATCAGAACCTAGTCATTGACAACGGAAGTTTTTTTGCTCGTGATTTGGCTCAACAACACGAATGTCCACCCAACGATAAACAACAAACCACCGATTGGCGTTAATGGCCCAAGCCAAGTCCAACTTGCGAGACCCAACAGATCACGACAAGCCAAAAGATAAAGCGATCCACAAAAAAGCAAAATCCCAAATGTGAAACACCACACGGCCAAAGACAGAAATTTGGGATATCCTTGCCCTGATTTGCTTTGCGCTAAAAACCAAACAACGAATAATGCGAAGGCGTGATAAAACTGATACCGCACCCCGGTTTCATAGGCGGAAAGTTGAGAGAGATCCAGATTGGATTTCAACGCGTGAGCTCCAAAGGCTCCTAAAACAACTGCGGTCAATGCAAACAAAGACCCCAGTATAGATGATTTGCCAACCATGTTTAATCCTCATTTAAAGTGCTATTTCAGGCGTAAAGGCCAACACAAACGGCATCAAGCCCACCAAAATCATGAGAAACACCTGCTTTTTTTGCGCCTAGCAAGCCATCTGCCTCTTGCATAGATTGCCCTCTCTCTTAATGCAGACTTATTAGTGCAGACTTAAATTTGCGCCATTATATATATGAAGACGGACATTTTGTTCATAGAGATGCAGATTATGTGAAACGTATGTTTTATTGGATTATTGGGGTACTTTCTCAAAGCTCGTGATTTTATTCGGATCACCCGCGCCTTTGTACTTAGAATATGCAGGGTAAGGGTAAGACGGGCGTTGGCGGAATGGCACGGTGTTTGGCTCATCTTCCATAATTAGATGGGACGGGATAATGCCCTTCTCTACCCAGTTTACAAGAGCGGTTTGAGCATCATAAACATATGGGCCTGTACCGCCACTTCCATGGGTCATGCCTGGCACTATATAAAGTTGTGCAAATGTATCGACAGTGTCTGCACCCATAAAGCCTCTTACCTTTTCAAACCAGTCAATCGTCATATTGGCAGAAATCATAGCATCTGCCCAACCATGGACGATTATGACTTTTCCTCCCCGTTCTTTAAAAGCACTTAAGTCAATTGCATCCGGGTCAAGAATTTTTGACATTTCTGCGATTTCGTCAAGTTTTGAATGGTAGTCAAAGTCAAGCCAGTCAAATGTTTTGCCAAAATTTGTTTTAGTGGCCATGTAGCGCAATCCAGTAACAGCACCTGTGTAGGAAAAGGTTGGACCTGCGCCTTTAATCGGTATAATTGCCATTGGCCAGTCAAGCTCGGACCCCAAATCTGTAGGGTAATCGAAATATACAACTCCGTCCTTTTCTGGTTTCGCGTAAAGTTTTCGCACGGCTTTGACTTGGATATCGTTTAAGCATTCATTGTCTGCTTCAGATTGCCCCGTTTCACACAGTAAAACCTGCGGATCATATTGACATTTTCGAGGGTCATCAATGACGCCGTCTGCGAGGCCGTCAAGACTATCGCAAACCTGCAAAACGCTGGCCTGAATCAGAGCTACTTTATCACTATAGATAACAGGCGTCTTTCCATCGGGATACACGGCTTTCGAAACCCATGGAAAATGGGCTGCGTTTTTTGGGTTATAATTAACTACGGGTGCCTTTACGAATACTCCGTCAAAGTCCTCAGGATAACGCTGTACTGCCATTAGCCCAGCATTGCCGCCTTTGGAAAACCCGGTGATATACGAGTATTCTGGTTTTTTATTATAAAACGCTTCAGTAATGGCTTTTCCGACTTGCGCCGTTACGTGATTTGCTTTGTGTGCAAAATATTCACGTGCGCGAATATCATCATTTGCCCAAACGCCATCAAACGGAAACCGGCTATAATGCCCGCCATTGTTTGTGAGGGTCGCATATCCATGATACAGACCTGGAACGGTGACTTCTTCTTCGACTGCACCGCACCAAGCTTCACAAGCCGCGAGCATAAAGCGGCCATTCCAATTTTCATTTAAGGGTAATCTCATGGCGAACTGTATATGTGGGGTCGTGTATCCTTCAACGAGGCAATGATCCGGATAGCTCTCCTCTTCGGGCATAGGGTTGCCTTGTGAATGCCCATATTTTTTAAAATATATACTTTGGTTTTTTTCGACTTTTTCTCCGACAACCATTTTGGCTCGTACAATTTGTGAAGGTTGGTCTCCGACAGATTCTAAGTTTAGCCCATCTAGTGCAAGACATTGTTTCGAAACCTCAGCGTATTTTGCAGGCAGCTTGTCGGAGCTTGGCATATGTGTAGACTTGTTTGCGCTAGTTACATTTTGCGTGCTGCAGGCTGCCAGAATTAAACATGAAGACGCCAAGCCTATGATAAAGACCCTATTAGATTTTCGATACATAATTAGCTCCATTTTTTAAGTGTTGGCTAAATCAAAATATTAGATTTGTCAATAAATATCGATATTTAAGAGAAAAAAGACTGTAAAATATGAGCTTTCTTTGAATTTTTATAAAAAATTTCGAAATATTGTTGCTTTTTGTATTTTTTCACCTTAAGTACGATTAAGATGTCATCGTTAATGTCAGAGGTATGTTGTGCAAAATTTTTCGAGAAACAAAGCGCTAACTTATATTGTGGGGAGTGTATTTTTATTTGGCTCTGCCTGCACAACGACGAAACAGGCTGTAGAGCTAAATGAGCTTTGTGGGTCTGTTTTTGATAAAACTTTGGTTCATGATTATTATTTTGTCCAAGATGGGCATGCGACTGATCCGATGGCTATCCCAAGCCATGACAATAAAATTGTTGAATCCAAAATTGTGAGTTCATTTTCACATGAAATCGCTATTGGGACATACGCAACACCGGCACGTTTCGAAACGGTCTGGAAATCCGTAGATACTTGGGGGGAAACGACGCCAATAAAGGTGGTTGTTACAGTTGATGGCTGGCATGCCTTCAGTTTTCCGAGCGATGTGCCTACCACACGTAAGGAAGACCATGCCGATGGGTTTTATGATGTATTTGCAAATGGTGGTGCCGGTTTACGTGGCCATATTAATCCAGAATTGGTGAGCATGATATACGCTGTAAAACTTCGAGCGAGCGATGATACTTATCAACGCTCTTTGTCATTTTATGGTCATGGTGGGGATTTGATATTAGGATTGTATGCGAGCGAAGGTGGTAAGCCACAAAATGCAGATGCCATTGCCGGATTTAACCGAAGCTGGAATGTGATTAAAGCCATGCCCCGATCGTGTAAAGAATAGGATACCCATATGAAACATCAACTATTCACTGGCGCGTTATTTACAGCATTGGCTTGTTCATTTACAGCACTCCCGTCTTATGCAGAATTGAATCACGGTGTCGCTATTAGCGCATGTGCAACAAATGCTCAGGCACAAGCGGTCCAAGCTCACTATCTCAAGGTAAAAGGCGCCCCTTTGGCCGTTGTTGGTCGTATGGTTAATTTGCCTGAAGTATTGGTTGCCAGTGGCGTGCCAAAAAAAAATCGGCATTCTGTTCAAGCATCCGCTAAAATTTCTAAAGAAATTTGGTCAAGTATAGATAGTTGGGGTGCGCAAACGAATATACGTATGGTGTATACTATGGGGGGAAAACATGTGTTAGATTTCCCAAGTAAAGTGCCAATATCCGGACCGGACCTGGATGATGGGTGGATTGATATTTACGCAGATAATGGTGACGGCGTACATGGCCACCTTTGGCTTGAACGTATTGCCTCTATTCATGCGGTAGATATACCGGGTGTAGATGGTGTGCAGACCCGCACCATTTCCTTTTATGGGCCAGATGGGCAATTAGTTCTTGGCCTGTATGCTAGCATTACGACCAAAACATTTGACAAGAAAGCCGTGGACGGATTTGCTAGAACACAAGCCTTAATTGCCTCCATGCCACAATTATGTAATTAGGTTTTGGTCGCTCTCTCGTCACCGTGACCATATTCAACGTTCTTCAACGCAACTGCACAAAACCTAACCTTCATTTTTGTGCGTTCTTGTTCTATCACAACCACTTCATAGTGAGACTCCCTGTCTCATCAATGATGGTGCCGGTTTGACAAAAAACCATTTGAGTTTGGCAGGCCGCGATTTTCTCCCACAAGCGGGTATTAATAGTGAAAGATGATATTCAGCCGTATCCTGTCTCGCCAATCTCCAGCCTTGATCGAAGAGGCGTATAAATCGTCAAGTGATGTGTATCGGTAATACGTCGCATTGAGCTTAATATTATCCAACAGGGCATAATCTATCCCGAACCGATAGGCTTTGTAGTTTGTCGCCAGTCCAAAATTGTCATTAGAGAAAGCCGCGAGCACCGCGTCAACTTCAGCTTGCCCATACCCGAGATGAACCGCCCAATCTCCCGGTGTCTTAATAGACCCCACAGCCATTTCAATTTGGTAAGCAGTATCTGCAGATACGGCAGCCCCCAAGTTTTTAACGTAATCGGCCTTAACTGTAATTGGCCATTGCGGCGAAAACCCCTCCCAAGAGAAACCGGCAAGAACGTCTAGAATATCAAAATCCGACAAATAATGTCCGCTAGCCAAAGACAAATTGGAACGGATATCGCCAGCATCAGCCCCCGTAACACTCCCTAGCTCATAATCGTAATACGACACCGCGAGCCAAACTGAGCGATTATCACGCATTACGGTATCAAATTTTATCTGCCCACCCAACATCCGGCTGTCTTCCCCACCCGCGTTTTCATCAATAATTGACATGAGACCAGTAGCCTTGAAAGCATATTGACCATTGCTAACATCCCAACTTGCAGCGATTCCCATGGGATTCACATCTCCGTCCCAAAGCAAATCTGTACTGACGAAAGGCTTGGCGAATTTTCCACCCACGAGCGTCAAACCACCTGACGCATATTTGACATAGGCCCGACTTAGACTGAGCTGTAAATCATCCGTAAAATTCGAAAGGGTTACATAACCAGAATTCGGGTCATCAGGGTCGCCAGTTTCCAAAAGCCCCCCAACCATTAACCGATCACTTATCTTATAATCTACACCCAACCGGGCGCGCATAACGCCACGTTGACGATCGCGCCCCATACCGTCTCCATAATTCCCCTCCATCCGCATCATGAAGTCAGCATAAGCTGTTAGAGGAGACGCCGCTTGCGGTTTTTCCAATGGTTTTCCCGATAGTTGTGGAATGGTCGAGGCTGCAGCGCTAGGAAGTGCTTGGAGAATGTCCCCGTCTTGGTCCGAACTAGCAAGAGATTGCAGGTTCCCTTCAAGAGCCGATATTCTAGCCGCAGTGTCCGACTGTTGCGCCTTTAATGCGGCCAATTCGGCACGTATTGCGACCAGTACCGAAGCGTCTACATCCTCCGCTAACGCGAATGTCGTGTGAGCGGTGAATGTTGTCAGCGCCACACAAAGAAACAGATAATGTCTCATGAAGGTCTCTCAATAATGATGGTTATGAACATGCCTGAGGCATGGAGGCAATTAAGTCCCAGGTTTTAGCAAAGCCGTTCACTGCAGCCTCGTCAAATGGATCGCCCTTAACGGACGCATAAACGCCGACGATAAGGTGGTCATCGGGTCCAAACAGAGAAATGCCTCGTGAGCGGCTCGCCCCATCCACAGTCTGCAAATCCGTGGCCCAAATCGAAGACACGTAATCAAGCTGTAAATGCGAGTGCACCCCATCGCCATCATCGGCGTAAACATCAAGATAGCCATCACCTTCATCTATCTGTGCCACAGGCACCAAACTGGAAAAAGCAAATGCATGCTGGCTAGACGGAGAAAAAATCAAAGAAACAGTCGTGTTTTTGCCCCATGCATCGATGGACGCCCAAATTTTCTTTGTCAGCTCTGGCGTTACGGAAACACCAACCGCCGACCCATCAGGCAGACCACTCGCGATAAGACCTTCAGGAATTTTTAGATTTCGGCTTGGAATAGCCAACGGCACTCCCGGACGTTTATTGGTCACATAATCACTTATGAGTGCCGTTTGTTGCGCCGTAGCACATAAAGCCGGCATCGCTAAAGCACTAGGTTTTGCAAGCCCTGCATGTGTTGAGCATGCCGTCAGCAGAACACATGATGATAGGATCGTCGTGACAATTCGCATGTTTAGTCTCCTTATAGAGTACTCAGCTTAGTGCGGTTGAATGTTGGGTTTTGAAAAACCAGGGGCTTATGGCTCAGCTTTTTCATAGCTGCTTGCAAGGTTTGGATCTCCGCTACCTTTGTATACAGATATTGCCGGATATGGATAAAAGATGCGCTCCCGATACACGCGCGCCTTCTCTTCATCAGTCATCAGGAGCCCTGTGGGCGCAACACCCTCTTCCACCCATTTTTTGAGTGCCGTTTGAGCATCAAATATGTGGGGTCCGTGACCGCCTGAGCCATGATGCATGCCTGGAACAGCATAAAGCTGGGCAAACTCAGCTGTTTTTTCAGATCCACCCATAAATTCACGCATGCTTTCAAACCAATTGATTGAATCAATCGGAGAAATAAGCGTATCAGCCCAGCCATGAACAATAATAAGTTTGCCGCCACGGGCTTTAAAAGCCGTCAGATCAACATCTTTTGGGTCCATAAGCTTACTTGTTTTCGCCAGTTTATGAGCGTCACGAGGATAAGAAAAATCCCGCCAATCATAGTGTGGGCCGGGGCTATCATCCATAACCATATAGCGAATACCGGATGTAGCCGCGACCATCACAAACGGAAGATCGTCCGAACCGCGTACAGGCAAGAGTGTGCGTGCCCAGTCACTTTCTGTCCCGTATTCAGTTCCAGCGGAATAATAGACATTGCCATTTTGATCGTGGGGTTGAGCATAAATTTTGCGAACAGCTTCAACCTGAGCTTCATTGAGACATTCGGCACGGATTTCCATCTGACCTTCCTTACAGAGAAGAACACCGGGATCGAATTTACACTTTCGAGGATCATCGATAATTGAGTTTACAACGCCGTCAAGACCGTCACACGCGGCAAGGACGGCTTCGTCTATCAACGGCGCTTTATCACTATACAAAACCGGCGTATGGTCATTTTCTGGATAAACAGCTTTGGCAATCCAGGGAAGATGAACTGCATTTTTTAAATTATACGGGACAACAGGTGCCTTGGATATTATGCCATCAAAGTCTTCCGGGTAGCGCTGCGCGGCCATAAGGCCAGCATTCCCGCCCTTGGAAAATCCAGTAATATAAGAATATTTTGCATCACTGCCATAATACGCTTTGGCGATCGCTTTACCGATTTGCGCGCTTGTATGATTGGCCGTTTCGGCAAATGCCATCCGCGCAGCATCATCATTATAGGCCCAAATACCGTCAAAGGGCGCCCGACTATAATGACCGCCATTATTCGTCATGGTCGCATACCCGTCATAAAGACCCGGTACAACTGTATCCGTATGCACTTTTCCGCACCACGCATCACAGGCGGCCAGCATAAAATCATTATTCCACGTATCAGGAGGCGGCAACATCAATAAAAATTGTACGTGCGGCGTGATATACCCTTCAACACGGCAATGTTCCGGGAAAACTTTCAAGCCCGCAGGTGTCGCATTGCCTTGAGAAATACCTCGTTTGTGAAAAAACCGGATTTCCCGTGCCGAAGCAGGTTTGGCGACATAGTAATTGGTTTGCACAATCCGCGCAGGCTGATCGCCAACGGCTTCTAAATTCAACAAATCCAGCGACTCACACCGATTTGCAGGGTCCTTTATTTTTGAATGGTCAATGGCTTCCGCAGCAAATCCTGACGCTGAGATCGCAATAATGCTCAAAGCTGCAGCAAATAGGGCCATAGTCCTTAAAAAGGGTAATTGTAACGACATCATTTAATCTCCAGCGCTTTATGGATTTGAATTATTTCGAAAATTAACCTTGTTTTTACCAAGAAATCAACTAAAATCGCAATAGAGAGCGAATTAAAATGCTATATTATCGAAATTTCTAACAATTTTGTCAGAAAATACTGTCACCAAGTTTTGGAAATCGTCGGCAAATAATGAAGTGGAACAACGAAATGAAAATTTTTTTATGCCTTGCGGCGCTTGCCTTGGCGAGTTGTACAACTGCTGATAAAATCAAAGCGACAGACGCGCCTAATGGGGAGAAGGCAACGGTAGAATTTGATTCTAAAACGGAAAAATTGCTGGGGGAACGCATTGGATATATTTTTGCATCACCCGAAAAAGTAGCGACGCGTATTGGACGAGAGTTTGCCGCCTTTGATTCTGATTATTCAGGTGAACTGAGTGCTTACGAATTTTCGAAATGGTTAATCCCATTGCATGAGCTTCGTTACGAGTTCGATGAAGCGCCCATGACAATAAGCGACGAAGATCTTCAAGACTGGTCTAAGGGCGCGCATGCATTTGCAGATACGGATCGTAATGGTGAAGTCAGTCAGGCTGAACTCACTCGTTATTTTGGTGGGCTCTAGATTTTAGAGAGCATCGCAATATAAATGGTGTAAAATTACATATTGTAACGTAAAAACTTGACGGCGAACCATGATGAAAATGAAGAGAATACAGAAGAATGTCTACATTACAATTGGCGCAATTCTGTTCTCTGGATTGTGCAGTGCCGGGTCCGCCTTGGCCGCCCCAATTTCTGCCCCATCCATCAAATTAGAACAGGCGAACAAAGCTATACAGGCATGCCTTTCAATGGCGCGTTCTCATAATATCGACATTTCCATCGCGATACTCGATTACAATGGAGACATTGTCTCCTTCCAGAGAATGGATGGCGCGAACCGCCTAACCATAAAATTTGCGACACAAAAAGCAATGACCTCTATCGTTATCAAAAAACCAAGCAAAACCGCCCAAGACCGGATATCTCAAGGCCATACACAAATTCTTGCGATTGAAGGCATATTACCCATACAAGGCGGCCTGCCAATTATGGTTGGCAAGAAATTGGTGGGCGCAATAGGCGTAAGCGGTGCCCCTCCAGTCCTTGATGAAAAATGTGCGCAAATAGGGCTTAATGCACTGCAAATTAAATAGCGAAAACTGGACAGGTAAGGCCTGCTGGCACTCGCGACCATATTTTATTATTCTAATGGCTACCTAGACGCTTTTTGATCGGCCGCTAAAAACACCTTAAGTGCCAAAACCTGCTTTTCATCAAGCACGTCCTTGAAATTTGGCATGCCACCATATTCTAAAGCCCCTTCGCTTACAATCGCATCAAAACTTTCATACGTGTTCTCAGACATATTCCATAAATTCGGGTATCCATTTTTCGCCCCGCGAAAAGCATGGCAACGCCCACAATTTCCCATGAAAACGCGCCTGCCCTCTGCAACGAATTCAGGCGACACATTACTTTCCGTGTACACTGGGTTCAGTGTGTCTGCCTCTAATTCTTCTGGTAAAACCACCGCAACACCTCCAAGTTTAAAAGTCAGCAATTGTGGTTTGTTCTCGTATTTAAGAGCCGCAACGCCGGGGAGATAGCGCTTAATGCCCCCGCCAAAGCCCGTTAATACGGAAATATATTGCTCGCCGTCTAATGCGTAAGTTATCGGCGCAGCAATAATCCCTACGCCCGTTGGAATGGATTTCAAGACTGTGCCGTCTTTAGCATTCAGCACGTCCAAATACCCTTCTGCATTCCCCTGAATAACGATACCTCCCGCTGTGGCTAAGACGCCGCCGCCCCACCACGACTTAGGCTTAGACTTCCAAACTGCTTTTTGGGCAACAGGGTCCCATGCCGTAAGTACATTTTGAAAAACGCCTTGCGCTTGGGGACTACCGGGTCTTGGCGGGCGTGCATTTGCCCCCACCAGAATGCTATCTTGCTGAAAGCTTACACTCTGATGAGACGTGAAAGTCATTGGTAACTCAAGCATGGGTATATACACGAGTCCAAGGTCTTTATTATAGGCCATAGGTTGCCAATTATGCCCCCCCGCAGTGGACGGCCATATGGTTTTCCCCTCCTTCTGGTAATTGCCTATCCCCGTCAATACCGGGCGCCCTGTTTCCAAATCAATTCGATCTGCCCAAGTCACACGCGTATATTTTTCGGCAGAAAGTAACTCACCCGTAACGCGGTCTAAAACATAAAAGAACCCATTCTTCGGCGCCTGCATTATGATGTCGCGGTCTTCACCATTTATAGTCAACCGCGCCAATATCATATGTTGCGTCGCCGTATAATCCCAACTGTCTGCGGGTGTCGTCTGGTAATGCCACACCATTTTTCCTGTTTTAGCCTCAAGAGCGACAATAGAAGAAAGATAAAGATTATCACCTCCCCCGGGACTACGAAGCCAGGAAGGCCAAGGGGAACCATTTCCAACGCCTATATAAAGAACATCCAATTTTGAATCATAGACCATTGAATCCCAGACCGTGCCACCACCGCCAACATCCCACCGGCTGTCTTTGCTCCATGTTGTACGGGCTTGGGTGATTTCAATATGTTCGTCTTCACCCTTTGGATCTCCCGGCACCGTGAAAAACCGCCACACCATCTCTCCTGTCTGCAAATTATAGGCGCTTACATATCCGCGAACACCCAGTTCCGCGCCGCCATTGCCAATGACTATATTATCGCCAGCTATACGAGGTGCGCCGGTAATGGAGTAAGCCCGACGACGGTCGATTAAAGTATCTTGCCGCCAAATACGTACACCGGTCTTTATGTCCAATGCATCTAGATACCCATCCAGAGTGCCGACAAACACTTTACCATCGCGCACTGCCACACCGCGGTTCACTGCATCGCAACACGTCTTTCGTATCCACTGCCCGTCAACTTCGGGATCGTATTCCCAAATAAGTTCACCTGTGCGCGCATCAACCGCGTAAACGACACTCCAGGTGCCCGTGAAGTATAACACACCACCCACCATTATTGGCGTAGCTTCCATCCCCCTGCGCACTTGACCGCGTGTCGTAAAGCCATCGAATGACCATGCCAATCCAAGTTCGTTTGCTGTGCCTACATTTATGCCTTTAAGCTCCGAGTAGCGTTGCTCATAGCCATCATGCCCATGAGATGCCCATTCGGCGTCTTTAAAGCCCACATTCTCAGCCCCACGATTACACCCAGTGAAACATACGCATACAACCAGTACACACGCACCTAAAAACCAACAATTAAACAATTTCCGCATAGGGTCACCATCACCGTTTCAACAATTATTACGATATTTATGAGCATAAATGGACAAAATAGTCAATTTTCTTCATTTTTTTCCGTTTTTTTCGATATTTATTGCGACCTATACCTAACCATGTTACGCCTTGTGTAGTTCCACGGAGGGGATTTGAGATGCATATGACAAAATGGTTTGCGGCACTTTGCCTTGCAGTATTGGCGAATACTTTGGCCCATGCGGAGGATGCAAAAACACAATGGCCTCTTTTTGGGGGTGATACAGGCGGCAGTCAATATTCACCTTTGTCACAAATTAATACTGAAAATGTGAAAAAGCTAAAAGTCGCATGGGTACATAAATCTGGTGATCTGCTTATCAACAACAAGCAAAAATGGAAATCTACCGGATATGAAGTGTCCCCCATTCACGCAAATAATAGCATCTATTATTGCACACCGCTGAACAGAGTGTTCTCTCTTGATCCCGCCACCGGAGAAGAGCAATGGGTTTTCGACCCCCACGCACCAGATCCGGTCACTAAAAAACCTTTGATTGATAAAGAAAAATCTGCCGCCTATTGCAGGGGGGTCGCATATTGGGAATCCAAAACGCCGATCCCGGATACACCTTGTCAAAAACGGGTATTTAGAGGTGACAATCACGGGCATATATATGCTTTGGATGCCGACACAGGCTTAGCCTGCCGTGATTTCGGCACAGACAAAAATCATCCCGGATATGTAAGCAACTGGGATTATCCTGTGCACGGGGAAGACCCGTATCGTGGTACGGCTTCACCGCCTACCGTCATTGGAGATATCATGATTGCCGGCTCCGGCGCAGTAGATAGTATCGCAAATTCTAATGATGGTGTTGTACGTGGGTGGCATGCGATCACCGGTAAATTATTATGGGAGTTTAACCCGATCCCCGAAGGCAAACGCGAGTTGACAGGTGCCGGCAATGTCTGGGGCCCAATGACAGTCGATGAAAAAAACGGTCTCGTATTCTTACCTACGACCAGCCCTTCGCCTGACTATTACGGCGGTACACGCAAATTCGCCATGCCTTTAACAAGTGCGATCGTTGCCTTAAATGCAAAAACCGGAGACGTGGTTTGGTCTTTCCAAACTGTGCGACATGATGTTTTTGATTATGATCATGGCGCCCACCCATTACTCGTGACCATTAAAAAAGATGGCCAACTTCGAGACGTCGCTATTTTACACACAAAAATGGGCTGGGTTTTTGTATTTGACCGGAAGACAGGCGAACACTTGTGGCCGATAGGGGAAATGGTTGTTCCCAAGTCCACCGTTCCAGGCGATGTTGCCGCACCAACCCAACCGATACCATTAGGCATCGACCCGATCGCCAAGCAATCTATTTCAAAATATGATATGTGGGGGATAACCCCATTGGATAAGCTTTGGTGTGAACGGAAGTATGAAACGCTTCGTAATGAGGGCATATATACGCCACCAAGTCAGGAAGGTTCAATTGCTTCACCGTCACCATTTGGAGGGAGTAATTGGGGGGGCGCAAGCTTTGACCCAACAACGAACCAACTTATTGTTAAAGCCCAAAACCTGCCGATGATATTAAAAATCACACGTGCAGATGAAATCGATCCAAACGGGCCACCCATTTTCAGCTCTCGACCATTAGTCGGTACAGAATATTATTTTGAAGGTGAAGTCTTCATGTCTCCATTGGGCATTCCGTGTAGCGCACCACCATGGGGCACACTCACGGCCCTTAATATGGATACAGGTAAAATAAACTGGCAAGTGCCTTTGGGGCAATCCAGGCGTCTTGGCATAAATGTTCCCAACTTCTTTGGTTGGGGTGCCCCGAATGTAGGTGGCCCAATTTCCACGGCCGGAGGCCTTACATTTATTGCCGCAACAATGGATGGTAAATTTCGCGCATTTGATACCAAGACCGGCAAAGTACTCTGGCAGGACAAACTGCCCGCAGCCGGTCCATCGGTCCCCATGAGTTACGAAGTTGGTGGCCGTCAATTTGTTGTCACCACAGCAGGAGGCGTCGCGCGCCTTTATAACCGTTTGGATGATTCCTTGGTTGCCTATGCGTTACCGCAATGAAAAAATGTAACACTTTGCGACTTCTTTGTACGCACGAATGCCTGCTCTGGCGGCAAAACGGACAAAGCCTCAGGCTCTGCGATTAAATGTGGTCGGCGGCGCGCCCGCAAACGGCGAACGGGAAGACTTGAATAAACACCAATGCGGAATCCAACTTAGAGCGGTTTTTACATCGTCATTAGTCTCCTATCACATAAAATATGCGATAAACGATAAATAATTTGCGTTTATCAATAATAACAGGTAAGGATCACGCATCGGATTAAGAGGTCGGAAATGTTAGACACAGAATATTTAGATTCGCAGAGATGGGCCCAATATGCCGGATGGGCGCTTTTAGGAACGATTATTATTGGTATCTTTGCCGCGTTTTTCATCAGCCAGGGCATTGACATCAACATGTCTGCTGACGTCGCCGCAACCGCTGAAAACATGCTGGATGCTGAATTGCGACTTAGGGCCAAAGCGTATATCGCATTGCTAATATTTTCCTTGGAAGCCGTTGTCAGCGTCGGATTTTTTATGCTGCTGAGAAAATTCGGCCCCTTACTGGCTGCATGGAGTTTGTTTGTCAGCCTTTCAGCGTCCGCAACTCATGTTGTTGGGCGCCATGTTTGCTATGAATGCCGCTGAATTTGCGAGCGACCCCGCGTACACCACTATGGTCAATGAGGCTCAGCGTTTGATGCTGGCTGGCCTGCAAGCAACGTCTGATTACACCTCGTTTCATCTTGGACTTATTATCTCAAGCGCGGCAAATGCCGGCTTCTTTTATCTGTTCATAAAGTCGGGGCTGATCCCGAAACTGATCGCAGGCTGGGGTTTATTTGTTCGCTATTTGTCGTGATCACCATCATCGGTCGCGATTTTGTGCCTGTCTTGGGAAACAATGCCATTACAACGGCGTTCATGATATCTAATCTGGTCGCTCTTGTTTCGACGGGCCTATACTTGGGCATTAAGGGCGTTCGTCGCCCTTAAGCGTAAGCAAAAGTTTGTACCATAAGTATCGTTGCAGGAAGATTTATTCAGGCCTACCTCACGCCTCCCTCATCTGAGGTGATGGACAACCGCAACGTTTGCATACGCCTATTTCAAAGTTTATCAGGTTCATGCATCATTAGAAATTCGTCTCCCGGCACAGGTTGCGGAAGCGCCAAAATGTAGACAACACGATCCTTCACAGCGCCTTCTGCGTGGAGTGTTTTTGCAGGAACAATAATCTTATCACCCGCCGCAACCGAGGTTCTCTTGCCGCTTGCTTCGTCAAAAAAATCAGTCTCGCCTTCCATGATATAGGCATGTACTTCATCTGAATGCCAATGAACGGGCAGACCTTCAGAGGGGCCGGAGACAAAGGTTGTTGGCCAGGTTCCGTTCGCTTTTATATCGTCGAGTACGTCTGCGGTCGTCTCAAAAAAACCGGTAAAAAATTGAAGTGACATTCATTGCTCCCTGTATTTAACGTCTTATGCCTTGACAGTAAGTTCATTTTTTAGTGTAGTAAATGCATACTTTGTCATCACACCCATGGAAAAAACGCACGAATGGAATTATCTTCGCTTCGCATTTTCGTTAATTCCGTAAAACTTGGCAGTTTTGCAGCTGTTGCTCGTCAAATGGGGCTTGATCCATCAACCGTATCGCGATCCATTACGAACCTAGAGTCCGAATTGGGGTTTCGCGTACTTCAACGCACGACTCGTAAACTTTCTCCGACCGAAGCAGGTTCCGTTTACTTAGACCGCATTCAAGGCCTCATAGATGGCTTTGACCTAGCGGGTGAAGAAGCTCGGGATTTGGTCAATCAGCCTCAGGGCAGTCTACGTATCGCAGCTTGTACATCCTTCGGCCCGCGCGTGTTGGCACCACTCTTGCCCAAGCTAATGGAGCTCTACCCTGATTTGACAATCGAACTTCTGTTGTCAGACCAACAGGTTGATATTATCAAAGAGGAAATTGATCTGGCGATCCGGTTTGGCAAGAGGCCGACAGGTAATTTTATTTCCACGCGACTTAAGCCTCGAAGATTTCATACATGTGCAAGTCCCAACTTTATTCAAAAACACGGAAGACCCTCACAGCCTAAAGACCTTGCAAATCTGGATTGCATTGTATTTCGAATTCCGGGACACTCCGCTGTGTGGAAGTTTCGAGATAAGAACCAGCAATTGACAGAAGTCCCGATAACCGGAAAGCTTACCACCTTGCACGGAACGACGATGACGGCCGCTGCGCTCGCAGGCGTGGGGATCGCCATGCTACCTGACTGGCTATGCGCCCAAGAGGTTAAAAACAAGAGCCTGATTGACATTTTCCCCGGTTTTGTTTGTACGGGTACGGAGTTTGATACGTCCGCATGGCTAATGTATCCTAGCCGACAGTATCTTCCTTTGAAGGTTAAGAAGTTCATCGACTTCCTGAAGCATGAGCTTGGCGACCTTAATCCATGATATAAATCCACCTAGCCAGACTTGTCTCCGGAAGAAATCTCTACAACTCAAAGCACATGCATAACCCCCTTGAGTTTCGTGTTTCTACACTTATTGAGGTCGTAGTTTTTATATCGTCGTTTCTTAGCCTACACCGTAAAGGTAAATCTGAGTAATGCCTATGAAATTATACGTCATATGCGTCATGATTACAGGTAGTAATTTCCGTCCGGAAAAAACATACACCAAACCAAAAACTATGCTGCAGAATACTGACACAATAAAGCCGGAGATGCCCTGATATAAATGTCCGTACCCGAACACGAAAGAAATCAGCACGACGAGTGGCAAACTCCACTTCTCGCCAAATATTTTACTGCCCCATCCAATGAAGTATCCTCTAAAGAAAACTTCCTCCACGATTCCGCCAAATACAAGGCCCAAAACAAGCAAGCCGAAATATTTACCTAAGTTGCCTTCTATATTGGCAAACTGGCTAAGATCAATCTTTGAGCCGGTGAGGCGTTCCACCCAAGGTTCCAATAGTCCATTGCCAATGAGGGCCAATACCAATCCCGCCACTAGGCCAATTCCAATTGAAACCAGATAGCTACGGTGAACCAAGGCAAATGTCGGCTTTCGAGAGGCTTCGACGAAAATAAGGGCGAGCACCGTAAAACCAAGCCAAAACAAACCTGTTAGATCTGTGACCCATATCAACGGGATGAGCGGCGCTAGCCACACCAACCAATGAAATTTTGAAGGGATTTTTCGCAGGTTTATTAACATTACACATTGCCTTATAGTTCGATTCGTACTAAATTAATAACTATCAATAACGCCCGACAATTACAAGGAAAAATTATTTGTCTGACCTAACTGAATTAGAAGGCGCCGCGTTAAGCCTGATTTCCCGCTCACAGCCTATGACGACCTATGCTGTGCGCAGTGTTTTTCAGCAGTCTTTAACGAACAGTTGGAGCGCCAGCGCCGGCTCCATCTATCCGCTTGTCAGGAAACTCTTGCGGGCTAATTTGCTCAGCGAGACGCAACAAAAAGGTGACGGGCGCGGCACAAAGATGCTGAGCATTACCCGCTCTGGAAAAACGGCGTTGCGTGACTGGGTAAGGGCCACAGATGCAAATGTCATAGACCCCGTCGCTGATCCCATTCGTACACGGAGCCATTATCTGGATAGCCTGCCCTCACGAGAGCAAAAACGGCTGGTCACGGAATGGCAGCGACTTTCGCGTAATGTCATCGCACAAATCAAAGTGTCGATCGAACAGGGCCAAAAAAGTGGTGATCGTTTAGAAGTCCGAGCGCTTCGGGCTTCCCAACTGCAGATGGAAGCCCGGCTTACGTGGCTAAGCGAGTTGGAAAAAGAACTGTAGTTAGGGCATTGTCAGAGGAACGTTCGTGATCCGTAAATAACGGGTATTTATCGTTGTGCCCCGAGCATTTTATTCAAATATTACAAAACACCACCTGAAACTGTCCGCCTCGCCGTCTTCACGTATGTCAGGCTTCCTCTATCTTTAAGAAATGTAGAAAATTTACGGCCTGCACACGGCATTGCTACCCTGTTCTATTATTCGAGAAACCTATCAATGATGCTGTAGCCGCCTCCAGCCGTTATGAGCGGTCGAGCAAACTCTCTCTGAGTACAGACCTAAATCTGTGACATAAGCGCTGACGTCAGACAAGATACTTATGCACTTACAACTCGTTGATTTTATTGAATAATTTTAAGTAATGGCGCACTTGCGACGAGAAACCTCGAACCAATTTTGGGAAGAACTAGAACACTGCAACGCACATTTATCTGTTTTTGCACCTAAATAGTATTGAGGGCAGTCACAGTCCATAACTTCATTATTATGAAATGATCTATGTGATAAAATGTATCAACCCCAGATAGGTTAAACGTCAAACATCATCATAATTAAATGTACATGCAGCTAATTGTGGAGTTGGCTGATATTCGTTTCTACGCCCGTCCTTTCTATTGCTCTCTGATATAAGAAAGAGGTTTTTTCTTGCCCGAGACGACATCACGTAAAGTAACTTATTTGCATTAATTTCTGGATCAACATCTGAAAAATGTGGGATAACTCCATCTAATAGTGCATAAGATATTACCGTATCAAACTCTGCCCCTTTGACGCCATGTATCGATGAAACCGTCACACCTTCTCGGTTTACAAAAACTTTTCTAAAGGTTTCTACATCTCCTATAAAATCTATCCCTTCCCTTTTGATTCGTTCTATACGGGACTCTGAGCTATCAAAAAATGACTTATGGTGCTCAATCAGCATAGGAATTGAGTGATAGTCAATATTCAATAATTCAAATAGTTGATCAAATGCTTCCTTTAGGTATTGCAATCCATCATTCTCATCAACTTCTAGAGAGTTGCAGTATTTCAACAATTTCTTTTTTGAAACATCAGTGACGTCAGCTATGGTTTCATCTAGTCGCGTTAATATCTCGCTAGCCCATCGAGTGCGTCGCACATAATTATGTGGAGATGGATCTGTTAATAGGATTTTCGATAGTTTGTACCAAAAATTATCTATATCTCTAGCAAAGGGAACTAAGCCTGGACCAGTAAAACTATATTCTGGTAAAAGTGTAACTAAGCTCCTAGTCATACTTGCTAAATGAATCCACCATGGTGCTAAAACACAGATTTCGCTAGGCGAAATTCCTAATTCTTCAATATTATACTGTATTAATCGTGCTATCTCAGCTGGTAAATTCTCTTTGGTTGTTGAGCGGTCATAACTGATAGCACTGCTATAATCTTTATACTCTCCTACACCTTTAACATTATTTGCAACAACACTGTAGTTCTGAAAGTAAGAAATCAACCTCGTTGACGATCGGTAATTTTTTTCTAGCTCCATCTTTTGAATTTCCAGACCAGTCATAACCGCGTATTTTTCTGCTTTAACTGCAAACCCTCCTAACGATGTGTATATGGCTTGATTAGAATCACCAACAATGAAAGTCTCTACTGCTCCATTGCCTGATTTCAAAATATTTGCGATTATGGCATATTGTATTTCCTTAGTGTCTTGAAACTCATCTACCAGTATGCATGAAAATAGGGACGCCAGTAATTTACCAACCGATGAATTTTCATCCAGTAGCTCATAAGCATATTTTAAAATCAATTCAAAATCGACTTGCCGATTAGCGTTCAAACCTGACACATAGAGCTCAAGGATGTGATTTATATCACTATGTTTTCTTGCAATGGAACAGTTTAATTTTAACCCCGTAGAAGTGTAATAATATCCACAATCATAATATGAAATGCCTTTAGAACGGAATGGCATGCATAGTTCAGTAATCATCATTTCAGATTCGTGAGAATTAATAACTCGAAATCCGTTACATATGTTTTTGTGGTAAAGGCGATAGGGCTTGAGAATCCATTCAATGCAAAATGAGTGAATTGTACCAATCCAAAGGTTAGTAGTATCTACCCCTAAAAGCTCAACACGGTCATAAATTTCATCGGCAGCACGGTGTGTATAGGTAATCGCAATGACAAATTTTTTCTTAGATGTAAGTTTAGATAATCGCTCTGCAATTTTGTACGTCAATGTACGAGTTTTTCCGCTTCCTGGACACGCTTCTAAAAATACATTTCCTTCAGCTTCTATAGCTTTTCTCTGTTCTTCGTTGAGTTCATCACTGTCTAGAATCATTGTGGGCACAAGAAATTTAAGATTCTGGTTACAATATCATTTGGTAAGTACTTGTGCCATTCAGCATGAAAAGCAACTATATCAATTTTTCCCTTTAGAAAAAACTCAAGCCTTTCGCGGAAAAAAGGATCATATGTTTCGTCTAGATTACCGTCTTCGAGTAGCTTATCTAAACGGTAAGTAATTATATTGCTCAGCATTTCATTATTAATTGAGCCTAGTGAAAATAAGAGTGCATCGAGTATATACGAAGGAATGCTAGTTAAGTGATCAACCTTCCCTCCTAACAAAATAGCAAACCAACCTTTACCAACATTGTCAGCCATCGTTAACATCCTCTGACCAGAGATCATAATGTCTGCGGAAGAAAGTTCTGCAATAGTTTCTGTTCTTGTCGCAGGGGAAATATAAACGTCATCTACAATATCAAGAACATACTTAGTATTTTCCGATTTAATGAAATCAACCTCAAAAGTGTGTTCTGCATAGAATGGATGCACCCAAGAGTTTCCTAAACAAAATTCGTCGAGCAAAATTTTTCTTGAAGCTCCACTGCTTTGCGAGGCCAGAGCTTTTCGTTTTTTCTTTGCCCAATCATCGGCATCATTTTGATCAGGTATAGTATTAAAAAATGCTGCGTCTAAATCTGTAATTATGGCGCATTTTCTACGAATTCGTTCATCATGAAATAGTAATGCGATATTTTTAAAGCCAGTACTTCTAATATTTACTAGGCTTACCCCCATCTCATCTAAGCTGACGCCAAGTGTTTGTTGTATCATCACCGGAATCAATATTTCTTCCGCATCCCCTTCAACTAAAATAATACTTTTAGCAAACAGTAAAGTGCTTCGAATAGCGTCGAGGTATCGTTGTACCCTACCAACGTCTGTTTCAGATAGTCCAGTAGAGGGTTGGTACGCTTCACAATACTTGCCATTACGTCCTAAAATATTTATTGATTTTACATTGCTAACTTCAGCAATATGAGTGGAGTGTGTTGAATAAATTATTTGGGTGTCAGAATAATTTAACCGGTCAAACAATGTCTTTTGGATATGTATATGAATATGCGCCTCAGGTTCTTCAATGAACAAAAAATTCGCAATGGTTTCTTTCTCTTTCTGATACTGAAACTCCAATAACTTTAGGGTGAGGTAGATCAAGTTAGCACCACCCAAACTTAATTCGTAAATTGCACCCTCATGATCGCTCTCCGACTCGCCAACAAACAGTTTTAACGACTGGAAAAGCTTGTCAGCATCACTAGATAAATCTGATTTTATAGAAAGTGAAGCTGGAGAATATGCTTGCCCCGCGGCCTCTTTAATAGTTGATCGTATATCCTTTCTAATGCCTTTGACATCTGGTAATTCTTCAATTGTGTGGTTCAAACTGTTAACAAGTTCAATAATTGGTTCAAATGCAGCCTGATCGACTTCACCTGATTTATTTTTTAGCAATGTCAGCAATGGATTGGTTCGGTTATTTTGAAAGTCAGCAACAACATCCCGTAGCGCCTGAACGAAAGTAAAAGAAATTTCTTTTGATACCGATAAGATTTTGGGTAATTCTCCGCCAATCGATGAAGGCACAAGTTCTTTAGGAAAAACAACCGCATCAAAATCGCCAACTAATGATTTATAGTATTCATCATCGGTAAAATCGGCAGAACTCTTACCCGTGAAAATAGTCTCATAGTCATCTATGGATATCAAACTACGCAACTCCGCCAAACCACGAGCATCTCCTGCTTCCAATTTCGATAATTTCTCTCTGATGGAAGCTTTAGGACGAAAAATAAGGTTGTATGTAGATCTACCGACTTTATCATCTTCAATATTTCCCACACCGTGTAGAAATAATGCCTGAATGGCTTCATCTTGAGAGACCTCATTAAATTCAAGACTAATAATGATCCAATGTCCACGCCAATCCCCTAATCCACGATGAAAATCGGCGTCATTTAAGCGATAAGCTGAACGGACCATATAGTCGTCCAATAATAACCTCATCCCTCTAAATAAGTTAGTTTTACCAGAGCCGTTTTCGCCAATAATTGTATTGACCCCTTTGGTGAAAAGTAGTTTCGTAGATGCAAAATTTCGATAGTTTACTATTTGAACTTTAGAAATATACATTGGTTTTCTTTCTGGGTCTTACTTCATGCTCGAATAGAAAATCTATCCAAGGCCGAAATTATGCTACTGGGTAATGTCGAATTATTGCCGAAAATCTCTTCATGTAAAAATTTGAGCTCAATTTCGTAATCATCCGCTAGCAGATCGATAAACCAAGATTTTGGATTGGATGAACTTCCCTCACTATTCCATCGGTAGCCACGAGCCTTAAGAGCATCTTTTTTCTCATAAGGCGCACCCGCAGCCCAAATCCTTATGCTATCTTTTCGGGCGGTTCTTAGAAGAGCCGCAAAAGCTCTCTCTTTTGATTTAGGTAATATTGTTGCTAATAGTTCCAATGTCGCCATACAATCATTGACAGCCCGATGTCCGTCATAAAAATATCCGGCTCCAGCTACTAAATAAGCTAGCTTGCTTCCTTCAAACCCTTCTTTATTCCAATTAATTTGTGACATGGAGCAAGCCCATGGTTTGCCCTTAAAGCAATCAGCTATTTTTTCGGCAAAAGGGCGGTCAAAAGCCGCGTTATGCGCAACAACTAAATCTGCAATTTTCACAAAATTCTCTACGATAGTAAAATCGATAGATTGTCCTTTGGTCATCTCTTCAGTTATTGAAGTGATGGCAGTTATTTCCGGTGTAATCGCCTGTCTTGTTTCTTGTAACGAATGGTAAGGTTGTCCCACCTCAAATATTACTCCGCCTATGCCATATGTGAATGGCACCAAAGCGATTTCAATCACTTCATCAACAGCATAATTAAGACCTGTGGTTTCCAAGTCCAGCACCAGCCCATGACGAACATCTGCTTGCTCAGTATTTTTTTGAAATAATGTCCGAGGGTGAATTTTTCGTAAAATTCTATACTCATCACTTTGTTCAAGTATCCTTGCATATTGTTCTAGATCAGTTTTACTAGGCATATGGCAATATAACTTAAATAATGGCTGCATCGCAAATACAATTTTAAAGTTTATCATTAGGAAGTATTGATGCAAGAAGGCAACTCTCCGAATGAACCATTAGAGTGAAAGAAAACACGACCATGCTACAGTAACCAATAAAAATAGCCGCCTTGCAACCTTGCCCACTGGCGAAGTCGGGGTGTGCTAACGGAGGTAAAAATCGATAGGGTTGGTGCGGGCGCACAAGCAAAGCGCGGAGCCACGGCCTAGCCTATTTTTATCGAAGTACGCTGAGGGGGAAGCTTCCTAAGAGTTTTACTGTTAAATTATTACAAGTAATGTATGCAATTGTATTTCACCAAATAACAAGAGAATTAATATTAAACATGCAATCATAATTTTACCAACTGGGGCCCTCATCAAAGGATTGATTATTCCTTTAGATAAGCTCATGAGTTTAAAAAATAGAGTGTATTTTGATTTAGAGGGCGAACAACAGTTTAGAATAAATCGTAAACATGGAAGGTTTGGCCGAGATATATCTAACTATGAAATTAGTGAAATCTTAAAGTACGTGTCCAACCAAAATATTGCCTTGTGTTCTATAAAAATAATATGTGTAATCACGCCGAAAACAACAGAAGGAATTCAAGGTAATACATCTGTACTTAAAAACATTCACTTGGAGGACGCAAGGATACTCAATAATATTGAAATACTATTATGTTCTCATTCTCAATCTTTTATAATTGGAGAACATCTGTTAAGAACTGACTTAGCAGGGCCAAGCAAGAGTAAATCAATAAATCAAAATTCAGCTGCCCATTTATATTTTGATAAAGTTATTTCTGGCGCAGCAGTTAAATCAGGCACAGTATTTGAAAATAAAATTGATCAAAATACTGGGCATATTTCAATTTTCAAACATATTGCTGATGCGCAATATGAAACAACATGTAAAATAAAAAATCACGGAGATTGTTTAAATAGCCTAGCATCCATATCTGCCATAGAACAAAAATGGGAGCATGTGCAATTAATCAAAAGCAACCTTGCTAGAACTAGAATGCCTGGTTTAATAATAGATCATCAAACACTGCATTATATTGAAAAAAAGCAAAAGATTCTTGGTTTTTATATTGGTCAAGCTCTTGCAGCCATTGCATTAAAATACCAGCCGTCTCATATTTATATAGAAGGTGCATACTCTGGAAATCGCGCTCTTAGTCCATGGATAAAAGGATTTTATATTGCTGCACTAAAAACAATGACATTAGACAATACTAATGAGATGTTTTTCCGTCAAATAAGGGTAAATGATTATATTTCTACAGATAACTTTCCTATTAGATCTAGTACAATTAAGTATCAGCTGAACGGTGCAAAGTTATTATTACTAGATAGTCTCGCTAAAAGGAATGACAAACATAACTCATTTGTGTAACAACCTCTAATCATGCCAGACAAAAAGAGAAATAGTGTTAAAAAGGTATTGGGTAAGCGCTCCAAAAATGATACTGTATACCATATTGGCAAAGAAGAATATGAAGCTTTAATATATAACCCTGAAAAACATTTATTGAAAGAACCAAGCCAGCCTAGCGATAAAAAGCAACCGGATAAAAGGCGCCCTTCGAAAGACTTCGAAGCACTTACTGGCAACTACGTTACACCAAAATTTATTAAACAAAATTATTTTGATAAAATACCAGATCGAATTCAACTGAAAAAGAAGTTGCTTAATGATTTCGCCGATCAAGGCCTTAAAGGCGATAAACTAAATATAAGTGCAGAAATTGCGATTCAATCTCATATTGAATGGATTTGCACACAAGCGTGGCAACATATACCAAAATACAGCGACTTAAAGTCAGAAATAAAGTCAGAAATAAAGTCAGCGGAAGAACCTAATAACACAAAATGGGATGCCAACACTCATTACGAACAATACTGGAAACCTTGGGTGAAGTTAGGGCTGCTTTATCGTGATCAAATGCGCCATTACGATAGTGGCTTAGTCAACAGTATTCACACTTGGTGTAATAGACACGGCCATTCGCAAGACAACTACTTACCCCCGAAAAAATCTGACCGAGTTGACTTATTAGCTGATAAATTAGATGTATTAGTTGGTGAGGAAGCATTGGCTGTACGCAGCAGTTTAAGTAGTCGAAAAGCACGTTCTAAAACTCATTTCAAAAAATAAACACACAGACAGGTACCAAATAACAGTAAGTGCTCTAAATTTATAGTTAGATATGTGACGCTCTTTTCTGTTGACTATGGCATGGCAGTCGTTCATAGAGTATATGAGCTCATTTCTAGAATTTTTCTGACATTGAGAATGGAGAGAGATATGAAGAAACGCCCACCTTTTATTTTCAACGATAACAACCACGCATTACTATTGCGGTTCTTACTCGTCATAGATTTATTTTTAATTTGGCTTGATTTGACATTTCCAAATCAATTTGCATTCCTACCTCTCGGTGGAAATCAAGCAAATCAACTTGTTAGCCTTATTATTATGCTTGTTATTATATTTGAGTTAAAAAATATTTTTAAAAATAAATTTTAGCGGTCTGCAATCATGACAACTAACAAATCTGCGCTAAGTCCTCGCCAACAAGAGGTGTTGAATTTTTTAGCTCTAGGCTATCGAATAGACGAAATCGCATATGAGATGAATATTAAGCCCGAAACGGTCAACTTACACATAGGCAAACTAAGGTCAAAACTCAATGCGCGAACAAATGCTCAAGCAGTTTCTATTGCCTATGAAACCAACTTGATAGAAACCTCTATGTCAGGCTGAATGTTCGCTCTACTCTTTTACGCACTCTCTCCATGTCCCGCTTGTATTCCGAGCGGGTTTTTTCTTGCCCTAATTTCTTTGAGAACCTTTCAAAGCTTTTTGCTTCCCGTCTTTCTTGCTTGATTATCAAATCCGAATAACGGTTTAAACGCATAAGTTCTTGCTTCTGGCTTTGAGCTAATAGCTGTTTTTCAGTAGCATATTCCTGCACTCGCCGCCTATCTTGATGGGCCCACTTCCAACTTAAGAACATTTCATAACCAAGTATGGTTTGAATATTTTTAGCTAATCCTTGCGGTTTTTTCTTATATCTCTGGCGTAAAGTTTTTGCTTCCTCTGCTCTTTGTTTTTTTAGGAGCAAATCAAGCTCATCATGGTGGCGTATTTTTGCAGATGTAATTTGTCGTTTAAGCTTCTTACGTCGAGCTTCCCCAAGCCTATCAATACGAGCAGCCATGTTTCGGAGCTTACGGTAAAGCTTTTGCTCACGGGTAAGATCAATACGTGCTTTCGTTTTTGGTTGTTTCTTAGCAGTCGCTTTAATTATGCGCTGTTGGTCTTTGGCTTCTTCTATTGATGGGTAACTCTCTGGTAAGCCTAAACGCTGTTTAACCTGTTTAGTTTTTACGCCGTCAATTTGCCGCGCCAAAGAATGTATTTGACTATCTCTATCGACAACAACAAAGGCTCGGCGATTACCTTGGGCTATGATGTAGCCTTGCTCACTCATAGTGGCGGTAAGCACTTTTGCATCACTATGCTCATGCCATAATTTAGTGATGAGGTTTTTGCGAGCTTCTGCACTATCAAGATCACGGTTTTTACCCTGTGATTTACCAAGGTCGTAGCTTTGCTTTCTTGCTTCAATTTTGTCTTTTCCAGTCTTGTAGTAAATTTGCAGATCAAAGACTTTTGCCAATTCTTTGGTACAAGTCCGTAGATGGTAATAGTCATTACCCATGTGAATGGCTTTTAGTGTTCGCCCATTGATACGGCTCCACACAACGTGGCAATGCTTACGTAGCTCTCCATCACTTTCACCAATCTTCTCATGAAAGACTACAGCTCTCGGCTGGCCAAATAGACCAAGCTTGTTTTCAATGTGGTCAAGGGCATATTGCCATTCCTTATCTGTCCAATCCCGCTGTGATGGATCAGGGCTTATTGAGAGCGAATAAAAGCTTTTCTTACAGTTGGTGTTATCCGCGATAACTTCCCATTCACGAAAAGCTCCGTATATAGAACCACTGGCTGATTGCCTAAGTTCACTTATAACTACGCGCTCGTTGTCCACGGAGTTAGATAAGTGCAATGCCAAATCAAGAGCGCCGCTACGCGAACTACCTGACAAAATCATGGTTTACGCCGCAGGGAGTTAAAACACTGATCGCGCACTGCCATGATTTCACGGCGTAGTGCGGCAAACATAATTTGTTGTTGCCTGTCTTGATGCTCCTCATCCTTGGCATAGGATTTGAGCATATCCATCAATCTACCGAGACAAGCTAGAACAAGGGCAATCTGCTTGCCTTCGGATATGGGAACAGATTTACGAGCGGACAATCCATTCCTGCTCTTAAGCGAACATATTCGCATATAGGCACTCGCAGACAATCTTTGATTATCTGCATGGGTAGCAATGGTTTGTTTCTCTTGTTTGCTAAGGCGTACAGATACCACAAGCGGACGTACCGTTTTGGTTTTATCTGTACCGCCCGTATGATTTGGGGACATAGAATATCTTTCAAGATTTGTATCCCCGCATACGTGCTTTTATGATGATGGGTAATCATCATACGGCGCAGCCGAACTTTGCAAGCTGGCTTGATGCCTAATGCAAAGTCTATGGGGAGGGTTTTAACGGGAGGGGCTTTAGTCCTTCCCTTAACAAGGGCGCTGTTCCGTAGGACAGCGGATACCTTGCACAAATCTAAAATGACAGAATGTCCTGCAGGGGGCAATATTAATCTACGTCAGTAGACACTATACGGAGACTTAGAACCATATCACAACCAACTCATGACGCGTCAAATATGGGTCAATCAGCGTGTAAATGTTCATTTAATCTGCTACGAAAAACCATGGGATTAGAGATGCCTAAAATAGGAGCTTGCGGATTACCTGCTCCCGAAATCACTAATGTCCCGTAATTTAATATGCGCCCAAAAATACTTTGATTAACCTGAACGCTTTCTACTTTTGCTAAATTTAACTCAATCGTTTTGCGACTAATAAAGCCAAACTTTGCAATGACCCGCTTATCAGTAAAAGCTAATTCTGTTGTTCTGTATCGGATGATAGCCATTACCCATAGAATTATACTAATCGGAGGAAACAGTATAAAAATGAAACCCAATAAAATTAATGGCAATAAAGACCAAAAACTTATCTTCGCCTCTAATAAAATTTTTTCGTTTTTTATCAAAGAATTTTGAATATAAGAAGCCATCCTTCAACTTTCTGTATTGCTTAGATTATTATAAATGTTTGCCAAAATGCTTTAGTTGGCTAACACAAGCCTCAATCTGATTTTCATAATTACTAAATGGCGTTGAATATTTATGATCTTTAGAATATTGAACACTGTACTTGTCAAATATACTATTTTGGCCTTTCGCATCACCAGCCAAATAAAATTGAGCATATTTAATATATTCAACTTCACCTAAATATTTATCCCTTAGCAGCTCATGCTGACAACGGCATTCTTCCAGAGATTTTTTTACAGAAGAAACACAATGATTTGTAGCTTGCTCAATTAATGGAGGCGGCGAACATGCTGTTAATATTACCACGCCACCAATGACTAATATTGTTGTTTGCCAGTTCATCTTATTCTCCAAATTAAACCAATTGCTTTTAGAAACTTGGGATAAGTAGCTAGTAATGATTTTGCAGATGGTTCTAAGTTCCTGATGGTATCTCCCTTAATTATAAGTCGTTGACTCTATTTGAATTTTCATAATATACCAAGTTTCTAAAAAAACTTGGGTTTATATATTTGCCCTGATAGTCTCAAATTTATGATTAAATTCAAACCCAACGCCAATCACCCTAAGAGGGGTTCTTCGATCAAGGTCGAACCTATTCGAGATATTAAATCCATAAAGGCAATTAAAAAGCTCCTTAAAGGCAGCCCTCGTGATTTATGTCTGTTTAGCTTTGGGATAAACACGGCCTACCGCGCAGGAGAAATTCTTTCTCTTACTGTTGGGCAAGTCGAGCATCTAGGTGCCGGTGATAGACTGGAAATCAAACAATCCAAATCTGGTAAATACCGCGCGATCACCATTAATAAGACTGTCGATAAAGCTTTATCTGATTGGTTGATAGTTCACCCTGACAAGCGCAGTAATGCACCATTGTTCATTTCGCAACGTACAAGAAAAGCTTTGAGCGTTTCTACTCTTAGCACAACAGTAAAAAACTGGTGTGGCGAAATTGGCCTTAAAGGCAATTACGGCTCGCACTCCATGCGTAAGACATGGGGCTATCATCAGCGCGTAAAAAACAAACAGCCCATTCCCTTACTCATGGTGGCCTTTGGTCATACGAGCCAAGCACAAACTTTAGAGTATCTCTGCATACAAGATGATGAGATTAGGGATTTGTATGATATGGAGTTATAACCGTTGGTGATTTAACTTGCTATGGAGGCATTGTGGAAATCAATTTTTCAATATTAAAGTATAGTCGTTTAATCCTTGAACCGTCCAAATTGCTAATAGAGGTTATTGAAAAATTAGTCAGCCTGAAACCTCGTGGAAAAAAAGAGCGTTTTGACTTAATTATTCAACCTATGCACAAACAATTTGAAGAAGTTCATCGCGACTACGCGCAGATGTTTAGAAACTTGAAAGATAGCCTACCTGTAAAATATGATAATAATTTATATAAAATTTCTGGAAAGGTACGAAAGTACAAACACAAAAGCGCGCTAGCCAAGTCTAGAAAAATGATTGAAGATTTTGACTATAAACGTGCCGTAAAAATTGGACTACGTGATTGGCTAAGGCATAGCGCACAAGGAATTGTGTCTGAATTGAAAAACAAAAAAGAACGGCAATATTTTTATTCTATTTTTGTTTATTTTCTTGATGACGAATTTGTAGAAAATCCTTCAAAAGAATTAATTGAATGCACAATGAAAACTCTTCAGGAGAGAGGCGGCGGTGCCATTTTTAATACTCCTTCATCAATTGTAATAATGAATTTAGATAAATTAAAGACCGTTGAAGAAATGCATGATTATCTTGATGCTGAGATTCATGCATTGGGTCTTAGATGCTCAAATGTAATAAAGTCCTATATGGCGATGATGTAAATCACGCTCAATTCCATACATATCAAAATTGATAGTATCATTTTTGATATATTTTATCGCCTCATCTTCCGTGCCATAAAACACTCAAGAAAATTGACAAAACGGGACATGGCAGTGATGGCTTGCATCGCTGTGTATCTCTCAACTTCATAAGCATATTAGCGTTCAGATTAATGGTGGCGTGATTGCCTAACCTTATTCTGTCTTTCAAGTGAGATGATCCAATGGTAAAAACTACACCGTTAAAACCAGATGCAAAGAAACAGTCTGCTAGTAAATCTACAGGATTAAAAAAGCTTCGTAACATCACACGCAACATACCGCCCCTTACTTCAAATTTTGCTTTTAGTGTAATGGCTGTTGGCTTAGTTGTTTTTGCACTTCGCTTTTTGCTAGAAATTGTTGTTGGCGGCACAGGTATGGCTTTAACGCCTTTATCACTCATCGGCCTAATCTGGCAATTATTAGGAATTACACTTGGTCTGTCAGCAGTATTTGCGGTAATTTGTGCAAGCTATTTAACCCTAACCGCTAATTGGGATTTATTTATTATATGGCTACTTGATTGGAGAGCTAGGCGCAAAGATGGCCTACAAGCAGTTACAACAAATTTTAGAATTGTCAGAAAACTATTTCCTAGCTCTAAAGATAACGGCTTCTTATTGACAATGGCACCAGCCATGCAGTTTCCAAATAAAGATGCAGAGAAGATTACTTTTGATGATGATCGTCATGTTACCCTTGTTGCAAATAGCCGTGCAGGCAAAGGTACAGGGTTTATTATTCCTAATCTCTTACACCATAAGGGCAGCACAATTGTCTATGACCCAAGCGGGGAGAACTTCGCAGCGACTGCCGCTTTTCGCCAACAAGTCTTAGGTCAAAGAATCATCTTACTTGATCCTATGCAAGTAACGGGAATGGCAAGCGACACTTGGAATCCCATGTCAGAGATAGATTTTGATAATGACCCGTTTGCTATAGATAAATGCTATATGTTTGCTGAAAGCATCCAGTTTGATAAATCCTCTGATCCATATTGGACAGACGCCGCCCGCAAACTGCTAGCCATGACCATTGCCTATGTAGGCGCAAGGTCTATCCTTGAACACAACCACCTCGGCACTGTGCGTGATTTACTCATGGGTTCGGAACTATCAGCCCTTTGGAACGCTATGACAGCTTGTGAAGCTTACGGCGGCATCGTGCGCCGCTTCGGGGAAGCCAATGAGAGCCGCCCAGAGAAAGAACTTGGCTCTGTCATCGAAACCGTTCGCACTGCACTTAAATTTCTAGATAGCGAAGTCATGACTAATTTTGTTCGTGTCAGTAATTTTGATATGCGCGAACTCAAGAAAGATGATGTAAGCGTTTATATCGTTCTTCCTGCTGGTCTTGGTGAAAGCTATAAGCCTTGGATACGATTATTATTCAATGCTGCTTTTGATGCGGCGCAAGATTTATCTATTCCCAAACCTAAACATTCCACATTATTCGTCATGGACGAGTTCCCACTTCTTGGCCAAATGGAACGTATTAAACGTGCCGCAGGAGAAGCGGCAAAGTTTGGAGTGAAGCTATTTATTATTGCCCAAGATATTAGTCAGCTTAAAGAGCATTACGGCGTAGCGTGGGAAACCTTTATTGCCAATTCAGGCGTACTTATCATGTTTGCCAATAATGACCTTGAGACACAAAACTATATTTCTGCAAGGCTTGGCAAGAAACTTACCCAGAAATTATCTTATTCTTCTTCAAATGGGCGTGGTGGTAAATCAACCAGTAAATCAAGCTCGTTAGAGCTGGAAGATGTAGCACGCGCTGACCAATTAGAGAAAAGTTCAAGCCGCCAATCGGGCAGTGCCTTTATATTTATTGCGGGCTCTAAACCTATGCGCCTACCACGCGCCACGTATTACGATTGGGACATGGTACCAAAGGGCTTGAAGTATAAGCCAGCATCAAAGCCTAAGTCTAAATACGCAGCATCACAAATCGCCGCTGAATAATTCCCTCTAGCTAAGAGCTACACCATGAAAGAACGATTTAACCAACCCGCAGGTGAAACCTACGAGAAGCGTCTTGCTGCCTTAAAGGAGAAGGGTAACGCAATAGATAAGTTCCTGCGGACTCCACAAGCCCCACAGCAACAACTTGTTCCCAAAGGACAGATGCGACAGCAAGGTTTGCACAAGGCCAGACAGTCCATGATTCAGAACCGCATACATATCAAAGAAGAAGTGAAAACCATTCAGAAAAGATTAGAGAAACAAAAGCAACAGCAAAAAGAACAGGTAAGATCACGCTAGGGCGCGGCAGTTTCCAGCGGCTGAACCGTCTTTTTCAAATCAGCCAAACGATCACGTTTGGCAATACGAAGTTCATAGTCCTTTTGCAAGTTAAGCCAAAACCCTGCACTCATATCAAAAAACAGACTAAAGCGAAGTGCCATATCTGCTGATATAGCCCGCTTACCGTCAACAATCTTTTTGATAGCCGCACGGTCAACACCAATCGCTTTAGCGAATGCGCCTTGCTTAATACCAAGATCATCTAAAAAATCTTCCTTGAGCATAATGCCCGGATGTTCAATCTCAATCATGTCATCACTCCTTTCATTAGTGATAGTCAATCAGCTCTACATCGTGTGCAGAACCATCGACCCATCTAAAGATGATGCGCCACTGCCTATTTACCCAAATGGCATAATGGTCTTGCAAATCACCTTCTTTTTTCTCAAGCTTATTTGATGGCGGTACTCGTAAATCTTCTATTCGTTCAGCGGCATCAATATATCGCAATCGGCGTAGAACTTTCTTTTGAAGAACCTTATCCAATCGCTTAATGCTACGTCCCTGAAAAATTTGCTCAGTACGTTTATCTGCAAAGCTTATAATCATATATGTAGTCTATCAGGCAACGGATTAAATGTCAACGAAATGTTGCCCATTAAGCAACATAATTGAATTTACAACAAGACTTGTCTTGAAATTGATTGATACAATCCGTTATGTTTGTTCGTGATATGTTCTACTTTGAATAGAGCAAATGAAAATCGGGAACTTTACGTTTCCCTGAACCAAAAACCCCAACTCTAACCCAAAGAAGGAGACCGCCATGAGCAATCATGAAGACCGTATATCTGTACCTAAACAACAAAACCCAATGCAGGGCGTTAAGTTTATAAAGCCGCCGCCTATAAGTGATGGATTTACGAAACCCGTTCTCAACCTAGATGTTGAGAAATACTTAGAACAGATCGAAGCCTTCAATCTTAGCGAAGAAGAAGCAACAGAACTGCTCACTACGCTCTGGGATATCATGTCCCGCTTTGTTGAACTTGGTTTTGGTATCGATTCTTATTCAAATGTTGCTGATAAAACCCGTTTGAATCCTAGCTCTGAATCCACCGATATGTTAGAATAGCCCCATAACGAAAGTATATATATGTCCCTAATGCTGAACTCCAATACTAAACCACATGGCGCAACTAAAGCCGTAGTTTATGCTCGTGTGTCGAGCGTAAAACAAACTATCAAAGGTGATGGGCTGAACTCACAAATCACAAGATGTGGGGAGTACGCCAAATATAAAGGTTACGAGATTGTAGACGTATTTAAGGATGATATATCAGGCGGCAAAGCGACAAGACCCGCTATGCAAGAAATGTTAAGCTTCTTACGAACTAAACGTAGAAACCCACATGTGGTTATCATTGACGATATTAGTCGTTTGGCTCGTGGAATCGAAGCCCATATTCAACTCCGTAGTGCAATTGCCTCTGCCAGTGGTATCTTGGAAAGCCCATCTATAGAGTTCGGTGATGATTCAGACAGTCAACTTGTCGAGAACCTCCTTGCTGTTGTCTCCCAACACCAACGCCAGAAAAACGGAGAGCAAACTAAAAACCGTATGCTCGCCCGTGCCATGAATGGTTATTGGGTGTTCCCTGCACCGCTTGGCTATCGTTATGAGCAAACAGCAGGGCAAGGAAAGTTACTTGTTCGCCATGAACCTATGGCAAGCATCTTAGAAGAAGCCCTCAAGGGATTTGCTTCTGGGCGTTTTGAAACTCAAGCCGAAGTCTTACATTATTTAGATAAACTCCCTCACTTCCCAAGAGACAGAAAGGGCATTATCCGCCATCAACGGATTAAAGATTTTCTGACCAATCCTCTTTATGCGGGTATGGTGCATGTACCCAATTGGGATTTACCTATGCGTAAAGGTAAACATGAAGGCCTTATTTCCTTTCAAGCGTTTAAGAAAATCCAAGATCGCATAGAAGGTAGGGCAAAAGTACAAGCTCCTGTGCGTAAGAATATCAGTAAGGATTTTACCCTACGCGGATTTGTAACTTGTGGAAACTGCGAGAATATTCTGACCTCATGTTGGGCAAAGGGACGTAGTAAGAAATACGCATATTATCATTGCCGCACCAAAGGTTGTGAAAGCTATGGCAAGTCCATTCGCCGCAATCAGCTAGAAGGTGAATTTGAAGAAATTTTGGAAGCTCTTACACCCTCCAAGAAATTATTTGCTGTTGCTCGCTCCATGTTCAAAGAACTATGGGATCATCGCATAAGCTCTCACAAAGACCATGCAAAAGCTTTAAGGAAACAGATAGTCGAGACTGACAAAGCTATCGAAGGACTACTCACGCGCATTGTTGACGCTGACAGCACCACCGTCATTAAAGCCTATGAGAAGCGCATTTCTGAACTAGAAGCGGGTAAGTTCGTACTGGCAGAACAGATTAGTAATTTAGGAAAACCCAAGAAGGCCTTTGAGGAGACATTTAGAACCGCTATGGAATTCATCGCAAACCCCAGTAATCTCTGGGTTTCTGGCATACAGGAACATCGCCAAATGGTGTTAAAACTGGCCTTTGCCAAGCGACCTACATACACAAAGGGACATGGATTTAGAACCGCTAAACCAAGTAAAGTATTTGAAGTAATTCAAGGGCTTAGCGAGATATTGGAGAACAATGTTAGCTCTAAAAAAGCTATGGCGCACTGGGGAGGATTCGAACCCCCGACCCCTTGATTCGTAGTCAAGTGCTCTATCCAACTGAGCTACCAGTGCGGGTCGCAGTCATCGGCCCGAAAGCCGCATCAATTGCGAATGCGGTTTAAAGCCTATACGCGGGGGAATTGCAAGCCTCTTTTATTGGAAAATGCAAAATCACCGTATTTAATACCTCCAAAAACCCCGCGCCCACTTTTACCCATTCATAGCCGCATACACACCCCGGCTAAGGGCACGGGCCACGCATCGCGCCGCCGCCGCCCCAAGCTCTGCGAGCATCACCGGCGAAATACCTGTGCTGCCTTGCACCGTAGAAAGCGCAAAGAGTGTATCTCCGTCAAGAGGCGTGTGGGAAGGTTGTACCGCCATGGCAATTCCGTCTTGCGCCATAATGGCGAGGCGGCGCAATTGTTTTTGAGACAAGGGCGCATCAATGGCCACAACCCCGATCACTGTGGCGGCCCCCGCTGCCTTCAAAAAGGCAAGCTTGGTGTCTTGCGCCGGCGATAATTTATACTCGGCAGGCAAACGCACGCCCCCATATTCCCCGTCAAATTCATACGCCCACGCATGGAAACACTCTGTCCCGGGCATGAAGGGAGATCCAACCGGATTGGCCGCAATTAAAGCCCCAACCGTATAGCCCTCAACCATTTCCGATACACTACCCAGCCCACCGGCATACAGCCCCGCCGTAGCCCCATACCCCGCGCCCACTGCGCCAATTTTGAAATCCACCGCCACATTGGCCAGAGCCTCTTCACCCAAACGGGCAAAAGGCGGGGTCTTGCCCCAGTCTTTATTGCCGCCATTGGCATTATCAAACAAAATCGCAGACGGAACAATCGGCGAAACCGGCACGGGCGCAGGCGCGGCAACATAGCCAACCCCTTGCGCGCCCAACAACGCAGTCACCTGATCTGCCGCCGCCAGCCCATACACAGACCCGCCAGAAAGAACAATAGCATGCACACTGTCCACCAGAGACGATCCCCCCAGCGCATCGGTTTCGCGTGTGCCCGGCCCACCACCGCGCACATCCACTGCGCACCGCGCAGGCGCATTAGGCAAAACCACACTGACCCCGGTTTTTACATCCGCGTCATGTGCGTTACCGATCTGTAGACCGGGAACATCTGTAATCAGGTTTTTAGGGCCAGTTCTTATCATGGAGCCAGTTTAGCCTTCTAAACAAGCGTGGCGCAAACCCTTATCTCCTCCAGCAGGGACTTAATCGTCTCAACTGTGGTCAGCGGATTCATCACCGAAAGACGCAAATACCGCCGCCCGCATATTTCCGCCGAGGTAATATAGAAATTGCCCCTGCGAGTAATTTCTGTACGCAGAGCCAATTGTCGCGCATCCTCCTCAACCGGATCATAGTGAAAACACAATATGTTTGCCTCCGGCACATAGGGGCAGGAAAAATCGGGCTCGGCATTGATCAAATCGTGAAACGCCCGCGTATCGCTATATTGTTTGTCTACAAATGCGCCCAGTTTCGCCTCGCCCTCCATCGCCAACACCCAAAACAATTTGGTGCCAAGCGGCGCTTTCGTACACTCGACCGTATAGGGGCCAATATCAAAACCGGGTTGATCCTCACCGTAAAAAATATAACTGCCCTGCTGGCGAAACGCATCGACCAGCGAGCGTTGTTTTTTAAACAATACGGCCGCACACAGAGCCGACGTCCGCATCATTTTATGAGCGTCCCATATAAAGGAATCCGCCCGCGCAACCCCTTTCAGCAAATGCTTTTCTTTAGAAGACAGCAAAGCGCTGCCCCCATGGGCCCCGTCCACATGAAACCATATGCCGCGCGATTGGCAAAAATCTGCCACCTCGTCAATCGGATCATAAAGACCCGTCGCGGTCGTGCAGGCATTGGCACTGATCATAAAGACCGTCTTGCCGTCCCCCTCTGCTTTTGCATGCACCGCCTCCAGTGTTTCCGGTCGCAACACTTCCAGATCACTAACCGGCGCATAATAAATTGCGTTCTGGCCAAGACCGGCAATCGAGACGGCCCGCGCCAAAGAATAATGGGTTGCGGCCGGCGCAATCACCGCCAGATTATCCGGCACCCCCTCCTCCCACGCATGCGGAGCCACACAGGCGCGTGCCGCCAACAATGCCGTTAAATTCGCCAATGAGCCACCATGTGTTAAAATACCTGCACCCTGATCTTCATTGGCTTCGAAATCATCAATAGCCCCTGAATACCACCCAATTTTCTCAAGCATCCAGTTGATAATCACTCGCTCTATCACGCTGGCCGCTGGCCCCATTTCGTAAACGGCCATCGGGTTATTCGTGACCCCGTGTATCATTTCGGCCAAAGATGCCCCGATATGCGGCACCGCAACCTGATGCCCGATATAACCCGGATGATGCATATGTTGCGTGTTCTTGAGATAGGGTTCCAGAAATCTGTCCACAGTGTCCGCGTTTAACCCACCTTGCTCGATCCAGTTTTTAAGCTGTAAATCCTGCGCCAAATCTTGTGCAGGCATTTGCGTCAAAACCGGGCCCTGCCCCGTCTGGCTATGTTCGCGGTAGGCATTTAATCTGGCCCAAATCAATTGGCCAATATCTTCTGTTTCGCTCATCACTCTGTACGCCTATTTCTATATTCAGGATTTTTCATTTTTGGCTATTTTCATTTTCGGCGTGTCTTTTACGCTGTGCAGAACCAACATGGATTCTGTACGCAGAACCGCAGCCAAAGGCTTGATCTTCGTCGACAACACCGTTTGTAACGCCGCCGTATCTGCGACCCGTACCTTGACCATATAAGAATGCGCCCCGCTAATGTGATGCAATTCCTGCACTTCCTCAAGCGCGCTCAGCGCCGCACACGCCTCCGCCTCCCCTTGATAATCCATGTCTATAAACAGAAAGGCACAAAGCCCCGCCCCGACCTTTTCCGGTTCCAACACCGCTTGCCAAGCCTTGATATATCCGTTCGCCGTCAGCTTACGCACCCGTTCATTTGCAGTCGAGACCGAGACCCCCACAGCCTTGGCAATTTCCGCACTGGAACGACGGCTATCCTCTTGAACGATATTCAGTATTTTTCTGTCAATTTTATCCATAACAAGTATTTATATGGAATTTTTACATTATTACAATAATTTTTATTGATTTTTGGTATTTATCAATAAATTTTATGGTCTTTACATTATTTTTCCATATACCTATAAGTTAAAAAAGGATTTTGATATGAAAAACATGTTTTTGATGACCCTCGCGACCGGTACAGCATTGGCAATGATCGGGGCCTGCACAGACGCAAAAACACTTCCCCCGATCTCCTATCTAAATGCACAAATGGCACCCGCTCAAACGCCTCATAACAAAGGCATGGTTGCTGCCGCCAACCCTCATGCGGTCGAGGCCGGCATAGAAGCCCTGCGCAATGGCGGCTCCGCCGTTGACGCCGCCATTGCCATACAAACCGTGCTCAGCCTTGTCGAACCTCAAAGCTCCGGCATTGGGGGCGGCGCATTCATGGTGTTTTACGACGCCGAAACCGGAAAAGTCACCGCCTATAATGGCCGCGAAACTGCGCCAGCCGCCGCCACTGAAAAACTGTTTTTCAATGATGACGGCGAACGGATGCGCCGCTTTGACGGCGTGGTCTCTGGCCGTTCAACAGGCGTGCCCGGCGTCATGGCCATGCTCGACATGGCCCACAAAGATCACGGCAAGCTCGCATGGGCTGACGGCTTTAACGTCGCCATTAAACTGTCCGAGGACGGGTTCGAGGTCTCCCCGCGCATGGCAGGTCTGGTGGCGCGAGTCGGCAAATGGGGACTTAAAAATCAACCTGCCGCCCTCGCCTATTATTTTCACGAAGACGGCTCACCAATCGAAGCAGGTTTTATACGTGACAACAAACCCTATGCGGCCTCCTTGCGGGCCATAGCCGCCGATCCACGCGCCCTGTATGAAGGCCCGCTCGCAGAAGCCATTGTCGCCGCCGTGCACGAAGACCCCCGCCCTGGCACCCTGACGCTGGAAGACATGAAGGCCTATGAACCGCAAAAAATGGAAGCCTTATGCTCGACCTACCGTGCTTTCGTCCTGTGTGGCCCTCAGCCTCCCTCCTCTGGCGGTGTCGCGGTACAAAGCATAATGGGACAACTGGAAAACTTTGACATGGCCGATCTCGGCCCAAGTCTGGAAGGTTGGCATGTATTTGCAGAGGCCAGCGAAATGGCCTATGCAGACCGTGATCTCTACGTTGCCGATCCCGACTTTGTCGATGTGCCCACCCGTGCTCTTTTGAACAAAGAGTATCTGAAATCCCGCGCTGGTCTCATCACCATGGATACAGCCCAAGAAGATGTCAAAGCTGGCGACCCGACCGATTTCAAACCGGGCCAAGACGCGACACCGGATGTGCCCGGCACCTCGCATTTCTCCATTGTCGACAAATGGGGCAATGTTGTCTCCATGACCACTACCGTCGAAGCCCCGTTCGGGAGCGAACGCATGGCAGGCGGGTTTATGCTCAACAATCAGCTCACCGATTTCTCGTTCCGCGTTAAAGATGATAATGGCAATCTAATCGCCAACCGGCCCGGACCACGCAAACGGCCTCGCTCATCCATGTCTCCTCACATTGTGTTTACCGCAGAAGGTGATTTTGAATTTGCCACCGGCTCTCCGGGCGGCTCCTCCATCATTGCCTATACGGCCAAAACAATGGTGGCCTTGATCGACTGGGGCATGTCCCCGCAACAGGCGACCGATCTTGCCAACGTCATTTCGCGCAATGGCTCCGTCCGCCTTGAAGAAAACAATCTCGACGAAGCCATCATTGTCGGCCTCGAAAACATGGGCCACAAAGTCGTGCGTTCACGTGGTGAAATCAGCGGCTTGCACATCATCCGCAAGAACGCGGACGGCACGTACGAAGGTGCCGCCGATCCTCGCCGAGAAGGCATGGCTAAATCAGAATAATATAAAGAGCAGGAGATAACTGTGAAAATTCTTACCCGAATACACAAACAAACCCTCGGTATTTTTTGCACGCTTATACTGGCATGTTCATATCCAATCCAAACAACGGCCCAAACAGCGACCCAAAATCAGGCAGACGCAACCGGTTCCCAAGCGTTCGCAGGCTATAAACGCGCCTCCGTGCATCCAGTCGTCGCCAAACACGGCATGGTCTCGGCCCAAGACGCCATTGCCGCAAACGTCGGTCGCGACATCCTTGCCAAAGGCGGCAATGCTATCGACGCGGCAGTGGCCACAGGGTTTGCGCTTGCTGTCACCCATCCCCAAGCCGGAAATATTGGCGGCGGCGGTTTCATGTTGATCGCCCTTGCTGACAGGGACGAAGTGGTTGCCATCGATTACCGCGAAATGGCGCCATCCGGTGCCACCCGCGATATGTATCTCGGGGCCGACGGCGAGGTCGATAATAATTTAGCCCAATATTCCCGCCTCTCCGCCGGTGTACCGGGGTCGGTCATGGGCATGTTGGACGCACTGGAAACCTACGGCACGATGACCCGCAAACAAGTAATGGCCCCCGCCATTAAATTGGCATCCCGTGGCGTCCCCGTCTCCTACGGCATGGCCCAAGCCCTACGATCCTCCAAACAATATTTGGCCAAAGACCCTTCCAGTCTGGACTATTTTTTCAAACCAGACGGCGGGTTTTATCGCCAAGGCGACAAACTCAAACAAAAAGATTTAGCCAAAACCCTAAAGCGAATTTCCCGCAAAGGCAGTGCCGGATTTTACCAAGGCGAGACCGCCGCATTACTGGTCGCCGAAATGCAAGACGGGGGTGGACTGATCACCCTTGAGGACATGAAAAACTACAAATCCGTGACCCGAAAATCTGTACACGGCACCTACCGTGGCTATGAAGTATTCTCCATGCCGCCCCCCTCTTCCGGCGGCGTGCACATAGTGCAGATGATGAATATTCTCGAAGGCTATGATTTGAAGGCTCTGGAACATAATAGTGCCGATTATCTACACCTGCTGATCGAAAGCATGCGCAGAGCCTATGCAGACCGCTCGAAATATCTGGGTGATCCCGATTATTTCGAAGTCCCGATCAAAGCCCTCACAGACAAAGAATATGCGAAACGTCTACGCGATAGCATCGATACAAACCGCGCCAGTCGTTCAGAAGACATTCTCCCCGGAACACATTTGCCTTACGAAAGTCAGGCCACCACCCATTATTCGGTCATGGACAAATGGGGCAATGCGGTCTCGGTCACCACCACGCTAAATTTCAGTTTCGGTAGTGGCTACACTGTCGACGGGGCCGGTTTTTTGCTCAACAATGAAATGGATGATTTTTCCTCCAAACCTGGTTCCCCGAACGGCTTTGGTTTAATCGGTGGCAAGGCGAATGAAATCGAGCCGGGCAAACGCCCTCTCTCCTCCATGACCCCCGTCATCATGAAAAAAGACGGCAAACCGTTTTTTGTCACCGGGTCTCCAGGCGGCAGTACCATCATCACGGTTGTCTTACAAAACCTGCTCAACGTGATCGACTTTGATATGAACGCGATGGAAGCCGTCACCGCCCCGCGCATCCACCATCAATGGTTGCCCGATATTGTCATCGCCGAACAGGGCATTTCCGCCGATACGATCAAAATTCTGGATGAACGCGGATTTAAGTTCGCAAAACACGAAAACGGCAAATACAAACGAACCGGTCTGGGCCTGACAAATGCGGTTATGTATCGAGATGGTTATTTCTTCGGAGCCGCTGATCTGCGCAGTCCCACATCCGGCGCTTACGGCGTTGAATAGAGGCACACCTTTGCTTAGGCTGTAACGAATCAGCAACGCGGAGTCCGAAATGCCTGCCTCACCTGCCGGCTCAGAAATTGAACGCCTTATTGCCCTGCTTGCCAAGCTTCCGGGCCTTGGCCCGCGTTCGGCAAGACGGGCCGCGCTTGCCTTGGTCAAAAAACGCGAACAGCTGTTACAACCTCTCGCACGCGCGCTTGCCGAGGCGGGCGAGAAGATTAAACCCTGCACCCAATGCGGCAATATCGATGTCAACGACCCCTGTCACATCTGCACCGCGCCCGGTCGGGATCAAACCGTGATTTGTGTGGTGCAGGAAATCGGCGATCTCTGGGCCATGGAACGCGCCAGCGCCTTTCGCGGCCGCTATCATGTGCTGGGCGGATGTTTGTCGGCACTGGACGGAATCAGACCCGAAGATTTAAACATTGCCCGCCTGATAGACCGCGCAGGCACACCCGAGATTACAGAGGTTATTCTGGCAATGAACGCCACTGTGGACGGACAAACCACCGCCCATTACATTACCGATCATTTGCGTGAATGCAGTGTCAAAGTCTCCCGCCTTGCCCACGGCGTTCCGGTCGGCGGCGAGCTTGACTATCTCGACGACGGCACCATTAGCGCCGCCATGCAAAGTCGCCGCCCCTTTTAGAGCCATCTATACTACATCTGCTTTTTTAAGTTGCCTTTTCGGTGCGAGTTCGCAATCTTGAGCCAAGCTAGTCTAAGGACGAGTAAAGGGGCGAATAAAGGGAAATATATGCATATGAAAATGATGATGGCCATATGGGCTACACTCGCCCTGTTCTCCCAAACCGCACAGGCGCAAATTATTTCACAAACGCCCAGGCCGGAGATCCAAAACCCTGAAGCCGATACGATAGAAATCATAAAACCAAACGCGCCCATTGGCAGTTCCAGAAATTCCATCAAAATCCCGCGCACCGGCGCGCTTCTGTTTGCCGGATTCGACCAAAACGGGGATTACAGCATTGACACGTCCGAAGTCAGCACCGGCATTGATACGGCTTTTGACCGTGCCGACAAAGACGCCAGCGGTATCTTATCCCTTATCGAGTTGGAAGCTTGGCGGATTGCCGCGCTTGGATCGGAAAATGCGACCCCTACTAATTTTACCTTCGCGCCCAATTTCGCCCGAACGGTTTCTCGTAAACAATTCACCTCTGTACTCTCCAAAATTGCCGAAGACTTGGACAAAGATGATCAGGGAGATCTCGACGGTAAAATTTCCATGAGCGATCTGCTGAAAAATTACACCCCTCGCAGAGTACGAAAAGGAAAAGGCGACAATTGTATTGATCGCCTTCGTGCCGTACGACGTGAGGTCGAACAACAATGCCGCAGACAGCGTGGGTATTAAGACAACGCGGGTATGAATGAATTGTCATGAGAACAATTTAATTTGTATTTTGAACCGCCATTTGCCATGAAGTCTTTAAATTGAGTATGGAGAGAGAAATGCGGGCAGGGTCAAAATTTAGCTTAGCCATTTTTGGGCTATACACGCTCAGTCCATTTACAGGTTTAGGCGCACTGGCGCAAATTATTTCACAAACCCCCGGGCCTGAAATCATCGGGCCAGAAAACCTTTCCATGGAAATGCTCGGCACCCCCCAACAGCTGCGCACAGATCAGGGCACAATGACAGCAAAACCCATCGCCCTGCTCATCGCCGGTTTTGACACCGACATGAATTACGTCATCAAGCCAGATGAAATTGAAGCGGGCATACGCGCCGCATTTTCCTTTGCAGATACAGACAAAAGCGGCAAACTTTCTTTGATCGAGTTGACCGACTGGCGCAGAGCCGCTTTAGGTTCGGACAATGCTTTGCCCGGCAATATCGCCTTCACCCCCAATTTCAGCCAGAGCATATCCCCGTCCAGCTTCCACGATGTGCTGAAACGCTCGATCATGCGGTTCGACACAGACGAAAACGGCAACATCCATAGGGCCGACCTCCTCACAGTGGAACAAAGATCAAGAGGCAGAGCACGCGGCCCTCAGGATGAAAAAAGAACCCAAAAAGGAAATCGTCCCCCACGCGGTGAGGGCGGCAAGGGCGGCAGAGGTCGCCGCTCAAACTAATCTCAAGACCTAGGTGGAAAGAGGGGGGCGTTAGTCCCTGAAGTTTTTAAACTGGAACGGTTGTTCGTGCGGCAGACCCTTTACGAAAGCCATCGCAGTTTGTAGATCATCGCGTTTCTTACCCGTCACCCGAAGCTCCTCGCCTTGAATAGCCACTTGCACTTTTAACTTTTCGCCTTTGATCTGTTTGACCAGTTTTTTGGCCAGTTCTTTCTCGATCCCCTGCTTGACCACAACTTTTTGGCGCACAGACATGCCCGCCGCCGGTTCGGTCTTCTGGAAATCAAGCTGGCCCGGTTCAATACCGCGCTTGTGCAAATTACCACGGAGGATTTCCTGCATTTGCTTCAGCTTCAAATCATCATCCGCAAAAATCGTAATCACACCATCCTTGTGCTCACACGTAGATTTACTGCCCTTGAAATCATAGCGCACAGAAATTTCACGGGTCAGGTTTTGCAACGCATTGTCCACTTCGGACAAATCGGCTTCGGACACAATATCAAATGATGGCATTTTTTATTCCTCTTTAAAAACGGGATTTTCTAACATCTAGACTTTAGGCTTGTCCAGAGGGTCGGGGGACTTGTCCAGAAGGTCGGGTTCCGGCTCCTCTTTATTTTCCTGCATTTCAAGACTGCCGATTTTATCCGAACGATTGGTGATTTTCTGGCTAGAGGTCAAAATACCGGTAACATCATCCCCGACTTGGCGGAAATGGGTTTGTAATTTGGTCGCGCGTTCCGACAAAAGTCGCACATCATTGGCCAAAGCCCCGACCTCTTTTTGGATAATGTGGGCTTGTTCGCGCATGGCCGCATCCTTCATCAAGGCCCGCATCGTATGCAAAGTCGCCATAAATGTGGTCGGCGAAACAATCATCACCCGCTCCGAGAACCCTTTATCGACCACATCCGAAAAATTAGTGTGCAGTTCCGCGTAAATCGCCTCGGACGGCAAAAACAGCAACGCAATTTCGTAAGTCTCCCCGAAAATCAAATATTTGCTAGCAATATCTTTAATGTGAACCAGCACGTCACGGCGAAACTCTCTCCCATATGTCAACTTATCTGCCGCCGTTTCCGCCGCCGTCAACCGACGCCAGCTTTCCATAGGAAATTTACTATCCACCGCCACATGCCCCTGCTCGCCAGGCAGATGGATCAGCGCGTCAACCCGTTTACCATTGGAAAGCACCACTTGGAAATCATAGGCACTCGGTGGCAAGAAGTTTTCAATCAAGTCCTGCATGGCTTTCTCGCCGAACGCCCCCCTTGCCTGCTTGTTAGACAATAGGCTTTGCAAACTGGAAACTTCGCCAGACAGGGTTTCAATATTTTTCTGCGCCCGATCGATGAGAGCCAAACGCTCGTGCAAATCTTTCAGGTTCTTAGCACTCCGTTCTTGGGTCTCGTGCAGGCTTTGGCCAACCTTGTGGGACACAATATCTAGGCGCTCATCAAGGATCTTGCGCAATTTTTCTTCCCGACTTGCCGAATCCTCCGCAAATTGCGACAGACGGCCCTGCAATGAGGATTGCTGCTCCGCCATCTTGGACAGATAGGCCTGCATCTGCTCCGCGCTCATCGATTTCGCCCCGCGCCTGACCACCCAGATAGCAATCAAGGCCCCAAGCAAGACCAGAGCGCAAGCAAGGATCAACTCAACAAAGGTCACATTCAGACCGGAATACGAGAATATAGGTTCCATAAACCCACTGTTTCACACCTTGGCGCGTCTGGCAATTACTTGACTAAGCACGAGGGCCAACCTACATGAAGGGCATGAGTATACGCCCCATATTAACGGTCCCAAATCCGGCCTTAAAACAAATCTCGAAACCTGTGGACAGTGTCACGGACGAGATTCGTACCCTCATGGACGACATGTTGGAAACCATGTATGCCGCGCCCGGCATCGGCCTCGCCGCCGTGCAAGTCGGTGTGCCGATTAACGTGATTGTTATGGACTTGGCCAAATCCGACGACGAACCGGCCCCGCAATATTTCGTAAACCCGGAAATTCTCGAAATCGTCGAAGAGATGAAACCCTATGAAGAAGGCTGTCTGTCCATACCGGATGTTTACGACGAGATTGACCGCGCCGAACGGGTAAAATTAAAATATTTGGATTATGACGGCAACGAAGTCATCGAATGGGCCGAAGATTTATACGCTGTGTGCATCCAGCACGAAATGGACCATCTAAAAGGCATTTTGTTCATCGACTATCTGTCGCGCCTCAAACGCACCCGCGCCGTCAAGAAGGTTCAGAAAACGGAAAAACTGAAAGCGGCAGAATGAGCCTGCGCGTCGTCTTCATGGGCACGCCCGAATTTGCCGTGCCGTCCCTGTCAGAAATTCTCGCGTCCGGATACGAGGTTGTACGGGTCTATACCCAGCCCCCGCAGCGCGCAGGACGTGGCAAACAAATGCGCAAAAGCCCTGTCCACCAATTCGCCGAGATCATGGGCATTCCGGTCGAAACGCCGGAAAGTTTTCGCAAACCCTCCGTCATTGACGGGCTGGAAGCTGTGGGCGCAGATGTCGCCTGTGTGGTTGCCTACGGACAAATATTGCCCCAACGCGCCCTCGATGCACCCCGCGAAGGCTGCTTGAATTTGCACGGCTCTCTCTTGCCACGCTGGCGCGGCGCGGCCCCCGTACAACGCGCCATCATGGCCGGCGACACCAAAACCGCCGCCCAGATTATGCAAATGGAAAAGGGCTTGGACACTGGCCCCATACTCCTGTCTGAAATCGTATCCATCAGCAATGAGGATACGGCGGGCAGTCTCCACGACACCCTGTCTCATGTGGGCGCTAGCCTGTGGCCACGCGCTCTGGCAGCTCTCGAACGTGGCGGCCTTGTCCCCACCCAACAAGATGGTGAACCAACCTACGCTACCAAAATCGATAAGGCCGAAGCCCGGCTTGATTGGCATAAACCTGCACAAGAGCTTGAGTATCTTATTCGTGGCCTGTCCCCGTTTCCGGGCGCATGGTGCGAGCTTCCGGGCCGTAAAGGACCTGAACGGGTAAAAATACATTTAGCCTGTGTAGAAAATGCACATGGCAAAGCCGGAACCACACTGGATGATGCTCTGTTGATCGCCTGCGGGGACGCGTCCCTGCGGCTCTTGCGCCTACAGCCTGCGGGAAAAAACGTCATGGACGCACAGGATTATTTACGGGGTCGCCCGTGCGCGAAAAGCACACAGCTTTCATGACCCGCTACAAGCTGACCATAGAATATGACGGCACCCCGTTCATGGGCTGGCAGGTACAAAAAAACCAGCCAAGCGTTCAGGGGGTTCTCAAAAAAGCCGCCGAAGCCATGGACGAAAACCCTGTCACAGTATACGGGGCGGGCCGTACCGATAGCGGCGTACACGCTTTGGGCCAAGTTGCCCACATGGATTTGATCAAAGACCTCCGCGCAGACAAAGTCCGCGACGGGATGAATTTTCACCTCGCCAATCATCCGGTCACCGTCCTAGACGCCGAAATTGTTGACCCCGAATTTAACTGCCGTTTTGACGCCACTGCCCGCACCTATCTCTACCGGATCATAGACCGCCGCCCGAAACTGGCACTGGATAAGAGCCGGGTCTGGCGCATTCCTGTGCACATGGATGAACATGCCATGCACCACGCCGCCGGTGTCTTGCTAGGCGAGCATGATTTCACCACTTTTCGCGACAAACAGTGTCAGGCACACTCTCCGGTAAAATCTTTGGACGAGTTAAGCGTGACCCGCGTCGGCGCAGAAATCCATATCCACGCCAAAGCCCGCTCTTTCCTACACAGGCAAATCCGCTCGATCACAGGTGTTTTGGCCGAAGTGGGCACGGGGAAATTATTCTCATCAGATGTGAAAAACATGCTCGAAGCCTGCGACCGCAAAATGTGTAGCCCCGTCGCACCGCCCGATGGTTTGTATCTTATGAAAGTGGACTACTAGCTTTAAGCGAGTGCTTGCACCAAACCGAGATACAAAACCATCATACTGGTCATATTGATCAAAATCGCGGTAAACACCGACCCCATCCAGTCAAATCCGGCAACGCGCGAGGCCAGGCGTATATCAAGCGCCAATGTGCCCAGATATAAGGCCAACCCGATCACATAGGCAAAACTGAACGGAAGCAAGCCAAGCAGATAAAGCCCGAACGCCATCGCAATGAGAACCATCACACATAAAAAAGCCCAATTACGCACAATCACCCACGGACGAAATACCGACACCCGATCAAAAACAAGACAGAGAATATAGGCCACCACTGGAAATGACAGCGCCATAAAGCCGAGCACCAGACCAATGGCCAGATACGGCGCCTCACCCGAATTATCATTATATTTAACCACGGCTTTGGTGATCAGCATAAACAGCGGGATACACAGAAAAATCGCCCCGAAGGATCGCGGCAGTGCGCGCGCCGTCAGATCAAACTCATCCTGCCAATCGTCTTCGCCTTTAAGAGCTTTAAGAATTCCGCTAAAAATCATGTGTCAAAATACCTGACCAAAAAGACTTTGTAAATCTCGCACAGGTTTTTAATGTCTTCCACTTCGGCGTGCTCATCCACCTGATGAATGGTTTTCCCGATCAGGCCGAACTCGACCACAGGCGCAAAATGAGTAATGAAGCGCGCATCCGACGTGCCGCCGCTGGTAGAAAGCTGTGGCGTTTTGCCCGTCACATCTTTGATCGCCGCACTAATCGTATCCGTAAACCGGCAAGGTGTCGTCAAAAAAGGAGATCCGGGAACGGCCAAGTCGGCCTCGATTGTTCCGTCAAATCCGTCTTGAACACTGGCAATTTCTTCGCGTATCCACGCCAGCAAACTCTCGCCCGTATGCTCCGTATTAAACCGGATATTGAACTTGGCACTTGCCGATTTCGGAATGATATTATGGGTCGGATTATTAACATCAATGCTGGTGATCTCGAGGTTAGAAGGCTGGAAATTATCATTCCCCCCATCAAGCGCCTTCACGGAAAACGCTGTCAGAATTTTCAGCAAAACCGGCACAGGATTTCCGGCCAGATCAGGATAGGCCACATGCCCTTGGGTTCCGTTGACCGTAATCACACCATTAAGAGACCCACGGCGACCGATTTTCACCATTTCCCCCAATATATTCGGGTTGGTCGGCTCCCCCACCAAACAATGATCTATGACCTCGCCTGCTTGTGTAATCGCATCCAGAACTTTGGTCGTGCCGTTCAGGGCCGGTCCTTCTTCATCACCGGTGATGAGAAAACTGATCGAACCAGCAGGCTTCCACCCCGTTTCAAGTTGTTGAGCAACTGCCGCCACAAACGCCGCAATACCGCCTTTCATATCCGCAGCCCCACGCCCCCAAAGCTTGCCCTCCGAAATATCGCCGCCGAAAGGATTGTGCCGCCATTCGCTCGCATTACCTACCGGCACCACATCCGTATGGCCCGCATAACATAAATTAGGCGCCTCCGTGCCGAGCCGCGCATACAGATTATCCACCTCTTCAAACGGATAACGGGTACAGACAAAGCCCAGCTCTTCCAAACTGGTTTGCAACACATCCAAAGCCCCCGCATCTTTCGGGGTCACGGATGGACAGCGGATCAGTGCGGTCGCCAAGCTGAGAGGGTCTAAAGTATACATAGGCCGGAATTAAGCTATGATGGCCCCCAAAGCAAGATAGGAATGACCAACAAGAAGGGAAACAAATGCCAAAACTGGATTTAAAGGCAATAGACGCACGGGTCGGCAATGGCTATCCGCACCCCCATAATCTGCCGTGTGACCACCGCATCAACTATGCCCTTGGCGATGCGGGCGGGCTGGATCAGTTCGGTGTTAATCTCGTCACCCTGCCTGCCGCCAAATCCGGCGAGGAAAGCTGGGCCTCCCAACGCCATTGGCATTCCGCCGAAGACGAATTTGTTTACATCCTGTCCGGCAATTGTACCTTGGTAGACGATACGGGCGAAACCCCGCTCAGTACCGGGGATGCCTGCACCCACAAAGCCAATGACGGCAATGGCCATCACCTTGTCAACACCAGCGGCTCGGATGTCACATTCCTTGTGGTTGGTGCCCGACGTCCCGAAAACGACCATTGCCGCTATGCGGACATTGATCTGGATTTGCCCGCAACCGGACAATCAGATCGTGATTATTTTCACAAAGACGGCACGCCGTACTGACGTAAACCTAGTCGCGCAACAGCTCGTTAATACCGGTTTTCGCGCGGGTCTTCTCGTCAACCGTTTTAACAATCACAGCGCAGGCAAGGCTCGGCCCACCGTTCTTGTCAGGCAGTGCGCCCGGCACAACAACACTATAGGCAGGCACTTCACCGTACATAATTTCGCCGCTGGCCCGATTAACGATTTTGGTCGATTGCGAGATAAACACGCCCATGGCCAACACGGACCCTTCACGTACAATAACTCCCTCGACCACCTCTGAGCGTGCGCCGATAAAGCAGTTGTCTTCAATGATCGTCGGGTTGGCCTGTAGAGGTTCTAAAACCCCGCCAATGCCTGTACCGGCAGAAATATGACAATGCGCCCCCACTTGCGCACACGAGCCAATAGATGCCCATGTATCCACCATAGTGCCGTCGCCCACATAGGCCCCGATATTGACGAAACTTGGCATCAGTACAACGTCAGAGCCGATATAGGCCCCGCGCCGTGCAATCGCGCCGGGAACCGCACGTAAGCCGGCCGCTTTGAAGCTCTCAGTTGACCAGCCATCAAATTTACTGGAAACCTTGTCCCACCACATCGCCCCGCCCGGCCCGCCTTCAATGGCGTGCATCGGATTGAGGCGAAAGCCCAGAAGAACTGCTTTTTTTAGCCATTGGTGTACGGTCCAGTTCCCATCCTGACCCTGTGAAGCCACGCGCCATTTTCCACTATCCAGTCCGGCAATCGCGGTTTCAACGGCGTCGCGAACGGCGCCTGTGGTATCGGTAGAAAGCGTATCCCGGTTATCCCATGCAGATTCGAGCGTGGTTTGTAAATCCTGTGTCATCTGGAAAGCCTTTACGTTAAATCCAGTGCGTTGGTATAAAGGTTTTTTAAGGCAGGGCAAGCAACCAAGCAGGTAAATCGCTTGTATGCATATCGACAAAGTCCGGCACATTTTTCCCGTCATGGGGACGCGACGCTTTCGGTTCATGGCTCCAGTCTATATCGGACGTGATCAACAAGGTCGACATGCCCATAGATTTGGGAACCTCCAGATTACGCACTGAATCTTCTGCCATAAAAGCCCGCGCCGGATCGATATCGAAAGCATTGATAAATTGCTCATAAGGCGCGTGCTTGGGCTTGGGCACATAGTCCGTGTCCTCAATCGCAAACACCCCGTCAAATAAATCATAAAGCCCCAAATATTCGCCAACATTTTTGGCATGCAGGCGCGACCCGTTGGTAAAAATAAACTTCCGGCCCGGCAAAGCTTCAATCCCTTGACGCAAGCTTGGGTCAGGGGTCAGCATGCCCAGATCAATATCATGCACATGATGTAAAAACGCCGCCGGATCCATATCATGTACCGCCATCAATCCTGAAAGCGAGGTGCCGTATTCAACCAGATACTGCTTTTGCAAAACCCGGGCTTCTGTCGGCGGCACATCCAGAAAATCACTGATAAACGCCGTCATTTTTTTATCAATTTGGGCGAAAAAACGCGCGTCCCCACTATAGAGCGTATTGTCGAGATCAAAAATCCAGGCGTCTATATGATCCAGTGCCGTCATGTTAACGCAAGCCCGCCAAAGTCGTCTGCTTGAACTCCGCGTCGCTTAAGCTTAACGTGACCCCGGTCTGGATGTTGGACACGGGCTTGAACTGGGCGCTTACATAGCCCTGATCCTCGCAAAACTCATGGGTAATCGCGGCAAATCCAGCCTCGCTAATACAAAATTCTTTATTGGAAACCTTCTTCGCATTGCGCGCAGGTAGCTGCGGTACGATCAGAATTCGGTCTTGTTGCCCCGTCACTTCCAAACGCGCATACACATGCGCTTCCATGTTTTTCAGATTGCGGGCCAAGGGGCGTACACAACTATTGGGTTCAATCGGCCACCAGCCTTTTGATTCCCAATACCCGTCTGCCCTATAGGCAATCGCGCTCCATATACGTGCAGACGCCGTGCTACAAATTGTCAGGCCAATCGTGGACTGGGCCGCTGTGGCAAATTTTTCCAAAGCGTCAAGCCGCGCGCCCAATGACGAGTTGGTGCTCAGTTTATGGTCTTTCAAAAATGTGTCCAGTGTATTGGATGTACGCCGGCCACCAAGCCCGTCCACCCGCGTAATCGCATAATTATTGTCCATCAACAAACGTTGCAATCCGGCCGTTTCCGCCTTCTTTCCATAATTTGCAGGTTCGACAAATGCCGTGCGTTCTTCCGTCGGGACAACCCGCAAAAAATCGGCAAACACCTTGTCTTGTAAATTACAGGCCGTATTCGTACTGGCCGTAAAATCGTCTTCCTTGACCCCGACACAAAAACTGCGACGACCTTTCCACTCCCGCACACCCCCTTGGTGTAAAGACGCGCTGCGGGCATACACATAGCGTGGCGTCCCTTGTTCCACAGCCATAATCTGGCATTTCCCCGAACGCAGTCTATGCCAGCCCTTCACGGTAAGTGGGCTATTGCCCTCACCTTGCGTCACAGACGCAACCGCAATGTTTAAAATGTAAGATGTCTCGTTACAAACCTGCCATGGCCGTTGCTCGGAGACGTCCCCGTCGCTTTGCGCATATCCGTTTAGTGGCATACACAGAGCCATAAAAACCAGAACAACGTATTTCAACACATTAGGCAATGAGCGTCCCCGCCCCTTGATCGGTGAAAAGTTCAACCAGCAATCCATGTGAGCGCCGGCCATCCAAAATGACAACCGCTTCCACACCGGCAGCCAATGCCTCCGTCGCCGTAGCCAATTTCGGAATCATACCGCCTTTGGCCACCCCGTCAGCGATTAATGTCTCAACATTTTTCGGTGTCAGGGACGTGAGCAAATGCCCTTCCTCGTCTAAAACACCTGCCACATCGGTCAGCAATAAAAGCCGGGCCGCCCCAAGCGCACCCGCCAAAACACCCGCCGCCGTATCCGCATTAATATTAAAAATTTCGCCGTTCTCTCCCGCGCTGATCGGCGAAACCACCGGAATGAATCCCGGATCAGCCGCCGCCAACACGTCCAGCACCGAAATATCTACACGGGTCGGCACGCCCGCAAATCCCAGATCATCGCGAAGTTTGCGCGCAGAAATAAGCCCCGCATCACGGCCCGACAAACCAACGGCCCGTCCGCCTGCGCGATTAATCGCACTGACAAGATTTTTATTAATCGCGCCCGAAAGCACCATTTCCGCCACTTCAACCGTCTCCAGATCAGACACACGTAGCCCGTCTTTAAACTCGCTCTTTATATTGAGACGCGCCAGCATGGATCCGATTTGCGGGCCGCCTCCGTGCACAATCACCGGCCGCATGCCAAACTGTTTTAACAACACCACATCATTGGCAAACGCCCGGGTCAGCTCTTCACTGCCCATCGCGTTACCGCCAAATTTAATCACAACGGTTTTACCCGCATAGCGCTGGATAAACGGCAAGGCTTCCGACAAAGTCTTGGCGCTCGCCCATCCGTTTTCATTTTGGCGACGTTTTAACATAAGGCCTTATACCCCATTTTCGTCAGTAGCCAAACTTTCTCTCAGCGCCAAAGCGGCGATTTCGGCTTTCAAATCAGCCAGACCGATCCTCTTTTCAGACGATGTGATCACAATATTGGGATGCGCGGCAGGCCGTCTGGCAATAACGCCTTTCACCTGCTCGGCAGTTTTTTCAAGTTCGCCTTTTTTAAGCTTGTCGATTTTGGTCAAAACGATTTGATACGGCACCGCCGTCTCGTCCAACATGCCCATAATTTCAATATCGGGGTCTTTAATGCCGCGCCTGGAATCGATCAGCAAAAACACCCGTCGCAAGGTCGCCCGGCCCCGCAAAAATTGTCGCGTCAACCGTGTCCAGTTCGCAATATCCGTCTTCGAGGCCCTAGCATAGCCATAGCCCGGCAAATCCACCAAATGTATCCGGTCTGAAAGATTGAAATAGTTAAGCTCGCGCGTACGCCCCGGCGTATTGGAGGCCCGCGCCAGTTTCTTACGCCCCGTCAACGCATTAATCAGGGAGGACTTGCCCACATTCGAACGACCCGCAAAACAAATTTCCGGCAAATCCGGCGCAGGCAAATGCTGCATCGCCACAACACTTAACATGAACTCGGCAGGACGGGCAAACAGGAGTCGCCCCTGTTCAACCAGTTCAACATGTTGTTCTTCATCAGTCATTTTTATCAGCAGGCGTTTTTGCATTCTTACCCAGTATCTTGTCAAAGAACCGGTCCATAGGGGTTTCCACCTTGAACTTACGGGTAATGATATATTGCTGGGCGAAGGTCAGGATATTATTCCAGACCCAGTAAACCAGCAGACCAGCCGCGAACGGCGCCAAAATAAACATGAAGAACAAAGGCATGAACTGGAATATCCGGGCCTGCATTTTATCACCCGGAGGCGTGTTCAAAGTCTGCATCATCGCCATAGTCGCCCCATACATCAAAGCCAACGGGCCAATCGCGAAAAACGACAGGGCCGCAATCGGCACAGGGTCCCACGGGAAAATCCCGAAACCGTTTAACAAAGACAGAGGGTCTTGAGCCGACAAATCCTTGATCCAGCCGAAAAATGGCGCTTGGCGCATCTCCAGCGTGATGAACAGGGATTTATACAAAGCAAAGAAAATGAACATTTGCGGGATCATCGGCAAACACCCCGCCGCCGGATTGGCACCGGCCTTTTTATATATAGCCATCGTTTCTTGTTGAAGCTTCACGCGATCATCACCATAGCGTTTTTTGATCTTCTCGATCTTTGGCGCCAGCGCTTTCATCTTGGCCATGCTGGAATAGGCTTTGTTATTCAGCGGGAACAAAATCAATTTCAAAAGCAGGGTCAGCACGATAATACCAACGCCGAAATTTCCAGTCATTTGACCCAGTTTGGTTAGCAACCATGAAAACGGCCGGGTCAAAACCCCCAACAAGCCCCAGTCAATTGCAAGGCCCATTTGGGCAATCCCGAGATCATTTTGATACGCATCCAGAATATGGCGCTGCTTGGCACCGGCAAAAATATATCCGGTCGATTCGATCGAAACACCCGGAGATATAGTCGTCGGCTCCAGCATATAACTGGTTTCATAAACATCATGGCCGTTTAAATTTCTGAAACTGAACGTGGCTTCCATTTGCTGGCCTTGCGGCGCAATCGTTGCAGCCAGCCAGTATTTATCGGTCAAACCAGCCCAACCGCCGACGCCCTGATAAGACACATTGCGTTTTTTCGATAATTTCTTGTATTTCATATCAACTTTTTTATTGTCGACAACCGCGATAGGCCCTTCTTGCAAAATAAAGAAATTAGTCAGATCATCCGGCAAATCATGCTGGCGGGTCGTCCCTGCACGCACAACAGAGATATCGTTGGAGGATGTGTTGGTGATCGTGTCTTTCAAAGTAATCAAATAGTCCGCGTCCACACTAATCACCCGGTTGACGCGGTAGCCTTCACCAATAAATTCCAAAACCACAGAGCTGTCCACACCCAGCGTGTCTCCGCTCACATGACCCCATTGGCTATTGGCACCAGTGCCCGTATTGGCAAGCGCCCAGTTATCAAACACATAGGCGGCATGATCCGCGCCCTCTGGCGAGAACATAATAACCGTACCAGAATCGTCTTTGATCGTCTGATTGTATTTTTTCAACCGCAAATCATCAAACCGCGATCCAGCCGTGGAAAACGAACCGGACAAAGACGGGGTATCAATTTTAATGCGGGTCGCACCGGAGTTAATCAACTCGGCCCGGTCTTTAATCTCTACAACCGGTGCAATGATTTCAGCTTGCTGTTGCTGAACCTGTGCCTCAACACGGGCCTGCTCACGCGCTTGTTCCTGAAGTGGCTTGGCAAAAAACAGGTAATATCCGCCAAGGATGAAGGCGGAAAGAACCATTGCCAGTAAAAATCGTTTTTGATCGTCCATGATACGGACCTTTATAGAGTAAGTATGTTGTGGGTGTTATAAGGATTTATTGGAGCCTTAAAAGTGCTTTTTCTACATCTTTGCATAATGTGTCCCAGTCTGCACCGGCCGTGGCCAGTCTGGCGATAAACACATAGTCATAAGCGTCTCGCCCCAGGGTTGGAAGATAGGCATTTGCACATTCGCGCAGCCTACGTTTTGCCCGGTTGCGGACCACTGCATTTCCGATCTTTTTCGTCGCCGTAAACCCACACGATATGCCGCGCTCGCGGGTCGGATGTTGACGCATTTGCACGACAACGTTCGGCTTGGCAGCATAAAGGGATTTCCCGTTTCTGTTGGCGACAAACAAAAACTCGGACCGCTTCTTCAGCCGTCCGAGTTTTTGCGTATTCTCTGTCATGATCAGCGCGTCCCGATACCCGTCATTCCTGACAGAGGGTCGCGTTCCAAACTGCTCTTAAGCAGAAAGACGCTTACGACCTTTAGCACGACGGCGGGCTAAAATCTGACGTCCAGCCTTAGTGGCCATACGGGAACGAAAGCCATGACGGCGTTTGCGAACAATCTCTGAGGGTTGAAAAGTACGTTTCATTTCGGTCTCTATCTAGTCTAAGGCACAAATATATCTATATTTACGCAAAAATTCTTCAAGATGGGGTGTTTAATCCCCTTATTTTATCAAGTCAAGCCGTTCCTGTGCCGATTATGCAAAATGTCGAAAGCCCTCTGCTCAACCTGTGCCCAACTAGTGCCCAGCCAATGCCCACATGGCCCGATTTCCAGGCTCTGCACGCTTTTGTGAACACACTTGATGTGTGTTCCAACCCAAACCGACTATGTAAGAGATCAGAAATCGAAAATCGGTAAAAGCATACATGAATAAACACATATATATACCCGTATGGATCCTGCTTCTGAGCTGTTGTGCGCTAACCGCGACAGCCCAAGAGCCGATACACGCACCCCCGGCTCCCGAACGTCTCTCTGTACCGTCCTCTTCCACCGGGACACATCATACACAGGACGTGGGGAGCCGTGCCTCATCTGTTTCGCAAGAACCTGCCCCTCAGGTGCCCACGAATACAGATGAGGCAACCCTTATTCTCACCAACCCTGCCAACCAATGGGCCAATATACTTGCGCAATATGGGCATATGGGCACTGACGGGATAAGACGGTTCGATTATGAAAAATTAAAAGCCTCACAAGCGGATATGGATAGTTTGGCCATTTTTATCATGAACCAGGCCTCGAAAAAACCATCCCGAATGCCCAGAGATCAAGCCATGGCCTATTGGGCCAATCTGTATAATGCCCTTACGATTGAAGTGGTGGTACGCAATTATCCTGTGGATTCAATCCGCCAGATTAAATCAGGGTTTCGCAAAGGCCCGTGGAAACGCAAACTGATCACCGTTGAAGGCCAAGCCCTGACACTTGATGATATCGAACACGGAATTATGCGCCCACAATTCAACACCCCCCTTGTCCATTACATGCTCAACTGCGCCTCGATCAGTTGCCCGAACCTGTCCGCCCACCCTTGGCGGGCCGCGACATTAGAGGCCGATCTCGACACCGCTGCACACGCTTATATCAACTCTCCGCGCGGCGTCTCCATTGAGGATGGCCGCATGACAGCTTCGCGCATATATAAATGGTTCAAGAAGGATTTTGAAAATTCAAACACATCTGTGCTCGCACACCTCAGCTCTTACGCGGATGCGGATTTACGCAAACAGCTTGAAGGGCGTACAAAAATCGATAGATATGCCTATGACTGGACTTTAAACGCGCCTTAGCCCCAAAGACTAATGCTATAAGAAACGACGCTCAGGAATACGCTCTAAGGAATAAGCTATGTTGAAACGAATCTGGCCACTTCTGGTCATTATAGCGGCCCTCATTGTATTTTTCGCCATCGGTGGCCCAAAATACATCTCCCTCAACGCCTTGCGCGAGCATCAAGGCGTGCTTAAAGCCTTTGTAGCGGATCACGCAATCGCTTCAGCCATCGGATTTTGCGCCCTCTACGCCCTACTGACAGCCATCTCTGTACCCGGCGCCAGCCTGCTGACAATTTTTGGCGGCTTCTTGTTCGGACTGGCCACAGGCACAATCGCCGTCGTCATTGGTGCCACAATCGGCGCCACCATCCTGTTTTTAGCCGCCCGCACCGTATTCGGAGAAAGCCTTGCCGCCAAGGCGGGGCCTTTTGTGAAAAAATTTGAAACCGGCCTGAAAGAAAACGAGCTGTCCTATTTGTTCATTCTGCGCCTCGTGCCGTTGTTTCCGTTTTTCATCGTCAATATCGTACCCGCCCTGTTTGGCGTCAAACTTCGCAACTATATCATCGCCACTTTCTTCGGCATTATTCCCGGATCGTTAGTCTATGTCAGCGTTGGTAACGGCATCGGAGACGCCCTTAACGCCGGACAGGACATTCCGTTAAGCGGGCTGATGACCCGCCCTGCGGTGATTATTCCCATTGTCGGATTGATTGTGTTATCTCTCATCCCTATCGCCTATAAAAAATGGGTCGCGAAACCGGTCACGGGAAAGAAATCAACGTGAAAGAAACCTATGTCTAAAACGATCACTAAAACAGTCTATGACGTCGATCTCTGCATTATTGGTGCAGGCTCCGGCGGGCTCTCCATCGCCGCAGGTGCCGCCCAGCTTGGCCGCTCTGTGGTGCTCTACGAAGCCGAAGAAATGGGCGGAGATTGCCTTAATTATGGCTGCATCCCGTCCAAAGCCCTGATCGCAGCCGGCAAACACGCACATGCATTTTCCACAGGCGGCCCGTTCGGCATAGCCCAAGCAAAACCCAAAGTCGATTTCAAGGCTGTGAAAGCCCACATCACCGGCGTCATCGAAACCATTGCCCCCGTCGACAGTCAGGAACGATTTGAAGGTTTAGGCTGCATCGTCATCCGCGAGCACGCACAATTTTCAGACGCCCGTACCATTGTATCCAAGACAACCATTACCCGCGCCAAACGTATTGTCATTGCCACAGGCAGTCGCGCCTCCGCCCCGCCCATTCCGGGATTGAAAGACACGCCCTATCTGACCAATGAAACCATTTTTGCTGTTGAAGAATTACCCAAACGCCTCCTGATCATCGGCTCTGGCCCCATCGGTTTGGAACTGGGGCAAGCTTTTGCACGGCTCGGCAGTAAAGTTGAAATCATCGACATCGTCGAGCCTCTGGGCCGCAACGAGCCCGAACATGCCAAAATCCTGATCGAAGCGCTGGAGCAAGAAGGCATCATTTTTCACACACCCGCAAACACCAAAAAAATCCGCAAAACCAAAACGGGCGTTGCCGTTGATCTAGAAGACGGAACCACCTTGCGCGGCTCACATTTACTAGTGGCCGCAGGACGCCGCCCTGTCATAGACGGGCTAAACCTCGAAGCCGCAGACATCAAAACCAACAGGCAAGGCATCGTGACAGATGTCACCTTGCGCACAAGCAACAAACACGTCTATGCGGTCGGCGATGTCTCCGGGCGCGGCGGCCTGACCCATGCGGCTGGCCATCATGCCGGCATTATTATCAAAAACTTCTATTTCGTGCCCTTCTTTAAAGCCAGCGCCGAAACCGGCCATATGCCCGCCGTGATTTATACAGGGCCAGAACTGGCCTCTGTTGGCCTGTCAGAAGCACAAGCGTGCGAGAAATTTTCCGATATTCGCACCGTGCACTGGGACTTTGACGAAAATGACCGCGCCATTACTGAGCGCTCGACCCTCGGGGCCGTCAAACTTGTGGCCCGCAAAAACGGAGCGATCGTTGGCGGGTCCATTGTCGGCGAAGGCGCTGGTGATTTAATCCAGATGGTCGGTTTGGCCATTGCCAACAACATGAAAATTATCGCATTTACCAAATTGATCTCGCCCTATCCGAGTCGCGGCGAAGCCGTAAAACGCGCCGCCTCCTCATGGTATACCGAAGCCGTTTTCAGTTCGAAGTCAAAAAAACTGGCCGGATTGATGGCAAAATTTCACTAGTAGATTTACGGCAAGTTTTACGGTAGTTTCAGCCCATGTTTGAACGATTTTTTTTAGGAAGACTGTCCGGCAAATTGCTGGCGATGACGATTGTTTTTGTCATGCTGGCCGAAGTCGTCATCTTCATCCCTTCCGCCTCTATGTTCCGCCAAAACTGGTTGCAAGAACGGGCCGAAGCCGCCGGACTTTTAACCTTGGCCATTGAGGGCGTCCCCAATTATGAAGGCGGCGAAATGCTGTCGGATCAATTTATGCACGACACCAGCGTCTCTATGGTTGCCCAAATGCGCGCAGGCCTTCCCCACGGCGAAGACGCTCGCCAAATCGTACTCGGCGTGCCGCCGATCAATAGCAAGATTTATACAACCGATTTGCGCAAAAAACGACGCCTGCCATTGTTTCGCGATAGTTTCCGTGACTTCTTCGGCAACAGTCACGGATATATCCGTATCCTGTCCGAACCCACGGTCAAAGGCGTACAAACCTTGGTCATTTATGTACCGCGCAGTGCTTTGAAAATGGCTTTGCAAGATTATTGCCAGCGGGTTTTACTCTGGTCACTGGCCATTTCCGTTTTAACCGGCTTGATGATTTATCTGGCTTTATCGCGCATGATCGTCCGGCCCGTTCATACATTGGCACAGGATATGGCCGCCTTTCGTACCGACCCCCGCAAACGCATAATCCCCTCAACGCCCAATGCGCGGCGCGACGAAATAGGACAATTGCAGCGCGAATTTGTCGATATGAGAGACGGTGTGCGTACCGTTTTCAAACAGCAAGAACGCCTCGCAACCCTCGGCATGGCCATGGCCAAAATCAATCATGATCTGCGCAATGTCTTGACCTCGACCCAGCTTATTTCTGATCGTCTCGCCGATGACCCGGATGAAAAAATCAGCAAGATGGGCAAACGCCTCGTGCGCGCCGTCGATCGGGGCGTGAAATTATGCGAAGCCACCTTGTCATTTTCACAAAGCGTTGAAGAACGCCCCCAACCCCGCAATACAAAACTGGCCCCCCTCATTGATGACGCCATTATCGATTGTATCGCCGAAGAAGACAAAGCAGAGACGGCGATACAATTTACCAATCACATTGATCGAAAATTACAAATTTTTGCCGATCCCGACCACACCTACCGCATCTTCCTCAACCTGCTCCGCAATGCGGTGCAGGCCATGCAGGATAGCGAAATAAAAACCTTAAATGTCGAAGCCAGTGAAATTGACGGGAAAATCCTGATCCGCATTGCCGATACCGGCCCGGGCCTGCCCTCCAAAGCCAAAGAAAACCTGTTCAAAGCCTTCACCTCGTCCACCCATGCAGGCGGGACGGGTCTTGGCCTTACGATTTCGCGTGAACTGGCGCGCGCCCAAGGCGGCAATCTCCAGCTTGAAAGCACAGGGGCGGACGGCACCGTATTTTTGGTAGGCTTACCGGCACAGAAAAACGCGGCTTAAAAAGTTCGATCAGACGGCCCCGCGTCGCCAGATAAATGCCAGTAACAAAAAGAACCCCACAAAGCACCAGTTCGGCCAGCCGCCAATAATGATACTCCCCAGCGGAGCCGGAACTAAAGGCGTAAGCGGGCCTTTCAACAAAGTCAAAAATGTGGGCACAAACAAAATGATCCATTTCGGAAACACCGTTTTATGGCGCAACACCATATAGATAAACAACACCGAAGCCGCCGTGCCTAGCACAAATGCAATCTTCCCCATCGTCGCGATCAAAGCCTGCACAAACGGCACCACTTGTCCCAAATCATGCGCGCCGACAAACCCGACCACCGCATAAATACTGTGAAATGCGCCCGCCAAAATCCACAGAACAATAAACCCGATAGAGATGAGAGCCGCCAGAATTTTATTGTGCGGCTTCAACGCCACATAAAACAAACAAGATCCGAGCGCGTAAAAAATCCCTGAAAACGGCCCCGCCACCGCGCCCCAAATCAGGCGTTCGTTTGACATGGCGTGCATGGCAGGCATGCTTTGAAACTCGGTCCCGCTGACCCACGGCGTCAGGAAAAACAGAAAATCTCCGATCAACATCAACACACCACCAAGCACGCCAAAAAGTGCCAAAGTCCTGAGATGTTTTATATTGACATTGTCCATAACCAGCCCTCTTTAGCAGTACTCGTTAGAACGGCATATCCAGACCGGGCGGGAGCTGGATATCTCCCATAGCGGATTTCATTGTCTCTTGTTGTTTCTGGTCAAGCTTGACCTTGGCATCATGAAACGCCGCAATAATTAAATCCTCAAGAATTTCGCTCTCGTCTTTATCGATTAAAACCGGATCGATTTTCAAGGTTTGCATATGCCCTTCCCCGGACAGGGTTAGCCGTACCAGACCACCACCGGAACTGCCTTCGGCAATCAGATCGGCCACTTGCGCTTTCGCCTCTTCCATTTTTTCTTGCATGGCTTTTGCCTGTTTCATCAGGCCCATAATATCTTTCATCGGGTCTCATCCTTATTAAAGTCCGCTTCAATCACATTGGACACAGCTTCTCTGTCCCGAAATTCGATTTCAACCCCCGGAAAAATCTCGCGCGCTTTGACAACAAGCGGATGCGCCTGTTCATAAGCCTCGCGTTGCTTAAAGGCTGCCCTGCCCTGCTCGATCAAACTCGGCCCGCCCTCGACATCAGGATCGGGCAGAACCTTCCACGCGACTCCTGTCACATCTTGTAGATATTTGGACAGGCGCGGCGCAAGGTTTGCGGGCGCGTTCGGGCCGGGCTGAAAAATCACCTTGCCCATTTCAAATAAAACCGGGCGCACATATTGCCGCACATCATATTTCAAACTGGTCTCGGATTTTGGCATGCCCTCCACCATCTCCGCCAAGCCCTCGATACGCATATGAGGCTCGGTGTGCGGCGCAGGGGCAGGCTGTAACAAAGGCTGGGATTGTTGTCCCTGAGAAGCAGATGGGGCAAGCCCCGAAGAAGGTGCAGATGCTATGGGCGCGGGTTCCGTCCGCGCACCAGACGGAGCGTCCGGCGTATCTTTCAAACCCTGTAGCAATTGCGCCGCCAATTCCGGTGGTGGTAAATCCGCCGCCACAGACATCCGCAACACAGCCATTTCAGCCGCCGCCAACGGATCAGGCGCACCACGCACATCATCATGTGATTTCAACAACATTTGCCAAAGACGGGTAATTTGCCCCATGCTTAAATCGGCCGCCAAAGCATGTAAACGGCGAATATGATCAGGGGCCGCGTCAAATTCACACGCCTCGCCCAAAATTTTGGCCCGTGAGGTTTCGTGACAAATATCAAGCAAATCACGGATGATCACCGCCGGATCGGCCCCGTCATTATATTGATCGCGAACTTCGTTTAAGGCCCCTTTGGCATCACCCTTGGCGGCCAAGCTAAACAAATCCAGCACGCGTCCACGATCTGCAAGCCCCAGCATCGCGCGGATATGCTCTTCGTCAACTTCCGTGTCGCCTTCGGCCTGCACGATCGCCTGGTCCAGCAAAGACAAGCCATCGCGTACCGAGCCCTCTGCGGCGCGCGCAATCAGGGCCAAACCGTCCTTGGAAATTTTGGCCTCCTCTTTTTCACAAATTCCGGCCAGATGCGTAGTGAGTTCCCCCGCCTCGACCCGACGCAAATCAAACCGCTGACAACGGGATAAAACCGTGACGGGTATTTTGCGGATTTCCGTCGTTGCGAAAATAAACTTGGCATGATCCGGTGGCTCTTCCAGCGTTTTCAACAGCGCATTAAACGCTGCGCTCGAGAGCATGTGCACCTCGTCAATAATGTAAACTTTGTAACGGGCCGAAACCGGCGCATAGCGCACACTGTCAAGGATTTCACGAATATCACCCACACCGGTACGCGAAGCCGCATCCATTTCCATCACATCCATATGCGAAGATTTATTGATCGCCTCACAATGAATCCCCGGCGGATCAAGCACAACGCTCGGCCCCTCGTGTGGCCCTTCATAATTCAGGGCCCGCGCCAACAACCGTGCGGTCGTAGTTTTCCCGATCCCGCGCACACCGGTCAGCATGAAGGCATGCGCCACCCGCCCCGTCGCAAACGCATTGGTCAGAGTTTTGACCATCGCATCTTGGCCAATCATATCTTCAAACGTCATCGGGCGGTATTTCCGCGCAAGAACTTGGTAATTGGTGTTGGAATCGGTTGTGTCGCTCATATCAGCGCTTTGTAGCGTGGATATGTTGGCATGGGAAGTGACGATATAAAAACCCGTTCATTTCTCCATCCTCCATTCCCCCCCACACACACCGCTCATTCCCGCGAAAGCGGGGATCCAGGTTTTTGGCGGCTCTATGATGCAAAATAAGACGTAAAATTGATCCCTTAACCCAGAAAAAATTGGATCCCCATTTTCATGGGGATGAGCGGGTGTGTGGGAAATACAACAAAGGACGTGAAGCACTTAGCGCGCCCAAAAATATAAATGGGAATGTAATAACAAGAGGCACCCCAAGGGTACTTCTTCGCTACGCTCAGGGCGCGAGGAGGGCCGAAGGCCCGACCGGGAATGTAAGAAAGTGGAAGGCTGAACGACGACCCGAGAAAAACTCGTTACGGCTGCTTCGTTCCCGATCTGACCGGGTTGGCGAGGACCTCGTCCGCTGCCAACCTTCCAAGCGGGCTTATGCCGCCTTATGGCCCCGGGCGCAAGCAAATAAACTGTGGTCAACACCGCCCAACACAGCTACATAGACGGGCTAATATATCAGGAGTGAACATGTCCGAAACAGCTATGGCCTTCGCAGGCGCCCCGCTAGATTTGGCCGAAAACCAACGCTCGACCGAACAGTTGACCGCCTTTTCCAAAGCCCGCAAAGCCCAGGCCCTCATCATGCACCACGGCCAGTTTTTGACCAAAAACGGCACCCTCGCAACACTTCCGCCTATGAAACTGGTAGGCAAACATCTTTATGACCCCGGCCCCCTGTTTTTAGGACTGGATGGTAACATCCCGCTCTTCGCGTTTTCACTCGCACAGGAAGACGAAGCCCTGGACCTTGTCAACGGGACGGCGCTAGAACCTATACGCAACCTTGCCCTGACCCTGCCACCCAAAGAACTGGCCTTAGCGGGACGGGCGAAATCCTTGTTTGACTGGCACCGCGCCCATAAATTCTGCGCCATGTGCGGCAAGGAAAGCCAAGTGCAAAACGGCGGCGTCACCCGCAAATGCCCAAGCTGTAACACCGATCATTTCCCGCGGGTCAATCCGGTCGTTATCATGCTAGTTGCCAATGGAGATAACTGCCTGTTGGGGCGTGGCCCCGAATGGCCGGAAGGCGCCTATTCCTGCCTTGCCGGCTTTGTTTCGTCCGGCGAAACCGTAGAAGAAGCCTGCGTCCGCGAAGTGTTTGAAGAAGTTGGCATCCACGTCCAAAACCCGACATATAAATTCAGCCAGCCTTGGCCATTTCCAAGTCAGCTGATGATGGGCCTGTTTTGTGAAGCCACAACCACCGAAATCACACTGGACAAGAAAGAACTTGCCGATGCCATATGGGTCTCCAAAGATACTGTGCGCGCTGCGTTCGACGGCACGGACACAACATTTCTGTGCCCACCACCTTTCACAATTGCCCATCAACTGCTTAAAAAATGGATAGAGGCTTAAGCGCTAAACACCGCCTTACAGATACCGCGAAGGACATTGGCTAATTGTTTGCGACGCCAAACAATTAGGGTCGCGCACGACAGCCATACACACACAGCCATAACGAACAGCAAGCCACCATCATTATTGGGATCGGTACCGAGCGGGGTAAACAGATGAAAGCTGATCGCGCCGCTCATAACGCCCAGCCCTATCAATGCGCCAATCGCCTGCAAACGCCGCAGGGCCGGTAAAATGCCCAGCAACAGCAAAGCGGATGCCACAAGCTCTGCACTGCCGATCACATATTGTGAAAACAGGCCCGTATGGGCAAACAGACCTTGCGCGCCCAAACTGCCAGCCCAGACGTCAAGCCTGTTAAATATTTCCTGAGTGTTCGGGTGATCGGTGAATTTAAACCGGAGTGAGTCTATAAAAATCATCGATGCAAATATCGCCAATATGTGCGGGATATACCTCATAAATTTTTTCATACTTGCCTCCTATTACTCTAAAATTTTGGGCCAGTTCTCATCACCTTTGGCAATGAAATTATCCGTATCTACCAGCCAGCGGGTTTTAATCTTTGCATTATAATTCAGGTACAAACGCCCGTCTTTAATCGTCCAGTGTGTAGGCGACCCTTTGGCCAATTTGTCATTCGCCAAAGCCCATGCACAATACCCGCCATAAGCGGGCGCATATTTTTGCGGATCAGCCAGAAAGCTCTCCAGATTATCCCGCGTAGAAAATTGCCATTGAGCATTCTGCCAAACCGTAGAAATTTTGGCGCTGCCTTCCGAGGGGCTGCCCGTATGGAAACTGACTACATCATAACCGCCAGCCGCCAAATTATTGCGCCAGCTCGTATACACCTCGTCACTTTTTGCGTAGGCAGGAGCGGCGGACACAACTGTCAACGCAACCGGCGTACCGATAAGCGCACACCCTATAAAAATCGATTTCAACATAAAGCCTCGCTTTCTTAATCCCGTCCCCTTAGCCCCATTTAACGCGAAAGGAAAATCAACACGCCCTAACGATTGCGTGAGCTATGCGCGAGATAAGTCCCAAGCAGCACGACATTTTCAGAGAAGAAATCTAGCTCTTCCATCGCAAATTTCATAGCGGTCTCGTCTGGATGGCCTTCTACATCGGCGTAAAACTGCGTCGCCGAAAACGAGCCTTCGACCATGTAGCTTTCCAGCTTGGTCATATTAATCCCGTTGGTTGCAAATCCGCCCATGGCTTTGTACAGGGCGGACGGGACATTACGAACCTTAAACACAAAACTGGTCACCATTTTACCACTGCCCATCTTTGGTATTTTTGCCTGTTTGGACAGGGTCAGGAACCGGGTCGTATTATGGGTCGCGTCTTCGATATTGGCTTCCAGAATCTCCAGCCCGTAAATCTCTGCCGCCAAATCCGAAGCAATGGCCGCCTCTGAACGATCCCCCGAATCGGCAAGCCGCTTGGCCGCCCCCGCCGTATCCAGATCACTGCGCGGCGCAATATCCCATTCGCGCAACCGTTTGCGTACTTGCGACAACGCCATCGGATGCGAATACGCGGTTTTGATCTGTTCGCGCTTACTCCCCGGTAAGCCCAGTAAATTATGATGTACCGGCAAATAATGCTCGGCCAGAATATGCAAACCACCCTCGGGCAATAAATGATAAATATCCGTGACCCGCCCCGCCACCGAGTTCTCCACCGGTATCATGGCCAAATCTGCCTTACCGTCTTTGACCAACTCAAAGGCGCTGGCAAAACTGCGACACGCCACCGGCTCATAGTCCGGATAATACGATGTGCAGGCCAGGTGCGAAAACGCCCCCGGCATGCCCTGATAGACGATAATACCGCTCATAATTGTGTTCCCATAATAATCCGTCTCGCTCGTTCCAAATCCTGTGGTGTATCGACACCCTCCGGCGCACTGTCAATAATACCGGCGTCTATGCGCATGCCCGCTTCAAGGGCCCGCAATTGCTCCAGCCGTTCACGTTTTTCCAAAGGCGAAGGCGCGAGGGCACAAAATCTATCCAGAGCCGCCCGCCGATACGCGTATAAGCCCACATGATGATACACGGGCCCTTCGCCCGAAGGCGCACTGGCGCGTGTAAAATAAAGCGCCCGGCCTCTGTCATCTGTTTCCAGTGCCAGCACCGCTTTGACCACATTCGGATCGGTAATTTCACGCGGGTCACTCGTCGGCACCACAAGGGTCGCAATGTCACACGCCTGCACTTGGCGCAACACATCCACCGCCGCACTGATGATCAATGGATCAAGCGTCGGTAAATCCCCTTGCACATTGACCACACAATTATACTGGCCATCAGGGTCAATCATTTCAACCGCGGCCCTTACCCTGTCCGTCCCCGAAGGCAAATCAGGATCGGTCAGGACAGCCGTCCCGCCTGCAGCGCGAATCGTATCCGCAATCTCGGTTTCCGCGCAGGCAACAACCACAGGGCCAATATTGGCCGCCTTGGCACGCTCCATAACATGCACAATCATTGCCACCCCGCCAATATCGGCCAAAGGCTTCCCGGGTAGGCGCGCGGACGCCATACGGGCCGGAATCACCAGAATCGGGGTCAAAATTTCTGTGTTATGATCATTCATAGCTCCGTTTAGCCATTTCCAAGCCATTGGGGCAAGAAAATTAAGCCTTTGAACGCTATAAAGCTTTGCAAATGTCCATATAATTTAATATGAGTGGAACAAGATTCATGCCCCGATAATGTCAAAAGACATAGGGGAGACCAAAGGCCAAACTCATGAGCGATCTCTTTGCGAATAAAATAGCCGCCGCCTTGCTTGCTTCGGCGCTCGGCTTTATCGGTATCAACAAAATTGCAAGCGCGGTTGTGCAGGCGGATATACCCGCCGTGCCCGCCTACCGAATCGCAGTGATCGAAGACACTGGCCACGCCGAAGAATTACCGCCGCCCTTTCCGAGCGCCGCCTTTATTGCCGCTCTTGATCCTGCCAAAGGCGAAAAAGTTTTCAAAAAATGTACCTCATGCCACAATGCCAATGATGGCGGCAAAAACGGCACTGGCCCGGCCCTGTGGAATGTGGTTGGCCGTGCAACTGGCAGCAGTGACGGGTTTTCGTACTCTACAGGCATGACCGCTCTTGGCGGCACATGGGGATATGAAGAACTGGACAAATTCCTGACCAAGCCGAAAGACTTCGTCCCGAAAACAAAAATGGCCTTTATCGGTTTGAAAAAAGAATCTGACCGTGCAGCCCTTATCGCCTTCCTGCGTTTACGCTCTAATGCCCCTGTTGAAGCCCCCATCGAAGCGGCGCTACCTGAGCACGATATGCCCGAAGGCATGGCTGAAGACATGACCGAAGATATGGTTGAGGAAGTCGTTGAGAACCTTACACCGGATACACCCGTAGACATGCCTGCGGAAACACCGGTAGAGGAAACGCACGCTCCAGAGGGTGGCCACTAAACCCACCCTTTTCTGCCTTACATTGTAAAGCTTAGTCCATTCGTTTAATCGATGTGATTGGCCCTGCGGAGTGCGAAATCCGCGCGACCGCATCCTGTAGGGGTTCAATCGCAACACTCATATGGTATGCATTGGCATGCAACAGCATATTGGCGTCACCCATAATACCCACATGCCCTTTCCAGAACACCAGATCACCGCGCGCTAAACCAGACAAATCTTCATGAATGGGCACAGAGCGCCCAAGCGCCTTCTCCTGCTCATGCGTATCCCGCGGAGCGTCACGGCCAACCGCACGTAGCGAAGACTGCACAAGCCCCGAACAATCCAGCCCCTCGGAACTCGTCCCGCCCCACACATAAGGTAGGCCGAAATGCAGTTCTGCGATTTCTACAAAATCCGCATCCACGCGAGCCTGCTCATGGGTCAACAGATGGTTCTCGTGCACCCATCCTAGGTCTTGCACATGGTGATAGTCTCCGTCCTCATCCTCCACGCTCACCTGTGAATTCAAAAGTAGAAACTGGAGAATTTGGCTTTTCAAATCCGACTTGCTAAAGACAGGCGCACGCAGAACACTGATTTGATGAGTGGGGGAAACCGCAGGCGTGACAAGGGCAGACATCGGCACATAGCCTTCATAGCCATCGTCGGTTTTGACAATTTCGCGTCCCTGCGCCCAACCGTCTTTAATCTCGAAGACCTCAAAACCACATCCGAACAAAATCTGTGTCTCGACACGGCTATCCTGCGCGGGTGTTTTATAAACGCACACCACGGGCACTCGGACTTGATACGCAATGGTATCTGACGCACTCATCAGGCCACCCGTGACGCAGGGCTTGAAACACGGCCCGAGACATGGCCAGAAACAGGATTGGAAACAGAGCCAGAAACAGAGCCAGACATATTGGCTTCAGAACATATCCGCTCGGCAAAACCGGAAAGATAGCGCGCGCCCAAACCTGTACGCTTGACCAAAACCGAGCGCTTATCACGCATGTCCGGGCCACGGTTTGTAAAATCGTAACGCTCAAGCGTATTCAGCGCACGAGTAATCACCGCTTTGGTTACATTTAATCTAAGAGCTAAAGAGCGCACCGTATGCGGGCCTTCTTCCAGATACACACACATAAGCAGGGCCGTTTGTCGCGTGGTTAAATCAGGTTGCGCGTCCAGAACCGAGCCAAGATTGACCGTGTGCCACAGCTGTAGCGCATCTGCCCGGCTCAACTTATTTCTGGCCTGCCCTACGCGCACCTCGTCCTCCAAAACAAATCACTTTCCCTATGATTCGCATAAAGGTGATTCGCTCGTCAAGAGGACCAATCAAAAATATGATGTTAACGCAAAGACGGTAAATTCAAGCCGTGCTCTTTCGCGCACGCTTTAGCAATTTCATAACCCGCATCCGCATGCCGCATAACCCCGGTCGCCGGATCATTCCATAATACGCGCTCAAGCTTACGCGCCGCCATGTCTGTACCGTCGGCACAAATCACAATGCCGCTATGTTGAGAAAACCCCATACCAACGCCACCGCCGTGGTGCAGGCTAACCCATGTCGCCCCACCGGCCGTATTCAAAAGCGCGTTGAGAAGTGGCCAATCGGAGACAGCGTCTGATCCGTCTTTCATCGATTCGGTCTCGCGGTTGGGCGATGCAACAGAGCCACTATCCAGATGATCACGACCGATGACGACAGGCGCAGACAGCTCGCCCGTACGCACCATCTCGTTAAAGGCAAGGCCCAGCTTATGCCGCTCCCCCAAACCCACCCAGCAAATTCGCGCTGGCAAGCCTTGGAATTGAATACGCTCACGCGCCATATCCAGCCAGTTATGCAAATGCGGATTATCGGGGATAAGCTCTTTCACCTTGGCATCGGTTTTGTAGATGTCTTCGGGATCACCCGACAAGGCCACCCAGCGAAATGGGCCAATCCCTTTACAAAACAAAGGCCGGATATAGGCCGGCACAAATCCCGGAAAATCAAACGCATTTTCAAGGCCCGCGTCATAGGCCACCTGCCGGATATTATTGCCATAATCAAAGGTAGGCACTCCGGATTTTTCAAAATCGAGCATGGCCTGCACATGAATTTTCATACTGGCACAAGCAGCTTTCTCGACCGCTTTCGGATCAGAGCTGCGTTTCTCGAGCCATTCCCCCATACTCCACCCGAGTGGTAAATACCCGTTCACCGGATCATGGGCCGAGGTTTGATCGGTGACCATATCGGGGCGCACTCCGCGTTTATAAATTTCGGGAAAAATATCTGCCGCATTACCCAGCAATCCAACCGATAATGCTTTCCCGTCCGCATTGGCTTTGTCGATAAAGGCGAGCGCTTCGTCCAGCGTTTTTGCTTTCGCGTCCACATAGCCTGTCCGCAAACGGAAATCGATGCGACTCTCGTCACATTCGACAACGAGACATGATGCCCCCGCCATGGTCGCCGCCAACGGTTGCGCGCCGCCCATACCACCAAGACCGGCCGTCAGCACCCATCGCCCCGACAAATCACCGCCATAATGTTGACGGCCCGCCTCGACAAAGGTCTCGTATGTGCCCTGCACAATCCCTTGGGTGCCAATGTAAATCCATGACCCGGCCGTCATCTGGCCATACATCATCAGGCCTTTTTTATCCAATTCGTTGAAATGATCCCAAGTCGCCCAATGGGGTACAAGATTGGAATTGGCAATCAGAACCCGCGGCGCTTCGGCGTGGGTCGTAAACACCCCAACCGGCTTGCCCGATTGCACCAGCAGAGTTTCGGTATCTTCAAGATTTTCGAGCGCTTTGACAATCCCGTCAAACGCCTCCCATGATCGGGCCGCCCGTCCTATACCGCCATACACCACTAACTCGGCCGGATTTTCGGCCACATCCGGGTCCAGATTATTCATCAACATCCGGTACGGCGCCTCTGTCTGCCATGATTTGCAGTTAAGTGTGCTGCCTGTCGGCGCCTTCACATCACGCGCATTTTTAAATCGAGTATCCACATCAATCTCCAAATAAACCCATGCCAACGGCCTGTACCAAAACACCCGCACGCAGCAATTCCGCCGCCTTGGCAATATCATTGGCCATATACCGGTCATCCCCGAGGCTCTCTACATCCGTCCGCAAAGCCGCGATAGCAGACTTGAGTAATGGACTTGTCTCGACGGGGGCACGAAGCTCAACCCCTTGGGCCGCACACATCCATTCAATCGCAAGGATATAGGTCAAGTTTTCCGCCATCGCCATCAACCGCCGCGCCCCGTGCGCCGCCATAGAGACATGATCCTCTTGGTTCGCACTTGTGGGGGTAGAATCAACACTGCACGGCACCGCGCGGGTTTTATTTTCACTCATCAAAGCTGCACTCGTCACCTCGGCAATCATGAACCCCGAATTGACACCCGGGTTCGGACTTAGAAATGGCGGCAAGCCATAACTGAGCGCCGGATCAACCAACAGGGCAATGCGTCGCTGGGCAATCGCGCCGATTTCCGCCAAGGCCAGCGCCGTATGATCAGCCGCAAACGCCACCGGCTCCGCATGAAAATTCCCGCCCGATAAAATGTCTTCGGTCTCGATACAGACAAGCGGATTATCGGTCACTGCATTGGCTTCGGTTTCGAGAGTTCCCGACACTTGGCTCAATATATCCAAACACGCCCCCATCACTTGTGGCTGACAGCGCAAACAATACGGGTCCTGCACCCGTTCATCATTTTCCATGTGGCTCTCGCGCAAAGGCGAGTTTTCAAACAAATCACGTAAGACGCGCCCCGCTTTTATCTGCCCCTTATGACCGCGAAGCTCGTGAATAAATGGCCGGAACGGTGCAGACGATCCCATCGCCGCATCCGTACTCATCGCCCCTGTAATCAACCCCGAATGCGCCAAATTTTGCGCCTCGAACAGACCTGCCAAAGCATAGGCCGTACTAAACTGGGTGCCATTGATCAGGCCAAGACCTTCTTTGGCTTGCAACACAATCGGCCTCAGGCCTACGACCTGCAAAGCCGCCCCGCCCGACATGGTTTCGCCTTGATAAATCGCTTCTCCCTCGCCGATCATCACCGCCGCCATATGGGCAAGCGGGGCCAAATCTCCGGACGCGCCGACAGACCCTTGGCCCGGCACAAGCGGCGTCACCCCGTGTGCCAGCATATCTTGCAACAGCACAATCAAAGCCCAGCTCACACCGGACGCCCCGCGCCCCAAAGAATTGATCTTCAGCGCCATCATCAATCGCGCAACCGGAACAGGCATGGGTTCGCCCACGCCACAACAATGCGACAAAATCAAATTGCGTTGCAGGGTCTGGGTGTCCTTCGGGCTAATCCGTACCCGCGCCAATTTCCCAAAACCGGTATTGACCCCGTAAACGCCTACGTCCCCATTGGCCGCTTTCGCAACAATGGCTTCGGAACGGGCACATTTTTCCTTGGCCCCTTCCCCCAAAACAATGCAGGCGTCCTCCAGATAAATCCGGCGCCATACCGCCAGATCAACACATCCAGCTTCAATCACAATTGTCATATTATTTGCCTCCACATAAGCGTTGCGACAACGGGTTCGCCCCTACCCAATAACAAAGTTCTGATGGATGCTCAATATCCCAGACGGCCAAATCGGCACATTTACCAACCTCAAGCGAACCGATCTCCGCGTCCAACCCTAAAGCTTTGGCGCCTTGAAGTGTCATACCCGCCAGAGCTTCCTCCGGCGTCAATCCAAACAAAGTGCACCCCATATTGAGGATAAGCAGGGGCGAGGTAATCGGCGAACTGCCCGGATTACAATCCGTCGCAAGCGCCATCGCAACTCCGTGTTTTCGGAGTAAATCCACCGGCGGTTTGCGCGTTTCTTTAAGAAAATAAAACGCTCCCGGCAACAACACCGCCACGGTGCCAGCCTCAGCTAACGCCTTCACCCCGTCCTCTGATATATATTCCAGATGATCAGCAGAAAGCGCATGATAGCGTGCCGCCAAAGCCGCACCGCCCTGATCGGACAGTTGTTCTGCGTGCAATTTTACCCACACACCCTGCGCTTTAGCCGCCTCGAACACGCGCTCGATCTGCGCCGGACTAAACCCAATATTTTCGCAAAACCCATCCACAGCGTCGACCTCGGGCGCCAAAGCCGGTATCATCTCCTCGCAGACCAAATCGATATATCCGTCTGCATTTCCCTTATACTCAGCTGGTAAAGCATGTGCCGCCAGCAGGGTTTTGCATACCCGCACCCCTTCACCCTTAAGCCGCTCGGCCACGTCCAGCATTTTGGCCTCCGTTTCCAGATCAAGCCCATAGCCGGATTTAATCTCAACCGTCGTCACTCCTTGGGCTTTCATATCATCAAGTCGAGCCTTCGCACTTGCAAACAAGGTATCCGCGCTCGCTGCGCGGGTCGCTTTCACAGTCGAAACTATACCACCGCCATTACGCGCAATATCTTCATAACTCGCGCCTTGTAAACGCATCTCGAACTCTTGGGCCCGATTGCCGCCAAACACCAAATGCGTATGACAATCGACAAGACCGGGGGTCATCCATTTTCCCTTGCAATCGACAATGTTTATGGCCGGCGGCACGGCCTGCCCAGCCCCCAACCAGGCAATACGTCCATCCTGCACTGCCAGTGCGCCATCCTCTATCGCCCCGTAAGGTGTATCAAGCGATGCGCTAAACGTTGCCAAATTCACGTGAATGAATAGAGTGTCAAACATGGGTTCAAGCTATAGGTTTAAACAAAAGGCACAAGAATGAGTTTTCAAAAAAATACCGGTCCGAATGCATGGCCCTCAATCGCCGGACTGATGAGTGAAGAACTGATGACGGACGGAGCCGCAAAGATCGGCATACTCGGCGCCCCCATGACCAAAGGCTGCGTAACCCCTTCTGATTACCATCTCGCCCCCGAAAAATTCCGCGCCAGTTTGAAACGCATCAGCACCTATGATCTGGAAACCGCCACAGACTTGGCAGACCTCACGATCAAGGATTACGGCGATTGCGACGTGAGCACCCTCAGTCCCAAAGACGGATTTTCCCCGATCAAATCCGCGTTTTCGAAACTCACCCAAACCCACGACCTCTCAGCTCTGATCGGTGGCCATAACGGGATCACCCGCGCAGGCGTACACGCCCTTGACCCAAGCCTTGAAAAAGTCGGCCTTCTGACCCTAGATGCCCATTTCGATCTCCGTTCGACCGAAAACGGATTGATGAACGGCAATCCGGTAACGGCTTTGCTCGAAGACGGTCTACCCGGGCACCATATCGCCCAGATAGGTCTAGCCCCCTTTGCCAATACGGCCCAGATGCACCGCACCGCTTTGCACGCAGGTATCCATGTCTATGCACTGAGCGATTGCGCAACCCACGGCACCGGTAAAATCATTGAGGCCGCCCTGAAAACCCTCAACCGCACATGCGAGACCATCTATGTAGATTTCGATATCGATGTTATTGACCGCGCCCAGTCCCCCGGTGCACCGGGGGGACGAAACGGCGGGTTTTCAGCCGCAGAGTTCTGGCGCGCAACCCGTCAAATCGGTGCCCACCCCAAAGTCCGCGCCGTTGATCTGACCGAATTTGATCCGGCTCTGGACGTCAGTGATATAACGGCCCTGATCTCCGGTCGCTGGTTTGCAGAACTTTTAGTGGGATATAAAAGCCGCTAGGACAATTTCTCAAGCCCGCCGTCTTTCAACCAGTGAAACACGGCTCGCGCCGTCATGATCTCGCCGCCTTGCGGATGGGCCGCAGACGCTGTCGGGTTCCAGCCATAGACATCAAAATGCATCCACGGCTGTTCGCCCGCAAATTTTTGCAAGAACAGTGCCGCCGTAACAGCACCGGCAAACCCGCTGCCCGCATTTTTCATATCGGCAATTGGTGATTTCAGCAGGCTCATATAAGGCGCCCATAATGGCATATGCCAAAATGGATCCGCATGGGTGTCCCCACTCTTGAGCAGACTGGCCACGGGTGCCTCCCGATTGGAGAAAAACGGGGCCAGTGTCGGCCCCAGCGCCACACGCGCCGCGCCTGTCAGCGTCGCAAAATCAATAAGTAAATCCGGCTTACCCTCGGATGCCCGCGTCAGAGCGTCCCCAAGCACGAGGCGGCCCTCGGCGTCCGTATTGTCAATCTCGACCGTCAGGCCTTTGCGCGAGGACAAAACATCTCCCGGCCGAAACGCATCTGCCGAAACCGCATTTTCTGCAATGGCAAGGAAAGCATGTAGGCGCACTGGCAAGCCTGCCGCCATAATCATCTCGGCCAGCGCTAGAACATGGGCCGCCCCGCCCATATCCTTTTTCATAATCCGCATACCGGCAGGGCCCTTCATATTCAGCCCACCCGTATCAAAAGTAATGCCCTTGCCTACCAAGGCCAAATGCGGCGCGGAGGCATCGCCCCAGACCAGTTCAACAAGACGCGGCGCTTCATGAGCCGCACGCCCGACCGCATGGATCATCGGGTAATTTTCGCTCAGCAAATCATCGCCGACAATGGCTGTCAAACTTGCCCCGAACCGGTCTGCCAAATCCTGCGCTGCGCCGTGGAGCGCCACCGGCCCCATATCGCCCGCCGGTGTGTTGATATAATCCCGTCCATTGTGCAGGGCGCGTACAATCGCCCATGTTTCGTCCGCCTCCATATCGTCTGTAAGGATCAGTGTTGGCGGCGTCGGGTTTTTCTTTAAATATTTTGAAAATTTATACGCCCCCATGCCCCATGCGGTCGCCGTCAACGGGGTACTCCAATTCGCGGGCGCGCTGGCAATTCTATAAAACCCTTCCCCCAGATTTTGGCCCAAAACCCCCACTTGCAGCTCACTATTGGCAAATCCGTTCTCAACCCCAGCCCCGAAGGCAACACAGGCCACATCCCCGCGCACATCCGGCACAAGAACCGTCTGTCCCGCAGACGCTTTAAATCCGTGCGCAATGACATATTTTTTCTGGGGTTCAGACAGTTTTTCCAAAAAAGCGTCCAAACCGTCAGGGCGGCAAATATGCACAGCTATGACCGCCTGCGCGTCCTCCAGATCAGCCTGTTTGATAAAATATGCGCTCATAGGGTCCACTTTCCAAAATTTAACCTGATTTTCCTGCTTTTACTGTGTTCGTTTACATTTGTTAACCAAATCTTGACCAGACGCAACAAAAGTTAACGAAGCGGAAAGATTCGCGGCCCAACAGCTCCAGCAGGAGAAAAACATGACATATGCATCCGTTCTTAAACTCGGTCTTTTAAGCGCCAGCCTGCTCGGCTTCTCCGGATGTGGTCTCGCCAGCTTGCCCGGCGGCTATACACCGATCGAGAAACAAACGCTCAGCGATCTTCGTCCCTCCAATTACGTCCCCCGCACAGCCGATCAACGCGCCGCCGTCCTGACACAGGGTTTATTTGCCCAAGCCGCTTTCTGGTCACGCGAATACGATCTCAATCCGGCAGACCTCGAAGCCGCCATCAATCTGGCCAGCACATTGCGCCGTTTGAACAATCCGGCAAAAGCCGTCGAAATCACCACCCAGACCCGTGCGCTTTACCCGCGCGATGTCGACTTGATGACCGAATTAAGCGCCGCCCTGATCGCCAATAATCAACCACAAAAGGCCATGGAAATCATTGACGCGGCCCTGCGCCAACGCCCGGATCATGCAAGGCTTTGGTCCATGAAAGGGGCGGCTCTGGATCAGGTGGAAATGTATGATCAGGCCCGCCAGCACTATTCCAGAGCCTTACAGCTTGCCCCCAATGACGCAGGCATTATGGCCAATGTCGGCCTAAGTTATGCCTTGGAAGGCGATCCGCGGACCGCCGAGGTCTGGTTACGCCGTGCCGCCAACACCCCCGGTGCAAGCGCCGCGGTGCGCCAAAACCTCGTCCTCGTACTCGGACTGCAAGGCAAAACCGAAGACGCCCAAAAATGGGCAAATCGTGATTTAAATACCAACCCTGCACAGAGGTATACAAATCCTGCGTCCACTCGGCAGAACGTTCCACAACAAGCCGCGCTTGCTGGCCCCGTTACAAGTCCAGCCACAAGCCCCATAACAAACCCAATAACCAGTCCCCCACCAAGACCCGTAACCCAACCTGTAAGCAGCGCGGCCAACATATCTGCACCGCGCATCTATGGACAACTTAATCCGGTCCAACTCCCCCAACCTAGGCAACCACAACGCTCAGCCTCAACCCAACAACCTGTCCCGTTAACCGCAAGCCCGCACGGCTTCAACCTGACCATGCCCGGCAATCCGAACGGCCCCAAAACGGCGCGGGAAGCCGCGCTACAAATGGCCGAACAGCGCTTGGCCGGAAGTGCACAATATCAAGCACAGCCCGTAGCTCCCTCTATGTCCCCCGCCATGCCCCCCTCTATGCCTCTGGCTCAACAACAAATTATCGCCACCAATGTGGCCCCGCAAAGTGTTTTGGAAAGAATAGCCCAGAACAATCTTTCCAAACGCACATTGGCCCAACAACAACAAGCCCAATATCAGGCCCTAGCACAACAAAGAGCTATGCAACAAAGAGTACAACAACAGCAATACGGCGCACCAGCGACACCCCCGACAGGCCAGCCCTATGGTCACCAACCCTATCCCCCGCAAGTCGATATGAAAATCTACCCGCAATATAATTCCAATTATGCGCAAAATCAGCAAGACACACGCACGCCTGCACGCACGCGGCGGCGCTAGATAGATATATTTAGCGGTTTAGAGAAGAATTGAGAGGGCCTTTTGAAGGCCCTCTTTCATATTTGGCTTTCTGAAATTACAGATTTGCCGCCATGCGCATAGCGGCCGGGGTCAGCACCACAATAAACAGAACCGGTAGGAAAAATACAATCATCGGCACGGTAAGCTTGGCTGGCAAAGCCGCCGCCTTTTTCTCCGCAGACATAATCCGCATAGATCTGTTTTCATTCGCCATTGTCCGCAGCGCGTCCCCAAGCGGTGTACCATAACGTTCCGACTGGATAAGGGCCGTGGAAACCGAGCGGATACCAGCATGGTCATTGCGCCGTCCAAAGTTTTCATATGCTTGACGCCGACTTTGCAAATAGGACAATTCCGCCGTTGTCAGGGAAAATTCTTCGGCCAATTCGATTGAGGATTCTGCCATCTCTCTGGAAACTTTCCCGAAGGCCAGTTCGATAGACATGCCGGATTCCACACAAATCAACAAAAGATCAAGTGCATCGGGAAACACCGGTACGATGGAAGCCAGACGCTTTGACGCTTTGTTTTTCAGATAAATACCGGGCGCATAATACCCGAGCAAAGCCAGAGCAAAAACCCCGAGCCAGTTTTGGCTGGGCTTCCAATCAAGCGGGTTCAACACAACCAGATAGAGGATACCGAAAACAAACAGAAGTATCGGCATGGCCAAACGGAAAAAATAGAACATATAAATCGGGCGTTGGCCGCGCAAACCCGCCTGGGTCAATTTATCCTTGAGATCCGAGGCCGCCAATAGTCTTTCCAAAGAAAGATTATCAACAATCTTTTTGACAAACCCCTTATTATCCGCACGCAAACCTGCATTTTGTTCCAGAGTATCCATTCTGTTCTTGCGTAAATTTTCGCGTTCATCCGCAACCGCGCCCATCCGTTTCTTAAGTGCATTGCCCTCAAGCAAAGGCGCCACAAGTGTATACACAGTCCCCACACCCGCCAGGACCACCGCCATGGTCAACACCATTCTGAACATATCTAGGGTTTCGGCGTCCATCTCACATTATCCTAAAACTTGAAATTAATCATTTTACGCATCACCAGAATGCCCATAACCATCATCGCTGCACTAATCATCAAATTAGTTTGCCCTGTCTTGGTCGTATATAAATCCATCATGTAATCCGGAGACGACATCGACACCATAATCATCACGCCCGGTGGCAAAACACCGATAATGATAGCGGATGTTTTCGCCTCTGCCGACATGGCTTTAATTTTTTCGCGCAGGAGTTTACGCTCACGCAAAACTTTCGAGAGATTGCTCAGGCTTTCTCCAAGATTACCACCGGTAGAGCGTTGAATGTTCAAAACTGTGCCAAAAAAATTGACCTCCGCCAAGGGCATGCGCTCATGCATGCGTTCAATGCAGAGATCGATTGGAACACCGACACTTTCAGCTTCAACCAGTTTCGCGAATTCGCCCCGTACAGGCTCCGGACTTTCATGTGCAATAATGCGCAGACAATCACCAAGCGGTAGACCGGTGCGCACACCGCGCACAATAATATCCATGGCATCGGCAAAATGGGCTGTGAATTTTTTTTGACGCCGTCCAATTATAGCATTCAAAATCCAGCGCGGAAATCCAAAACCAAGTGCAAATCCGATACCTATAGAAATATGGGGGGCCAAACCAAGAAACAGGCACAAGCCTCCGGTAACAATGCCAATCACAGCCGATATAATGGTGAAGGTTTGCGGACTTGTTTTTAAATCCGCTTGCAACAATTTTGCCCGCAGGGATTTTTTCTTCTTTTGTTTGTCCTTCTGGTCTTGCTCAAGCTCGTGCAGGGAGCTTTCAATCATTTTACGGCGCGAGCTGCTATCGTCGATCTTCATGAAGGAGAATAGGGAAGACTTCACAGCCTTGTTCTTTGCACCAATGGCGTTTACGCGCTTCTGTCCGGTATTTTGACCTGAATCCAGAATAAGATAGCCGATGATAAAAATCGCCATTGCGCCCAAAGCTGCCAATATGGTGTTTGGTTCCATTAGTCTTCTCCCGCCGCATCTAGTGCTTCGGCCAACTCTTTCTCAAGATTGAAATACCGCGCCCGTTCCCAAAACGCAGGCCGGGCAATACCGGTCGATCTATGCGTGCCAATAATTTTACCATCCGCGTCCTCGCCGTCCATTTCATAAACAAGCAAATCCTGGGTGACAATCACATCGCCTTCCATGCCCAGCACTTCGGTAATATGGGTAATTTTGCGCGAACCATCGCGCAGGCGTGTCGCCTGTACAACGATATCCACAGACCCGACAATCATTTCGCGGATCGTGCGCGTCGGCAGGCTGAACCCGCCCATGGTAATCATGCTTTCAAGGCGGGCCAGCCCTTCGCGCGGCGAATTGGCATGCAGTGTGCCCATCGAACCATCATGACCCGTATTCATAGCTTGCAACAAATCAAAGGCTTCCGGCCCCCGAACCTCACCCACGATGATCCGCTCGGGCCGCATCCGTAGACAGTTTTTCACCAAATCCGACATGGTGATTTTACCCTTGCCTTCCAGATTTGGCGGACGGGTTTCCAAGCGCACCACATGTGGCTGTTGCAATTGTAGCTCGGCCGCATCTTCGCACGTGATAATACGCTCGTCAGGATCGATAAACGCCGTCAGACAATTGAGCAAAGTGGTTTTCCCCGAACCCGTACCGCCGGAAATCACAATATTACACTGACACGCCCCGATGATTTGCAACACTTTGGCCCCGGCGGGCGAAATAGAATCAAATCCGACCAGATCAGCCATTGTCAGCTTGTCTTTTCTAAATTTTCGAATGGTCAGTGTCGGGCCATCAATCGCGAGTGGCGGCGCAATCACATTGACCCGTGACCCGTCCAGTAAACGCGCATCACAAATTGGCGAACTTTCATCCACACGCCGGCCAACCTGGCTCACAATGCGCTGGCATATATTCATCAATTGCTGGTTATCGCGGAAACGGACATTGGTCTTTTCCATCTTGCCATTGACCTCGATAAACACATTTTTATACCCATTGACCATAATATCGGCAATTTCATCGCGCATCAGCAAAGGCTCTAAAGGCCCATAGCCCAGAATGTCGTCACAAATTTCACCAATCAGCTGTTTTTGCTCGACCACAGACAGCCGGACATTCCGGATGGCAATAATTTCATCGACAATCGTGCGAATTTCTTCGCGGGCGGCATCGGGCTGCATGCCCGCCAAGGCCGAAACATCAATGGTTTCAAACAGGGCATTAAAGATCGTGGCTTTGGTTTCGTAATAGGCGTCAGAAACCTCGCCACTGCGAGGCGGCGGTGTAGGTTGTGTGTCTTGGGGCGTCGGCGCAGCAGGAACGGGCGCAGGTGCGGATACAGACGCGGATATAGGCTCGGATGCTGGCGCAACTTCACCTTCACTGGCTACAGGTGCGGGGTTTGCAGACTTTAATGCGGCATTTCCCCCTGATCGTTTCCCAAACATAAGCGTCTATTTCCGTTTTCTCAATTTCGCGAACAGGGATGTTCCGGATTTTTCACCCGGCGCCCCTACCAGTTTCGGCGTCTTGCCTTTTTTTTGCTTGCGACCTTTTTTACCGCTCGGAGTTTCCGGAAAATAGCCGGTTCTGAGGCGCTGGGCCAAATACATCATGCCGTCAAATGCCGTCGCAGCCGCACTGATCTCACTGAGCATTTTACCGTCATTGGAAGCTTCGGTGTAAATAACCGGCTCATAGGCAAGAACCAGCGCCGGATCGAGACCCACAGCCGCCGCAAAATCTTTGACGGGGATTTCCGCCGTTTTTGGCACACCCGTTTTGTTGAGCACAAGCAGAGGCAAAGCATCATTCGGGCGGGCGGCTTTGAGGAAATCCACAATGTTCTTCGTATTGCGCAAATTGGCAAGATCCGGGGTGGCGGTAATCACCACATCATCTGCACTGATCAACATTTGATTGGACCAGTCCGACCAAACATGCGGCATATCCAAAATCGTCAATGGAGACAAAGACCGAACCCCGTTCACCAAAGTCTCGTATGCTTGCGCAGACGCAGGAGTCGGAGCCCCGAGCGAGGCAGACGCAGGCAAAATAGACAGCCTGTCCGTATGCCGTACCATAAGCCGGTCAAGCAAAGCCTCGTCAAGACGGTCCGTATCGGCCAAAGCTTCTTCGAGACCTTGTGTACTGTCATAATTAAAATCAAGGCCGGCGGTTCCCCAGCTACTGTCCATATCGACAAGAGCCGTTTCCTGCTCGAGCTGGCTAGCGAGACCCCAGGCAATATTATGGGCCAGTGTCGAAGACCCCACACCGCCTTTTGCCCCGAAAAAGGCAACAACGCGGCCAATAAAGGGTTTGTCTGGATCAGCATACAATTCACCAAGCGAGCGAATAAGGCTCAGAGGATGAAACGGAGGCACAATATAATCGCTGATCCCTTTCTCCATCAATTCACGGTAAAGCCGGATATCATTCGTCGCCCCGATCATCACAACTTTCGTGCCCGCGTCCACAACGGCCGCCAATTGCTCCAACTCGGCAAATAACTCGGCCCCGCGCAACCCCGATTCAAACATGACAAGTCCCGGCGTGCTCTCGTCCTTATAGTATTCACACGCCGCCGACAGACCGCCCATATACACTTTCAAATTCGTACGCGCCATTCTCCAATCACCCGACATGGCCTGTACGGCACCAGCCGTCTCGGGCCGGTCACAAAATGCATGGATGGCGATACGTGGCAGAGCTTTCTCTCCGCCCTCCCGCGCAGTTTCAGGCGAAGCGTCATACGGAGCTTCATACCCATGTTGTTGAGGTTGCTGTGCGTATTGGGGCGCGCCAGCATACGGCGTCTGTTGCGGCGTTTGCGGGTGCACAACATGCTGGGGCGCTGCGCCTTGCGGCATGTGTTGCGGCGCATTTGGTGGCCGACCCTGTTGAGGTGCCATATGTTGAGGTGCCATATGTTGAGGTGCCATGTGTTGAGGCGCCATGTGTTGAGGAGCGGCCATAGGTTGAGCTATGGGTTGAGGCGCCTGCATATGCTGGGGGGCTTGAGGGGCAGGCATTTGAGGCGCCAGCCCAGATTGAGGCCCGGATTGAGGCCCGGATTGAGGCCCGGATTGAGGCCGGGATTGAGGCATGGGCGCAAGCTGTTGTGGCGCAGGCTGTGGCTGCGCAGGATGGGGATTGGCATGAACCAGTTGAGGCGGGATTTGCGGCGCCATCTGTTGACGTGGCTGCCCATAGGGTTGTCCACCACCACCTGCAGGAGCAGGAGCAGGAGAAGGATATGCTGATGGCGCATTCACAGACGTTGGTTGCTGTTTCATAATTCTATTCCAGTTTCGCTCACACCATCCAGGCAGTAAGCTCTCTCCATCTCGTCTTAATTTCCCCCTGCGGACACAACTTGACCTTCCGGTCTCGGTGTTGCAGTTGTTTCCCCTTGCGCATATTTACCAAGAACCGTGATCCGGCGCGCCGAAGGTGCGTTCGCCAGATCATAAGGCACCAATAATTGTCTTGGATCATCGATCAGAGCGGCCAAATTTGCAGTTTGCGCGCATCCAAACCCGCCATAAGGCTGATTATGGCCCGTATGGGTCAGGCTTGCCCCCTGCTCGCACTCGATAGCCGTCGTAGTGAGGCGTCGATACGAGACAATGACCGGTGCCGGCGTATCAGCATCGGCATTATACTGGCCCATTTGCAATACATCTGTGCCAAGGCCCATATGCGCCAATTTATGCACAATTATATCTTGTGCCTGAGCTATACCTGCTCCGTTTGTGCTCGAAACAGGAAGGTTCACATACAAAGGCCCTTGTCCGGTTTGCACATATTGGGCAATAAAATCACCCATCGCATCCTGATCCCGTGCCGACAAATGCAGGCCCGTATCCTGTAGATAAAGCTCCATACGTTCCACAGTTTCTGCCACGGTTATTTTCCGATCCGCATGCAGCGGCCCATAGACGCTTTGGTGCATGGCGCACCCGCCTAAAATCGTCACAGCAACACTTCCCATAATCAAAGACCGGGCCATAATCAAAGACCGGGCCATAATCAAAGACCGCGCTATCAGAGTTTTAAATGTATATATATGCATCCTCGAACTCCTAATCTACCACATGTCCAAACGGACGGCTCAGCGTCCCTTCGGATATTTCAAAGCCAGTTTTGCCGTAAACTTTATTCAAACGTCCCAAAAGAACGCTTTGGCGATCATTGGCCGCAACAAAACCGTCAAGCGGCGTCTGTAATTTATCCGGGTGCGTAGCACTGACCAGATAAGGGGTCACAATAATCACCAGCTCGGTCTCTGTTGTCTGGTCGTTACGATTGCGGAAAAGCGCGCCAAGCCCCGGCACATCTTTAAGACCCGGCGTCCCTGAAGTTGACTGCCGTGATTCTTCACGAATCAAACCGGCAATGACCATGCTGCCCCCGGCCGGAAGTTCGACCACTGTATTGGCGCGGCGCACCCGCAAGCCCGGAATATCGCCCCCTGCCGTAGAGAAAGCGCCCTCAGTGGTTGGCTCTGAAATTTCCGTAGATATATTCAAAGAAATCCGGCCTCCAGACAGCACAACCGGCGTAAATCCGAGAGATACACCAAATGGCTTATACTCGAACTCGCGTTGAACCTGTCCATTTTCGTCTACGTAGGAATTGGTCAAAAGCGGAAATTCGCCCCCGACCAAAAAACTCGCCGTTTCACCGGAAATCGCGGTCAGAACCGGTTCCGCTTTGGTGCGCACAAGACCAACTTTTTCCAAAGCGTCCAGACCCGCAGACAGCGAGCGCAAAGCCCCACCGCCGCTATTCACCCAATCAAGCGTTCCCGAAAACGCCCCGCCGCCAACAGACGTTTTGCTAATCAAGCCAATATTGGCGTCGCCAATCTGGCCAAGCGCACTAAAATCAATGCCCATTTGTTTGGTCACAGAACGTTGCATTTCAACAATCCGTACTTTTAATTGTACCAACTCATTGCCCTTAATACTCATAATATTGACAATTTCACCTTCGGTCGCGCCGCCTGTGCTCTCGCTCAGCCAAAGTTTGGCAAGCCCCAGCACCCGTTCCGCACTGCCCGCGTCGGAAACAGTCCCGGATAAAAGAATATTATTATTATACGCATTCACTTCAACCGTACTGTTAGGCACATGTCTTTCGATTAAAGCGCGAAGCCCGGCCATATCGCGCTCGACCCTAATTTCCAGATTGAGAAGTTCCCGTCCATTCGGTCCATAGAAAAATACATTGGTCTGGCCCGGTTTTTTCCCAACCAGTAAAACCCGGCGACTTGTATGCACAACCGCGTCAATAATCTCCGGGTTTGACACAATCACATCGCGCAATTTGCTGGGAAGATCAACCGTGGTCGATTTACCATAGGGCACAACAATCGAACGAGTAACCACACTTTGCGCAGAGCTTTGAATGCTGAGTTCTCCCACACTTACTGTCCCAACACTGGCATTCCGTACTTCAGCGTAAGAGCGTGGCCCCGCCGTCGCCGCGCTGGACCAGAACCCTAAAATCAGGCCCGTTGCGCCCGTTGCGATTGAAAGCCTCAATATGTGTTTTGCAAACATATTATTGTCCCTGTATCGCGACTTGAGTGGTTTGGCCGTTTCTAATGACCGTCATCGAAGTAATCGTGCCGGTTTCCCGAGGCGTCGACTTCACGGCGGCAGAAGGTACAAATGCGGCCTTGCGACGATCAAGCCCGCGTAAGATCAGAGAAATTTCGCCTCTGGACTGCGCCTCGATCAAAACTTCCGCATCGTCCTGGGAAAGTTCGAGCAAAGCCGTTGACCCATCAACATAGGCTGCCCCTTCCGTAGGGTTTGTGTGGGTTTTTCCAATCGCCAAAACGGCAACATTTTCAAAAATAATGGCGGAAACAGAATCCACCTGCCCATTGACCGCGTTCGGGACTTGCTTTGTCAAAACCACATCAACCCGATCTCCGGGCTTAATAAACCCACCCGCAGCAGATTCAAGATTAATACGTGTCGCCGTCCCGCGCATGCCCGGCTTTAACAAAGCCGACATTTGGCCCCGTTCCCCGGTTTGAACGATTTTGCGGTTCAATATGGGTTCACCCACATAAATCGCCGTTTTTGTAACAGCACCAGCATATGTTTCCAGCGCGTCAGGGTGGGCTTGATTATCAATGAAGTTTTCGGAAAGAGCTTCAGCCGGCCATTGATGCCATTCAACCAATTCCGCATTCAACCGCGTACCCAAAGGAATATCCTGCGTCGCAACGAGAATGTCCACATATTCGACGGCCGAAACTTCCTGTACGACAGGGGTCTCGACTTGTGTTTGCGGTGTTGGCTGCGCGCCCATCTTTTGCAATTGGAGAAACCCAACCACAGTGATAACACCTAGTCCGCCAAGCAAAATCAGTCTTTTAACGTCCATATATCCTCACATTCGACTCAAAGAGGCGCAGATTCCCGCAAAGGTTAACGCCCCATTTGATAAAGCATGGTTAATAAGTGTGAATTTCTTTGAAATTTTCCCTATTTTTCCTGCTTTTTTTCTTCATTTTCACATCAACCCGACAGCGTTTAGATATAAATCACTACGCGGTAAGGTTGCCAAAGCTCCAAATGCCAGAGCCAATCCATAAGGCATACGCTTTTCATCTTTAAAAAGACGATGCATCCAAGCCAGTGTTAACACCCGCACGGGCAAGTATTTTCGTCCGAAAATCAAGAACAAGGCCAGCACACCGCCTGCCAGAGCCGTATAAAATAAATAGGGAACTAAATCGGCCCAAACCCACCAAAATGACGTGGCCGCCAGTAATTTAGCGTCTCCGCCCCCCATCCATCCGAGCGCGAACATGGCAATACCCGCCCCGAAACAAACAAGCCCGACCAATATATGCGTACCAAACACCGACCAGCCCTGCCAGACAAACGGCGTCACCAGGAGAAACCCTGCAACCAATACAAGGCTAATCCAGTTTGGGATCGTCATCGTCGTCAAATCATTCCAACTGGCCACAAGCATGCAACCGGCAAAAATGATGATAATAAGCAATGAGATGAGCACGCGACCCCCACTTCTATGATTGTGTGCTAATATCAGGCAAGACCACATTCCTGCCCATACGAATTGCCTGCAATCTAGATCGTCATGGTTAACGACGGCTTAAGGCTCTGTATAAATCCCGATTTTCCCAAACCCGTGCCCCAAACCCATACAGGGCGCTAGACCCTGAGAGGTTTTCCCAGGAGGTTTTAGGGCATAAAAAAACCACCTCCCCGAAACGGGGAAAGCGGTTTTCCTATTCACCTTACACCGAAGCGTAGGTTATGAGCTTAGAACACAGTGTGTTCTAAGCTTTATAAGTCGTCAAACTAAGCTGCATTCACAGCATTGCTGATGTCATTGAACTTATTGGAAACATTCGCACCAAGAGCCGAAGCCGCTGCGATAATACCAACAGAAATCAAAGCAGCGATCAGACCATATTCAATAGCCGTTGCACCAGACTCATCTTTTACGAAACGCGTAACAAAATTTTGCATAACTAACTCCCACGTATGCTTATTATAATTGAGGGTTTTCTCCCCACCAGAGATCATCCCTGATGTTGTTGAACATAAGGAAGACAAATTACGATGACGTGAAAGAACAGGGTAAAAATCTGGTAAACTTAAAAATACTGCAGCAATCACGACCAAGGCCTTTATATATACCGCGTAAATTAGGCGAATTTATGACACAAAAAAATTTCCAAATATCCGAAACTATATCCAAACCATATCCAAACTAGGGCAAAAAATAAATCCGGGCACCGCGAAAAGCCCACAGCATGGTTTTTGTAAACCCTTCATTCACCACATTTGGTTACAAAGGCTTAAATTGTGAAGGAAAACCAGCATGTCGCGCCATTTGTCAAAGCCTACATTTCGCCCCCTTACCAAATCCGCTCACAAATTATCCGGCTTTGTTTTGGCTCTGACGATCTCGCTCGGGGCACTCTCTGTGAGTGCGTTCGCAAATGAGTACACCATTAATCTGAACAAAACCCAGATACTCCACCTTCCCGGACCAGCCGCAACCATTATCGTTGGCAATCCCGACATTGCAGATATCTCTGTGCATTCCCCTGATACATTATTTGTGATCGGACGCGGATATGGAGAAACCAATATTATTGCTCTGGATAAATTTGGCCAAACAATTCTGGAAACCAATATTATCGTAAACGCGGGCATGGGCGAATCGGGGGTGCGCATACTCAATATCGGAAGAGGCCGCAAAAGCTATAATTGTACGCCTGATTGTTTACCGGCTCCGGTTTTGGGTGACACGCCCGACTTTAGAGCCGAACATAGTGGCGGCGACGGCGGCCCTATCAACAATAGCAGTGCAGGCCCTGGCTACGGCATCCCGCCATCAGGAGCGCCGTCCGCACCAGTGCCCAGTTTTCCAAACGATTCTGACCGGTGATCACGCATTCTCTATAGTTCCGGCTCTATAGTCCCAAACATCTTCAAGACTTGTTTACCATGCTGTTTAGCTGTTCTTTAGCGGCTTTTTGCTAGCCTTGCCCAAATTCGTATACCCGTGAACATCTAGTTTCATGGTTTATTTGGTGGGATAAATGCTTAAACATTTGAAAAATATGCGTAAAAACCGCTCACACGCCGACGTTCACACGCTGGGGAAAACCCGTACATTTCTAACAGACGAGACCGGTACAACCGCGATCGAATTTGCCATTTTAGGCATACCCTTCCTTGCATTGTTATTTGGGATCATAGAGCTGGCCCTTATATTCTTTATCAGCGCCACAACCCAACACGCATTGGAAACGGTTGCACGACAAATCCGGACCGGAGAATTTCAAAGTGCGAGCGACACCGCAGACGCGTTTAAAACCGGAATTTGTACCGCCATGGCCGGCGCGGGCAGTTGCTCTAAAATACGTGTTGATGTTGTTTCGTCTTCAACAGGCAAATTTTCAGCGCTAAGCTTACCCGAATCCCCCGTTGCCTGTACAGGCACACCGGCAGAAATTGAAGCCTGCGAATCCCAACCGCCCGCAATGCCCGCAGACAGTTACGCCTCGACCGCAAGCGGCGACGTGGTCATTGTCCGCGTACAGTATTTCCATAGATTGGTCTTGCCGAGCGAGATAACCCGTCTCTCCAATGCGTCGGGAAATACCCATATTATCACCCATACAACCGCCTTTAAAAACGAGCCCTTTTAGTCGCACTGTCACAAAATTAGAGATTTATCATGTTGAAAACATACTTAAAGTCTACAGTTCTGGGGCGTTTCCTTAAGGACAATAAAGGCACGGCCGCCATTGAATTTATCTTTATTGCGCCGGTCATGCTCATCACCTATTTCGGCTTGGCTGAAATTTCCCTCGTTGTTTCCGCCGATAGGGGTGTCTCCCATGCCACCTCTGTAGCCGCCGATCTCAGCACACAAAGCGAAATTTTGGACGATGACACCATTGAAGATATTTTCAACGCGACCCTTGCCGTTATGAGCATAACACCTACACAGGCGGCCCGCGTGTCCATCGATATGATCAGTTTCGAAAAAGACGGGAGCGGCAATATAACCGAGGTAGGATACGCTAAACTCGGATCCGGACTTTCCACCAAATTTACCCCCCCGGCGACGCTCAGTGCCGCCTTGCTCAACGCCACATCGGGGCTTTTAGTCGCCCGGATCGAGTATAAGTATGTCAGCCCGAGCGGACTTGGGTATTATGTAAAAACCCCGACGCTGTCCGAAACATTCATGCTAAAGCCCCGTAAATCGACCACCATACCATTTATAAACGGATCGTCTTCAACGGTGACATGCACACTGACAACCGTAAATTCCAAACCCCGCGCCTCGTGTTAAGAGGCCGCGTGGTAATGGCGGCGTAAATTCGCCAAATCTGTGCCCGTAAGACCAAGCACGGTTTTTGCATAGCGCTCAACATCGCCAATCACATCCAGAGACTTCAACAAAAACTCCGGTTCAACCCCGAAAAACGGCTCCAAAGCATCCGGGTCATAAACCCGCCCATAGCGTTCTTCCATCTTCTTGGCCGCCATGTTTTTAATAAGACTAAACTCCAGAGCCTCTCGCGTACGTAAATAATCGTCCATCACATCCGCGTCCGATACCCCTAAAAGCAGGAGCAAGAGGGCTGCAAACGTCCCCGTGCGATCCTTACCGGCCGCGCAGTGCACATAAATCGCCTCGCCGCTATCCGCCATGCGTTTAAACGCACGCGCCGTCAACGAAATGAAAGCAGGACTATCCGGACGTTCCGTATAGGAGTTGATCATATAGCGCCGCGCATCCTCCGCACTTTCAAGCTCGTGCAGAATAAAGGACTCGTGCGGGGCCAGATGATCCTCATCCCCCTGATCATGATCTTTCAATAATTCCAGCACTTCGGGATTGAAATTCGCGTCAAAGCGGCTCGTCTGGCGCTTGCGTTCAGACCGGTAACGGAAATCGACAATCAGAGAGATACCGTAATCGGCAAATTGTGATCTGTCCTGGGACGATGTATTGCTGATCTGGGCCCCACGGAACAATTGCCCGCAAGCCACCATGCGGCCCCCCTCCAAAGCATGCCCGCCAAAATCACGCACGTTGAGAACATTGTCAAATTTCAAAAGCTCAGCCATAACGCACTCTATCCAAACCTAGCCGTCAGCAGAAGGCGCACCATTGGTACCATTGGCAGCTTTGGATTTCATTTTCTCGAACATCCCCCAAACACCATCATCCCCGTGCCATTCGCCTTGGCTCGCGCCTTTGGAATATTCTGTCGACCGCGCTTCAAAGAAGTTGGCATGTTCAACCCCGTTTAGGATTTCCGTCAACCACGGCAATGGATGCTTCTCGATCCCATACACTGGCGGCAAGCCAAGCTGCCTTAAACGCCAGTCCGCAATATAGCGGATATAGGTTTTAATGTCCTGAGAGGTCATGCCTTCAACCGGCCCCATCTCGAACGCCAAGTCGATAAATTTATCTTCAAGACCGACAACCGTTTTCGCACAATCAATAATATCATCCTTGACCGATTGGGTCACACATCCGGTTTCCTCGGCAAAGGCATGAAACAGTTTAATCATGCCCTCGCAATGCAGGCTCTCGTCACGGATTGACCATGTAACGATTTGTCCCATGCCCTTCATTTTGTTCAGGCGTGGAAAATTCATCAACATGGCAAATGAGGCAAACAATTGTAGCCCCTCGGTAAAGCCGCCAAACATGGCAATTGAACGCGCAATATCCGCATGACTACCGGTGCCAAACTCTTGCATATAATTGTGTTTCGCCGCCATGGCTTCGTATTCCATAAAGGCGGAAAATTCGGATTCCGGCATGCCGACCGTTTCAATCAACAATGCATAGGCGGCAATGTGGATGGTTTCCATATTGGAGAACGCCGCAATCATCATTTTCAACTCGGTCGGTTTGAACACACGCGCATAGTGTTCCATATAATTGTCATTGACCTCGATATCCCCTTGGGTAAAGAAGCGAAAAATCTGGGTCAGCAAATTACGCTCAGAATCGGTTAAATTCGTCGCCCAATCCTTGCAATCCTCTCCCAGAGGCACTTCTTCGGGCATCCAGTGAACCCGTTGCTGTTTCTGCCAGAAATCAAACGCCCAAGGATAGCGAAACGGCTTATAGCCAATTGACGGGGTCAAAAGCCCCGGTGTGTCTACACCTGTAATGATTGAACTTGCCATGCTCATGCTCTCTCTTGTTAGATATAGCTGTCCGTGCTCCCGAGAATCCGGTTTCCGCGCCCCGTCAAACACCAACTACATCTAGTTATTTGTGAATCAGTCTTTACCATATCTTGTAGGATTTGCGGCGCAAGCCCGTAATGCGCCCTGCGCCTCAAAAACACAGACAAATTTTGACTTACCCACACGCAACCGAAACAATATCGGGGCCGAACGTGTTCTGACGCTCCCGAACTTGTTCTAACGCGACAAACCCGCTAACACTCTCCTTAAAGAAAACGGCGGGGGAGCCTTCATGACAAAATTTTTAAACTTTATGGCGCGCACACCTGTGATTCTCACTCTATTTATCGCAAGTGCGATCATCGCATATGGATTTTCGTACTTCAGGGACGCTTTAGGCGGCATATTTTTAGATATGATCTATACTGGTAAAGCGGCCCAAGCCCAGCTTGCCGAAATGACCCAAGCCCAAAAACAGGCACATATACACGCAACCCTGATGCTGGATATTTTGTTCCCGCTTGCTTTGGGTGGATATATGATGGGCATTGCCGCCCGGCTGACCAAAAACATGCGCACATGGGCCGTTCTCCCCGCCATGGTCGCCATCATTACCGATTTATGTGAAAACACGGTGCAAGTGCTGGCCCTGTCGGGAACAATGGATGTTCTGTTTTTGAAAACATTTTTAACGCCGGTCAAATATGCAGCGTTTTACACGGCCGCCCTGTTGGCACTCGTTCTGCTCGCACGCGCCGCATTCAAATGGATAAGGGCGCGCCGAAAAGGGACCTAAGAAAAAGAGCTGAAAAGAAAAAAACCGCGCTAGGGCGTTCTATCGTTTCCAGGTAATAGAAAGCGCCGCCGCATCTTCGTCATACTTGTAGTTTTCAGCCGTGGCCTGACGTCTGAAATATGTCAACGCCAAATCGGCACTTCCGAATCTATAGCCAAGACCCGCCTGCGCGTCCCCGACAATGATCCGGCTTTGCAGATGAAAATCGCCGCTGGTCAGGCGCCGGACAGAACTTGGCGTATATGTCACCGCTTCCGCGTCCGCACCCGCAAACAAATACCAGGTGTTGGATTTCATCTCGGAGCCTTCGCGCAAATTATCACCAATCCGCACGAGCGCACCCACCAAAGCACTTTTACTGTGTTCATCAAAACGAAGTCCCGCGCGCGGAGTCAATTGCACATTGAGACCGCCGCGTTTCCCGCGCGTAATATTTTTCGCATACCCAAAATCAATACTGTGCCTATCATTGGCTTTACAGTCTGTAGACGTGCCAAAGCAAAGTCGCTCACCCGATTCCAGATTGAACACAGACGCATTCACATTATCACTGGTTGGTAGATCAAACAAAGTCCCGCGCAATGGCGAACTGAGATTGATAACCCCGTCTTTACGAGACGAGGCTGACAGCCCGCCCACATCGGCTTGCAAAGAAACGCTATTCGTCGCCAACAAATCCTGAGCAGAGATCAGATCAATAGCTCTCGCGCCTATTACAGGTGTATCTGTACCAATCTTAGCGCTACCATTCGTATTTAAATCGGCAGATTTTGCGCGGTAGCTCGCCGCCGTCAATCCTGTGCTTTGTGTCAATGTCGCCGGGTTCCAGCTATTACGGCGCGCACCGCTTCTACGCTCACTGAGCGGGTTAAGAGTTTGGGCTTTGGGAACCGAAAGTTCTTCAGGCTGTAAATTCTTTGGTAAAGCCTCATCAACATCAAGACGCGGGTCGACACTGGCGACCACGGGTCTATCCGTATCTTGTTTTTCCGGCTGTTGTTCTGGCCCTTGTTTTTCTAGTGTGGAGACAGTTTGTGCATTGGCCGAAATAACCAGTGACGGGCTGAGAGATAGAACCGCACAGGCAGACAGGCCAAGCCCGGCTTTTAATGCCAACATTTGCCATTTCGGCTTCACAATGTCTCTACCTTTAGTCATGCCACTCCTCAATACGGCGCATCAACTGTGATATTTGCCTGATCGCACAAGCAAAATATAGACTAAATCACATAAACCTTACATTAATGAGTGTTAATGATGTGTTTATGCAACACATCGAACACAGACCCCCAGTTGGGTTTCAGTAAAGTTTCACCCCGTTATTTTTGTTTATGGACTGAGTAAAACATAAACATGTTAAAAATATGACGGGAAAGACACTTGATATTTCCTTAACGGGCACACGAATCAACTTCACTTCAACTTCATTGGCTTTTTCATAAAAATGTCGTCAATTTGACACAAATCAAACGTAGAACTCTATTTATAGGCCATTTTAGGCCAAAGCCGTTCGTTTTGCACAGCTGAAGTACGCACCAGAATTGCGCACATGAACGGCGCGACATGAACGACCCGAAATAGTTTCAGGTTCGCCTGAAACCGAGGGGGCATGGTAGAGGCTGTTACCCACATTAATTGCAACTACCGTGCTTCCGCTTTATCCCTTCTCATCAAGCCCAAATAAAAAGCCGCCCAGAAGGCGGCCTGTTATTATATGTTATGGAAAGAGCGGTACTCTTACTGGCAACCAAGGCACTCGTCATAATCCGTAGGAGCCGCCGCCTGCATGGACGCTTCCATATCATTGGCGGGCGCCGTGTCTTTACCGGCAAATGCAGCCCGTTGCACTGATTTAGAGCGGCAATAATACAAGGATTTAACCCCTTGTTCCCACGCTGTCCAATGCAACATATGCAAATCCCATTTATTCACATCGCCCGGAATAAAGATATTGAGCGATTGCGCCTGACAAATCAGCGGGGCACGATCCGCCGCCAGCTCGATAATCCAGCGTTGATCCAGCTCGAACGCCGTACGGTACACGGATTTTTCATCCTCGGTTAAAACGTCCAACTGGGCCACAGAACCTTCATGCTCCAAAATGCTTTCCCAGATATCTTCCGTATTACAGCCCTTGCTTTCCAACAAAGCTTCCAAATGCTGGTTACGCACAGTAAACGACCCGGACAGGGTTTTATGGGTGTAAATATTCGCCGGTATAGGCTCGATACCCGCAGATGTTCCACCGCAAATAATCGAGATAGACGCGGTTGGCGCCACCGCCATTTTGTGCGAGAACCGGGCCATCATGCCTGCGTCCGCCGCGTCAGGACACGCGCCGCGCTCATGGGCTAGCTTAACACTGGCCGCGTCCGCACCTTGGCGAATATGTTTAAACAGGCGTTTGTTCACAACCTTGGCCATTGCACTTTCAAACGGAATGCTTTTGGATTGCAACAAAGAATGGAATCCCATCAAGCCCAAACCGACAGAGCGTTCACGCATTGCGGAATACACCGCGTCCGCCATCTTCTCCGGTGCCCGGTCGATATAATCCTGCAGCACATTATCAAGGAAGCGCATAATGTCTTCGATGAAGTTTTCTTCGTTTTTCCATTCGTCAAATTTCTCTGCGTTCACAGAGGACAGGCAACACACGGCTGTGCGTTGTTTGCCGTATTTATCCTTGCCAGTCGCCAGCATGATCTCGGCGCACAAATTGGATTGCTGAACCCGGAGCCCCTGATCTTTTTGGTGTTTGGCAAGCGCCCGATTGACCGTATCGGAGAACACCAGATAGGGCTCGCCGGTTTGCAGGCGCATTTCAAGAATTTTTTGCCATAATTTACGCGCGTCAATTGTTTTGATCACTTCTTTTGTTTTCGGAGAGCGCAGATTAAACTCTTTGCCATCGCGCACCGCATACATAAACTCGTCCGTAATGTTCAAACCATGATGCAAGTTCAGGCTCTTGCGATTGAAATCGCCGCTTGGTTTGCGAATCTCCAGAAATTCTTCAATTTCAGGATGGTAAATGTCCAGATACACAGCCGCAGACCCGCGCCGTAAACTGCCTTGGGAAATCGCCAGTGTCAGACTGTCCATCACCCGGATAAACGGAATAATGCCGGAGGTTTCACCCGCACGGCCAATTTTCTCGCCAATAGACCGTACATTGCCCCAATAGGTACCAATGCCGCCACCATTAGACGCAAGCCAAACATTTTCCGTCCAGCACTCGACAATACTATCAAGACTGTCATCAACCGCATTTAGAAAACACGAGATCGGCAGGCCACGTTTCGCGCCACCATTAGACAGGATAGGGGTCGCGGGCATAAACCAAAGCTGAGACATATAATCATACAAGCGCTGGGCATGTGCCGCATCATCACAATACGCTTCGGACACGCGCGCAAACATATCCTGATAATTTTCTTCCGGAAGCAGATAACGATCCACCAAAGTAGTTTTGCCAAAATCGGTCAAAAGGGCATCGCGGGAATTGTCTATTTTAACCCGGGTGACAAGCTTTAACCCCTGTGCATCCCCTGTATCCGGTGCAACCTGTGGAGTCGGGCGCACAAATCCTTTTGAAACAGGGTTTTCCACCTGTTCAACATCCTGACGTGAAGCCAAAGCTGCTGTCGTTTCTTCTAACATGTATTTCCCCCGGTTTAGACGACAAATTCCACAGATTCGCGCGGTAAATATTCAAATTTTTGAGCGACAAATCCCCATACAGACGCATCTTACGCCTGTTGCCAGATTGTCAAAGATTGGAGAACCGAATGGTCTTCGCACTACATATAGTGCCCAACTCTACCAGCCCGTCAATACCTTGTGGGGTCAGCATGCGAACTTTAATGTTAATAACCCGTTAAAAATTAGCCTTAACCAAAGGTAAAAATTTAAAAACCTCTGTTTTTATAAGGGCTTGGCTGTGAAAATAATTGTGAATAATTTTCTTCATAAAACTGACAAAAAACGACCGGATTTCGGGATTAGAATTAGACGAATTCTAATCCCTCCACGACGCACTGGGTAAAACTGCCAATTTCGGCAAATATACCCATTGATTCGATTTAAACGTGTAATTTATATCGAAACAGTTTCGAGAGTCTACGTGCGCAGATGATCCTGATGTGAAGACAACAGGCTCGACCCTATTTATACGTATAAAGCTTAACCCGCTGCACACTAAAATCCTCGGAAGACAGACGCACATGACGTCCCTGATGGCTAGCATCGCCGTTAAAAAGCCGCCCACGCTGCCACACCCCGTCTTCATAGCGACCTTCCCAAATGCTTTCAATGCCGGCAATTCCGCCCGGTGTTGAAAACGTAATCGTCAATCCCGAACCCGCAATCAGAAACTCTTCCGGGCCAAGTTGGATAATCATCGCCGCATGCGCCGCCGGATTTTGTTGGTCCTTCGCCCGAAAACGCTGGTAAAACGAAACATGGAAATCATACCCGCCAAGGGAGACGCTCTGGGGCGCGTCGTCAATCGTCCCGTCAAAGGCAATAGGCGCGCGCACAGCCACCATACGACCATCCCCTTGATGTTCGAGGATGACCGGTGCCAAATAGCTCAACAGGCTATAGGCGCTCCCAAGCCGGTCATCCCTCTTGTATTGCTCAATCGCAAACGGGCTAAACCCGATCGCGTCATGTTGCCCGATCGCGTAAAACCCGTTGGCAGGGGTTGCGGGCCCCGGCCCGGCTTCGGGAACAAACAGTGGATTGCCTTCCTGTGTGTATCGAGAGGTCCAGTGCACAAAATTGGGGAAATAAATATCGGGAGATAGAAAATCTATCGAGGGCGCACCGGCTCTCCAGATATCGATAAGGTGCGGCAACGGCCCGGCACTTGGATAGGCGCCGGGCAACACACCGGGGCGAACAAGCGCCGCATTCACAAACATCGGCAGCGGATAAGCGGCTTTTCCCGCAGAGGCAATGGCGTCCACATAGCGGGCAAATTGCCACGCCATAAAATACTCCTCCGTCCAGACCGAGCGCCCGAAAACATGTTCCCACTTGCCTTGGGATAGCCGTCCATTCGCGTTCCAATGCTGGCGCAATTCCGGCGCAAGCATCTCGGTATGGCCCTCAAGATAGGCCATCAGCTCTGCTGGCACATCTTGTGCAAACCGAGCGTTTGCCGCCGCCCTATGATCGCGCGCGCTCGGGATCATCCCGATCTCGTTTTCCACCTGTACCATAATGACAGTGTTCTGCTGTCCGTCAAACCCGCGAATATGTGTCATCAAAGCCTGAAAGGCCCGCATGTCTGCATCCCTATTTTCAGCACTAAACGGGCTGAGAATTTCCAACCCTGTCCCGTCCGGTTTTTGCGCACGAGGAAACCGGCTCTGATCGCGTTTCACCCAAGCGGGCACATAGCTCGACATAGAGTTTTTCCACGACCCGAACCAGAGAATGACAAGTTTTTGATTATGAGCCCGCGCCGCCTCAATCAATCCGTCCACACTGGAAAAATCAAACTGTCCTTCAACTGGCTCGATCAATTCCCAACTGACTGGTGCCAGAATTGTATTGAGATGCAAAGCCTCGAACACTGGCCAATATTGCTCAAGATAGCCAAGATCAGACACGGTAGAATTCCCAAGCTCTCCGCCAAGGATCAAAAAAGGTTTATCATGAACAACCAACTGCGTCGCGGTGCCGTGCGCGCGTAAATGGGGAATACTAGCCTCATGGGGAATACTGGCCTCATCGGGAACACTGATCTCGGGCGACACGTTTTCGCTTTGCAACCCGCAACCCAAAAGCATAAAAAGACAAAAACTTAAAGCTAGATATATCCGCATGCAACGCTCCCCTATTGCTTTGCTCAATACTGAATATACCAAATTTTATCAAGGGAGCATAGCGTGCACCCAATATAGTTATTTCGGCAGGACGTGTTCAGCTAGCCATTCGATCTGAGCCTCATAATACCCTTCGCTCTTTATGCGTTCCTGCATTGCCTGCATTTCTTGTGACCCACCGGTCTCGGATTGGTGGATATTATGGTTGCCGTCAGCAAAGGTTTTAACGCGTAGAGTTGCGGACGGGTTTTCACCAATGGTGCGTTCATAGAGCGCTTTCGTTTTGCGCCAATTGACATTCGTGTCCTTTTTCCCAAAAAGCGCCAGAACATCCAGATCAAGACCGCGCAACATATCCTCAAAACCGGGCACATAAATCATCAAACCGGTTTGCGGATGCACCTGTAATTCACCCGTTAAAAACCGTGTCTGCTCGACTTTAAATTTTGCCGCGTCTCGATCCGGCGAACCTGTAAAGCGGAGCATAAACGGATCGTGCCTAAGATTTTCGGTCGCGGCCATATATGCTTCGAACGACCCGCCTTCATTTGTAATTTCGAAACCGCGCCCCCATTCGGCTAACAGCATTTCAACGTCTTCTTCGCTCCGTCCTTCAATGCGTAAATTGGATTCAAGCATATACCCAAAGCTTTCCTGATCATCAACGCCACTGACCGAGATCCAAAATGCAATACTTGGGTCTTGCGACATTGCGATCGGGGCTATCCAGCCAGCGCGACTAATACCCCATAAACCAATGCGGTCTGCGCCCGGCACATTGCGTTGGCGCAACACGGCAACCACGTCCAAAACTTCCCGCGCACTGCTCTCAACTGGCTGGTTAATGTCAAACACACCCTCACTACGTCCTTGGCCGGGCTTATCCCAAACAAGACTGGCAATCCCGAGCTTCGCAAAACGGGTACGCAAATCATGGAACGACCACCAGTCACGCACATTGGTGTTTCCGTATCCGTGTATAAATATAATAAGGGCATGCGCTTCATCCTTTGTGGGTTGGTCGAGCATGCCGGAAAGCGTGTTGCCCTCCGAGACAAACTCGAAGTCCTCGGTGCTCATTGGCGTTGTCACTTGCGCCGTCACGTGCACTGTCACCGGCTCGACCTGATCCGCCACATGAGCACACCCGAACATCAAGAACACACAGAACACACAGAACAACACCGCGAATATCCGCATTTTATAAATCATATCCTTCACCTCTCCGCCACGCCCAAGCGTTCAAGTCTAGCCCAAAAACCTAAAACTACATATACGAAATACGAGAGAATGCGCCTATATTTTGAGGAAATCGTGTTTTGGGGAAGCCCCGAATTTGCGTGTGTATTCACGGCTAAACTGGGTAAGGCTTTCATACCCAACCTCAAACGCGGCCGCAGTCACCGAATAGCTGCCCTCCATCAAATGCCTTTGTGCATGCAGCAATCGAAGGTCTTTTTGATATTGTAACGGGGTCGTCCCCGTAATGGCTTTGAAATGCGCGTGAAAGGACGAAGGGCTCATCCCCGCAATATCCGCAAGTTTGGATGTGTTGAGCGGCACTGTGTAGCGCTCTTGAATATGGGTGATGGTGCGCGAAATAAGATTGGCATGGCTCCCTTTCCACAGCATGCATCGCAACATAGCCCCGTGATCTGCCAAAATAAGCCGGTAGTAAATTTCGCGCATAACCAGCGGCGCAAGAATTTTCGCGTCAAGCGGGGCGTCTACAAGCAGGCACAAGCGCCGCAAAGCATCAATAAGATCTGCATCCGCATACCCCACCTCCAGAGCTTTCGGCGTTTGATCCTGAACATGGTGCGAAGCTTGGCCCGCAAACGCCGTGACGTTTTTGTACAGGCTCCGCAAAACATTCATGTCCAGGTTTAGCAGAAGGGCAAGATAGGGTTTCTCCAGACTTGCTTCTGTCACGCACACCATAATCGGAACGACATGACTAACAACAATCGCTTGTCCCGGATGCAATTGCAGTCGCCGTGACCCAATCCGGGCTTCTTTGCACCCTTGTAATATTAGGCAAAGTGTAGGTGTGTACACGACCGGCTGCGTTGTGGTTGGAGATTGAAAATAGACGATTGACAGACCCTCGAGAGAGGTTGCGATCAAATTGTCTTTAACGTCCTTATTTTCAGAAAATCTGGTTACAATGTTAATTAGATTTTGCATAACACCTGCCTCTTCCCCTCCTTATGAGGCCTATCAAAGCCTCTAGGAAAAAGCACCCTTAAAAATCAATATTTACAGGAATAGGCAAGTTATTCGGAGAATTGCGCAAGCACCCTCCCCTATCCGGCGCTATCTATGTATAGAAATATGAAGGCGCCCCTAGGCGTTTTAGGCGTTTATAAAAGGAAATATGATGACGAAAAAAATTGCACTTATTACCGGCGGCAGTCGGGGGCTTGGTCGCAACACCGCGCTGCATCTCGCAAAAAAAGGGGTCGATGTGGTTTTAACATATCATAGCCAAAAGAAATCGGCAGATGATGTTGTTGCCGAAATCGAGAAACAAGGTGGCCGCGCAGTCGCCTTACAGCTTGATACCGGGGATGCGTCCACATTCTTGTCTTTTGCAGATAAGCTGAGCCAAGCATTAGAAAGCGTATGGGGCCGACAAACCTTTGACTACTTGGTCAACAATGCGGGAACCGGATACAACGCTTCTTTTGAAGAGACAACGCAAGACGCCTTTGACCAGCTTGTAAACATCCATCTTAAAGGCTGTTTTTTCTTCACACAATGTGTCTTGCCAATGATTGCGGACGGCGGACATATTGTGAACCTCTCCACGGGACTGACCCGCTTTTGTTTTTCGGGCTTTGGAGCTTACGCAATGATGAAAGGGGGCGTCGAGGTATTGACGCGTTACCTAGCCAAAGAACTTGGCCCACGAGGCATCGCTGTCAACACCATTGCCCCAGGCGCAATTGAAACAGATTTTGGCGGTGGGCTTGTGCGCGACACCCCGGATGTAAATCAACATATCGCCAGTATGACCGCGATGGGTCGCGTCGGATTACCCGACGATATAGGCGGCGCAATCAGTGATTTTTTAATTGGTGACATGCACTGGATCACCGCCCAAAGGATTGAAATTTCCGGCGGGGTGATGCTTTGATAAAGTGTGTTTGATAGAGACATCCCAACCCGCACCTAAATATTTAATGACAATCATTAAGGCCTCACCTACGCTCCCATTGTATTTTTCAATTGGGGGCGCGTTATGGGTTTTGAGGCAATAGCCGAATTTACAAGGGTTTTCGCACGGATATCTCTCATTCTATTCGCAATGGCTTTTGTTGTTGAAGCCCTACGTGATGGCAAATCAAGAACCCGGCTTTTATGGGCGAGCTTTTTGTGCGCACATATCATCCATCTTGCCTCGCTGATGCTCTATTACAACGCCCTGGGCGAAAGTCCGAAACTGGACCCCGTACTGGCCTTGCTTATTGTCGGGGTGGCTGCGCTCGGGTGGATGATTTTTATCACCCTGAAAACCACAGCCATAAAAAACCGCTTATATATCACACCGGCAATTGGATGGTATCTATGGTTCCTATTCACGGCTACACACGTCAGCAGATTATTAGACACAGAACGTGCGGGAGCCATAAACTGGGTGCTTCTCACAGTAATGTTGCTTGCAGGCGCAGTAAGAATTTTGTTATTCCGCAAACACACTCCACACCCTGATTGAAGTGCGCCGAACACGGCGAAAAATCATTTCTTACGCGCCTGTAAATGGGCTTGTGTGGTATCAAGTTCTGTTCGAATTTGTCGTGAAAGCATGGGGATGACACTTTGCCAACGTTCCCAAGTATAAAATGTTTTGATGAGTTGATTGTTTCGGCAAGCTTCGTCAATCGGAACGTTGAGAACAAGCCGGCGGCGGGAGGCTGAATAATCGGCACCAAAATATTTGGCGGTACGATCTTCCCACCCCCCTATACTAATGATTGGATTGTCCTGCATACGCCCTTCAAGCGGTAGGGCTTCGGCGTAACTAGCTTCCCCGTGTACGAGATCAAAGAAAAACAACATATCCGTAAAACGCTTGCGTTCCAAAACAGATTGTTGTGCGAGCAACCGAGGATTTGTGGTCAAGTCTTCTAACGCATTGCGCCGCAAATGAAGACCATATGTACCCATAATTTTTACCAACCCATCAGCGACGGCTTGCTGGTTTTCCGCACTTTCTGTACAAGATTGCAGAGCGTCAAAGGCATGCCTGAATGTCTGTAATGACTGCGCAACATTAGGGTCAAGCGTATCAAGGGCCGCAAGATTAGTGGTGGTTTCTATACTCAGCCGCTCAAGTGCTTGGCTATACGCGGCCTTGTCGCCTCGTGCCTCATTCCAATTGCCGATTTGGATACCAAGGAATACACCTGCCACCACAATGAAAAAATCAATTGCCACTGCAAACCAGTTTTGATCGTTCACATGTTTTGTAATACTACGTAATCGCATTCTACGCCCTCCGATATGCAGTGGGTAGCAAAGTTTTAGTTTATTATTTGCTACAATTTTAAACGCGTAAATGCCCGATTTCTCCTAAAAGCAGGTATCTACGGAACTTCAAGTTCGAGACAATTTGGATAAATTCAAAACAAGGTTGGCGTTTTCTGCAGGTTGAAATTGTTTTAAATACTCTGGGTAGTCAGAAGCCGTGGATGAACTTGCTGCTTCACAGATCACATGTATATGAAAATCAGGCGTGACATTCAAATTGTCGAGTAAACGCAAAGCAACTACACCTTCAACAATCACAGGGCGGTCAGATTGTTTCCTACTATTAATGACGCCCTTAACCTCTTCTTCTCGATAAATATAAAGTCCCCGACTTCTGTGTAAATAAAGATCCGTTTCGATAAGAGAAATATTGAAACGCCAAGCCAAGAAACGTCCCAAGGTAGTTTTCCCCACTCCGGGTTTTCCATCAATGGCAACTACTTTTGGAGGCAGGTTATAAAGTATTGGTTCTAACTCATTAAGAGCATCCGCATACTCAGGCCTTTCCGGTGCGTTCATGACGCAATGCTTCATTGCCATATCCCCGTTCAATCAGGTTAGTTTGATGATATTGTACCACAACAGCCCAGTCGCCAGTGATATATGCAAGACATACTAAAGAACTCCACAAACTTCCTGCCTACAGGCCCCGAACCAAGCTCGGAAGCCCTCAACATTCACCCTCTAAGCATCCTCTTTCGGCTTGGGCGCAGGCAAACCTTTGCCACCTTTTTTACCTTCGATCTTAAGCTGTTCCGGCTTGAGAATTTCGAACTTAAGGACGTCTTTCTTCTTGTCCACGCCGATTTTAACAAGGCCACCTTTCTTAAGCTTGCCGAACAAAATTTCGTCCGCCAATGGCTTCTTGATGTATTCCTGGATGGTGCGCGACAAAGGCCGTGCGCCATAGCGTTTGTCATAGCCTTTATCGGCCAGCCATGTATTGGCCGCCCTAGACACTTCAAACAAGATTTTACGGTCCGAGAGTTGGGCCTCGAGCTGGATAATAAATTTATCCACCACTTTGCTAATCGACCCTTTGTCTAGCGGCGCAAATTTAACATTGGCGTCCAGACGGTTACGGAACTCTGGCGTGAACAGGCGTTTGATCGCCTTCTCGTCTTCATCATTACTGCCCTCTGTGCTCCCGAACCCGATCTCGGCCTTAGCCGCATCGGCGGCGCCAGCATTGGTGGTCATGATCAAAATCACATTGCGGAAATCCACCGCCCGACCATTGGAATCGGTCAGCGTGCCATTGTCCATCACTTGCAACAGGATATTGTATACATCCGGATGGGCTTTCTCGATCTCGTCGAGCAATAAAACGGAATGCGGATGCTGGTTGACCTGATCGGTCAGCAAGCCGCCATTATCATAGCCCACATACCCCGGAGGCGCACCCAACAGGCGCGACACCGTATGGCGTTCCATATATTCACTCATATCAAACCGGAGAAGCTCAAGCCCCAAAGCTTCCGCCAATTGACGCGCCACTTCGGTTTTGCCCACACCCGTCGGGCCGGAGAACAAATACGAGCCAATCGGTTTTTGTGGTTCGCGCAAGCCAGCCCGCGCCAGTTTCACCGCGCTCGACACTTTCTCGATCGCGTCATCTTGGCCAAACACCACCCGTCTCAAATCTTCGCTCAAAGATTTCAAAACTTTCGCGTCATCACGCGACACGGTTTTAGGCGGTACGCGCGCGATCTTAGAGATTACCATTTCGATCTCTTTCACACCCACAATTTTCTTGCGCTTCGCTTTGCTCTTATCCTTATCTGAGTCCTTGCCCGTATCTCTGCTCGCAGTTTTATCTTTTTCAGAGCCTTTTCCAGTACCCTTTTTAGACATTTGCAGTTTCTGATACGCGCCCGCCTCGTCAATCACATCAATGGCTTTGTCCGGCAATTTGCGGTCGGTAATATGACGCACGGCCAGATCAACCGCCGTTTGAATGGCTTCGGGTGTATATGTGACCCCGTGAAATTCCTCGAAATAGGATTTCAGACCTTGCAGGATTTTCACCGTATCCGCAGCACTCGGCTCGGACACATCCACCTTCAAGAACCGCCGTGCCAAAGCCCGGTCTTTCTCGAAATGCTGGCGATATTCTTTATAGGTCGTCGAACCCATGCACGATAATTTACCAGACTGCAACGCCGGTTTCAGCAAATTGGACGCATCCATCGCCCCGCCAGATGTCGCACCCGCGCCAATAATCGTATGAATTTCGTCAATGAACATGATCGCCCCGTCGGTTTCGATCATCCGTTTCATCACCGCTTTCAAGCGCTCTTCAAAATCACCACGGTAGCGGGTTCCGGCCAACAACGCGCCCATATCAAGCGCGTAAATGGTTGAATTTGCCAGCGCCTCGGGAATATTGCCTTTGACAATTTGTAGCGCAATCCCTTCGGCAATGGCGGTTTTGCCCACACCGGGATCGCCCACCAACAAAGGATTGTTTTTACGACGCCGCGCCAGAATTTGGATACAGCGCTCGACCTCGGCCTCGCGCCCGATCAGAGGATCAATCCCGCCCTCTTCCGCCTTCACATTCAAATTGACGCAATAGGCGGTCAGCGGATCTTCTTTCGCCTTGCCCTGCTCATCGCTCTCATCTGATCCAACGCCAAGAATAGGCCGGTTCTCAGATGCATCACCGTTTTTGGCAATCCCGTGCGACATATAATTGACTGCGTCATAGCGGGTCATATCGCGTTCTTGCAAGAAATACACGGCGTGGCTCTCGCGCTCCGCAAACAGGGCGATCAGGGCATTGCCGCCCGTCACCTCTTCACGACCAGAACTTTGCACATGGATCACCGCGCGCTGGATAACCCGGTGGAAACCGGCAGTTGGGCGGGCCTCTTCAAAATCCTCGACAACCAGCGAAGATAAATCGTCGTCCAGATAACGGGTTAAATCCGCACGCAGGGATTCCAGCTCTACATCGCACGCACTCATCACCGCGCTCGCATCCTTGTCATCGATCAAAGCCAGCAATAAATGCTCAAGCGTCGCAAGCTCGTGCTTACGCTCGCTGGCCAATGTCAGTGCGCGGTGGATGGTTTCTTCGAGTACTGGAGAAAATGAAGCCATTTACTTATCCTAATTTCGTTTTGCCCCTAATCTTTAATGTGGGGCGATTTTACGCTTTTTCAAGTGTGCATTTCAGTGGATGTTGAGCCCGCTTGGCCGCGTCCATAACTTGGCCCACTTTGGTCTCGGCCACTTCAAATGTATAAATCCCGCACACCCCGATGCCATTTTGGTGCACAGCCAGCATGATTGTGGTCGCTTCTTCGTCGGAGCGCTTAAAAATACCCGTCAATACGCTGACCACAAATTCCATCGGCGTGTAATCATCATTGAGCAAAACAACCCGGTATTGGGCCGGTTTTTTGATCTTGGGGCGGGTTTTTGTGGCCACACCGCGCTCTGTACCATTCTCGTCGTCACGCCCGTGATCATAATCTGGACCTGCATGTACGCTCGAATATATATTTTTCGTATTCTTCATCCCCCTAAGATAGGTGATTTTTTCAAAGATAAAAGCCCGTATTTATGCATTTTGTTAATCTGTATTAACCATATTGTAAAAACCTGTGGACGAGTGCTTGCTAATGATACGTAATTTTATACGCCTATGTGTGATTTTTACCCTGTTGGTTGTAACCGGCAGTGGGGTTTTTGCGCATGCCAAAGCCAATAAATATGCCTCGATCATTATCGACGCAGACAGTCTCGAAATCCTGCACGCCCGCAAAATCGACGAAGCGCGCTACCCCGCCTCCCTGACAAAAATGATGACATTGTATCTGACCTTCGACGCCCTAGAGCGCGGCGAATTGACACTGGACGAAGCCCTGCCCGTATCAGCAAGAGCCGCCCGCACTCCGCCCGTCAGGCTTGGCCTGCGGGCTGGCCGGACGATCACGGTCGAACAGGCTATTTTAGCCCTGACCGTGCGCTCCGCCAATGACGCCGCCGCCGTATTGGCCGAACGTCTCGGCGGATCACAAAGTGAATTTGCCACCGCCATGACCAGCAAAGCCAAAGCCCTCGGCATGCGCGCCACCGTATTTCGCAACCCGCACGGCCTGCCCGATGAAGGCCAGATCACCACGGCCCGCGATATGGCCAAGCTGGCAGAAGCCCTGCTGAGCCAACATGCAAAATACTATCCTTATTTCTCCAAAAGAACCTTCACCTACAGAGGTCGCACCTACAAAAACCACAATGCACTTCTGGGCAAGGTTGAGGGTGTTGACGGGTTTAAAACCGGATACACCAATGCATCGGGATACAATCTCGTCCTCTCCGCCAAACGCGAAAACCGCCGGATCATCGCCATTGTCCTAGGCGGGGCCAGTGGCCGGTCCAGAGACAAGCATATGGCCGATTTAATCGAACGCGGCTTTGACGTCATGAAACGCAATGCGAAAACCGCGCAAAAATTTGCCCTCAATGCAGATGAACGCCGCCCCAAAATCGACCGCAGAGCCTTACCCGTCCCCCCCATCGCCCAAAGCTATACCCTACGCACCGCCCACGAAGCCCCCGCGCGCACCGTGCATATTGTCAGCGGCGTCAACGGCATGCACATCCCGCCCGTATACACTGGCGGCTGGGCCGTACAAATCGGGGCCTATACACACGCCGTCCAAGCCCATAGCGTCACCAAGATCGCACAGGCGGATACGCGGCTCGGGCTTAGCGCCGCCATCCCCCAAATCATCCCCGTCCAGCGCACAAACGGATTTATATACCGGGCCCGCCTCTCTGGCCTGACCCACGCAAAAGCCATAAATGTGTGCAAAACCCTTGCGGCCCGTGGCCATTCTTGTTTAGTTGTAGCCCCTTCATAAGCTAGACAGTAGAATACAAGATGCCCTCTCCCCTTAGCCCCTTTATAATCACGTCTGAGCACGAGCTTCGTACCCATGTGCAAAACTGGCGCGCCAAAGACGAAACCATCGGCTTTGTCCCGACAATGGGGGCATTGCACACCGGACATCTCTCCCTGATCCACAAAGCCAAACAACATGCCAGCAAAATTGTCACCAGCATCTATATCAACCCGACCCAATTTACCGAAGGCGAAGATTTAAGCACCTATCCCCGTTCCGAGACAAAGGACGCAGAGCTTCTGCATAACGCTGGCTGTGATCTGATCTACATCCCCGATGGTAGCCTCTATGGCCCCGACCATGCCACCAGCCTGCATGTGGGCGGAGCTGCCTTGGGCCTCGAAACCGATTACCGACCGCACTTTTTCGGCGGGGTTGCCCTGATCGTCACCAAGCTCCTCAACCGCGTCCAGCCCGACATCGCCGTGTTCGGAGAAAAAGACTATCAACAGCTTCTCACCATTCGCCGCATCACTTCTGATCTCGACATTCCCGTTGAAATCTACGGCGCGCCAATCATCCGTGAAGACGACGGCCTCGCCATGTCCTCACGCAACCGCTATTTTGACGAAGACGCCCGCGCAATCGCTGGCCAGCTCAACCTCATCATGCGCACCTGCGCCAAAACCATCTCCGAGACCGGCGAGATAAAACCCGCCACCGAGACCGCCATAAACGCCCTGCTCACCGCCGGTTTCACCAGTGTCGATTATGTCAGCGTCGCCGACGCCCAAACCCTTGAAATTCTCCCCCACACATTGGGCGAAAATCTGGCACGCCTACTCATCGCCGCCACTTGCGAAAATGTCCGCCTGATCGATAATTGCGAGATTAAAACTTAAGCTCTAGCGGTGATATGCCGTTTCCCCGTGAGAGGAAAGATCAAGGCCTTCAAGTTCGTCTTCCGGGCTGACCCGTAGGCCAACAATGGCTTTGGTGACCAGCACGATAATCACTGTCGCCACAATCGACCATATGGCAACGGAAACCACGCCTATAATTTGCGTGCCCAATTGCTGTGAAATACTGACACCATCACCAAGGCCCGTACCGCCAGTGCCAACCGATGCCAAGAAGACAAGCATAATCGTCCCCAGCGCCCCGCCAACCCCGTGAACCGCAAGCACATCAAGGGAATCGTCAAGTTTCAGACGAATACGAATAAGGTGCACCGCATAATAACACACAATCCCGCCCATCATCCCGAGGATCACGGCTCCTATGGGGCCAACCGTACCAGACGCTGGCGTAATTGTCGCCAAACCGGCAATCGTGCCCGTGACAACCCCGACCAGAGAGGACTTGCCGTATCTAATTTTCTCAATCACCAGCCAGACAATGGAGGCGCTGGCGGCTGATAAATGCGTGACCAGCATCGCCATGCCCGCGTCCTGATTAGCAGCCACGGCCGAACCGGCATTAAACCCAAACCAGCCTACCCACAATAAACAGGCCCCGACCATAACCATCCACGGCGCGTGCGGCGGCACAATTTTATTCGGGTGCCCCTCGCGCGACCCGACCATAATGGCAATGACCAGTGCCGACACGCCAGCCGTGACATGCACAACAATCCCGCCAGCAAAATCGATAACGCCGCGCGCGGCCAGCCAACCACCGCCCCAAACCCAATGGGTCACCGGCACATAGACCAAAAGAAGCCACAGCACGGTAATCATCATCACGGCTCCGAATTTAATCCGTTCCACAAACGCCCCGACCATCAGGGCCGGTGTAATAATGGCGAATGTCATCTGGAACATCACAAATACCGATTCCGGCAATGTGCCCGCAAGCGTTTCCCGCGTAATACCATTCAGAAACACCCGCGAAAATCCGCCAAGCCAGTTTGACCCTTCCGTAAAGGCGAGAGAATACCCGATCCCGAACCAGACAAGCGACGCCACACAAGCAATAGAAAAACACTGCATCAGCACAGAAAGTAAATTTCTGGAGCGCACAAGCCCACCGTAAAACAGCGCCAACCCGGGCAAAGTCATGAGGAGAACCAGCACAGTCGACATTAAAATCCAGGCGGTATCAGCGGCGTTCATGGGCTTTCTCCAAATAAAAGTTGTTTCTTTCTATGGGGCCGCATCGGTATTTTCAAGCGTGAAAGCACGAAACGGGCATTTACAGACCCGGACATCCTCCCCTAAACTGGGGGCACAGGAGTATATTATGCAAAACTGGATGAAGGTCGTCGCTATGGTTGTGGTTTTAACAGGGGGGGCGTGTGTGCAAAGCAACACGACATCCGGGCATCCCGCAACCAATGCAACCAGCTACAGAGCACTTGGGCGGCATGTCGTGACCGAAGCCGGACATTTACAATTTGCATGGCCCGCCAGCGGGATCGAAACCCGCTTTCAGGGACGCCGGTTAAGCGTGACCCTAGAAGACACCGGTTCCAACATTCTTGACATCACCATTGATGGAAACACCCAAATGCTACACCTGAAAAAAGGCCAGCACGACTATGTGCTCATGGATGAAAACAGTGCTCGCCAGCATAATGTCACCATCACCCGCCGCTCGGAAATTTTCGACAACGGGCTGACCGAACTTGTCTCTCTCGACACAGACGGACAATTTTTGCAAACCCCCGCACCCGCCCGCCGCATACTGGTGTTAGGCGATTCCATTTCGGTCGGCTTTGGAGCCGAAGGCGCAGACGAAAATTGTGAATACACACCCGAAACCGGCGCCCCCTTGCGCAGTTATGTCGCCCTCAGCGCCAATGCATTTGGCGCGGATTTGCATGATGTGGCCATTTCAGGACGCGGCCTAATCCGCAATTATGATGAAAGCCCGGACCCACTCATGCCGTATTTACTGGACAAAGCCTTGCCCGATACGCAAACGGACTGGGATCATAGCGCCTACCAACCGCATGTGATTTTGATAAATCTCGGCACCAATGATTATGCGCTCGGCGATCCGGGAGAAGGGTTTTATACGGCCTATGTCAAACTTCTGGGCACACTGCGTGCATACCATCCGAACGCGCGTATCTACGCTGCCTATTCGCCGATGGGCGTGATTGAGCCAGACCGGATCAGCGCCGTCGAGTATACCAAACGCGCTCTGGAAACACGGCGAAAAAGCGGCGATGAAAACATAGGCTATATTTATTTACCCCAAGCCGAAAGCGGGCATATTTACGGCTGTGCCTACCATCCGGGCATTGATTCCCATAAAGCCATGGCCGATGTATTTATAGACCGCCTCGCCGCCGACATGGGTTGGGCCAAAACGCCCTCACTACCACGCCCCTAGATCAACCAGCTTGCGACGCAAATGCGCCGGTAAATCGGCAGCCTCTCTATGGGTCAAATCGCTGGGCGCATCCTCGGGCTTTAAATAGCGCCAGCCCTGAAACGCCCGTTTGGGTGTGGGCACAACTGGCACCAGCTCTGGCGCCAAAACAATCCGGCAGGCCTTACGACCATCTTGGGTAAAAATTTCCTGCAAATCAACGATCTGGTTGCGGCACTGGATCACGCCTTTGATAACCCAGTAAATCGATCCATTGCGCAACAGCTCGTCTTTGCGCTTGGGGTGCATGCGGGTAATATGGTCGGCGAAAGCCGGCAAGCCTTCCTCGCCTCGACGCACCGCCACACGGCGTTGCCATTCCGCCAGTGTCTCTATCGAGAGAGACCCTACGGAAAGTTTTTGTAAATGGATAAAGGGCGTTTCAGGCATGCCCAAGCATAACGCCCATACACCAAAAAACCACCGAAATTAGGGATTAAAAATTACGCACAACCGGTTCAATATCCGCGATATAACCGGGCACGGTTTTATCGACCTTAAACGTCACATAATCCACATTGGCCACAGATTTATACAAGCCAGTCTTCTTAATCACTTTCCCGAAAATAGACTTCACCATTTTGGAAGGTGTCGCCGTATTTTCCCAAAGCGGGTTGGCCCCGAACTTCTGCCGCTGTAAGGATTGGGCAAACATGGCCGCGTTTTTAAACCCGCTTTTCCGGGTTGAATATTCTGTCGTGATCGAGACACAAAATGTCTCGTTGACCACTTTATGCGGTTGATTTAGCTGCCATGTGGCCATTTCACCACCGGTTAATGTCAGCACAGTCGCCTTTTCATCAAACGCGTCCTTATAGGGCACATCATCGATAAGCGTGTTGGTCAAAATACGTTCATAAGAAGCATCGGACATAAATTCCTGCGTCAGCGGATATACATAGACCCGTTTTGTACCGCGCACATGCCACAAAACCACATGGGTCTTATCGGCGTGATAAGGCACTTTCGCCACAGGCGAGGAAATGAGAATCCCGCCATTGGCATTAAAACTTGTAATCCCTGTCCGCGCAGACAACGCTCCGTACATGCGGTCAAGCAGAGCTTTGTATTCCGGATGTAAATTCATCGCCCGGCGCACATTGATCCACAGCTTTCCGTCCTGTACGGCCTTGAGCAGGGTTTTGCTATCGCAATCCCTGAAATCACCGGTACGAAACTGGTTCGGATACAACTCGTGATCACCCATCGTGCACACATCAAGCATATTATGGGGATGTTTATCTAACAACGCGATGAGGGCCTCATCTGTAAACAGGCCACTGTCTTCAACATTGTGTTTGACGCTGAGAATCTCTTTATCAAATTTTTGTTTGTGCTCGTCTGTCCAGTTTTCAAAAACGCTCATAGGATTTCCCACCATTATTCAAGCGAATATATAACAGGAAAATCTATGCATTTAGGCAATGAATATGGATAATTTCGGGTTAATTCACCCGCAAGCATTTCTGCAATTATCTAGGCATTTACCCGGGTTTGACGTTTCCTGCGAAACACGGTTTTCACCATATAATACAGCGCCCCGACCACAATCATGGCACCCACAATTGTTGCCGCCGGAGCCGCAAAGGCACTGGCGGCGTCCAAAGCTTGGCTCGGGATTAAAAGCCATTTCATCGCCCCACCCGCAAGCAGGGTTCCCCCGACAATCAGTGACACCCAATAAGCCCCGAAACCACCCGACTGTTTCGGTGTGTCAGAACTTGTATTTGATTTCTGGATATAAGCGTCCGGCGTATGTGTTTGCGTAAAATCGCTTTCGCCGGGTCGACGATACTCCTCATTACTGCCTTCGTTCGCAGCTTTGATATCTGCGATAACCTGCGCAATATCTCTTGTTTTTTCTGCTGCCACATGTCCATGGCCCACAATTTGATCGGATTGAAGCGAAACGGGTGTCTCTGCATCAAAGACCTGAACGTCGATTTCAGGGGCATCTGCTTCAGATATATCTGTTTCAGGTGTATCTGCGATAAGCCGATCCAGTTGCTCGCTAACCTCTTCAGCCGCAAGGGCAATGGGGGAAACAATTGCATCTGTATCGATCGTTGCCACCTCGTCTACAGCACTGTCCTGAACACTATCAGTAACACTGCCTGATACACTGTCTGTAGCAATATCCACGTCCATAGGGACGGCAACATCTTCCACCTGAAGATCAATAACAACGTCTGTATCTTCATCTTTGTGCACCAATTCTGTGCCTGCATCTGTATCTGTATCTGTATCTGTATCTGTATCTGTATCTGTATCTGTATCTGTATCTGTATCTGTATCTGTATCTGTATCTGTATCTGTATCTGTATCTGTATTTACAACTGCAGAATTCGAATCTACTTCCTCGTCCACAGCAATATCCGTAGCAGTGTCCGCATCCAGCTCTTCCGCCAGTTCCGTAACATAATCTACATCCGTATCCGGTTCCACATTTTCAACTTCCACATTTTCAGGCCCCGCATTTTCAAGGACCTGCACCACGGCATCAAGATCGGGCTTTGTAACATCCTCAAGCACAACTGCGTCCCGGCGTGCGGCCGGCAAAGCCCTCAAGGCATCAATAGCTTGTGACACTTCATCCCCGCCAACTGACTCTGCCTCAGTTTTAGGCTCGGTTTCTGTGTGCGAAGCGGCAAAGTCCGGTGTCTCGACAACATCGGTTTCAACCTCCTCACGATCAGGTGTATCAGCATCCTTATGTGTATCCATGATATCGACATTTGGTGGCTCCACCGCACGCAAGGTCAAAACATTTGCCTGTGTATTCATATGATGGATAGCAATATTATCCTGCGCAGCATACGGCGCTTGCCCCACAATGCCTTGCTCTGGAGCAGGTACAGCGTTGCCCGCTACATCGTTAGAGGCCACACTGGTCTTATCAAACACTTCAAGATCTTCGTCCAAAGCCTGTACATCCAGATCACGTTTCGGCGGCAATTCATGGCGAGGGGCAGCAATAACGCCTTCTGCGACTTCCAAAAACAAGGATTTTTCGGCCGTACGACGGCGCACAAGCGCGTCTATGACATATGTTTTTCCGTCAATAACACTTTTGACCCATTCATCAAATCCGCTGGCCGCCGCCAGTGGGCGTCCATTGTTCAAAGCATGTAAAACGCTCGAAGACAGGAATTTCTGTGGGCCAATATTAAAACTTAACGAAACAAGCGCATCAAACTGGTTTTGGCTCATAGGGGCAAATATATTATCATTGACCACATTCTCATAGGCTTCCAAATCAGCCTTTAGTAGATTTTCTGCATCAGTACGGGTGATCGCAGGCTCTTCACTGTCCTTAAAACGGTGACCATATCCGATAACACGTTGACCGGAAACAAGCGTTGTTTCTATCGGCCGAAAGCCTTCATAGGCCTTAATAAGCTTCAAACCCGAGCCGGAAATTTCAAATGTGTGCGCCATAGCAATGTCCCAAAAAAACACATAAAATTAGTTAAACAAATGAATTGCAATAAAAATGCCATTTTCCCGCAAAACGGAAAAATTATGGGTTTAGAGCAGAAAAACCGAAGCTAATCCTAAAAAAGCGAAGAATCCAATCACATCGCTCACCGTCGTCACAAACACGGACGAGGCGACCGCAGGATCAGCCCCCGCTTTTTTCAACCCCAGTGGCACCAGAATACCCGCCAACCCCGCACAAACGAAATTGAAGATCAGGGCCACCCCGATCACCACAGATAAATACGGGTCCTTGAACCATATATAGGTAATGCCCGCCAGAAGCACAGCAAACAAAACTCCGTTCATCAGAGCCGCCAGCGCCTCGCGCCGGATCACGCGCCATGTATTGGCCTGTGTCAAATCACGGGTTACAAGCGCACGAATGGCCACAGTCAAAGCCTGTATACCCGTATTCCCGCCCAGAGAGGCCACAATCGGCATCAAAATCGCCAACGCCACCAATTCTGTAATCTCGTCCCGAAATAAAGAAATCACAAAGGACGCACACACGGCCGTCACCAGATTGACCAAAAGCCACGGCGCCCGCGCCCGCACTGTGGTCAACGCCGTATCGGTCAGCCCGGCCTCGGACACACCCGCCAACGCCAACATGTCTTCCTTGTTTTCTTCTTGAATGACCTCGACCATATCATCAACGGTAATCATCCCCGACAACCGCCCGTCCACATCCACCACGGGGGCAGAAATCAAATCATATTTCTCGAACAGATAGGCCACATCTTCCTGATCCATGTCAGGCGCGATCAAAGCCGGAATAGTCTGCATCACCGATTTCAACGACACATCCCGCCCACACCGGATCAACCCCGAAAGCGGTAAATACCCTAAAGGGCGAAAATGGGTATCGATAATGTAGAGATCAAAAAACAAATCCGGGAGCGCGTCACCACCCTTTTCACCCTGCGCCCGCATATGATCAATCGCCTGCCCGACCGTCCAGAACTCCGGCGCGGCGACAAATTCGCGCTGCATCAAACGACCAGCGGTCTCGTGGTCGAAGGCGAAGCTGGCCTCGACTTCCTCCCGATGGCGGTCAGGCAAGGCCGCCATCACTTCGGCGCGGCGATGCACGTGTAACTCTTCAATCAACTGGGTCGCGTCATCACTATCAAGCTCGGCAACCGCTTCACTGATCTGCTTTGGCCCCAACAAAGACAACACGTCTTCGACCACCTCGTCTTCAAGCTCGGCCAGCACGGACGGGATTAACACATCCGCCGTCAATTTGATCAGGGTTTCGCGGGCATCACCCGACAATTGCTCGAACATATCGGCAATATCGGCAGGGTGTTCCCCGTCCATCAAAATCCGGATGCTATCATGGTCTTTTCTGGCAATCGCAAGCCGCAAAGCCGCAATACTATTCGCGTCCAGATCCGCCGCACTCATGGAGAGTTCATGGGCTTGATCCAGCGGATCATTATACTCGCTCATACCCCCTCCTTTCTGTGTGTCACCCAAATTACAATGAATTAGAAATGGATTATAGACCACTGCGCCTGCGCGCAGTCAGAGTTATACCGAGATTCCCCGCCCAGACCAGACATTATCTCCAAACATTTTATGACAGCCAAAATGCATCTTTCTCTACGGGGTAAAATAGCCTAGCTTTCCAAGATGGAACTTAAGATAAAAAATCGGGATGCACGGCGTCTCTGGCTTCACGCCCAGGGCTTGGCACAAACACCAACCGGCCCCCTCGATATACTTGAAACCATCAAGACTCTGGGGTTTGTACAACTGGATACAATCCGCAATATCGCGCGCGCCCATCATCATATTTTATGGAGCCGCAATCAAAACTACCGCGAACCCATGCTCAATATCCAACTCGCAGACCAGCGCAATATTTTTGAACATTTTACCCATGACGCCTCCGTCATCCCGATGGAGTTCTACCCATACTGGACACGCCAATTCGAACGGTTGGGCACACGCGTCGCCCAATACGCCAGCTATAAAACTGCGCGAAAAATCATACATCCCGAAAAGATTAGAGAACGCATTGTCAATGAAGGCCCTCTCTCCACCCATGCATTTCAAAGCGAGGGTGTTAAAAAGAAAGGCATGTGGAACCGACCACCCCACAAAGTCCTGCTGGATCAAATGTGGTATGCGGGCGAACTATCAACTGCCCACCGTACCAATTTTATCAAATATTATGATGTGCCGGAACGCATTATTCCCGCAGAAATCACAAACGTCATCAAACCGGATGCAGATCAGATAGACTGGCTGTGCACGCAGGCTCTAGAGCGCTTGGCCTTCGGCACACTCGGCGAAATCCAGCGGTTTTGGGGGGCCATGAGTGCCCACGACGTCCGTATATGGGCCAAACAAAACGCACACAAACTCATCCCCGTACAGATCGAAACCGCAGACGGGAACTGGATCAAATCCTATGCGTGCGACACCATCCGGCACCTTCTGCAAACCACGCCCGCCCCGACAAAGCGCCTGCGTATTTTAAACCCGTTTGATCCGGCCGTCCGCGACCGCAAACGGCTTGCGGATGTATTCGGGTTTGAATACCGCATCGAAATTTTCGTGCCCGCCGCCCAGCGCAAATTCGGCTATTATGTTTACCCCCTGCTTGAGGGTGATAAAATGGTTGGCCGCATCGATGCCAAAGCCGACCGCAAAGCCGGACAGATTATCGTACGAAAAGTTTGGCCTGAACCGGGACTAAAATGGACGCCCGCGCGTCAAGACAAATTGGACGCAGAACTGCAACGCCTCGCCAATTTTATCGGCATGGACACAGTTATCTGGCAAAGTTAAAAATCCGGATATGCAGACAGACGGCCTAAAGCACATCCAGCCCGTCCAGCAAGAAATCCTCTAACAAGGCATCCAAACCCCGATCAACTCCGAGCGCATCTTCGTCATCAGGAAATGTAAAGGGCGCATCCTCATAGGACGTATTTGCCAAGAAATCGGCAATCCAGTCTTGGCGTGCAAGCGGCAGAAGGCCTCTTTCCAGCACAGTATCAAGTACAGGCGAAGTATACACACTGTCAGAAACATTCACCGCCCCGCTCGGGCCAATTTGCGCCAGCGCGGAAAGATTATGATACTGCCCGTTGATCAACAAATATTCGATATCGGTCAGCGTATCGACACCATCAACTCCGCCGTTATTATGGCGCACTTGATAACTGCCATCCCCGTTATTCGTAATCGTATACTCCGAAAGGGAGCTACCGGAATACACGGCATAATCCAGACCACTACCGCCATCAAGCTGGTCATTCCCTGCCCCTCCGATCAAAACATCGTTGCCCGTACCACCGGATAATGTGTCTGCACCCGCATCACCGGAAAGACGATCAGCCCCCGCGTCACCGGTAATCGTGTCATCACCATCACCGCCACCGAGAATATCATTACCATTGGCGCCATGAATCGTATCATCACCGCCCATGCCGGTATATGTATCGGCCCCGGAAGTCCCGGCGTAATTGACCGCCGCCTCTGCACCCGTAAGCGTATAATCCACGCCGTTAATCCGCAAAAACTCGATATTTCTCAGCGTATCCGTACCATCCGCACCGCCATTATTATGCGCCACAGTAAATGTACCATTGCCGTTGTCTGTAATCGTATAGTCCGAAATAGAACTGCCTGAATAGGCGGCGTAATCTATACCCCCTCCGCCGTTGAGAATATCATTGCCACCATTGCCGGTCAGCACATTGCCAACAGAGTTACCGGTAATCGTATCCGCCCCCGAACCACCAATCGCATTTTCAATGATCACCCCGCGCGCAATCGAAATCACACCTTCAATACCGTTCACATTTGAAAAGCTTTCCGCCGCCAGATTGATCTGCTGGTTTTGCGAATACCCCGAAAAATCAAGCGTATCAATCCCGCCCGTATCGTAAATGCTGAGAGACGGCGCCCGATTAAAATTCGCGAAATTATGGACATTATTGGCCCCGGTCTCGGTCGAGTTAAACCCGTAAACAGTATCCCCGTTCCGGGTTGTGGTATTGGCACCGTATAAGTCCTGTATCGCCACAATATCGGCAATTTGCAGCCCCAGCACATAGCGGAAATCACCAAAATACCCACTTTCGTTCTGGTCAAAATACGACATCACCGAATAGGCCCAGCTATCGTTCAAATAAATATTATCCACATTATAGGTCGCTTCACCATTATAAGGACCCGCATGCCCCAAACCGAGCGCATGACCGATTTCGTGCAAAAACGTTTGATATGTATAACTATCCACATTGACATTTCCGTTCTGCCACGTCGCATTCACATTGACAGTCGAGCTTTGAATGACACTTCCGATTGTCGTATTTGAATTAAACGCCCCGTCTTCATCATTGCTAAAAACAATCATCCCGCCCGTCGTAACTGCGCTAAACACCAATGGCGTCACATCCGACCAAGCCTGAAGCGCACGGATGGCCAGCGCTTGTGCACCAACCTCCAAACCCGTGATATTATAGGTGATCTCTGTAACCCCATACGCTTGGCGGGCACTGTATTCATCGGTTAGGAAATGCGCCACCTGATCGACCGTGCGCTCGACCAATGTCGGCAGCTCTTTCACCGTAATCGCATACTGCCCATCAGAATTGACAGAACTGGCCCCGATATAATACACGCCGGAAGTCTCTGCGATGAAGGTCATTTTAGCGTTTAAATCCGGCCCGCTATCATCATTACTTTTCACCACATTACCATTGGCATCATAAAGCGTCAGAAACGGGTCTTCCAAAACATCGGAACCGGTCCCGTCACTGGCAAAACTATAGCGTTGCCCTGCCACCAGAGTAATCGCAAACCAGTCCGAATCGCTCGTTGTCTCCAACACACCCGAAACCGAGCCATTGACAATCGCCGTTGCCGTGGTCGCGGTACTGGCCGCAATATCCCCGGACGTGCCATTGGTCTCGAACAGGGAGAGTGTGTAATCACCCGTGACCGTCGTGCCACTAGAATTCGCATACGCTTCTGCGGAGACATAATATGTACCCGTTGTCGTCACAGTAAACGTCAAAAGGGAATTGGTCACATCCCCTAAAATAATATCATCATTGGTCGCAAGCTCGACCCCATTTGCGTCAAAAAGACGGAGGAGCGGATCGGAAAGCGGCGAGGATGTGCCCGTGCCAAGCATGGAAATATCATAAGTTTGTCCGGCCTCTAAAGTGACAGAAAACCAGTCCGTATCACCTGAAACATCTATCGTGCTATTAATCTGGCTGTTAACCGCAATGGTGGCCGTTGTGCTGACATCTCCGGGGATGGTCGTAAAATCTGGCCCGCCAGCCTGAAAATTCGGGGTCTGAAAACCCGGGTTTTGTGCGTAAGAATACGTTTCGATTCCGCCGATATGCCCATCTATAGAAGAAACAAAATCATCCGTGAGTTTTAAACCCAAACTCGCGTCCTCATATACATCCAATACGGTTTCGGAACCAACCGTATCAAAATCAAACCCGTCTTGAGATATTTTCGTGTACATCAGTCAATCTCCTTATCTTCACATAAAGAACGCCCAGAACCTTTAAGATTCTATGATGAAGCCCCGCAAATAGCAATTAAGAATAGCAATTGGCGCCGCCCACGAGAATGAACTTTCTGTGAGCGCACCTCGTAAAACCCGATTTTTGCACAAATCCGGGATTTACAGCCCAATATTATGAGAGCGTGTTTTTCCTGTTGGCAAAGAACCAGAGCGCGTCTTTACCCGGCAAGAAAAAATATCCGCCCCCACGCATTTGCGTATAGGCATTTAAATTCGGAATGCGAATATCCCCGTCAGGATGCTGGATCGTGAACCGGCCCTGCCCCCCTGCACCTGTACCCGCACCTGTGCCCAAACCTGTACCCTGACCCGCAATCGGATCGGCCTCGTCGCGCAAGCCGTTAAATTTCGGCGAACCAAGCCATGTTTTTTGAACAAATTCAAACTGCCGCTCAATATCCGCATTGACGCAAACAAAAAATGTGCCCGTCTCTTCATGCTTCTCGGCCCGGCCATAATGACGACCCCTGCGTAAAATCCGGTGCCGGTTGGCAATAAACAAAGAATTGCTATCTTCAGGATCAATACTGTCACGCGGGAAAGTCCGGCGCACATGCGACCCGATCGGACATTTATGCCCTTGCGGATCATCGCGCCCATACAAAAACTCGTTATCCGCACGGCTCAATTTTGTCTTGCCCAGCGCATTGACCTTATGGGGATCATTTATAGAGATCGGTGCGCCGAGGGGTTTTTCAATATCGAACGGACACATCACCAAAGGCCGTCCATCCATTTTCCGGCCCACCATCATTTCCTTGATATATTTTACCTCAAGCGGTTTGTTCAAATCTCCAAACACGCCTCCCGTGTTTGGGCCTGTTTTTGAACCGGTAGAGCCTTGCTGCGCTTCAACATATTTAAGCGCATCACGGTTCAGCCCGTACACATCCTGCTTCAACTCGCGAATAACAATATAACTACCGTTCACACCAAGATCGCGCAGACCCGCGCCCGTCTCTGTTTCAAAGTGCGGATAACGCTGTGGAATTTCGGTCGAGATGGACGGCAGGACATTGCTTGCATCCGCACGCGCCGACAATTGCGGCGACGGCGGGAAATATCCCCGATTGTCCCGATAGCCCAGCACAAATTCACCCGGCTCGACAATATGAAGCGATCCGGGGTTGCGTTTAGCCCCGCGCGTCCCGTTCAAGATCGGCTGGGAAATCCCGTCCGCAAATCCGAACGGCTCTGTATTTTCCGGCACGGGCGGCTTCTTGTTTCCGTGCGAGGTTTTCGAATGCCATTTATTAAACGTTTTGATCTTTTTCCATTTCAAACTTCCCAAACCGGCTTTCGGTTTAAGCCCGCTCTCAAGTCCTGCATTTCTTACGTCATAGACAAGAATGACCGCCAGCGTCTCGCGCCCGCCCCATGTCCATGTATCGGCCCCGTTCTCGTCAACATCCCCTAAAATATTGCGGTGGCTTTTGTCATACATGCCGCTAGAAAACGTCTCTGAAAATTTCAAAGGCTTGTCTTGATCATAGGCCGTCTCCACGTCAAATTTTTCATCCAGCAACGACGAGAGCCCGAGCGCCCGCATACCGCCCTCCGAAATACCGACATAGGCCGTCTTGCCCTCGGGCTTCACATCGCCAAAATCAATTTTACCCTTGATGTCATCCAGCCATTTGGCCAAATCCAAACCGGAAGCTTCCCGGTCATCACCCTTCGCCTCGACCACATAACAGGCCCCATGTGACAGATGGCCATTGCCGCCAAACAACATGCTTTGAATTTTACGGGCTTGCAAAACCGAATCCGGTCTCGGGATCGAGCGAAACAAATCGAGCCAGGCCTGCGCCGCACTTGGCGACAACGCGTCCTTGGTCAACCCGTCGCGTATCAAAGCGTTTCGCCTAATCGTATCCGCAGTCAAAGTTGGATAGGCCGAATACCAAAACGGTGTGGGACGGGTTGAACGCCGGGCAAACCGCTTGAACCGGTCTCCGTCCTCTGTGCCTTTATTAAAGATACCGACAACTTCGGGAAACCCCTCGCAATGGCTCCACGCCGCATTGAGACCCGCATTGGCATTGGTGACAAAATCCTCAAGATAGCTTTCAAAGCTACCATCATAATTAGAGGCAAAAATATAGTTGTTCGTACCGGGTAAATGCACCCAACGCGCATAATGTACCGTCCCGACATTGGCCAGAAATCCCGGCCTGAACATATTACGGCCCAACAGATTGCCCAGTATTTGCAATGACAAGGGCAGGGTAAACCGCCTGCGGAAATTTTCCGGAATCAAACGCTGTATACTCATCATATGGTTTTGGGCCCCGAACGTGTTTTCAGTCTCGAGCATATCCTTGCCCACATCCGTATAGGGATTGTCATAGCGGGGCGTATTGTTCTTTTCCGAAACCCGCAAAATCATAAACAAAGCGCCGACAATCACAGCCAGCGCGATTAGGGTTAGCGGCATGGCCAGTGACAAGGCCGATAAAATCGCCAATATTTTCCCCGTCGTCAAAGCCTGCCAATTAAGCACAATTACCCACGCCACAGGCACACCGATCAACACGGCTTTGCCGGTTTTGGCTTTACGCCCATCAGACCAGTGCAGCGTCTGAAACGCGGCCTTATACCCGAAAAAGCTCACAACGCTCAGCAACAGCGGCAGGGCAATGCCCGCCCATACGAAAAATAACCACCCATTTAGAAACAAGCCAATTTCCGCGCGTGTGAAAAAACTCGCAACAAAAATAACCGACATCCCGATCCCGAACACGGCCCACGCACCGTAGCCGACGACCAATTTACCAATTGCACTCTTTTCAACCGCCCTGCGCATAGACATCGGCATATGGGCAAACACTGCATACACGCATAATGCCAACACACTCGCCAGCAATAACGGTACCCAAACCAGTTCCGACAACTGCGCCGACAGGGTACCGTCCCCATGCCCATACCATGTATTTTCAATAATCAAGGTCGGGGTTTCACTGTGAATCGCCCCGAAAAACGTTGTCCCCAAAACGATCAAATATCCGCAAATAACAATCGCACTTACAAAATAAACCTGCGCATACAACCGTGAAATCATAAACTTCAATATCAAAACGACAATCGGAACAACAATCACAAACACCAGCAAAGTCAGCACCCAGTTGCCAAACAACGGCAACATGTCGAACCAGTGTGTGATCTGCGCGCCGACAAAACCAAACAGCTTTGCGAGACCGCCCCCAATATCGAGGTGCACAAGCGCCTGCGGTGTCAGCGCATTTAAATTAAACAAATTCGGGTAGGTAAAATAAACCGCCATCGCCAAGACGAAACTCAAGACGGCCCCTGGCCGCTTGATTTTTTTAACAAATACACTGACCGCGAAACTAAACAGAAATGCCAAAACCAACCCCTGCAACACAAACCGCGCCCCGAGAAACATGACCAGAGGCGTACCGGATGGATGCAAATTCGGATCCGTAAAGGCCGGACGCTCATGCCCCGACCCCGTAAACCCGAACTGGCTCCAATCCAATGCACGGATTAAACCATTTACATCTCCCTGACCAAAAATGGCCGACGATACAAAGGCCGCCACCGCTAAAAACAGCAGGGTCGCAAAGATCAAAAGCCCGCGCGGCAGAGCCGCGCCAACAACGCTAAAAACCGACCAACTGGTGCGCCAAACAGATGTCGCCTCTTCCGCAAAGGCCGGCGTCTGCGCTTTGCTTTGCGCCCGCGCCCACGCCTGTTCTGTCTCGTCTTTAAGATTCGGACTCGCCAAAGCTTTGCGCACAGCATTGAAAATCACATAGGGCGTATTGGCCGGTGTAGTTCCATGAGGAGTATTGGGATTGTCGAGATTTTGAATTTCCTCATACGCAAACCGGCAAATTTCATCATCATCGTGAATGTCAGCAATATCCAGTCCCGGCGTCCCGCAAAACGGCAGGCCGGTGCGGTAATTGCCACGATAAAATTCGGGCCAGATCGACGGTTTTAACTCGACCACATCCCCAAGCAATTTTGGCATCAGCCCGGCAGGGCCTTTGATACAATTCGCCAATTGGTAGACCTTTGACAATTCTTCGCCGATCACCGAGCGACACAATGATGTCACCGCCGCCTCGGGCAGACCATCCACCGACATTTCCAACACCAGATAGGAAGGTTCTTTCAGATCAACCCCCGCAACCACATGCAGGCTCATAAAGTGAATGATAGCCGCATTATCCAGCCCACCGCGAATATCGCACCGCGCCGGATTTTCCATGGTCTCAACCAGCGCCAAAACATCCGCTTCATGACGCCGACGCGATTCCAGTTTCGCAGTACTGTCCACCCCCTCCAGCGGGCTGCGGATGACCGTACAGATCGTCACGAAATTTTGCGGTGCACGCGCTTGCGCCTCTTGCACCCCTGACACTCCTTGTAAATGGCTGGAATTCCCCACGATCATCTCCTAAGATTTAAAACGGACCATAAAACTATCCGGAATACCCGCAAAGTTTTTCACGCCTGCGCCCGCCCCGTCCGCAGGCTCCATATCAGGCAAACCGACCTCTTCATCAGCAAGCGCAATAAACATCTCGGCCAAAATCGCCCGCGCCCAATATTGTCCGAAACACGGATGGGCAATATCATAGGCCGCTTTGGGAGAACGTTTCCCGCCCGCGACCAATTCATACGGCTTATGTTCATTCGGCCCGAAGTTCAAAAATGCTGTACGGTCTTTTGGTGTTGGAATATTGGGGCATTCACCACGCCTTGCAGACGGCGAAACCGGACACCCATCAGGCACAAGTGCCTTCGACGCCGCCGTAATCAGGAAACATAAACCATCTCCCTTCGCAATACCGTATTGGGCAAGGGGCTTGCGAGCCCGCCGGAATACCAAAGCCGTTGTCGGGTTTTCGTTTAAAATTGTATCGAGCAAGAAATACCCGTCTTTTTGTCCAAGTTTTTTGGCAAAATCTTTTAAATCTATGTTTTGCCTTAACAGCACATCAAGAACATGCCCGAACGAAATTCCGATCAGAATATGAAAAGAGGCGATGATCTCGAAAACAATACTTTTCACATGCAGATCATAGGCCTCTTCGCTCAATTTTCCCGTGTCCTTGCCTGTATTTGGGCCGACAAAATCAGGCTTAACCTCATGCAAACGTTCAATCAATGTCCCGCCTGTAAACGCAGGGGCCGGGGAAGGCGTGTTGTCGCGGATAGAGCGCTCGACCTGTTTTGAATAGAGTTTAGACGCAAGCCCGGACACAAATGTCAGCACCTTGCTCCGCAAACCATAATTGCCGAAAATCTGGCCAAACATCAATTGTGACCATAACAAATACTCATTGGCAGATGCATGCGGGCCATGGGCTTTCAACGTGTCGGACGCACGGCGCTTATGCCCGAACCCGTCGCGAAAATTCCGGGCAAGCACAAAGACCCGAAACAGCAAAGATGGCCGCGCCTTCGGCGTTAAGCCAACAAATTCTTTCGCAAAAAGATACGGAATAACATACCCGTATTCGCGCACCAGATTTGTTTCCGTACCGCCTCCGGCTTTGATGTTCTGTAAAGTAGTACGCGCCAATGTCCGCGCAAATGCAGCCGCCCCCTTCATATCTTTGCGTGAAATTCGGCGCCCGTGATCCAGCGCCGCCGCAAGAATTTTCCAGCGTGTCGGTTGATCATTGTCTTCGCCGGGCAGCAGATTAATCTGCCCCGGGATCGCCCCCATATTTTGGTCATAATGCTTGGTGCTCAGTCTGTTTTTCGAATCCCTTAAAAGTTCCAGCACCAGATCATGACGGGCAAAATAATGTAGAATGTGGGCCGGTTTGTCTTTTGATGCGCTCAGCACATATTGGACAGTTTCTGGCCCGTCTGGGCGCAGCAATTCCTGCGCGATCAATGAAAGCACCGCCGGGCCAGGTAGACCGGGCCCCGATAAAAGTTTTGAATCCATACACCCCTCTGATTTCTTTTAAGAGAACACGCGGTGATAGGCCGTGATAAAAATCACGATCTGTCAAAAAACTAAAGTCCAGAGATACTCAATATCTGGCCTTAAGACACCAAAGCCTGCTCACATTCTGTTATTAGGTTTTTTAATTCACATTGACGCGCCAGACGCAAAGCCGTCTCCAGACAATGGCGCCCCTCTTCCCGACGTGTGTTTCGGGCCGCGTAGAATTGATATTTTTTACGGTACCCATACGCTTGGTGCACAGGGTCTTGCGTAGAACGTGCGCTCTCAATCGCCGCGTCCAGCTTGTGATGGGCATCCTCGAACTGTCCCTGTTTATGCAACAAACACGCCTGCGCTTTCAGCACGTAAAACGTATTGGCGTTGCGCATAACATCGATCCGGTCTGCACTGATCTCGTTGCTGATAATCTTGTCGGCTCGCGCCAATTCGCCCAACTCGAGAAAGGCCAGCGCCGCCCACGCCCCCGTCATTGGCGCCAAAGAGTAATCGGATTTATCGGCGACACTGTAGGATTTTTCCAATAAATCGGCGGCTTTGCGGAACTCTCCATTCCGGTAATACAAATACCCGATCGCCAGATCACACAAAATAGCGGTATACACATTTGCGTCCGCGTCCGCGTCTGCGACAATACGGGCTTCCTTGTGCAGACGGCGCGCCAAATCCAGATCCCCGAAATCAACGGCGTACCAAGCCCCGAAGGCCCGTACGATCACCCCGGGAATAGAAATGGATTGGCCCCATCTTTTCCGCGCATTGTCACCCGAAAGCTTTTGCGCTTCTCTCTCCAATCGCTGGACGGCGCTTTTGACATCTCCCGTCGCAAATTCGGCGCAAGCATGCACATAGGCCGTATAAAATTCAAGGGCCGGATGATGAAGTTCTTTAACCAGATCAAGGGCGACACTCGTGTATTCCAGTGCCGATTTTGGACTGCCGCTTACCCATTTAATAAGCCCGATATGGCACCGCACCAGAATTTTTTCTTCCGGCTTCAAATCCTGATCATAGTCGCGCAAAGCCGTTTCAAACACCGGCAATAATTTCGCCTCTCTAAGCAGGCGTTGCGTGGCATCAAAAGACAGCATGGCAAACCTGAATTTTTGCAGCTCGCCGTCTTCAAGGGAATCGCAAATTTTGGCGGCCCGGATATACAAACGGCGGACGGTTCGAAACGTACCCGCATTATTCGCTTCCTCGAAAGCTTTCGCCATATGTGCAAGCGCAAGCTGCGCATGATCACCCTCATAGGCATGACGTGCCAGCACTTGCCAGTCTGCAAATGTGGAACCCGGCACATACTGGGTCGTAATATGCTGATAAATCCGGTCGTGAATTTTCCGGCGTTCGCGACGTATCATCCCGTTATAGCAAACCTCCTGAAACAGATCATGCATGAACACCGGATTAGCTGTTTCCATCTGTTCGAAAATACCTTTTTCGACACTCTCGTCATATGCGGCCCGCACCCGGTCCGGCGTCCAGTCCAACACCCCTTGCAAATCCGAAAGCCGGCTTTCGCGCCCGAACACGCTGGCATGCACCACCAAAATTTTGGCTTCCGCTGATAATTGCTCGAGCCGACCGCGTAAGATCGGTTCGATTTCCAAAGGCACTTCCGTAAAATACGTATCCGAATGCGCGCCGGAATTCATCAATTTCGCAAGTTCTTGCAAGGCCAGAGGCGAGCCCTTTGCCCGGCTCACAATAATATCAATATCCTGTTCACGGCTTTTCCACGCCTTCGCATCCGTCAAGTTGAGAATAATCTGGCGCGCCTCGCTTTGCGGCAAGGGCTTCAACACAACACCGCGCTCGGCAAATGCCAGATCAGGACCGGGATATGTGGGACGGGACGAGAAGATCATCGTAAAATTATCAAAAGAAAATGTCTCGGCAAAATGCTGCAAACAATCCATACTATCAAGATCAATATTATGGGTATCCTCTATGACCAGAACCAGAGGCTGAGAACGCGATTGCGCGCCAATAATTTTCTGCACGCCATTTTGGAGCGCCGTAATTTTTTGATCAAGCGAGATTCTCCACGCAGAGAAATCACTCCCGATCCCCGCCAGTAATTTCTCGACCGCCTGTCTTTCAAATTCTGACAAACCATATCCGTCAAGCGTGTCTGCCAAAACCGGGCTTTGGCTCTGCCGATTCTGGCCCTGACCCTGACCCTGACCCTGACCCTGACCTTGACCAAGAAGTTGCCGCAACAACATAGCGATAGTGTACAAAGGTGTATCTTGATAAACTTGCAAACCACCGACTTTTAAAAATTGCAGATTTTGCGCCGCCGCAAACAGGCTAATTTCGTACAAAAGCCGGGATTTACCCACACCTGCTTCACCGATGATAGAGAGGGTCTTGGGGCGCTCTTGGCGGGAAAAGTCCAGCCAGTTTCGAAAATTGTTAAGCTCCCGATCCCGCCCCACAAGCGCAGAAGGCAACACAGAGCCGATTAAACTGGTGGCCGCGCTTTCGATCTTTTCGCGCTCGACTTTAAAGCTCGTGACCGGTTCCGTCTTCTCTCCCAATTGCACACGCCCATGATTGGTAAATTCGAAGTAATTGGAAATAAGATCTTTGGTGCGTTCTGAAACACAAAGGCTGTCTTTGTCGGCATCCGCCTGAATTTTTGCCGCAATATGGGCAACAGACCCAACCGTATCCATCCCGCCGCCAAAATCATTCGACTGCCACCGCACAATCGCATAGCCCGAATGAATACCGACCCGGATTTGGGTGGGGAAAGTCTTGGGGAAAGTCTTGGGGAAAACCTTGGGGAAAACCTTGGGAGACCCGTCCGCACGGCGGTGATGTTGTAAAATTTTCTGCCCGGCCAGAGCCGCCCGCAAAGCATGATCCTCGCGACTTTCGATCGTCCCGAACACGGCTTTAATTCCATCCCCTTGCACTCGCAAAACGCGCCCGCCGAATTCATGCACGGCGCGGGTCATTCTTTCAATGATGGGGTCGATCAACTCGGAAGCATCCTCGGGATCAAGCTCTGCCACAAGCCCTGTTGATCCGACGATATCCGCAAAAAGAATTGAGACAACTCTTTTCTCTGGCTTAATCTCTACCCCTTCAACATCAGAATTAAGCGAATTTTCACCCGTGCTGATGATCCAACTCCCTTGCTTTAACCTGCAATAATTATCCTGTATCCGTGCGTCTAAAACTAATTGACAACACACTTATTTTCAAGCGCTAAAAGTATAAACTGTTTATATTTGAACGTCTTAGTTTAAATTTATAGCTGTCGTCTCAGCCAGAAATGTCTGATCAAGGACAATCAGGCATTTCTTGTCACGTTTTAAAATGCCCTTTTTCACAAGACTGGAAATTTCCCGGGACACACTTTCGCGGTCCGCATTCACCCGTTTGGCCAGCTCTGAGAAATTCGGAATCGGGCAAAGACGAACTTCCCCCACTTGATCTGTCTCCAATTTGCAAAGCCGTAAAACTTCGACGCGAATGCGCAAAGGGATGCTTTGCGACACAAGCTCGTAAACCCTATGGGTTGACAGGCTTAACCGTTCGACCAGTTCTTCAATCAGCCAGATACTGATCTCGGGACTATCATGCAAAATCGCCAAGAAATCATTTTTGGAGACAACACCCACTCTTGTCGCCTCGATTGCAATCACAGAGGCGCTTCGGGACTTCCCGCTGACCGCCGCCATTTCCCCAAATGTTTTCCCATGCCCAAGCTCGTTATGCCAAACCTCCCGACCACTCGGAGAGAAACTGGTAATTTTCACGCGCCCTGACAAAATGAAATAAACACAATTGTTTTGATCAACCTCGCTGAGAATAACTTCCCCGCCAGTATAGTCTCGAAATCTTGCGGCCTGTTCCAGCTTGCGATTATTTTTAAGCGGGTCTTCAAAACCGTCAAAACTACCCATCGATACTGCCTCCCCGAAATTACAAACATCTTCAATGGCTCAAATGGCCCGATAGCCCCAACCTATATTAAAAAACCACGACTTACAATTCCAGTCCATCAAGTTTCTACCCGTTTGTCCCCATAATTATGGCCAACTTTATAGCCCACACGCGGGTTTTCATGTGGTTTTCATAGGGTATCGGATCAGGCTTGCACTATTTGTGATGCATTCTCCGTTTTAATCTTGCATAAGTATGTACATAAGCAGCCCATCCATGGGTGGGTGTGAAGACGGGCCTAAAACGGGGGTGAAACATGGATGCAATAATCTTACGCAGTGTAGAGCCAGCCACGTCCCCATACGCCCAAAACTAACCATGGCGTATACCTTCCAGCCCGCCAAAGTCGACACCTATGAAAACGTTGACCTCACGCAATTTAACACCCTCATTAGGCCCAAAGCCGAGCCCGCCATCCTGCGCGGCGCCATTGCCCATTGGCCTGCGGTCAAAGACGCAGATGCCAAAGCTTTGTTTAAACGCCTGACCGCCCTCGACAATGGAAAAACCCAAGCGACGCTTATTGGAGCAACGGGTACGGGCGGGGCTTTCCACTACGCCGCCAATTTACGGGGCCGGAATTATACAGAAATCACCGAAACCCTAAGCGCGGCCTTAACACGTTTATTGGAAAACCCGACAACCGACGGCACCTATATTCAGTCGATCCCTATCCCCGAGCACATGCCGAATTTTATGGGAAATCATCCCTTTAATCTTGTGCCCGACGGCGTTCCGGCCCGGGCATGGATCGGCAATCAAACCACAGTACAGACCCATTTTGATGCCAGCGAGAATATTGCCTGCGTCGTCCTTGGCACAAGAGAAGTCACCTTGTTTCCGCCAGAAGAATTACCGGGCCTCTACCCCGGCCCGTTGGAAACAGCGCCCGGAGGCGTCGTCGTCAGCCTAACCTCTCTGGACACCCCTGATTTTGAAGCCCATCCACGTTTTAAAGACGCACTTAAAAATGCCCGCCGGGCAACACTCGCGCCGGGCGATGCCCTCTATATCCCCTTCGGATGGTGGCATCATGTCCGCGCGACCTCGCCTCTGAATATGCTGGTGAATTATTGGTGGACAGACAAACCCGCCCTGCTCGACGATCTATATAGCCCAATCGTGCATGCCATGTTGTGTTATCAGCAGCTTAATCCGCAACAAGCCAAAATCTGGCAAAGCATGTTCACCCATTTCGTATTTAAACAAAACGGGGAGCCAATGGCCCACATCCCCTCGGAGCTCCGTGGCCTGTTGGGCGGTGTACCAGAAAAATATCGCGACCGTACGATCTATGGTTTGCTGAAAACCCTCGGACAAGCCATTGGATTGGCACCTCCTCCTGACCCTAAAAAATAAAGAGGGCCGCTTACTCCATAAAGTGGAGCAACAAGTCTCGGCGCTTTAGAGGTATATGAAGAATGAGGACAGTCGTTTTCTATTACCTTCATTTCCAATCTTCAAAGATGGTACGGGTGGCCGGAATCGAACCGGCACTTCCTAGGAAATAGGATTTTGAATCCTACGCGTCTACCAGTTCCGCCACACCCGCATCAAGAAGTGGGGGGAACATAGCGTGCTAATATCACCCGTCAACAGGATTTTCATAGATTTTCCTTGATTTTTCACCCCCCAAGAAACAAGAACCGAACCAAGAAGAGAAACAAGCTAGACCTATAACAACCCGATTTTAACACTTTCGCCTATAGAAAGCGCTCATGGCTTTAAATTTTGCATTTCTGGATCGCTGGTATGAAGGGGTTAAAAGGCTCGCCCGCCATAAAAGGGCCGAACCAGCTTTGGTCTTCATCGCTTTTATTGAAAGCTTCATTTTCCCGATCCCGACCGCCATTATGCTCCTGCCCATGGCGCAGGCCGCACCGAAAAAAGCATGGCGCTATGCGTTCCTGTGCACCATCGCCTCCGTTCTGGGCGGCGTTGTCGGCTATGCGCTCGGCTGGTTCGCATTTGAAAGTCTGGCCCTACCCTTGTTGGAAAAACTTGGCAAAGCCCACAGTATCGAAAGTTTCCGTGCTCTCACCGATGAATATGGCGCCCTCGCCGTGTTCGGCGCCGGCCTGACCCCCTTCCCCTACAAAGTCATCACCATTTTGAGCGGTGCCCTACAGCTTAACTTTTTCGTCTTCCTGATCGCCAGCATCCTCTCCCGTTCGGCCCAGTTTTTCCTGATCGCCGCCATTGTCTGGAAGTTCGGAGAAAGCGCAGAACGGTTGATCAAGAAACACTTCGCCGCCCTGACCATCGGCCTGTTCGTCCTCGTGCTCGCCCTCTGGGCAATCTGGCGTTTCGGTTTTTCCGGCTAAAGGCTCACCGTTTTTGCAAATCCGAACGCAGCAAACATTTCGGCACGGGTTTCGTCATCCTGCCCGCCCACAAGCAGGGCCGTTTGCGGCCAATCCGGTATAATGCCGGGCCTTACGTCTCCCAAAATACTTTGGGCCCGTTTGGCAATGGCCGACCCCGAATCGACCCAACTGACATCATAAGGCGCAACCGATTTAAGCTCGTCCAACAGCAGTGGGAAATGGGTACAGGCCAAAACCACCGTATCAATCCGTACACCTGCAAACAGGGGCTGAATTTCAGCCCGTAGCGCTTCGAGATCAATGGGCAATCCAGCCAGTTTACGTTCCGCCATGTCCACCAGACCGGTAGAACCATGCAAAACAATTTGACAATTAGCCGCAAAATCCCGGATCAATTTGCCAACATATTTACGTTTGACCGTCCCCGGTGTCCCCAACACGGCAATCGCTTTGCGCGACGAGGAAAGCGCCGCAGGCTTAATCGCCGGCACAACCCCGATCACCGGAAGTTTCACAGCTGCACGGATTTCCGCCAGCGCCGTCGTCGACGCCGTATTACACGCAATCACCACGATATCGGGCTGTGTGGCGAAAACCAATGTCTGGATCAAGCCCGGCAATCGGGCTTTCAGCGCGGCTTCGGTTTTATTTCCATAGGGGCGGAATCCATCATCCGCCACATAGCTAAGATAAATATCAGGCATCAGCCGACGCAACTCGCGCACAACGCTAAGCCCCCCGACACCGGAATCAAATACAAGAGCTTTATGTTTCGCCTTTAGGATCATAACTGCAGATTAACACTGAATTTAGTTTATTTTTTGCTATCAATACGACATAGACAAGGCAAATCCTCTAACAATTCAGCCCGTGAACATCTCTATGCCCCGAAACGCCGATACTGATAGCCATAAAAAGGTTCTATACCTTCTGATCGGTCTGGGCGCGTTGCGGATCATTGGCCTGCTCCTCTCGCCTGCCAATCTACACGGAGACGAAGCCCAGTACTGGGCTTGGTCGCAATCTTTTGAATTTGGCTATTTCTCCAAACCGCCCATGATCGCATGGGTGATTGCCGCAACCACCAGCCTATTTGGCAATGCGGAATGGGCCGTGCGGTTATCGTCCCCGCTCATCCATCCCCTCACCGCCTATCTCATCTACCGTACGGGGCGCTTTGTCTTTGATGAGCGCACAGGGTTTTGGGCCGCTTGTCTCTATTTCCTGATGCCCGCCGTCTGGCTGTCCTCGGCCATTGTCAGCACAGATGTGGTGCTGTTGTTCTGGTGGGCTTTGGGCTTGAACGCATGGGCGCATTTGCGCGAGACGCCCAACCTCAAATGGGCGGCTCTGCTGGGTCTCGCCATCGGGTTTGGCATGCTCTCCAAATACGCCATGCTGTTCTTCTTGATTGCCCTCGCCCTGTGCGCCGTGTTTGACACCAAAACCCGCAAAGCCCTGCTGTCACGGCGCGGGATTACGGCTGGCCTAATCGCCCTAATCGCATTGATCATAGTTGCCCCCAATCTATACTGGAACGCGACCAATGATTTCGCCACCCTCAACCACACCGCCGCCAACGCCAATTTGAAAGGCGTGCCCTTCCATCCCCTCAAACTGATCGAATTTTGGGGCAGTCAGATATTCGTATTTGGCCCGTTGACCCTCGGCCTTCTGGTCATGGCGCTCTATGTAAACCTTCGCAAGCCAACCAACAAAACCGTGGGTGACAAAACCGTGTTGGCCCTGTCGCTCTTTGTCCTTTGCCCATTATTGGTGATCTCAGCCGAAGCCCTCCTCAGCCGCGCCAACGCCAATTGGGCCGTAACCGCCTATATTGGCGGCGCCATCCTCTGTGCCCATTACGGGCTGAAAATGTTCGAACGCCTGACCAAAACCGGTATCTGGGTGAATGTCGGCATGGGCGTGATTTTCACAATCGCAGGCCTGTTGCCATTGGTCGCGGATAATATCGGGGCCACCAATGCGTTCAAGCGGGTACGCGGCTGGCCCGAAACAACGGCCCGTGTGCAGGTCATTGCCAAAGCCGGGCATGAGGGCCAAGCCTTTCAGGCCATCGCTACCGACAACCGTCTAGTGTTTTATGATTTGCTCTATTACGGCATTGAACAAGAGACGGGACTACCTTTGCGTATGTGGTTAAACACAGCCCATCCTGCCCATCACGCGGAAAAAACCGCGCCACTCTACCCGACCCAAGACACGGACGCCCCAATCCTGATCGTCAATTATTTCAAAGAATGTCAGGATGTACCAAGCAGCCAAACCGATCTGTGCCTAGAGCGCCTGCACGCGAGCGGTAAACTGGCCTATATAGAAAAACTTCGCGCTGATTTCACCCGACTGGAAAAACTCCCCGCTCTCGAGATCGATCTGGGCGGCGGAAAATTTCGCAGGCTTAATCTCTGGGCCGGATATGGATACACACCCACACAACAGCCAAGCCGCTAGAGAACTAACCTTTGTGGGCACCCCAAAGACGCTTGAGTTTCATATCGCGGCGACAGCCCGTGCGATAATATTTATAGCGAATTGGATTTTTCTTGTAATAATCCTGATGATAGGTTTCGGCCGCGTAAAACGGGCCAGATTTCAACACCGGCGTCACAACCGGATCGCTTAACCGGCCCGAGCTTTGCAAAGCCTGTTTCGAGGCTTGCGCCTGAGCAAACTGCGCTTCATTGGCAAAAATCGCAGTTGCGTATACTTGTCCCCGATCACAAAATTGCCCGCCCGCATCGGTCGGATCCACAGTGGTCCAAAAATGCTCCAGCAATTGTTCGTAGCTCACCTTGGTTGGATCATAAATGATCTTGGCCACTTCATAATGGCCCGTGCCGCCGCGCCCTACCTGTTTATAGCTCGGATTTTTCGTATGCCCGCCCGCATAGCCCGATATAGCTTCGATCACACCGGGCAGTTTTTCAAAGTCAGCTTCCACACACCAAAAACATCCACCTGCAAATACCGCCTCCTGCCTGGATGCAGAGGAGGATGCAGAGGAGGATGCAGAGGAAGGCGCAGAGGAGGTTTCAGGGCTTATCTCTTGTCCATTCGCAACATCGCACGCCCCTAGCGTTAGACACAAAATCGGAAGAATGTTTTTTACATAGTTTATCATATTTGCTAGATAGCCTACAATGCGTTCACACGCACTACACAAATTTGCGATCAAATTTTAATTTGGATACGATTATGAAGCACGCACAGAGCAAAGATCAGGGCAAAGATCACAGCGAAGATCAAGGCTGGGACATCAAGATCGATACGCCAGAAGACGCGCAGCGCATGGCCCGTGTCGGTGCCTATGCAGGTTATAGCTATACGCTGATCACAACCCTTCTCGCCGGCATGGGCATGATGGCCGGCCTGTCACAAATGGGTAAAATGCCGGAGATTGATCCTGAAATGGTCACCCAGCAGGGCGGAGCTATACTGGGATTGCTTGTGCGTTTCGTACTATACTGGGCATTGTCATGGCGAACCTATTCCGGGAAAGGCATTATCGCAGCCCCGCTCTTGCTGGTTCTCATCGTTGCTGAAATTCTTTTCGCTGTGTTCGCGCTCGTCTCTAACGGTGTTGTCCCGGGACTTCTCTTGATTATCATTGCGGCTGTCGTTGGCTTCGTCCTTGTGGCGGGTGTTAAAGGCAATTGGGCCAACAGAGCCTTTCGCAAAGGCGTAAAAATTTAGACCTTAGCGCTCGCCCTCGATCACATTCAGATACGCCTGCATTTTCTGCTGGATGCGGAAACGTTTAACCGTGTCAAGAATAACCCCGCAGGTAAAACAAAGGGCCGCGCCAATCGCGAGACCGGCGGCTAAAATCGCCGACGGCATTTTTGTCACCAGTCCCGTCTGGAAAAATTCGAACACAACCGGCAAGCCAACCGCAAGAGAGAACAGCCCAATAACAAACGCCCCGAATGTGAAAAACCGCAACGGTTGTTGATCCCGATACAAACGCCCCATCAACCAGGCAATCCGGTAACCGTCACGGAAGGTATCCAGTTTGCTCTCCCCCCCGAGCCGATCAAAAAACGGTACAGGAATTTCTGCAAATGGCAGGCCCAGCTCCAGCGTATGGATCGTCATTTCAGCCTCGATTTCGAACCGGTTTGACATCAGCGGAAACGATTTAACAAACCGCCTCGAGAAAATCCGGTATCCGGAAAAAATATCGTCAAAATGCCGCCCGAACGCCATGCCCATCACCCATGTAAACACTTTATTCCCGATCGCGTGTCCGGGCCGATAGAGACTGTCATCGGATTTACGGGCCGCCACGATCATATCGAGCTTGTCTGCAATCAACCGTTTGACCAGCATCGGCGCAGACGCCGCGTCATAAGACCCGTCCGCATCACACATAATATAAATATCCGCCTCGATCTCGCGAAACAGGCGGCGCATCGCATGGCCTTTGCCCGGCAAGGGTTGCGAGAGCACCTCGGCGCCGGCTTTACGGGCCGCCTCTGCCGTTTTATCTTTGGAATGATTATCGCAGACAATAATGCGTGCCTTGGGCAGGGATTTACGAAACCCCTTGATCACATGGGCAATGCCCGCTTCCTCGTTATATGCCGGTAAAAGCACTGCAATACGTTGTGTTGATTTTTTAGCAGGCATATTTTCCCCATAGATTTAACATGCTTATAGAGAATTAAGGTTTATAATCAGTTTATTGTGAGATGCCCCAAAGACCAAATCAGGACTTATTTCACAATATTGTACCTCCATTGTGTCTCCGGGCGTTTTGACTCGCACAGACTGTACATATACACCCAAAACGGGTACATATATCACTGGGGGAATATATTATGAAAGCTGTGTTTTCAAAACTAAAAATATTGGGGTTTGCCATTCTGGGCCTACTTGTCATGCTGTTCATTGTGATACGCATGTGGCAGGCCGAATGGAAACCACAAGGGAAAACCTCGCTGGCATTCACACAAATTTCTCTGCCTTTTTCCCATCAATACCAACGTAAGCTCTCCCTACCCTTTGTCGGCTCATCTGCCTTTGATATGGACGGGGACGGGATTGACGAAATATTTCTCGGTGGCGGCAGAGGACAAGCCGACCAGATTTTCAAATTCACGGACGGGAAATTTGTCAAAATGGACATCGCCTTCCCGCAAATCCAAGCAGGGGCTACTCACGGCGCCGCCCATCTCGACGTGGATAAAGACGGGGATACGGATTTATTCACCGTCGGCGAGAGCGGTGTCTGGCTACACCTCAACACTGGACACAACACGTTTGAAAGCCGCCGCCTGGAATTTGGCATGGCCGAAAACACCACCCCCCTCTCGGTCGCGCTCGGCGATGTCAACAAGGATGGCTGGGTTGATCTGTATATTTCAGGATATATCAAAAACGAGCTGGTCGAAGGGCAAACCATTTTTACCAAGCCTTATGGCGGCTATTCCTATCTGTTGCTCAATGCGGGCGACAATACATGGCACGATGTCAGCAAAGAGGCTGGTGTCTGGCGACAACACAATACTTTTACTGCCGTATTTGCAGATTTGGACAATGATCTCGATAGCGATCTGATCATCGCCCAAGATACAGGTGTCATTGAAATGTATGAAAACACCGGCACTTTCCCGATGAAGCCCATCCCCAGTCCAACCGTAAGCTCATACCCTATGGGTCTGGCTGTCGGCGATTATGATAATGACGGGCTGGTGGATATATACGCCTCCAATGTCGGGCACACCCTGCCCGCCAAAATGCTCAGAGGCGATCTCGCCAAAGACGCGCCGTTCAATACCGACTATATTTTGCTCCACAATGAAGGCGGTCTAAAATTCACAGACACGGCACGAGAGGCCGAGATTGCACGCCTCGGCTTTGGCTGGGGCACCGTATTTACCGATTTAAATCTGGATGGATACGCAGACATATTGACCGCCCAGAATTACGTCAAACTGCCCTTAAATGCCGTCATGACCACCTATAACGGTAAAATTCTACAAAATACAAGCTCAGGAACATTTGAACCGGTCGAGAAAACCAGCGGCGCCACCGATAAAGCCTTTGGCATCACCCCGCTCATTTCCGATTTCAATCAAGACGGATGGCCGGACATTATTTGGGTCAATATTGACGGGCCTGCCAAAGCCTACCTCAGTGTGCCGCCTAAAAACGCCCCCACGCCCGACCCGCTCAAACTGCCCGATACGGTTCGCTCTCTCAATGCGCTGGTCTCTATACAAGTGGGCGAAAACACCGTTTTACACCGGCAGATCATTGCCACTCAGGGATTGGGATCGGACCAAAGTCGCACCTTGTTCCTGCCTGCCTCTGACGGATCGCCTCAAATCCAGTATCAAACCGTTGAGCCCAAATGAGCCTCACATGACAAAATCCACACAAGATCAATATATCAGATGGGCGGGGTATTTAGGCCTGCTCGGGGCAATACTCGTAGGCGCTGGCGAATTTACCCTGCAATATTCCCAAGGCGCGGATTACGCCCATGGATACGGTTATTTTGCCAGTATATCCAAAACCCGCCTGACGGTCGGGCATTATCTCAGTGTGCTAGCCGCCCCGTTGTACGCGGTCGGCTATTGGCATTTATCAAAGCGCTTGGATCCACAAAACGGCTGGCTTGGCAAAACGTTTTTTCTGGTCGGCGCCTATGCCTTTATCATCGGGGCCGTCTGGATGGGCCAACGCGTTTTCCTCGCCCTCATAGTTCAGAGCATGGCAGTTCAGAGCATGAGCGCGGGTGCAGATTTGCACAATCTGTTAGACGCATTCGCCGCCCATAACGAACCCTTGGTCAATGTGCTGCGTGTCGCCATGGTCGTGTGCTCCGGCCTCTGGATTTTCCAAATCCTCGCGCGGGAATCTAGTTATCCGAAATGGATGGCGATCTTCAGCCCAGCCCTGATGTTGGGATTAATCTTTGCCCTGTACATAACCGTGCCCACCCTCGGAGGACTGCTCATCCCCAACGCTATGAATGTGGCGCATATTATCGTATTTAGCCTCTCCATCTGGACAGGCAGGCGCCTTACTCAGGATTTAGGTGCCACCGATTTATAACTATATTGTCCTGCATCATTAATCCGGCGGGTCATTTTCCCGCGCCGAACCAAGCAGTTCAAATGGGCAATGCTTTCCCCCACCGCCATCAACCGGTTACTGTCATTAATCCGCGTGCGAAACAGGGCCGAATACACCTCGGTCGACAATTTCGGGTCTTTGCACAAATCATAAAGCCGGTCTAATGCCCGTTCATGATGATAGATCAATTTGCCGAGCCTGCGATGCGCCCCCGTAAACGGTATCCCGTGCGCCGGACAAATCAACGTATCTTCCGGCAAAGCCTCTTTCAATTTGTGACACGAATCGATCCAGTCTTGCAAAGGGTTGCCCTCGGCCTCGGTCGGCCACACACTGACATTGGACGAAATATTGGGCAGGAGTTGATCCCCCGTCATACAAATGTTGAGCTCCGGACACCACAAACACGCATGTTCGGGCGAATGGCCCGACCCGACAATAATTTTCCATTCCCGTCCGTCAATCGTGATGCTCTGCCCGTCTTGCAAACGTTCATACCCGTGCGGCATTGGCGAAATCGCTTTGCCAAATCCACCGAACCGCGCCTTATAATTCTCGATCTGGTCATCGGTAAATCCGGCCCGTTCGAAAAACACAATCCCTTCGCGCGGTGCAGGCTGTCCCGTATCCGCCGCCATCAACCGGCACAAAAAATACTCGTCGCGGGTCATCAATAAAGGCGCATCAAACTTCCGACATATCCAGCCCGCCAACCCGCAATGATCCGGATGCAAATGGGTGACAATCACCCGGTTCACACCGCGTCCACCCATATGATTATCAAACACGTTCTGCCACATATCCATAGAGGTGCGCGAACCGATCCCGGTGTCGATCACCACCCAGCTATCCCCGTCTTTCAAGAACCACAAATTAATATGATCTAAGCCCTTCATCGGCAAAGACATGCGCAGCCAATACACCCCGTCCATAATTTTCGTCACCGCACCGGCTTCGGGCGCTTCATCTGTGAAAAATTTCAACAAAGGTGAGGATGTGTCTTTTGCTTGATCCGAAGCCTCATCAGAGGGCTGGGAAAGGGATTGGTCCGGGCTAGCCATATGATTTTCCTATTTTAATCCGCAACATTACCCGATTACACCCCATTAGCAATCCCTGCGCTCATTTGCGCCACAAATGCATCCGCAATCTCATCGCCCGATATCCGCCCCCCCGCCTCATACCAGACATTGAGCCAGTTCAGCGCTCCCATCAGGAAAAACACCATCACTTTTGGATCGGCCTTCCGGATCGAACCATCCTTCATACCCCGCTCGACAAGGCGCGTTACCGCCTGTTCAATTTTACCCCTGCGCGCCAAAACCGTCTCTTGATAATCCCCCTTCAAACTGTCCACATCCGCCAGCAAAGCCAGCCCGTCACGGGTCAGCATATGGGCGAACGCCCCATACAGGCTTTGCAAACGCTCCAGCCCGTTTTCGTCTTTCACCCGTGTCGATTTGATCAATCCGTCCATCGCGTCATAGACATTGATATGACACTCATACAAAATCTCTTCTTTCGATTTCACATAATAATAAAGCGCCGCCTTCGACAGGCCCAAGCCTTTGGCAATCTCCACCATCGACGCATTATGATACCCCTTGCGCCGAAACGCCGCCCCGGCCGCCCTGATCACAGCCAACCGCTTCGCCGCATATTGTGCTTCACGATCAAAAGGAGATTTCACAGTACGACTCATTTAAACTTACATTCCCATCCGCTCACCCCTGCGTAGGCAGGGGCTCTTTATACATTCCCGGTCGCGCAAACGCGCTCCTCGCCTCTTGTTGATACACCCATAATAAATTTGACTCAAGGGTCAAATTTATGTATACAGGGTTAAATTCACAAATGAGGGTCATTATGCCGAAACTGGCGAGCCAAATAAATCCGGGCAGTCCCGACTTCGCAGACAATGCAAATGCCATGCGCATTCTTGTCGATGATCTGCGGGCCAAAGTCGGCGAGATCGCCAAAGGCGGGCCGGAACGTTCGCGCCAACGCCATCTCGACAAGGGTAAATTACTGCCGCGCGATCGGGTCGAGCACCTGCTTGATCCCGGCACCCCGTTTCTGGAAATCGGTCAATTGGCCGCCTATGAAGTCTATGAAGATATCATTCCGGCCGCTGGCATCATCGCCGGTATTGGCCGTGTTTCGGGACGCGAATGCATGATAGTGTGCAATGACGCCACGGTCAAAGGCGGCTCCTATTACCCGCTCTCAGTCAAAAAGCATTTACGCGCCCAAGAAATTGCCCGTGAAAACAATCTACCCTGTATCTATCTGGTCGATAGCGGCGGTGCCAATTTACCCCGCCAAGACGAGGTTTTCCCCGACCGCGAACATTTCGGCCGCATCTTCTACAATCAAGCCACCCTTTCAGCCCAAGGCATCGCCCAAATCGCAGTTGTCATGGGTAGCTGTACCGCAGGCGGCGCCTATGTCCCGGCCATGGCCGATGAAAGCATTATTGTCGCCAACCAAGGCACCATATTCCTCGGCGGCCCGCCTCTGGTCAAAGCCGCTACCGGCGAAGTGGTCAGCGCCGAAGATTTGGGCGGCGGTCTCCTGCATGCCAAAACCTCCGGCGTCGTCGACCACCTTGCCGCCAATGACGAACATGCCCTGCAAATCGCCAGAAACACGGTTGCCGGATTAGAGGCCCCAACCCCGTCCTACACCCCCGCGCCCGTCACCCCGCCTGCCTATGACGCAGACGAATTGCTCGGCATTATCCCCAAAGATACCCGCCAACCTTTTGACGTACGCGAGATACTCGCCCGTATTGTCGACGGCTCCGAATTTGACGAGTTCAAGAAACTGTACGGCGACACACTCGTGTGCGGATTTGCCAAAATCCACGGCTATAAAGTCGGCATTGTCGCCAATAATGGCGTCCTGTTTTCCGAAAGCGCCCTGAAAGGTGCCCACTTCGTCCAGCTCTGCGCCAAGCGTAAAATCCCGCTGGTGTTTTTGCAAAACATTACCGGCTTTATGGTCGGCTCTAAATACGAAGCCGGCGGCATTGCCAAAGACGGCGCCAAATTGGTCACCGCCGTCGCTTGCGCTCAAGTCCCGAAATTCACCATTGTGATTGGTGGCTCTTACGGGGCGGGAAATTACGGCATGTGTGGACGCGCCTATTCTCCGCGCCTGATGTTCATGTGGCCCAATGCCCGCATCTCGGTCATGGGCGGCGAGCAAGCGGCCAGCGTGCTTGCCACCATCACCCGTGACGGCAAAGAACGACGCGGCGAAGAATGGAGCGCCGAAGAGGAAGAGGCCTTCCGCAAACCTCTCCTTGAGAAATACGAGAAAGAGGGCCATCCATACTATGCCTCTGCCCGCCTCTGGGACGACGGCATCATCGCCCCCACGGATACACGCCGCGTGCTTGGCTTGGGACTGGCTATGGCCGCCAATGCGCCTGTGCCCGACACAGAATTTGGTATATTCAGGATGTAACAAGAGCCCCTGCCTACGCAGAGGTGAGCGGATTGGGAATGTAACAACAAGAGGCGAGGAAGGCCGTAGGCCTGACCGGGAATGTAAAATGAGTAAGATTAAAAAAATTCTAATCGCCAATCGCGGTGAAATCGCCTGTCGGATTATGAAGACAGCGCTTAAAATGGGCATAAGCACAGTCGCCGTCTATTCCGATGCTGACCGCAAAGCCCTGCACACCCGCACCGCAGACGAGGCCGTTCATATCGGCGCCAGCCCTGCGGCCGAGAGCTATCTCGTCATCGATAAAATCATAGAGGCTTGCAAATCCACTGGCGCAGATGCCGTGCATCCGGGCTATGGCTTCCTGTCGGAAAACCCTGAATTTGCCAGACGGCTCAAAAAAGAAAATATCATTTTTATCGGCCCGACCCCTGAAAGCATGGAGGCTATGGGCCTGAAAGACGCCGCCAAGAAATTGATGGAAAAATCAGGTGTGCCCGTCACCCCCGGCTATCACGGCAAGGATCAGGACACCAAACTCCTCAAAGCCAAAGCCGGCATGATCGGCTATCCGGTGTTGATCAAAGCCATCGCAGGCGGCGGCGGCAAAGGCATGCGCAAAGTCGACACGGACAAAGGCTTCGCAGACGCCCTCGCCTCTTGCCAGCGCGAAGCCAAATCCTCGTTCGGAGATGATCGGGTTTTGATCGAAAAGTACATTCTCTCACCCCGCCATATCGAAGTGCAAGTGTTCGGCGACACCCACGGCAATGTGGTGCACATGTATGAGCGCGACTGCTCGCTGCAGCGCCGCCACCAAAAAGTGATCGAAGAAGCCCCCGCCCCCGGCATGACCAACGCCGTGCGCAAAGCCATGACCGACGCCGCCATAGAAGCGGCCAAGGCGGTCAATTATGTCGGTGCCGGCACCGTAGAATTTATCGTCGACGGCAGTGGCCCCCTGCGCAAAGACGGGTTCTGGTTCATGGAAATGAATACCCGTTTGCAAGTGGAACATCCGGTCACCGAAATGATTACCAATCTGGATTTGGTCGAACTACAAATCCGCGTGGCCCAAGGCGAAAAACTTCCCAAACAAAAAGACATCGAGATACATGGCCATGCCGTAGAGGCCCGCCTTTATGCCGAAGACCCGGCCAATGATTTCCTGCCCAGTATCGGCACGATCAAACAAAACCAGCTCGGCCATTTCGAATATGAGGACGGCGGCTATCGCAGCGATACCGGTATCGTCAATGGCAGTAATATCAGTGTCTATTACGACCCGATGATTGCCAAAGTGATCGGCTATGGCCAAGACCGCGACACAGCCATTGGCTATCTGCGCGAACATTTGATGGACAGCCGTATTTTCGGGGTCACCACCAATACGGAATTTCTTGTCCGCTGCCTCAGCCATCCCGATTTCCAAAACGGAAAATTCAATACGGATTTCATCCCCGCCCATTTGGACTTCCTCATAGGCGACAAGCTGGCGAAAACCGACGAAGCCTATGCCCTCGCTGGCTGCGTGCTCTCCAACCAAACGAGCCAGCACGGAGATGTGTTCGCCGATGGGGCAGGCTGGCGACTTAATCTGGACGCGTCGACCGAATGGAAGTTCGAGCGCGACGGCGAGATGGTCAATGTCGCCATCTTGAAAAACACCCCGCAAACCTGTGTCGCCTCTGTGAATGGCGGCGCGCCCATCACGATCAAGATGGATTACACCCATACGACATTTGTCACAAAACAGACGCTCGGGTTTTACAATTGCTGGGATCACTGGCACGACGCTGAACTGGTCAGCCTCAAATGCAATGGTGCCTCGCTTCTGATCCCGCGCTTCCAACCCGAAGCCCACGCAGATGCGGGCGCTGGCGGTAATGCCGTCAGCTCCCCCATGCCCGGCAAGATTCTGGCCGTGAATGTGAAAGCCGGAGACACAGTCGCCCAAGGCGACAAGCTAATCATTATGGAAGCCATGAAAATGGAAATGAGTTTGGAAGCCCCCAGAGACGGCGTGGTCAGCGCCGTGAACTGCGCGGTGGACGCCCTCGTCTCTGACGGCGAAATTTTATTAGAACTAGAACAAGAAGACAGCTTATGAGCACCACATACCCGACCCTCAGTTTTAATCACGGCGAAACCGCAGACATGATCCGCGAAACCGTGGCCGCCTTTGCCCGCGACGAAATCGCACCAATCGCGGCCCAGATCGACAAGGAAAACGCCTTCCCGCGCGAATTGTGGAACAAAATGGGTGATCTCGGCCTGTTGGGCATTACGGTCGAAGAAGAATACGGCGGCTCGGCCCTCGGCTATCTGGAACACACCATTGCCATGGAAGAAATCAGCCGCGCCTCCGCCTCTGTCGGGCTTTCCTACGGCGCCCATTCCAATCTGTGTATCAACCAGCTTCGCCGCTGGGGCAATGAAGAGCAAAAACAAAAATACCTGCCCAAACTGATCTCCGGTGAACATGTCGGCAGCCTCGCCATGTCCGAACCCGAAGCCGGATCGGACGTTGTTTCGATGAAACTGCGCGCCGAAGAAAAATCGGATCATTATCTACTCAACGGCAATAAAATGTGGATCACCAATGGCCCAATCGCCGACACATTGATCGTCTACGCCAAGACCTCACCGAACGAAGGCTCGCGCGGCATCACCACTTTCATCATCGAAAAAGGCTTCAAAGGCTTCTCGACCGCCCAAAAACTTGACAAGCTCGGCATGCGCGGCTCGGACACCTGCGAGCTGGTGTTCGAAGACTGCATCGTGCCCAAAGAAAATATCATGGGCCCGAAAGGCGGCGGGGTCGGTGTTTTGATGTCCGGCCTTGATTATGAACGCACCGTGCTGTCCGGTGGCCCAATCGGCATTATGCAAGCCTGTCTGGACGTGGTTTTGCCCTATGTGCACGAGCGCAAACAGTTTGGTAAATCCATTGGCCAGTTCCAGCTTATTCAGGGAAAAGTCGCCGATATGTATGTGGCCCTGTCCACATCACGCGCCTATGTCTATGCGGTCGCTCAAGCCTGTGACCGCGACGAAACCGCTCGCAAAGACGCCGCCGGTGCCATTTTATATTCCGCCGAACGCGCCACCCAGTGCGCCCTCGATGCCATCCAGCTTTTAGGCGGCAATGGCTATATCAATGACTATCCGACCGGACGCCTTCTGCGCGATGCCAAGCTCTACGAAATCGGTGCAGGCACATCCGAAATTCGCCGCTGGTTGATTGGCCGTGAATTGTTCGGAGAAACTGGCTAGTCACCTCTTCAACATTTAATTTTGTTTTCATGTTTCCAACCCTTGCCTATGTTACGTATTGGCTGGAGGAGAATTTCATGAAAACATTTATGCCTGCGCTTATGGGCCTTATCTTGCTTGGCGCTTGCTCAACATCAACACGACCCGCCCCACCCGAAATTACCGCTGCATATGCGAGCGAATGTGTGGCGAATGAATTTGACTATCTCCGCCTTGATTTTGAAACGTTCAACGAAGACAAGAAAAAAGGCTGGAGATCTGTTGGCAAGATCAAAGGGTGCGAGCGCAGCGCAGCTTCTCTTTTACAAGCCTATAGAGAGAGAATGTATGAGCAAAACATTGACGGTATGATGTGGCACGAAGCCCAGCTTAGGGCTGCAGCAGGGGATAGCGAACATGCGATTTATTTGTTCTCGCAAACCAGAAAAACCCATGATCTGCCCATGCAGCTTTATCGAGACGCAACCATTGCCTATCTGAAACAAGATAAAACCGCACTCCTGACTGCGCGCAAAAACCTGGCCGCCGTGTCCATGCCGGATGGTTTTGCCAAAGGGGTTGCACAGTTTAAAAAACAATATCCTGATGCGCCCGCGCCTACATGGCCCATGAATTTGGATGTAGTGGATGGCTTCCTGAACTGTTTCGACAAACCCTATTCGCAAGCTTATAGCCGCGAATGTCAGCCACATAATTAAGCGCTAAACTTTAAGCGAAAAAAAGAGATGCCTTCCCCCGAAGGCACCTCTTCTTTCAAGTCTCCGAGCTTGCGGACGTTGCCCCACATGACTTCGCCGCTCAAAGAGACCCTTTCCTCTATAAAAGCAAAGAGCCGAGTGTTGTGAACCTCATCACTACACGGGGCGCGTGGTAGGGATGAGGTTCTATGATCAGGAGCCTAAACTCCGACCCCATAATACTTACCAGAATGAACCTGAACGGGAGATAAACAAAAAAGCACGCCACAATTTTAGGTATATTTAAACCGCCTTACTGCCAGCCGGATACCTACCAAATTGTCAGTAAAACCTACGTTTTTTCGTACAACCATGGGGCGACAAGATCGGAAAGATCAGGACGGGGGCGTTCTGAGAGGGGCGCGTCGCAGGATCCTATATAGAGAAATCCGGCCATACGTTCGCTCTCGCCCAGCCCCAACACGGTTTCAATACGCGGGTCAAATGCATACCATTCTGTCAGCCATTGGGCCGCAAAGCCGCTAGCCCGCGCGCCCAGCAACATATTCATACATACAGCGCCGGCAGAAAGTTCCTGTTCCCATTTCGGTGTCCCGCGCGGACACGCCTTCGGGCTGGACACGATACCGATAACCAGCGGTGCGCGCAAAAACCGGTCGCGCTCGAACTGGACACGCTCCGTGTCCGCGTTTGGGCAATCCTCGGAGAATTTTTCGGCCAAATGCACGCCAAAATCAGCTCGCGCTTGATCCTGAAACAGTAAAAACCGCCACGGGGTCAATTTACGATGATCAGGCACCCGCGCCGCCACCCGTAAAATCATATCCAGTTGCTGCGCATCCGGCCCCGGCGCTTGCATCAATTTGACCAATGTCGAGCGCCGGTTGGCCAAAAAGGACAACACCTCTTGTGAGGCTGCGCTCGCCTCCAAAGGCGCATTTTGCTGGGGAACATCCGTATTCATTTGAACCAACTCCGGTTTTGATATTTACCCCTATTGGCATATCCTGTATCTGTTGGCAAAAGGAGATTCTTATGAACACGATTGACCACCGCTTGGCCGAGTTGGGCCTGACACTGCCTAAGCCTGTCGCCCCTGTCGCCAATTATGTGCCCTATGTCCTCAGCGGCAATTTGGTGTTCATCGCCGGACAAGTATCTGTGAGCGCAGACGGCACATTTATCAAAGGCCGCCTCGGCGAAGATTTAACGCTCGAGCAAGGCCAAGCAGCCGCCCGCTTGTGTGCCCTTAATCTGATCGCGCAAATGAAAGACGCCTGTGACGGCGATCTGACCCGCGTCAAACGCATTGTCAAAGTCGGCGGTTTTGTCAGCACCGGCTGTGTGCCCACCGCGATCGACATTCCCAAAATCATCAATGGCTGTTCCGATCTGCTAGTAGACGTGTTTGGCGAAGCCGGAAAACACGCTCGTTTTGCGGTTGGTGCCCCTTCCCTGCCTCTGGATTGCGCCGTGGAAATTGACGCGGTCGTGGAAATAGAGGCCTAGGATCGACACCCCCTACACGGCCCGTATTCTCACCCGCATTGACGAGGTCAGCCGCGCGGATTGGAACGGGCTGCAACCGGATAAGGGGAGCGCAGATTACCACCCGTTCACCGATTGGGATTTTTTAAACGCGCTGGAAACCAGTGGCTCTGTCAGCGCCGACACAGGCTGGCACCCCTGTCATATCTGGCTCGAAGACGAGGATGGTAATCCTGTCGGCGCTGCGCCCCTCTACGCCAAAACCCACTCCATGGGCGAATATGTCTTTGATCAGGGCTGGGCCAATGCAGCCGAGCAGGCAGGGCTTGCCTATTACCCCAAATTACAATGCGCCATCCCGTTCACACCGGCCACAGGCCCGCGCCTGATCGCCAAAACCCCCGAGGCCCAAACCGCCCTGATCGAAACCATGCAACAATTTTGCGCCCAAAACCAGCTCTCGGGCGCGCATGTCACCTTCGCGGATCAATCCACACAAACGGCCCTGCTTAAGCACGGCTTCCTCGCCCGTACAGACAGACAATTTCATTTCATCAATCGTGGCTACAAAGATTTCGACGACTTCCTCGCCAGACTGACCTCGCGCAAACGCAAAAAGATAAAGTCGGAACGCAAACGCGCCACCGAACATGTGACCATCAAGCGCCTACGCGGCGACGAAATACGCCCCGAGCACTGGGATATATTCTATGCGTTCTATATGGATACGTCGGAGCGAAAATGGGGACATGCCTATCTCACCCGCGCCTTTTTCGAAAGCATTCACGAAACCCTACGTGGGCAAACCCTGCTAATCCTCGCCTATGAAGACGACATCCCCATCGCAGGCGCTCTCAACTTTATCGGCGGCGACACATTATATGGGCGGCAATGGGGCGCTCTTAAAAACATCCCCTTCCTGCATTTCGAACTGTGCTATTACCAAGCCATAGAGGCGGGCATTGAAATGGGTTTGGCCCGCGTCGAGGCGGGCGCACAGGGCGAACACAAATTGGCCAGAGGCTATGAAGCCACACCGACCTATTCCGCCCATTACCTTGTCCACGAAGGGCTACGCACCGCCATTGAGCGCTTCCTACGCCAGGAACGCCGCGCTGTTGATCACGAAATAGATATGCTAGACACGTATTCACCATTCAAGAAGGAATAGACTATGAGCCTGAACGGTACATATGATGACGACAATATCTTCGCCAAAATCCTACGCGGCGATATGCCGTGTGTGAAACTGTATGAGGACGAACATACTTTGGCATTTCTAGACGTGTTTCCGCAAAGCAAAGGCCACACCCTCGTCATTCCCAAAAACGTACAAGCCCGTAATCTGCTAGATATAGACGAGAGCGCCCTCGCTCCGCTCATGCACACGGTCCAGCGCCTGACCCGCGCCGTCAATACGGCCCTCATGCCGGACGGAATTGTCGTCACCCAGTTTAATGGCGCCCCTGCCGGACAGACCGTCTTTCATCTGCACGTGCACATCATCCCGCGCTATGAGGGCGAAACCCTCGGTGCACATGCGGGCGGCGGTATGGCGGACATGGACGAATTAAACGCCTTGGCTGCCAAGATCAAAGCCGCGCTTTAAAACGGGTTCAACGTATAGCCGTCTTGTTGCAACAAAGCATGGGCCGTCATGGCCGACAACGCCATGTGCACGCCGGGCAGTAAATCTTCGTTTTTGATACCGTAATAGGCCGCCGTCTGGCCGCACACATAAAATTCAACCCCGTTATCGATCAGCGCTTGCACCAAAGCCACATTCGCGTTTTCCAGTTTGGTTTCATCGTCTTTCAAAGAGGCCGCATAATAAGCCGCACGGGTCACATCGCGCGCAGCACCCCCGTGCAAGACAATCGCGAGTTTGATGTTTTTGGGCTTCACCCCTGCGGCCGCGTGCATATTGAGAAACCGCGCCGCACTTTCCAACTTCCGGTTCAGCGTACCCGCCTCTGTGCGTTGGCCGACATCAAAAGCCACTTTAAATTTTGCGCGCGCACGTACAGTTTGATCCATGTCTACAGACGCAATCTTGCCAAATTCGGGCAGAAGCTCGCCCGCGTGAAAATCACTCGGCCCAGCCTGCGCCGATACTCCGATCAACAAAACAACAGGAATTAAAAACGAGGTTACCAATTTCACGATCTCTCCAATGCACATAAATATTTCCGCACCCTAGCCCAATTCAAACCCCAAGAATACGACAAACCCCCGAGCGTGATCACATAGGTCTTGACTCTATTTAGTTTTTTTTCTAATTAGACAAAATGCTAAACAACAATGCGTTCAAAGCCTTGGCACATCCGATCCGCCGTGACATCTTGAAGAGATTGCGCGACAGGCCGCATACGGCTGGCGAGTTGGCAGTCCATTACGACATTTCAAAACCCAGCCTCTCCACCCATTTCACCGTCTTGAAAGACGCCCGCCTTGTGCAGACCGAGCGCAAGGGCAATCATATTTATTACCGCCTGAACGCCACGGTTGCTGACGAAGTGCTATCCAGCCTCATGACCCTGTTCGGTATAGAAAAGGAGACCTAAATGTCCAAAACCCACCCAGTAAATCATCCCAAAAAATACCGAAAAAAATGATAGTTTTTAGTCTCGTATGTATAGCGGCCTGCTTCGGCTTGGCCATGTGGGCATGGCAAGGCCTGCCGGTTCTGGACACCTATCCTGTACATTGGGATGCACAGGGAGTTGCCAACGGATACGGATCAAAAAACGAAATTCTGTTCGGGCTGTCCATACTTCCCCTCACCAGCATTTTTATATCTTTGCTCTTTGCATTCATCCCCAAGATCGAACCCATTCGCGCCAGTATCCAACCCAATGCCCGCCCCTATAATTTCGTTTGGGGTCTCTGCATGGTGTTGTTTGTCGCCGTCCAGTTTTATATTGCATACCTCTATTCAATTCTGGGAACCGGGGCAACTGCCCCGGAAATTCCGGTGAATTTTCTGGTCATAGGCTTAAGTGTCTTCTTTATCATTCTCGGCAATATTATGGGCAAGCTCCGCCGAAATTTTCTCTTCGGCGTTCGAACACCATGGACCCTAAGCTCTGATCTGGCATGGGATAAAACCCACCGGCTTATGGGGCGCATGATGGTCGCAACCGGCGTGGCCGGTTTAGCATGTGCAGTTTTTCTCCCCCCCCCACAAATCGGCATTTACGCTGTCATAGGGCTAGTCCTCGCAACCACAGCATATGCTTTCATCTATTCCTACCGCGTCTGGAAATCCGACCCCGATAAGCGCACATAAATTCTATAGGAGCCTCTCATGTTCACCAAACCCGTTCTGACTTTTTGCGGCCTCACATTTGCGCTCAGCTGGGGTCTGTTTTTCAGCCTCTTGCCATTGGGGTTTTGGGAGAGCGCCTCCACATTTGCGATCGGAGCCACCCTGTTTATGCTTGGCCCCGCGATCGCCGCTGTGATCTGTGCGCGTATTTTTGACAAAGGGCACATGTTGAAAACTCTGGCATTCAAACCAATATGGAACCGCTGGATGGTTGTCGCGTGGGCCGTACCTTTGCTCATTTGCCTCGGCGCCCTGCTCCTGTCATTGCTTGGCAAAGATATACATCTTGTCAGCTTGCGAGAAGGCCTGCTCTCCTCGGGCGCTTTGCCCGCAGGCACGACCCTGCCCCCCTATATAGATGTGATTTTAGTCATACAGGCAATCTCGTTAGGCGCAGCCATTAATGGCGTTCTGCTGATTTCGGAAGAGCTGGGTTGGCGCGGGTTTTTGTGGAGCAAACTCATTGCGCACGGATTTTGGAAAACCGCCCTGTTTACCGGCATTGTCTGGGGGTTCTGGCACGCCCCGTTGATTTATATGGGCCATAATTACCCCGGCCTGCCAATCGCAGGCATATTCCTCATGGTCGGCTTTACCCTGCTCGTCTCGCCAATCATCGGCTATGTCCGGCTTAAAAATGGCTCCGTCTGGGCTGCCAGCCTGTTTCACGGCACCCTAAACGCGGTCGCCGGCCTGAGCGTTTTGGCACTGGCCCGCACAGATGCCCCGCTTCCCCTTACGTGGAAAGGCATATTGGGGCTTGGCGGCGTTATGGCTTTGGCTCTCGCATGCCTCTGGGTATATTTTTCCCTCCGCGCCGATCAAAAATCATTGCAACCCCCCGAATAAACCCTAGCTTTTAGCCATCATTCTGGCTAAAGAACCACGTGAATAAACACGAACAAAAGCCCCCGCCTACACAGGGGCAAACGGAAACAAGAATATAACAAGAGGCGCGGAGCGCGCAAGCGCGACCGGGAATATATAAATGACAGCGCATCCCAAGAAAGTCGTCCTCGCATATTCAGGCGGGTTAGACACATCCATTATTCTAAAATGGCTTCAGGAAGAAAAAGGCTGTGAGGTTGTCACTTTTACTGCCGATCTGGGCCAAGGCGAAGAACTGGAACCTGTGCGCCGCAAAGCCGAAGCCCACGGGGTCAAAGAGATTTTCATCGACGATCTACGCGAAGAATTTGTTGCCGATTTCGTCTTCCCGATGTTTCGTGCCAATGCCTTGTATGAAGGTCTGTACTTGCTCGGCACCTCTATTGCCCGCCCATTGATTTCCAAACGCCAGATCGAAATCGCCCATCAGGTCGGTGCAGATGCCGTCTGTCACGGCGCCACCGGCAAAGGCAATGACCAAGTGCGGTTCGAGCTGGCCTATTACGCCCTTGACCCGAGCATTAAAGTCATCGCGCCTTGGCGGGAATGGGAATTGAACTCCCGTACCAAATTGATTGAATATGCAGAGAAGCACAATATCGAGATCGCCACAGACAAACGCGGCGAAGCCCCGTTCTCTGTGGATGCCAATCTGCTACACACCTCATCAGAAGGCAAAGCCCTCGAAGATCCGGCCCAAGAAGCCCCCGAATTTGTCTACCAACGCACAGTTTCCCCCGAAGCCGCCCCCGACAAAGCTACATATATAGAAGTCGGTTTCGAGCGCGGGGATGCCTGCTCGATCAACGGCGTCGCCATGAGCCCCGCCACCCTCCTGACCCGCTTAAACGAGCTTGGCGGTGCCAACGGCATTGGCCGTCTTGATCTTCTTGAAAACCGGTTTGTCGGCATGAAATCACGCGGCATTTACGAAACTCCCGGCGGCACAATCCTGCTCATGGCCCACCGCGGTATTGAACAGATTACTATGGACAAAGGGGCCATGCATCTCAAAGACGAGTTAATGCCTAAATATGCCGAGCTGGTCTATAACGGCTATTGGTATTCGCCCGAGCGCGAAATGCTACAAGCCGCCATCGACAAATCTCAGGAAATGGTCACCGGCTCTGTGCGCCTCAAACTCTACAAAGGTAATTGCGATATTGTTGGCCGCACATCGCCGTATTCATTGTACTCACAAGAACATGTGACGTTCGAAGAAGATGATGTCTACGATCAAGCCGACGCAGGCGGATTTATCAAAATCAATGCGCTACGGTTACGCTTGTTAAGTGCACGGGATCGTAAGGCGGGACGGAATACTTAGCCGCAAGACTAAGCGACGCGCACCTCATCCAAACCGGCCCGATACCCCCGGCTCACAGGCACAGTGTCCCCATTGTTCAGCACCAGTTTTGCGTCCCCGTCCCCTGTCGGGATAATCTCGCGAATGGCGTCACGGCGCACAATGTAGGAACGATGCGTCTGGACATGGGTGGGGCCTGCATCTTCTAGCAAAGACTTCAAACGCGACAGGGTCATACGGGCCAAATGGGTGCTGGTCTCGGTGTGCACTTCCACGTAGTTCGAGGCCGCTTTGGCCCAAATCACATCGTCAACATCAAGAAAGATCGAGCGGCCGCCGGACTTTAAACTGAGACGATGGTTTTGTTTAGCCTCTGTTCGGGCCGCCGCCAATTCCAGCCTGAGCTGCACAACCTGTCGGCCCACCTGAAACATCAACACGACCAAAGCATAGGTGTAGGCATCCTTGCGAAACTCGTACATCCAGACATTAAAATCTCGCAGCCCGAAGTCCAGCGTCTCCCCCAACCAGAACCAATACATAATTTTACGCACCCCGACCATCAGCAGAATATGCACAGCGGAAAACCCGATACAGGCAACAATATGAATAGGAATGGACGTTTTCATGCGCTCACGGCTCAGGGGAGCAAAGCTTAATATAAAAGGAATAGCCAGCACACCAACCGCCACCACCAAATGCGAACTACCCATTTCAATCCAGGATTTCAATGCGCGCGCATCTGGATCGTGTTCAAGTTTTTCTACATATTGGGACATGGACAGCACCACCCATGAGGCAAATGTAAATACAAACACATACCCATAGGTCTCGCGGTCCGCTTTGCGGTCGGCCAGAATCTCGGTATGCGTGATGAAAGGCTCCATAGCCCAAACATGCCATAGTACATTCGATAATCAAACCCTGATCCCCGGATTTCACCCACCAATCCCTGATTTCATCCCTGAGAGCCGCAACTCGCCCCATACCTCCCGCCTTCGTCCCCGATAGCCGTCGTTTACACCATCGCGCTAGCCTCCAATTCGTGTGTGGCCCATGCCTCTATCATATTTTGAGGAGAGGTTTTGAAGTGAGCACACATATACACACACGCCGATATGATCTGGACTGGCTGCGTATTCTCGCATTCGGCCTGTTGATTTTTTACCATATCGGCATGTTTTATGTCAGCTGGGGCTGGCACGTAAAAAGCGTGCATGCCAATCCGGCTCCTGAGCCGCTCATGAAACTACTCAACCCGTGGCGGCTCTCCCTGTTGTTTTTTATCTCCGGCATCGCTTTGCGTTTTGCCCTCGACAAGGCAAATCTGGCACAGTTTACTTGGCAAAGAAGCCTGCGCCTATTCATCCCCATCGTGTTTGGCATATATGTCATTGTCATGCCGCAAGCGTGGCTACAATTGCTTGAAAGCGGCGAGATCGATATGGGCTGGCGCCAGTTTTATCCGCTGTATTTCAAGGGGGATATGCACACATATTCCGTCCTCCTCCCCACATGGAACCATCTTTGGTATGTGGTGTATCTGCTGGTCTATACATGGATATTAATCCCGCTAGCCCGCCCGATCGCAAGCTTTATGGAAAACGCAGGGGAGCGGATCACCAAAGCCGTATTCGGCGGCAAGCTTGGCGCGCTCTGGGTCTTGATCCTTCCAACCGCCCCCTTCCTGATCAACACGTTCTATCTGGCCCCTCTCTATCCCTCCACCCATGCGCTCGCCGCGGATTGGGCCAATCACCAACTGTATTTCAGCATCATTTTATTTGCCATGTTGATCGCAAAAGATAAATGGTTCTGGGGCGCAGTCGCGCGCGCCTTTACACCGGCCTTGTGCCTCACGAGTCTCATCATCATCACAGCCACGCTGGTCTGGACACTCGACATGAAACACAGCCCTGTCTTCACCTACAACGTTATCGAATTTTTTGAAGAAAAGGCGCGAAAGTCCGTCTATGCATGGTTCGCGATCATCGCCATTCTCGGCGCCGCCCAACGCTGGCTCAACCGACCAAGCCGCGTCCTCGCCTATATGACCGAAGCCATCTTCCCGTGGTATATCCTGCACCAGACGCTCATCATCATGGCCGGATATTGGCTCACCAGACAAAGCTTGTCAGCATGGCCGGAGTTTCTGTTGGTCACATGCGCCACTTTCGCAGGTTGCGCCCTGATCCACGAATTTCTCATCCGGCGATGGTGGCCCATACGCCCGCTCTTTGGACTAAAGCTGAAACCGGCCCGCTTCCCACGCCCATCCCACAAGGAGTCTGCACCACAAAATACAAGTACAGTCTAGGCGCAATAAATCCTTGACCCCACAGCCCGCTCCGCTATTGATGCGCAACATTTCAATAGCCCTTACACATGCGAGGCAGTCATGGATATTTCAAAAATCAGCGTCGGCGAAAACCCGCCTTCCGACATCAATGTCATCATCGAGGTGCCGCTTGGCGGCGAGCCGATCAAATATGAGATTGACAAAGCCAGCGGCGCCATGTTCGTAGACCGCTTCCTGTACACCTCCATGCGCTATCCGTGTAATTACGGCTTCATCCCGCACACCCTATCCGATGACGGCGATCCGACCGATGTGCTTGTCGTCGGTCAACGCGCGCTCATGCCGGGCTGTGTTGTCCGCGCCCGCCCTGTCGGCGTGCTCCTGATGGAAGACGAGGCCGGCTTTGACGAAAAAATCGTCGCCGTGCCCCATTCCAAACTGACCCCTTATTATGACGAGATCAAATCCTACAAAGATTTGCCGCAAGTCCTGCAAGATCGCATCCCGCATTTCTTCGCCCACTATAAAGATTTGGAAAAAAACAAATGGGTCAAAGTTATTGGCTGGGATGACCGCGAAAAAGCCGAACAGCTAATACTCGCAGGCGTCAAAGCTTATAAAGACTAATACTTACAACAAAGGCGGTTCAATATCTGAACCGCCTTTGTCAAATTCCCTGCGTCAAATCCAGAGTGTTTTAAAACGGCTTAATTGGTCGCAACCCGTTTCACGTCTAGGTCTGTGTCGACGATTTCCACATCCATGAAATCACCGTCGGCATCCACACCTTCAAATTCATAATGAAACGAACCATCCGGGCGAATAGACGCTTCGATAAAGCTCACCTGCATATCGGGGTATTTCAGCTCCAAAGAGGCCCGTACACCTGCCGGCACTTCATCCATTTTTTTCTCCCATTCGATTTCCTGTAATGCGCCGTCCGCAAGCACATCCACTTCAATATGGCGACCATCGGGATCAATGGCTTCAAACTCATAAACCCGCACACCCTCTTCGTCTTCATAGGCGTAGCGGAAAAATGTAACGCCCGGCGCGTAATACTCTGCTGTGGCGAGGGCGGCCGCCGGCACTTCGGATTTCTTGATCTTTATATTATCAAATGCAAAAGCCGAATAGGCAAACAACATGCTGGCTACACTTAATCCTGTCATAAATCGTTTCATCTTCATCTCCTTGATGTTCACGATATAAATTTTCGCGAATCTCCCGGGACAATTCCCTTGAAATTCAACAGCCGGATAGAGCCAATCTGTGACAAGCCCGTGACGTTAAAAACAAGGTTTTGCAACCCGCGCAGCTTATCAAAAAACGTCTTTAATTTTGTCAAAATGATTAACAGAAATCATACATCAACCGCGCTCTGCCCCAACCAGATAGCCATGAGCAACATGAGCAACCTATGTCTCCAACAAAGCTTTCAATCGCTGCAATCCGGTCTCGCTCCGCCCGCAAATATCCTGTGCCAAAAGATATTTGCTCAGCCTCCGATCCGGCTGTGTAGGACTGTGCACAGAAAACACCCAGTGTAGCTCGGTCACACCCTCCTGGAGTTCCCGGCAATCAACTTCCATACGGGTTTTGAAAATCAGCATTTGGCCTTCTGTAACGAACCGCCGATTAGGCTCTACCTCGACCACATGAATACGCATGTCTTTACGTCGCCCCGACGGCAGTGTAATTTGTTCTGTGTAGATTTTGCCGACCATCCCGTGGGGCAAATCATTAAATGAAGCCAGCCCGGCAATCCCGGGAAACCAGCTCATAGAATTGGTAGGATTGGAAATATAGCGAAACACCAGCTCTACCGGCTGATTGATACTGATAGTTTTATCGACAATTTTCATACATCCTCGCTAATTGACAATTTAGCCTATTTTTGTCAATTAGTCAACACCACTACTTTTACTGCCATTTTTAAAAACTTAATCCACGCGCCCTCCCCCGCCCCTATATTGAAAGTGTTCTCCTCTTTGGGACAAGCATGTGCACGTTGGCTTGCTGGAGGGGAGACGGTGTTTGCAGTTGAGCATTTGGACTAACGCCCAAATTGTGCCGGACTGCACCGGGAGTGCCGCCTA